>NZ_JBQEOA010000002.1:0-751461 GCF_052044975.1 Chryseobacterium sp. 22458 | reverse complement strand
ATCTTTTATCTTTTATCTTTTATCTTTTATCTTTTATCTTTTATCTTTTATCTTTTATCTTTTATCTTTTATCTTTTTTAAAGTAATTCCCCCACCCCATCCGTCATGCAACTATCAATAGCAAAACAATGGACTCAATAAAAATAATTCTTACAGGCGCTACAGGAATGGTAGGTGAAGGTGTTTTAATGGAATGCCTTGAAAATCCCAATGTTTCCGAAATACTCAGCATAAGCAGAAAACCGTCAGGAAAAGAGCATCCAAAGCTGAAAGAATATCTCGTTTCTGACTTTTTGTCAATAGATAACCATGATGAAAATCTGAAAGGCTACGATGCCTGTTTCTTCTGTGCCGGGATCAGCAGTGTAGGAATGAATGAAGATGAATATACTAAAATTACTTACGATACCACCATCCGCTTTGCAGAAGCAGTACTTTATCAAAACCCCGAAATGGTCTTCAGCTATGTATCCGGAGCAGGTACTGACAGTACAGAAAGTGGAAAGCAGATGTGGGCAAGGGTAAAAGGAAGAACAGAAAATACCCTGAAAAAAATGAACTTCAGAGGAGCTTATAATTTCAGACCCGGATTTATGAAACCTGTTGACGGCCAATTGAATGTAAAATGGTTTTTCAAACCTTTTATTTGGATTTTTCCTGTTTTTTTACCGACAAAATCATTAACTTTACACGAAGTAGGTAGAGCAATGATCAATGTCACACAAAAGGGATACCCTACAGCAACTTTAGAAATTAGAGATATTAAAAATTTAGCGATATGAGAGACATGTTAAAAAGAATTGTTCTGGTTATTTTTGTACTCTTGGTTCTGACTGCAGTTTCAGGCTTTTTCTATATGCAGAAACATCCGCTGGAAGGCAGTAAGGCAGGAAAAATTTTAAACTTTTCAGGAAAATCTTCCAGATAACTGAACGCTGTATTGTATTCTTTGAAATTTAATTTTATCTTTTTATCAGAAACAAACCTATTTTTTAAACATTTCTTAAAATTCCATTAAAATAGTTGCGAAACATAAAGTTCATTTTTGTATATCTAATTGAAGTACAAAAATGATCAACAACTACCTATTAAAAGGGTCTGTCATTGCCGCATTCTTTTTCCAGAGCGGACTTTCCGGACAGACGCTGATCCATTACTGGAATTTTAACAACAATACTTCCGAAACCTCTATCACCATTCCTTCTTCTACCCTTGTCAATGGTTCCCTTACAGCCATAGCAGGCGGTACAAGTATCATCGATTTTGCGAACGGTACCGGACAGAACTTTAATGTTGATAATCTGAATGCCAGAAACAGTGATCCTTCCGGAACTCACCTGAGATTCAACAATCCTATCGGAGGAGCATTACAGTTTAATATTCCGACAACGGGATATCAGAACATTGTGGTAAAGTTTTCCACCCGAAGATCCGGCCAGGGAGCAGGAACACAGACATGGTCTTACTCAACAGACGGAACTACGTTTGTACAGTATCAGACCGTGAATCCTCAGGATGCCAATCCCCAGCTGGTTACTTTAGATTTTTCAGCCGTTCCGGGTGCTTCCAATAATCCAAACTTTAAACTAAAGGTTGAATTTACCGCTACCGGAGGAGGCACAGGTGGTAACAACCGTTTTGATAATTTCACAGTAGATGCAAGCCCTGCAGGAGGTGCAGATATCACTCCGCCCGTTGTTACCTATCTTCCGGCCCATAACACGAATAATGCCTCTACAGCTATAAATCCGACAATAGCTTTTAACGAAAATGTAAGACTGACAGATAATTCAGCAATCAACGATTCTAATGCACAAAGCCTTGTAGAATTCCGTCTGGGAAATGCTACAGGTACACAGGTTCCCTTCACCACTGCTTTCAGCAGCAATACCATCACCATAATTCCTGCATCCGGCTTAGTGCCGGGACAGACTTATTATGTAGCACTTAAACCCAATGTGGTTGAGGATTTCAGTGATAATGGAGTAACGTCAGTGACGTCCAGTACTTTTACCACAGCAGGTACCACCATCTCTTTAGATAAAAATTTAATTAAAGTCAATGAAAATGCAGGAAATCTTGCATTTAAAATCAATATTGCAAACCCTTCAGCTGCTACAGTCAACCTTGTTGTAAAGCCGGCTCCTTTCAGCACGGCAGATAATAATGATTTTACATTAGTGAATCAAACGATCAATATTACCCCTTCCACCAACAGTTATACCGTTAATATTCCTATTATTGACGACAGCCTGGAAGAGCAGCAGGCTGAATATTTCGTGGTAAGCCTTGAAAATCCTGCCGGAGCAACCATTTCCGGAGATAATTCCGCAACGGTTTATATTGTGGATAATGATAAACAGGCACCTGTACCTTCCCAGCAGATCCAATTGAATTATATCGGAAGTTTTGATCCGTCTGGAAACAATAACAGCTCTACTGAGATTGTTGTTCATGATCCTGCAACCCAGCGTTTATTTACGATCAGTTCACTTACAGATGTTTTTGATATTATTGATTTCAGTACACCTGCCACTCCATCTGTTGTAAAAACAGTCAACATGGCTGCTTATGGAGGCATTACAAGTATTGCTGTAAAAAACGGAATCATTGCTGCCGCTTCCCCGAATACCAATCCGCAACAAAACGGATCTGTCGTATTCTTTGATATCAACGGGAACTTTCTGAAGCAGGTTTCTGTAGGAGCTCTTCCGGATATGGTCACCTTCACACCTGACGGTACAAAAGTAGTGACGGCCAATGAAGGAGAACCGAATGATGCCTACACTACAGATCCTGAAGGAACCATCAGTATCATCGATATTTCAGGAGGAATCGGAAATCTTACCCAGTCTGACGTGACCACTCTTAATTTCAATAATTTTGATTCTCAGGTGGTAGCATTAACGGCTACAGGATTAAGAAAGGTAAGAACCAATAATACACTTTCCCAGGATCTGGAACCGGAATATGTAACCATCAGTGCAGACAGCCAGAAAGCATGGGTAACGCTTCAGGAGAACAATGCTATTGCTGAGGTTAATCTTGCTACAAAAACAATTACAGGGATCTGGGGATTAGGTAAAAAAGATATGAGCCTTCCCGGTAATGGCTTCGACGCTTCAGACAATAACGGAGAAGTATTGATCGCCAACTGGCCGGTAAAGGCTTATTACGTTCCTGATGCCGTACAGAATTACAAGGTCGGGAGTACCCAATATATCGTAACGGCTAATGAAGGTGATGAAAAAGACCTTTCAGGATACAGCGAAAGAACAACTATAGGGGCAAACAGTTATATTTTAGATCCGGCAATTTTCCCTAATTCAGCAATATTAAAAGCTTCTCATAATTTAGGAAGATTCAGGGTTTCTTCTGCTACCGGAAATACGGACGGAGATACGGACTTTGAAGAGATATCAGCATTAGGAGCCCGCTCATTCTCAATTTTCAATGCAGATACCAGGCAGATTGTATATGACAGTGGGGACCAGTTTGAAAGATATATTGCAGCCAACCATCCTTTGCTGTTCAATGTTGATAATGAATCCAATGCCGTTAAAAACAGAAGCCGTGCAAAAGGACCGGAACCGGAAGGAGTGGCATTAGGAACCATTAACGGACAGACTTATGCTTTCATTACCCTGGAACGAACCGGAGGAGTAATGGTTTACAATATCACAGATCCGAACAACCCTACCTTTACAGATTACAAACATTCCCGTTCTACCTCTGCATACGGCGGAGATAACGGCCCGGAAGGTATCATTTACATTGCTCCGGAAAATACCACAACCCATAAGGGCTATGTCATTATTGCCAATGAGATCAGCGGAACATTATCAATGTATGAAGTGGCAATGCCGCCTACTTTAGGGACAGCTGAAACAAAATCAGAAACAGCAACCTTCAATATATTCCCGAATCCTGTAAACAAAGGAAATACACTTTATTTCAACAGAAAACAGGATTACGAAATGTACGATATGTCAGGAAAGCTGATCGGAAAAGAGAAAAATGCTTTAACAATCAATACTACGGATCTTTCTGCGGGTGTTTACCTTGTAAAAACTTCAGAAGGGCATTTGAAGAGAGTCATTGTAAAGTAAGGTTATTTTATAATTTAATTTTTTTAGCTCAACCGATGTACTGAAAGTAATCCGGGAGACGATTGAAAATTTAACTTCGTAAAATTCAATATTTAAGATGATTTAACTTTTGATTTACAAAACTTAATTTATTTTATGTCTATATTTATCCCCACAAAACCAAATTCATAATGAAAAATATTAAAACGATAGGCATTCTTGCCTTTTTGCTGACAGGAACAGGAGTCGTATTTTCTCAATCTACCAAAGTAGAATCTATAAAAGGCGTTGCACAGACCGACGGCAATAAAAAAATAGAAGTGGAAGGCGTAGGCCATAAACTTAATTATACTCTTAACGGAGGAATGGTAGAAGTTTCAGGAGGTGATAATACCGTAACCGTTAAAGGAAGTGCTAAAAAGGTTTCCGTTTCAGGAACGGGCAATAAGGTCTATATCGACAGAGTAGATAAAGTAGCCATAGAAGGAGGTGGCAATACCGTCTACTACAGGACTTCAGGAACAAAATCAGGAAAACCGGATGCTTCACTTACAGGAGTGGGAAATAAGGTAGTGAAACAATAAAATACAATAAACAAGGCTTGGATTAATGATCTGAGCCTTTATTTTTATATTTAATATTGAAAATCTCTGATCTATAAAACCTAACAGGTTTCAGAAACCTGTCAGGTTTATTTTTACTGCTATCCAGAAATATTTCAGATGATTAACACAAAGGAAGTCATTCTTGAAACAAAAAAAGACAGACCTTAAAAAAAGCCTGTCTTTACAAATATCTCAGTCGTAGTTTTTACTCTACGTTCACTACTTTTTCGATTTCCGGAGCATGTTGCTTGATTGTGTTTTCAACACCCAGCTTCAGGGTTGAAAAGTTCAGTGAGCATCCGGAACAGTTACCTAAAAGCTTTACAAAAACCTGATTATCTTTCACATCAATAAGCTCAATATCACCGCCGTCTTTATTCAAAAACGGTCTGATGCTTTCCAGAGCTTCCATTACTCTTGTTACTGTATCTTCGTGCGTTATGTTTGTTTCCATATTTTTTCAGTTCAATTCGGTTTTTTCAAATGTAATTGAAATTAATTATTTTTTTGCTTTTGGCGAGCATCCTGCCATCGTTGAGATCTTCACCGCTTCAGTAGGAGGCAGGTTTTTATTTCTTTCCACTAAGCTTTCAACCATTTTTCTTGCTGTCTCAGTATAGATTTCTGCAATTTTAGAGTCTTCCTGCAGTGCAGCCGGTCTTCCAACGTCTCCTGCTTCTCTGATGCTTTGGATCAATGGAATCTCTCCCAGTACAGGAATTCCCAGATCCTCCGCCAGATATTGTGCTCCCTGGTTTCCAAAGATATAATATTTATTGTCAGGAAGTTCTTCCGGAGTAAAATATGCCATATTTTCGATCAATCCAAGAACCGGAATATTAATGCTTTCCATCTGGAACATGGCAATACCTTTTCTTACGTCTGCTAAAGCTACATGCTGAGGAGTACTTACGATCACCGCTCCTGTTACAGGAACTTCCTGGATGATGGATAAGTGGATGTCACCTGTTCCCGGAGGAAGGTCGATTAATAAGAAATCAAGTTCGCCCCATGCAGCATCTCTGATCATCTGGTTCAGTGCTTTGGAAGCCATTGGCCCTCTCCACACCA
Source organism: Chryseobacterium sp. 22458 (assembly GCF_052044975.1). NCBI lineage: Bacteria > Pseudomonadati > Bacteroidota > Flavobacteriia > Flavobacteriales > Weeksellaceae > Chryseobacterium > Chryseobacterium sp. 22458. The sequence continues at coordinate 745,697 of NZ_JBQEOA010000002.1, read as the reverse complement.
CTGCCTGGTTAGCTCCAGAGAAATATCCTATCGAAAGCATTTTCACACCATAATTTTCAATAGGTTTCATCAGATTTTTACCGTTTACTTCTACAGAAATCGGTTTCTGACCTTCTGTATCAAACATTGTAGGCACTGACGGTCCGTAGATATCAGCATCTAATAATCCTACTTTAAAGCCCATTTTAGCTAACGTTACCGCCATATTTGCAGAAACGGTAGACTTCCCTACTCCTCCTTTACCGGAAGCAATAGCGATAATATTCTGAATACCCGGAATTTGTTTTCCTTTGATCTGACTTTGCTGAATTTCACTAGGTTCCGGAGAAACAATCTTAAGTTTCAGATGAATATCTTCTCCAAACTCACTGGCAAAAGCCTGCTTCATGGCAGCTTCCAGTTTTTTCTTTTCATGCATTGCAGGTGAATGAGCTGTCATATCAATATAAACATCATTACCCATGATCTGAAGATTATTTACTAAATCGTCTACTTCTATTTCTTTAAGGAATTCCTGAACCTTTTCTTTCGTCAACATATAAATATAAATTGTTTACAAATTTACGGATTTTTTACCTATTTAGAATAAGTAAACACAATCATAGATAAATTCTTTTGTAAACACAGGGCTTCAGGATTTTATCCATCAGAATATTCTTATCGGAAACCGTTCCCGAAAAGATATTTTCATCCGTTTTTTGTTGAATTTTTAAAGGTGGAAAAGAGTATGAAGAGACTTCTTAAAACGCAACTTCAGATAAAAATATAATCCATATCATGGTGTTTGTGTCGGCTTACCCAGCGTTCTTATATTAAGGATCCTTTTCAGCAGATCAAACCAGAAACCGGATCCCAGACTTATGGCAAAAGCAGTCAGGAGGAATCCTGCTATTCTTAGAAAAAGTCTCCGATCTTCCTTCTCTGAATTTTCCCAGCCCAGGAGATGATGAGATTCATTAAGCAATTGATAATATTCTTCCTTTACTTTTGTATTTAAAGGATCTTTTGAAATACTGCTGTTTCCCTGGGGATTGTTTTTCACATATTCCGATGCAGACTGTACCAGCTCCTTTCTTAATTTCTCATCATGATTCAGCTGATCAACCATTCGGAGTGTATCTGCATTGACTGCAAAAGCAATGATAAAGCCTAATACCAGTATGATATACTGTACTCTCCTGGAATACCATGTATTGGCACGCTCCATACATTCCTCAAACCAGTGGATAACCTCCTGTTTAAAACCGGCAATATTTCCTTGTGATTTCTGGATCAGAAACTTAAGATGCAGCCGGGTATTCTCTGAAAAAGGAGCCTGTTCTATTTTTTCTTCGATTTCTGCAAGCGAGTCTGAAAATTTATGATCATTGATAAATCCTAAAAGAATGGTATAAAAATCTTCATTTTTGATGTAGCTCGGCAGCTTTTTGAATCTTCCGGCCAGAAGATGATCCAGCCAGGACCAGGTTGATACGTTATCTCCAAGGAAAAGAATGAGAGGCTGATTATAAAGTTCATTGATTTTTTCCGGGTTCTTATCTTTATTAAAAAGCATTTTCTCAATGGTGCTTTTCAGCAATTCTCCCCTCATGCGTAAAAATGTTGAGATGATCTCCATTAAAGTCATGGCAAAAATACTGAGCAGAAGATACACGAAGATAAGTCCGATAGCAATTTCGATTAATTGAAGGTTCATGATCGTCAGTTTTTATTAGTTTAGATCAAATGTAACGAATAAATCATTGATCCCCTAATAACACTTTTGTAGTATTCCATAGCTGCAACAAAAACCTATTTCCGGATTTGTAATCAGCAGAAAATCATTAGATTTGCCGGTATGGGCTCTCTATAAATAATTTTCATATTTATTATTGTGAAAGCTTTCACTATCACCAAAAAACAAGCTATGAAATCTACTACCTATCCATCCAAATATGCTTCTCCCAAAGGACTTTTCACAGTCGGACAAACAAAATTCAAATGGTACGATCTGGCCACTGATCCGGCAGAAATTACGCCACAGGATATTTATAATGCAAAGACCTGCATAGAAAATGCGGCAGAAAACTTTCAGGATATTGAAGATCTGGGATTTGTCATCATGCACCTATGCGGAAAAAATCACCTTCTTCTTGTATGTACCTGGCGAAGTGGAAATGAATTGTGGGAAAGTGTTTACTATGACGGTTCCGGAAATTTTGAAATATGGGACAGAAGTAAAACCCACCTCCCTACTTACTGTGTCTGGGAAATGGGCATTGTATATCATGAATCCCAGGCATGGAAAAAATATTTGGGAACAACAAAGGATGAGGACGATAAAAAAGATTATCTGGCTGATATCTTTGAAGGGGAAGTATGATGTGGCTTTTAATGAGGCTGGAATCTGAAGAAGAAAGCTGGAAGTTATAAACGACGATGATAGATTATTCTGTCTTATTATCAAATTGCAACTTCCAGCTTCTGATTTTAGTTTGCCCCTGCTCTTTTCATCAAATCTCACATACAATCTGTATCTGACAGTATTTCCGGTTTATTAAATCGGTTTGTCCGTTTTTCAATATATTCGCTTTATAAAATCAGAACATGAAAAAAGGGATTCTTGTATTTTCTTTAATGATCACCCAGATTATTTCTGCCCAAAACTATTCACAATACGTCAACCCGATGATAGGCACAGGAGGCCATGGCCATACTTTCCCTGGAGCTATAGTTCCTTTCGGAATGGTACAGCTTTCTCCGGATACCAGAATTGACGGAAGCTGGAACGGATGCAGCGGATATCACTACTCAGATTCGGTGATCTATGGTTTTTCGCATACCCATCTGAACGGAACCGGAGTTTCTGACTACGGAGATATCATGCTGATGCCTGTGATGGGAAATCCGGAACTGAATCCTAAAGACTATTCTTCAAAATTTTCGCATAAAAATGAAAAGGCAGCAGCTGGATTTTACTCCGTAAAGCTGGATAAAAATAATATTGATGTACGCCTCACCAGTACCAAAAGAGTTGGCTATCACGAATATAAATTCAATAATGCAGGAAATGCCCATATTATTCTGGATCTGAATCACAGGGACAAACTGCTGGAAGGAGAAGTAAAAATCATAGATGACAAAACCATTGAAGTATTCCGCAGAAGTGAAGCCTGGGCTGCCAATCAGTATATCTATGCCAGAATTGAGTTTTCAAAACCCTTGAAAATCTCTAAAAAAGACGTCAACGGAAAACAGAAAAACAATCTTTTTACCGGAACAAGACTGGCTCTGGCTTTCTCTGCTGACGTTAAAAAAGGAGAAAAGATCAACGTCAAAGTATCGGTCTCCCCCACCGGATATGAAGGTGCAGAAAAAAATATGCTGGCAGAAGCTAAATCCAATGATTTTGATGCTGTAAAAAAACAGGCCGAAGCGGATTGGGACAAAGAGCTTTCAAAGATTGAAGTAAAATCCGACGACAGAAATAAACTGTCTGTTTTCTATACAGCCCTGTACCATGTTTTTACCCAACCGAACATCAATATGGATGTGGACGGAAGATACAGAGGACGTGACAACAAGCTCTATACAGCCAATGGATTTGATTATTACACCGTATTTTCGCTTTGGGATACCTTCAGAGGAGCACATCCTTTAATGACTTTAATCGACAGAAAGAGAACGGCTGATTTTATCAATACTTTTATCAGACAATATGAGCAGGGCGGAAAGCTTCCGGTTTGGGAACTGGCTTCCAATGAAACAGAATGTATGATCGGTTACCATGCCGTTTCTGTAATTGCCGATGCCATGGCAAAGGGAATTAAAGGATTTGATTATGAAAAAGCATTTCAGGCTTCCAAAAACTCTGCTATGCTGGATATCTTTGGACTGAACGCCTATAAACAGAATAACTATATCAGCATTGATGATGAGCATGAAAGTGTCTCCAAAACCGTAGAATATGCCTATGACGACTGGTGTATCGCCCAGATGGCTAAAATATTAGGCAAAAAAGAAGATTACCGGTACTTCATGAAACGTTCTCAGAACTGGAAAAACCTTTATAATCCCAAAAGTGGCTTTATGCAGCCCAGAAAGAACGGTAACTGGTACGAACCTTTTGACCCGAGAGAAGTCAATAATAACTATACGGAAGGTAATTCATGGCATTATTCCTATTCTGTACAACAGGATATTCCGGGACTGATCGCAGCACATGGCGGAAAAGAAAAGTTTGAACAGTTCATTGATGCTATTTTTGCAGCACCGGATAAAACAACGGGCAGAGAACAGGTAGATATTACCGGATTAATGGGGCAGTATGCTCAGGGAAATGAGCCAAGCCACCATATTGCTTACCTGTACAATTTCGTTGATAAGCCTGAAAAAACAGACGCCAAGATCAAATATATCCTTGATAATTTCTATAAAAACACTCCGGACGGACTGATCGGAAATGAAGATTGCGGCCAGATGAGTGCCTGGTATATTTTAAGTGCCATGGGAATTTATTCGGTAACGCCGGGATTGCCTGAATGGGAAACCACTACCCCTTATTTTGATGAAATTAAAATTCATCTTGAAGACGGAACTACCAGAACAATTACTAAAAGTACGGGCAGAGATACGCTGAAAAAACTGGGATTTGAAACGATAAAGCCTGTTAAAGATTTTAAATATGCACAGCTTACCGCTTCTCCGGTTATTGCTGCAGACCGTATCTTTGATTTCAACGCCAAAGTTGAGATCACTCCGCTCAATCCGGGAGATAAAGTCTATTATATGACAATGGATGAAAGTGACCGTAATAAAAGAAAAACATTTACAGCTTATAAGGGGCCTTTTTCCATCAGCAAAACTACACAGGTTCATGCCTATTCCGAAAGAAACGGTGAGAAAAGTTCGGTAACTACGGCTCAATTCAACAGAAGGCCAAATTACTGGGATATCCATATTCTGTCTAAAGCGACTCCTCAATATACTGCCAACGGAAAACTTGCTCTCATTGACGGGATCAGAGGTGAGGTCAACTGGAGAAAAGGGGAATGGCACGGCTATCAGGGACAGAATTTCGAAGCGATTATTGATTTTAAATCTCCCCAACACATTACAAAACTATCATCAGCTTACCTTCAGGACAGCAAAGCATGGATCCTGATGCCTAAGAAAGTGGAATATTATGCGTCTATGAACGGTAAAGATTTTATCCTTCTGAAAACCATTGATAACGATATTGATCCGAAAGATGAAAAGGTACAGATCAAAGATTTCTCTGCTGAAATTCTTCCGACTGAAGCTCAATATATCAAAGTAAAAGCCTACTATTTCGGGAAACTTCCGGAGTGGCACCAGGGAGCCGGAGGTGAATCTTACATTTTTATTGATGAGGTTTCTGCAAAATAAAAAAGCACAATTATATATGAAAAAACTGTCATTACTATTCTTTATACTTTTAAGTATCATAAAAGTTTCAGCCTGTAAATGTATACATGAAACATTACCCTACAATTATCAGAATGCTGACTTTGCAGGTATTATCAAAATTTTGAAAGTATATGATGAAAACACTGAGCAAAGAACCTATAAAGCAGATATTGAAATTGAAAAAGTATATAAGGGAGCAACATTCAAAACAATGTATGTAAGAGGCCTGATTAGAAATTCCTATTCGGGAGCATGCGAAATTAATGTACAGCCGAATGAAAGATATCTGATCTTTTTAAATAAATACAACAACACATATTCCATTTCATCATGTACTCCGAGATCAGCACTGAAAAATAAACCAACAAAAGATGAAAAATCGTGGCTTAAAAATCTGGGCAAAGCCTTTACGTACTTAGATAATAATAAATTCCGGTTTATAGGCTTACAGTTTACCCGTTGCTATGATGAAACCCGAACCGGGTATAAATCTGACTTATCAAAGATCAGTGGATTCAAACCTAAGCAGCCTTTTGCCATCTATAAAGTAAAAATAGATGACACGTCAAAAATTCAGGAAATTACTCCTGTTACAACTTTTGGAAGTAAGGATGGTATGATCGAAAATATACTGAAAACAAATATGACAGTCTCCACACCAACATCTTTCTGGATTCCTGATCCAAAAGAAGGTCTATTATTTCTCTCTTATCATAAAGAGAATATAAATGATCCATACAGAGATGTCATATCCTGTGATTAATATTAAAATAAACCCTTTCTCAATATCTGGGAAAGGGTTTATTTTTTATCAATTCATTCTTTCAGACCATTTCAGACCTTCAGGAAGTTCCATATCTGAAAATTCAATATGGATGACTCTCCTTCTGTGTCCGTTGGTTGTCCGGTTAGAACCATGAAGGGTCAGAGGTTTCATGATCATAATACCTCCTTTTTCTACGTTACAGATATCTTCTGTTTCTATGGTCCAGTCAATCGTTTCAGGTCTGTAGATTCCTTTGGCGTGGGATTTTGGAACTACTTTTAATGCCCCATTATTTTCATCCGTGTCATCCAGATGGATTCTGATGGTATATATATTTTCCAAAATCTGCAATGGAGGTTGCACGGCAAACTGATTCTGTTTTGTAGTCCAGGGTCCGAAACCAGGTATATTCAGTTTTTTATCAACAGAAACAGTGAGATCCTGATGATAGGCAACATACCAGTTGGAAGTCTCCGGTTTGTCAAAATAAATGCTTTTCACCACAAAATATTTTTCTCCAAAGATCTCTCTGATTACTTTTTGGATCATATCATTAAAAATAAGATCCTTAATTTCCGGAATCTCTTTTAAAAACTGTCTTATTGCAAAAAGATCTTCAGACTTCCTGAAATTTTCTTTTGAGGTATCAATATTCTGAAGAACACTGCTTATTGTATCAATTTCTTCCTGAGAAAAAATATCATTAATAACAGTAAAGCCATATTCTTGAATATGGCTTTTATAGGTTTCTAAGCTTTTTACACTCATCTTTTAAATTTTTTCTATAGGCTCTGTCAGCTGTCCTTCCCATTTGGAAACTGCAGAAGTTGCCAGTGTATTTCCTAATACGTTCGTCATACTTCTTCCCATATCACAGAAGTGGTCAATTGGTAAGATCAGGGCAATCCCCTCCGGTGGAATTCCGAACATAGAACAGGTAGCAACAATGATTACCAGAGAAGCTCTCGGTACTCCTGCAATACCTTTTGAAGTTAACATCAGTACCAGAAGCATTGTGATCTGCTGCCCGATAGTCATTTCAATACCATAAATCTGTGCAATAAAGATAGAAGCAAATGTCATATACATCATACTTCCGTCAAGGTTGAAAGAATATCCTAACGGCAGGATGAAAGATACTACTCTGCTGTTACAGCCGAATTTTTCAAGCTCTTCCACCAATTTCGGGAATACGGCTTCTGAACTGGTTGTGGAAAAAGCAATCAGTAACGGCTCTTTGATTCTTTTTAAAAGGTCAAAAAGACGGTTTCCTAAGATAAAATACCCTACCAGTAAAAGAACCAGCCAAAGCACACCCAGTGCAAAGAAGAAATCTCTTAAATAGATAGCATATACCTTAAATATTTCAAAACCATTGGTAGCCACTACAGCTGCAATCGCTCCCAATACTCCAAATGGAGCAAACCACATGATATAACCTACCATTTTAAGGATACCATGAGCAATAATATCAAAAAGTTTAACAACAGGCTTGGAATATTCTTCTCCCAAATTAGCCAGAGCCACTCCAAACATAATGGCAAATACCACAATCTGCAATACTTCATTGGTAGCAAAGGCCTCAAATAAACTTTTAGGAATCATATGCTTTACGAAATCTTCCATAGAAAAGCTTTTGCTGCTTTTCAAAAGATCTTCCGCAGAAGCTACATCCTGGATAGGCAGCTTGGTCACATGTCCCGGCTCAAGCCAGTTCACAAGAATCAATCCTATGAAAAGGGAAATCAGAGAGGCGGAAATAAACCAAAGCATTGCTTTTGTTCCTACCCTTCCGATCATTTTAATATCACTCATTTTAGCAATTCCCACCACCAGTGTAGTAAAAACCAAAGGCGCAATGATCATCTGTACCAGCCTGATAAAAACGGTTCCGAGTAGTTTGATATTCTTGGAAAAAGGTTCTGCACTTTCCGGATACTTCACATGTACAATTCCTCCTATTCCTACTCCAAGGATAAGCGCAATGATAATTGCTATAAAAAGTTTATTCTGTCCTTTCATATATATAGTTCAATTTGCGCAAATATAATGGTTTTTGAATTGGCAGAAGATTTTCTTCAAAACGGATTAATTTTACATTAAGTTTTTAATCTCTAAAAATTAAAACCTTGGTTTATAAAATATTGTAAAAAATTTAAGAAAGATTTATTGACTTTTTATTCTTTTGGTACAAATTTTATTATTACATTTGATTGTATAACAACATTAAAATAAATATACAATATGAAAAAAACTATCGCAATGGCTGCATTAGCTGTAGCTGTATCTTTCGGAGCAGTTTCTTGTAAAAAGAAAGTTTCTGATGCCGATCTTCAGACTCAGGCTACCACTGTAGTAACTTCTAATCCCAATGCTTCTGTTGAAGTAAAAGAAGGTGTAGCACACTTAAGCGGAACTTTCGCAGACCAGCAGTCTAAGGATGCAATGATTGCCCAGTTAAAAGCAATCAACGGAGTAAAAGACGTAATGGATATGTCTACTATAGCAGCAGCACCTGCGCCTGCACCGGTTGAAACAACTTCTGCTGTAGACCCTGCAGTTCAGAAAAAAGTTCAGGATGCTGTAAAAGATTTCCCATCTGTAAAAGTGGAAGTAGTAAACGGACAGCTTACTCTTACAGGAAATGTTTCTGGCCAGCAGGCGAGAAAGATCAAAGAATCTGTAGATGCTTTGAAAATCGGAAAGTATAACAACAACCTAATTGTAAAATAATTTAAGATGAGCGAATTACAAGATAAATATTCAAGTGTAGTTTCAGCAGCACAGTCTGCAGGAATTTCAAACCTTCAGGTTCAGGAGCAGGACGGGATTCTTTATGTTTCCGGAAGTGCTTCCAATACTGCAGCGAAAGATGCTGTATGGAATGCTTTAGGTGCTATTGATTCTACCTATTCTGCTTCAGATATTAATATTGACGTACAGGTTGCAGGTCTTGCTTCAGGAGCTTCTTTAACTGTAGCAACCGATGAGTCTAACCTGAACATCAGACAGGAGCCTTCTACTGAAGCTGCCGTTGTAGGTAAAGCTGCAAAAGGTTCTTCTGTCACTTTAATTGAACAGACTTCTGATGACTGGTGGAAGGTAAAAACTGCTGACGGCCAGGAAGGTTATGCTTATTCAAGATATTTAAGAGCATAATTTTTATAAATAATAATAAATTTTCACAAATTTATCATAGAAGCATCCCTAAAAAGGGATGTTTTTTTATTTTTACACCTTTGAAAAACTCAATGAAGAAAATCTTACTGCTGTGGGTGCTGATAGGCAATATTTTTATTCTACATGCTCAAAAACTGTATATCAACGGAAAAGTATCCGATTCAGAAAAAAAACCTATAGAAAATATTACAGTATATCTGCTGAAGGCAAAGGATTCATCTATTGTCAATTATACGGCAACCAATAAGGAAGGAAAGTTCTCATTAAAAATAGACGAACAGGAAGCGCCGTCTATCCTGAAAATTGATAACGAAAAATTGTCTTACTCCAGGACTTTTGAAAAAATTGATAAACCTTTATTACTGGGAGATATAGAACCTGAGCCAAAAAAAATAATCAATATTGATGAGGTAAAAATTTCCGTTTCACCGGTAAAAATAAAAAATGATACTGTAGAATTCAACGCATCCTCTCTTAAAGTACGGCCTGACAGCAATATAAAAGAACTTCTGAAACAGATTCCCGGAGTTGACATCAGCAATGATGATAAAATTACAGTAAATGGGAAGACCGTGGACCAGATTACAGTAAATGGGAAAGCTTTTTTTGATAAAGACGGTAAAATCGCCCTTCAGAATCTTCCGGCAGATATTATTAAAAATATTCAGTTTACCACGACCAAAACAAAGGAGGAAGAACTTAGTAAAAAACCTGCAAGATCACAGAATACTACGATCAATTTCAATATTGATGAAAAGAAAAATAAAGGCTTTTTTGGAAAGGCAATGGCTGGATATGGTTCTGATAAGAGATATGAGGGAAATATACAGGCCAACTATTTTAAAGCAGATACCAATCTCAGCCTGATAGCTTCTTCCAATAATATCAATTCAAGAAGTGTTTCTGCCGATGAGGTTTTTGATACTATGGGAAGCAGAGGGGGCGGTTCACAAAGCAGTGGGGGCGGTATTCAAAGATTTTCAAGTGTTGGAATCAATTATAATGATAAATTTTCATCGGATGCAAGTCTGGATAACCTCAGTCTAAGGTATTCAGAATCTAACAGGGAAACCCGTTCCAAAGCTTCTCGAAGTACACTTCTTCCGGGTGACTCCACACTGAAAACCGATTCTGAAAATAGCGGTGAAAATGAATCTAAAGACTATAATTTTAATAATTCAACGGTCATTAAACCGGATTCCAAGACCAATATTTACCTCTCGCCTTCTTTTTCAAGGTCTGAAAGTTCCAGTTCCGGCAGATCTACATCTTCCACCTCAAAGGATGGTAAGCTTCTGAATGAAAGTAATTCTTTGAACAGTATGAATGGAGAAAGCAATGCTTTCAGTCCTAATATCTATTTTTCAAGGAACCTTAAAAAGAAAGGGCGTGCCATCTCTGCTACGATTAACAGTACTGTTTCCGAATCCAAAACCAATACTGTTAACCAGTCACAGAATACGTTTTACCGGGAATCCGGAATCACTACAGATAACCGGGATCAGCTGCAGAAGAACCGGAACCAGGTCAATAATTACACGTTCCGGGCAGGATATACCGAACCGATCTCAGATTCTGCAATGGTAAGTTTTGAGGTCAGCTACAGTTCAAAACTGTCTCGGGATTTCAGAGATATCAGCGATTTTGATGCTGCTACCGGAAATTACTCCAATTATAATATTGCACTCTCAAACAGCATGCAGCAGAATATCAGTCAGATCACCCCTGAAATATCTTTTTCTATTTTTAAAAAGAAATTCAATGCCTGGAGTACTGCCAATCTTGAGATTTCGGATATGAAGGTAAACTCGGTCTTCAAAGGTCAGCAGTATGAGCTTCAGAAAAACTTTGTACTTCCAAGCTATTCAGTGAATTTTCAATATGCTTTTTCTGAACGTAAAAGGCTAACGTTTGCCAATTCTTCAAGCTTTGGTATTCCCGGAGCGGAAAGGTTAATTCCTTATAAAGACGAATCTGATCCCCTGGTCACCTATACCGGAAATCCTGATCTTAAAAACTCATGGATGAACAGCAGCACTATTTCTTTCAACAACTATAATATTGTGTCTAACTTCAATTATTTCCTAAATGTAGGTTTTATCTACAGGAATAATGATGTCATCAATTACACCAGATATGATGATGCCGGAAAGCAGATCGTAACCTATGATAATATAAGCGGAAATAAGAGTCTGAACGTCAATGCTTTTTTTAATAAAACCTTCAAATGGGAGGATAAAAAACTATCCATCAGCCCAAGGTTCGGGATGACCTATAATTTTAATAACAGTTCTGTGAACGGACAGCTGATCAAAAGCAGAACTTACAGTTTAACGCCTGCATTAAATTTAAGTTTCGAAATTAAAGATAAATTTACGATAAAGCCGTCGTACAGACTCGGATATAATTTCTCCAAATATTCCAATTCGGATATCAACAACATCAATACGGCCAATCAGTCTTTAAAGCTGGAGCTTACCAATTATCTGTTCCAGAGCAGTCTGGTTTTCGGAAATGATTTCGAATACAATACCAATTCGAATATTGCCCCGGGGTTCAAAAAGGATTTTTATTTCTGGAATACCAGTCTGGGCTACTCCTTCTACAAAAAGCAGCTTACAGCAAAAGTGAAGATCTATGATGTGCTGAATCAGAATCAAAGTGTAAGAAGAAATATCACCAATACTTATTTTGAAGATCGTGAAGAGCTGATCCTGAAACGGTATATCATGTTTTCATTAAGCCTGAAACTCAATAAATTCAATGGTAAAAAGATGAAAAGGAAATAGTCTTTTATTTTGAGAGCACTTTCTTTATGGTTTTTGCAGTCAATTCTGAAAAACGCAGCTGATTCTGTTTTTAAAATAAGATTTCTCTGATAAAATGCTGCAGCAGCATTTTTATGATTAAATTAGCTGCAAATTTTTTTTATGAAAATCCATATTTCAGTTTTATTGATTCTTTGTTTCATTCTTGGGAAATCCCAAAAAACGGAACAGAAAGATAATTTCGTTAAAGACCATTTCACCAAGAAAGAATTTTATATTCCGATGCGTGACGGAGTGAAGCTTTTCACTGCCGTTTATATCCCGAAAGATATTTCTAATAAGAACAAATATCCTTTCCTGATGCAGAGAACCTGCTACAGCATTGCTCCCTATGGAGAAAATGAATACAAAACAAAGGTTGGTCCCAATACATATCTTATGAAGGACAAATATATCTTCGTCTATCAGGATGTACGCGGAAGATATATGAGTGAAGGCACTTTTACCAATATGACCCCGCAGGTGGAACGCAAAACCAAAAAAGATGTTGACGAAAGCACAGATACCTACGATACGATTGAATGGCTTTTGAAAAATGTAAAAGACAATAATGGAAAAATCGGACAATTCGGAACTTCTTATCCCGGATTTTATACTGCTGTAGGAACACTGGCACAGCATCCGGCCCTGGTTGCCTCTTCTCCACAGGCTCCGATCTCTGATTTCTGGAATGATGACTTCCTTCACAACGGAAGATTTATGCTGGGGTACTTCAGGACTTTCCCTGTTTTTGGAGTTCAGAAAACCAAACCGGAAAATAAAGCATGGTATATGGATTCGTTCATTAAACAAACTTCTGAAGACGGTTTAAAATTCTACAGAGAGATGGGAACCCTGAAAGACGGCTATGAAAAATATTATAAGAACAATTTCTTCATGACAGAAATTATGAATCATACCAACTATGATGAATTCTGGCAAAAAAGAAATTTACTGCCTCATCTTAAAAACATCAACCACGCTGTAATGACTGTTGGCGGATGGTTTGATGCAGAAGATCTTTCCGGACCTCTGAATATTTATAAAACAATTGAAAAGAAAAGCCCTAAAGCAAAAAATACTATTGTAATGGGACCTTTCTCTCATGGCGGATGGTCTCAGGAGCAAGGGAAACATTTCCACAGTGAAACCTATTTCGGTGACAGCATTGCTACCTATTACCAGAAAAATATTGAGACGAAATTTTTCAATCATTATCTGAAAGGAAATACCAAACAAGATGCCGGGCTTCCTGAGGCATTGATGTATGACACAGGAGCCAAAGAATGGAAAGAATTCGCTTCTTATCCACCAAAAAATGCACAGAAAGTTAATTTCTACCTGTCTGATAAAACATTGAAAAATACTTCCGGACAAGGATATTCTGAATACTACAGTGATCCTAACAACCCGGTTCTAAGTTCTGATCATTTAAAGGATTTCAATGGTTTTACCCCTAAGAATTATATGTCGGAAGACCAGAGATTTGCAGAAGGAAGACCTGATGTTTTGACTTTCACCACTGATGTTTTAACGGATGACATTACTTTTGCCGGAGAAATCATGGCTAAACTGAATATTGCCTCTTCTTCTACCGATGCTGATTTTGCTGTAAAGCTGATCGACGTATATCCTGAAGATTTTAAACCTGCAGAAAAGAAAGACGGTGTGATCTACGGAAATTATCATCAGATGGTAAGAAGCGAGATTATGCCTGCAAGATTCAGAAATACAAGAGAGAAAGGAGAAGCCCTGGTTCCCGGTCAGAAAACAGCGGTCAACTTCAGACTGCAGGATGTAGTTCATACTTTCAAGAAAGGACATAAGATCCAGATCCAGATCAGCAGCACATGGTTCCCGCTTTTTGCCGTGAATCCTCAAAAATTTATGGATAATCCGAATTTTGCATCGAAGGAAGATTATACAAAAGCATTGATCAAAGTATATGATGACAGTTCCATTGAAGCTGAAATTCTGAAATAAAGTAAAACGCTGTTCATCTGAACAGCGTTTTTAGTTTTTGATTCTCACGGCCTTTTTAGGTTTTGGCTAAAGCCAGAGGAATTTAATTTATATTTTGAAGTGGGCTAAAGCCCACTCCTATTCATAAAGCTCAGTTTAGTCACTCTAATATATAATTGTTTTTATTCTTCAATGGTCCTGAACGTAAGGTTTACTCTTGGCGTTTTCACTTTTGTTGTAGGGGGTAACCTGTGAAGCCAGTTGTCCTGAGTTGTTCCCTTCATGATCAGCAGGCTTCCGTTTTCAAGGAATATTTCTACTTTTTCTTTTGTTTTCTTATGTTTAAACAGGAACTTTCTTTCGGCTCCAAAAGTCAGAGATGCAATGGCACCGTGTTTTTTCAGATCGGTTTCGCCATCGCTGTGGTAAGCCATTCCCTCGCTGCCGTCATGGTATAAATTAAGAAGGCATGAGTTATAGGTTTCGCCTGAGACTTCTTCACATTTCTTTTTCAGTTCCAACAATTCAGGAGTCCAGAATTTTGCAAGTTTTGTTCTCTTTGAATAGGTATACTCAAAAGGTTTCTCTCCAAACCAGGCTACTTTTCTTTTGGTCAGGATCAGTTTTCCAAAAATCATTGCTTCATCATTTTCCCAAGGAACCTGATTGAGTAAATAATCATAATAAAAACCGGATTTGTCTGTTGAAAAAATTTTTCCATAGTAATGAACGGTTCCGTCGTGTGGAAGAATGTTTAAGGGATAATCTGATGTATCATCGAACAGGCTTAGCATAATAAGTGAAATTTTTGGTGTTAAATTGATTTAAATAGAATCGTATAGTAGTGATTTACAGTGTACTGAAATATATCATAACAAGTACAATCACTACAGCAAGCAACAGCAGCTTCAGTACCCTATATATTTTTTCATCTCTCTTTATTTTAAAAAGCCCGGCATCTAGTTTTTTATTTTCAGATTTTTTTTTTCAGTCTCTTTTTTCTTTTCCTTTATTGCATTTTCATACCCTTCAGCTGAATATTTCAAAATCATCTCCTCAGTCAAAGGAAATTTAATAACCTGATTTTTAAAAGTATATTCTATGTATTCAATCTCTCCTGATGTCTTCCATCTTTTGCGAACCAATGGAAATTTATCTTTATAAATATACTCGTATTGCATCCATCCTTCCTTTGCTTCAGAAGGCAAGACGTTTTCATTTATTTCATGTGTTGGAAAGTAATATATCCACTTATTGATCCTTTTCCCCAGTGCATAATTTCCTACAATTCGCAGATCTCCGTTATTATACCAGTATTTATATTCACCATCTTCCACATCATTGATGTAAAATACTTCAGCCATTTTTTTATCATCAGGATAAATAAAGGTGATAAAACCGTTTTTGAAATGCTTTTTGAGCAGACTATCCGGGTTATTTTCTAAATAATCCCGTTTACGGTATGCACTCCAGGTATTGTAGTAATGGCTGAACTGCCAGGGATACAAAATTTTACAGATACGATCCATATCCATTTCTATTTCTGATTTCTCTTCCGGAAAAAACTCAATAATAGCAAACAGAGGTTCTATTTTCAGGTTTCTGTAAGCAATAAGTTTATGATGCCCGTCCAGAATATAGTCGTGGAAATAATCTTTCTCTCCATATTTTCCTTTCAGAATAACAGCAAAGGGTCTGGCTCCGGATAAGATAAGATCTGTATAATGTTTTACAAGATCCGGGTCAATTTCTTTTTCAGACTTCCAGGCAATAAAAGGGTATTCGTATATATTGAAATGACATGTATCTGCGTAAACGGTATAAGGTTCATAGCTGTAGATGAGGTTTTGTGATAATTTCTCATCATACTTCCTGATCTCTTCCTCTACTTCCTTTTGATCCAGTCTTTCTTCTCCAAATACGGCTGTATTGCTATAAATACTCCATGCTTTATCTTCAGAAAAACTTAGTTTATAATTTCCCTTCTGCATTAAACCCAACAGGGGCTGTAAAGCCTGAAACAGATCTTCTGTTCTATCAGTATAATCTACATTAAAATCAACGCCTTCAAGAGCCTTATTAATACGGTTATAATTGTCTTCCTTTATGGAAAAAAGCACCATATTTTCATCTCCCGGATCATCACAGTCATCCCATAAAAAAAGAGCCGGCTCCTTTCCTATTGTCAGACATTCACTATATCGGTTGAAATCATATTCAAGAGCGATTAATCCCTTGCCATCTGTAATTTTAAAATTCATGGATCTGTTAAAAGGCATTTCCTCAGATACAATACCTTTAATCAAAGATAAGATAAAACATAAATTTCCTAAAGGTTTTTATCAATAAATAAAACAGGATAGAAATAATAGGTATATAAAAATAAGCTCTATGAATAGATCTGTGAACCTTCCCATCCTACAATCAGCTGTTTTCTTTCATTTCCCCAGCGGTAACCTCCAAGGTGTCCTGTAGACTGAATGACACGATGACAGGGAATGAGAAATGCAACCGGATTACTTCCTATAGCTGTACCAACGGCTCTGAACGCTTTCGGATTTCCGATTTTCTCTGCAAGGCTGCCATAAGTAGACAATTTCCCCATGGGAATCGTTAATAAGCTTTCCCAGACCTTTAACTGAAAATCAGTTCCCTTTAAATGAAGTTTGATTGTATTGAGCTTCGTCCAGTCTTTATCGAATATAGACAGTGCATTTTTTTGAAGAGCATCCTGTTTTTCAAAAAAAGAAGCATTAGGGAACTTATGTTTCAGATCCCCTAATGCTGTATTTTTATCGTTTTCAAAAGCCATATAGCAAATTCCTTTTTCTGTAGAAGCTACCAGGATATTTCCAAACGGACTTTCTGAAAAACTATAATTAATGGCAAGGCTTTTTCCACCGTTTTTATATTCTGCCGGAGACATTCCTTCTATTTTTACAAACAGATCATGAAGTCTGCTTGTACTGGAAAGTCCAGTTTCATATGCGGTATCGAATAAACTTGCTTTTTCTTCCTTCAATAAATTTTTAGCATGTTCAAGGCTGATGAACTGTAAAAATTTCTTCGGACTTGTTCCTGCCCAATCCGTAAAGATTTTCTGAAAATGAGCCGGACTCAGGTGAATATTTTCCGCCACTTCCTCCAAAGTTGGCTGAAGCCTGAAATTGCTCTGGATATATTCTATCGCTTTGGCAATTCTGTTATAATCTATTTGATTTTGTGTGGACATTTTGTATTGTTTTTACCTCACAAATTTCCAAAGAATATACGGCAGAAAAAATCCGATTCTTGCGGAATATTAGTTATTGTTGTTATAAATATCGTTATAAGCAAGCATTTTATAATATAACTTAGCTGCAAGGAAAGCGGTAGGCTTAGCCATTGGAGAATCCATTAATTCTACAATATCGAATGCCACTACGTTACATTTTTCGAATACTTTTCTTAATAATTCCAATGTAGGATACCACTGTAATCCGCCTGGTTCTGGAGTTCCTGTAGAAGGGGCAATAGAAGGATCAAAAGCATCAAGGTCTATCGTAATATATACGTTTCCTGAAACTTTATCCAGAACATCATTCACCCAGTTCTCATTGTGAGCAATTTCGTGAGCAAAAAATACTCTTCCCTCCGGCAGATATTGAGCTTCTTCAGCATCCATAGAACGGATTCCCACCTGAACCAGGTTGTGTTTCTGATTGGCTTCAAACACTGCACAGGCATGGTTAGAAGTAGACCCGTGGAATTCAGGGCGTAAATCTGTGTGGGCATCTAACTGAAGAACGGTAAGATTTTCAAATTTCTCCCCTACAGCACGGATAGAACCGATAGAAACAGAGTGCTCCCCTCCAAACAAAGTAAATACTTTACCTTCATTCTTCAAAAGCTCTTTTGTTTTCTGGTAAACAGCTTCCGTCATTGCTTCAGGAGTAGAATTTTCAGAAACCTCTCCTGCTAAATATACTCCCTGAAGATAAGGCTCAGTTTGTGTTTCAATATCGTAAAGCTCCATGTTTTCAGAAGCATCTAGGAATAATTCAGGGCCTTTATCAGCTCCTTTACCCCATGTTGAAGTTCCGTCATAAGGAACCGTTACCAACATTACTTTCGAATTCTCTAACGTTGCATTTTCCTCGGGAATTCCTGCGTATGTTTTCATACTTTATTTTTAAATTAAATGATTGAAATATTCAGGACAAAGATACTAAGAATTTCCTCCCTTTAAAAAGGTCTATTATTCTTTTGTAATTGTTTTATTATATACCGTATTGTCTTTAAATTGTATCTGTAGAATATAATTACCCTTGGAAAGATCGTTCAAATCAACTTTATCATTTTTGAATGTGAGCTCTTTTAGTTTTCTTCCTGCAAAATCAGCAATATTAATGTTATTAATCTTCTTTTTTGAATTAATCATTATAAAATCTTTCGTTGGATTAGGATAAATGATTACCCCATCATTATCTTTCTGCACTTCTGAAGTACCCAGTACTCCACCAGGAGTAGTAAAAAGGATCGTGTAGCAGGCATTATTAAATTGTTCAGATTGATAATTATAACCGACTACACGATAAAAATAAGTCGTACCAGGTTCTAGAGGAGTGGTTAGCTGATAACTAGACACATAGCCAACATCAAAATTATCTAAAACATTATTTGTACTATTTGGACCAGTATATTTTCCTAAACTCAATCTAAATCCCCCTGTAGGGTGAACAATATCTTTAGTCCCCCAGCTCAATTTGGGAGTTAGTGATGAAATCACGTAACCATTTGGTGAATGAAAAGCAAGTGGCGCACATGGCATCTGAGTCTTAAAACCTTGTGTAGTACAATTAATAGATTCACCAGACGCATTGTATGCTTTAACAGTGAAATTATAAGCAGTATTAAAAAAAAACGGTACAGCTGGTTTGAATGAAGTAACATTCCCTACATCAACATTGTTTAAAATATCATTAGTTTGTGGTGTTGTACCAGCAGTTATTCTATAACCCGCAGCATCCGGAACAGAGCTCCAGGCAAATTGACTGATAGCTGAAGCGGATTGAGTGTTAGGAGTTAAATAATATGGGCATAGTAATTTATGAGTTGTAAAATCAGAAGTTATACTACACGAAGCATTTCCAAAGGAGTTGTATGGAGTGATTGTTACAAAATACTGAGTAGAATGATGTAAGCTGGATATAAAATAATGGGTAGAATTTCCGATATCTAAATTATTTATAATATCAGTTCCTCCCGGAGTGGTTCCTAAACTAATATAATATCCCGTTGCACCTTTTGCAGGATACCATTGAATATCTGTTTTTAATGGTTCTGTGGGATTAGTAAAATATACTTGCGTATTTTCGCATGATGGAATTTCCGTTGGTGTCTGTTCAAGTTTAACATCATCAATACCAACTGTCTGATATGAATATGCTGGATTAGTTGCTACAACAGTATTTTTTACCATTACTCTAAATTTAAATTCTGATCCTGTAGGAATAGTACCTGCCGGTATTGTTCCTGAAATTAAAGTACAAGGAATAGCTGTTCCAGCAATCGGTACTAAGAATGTTATAGGACTTCCTAAATTAATCCATGAAGTTCCTCCATCTAAAGAGTAACTTGTTGTAATAATCCCGCCTGAACTATAATTAGCCATCGATTCAACAAAATATTTAAATGAATATTTTAACTCAGTACCATTTGAATGGTTTGTTGTGTATATTAAACTAACAGACTGATTTCCAAAAGTATCAATGAAACTTTTATAGGCCTTTGTCCCATTACAGGATGTAGAACCAAGTCTTAGGGAGCTCCATCCATATACTGATGTACCATATCCCGGTAAATTATACCTTTCAAAATCTTCGTATACTGTAATCTGAGCATTTGTAAATGTATAAAGCATTAACATAATAGACAAAAAAAATTTTTTCATAATTTATTAGTTTTATTTTTTGTAAATAGCAAAGTTAATTTTTTTATAAAAGAAAAAAACACATGATTACAAATAATCAAATACCCTTGTTAGTCTTCTTCTAATTGAAATCCTTATTTTTTTAAATCTTTTACCGTTTAAATTTTAAAGGTTATTTTTGTAAAAACTTTAAATATGTCTTTAAAAGCTGTTCTTTTCGATATGGATGGGGTGATTGTAGACACAGAACCATTGCATAGAAAAGCTTATTTCAAAACGTTCGATGAATTGGAAATTGCAGTTTCCGAAGATCTGTATACCTCTTTTACAGGAGCTTCTACCAAAAGGGTTTGTGAAACACTGATCAGTCAGTTTGATCTGAACCAAACCCATGAGGCCATCGCCAGCATCAAAAGATCTCATTTCAAAGATTATTTTTATAATGATGATGAATTTGATCTGATTCCCGGGGTAAGAAAGCTGATTGAGCATTATCATGAAAACGGCATTAAGCTTATACTGGCTTCTTCAGCTACGATGACTACGATCAATATGGTTTTTGAGAAATTCGGGCTTGAGAAATATTTCAGTGGAAAGATCAGCGGAGCAGATTTAAAGGAATCAAAACCTCATCCTGAAGTTTTCTTATTGGCAGCAGATATGGCTGGTGAATCTTTAGAAGACTGCATGGTGATTGAAGATTCCACCAATGGAATTCTGGCAGCTCACAGGGCAAAAATCTTTTGTGCCGCTTACCGAAGCCCACATTCGAAAAATCAGGATTACACTTTGGCGGACACTGTGATTTCTGATTATGAAGACCTAGAACTGGATAAAATTTCAAAATATTTTTAAATATAAAAAGCTCTCAGAAAAACCTGAGAGCTTTTGTTTTGAGTATTTTGTCATCTGAACGAAGTGAAGATTCTTAACTTGGCTTAACTCTTAATCAAAAACTTAATGGTTAAATTTTAAAACATTAAGATTCATTCAGTGATTAAGATTATTAAGATGAGATTGCTTCGTCACCTTCGTTCCTCGCAATGACAGATTAAAGTCTTATTTATAACCAAGAAGTTTCAATATATCTTCCGGTTCCTGTTTCTCACGGAAAATCTCATACTGCAATTCTCCATTTTCATCCTTCTGAATCAGGACGTGTCTTGGCTGAGGCATCAGACAGTGATGAACTCCCCCGTAACCTCCGATCGTTTCCTGGTAAGCCCCTGTATGGAAGAATCCGATATACAAAGGTTTCGTATCACTGAAAACCGGTAAATAGATGGCGTTGGTATGCTGTTCAGAGTTATAATAGTCATCTGAATCACAAGTTAATCCGCCCAGGAATACCCTTTCATAAGTATCTTCCCAACGGTTAAGCGGAAGCATGATAAAGTGTCTTGAAATCGCCCATGTATCAGGAAGGGTTGTCATGAAAGAAGAGTCGATCATGTTCCATTTTTCTCTGTCATTCTGACGTTTCTGGGAAATGATTTTGTAAAGGTTGGCTCCACTTTCTCCAACGGTAAAGCTTCCGAATTCAGTATAGATATTAGGTTCTTCTACTCCTTCTTCTTCGCAGAACTTCTTGATCTGGGAAACGATTTCTTCCACCATATACTGATAGTCATAATCAAAGTTCAGAGACGTTTTGATTGGGAAACCACCACCGATATTCAGTGAATCTACTTCCGGAGCAATTTTCTTCAGACGGGCGTATACACGAAGACATTTGTACAATTCGTTCCAGTAGTATGAGGTATCCTTGATTCCCGTATTGATGAAGAAGTGAAGCATTTTCAGTCTTGCATTCGGATGTTCAGCAATTTTCTGGCTGTAATAAGGAATAATATCTTTATATCCGATTCCAAGTCTTGAGGTGTAGAATTCGAATTTCGGTTCTTCCTCTGAAGCGATTCTGATTCCGATATTGAATGTTGAATCAATACTTTCTGTAAGTTTATCCAACTCACGGTAGTTATCCAGAATCGGCGTAATATTTTCAAAACCATTGTTGATCATGTCTGAAATCTTTGCCAGATAATCATCCGTTTTGAATCCGTTACAGATCACTTCAATGTTTTTGTCTACTTTCTCTTTTTCATAAAGAGATTTTACAATGTCCATATCATAAGCCGAAGACGTTTCTATTGAAATATCATTCTTTAAAGCTTCTTCCAACACGAAATTGAAATGACTGGATTTTGTGCAATAGCAGTAGGTATAATTCTTTTTATATTCGGTTTTCTCAAAAGCTTCTTTAAACCAGCTTTTCGCTTTCTGAATATTTTGAGAAATTCTCGGCAGGTAGCTAATCTTTAGCGGGGTGCCAAATTGTTCAACAACATCCATTAAAGGAACATCGTGAAACAACAAATTGTTCTCAGAAACATTAAACTCCTCTGTAGGAAAATATAATGTCTGATCAATAAGTTCCGAGTACTTTATTTTCATTTCTAAACAAGTGAATTAAGAAATGCAAAATTGCTAAAAAAGTTTGATTTTTAGGTGTTAAAATTATTATAATTTTAAATAAAGACCCAATATTATATCCTGGAAAAATTTATCTCTGATAATCAATAGGTAAACTTCTGAATATACGCACTTCTTTTGGTGTCTGAAATTCCCAATACCTGCTGAATATAGACTTCTGTAGACCCATACTTTTTATTGATCTCCTCAAAAGCGGCATCAAGGTATCTTTTTTCTACCCAGCTCAGTTTTTCCAGTACCTGTAAATCCATTTTAGGATAGAGAAAATGTAAGGTATTGGCAAGACGAAGTCTCTTCTGAACGAGGTCTTTTCTGTAATTATTGGATAAAAGATATTCGTTGTAAATAGTCTCTTTATCAAATTTCAGAATGGTAAGAATTAATGCGGTGGTAATTCCGGTTCTGTCTTTTCCTGCCGTACAATGGTAAAGAATCGGGTCTTTGGATTCCAGAATTTCTGTAATAATCTTTTTTATCGTTTCCGGGTTTTCTGTCACATACTCACGGTAGAAATCAATCATTCTTTTATCTGCATCGGAAGCGTTTACTTTACCTTTAAGAACAAGTTTCCTGGCCTGAGCCAATTGATCTCCTTCATCTTCAAATGCTGAATATTTTTTGTAAACTGTTTCTAGAGGTATCTGATCTGGTTTTTCAGCAATTTCTTTTGAGTTTCTGAGATCGATGATTTCCTTTATTCCCAGCTTTTCAAGATCACTGAAAGATTTCTTTTTCAGCTGGTGAAGATGGGCACTTCTGTATAGCTTACCTGCTTTTAAAGTTCTACCTTCTGTATTTTTAATATTTCCTACTGTCCGGAAATTAGCTACTTTTTTGATACCGATTACTTTTTCAGTTTCATTTCTTCCATATTCCGGGTTTTCAAAATGCTGTGTTTTGCATGAGAAAATACAGAATAGTGAAAGGGTGACGGCGGGTATTTTGATTAGTTTATTCAATAAGTTTTATTTTTTGTAGTCATAGAATCCATAAACAAAGCGATTTTTAATCAGCATAAGTGATTTGGAGCTTTATTATAATGGGATGAAATTGTTTAACCACCCCGTCAAAAATTCTTTGAATTTTCGCCACCCCTCCAGAGGAGGGGAATATTGGCAGTGTTAATTGTTTTGGCTAAAGCCTGTTTCTATTGAATGACTTGCCTGGTTTTATTTAAAATTCTGTTACAAATAATTTTTCCCGATAAAAATCAGCAGATCTCCCTTTTCATAGTCAATGAAAACCTCATCTTCAACGGCAAAGTTGCGGGTTCCGATTCTTGAGGTAATGCTTAAACTTCCGTTCGCCAAAGGCCAGTTCAATCCTTTGGTTGTAATATTTTCTACGGATGGAAATGGATACAGTGACACCATCTTGTCTCTGACGTCTTTCAGTTTAACATTTTTCGGAACAAAATAATATTCGGAAAATTCGTCATAAAATTTCAGATCCATTTTATCTTTAAAAGCATAAGCTACCGTAAGGTTTCCTAAAAAATGATCCTGCTCTCCTCCACTTCCTCCAAAAACATCTACTTCCTTATATCCTTTTCCGGCAATAATATCTAACGCTTTGTAAAAATCCGTCTGGTCCTGATCCGGTGTATGGATAAATTTTTCATGATAAATATTTTCATCAGCGCCGGAATGTGAGTCAAAATCACCGGAAATAAAATCCAGTTGATCTAATGGAAAATTCATTCTTTTCAGATAATGGAAAGCGCCATCGGTACAGGCAATTAATCCGTATTTCTTCAGATCCGGAAATGATTTTGGAGCGTCTCCGTTGATGAAAAGTAATACTTTATCTTTCATTCGGGTTCCAGTAATCTTCCTGTTCGTTGTTTAGTTTTGAAACATATCTTGCCAGCACGAAAAGATAGTCTGATAATCTGTTTAAATATTTGATCAGTTCTGGACGTACTTCTTCAGACTCATTCAAAAATACCAGCGAACGCTCTGCTCTTCTGCAAATCGTTCTGGCAGCGTGTAAAAACGTAGCAGATTTTCCACCTCCGGGAAGAATAAAATACTGAAGCGGTTCCAGTTTTTCATCAAAAGCATCCATCCATTGTTCCAGTTCTTCAATTTCTGTTTCTGAAATAATGATGGGAAGACGTGATTTTCCGTTGGCCAGCATCAGCTTATCTACTGGCGTTGCTGCTTCTGAACCTACAGTGAATAGATCGAACTGGATTTTCTTCAGCTGTCTCAGCACTTCTTCATCTTCGATATGACTTTTCGCAATTCCGATGAATGAATTCAACTCGTCTATATTTCCATAACTGTCTACTCTTGCACTGGCTTTGGAAACCCTTGTTCCGCCGTATAATGCAGTCTGACCTTTATCTCCTGTCTTTGTATAAATTTTCATAGTACTAAAATACCTTTTTTTGTACAATGTAAAAAGTAAAATGTACTAATAACTTCCTGTTCTATCTGAAAAAAATTACCTGACATTAATAAACGTCAGGTAATTTTCACATAAGTTGGTTGTATATCTTTTGAAATTGCTTTCTCATTGTGAAGCATGACAGGCAAATTCCAATTCCTTTATATATAGATTAAAAAGTGTAATTAACATTAAGCTGAAAAGTGGTTCCGTTAAATCCAAACTGGTTTACCTCCCAGGGATATCTGAACCTTCCTCCAAGATCTGTTACCACATCTCCTTTGCTGTCTATGACATCCGGATAAATATTAAATAAATTATTTACAACTCCGGAAACTTTAAGGTCATTCGTGATTTTATAGGTTAAAACGATGTCTGTAACTACTTTACCAGAGAATGTCTGATCTTTGGCCGGATCAGTGGCGTGCTGCCATGTCACTGAACCAAAATAGGTATTATTAAGGTTAAAATTAAACTTTGTAATATCATACGAGAGACTCAGAATCGTTTTTGTTTTCGGTCTTGCGGAGATAATTCTGGATTGTTCTTTTCGATCAAAAAAGTTGTCTGAGTAACCATTTTGGGCCAAAATAGGCGGAACGGCAATATTATCTACTATTTTAGTTTCGTTATAATTGAAAGCCGCAATAATTCCCAGTTTTCCTTTGCCAATAGCAGAAGTATTATAATTAGCAACAAAATCTACCCCCTGAGTCACTGTATTCACAGCATTGGTGAAAAACTTCAGGGAAGTTATTTTATTATTGTTTAATATTACTTCTACAGGGTTTGTCAGATCCGGACTTCCCGGAGCGCCAGTTTTATAACCAATATCTCCTGAGAAAAGTACTCTGTCTTTAATTTTTATTCTATAATAATCTGCTGTAATAGTAAGGCTTTTAAATGGTTTTACGGCTAATCCCCCGGTAATGTTAAAGGCTTTTTCAGCATTTAATTTAGGAACCCCAAGGTCAGATCTTATAATTTGAGAGTCATTATTAAAAGTACCCTGATTCGCTACTGTATTTCCTGTAATTTTGGTTTGAACATTGGAATAATAAATCTGGTGTAATGAAGGGGCACGGAACCCTGTAGAAACAGATCCACGGAAAACCAATTTATCATCCAGCAATTTATACCTTGCATTTCCTTTCCAGGAAACATTATTTCCGAAATCACTGAAATTTTCATACCTCACCGTTCCTCCAACTAATAAGTTTTTTGTAATATCCCATTCCGCATTCAAATAAGCTCCGATATTCTGACGGTTTTTATTGACTTCATTTTGAGGCTGCAGCCCCGGAAATGATTCTGCACCACTTCCTATATAAGAGGCTTCTTCTCCTGCTCTTGCCTGATAGTTTTCGTTACGCACTTCAGCTCCTGCTCCTAAAACAAGCGCACCAAAATCCCGGCTGATATCTATATTTCCTATAATATTACTGAACTGGTGACCACCAACTTTAAAATAAGTTGGGGAATTTGCACCTAAAGAAGTATTAATGGTATTTGCTACAGCATAATCTACTGCATTAGAACCAAAGGTTGCACTCCCATCAAAACTCCATTTTCCAAACATCCCTTTCCATCCGGAGGTTAAATTATAATCATAAACATCTGTTTTAAATTGCGGTTGGAATCCGTTGTAAGCTTGTCCTTTTGGAGTTAATAAACCAAAATCTGAAGTTACCCAATAAGGTGTTCTGTATAAAGCAAAACTGGTCCCATTTCTGTAGGTTGTCCCCCCAAAAGCATAAAATTTGCCTGTTTCACCTGTTGGGAGTTCAAAATTCACAAACATATTACCCACTTTGGTCTCCGGCTGCCCTATAATCATTCCTAAACCGGGATTGGCCTGAGTCCAGGCATTATCCACACCAAAAAGATCATCTTTTGTAATAGATCCGGCACGATTCGTTTTATTTTGAGAGGAAAATCCGAAGGTAAGATTCAGACTTCCTGTTTTTGCTACTCTGATTCCAGTATTAAAATCTGCTCCGATATTAAAACCATCTCCTTTTGAAGTAATTCCTGAGAAAAGATTGACTGTGCTTTTTCCAACACTGTTCTTAAGAATAATATTAATAACTCCGGCAATAGCATCAGATCCGTACTGTGCAGATGCACCATCCCTCAATACTTCTACGTTTTGCAAGGCTGCTGAAGGAATACTTTTCAGATCTGTACCTACTTCCCCTTTTCCCGGGGTATCATTTACATAAATTAAAGCACTTTGATTTTTTCTTTTACCATTCACCAAAACCAAGGTTCTGGAAGGCCCTAATCCTCTTAAATCTGCCGGATCAAAGTGAGCTGTTGCATCAGAAACGGTTTGTTGTGATGAATTGAAAGAGGGAACGGCATAGGTTAAAGCTTTATCAAAAGTTACCTGTCCTGTGGATTTTAATTGTACGGCGGAAATATTATCAATAGGAATTGCTGAGGTAATGATGGTTCTGGGCTTGGTTCTACCCGTGGTAACTACCACTTCATCTATTTTATTTTGTTTTATGCTGTCCTGAGCATATCCCATTGCACCAGCTCCGCTTAATACTAATGCATAGATTTTTCCATTAAATAAATTATTTCTCATACCAATTATTAATTATTCAATAAATCTAGTAAAAAAATCAACATTAAATATGAAAATAAAAAATATAATATCAATTCAATTTCATATTTGCGAAAATTATACCATTTCATTAAAACAATAATTAATATACAAAACGTAAAGTAATTTATTAATAACGTGAAAAAAAATAAATCAATAGCATCACATTTGTATAAAAAAATCAATTAGTTGACATCTGAAATAAACATGATTTTAGTCGTTCTGATAAAATAGTTTTCAACGGGTTGAGATTGCTTCGCCTGTGGCTCGCAATGACTGGAAATGCCTGGGAAAAAAAAATGGCCGGTAAAAACCGGCCATATCCAAATTATTTATTTACCTCTACGTACTGTATGATGGTCTGATTTTTTGGGTTGTAGATGATTGTACTACTATTAGGAAATCTCTTCAGTTTATAATATTCAATATTCTTATCATTCTTAATATCTTCCAGAAGACTGGTATCAAAGGTATTGTCAGGAAGAAATTTTGATACAAAACTTAGTTTATCCACAATACTTTGCCCATCAATTTTACGGGCTTTCTTATCAGATTTATTTTCATCTGCAGTAGGCTGCCCTTCCAGAAAAGGAAGCAATACGGCAATATCAGCTTTGTATTTGAATACATATCCTTCAGGTCTCCCGGGAATTTTAATTTTCTTTCCCTTTTCTTCTGAAACTATAGCGTTTCCTGTATTGGGGAAAACCTCGTTGAACTTCACATCCTGGGAATTGGTTAAGGAATTGATAGATTCATTGACCGTATTTTTTACTGTTTCCTCTACTGCCTGCTGGGCTTTTTGCTGCACAGTTTCGGTTGTTTTCTGAACGGTTTGGTCTATTTTTTCTTCAATTTTATTACACGATACTAATAAAAGAGTGGTAATAACAGGCAAAATATACTTCTTCATAATTCTAATTGATCATTTCTTTTTATTAATATACCCTCTTCTAACGGAAAAGTAGTCAGGTATATTTTAGCAAAGGAAAAATATTTTTTTCAATACTCAAAATACTACTGACAAACTGTTGTCATAACTCCCGATTACCTTTGTATCAACAACAAACAAAAACAATACATTATGACAACTACAGCAACAGCCACAAAACAATTCATGACCACTGATCAGTTATTAAAAGACTGGCAAGGACACAGAAATCTGACAAGAAGAGTAATTGAAGCTTTCCCTGAAAAAGAATTATTTGAATTTTCAGTGGGCGGTATGAGACCGTTTGCAAAACTGGCAGTGGAGCTTATCAGCATCGCCGGACCTGCATTAAAAGGAATTGTAGAAGGAAATATGGAAGGATATAACGAAGAAGGTTTTAATCCGAAGACAAAAGAGGATATCTTAAAAAAGTGGGACGAAGAAACAGAAGTAATCAATCACTATTTTAATCAGATCTCTGAAGATCGTTTCCAGGAAACGTTCAATCTGTTCGGTCAGTATGAATTCCCGGTGTATGAAAACGTCCTTTATTTTATAGACAACGAAATCCACCACCGTGGCCAGGGATATGTGTATCTGCGGGCATTAGGAATTGAACCGCCTTTCTTCTGGGAGAGATTTTAATTAAGTTGAAACGCCAATTTATTGATCTGCTTTCCTCTTAGCTTTTAAACCATTTCATCTATTTGCATAACTCAGTCAACTTAACCTCAGCAGGAATCTGTTGGGGTTTATTGATGTCTTTCCGTCATTCTTACAAGTAGTTCATTGAGTTTTGTCCGAAGGCTTTCCGGCTCCAGAACTGTGGCATAATCTGCGAAGGTAATCAGCCAGCGTGGAAATCCGTCTGCCATCCATTCCGTTTCAAAGGTCAGTTCTACACCATGTTCTGTTTCCACTTCTTCTACCAGGCCATAATATCTTTTAGAATTTACAAGGTGACCCATGATTTTCTTGTCGACCAGAAGTTTAGCCTTCACTTTATTTCCATGCGATTTTCTATAATCATTGATCTGGCCGTATTCCTGTAAAAAAGGAGTCTGTGTTTTGGAGATCTGCTGAATTCTGTCTACCCTGAATTGCCTGAAGTCTTTTCTCAGGATACAATATGCCATGGTATACCAGAAATTGAACTCAAAGAAAATTCCTACCGCTTCTATGGTTCTGTTGGTCACTCTGCCATCTACCGTCTGATATTCTATATTCAGCTGGGTTTTCTCTGCGATACTTTCCAGAATAATAGGAATAACATTTTTAAGAGAATCTCCCGGACTTGAATGAGCGCTGAAAACATCAATCTGTTTTTCAATATTCTGAATCAGACTTTTATCTGAATACCTCAGTACTGAACGGACTTTCTCCATAGCTGCCTGATAATGATTCCCTAAACTTTGATGCGAAAATTTCTGCATCAGTTTTTCCGCCGTAATGAAACTCAGTACTTCTTCTTTGGTAAACATAATGGGTGGCAGTTTATAGCCTTCCATTAAAGAATAACCATTCCCGGCTTCTCCTACAATAGGAATACCTGCATTTTCCAGGGTTTTCACATCACGGTAAATGGTTCTGATGCTCACGTCAAATTTGTCAGCCAGATCCTGTGCCCGCACAACTGGTTTAGACTGAAGCTGGGTAAGAATAGCCGTTACCCGGTCCAATTTTTTAAGATAGTGATCGTTCATATTGCTTCACAAAGCTAAAATTCTTTTTTGAGGTATGACTTATCCTACAAAGGCTTTTTCAATTAATTTTCCTTATAAGTATTGACCAGTTTATCCAGATTTAAACTGCGGGCAGATGCATCAAAAATTTCACGGTAGGTTCCATCTTTATTATAAAGTTCATCATGGGTTCCGTTCTCCACCACTCTCCCTTTTTTCATCACATAGATGGTATCCGAATCCAAGATCTGGGATAAAGAATGGGAAATTATGATTACAGTTCGCCCTTCTTTAATAGCATCCAGAGAGTTTTTGATCTGCTCTGTGGCAATGGCATCCAGACTTGCTGTAGGTTCATCCAGAAAGATAATCGGGGGATCTTTCAAAAATAATCTTGCGATGGCAATTCTCTGCTGCTGACCACCTGAAAGCTGTGTTGCATCATGTTTATAGCCATCAGGAAGATCCATAATCTGGTCATGCAGATATGCTTTTTTGGCAGCTTCCTCTATTTGTTCAAAACCTGCATTCATATCCCCATAGCGGATATTGTCTTCAATACTTCCCTGAAAAATATGATTACGCTGTAACACCAGCCCCAGATCACTTCTCAGAAAGGTATTATTATAATCATTCAGATTCACGTCGTCAAGTAAAATTTCACCGGAATCCGGAAGATAAAATTTGCATAAAAGATTAATCACTGTTGATTTTCCCGCTCCGCTCAGCCCTACCAAAGCAGTTGTTTTTCCGTTTTCAATTTTCATAGAAACATTATGAAGCGCTTTTGTACCGTTGGGATAAGTAAAATCAACATTTTTCAGTTCAAAAGTTCCCCGGATCGCTTTTTCTACAAAGTTTCCGTTCGGTTCTGTTTCGTCATCAGCATTTAAAATATCAAAATATCCTTCGGCATAAATCATGGCATCATTCATATCATCATAGATCCTGTGCAGCTGGCGGATAGGTGCCGAAACATTGTTGAACAGCATAATATGAAGCATGATCGCTCCAATGGTCATTTGCTGATCCAGCACCAGGTAAACGGTCAGCAGAATGATCAGAACCACTCCGAACTGTTCAATAAATGTCTTTAAACCGTCGTAAATAAAATTGGTCTTTCTGGTGAACATCTGGCTTTCCATAAGTTGCATCTGAAGGTCATACTGCTTTTTACCTTCAAATTTTTCCCGGACAAAACTTTTAATCACCATAATAGAATTGATCAGATTCAAAAGACCTGAAGTTTTTTTCTCCCGTTGATTTCTAAGCTGTCTTCGGACTCCGCTCAGTTTTTTAGCCTGTAAAGAACTTATGTAAAAATAAATAGGAACAATAATCGTAGAAACAGCTCCTACATAAACATTCTGCATATACATAATGATAAGCGCAATAATCGCATTGGAAAACAAGGGAAGAATATCTATAAAAAAATTTTGAACCAGTCTGGTAAGACTTTCAATCCCACGGTCTATCCTGATCTGTAATTTTCCGGATTCATGATTTTCATCGTTAAAATAGGCAACTTTATACGTCAGAATTTTGTCAATAGCAGATTGTGCCAAAACAGAACTTACATTGATCCTGATCTTTTCCCCATAAAATTTCTGTCCGAAATTGATAAAGATGTTCAACAATTCTTTTCCCAGTAAAATAATGGAAATAACAATCAGGATATGAATACCCTCTGTCATCGGATGTGGGAGATGGGTAAGGTTGGTCACCTCATCTACGGTATACTTCAGAACAATTGGGTTGACCTGTGCTGCAAGAGCTCCCAAAAATGTAAGGAACAACGTCCCATAAATCATGGGGCGGTAAGGTCTGATGAAAGGAACTAGCTGCTTATAAATTCCGAATAAAGTAACGGTTCTGTTGAATGGTTTTGCCATAGGAATTATTTAAACTGAAAAACGTACCGTTTTCAAAAGAAAAAGGTACGTTTTTATTATGATTTTAAACTGTTAAATGTTTAAATTTTATCCTTCATACATGTAGGTTGTAAGATAATGCAGTTCCGGCTGGCTTACTTTTTTGGATTCTGCTTGTGCCTGCTCCAGAGAATATTGTGAATTGATTTCTTTTTTCTGGAAAACAAATGAATTGTTTGCATTTTTATCCACTACCTCGCTGAAGATATGCTCGATCTCTGAGTTTCCTAATGAAGCAAAACTTACATCTTCAAAACCATACATCAGTCTCAGATTATCATACTCCCTGAAGTTTTCGTCAACAAATCCCTGCAGGTGAGTTTTTGAATCAAAATTCCCTGCCCAGATATTGTAGGCATACCTTTTCTTCTTTGGTTTATCTAAAATACTCTGATAGACGAAGTTTTCACCAAGATAAGCTTCTCTTACCTGCGGATCGTTTGCAAGATCTTCCGGAAGTCCTTCTTTCAGGATCTTTCCTTCAAACATGATATAGGTTTTGTTGGTAATCGCAAGGGTCTGCTGTACGTTGTGGTCGGTAATCAGAATTCCGATATTTTTATCAACCAGGCTTCTTACGATTTTCTGGATATCTTCTACGGCAATCGGGTCTACTCCGGCAAACGGCTCATCCAAAAGAATAAAGTTCGGGCTTGTGGCAAGACAACGGGCAATCTCCGTTCTACGTCTTTCCCCCCCGGAAAGAAGATCTCCTCTGTTTTTACGGACATGCTGTAAAGAAAATTCTTCGATCAGCTCATCACATTTGATCTGCTGCTCACGCTTTGAAAGCTTGGTAAGCTGCAATACGCCCATAATATTTTCTTCTACAGACAGTTTTCTGAAAACGGAAGCCTCCTGTGCCAGGTATCCGATTCCCTTCTGAGCCCTACGGTACATGGCATCGGTAGTAATCTCCTGTTTATCCAGGAAAATCTTCCCTGAAGTGGGCTTAACCAACCCTACGATCATATAAAACGATGTGGTTTTTCCTGCTCCGTTCGGACCCAGCAAACCTACAATTTCTCCCTGTTGAACCTGTACAGAAACGCCTTTTACAACTTTTTTAGGACCGTATTCTTTGATTAAGTTTTCTCCTCGTAAAATCATAGGGCAAATATATCAAAAATATAAACTTCACTTATATGTTAATGTAAACTTGTTTGCGTTATATGTAAACTTATTCACTTCCCAATCACTGTAACTTTTCGTGATTTCCAACTACTTATTATGAAACAAACCAATTCATTATAAATACTAAGAAATGGAAAATTACGGTTATACGAAAACAGAAAACACAGGAAATCAGCAAACCAATATCCCATACCGTTCGGAGAAAAAACTTCCTGCTGCTATATTGGGAATTCTTGTAGGATGGCTGGCTTTGAATAAATTTTATCTGGGATATACCAAAGAAGGTATTATTCAGCTGATCCTGAATGTGGTTACTTTAGGTGCAGCATCCATTATTCCTTTTATTGAAGGTATTCTTTATCTCTTTATGAGTGATAGACAGTTTGATGACACTTATGTTTACGGAAGAAAAGGCTGGTTATAAAAAACAGTTTTCTTTTTATTGTCAATTTTTATTTCCATAATTTTAATCAGCATCAAATCAAGAAAGAATTATTATGGAAAATAATCAGGAACTGACAGATCTGCTGGCATTGGATCTGGGAGTCAGTATTACTAATCGCAGGCCTTATGCAAAAGAAGTGTTCAAATGGCAGGACATGGATCTTCTTCCTCATTCTTCTACAGATACCCTGCTTTGTGAGATTTTTGAATGGAACGGGCGAAACTGGAGAACTACGGGAAACAATCTTATCGGATATCTTTTTTCTGACGGAGCTTTAAATACCGTAAAGGAACAACTGATCAATACTCCAAAACATCCTGCCCTGATCCCTGATTTCGAATTTACCAGAGAAAGTATGATCGAATACGGTCTGTCACTTCCCTCTTTATTCAACATCGGAGTAAACGGAAATATAAAAAATGCAAAAAGTTTTTCCGTAAGGGTAAATAATGTAACCAAATCAAGAATAACGAATATTGATTCTCCCGGAATTGAAATTCTGAAAAATTATTCTCTTTTTACCCAATCAAAATCTAAGACATACAGAAAGAATATTAAGTTTAATTACCTGAGTACCTCATTATTCTATGCCGAAAGTGTGGAAATTTTCCTGGAAAAAGAGGCTGCCTCCGGATTAGACCTCAGCTTTCAGACCAAAGATGTAGAAATTGATGCCAAAACAGATACTGATACCCAAAAACATTTTGTTTTAAAATACTCCGGAAATCAGGCTCCTTTTGCAGCAAAATTCACAAAAGGAAAGGATTTCAACATAATGTGATATTTTTTTATTACTTTAGGATCGCTAAACCCATAAAATTTTAAATTAATGAAAAAATTAACGAAAAAAGATCTGAAGAACATTAATGGTGGAAGTTTAAGATTCCCTGATGCAAATGGAAACTGCCCGGCAGGATGGTATCTGTGTCCTACCAATATTTGTGTAGATGATAATGGCGGACAAGACCCTATTCATGAGGGACACCGTCATTACACCGCATGCTTTGGGAACGGTTAATCAGAAAAAAGGAGGTTGTTTTTATTACAACCTCCTTTCCTTTTTATACTGAAATCATTAGTCGATGCTCTGTTATGCATGGATATATCCGATTCCGTAATTTAATGCTTATTATTTATTCAACAGGATTGCAGCTTCTTTTGCAAAGTAAGTAAAGATCATGTCTGCTCCTGCTCTTTTGAAACAGGTCAAACTTTCAATGATCGTCTTGTCATTATCCAACCAACCGTTCTGGGCAGCAGCTTTTACCATGGCATACTCTCCACTTACGTTGTATACTGCAATCGGAAGATCAATAGCTTCACGCACTTTGGAAACAATATCCAGATAAGGAAGTCCCGGTTTGATCATGATCACATCTGCTCCTTCTTCAATATCCTTAAATACTTCATTCAATGCTTCACGGGTATTGTGGAAGTCCATCTGGTACGTTTTTTTATCTTTCGGAATTTCCATATCATCTTTCGGAGCACTGTCTAAAGCACTTCTGAAAGGACCGTAGAAAGAACTTGCATATTTGGCAGCATAGCTTACAATTCCTACATCTGTAAAACCGCTTTGTTCCAGTGCTTCACGGATCACCTGTACTCTGCCATCCATCATATCACTTGGTGCCACAAGGTCTGCACCTGCTTCTGCGTGGGATACTGACATTCTTGCCAGAGCATCATTGGTTGCATCATTTAAGACTTTTCCGTTTTCAATGATTCCGTCATGGCCATAGATCGAATATGGGTCTAAAGCTACATCCGGCATAATAATCATTCCCGGAACTGCATCTTTGATAGCTTTTATTGTATTCTGCATCAAGCCGTCTTTGTTCCATGCTTCTTTTCCTGTATTGTCTTTCAGATGTTCTGACACTTTCATGTACAAATTGACAGCTTTTACGCCTAAAGAAAATAATTCCTTACATTCCTTCACTGTCAAATCTATACTCCGCCTAAAAATTCCCGGCATAGACGGGATTGCCTCCTGCTTGTTTTCGCCCTCCATTACGAAGATCGGCATTACAAAATCATCAGTTGTAAGCACATTTTCTCTTACCAGACTTCTGATAGATTCATTAACTCTAAGTCTTCTATTTCTTGAATGTATCATTTTGGAATACTTTTTGAATAAGTTCTACAAATTTAATATAAGTTCTATAAAAAACTATTGTATGAGATTATAGAATTTGTTACATTTGTTATATATATTCGAGAAATTATAAATTTGATGAAAAAATTTTTACTTTTAATTTTATTTGTAGGCACTTTTGTTGGTTTTTCCAACAATTTACAAGCTCAGCTTAGAGAGCCGAGTTCCACCACCCAGAAAGCGGATGATGGAGTGTTGCTTGCCTATCCAAATCCTGCAAAGGACTACCTTATCATTAAGGCAAAAGATTCTTCTTTAAGAATCAAAAGTGTGACTTTTTATTCTATTTTGGGTATGCAGGTCGCTAATTATACAGTGAATATGAATTCCGGTGAGATCAATATTGAAAAACTGAAGCCCGGAAAATATATGATCCGTTATATTTTAAGTGACAATACGCAGAAAGTTACCCAGATCGTAAAACAATAAATTAAAATCCTGATAATCATCAGGATTTTTTCTTTTCCCTTAATCTCGTTTAATATTTCCGTAACTTTAAGGACTTTTTTCTACTAATTGTAAAAAAATAACTTAATGCTAAGAGCTGAACATATTAAAAAGACCTATAACGCCGGAAAAAAGGTTGCACTGGATGATTTCAGCATCCATGTTCCCAAAGGCAGTATTTATGGCCTTTTAGGACCCAACGGAGCCGGAAAGACTTCTTTCATCCGGATTATCAATCAAATTACCCAAGCTGATTCAGGAGATATCTTCATTAACGGAGAAAAGCTGAATCCCAACCACATCAAAGATATCGGCTATATGCCTGAAGAAAGAGGGCTTTACAAGAATATGAGCGTAGGTGATCAGATCCTTTATTTCGGAGAATTGAAAGGAATGAGCAAAAATGATGCACTGAATGAAGCCAAAAAATGGTTTGATAAACTGAATATTGATCAGTGGTGGAAGAAAAAACTGTCTGAACTTTCTAAAGGAATGGCCCAAAAGATCCAGTTTGTAGTAACCGTACTTCACAGACCTCATCTTTTAATTCTTGATGAGCCCTTCTCCGGTTTTGACCCTGTAAATGCCAACTTAATCAAAGATCAGATCATCGATCTTAAAAATAATGGTACTACAATCATTCTTTCTACCCACAGAATGGAAAGTGTGGAAGAGATGTGTGACTACGTTGCTTTGATCAATAATTCTAAAAAGATCATTGACGGAAGGGTTTTTGACGTAAGAGAAAAGTTCAAGAAAAATATTTTCGGGGTTACACTTTCTGATGTCAGCAATGATCAGTTTGAGAGTTTCAAGGGTAAATATGAGATCTTTAATTTTTCAAATGAGAACAGCCTTGTTTCTTTTGATCTGAAAAATGAAGCGGATCAGAATAATATTCTTCTTGATCTTGTACATGTAGGAAAAGTAAGATCATTCGATGAAAGAATTCCTAGTATGAATGAGGTGTTTATTAATGCTGTAAGTAACCATTCCTAATTTATGAAAAATATTTTTTTAATTACAAAGAGAGAATTTCTTACGCAGGTTAAGAAAAAATCTTTCATTATACTGACTTTACTGGCACCTGTTATGATCATTGCCTTCGGTGCTGTGATCGGGTTAATGTTCAAGGCCAATGAGTCACACAGTATCATAGAGGTGGTTGACAAAAGCGGACTTTTCACGAATAAGCTGAAATCGAATGACAAGCTGAACTATGTATTTGTTTCTGCTGCCGATGAAAAATCGAAGATCAATAATTTAAAGGGCAATGAATCTCTGGATGGTATTCTGATCCTGCCTGAACTGAAAGACCAGAATTTCGATGCACTTGAAAAAGATACAAGGCTGGTCATCAATACTAAAATAGGGTTTGATACCAAGCAAAGGATCGTTTCTGACATCAGTGATGTTGTGAAAAAAGAAAAGATCAAGCAATTGGGGATTCAGGAAGCTCAGCTGAATGACCTGGATAAAAGTTTCAGCCTGAAAACCATTAATGTCAGCAACAATAACAAAGAGGATTCCGATCTTTCTTTCGGGGTAAAATCAGGCCTTAGTATGGTACTGATGTATGTAACATTCATGTTCATTATTATTTATGGAGTGAGGGTAATGCGAAGTGTTCTTGAGGAAAAGAACAACCGTGTTGTGGAAATTATCATTTCTTCTGTAAAGCCTTTTGAGCTGATGATGGGAAAAATCTTAGGAGTAACTTTTGTTGCGCTTACTCAGTTTGTGATCTGGATCACCATGTCTGTCATCGGAGCGCTGGTTCTGAATACAGGTTTCTCGCCGCTTCAAAAAGGTATTCCCGGAGGCAATGATGAGATTGCCAGCAAACTGGATATGGGGCAGCTTGCCACTCAGATCTCCCATAGCCTGCTTGAGCTTAATTTCCCATTGATCATCTTTGTATTTATCGTCTTTTTTCTCTTGGGATATATTTTCTACAGTTCAGTGTACGCAGCCATCGGCTCAGCAGTGGACAATGAAACTGAAACACAGCAGTTCACTTTATTTGCTATTTTACCGCTAACATTAGGAATGTATGGAAGTTTTACCTTAATGAATAATCCGGATGGGCCGTTAGGTTTCTGGTTATCTATCATCCCGTTCACATCTCCTGTTGCCATGATCGCCAGAATTCCTTTTGGAGTACCTGCGTGGCAGATTGCATTATCTATTGTATTATTGCTGGGAACAACGATTTTCATGATCTTCCTTGCCGGAAAAATCTACCGTGTAGGTATTCTGATGTATGGAAATAAAGCAACCCTGAAAGAGCTTTGGAAATGGATCAGAGGATAATCTGAGCAAAAGCTTAATATCAAAAAATAAAAAAGAGCAGATTCGCATCATGGCAAATCTGCTCTTTTTGTTTAAATATCAATTTTGATTTCTAATTATAAAGCAAGGGATAAACAAAATCTGAATGGTTTTGCTGAATGATTTTTTAATGCTCCTGCTTCCTACTTCAATTGATGCACCGTCCTTAAAAAGAGAAATCCCGGAAATAATTCCGGGATTTTATATTCTGAATAAAAAATTCTAATTGAATATATAGCTTAAGGTAAGTGCTAAAACCTGTTCTGATTTTTTCTTATCATTACCCTTAAGTTCTTTTTTAAGACCAGGATAAGTATCACCCAGACCTAAGTCATATTTAAGAGCAACTTCAAGCTGTCTCTTGTAGCTGTACCCTATTCCTAATCCTAGTCCCCAGTTAAAGGTTTTTGCTTTCCCATTCACGCCTGAAGGTTGTGAAGGGTCTGTAACGTCCGGATCATAATACGGTCTGGCAAGAGGAGCGTTTTTAACGTCCTGGCTTAGCAAGAAGTTAAATCTCGGACCTATCATTCCAAAGAATTCCGATTCAGCTTCTGAAAAGTATCCTTTGAAATAAAGAGGCACACTCAGATAGTTATTGGCATATACTGCGTCATAACCGTCTCTACCTTTAGCATCTTTATCTTTCCCGGTTTCTCCTGCACCGTAATACAGGACTTCAGGTTGTATAAAGAACTGATTTGCCTTCCCCACGGGGATTAATGCCAGAGCTCCACCTTGAAAAGTGTATCTCGGACCAGAGGGATTATGGGCGTTGGCTACTCTTGAGTAGTTTAAACCTCCTGTAACCCCAAATCTTGTACTTCCCCATTGCACCTGGGCAAAGGATAAAGCAGACAGGGTTAAAGCTGAGGCTAATAAAAGTTTTTTCATATGTTTTGGTTTTATATTATCCTAGAACTTTAGCTACAGTAGCACCGATGTCAGCAGGAGAATCAACAACGTTGATACCGTTTTCTCTCATGATTTCCATTTTTGCCTGAGCTGTATCTTCTGCACCACCTACGATAGCACCAGCGTGTCCCATTGTTCTTCCTTTTGGAGCTGTTTGTCCGGCGATGAATCCTACAACCGGTTTAGTAGATCCGCTTGCTTTGTACCATCTTGCCGCTTCAGCTTCAAGACCTCCACCGATTTCACCGATCATTACAACCGCTTCAGTTTCAGGATCGTTGATGAATAATTCCAAAGCTTCTCTTGTAGTAGTTCCGATGATTGGGTCACCACCGATACCGATTGCAGTAGAAATACCGTAACCTGCTCTTACAACCTGGTCAGCAGCTTCGTAAGTAAGGGTACCTGATTTTGAAACGATACCTACTTTACCTTTTTTGAAAACGAAACCTGGCATAATACCAATTTTAGCTTCTTCAGAAGTAATGATTCCAGGGCAGTTTGGTCCGATTAATCTGCAGTCTCTGTCAGCGATGTAAGATTTTACTTTTACCATATCAGCTACAGGAATACCTTCAGTAATACATACAATTACTTTGATCCCTGCTTCAGCAGCTTCCATGATAGCGTCTGCTGCGAATGCCGGCGGTACGAAAATGATACTTACGTTAGCTCCTGCTTTTTCAACAGCGTCAGCTACTGTGTTGAATACCGGCTTTCCTAAGTGCTCGCTACCTCCTTTTCCCGGAGTAACACCACCTACTACGTTTGTTCCGTATTCAATCATCTGACCAGCGTGGAAAGTTCCTTCGTTCCCTGTAAATCCTTGTACAATTACTTTAGAATCTTTGTTTACTAAAATTGACATTTTATTGTTGTTTTAATTTATTTATTATTTTATTAATGCTCACAAATTTACTCAAATTTCTTTGATTTTGGATAAAACCTTTGGAATTGTTTATTTGAGATTTCTCAGTTTTACTTCTTTTTTCAGGTAAGTCTTGAAATCTTCGGCAAACATCCCGATATAGGTACCTTTTTCAAGATCTCTGTTGACCCCGGTTTTTCCAAGAAGTACAGATCCACTTTCAATTTTATTCCCTGAAGCAATACCCACCTGTCCCCATAATGTAACTTCATCGCCAATGATGCAGCACCCGGCAATTCCGACCTGAGAAGCGATCAGGCATTTTTTCCCGATGATGGTATCATGTCCGATCTGAATCTGATTATCCAGAACTGATCCTTCGCCAATCACTGTGGAATCTGTAACACCTCTGTCAATGGTACATCCGTTTCCAATTTCCACATTATTTTCGATCACTACGTTTCCTACTGAAATCAAACGGTCAAAATTTCCGTTCAGCTTTCTGTAATAGAAGGCATCTCCGCCCAAAACGGTATTGGACTGAATAACGACATTATCACCAATCTCGGTTCTGT
Source organism: Chryseobacterium sp. 22458 (assembly GCF_052044975.1). Classification (NCBI taxonomy): domain Bacteria; kingdom Pseudomonadati; phylum Bacteroidota; class Flavobacteriia; order Flavobacteriales; family Weeksellaceae; genus Chryseobacterium; species Chryseobacterium sp. 22458. The sequence goes on along the minus strand of NZ_JBQEOA010000002.1, from coordinate 704,750 downwards.
CTCCAATCACAACATTAGGGAAAATTAAGGTATTTTTCCCGATTTTCACATTATTTCCAATGACTGCGGAATGGTGAATTCTTGTTCCCTCTCCTATTTCAGCATCGTGAAGTTCTTCCGTGAAATTATAGATTCTTGTAAAATGGGTATTGATCCTGTTAAAGTCCCTGAACGGATCATCAGAAACCAGAAGTGCCTTGCCTTCCGGACAGTCTACTTCTTTATCGATCAAAATAATAGTGGCTGCAGAGTTTAGTGCTTTATCGTAGTATTTCGGGTGATTTACAAAAACAATATCACCTGGTTTCACCATATGAATTTCATTGGTTCCCAATACTTCAAAGTCTTCCGGACCAACAAACTGTGAGCCTATCAGATCTGCAATTGTTTTAAGCTTTTGCGGAGAATGGAATCTCATAACAATAGATTTTCTTATAAAACAAAATTCGGACTGCTGATGCAAACCGAATTTATGTAGATTGTATTTATTCTTTTACTCTTTCTAAGTAGCTTCCGTCTTCAGTGCTTACTTTAATTCTGTCTCCCGGTTCAATGAACAAAGGAACCATTACTCTTGCACCTGTTTCAACGATTGCATTTTTAAGAGCGTTTGTTGCAGTGTTTCCTTTTACACCCGGATCAGCTTCAATTACGTCCAGATATACAGACTGAGGAAGTTCAGCAGAAAGTGGAGTTTCATCAGCTTCCTTAAGGATGATGGTTACTTCTTCACCTGCTTTCATAAACTGAGCATTTTCGATCATCTCTTTGTTGATGTATAACTGAGAGAAGTCTTCATTGTTCATGAAGTGGAACCCGTTCTCATCATCATAAAGATACTGGAACTTTCTTGTGATTACTTTTACTTCATCAATTTTATGTCCTGCAGAGAAAGTATTATCAATTACTTTACCGTTAGTTACTGACTTTAATTTTGTTCTTACGAAAGCAGGTCCTTTTCCTGGTTTTACGTGAAGAAACTCGATTACTTTATAAATATCATTGCTATACTCAATGCACAGCCCTTTTTTGATATCGTTACTTGTTGCCATTAATTTATTTATATTACTTTTTAATTCTATTTGTTCAGAATCATATTCAGATAGGATTCCATGAGATCACGGGTAACTGATGCATTCAGTTTTATTTTCCCAAATTCGTTTGCAAAAACATTTTCATCCGATTTAAAATAATCTGTTTCTTTTTTAAAACCGTTATTTTTAATAAAAAGGGTATTCAAGCTTTGACTGATACTCAGATTTATATTCTTTTTTGAAAATGATTCTGTCTGATTATTCTGCTGTTGATCCAAACCTGATAATTCCAGTTTTTTACGATCATGGTTCAAGTTCAGCTTACCTTCCACCTGTCCGGAAACATAGCCGGAAGAAAGAAACAGGCCCATGAATATCAAAAGCGTTTTTTTCATATTATTCTTTTCCGGTTCCGTATCCTTTTACGATACCTCTTGGAGAGTTTTGAATAAACTGTAGAATTTCATCTCTTTCAGCCGTTGGCAGCATTTCTTTCTCAATATGGGAAATAGCCTGGGAAACGTTCATCTTCATCTGGAAAATTGCTCTGTAGATTTTCTGGATTTCGAAGATCTTTTCATTTGTAAATCCTCTTCTTCTCAAACCCACAGAATTGATCCCCGCATAAGACATAGGCTCTCTTGCTACTTTTACATAAGGCGGAATATCTTTCCTTACCAGAGTACCTCCGGAAATCATTACATGTTTTCCGATTTTACCAAATTGGTGAACCGCTGATAAACCTCCCATTACTGTATAGTCTCCAATCTCCACATGTCCTGCAATACCACACCCGTTTACGATGATAACGTGATCTCCAATAACGCAATCATGTGCAATATGCGAAGTAGCCATAATAAGGCAGTTGGCTCCTATTTTAGTATATCCTAAAGCCTTTGTACCTCTGTTTACCGTGACACACTCTCTGATTGTTGTATCATCACCTATAATTACCTGGGTATCTTCACCATCAAATTTCAGATCCTGAGGAATTGCAGAGATTACTGTCCCGGGAAAAATCCTACAATTTTTCCCTATTCTTGCACCATCCATGATGGTTACATTAGGACCAATCCATGTTCCTTCTCCGATTTCTACATCCCCTGCAATGGTAGTGAAAGGTTCTACGATTACATTTTTGCTGATTTTCGCACGTTTATCTACGGCTGCTAATTGATGAATCATTTAATCAACTTTATTTTTTGCAACTTGAGCCATAAGCTCTGCTTCTACTGCCACTGTATCTCCTACATATCCATACCCCTGCATATGAACAATTCCTCTTCTGATAGGCTCTATCAATTCAATTTTGAATATAAGCGTATCTCCTGGAATTACTTTTCTTTTGAATTTCACCTTATCAATTTTGATGAAATAGGTAGAATAGTTTTCAGGATCGGGAACACTGGCCAGTACAAGGATTCCTCCTGTCTGTGCTAATGCTTCTACCTGCAGAACACCAGGCATTACGGGTTCTTTAGGGAAGTGTCCTACGAAGAACGGCTCGTTCATCGTCACATTTTTCAAACCTACTACGTGTGAGTCTGAAAGCTCAAGAACTTTATCAATTAATAAGAACGGAGGTCTGTGAGGCATCAGCTTCATAATTCCGTTGATATCGAATACCGGCTCCTTTGTCAGGTCAAAATCCGGAACGTTTTTCTTTTTTTGCAATTTCCACTGTCGGTTTAGTTTTTTCGCAAACTGGGTATTCACATAGTGTCCCGGTTTGTTGGCAATAACTTTACCTTTTATTTTTACTCCTGCCAGAGCAAGGTCACCGATTACATCAAGTAACTTGTGTCTTGCCGCTTCGTTAGGATAGTTTAAGTTAAGATTATCAAGAATACCGTTTGGTCTGATGGATACATTGTCTTTTCCAAAGGCTTTCTTTAATTTTTCGGTTGTTTCAGGAGTAAGATCTTTATCTACATATACGATTGCATTGGAAATATCTCCACCTTTGATCAAACCATGATCTAAAAGCATTTCCAATTCATGCAGGAAGCTGAAAGTTCTTGCTGATGAGATCTCGTCTTTAAATTCTGAAATATTTTTAAGAGTGGCATTCTGGGTTCCTAAAACTTTAGTCCCAAAATCTACCATGGTAGTTACTTCGTAAGTATCTGAAGGAATGATTGTGATTTCCGAACCTGTAGCCGGATCACTGTATGTAAGAACTTCTTTTACCACAAGATATTCTCTTGCTACACTTTGTTCTGCTACTCCAACACTTTCGATTGCTTCAACAAAGTACTTTGAGGATCCATCTAAAATCGGAGGCTCGGAAGCATCCATTTCTAAAATTGCGTTGTCAATATCACAACCTACTAAAGCTGCTAAAAGGTGTTCGCAAGTGGTAATCTTTACCCCTAATTTTTCTAATGTAGTTCCTCTTTCTGTAGCTACAACATAATTTACATCTGCTTCTACCTGAGGATGTCCCTCCAGGTCTGTTCTTACAAATACAAAACCTGTATTTTCTTTGGCAGGTTTAATGGTAAGTTTTACTTCTTTACCCGTGTGAAGACCAATTCCAGAAAGAGTTACCTCTTCCTGAAGTGTTTTTTGCATATCACTCATTAGTATTATCTTTTGAGTTATTCTCAAGATTATTTATTCTGTTTACGATTCCAGGCAAGTTCCTGAAATGAACATAGCTTCTCAAATAGTCATTATAGCTGATTGCCGGCGAGCCATACAATGTTTCCCTGTCATTAACGCTGGAGTTTACACCACTCTGAGCCTGAATTTTCACCTGATTGCCTATTTTGATATGTCCTACAACGCCTACCTGACCTCCGATCTGGTTCCAGTCACCGATCGTAGTAGAACCGGCAATTCCCGCCTGGGCAGCAATTACGTTGTTCTGACCAATTTTTACGTTGTGGGCAATCTGAATCAGATTATCGATTTTCGTTCCTTTTCCAATGATGGTAGAACCTATCGTAGCCCTGTCTATACTACAGTTGGAACCAATTTCCACGTCATCTTCAATAATAACGTTTCCCAGCTGCGGAATCTTTTTGAATCCTTCAGCGGTTGGCTGAAATCCAAATCCGTCACCTCCTACTACCGTATTGGAGTGAATCACACAGTTATCTCCGATGATACAGTAATCGTAAATTCTGGCACCACTGTCTATTTTACAGTTTTTGCCGATCTTTACGCCTTTTCCTATATACACATGCGGATAGATCTGTGAACCTTCCCCGATTTTAGCTTTCTCAGAAACATAGGTAAATGCTCCGATATAGGCTTTATCACCAATCACAGCTGTATCATGGATGGATGAACCATCTTCAATACCTTCTTTTCTTCCTTTCATTTCCTGATACAAATTCATCAGAATCTGAAAAGAAAGGTAGGCATCCTTTACAACGATTAAGGTAGGGATATAATTATTTTTGTCCAGAAGTTTTTCCGAAACGATGATAACAGAGCACTTTGAGGTATCTAAAAAGTGAGAAAACCGATCTTGTGCGATAAAAGACAGATGTCCTGATTCCCCATTTTCAATTGGTGAAACCCCTGTAATAAGTGCATTCTCGTCACCTATTATTTTTCCGTCAATAAAACTTGCAATTTGCGAAGCTGTAAATTCCATATTCTGCAAAGATAAGAAATTCTATAATTTGCAAACATTTTTTGGTTTCAGATCGTAAATTTTAATATTATTTAAGAGTCTATCCGGGAGATCTCTCTTGGAAACATAAGAATGTGACGGGTTGTTTTATTGATCATAAGCCCTGATAAAAGCTGATCTTCAGACTCATGAAGTTTCATTTTTTTACCATTTTTCTGCAACAGGTAAATCGGTTGCTTTTCGGTATCATAAGGTAAAAGTTTCCTTTTTATTTCATATACCAGTTCCTGCCCGTTATCAATTCCGAAAAATTTGTTGGTATTTTTCACTTTCTCAGCAATAACTTCCTCATGAAAAGGTTGTGATGAAATGATGGTTTTGGGTAAATTTCTCTGGATCACACATTGGCACCAGTAGGATAATACAAAATCTTCCGAGTTCTGCCATTCTTTCATAGCCTGAATCACATCGTTATCATCAAGTTTTGTGAATCTTTCTATATCTTCATCTGTTGCGGCACTCTTACCACGGTACAGAAAGTATTTCAGATGATCTGTTGCCGGAAGTTCAGCCCCCCGGGAGATCAGATATTTTGCTCTTTCAAGAATCTTCACCAGAAGAAACTCTGCCAAAGCTGATGTTTTATGATAATACACCTGCCAGTACATGAACATTCTGGCGGTAAGGAAATTTTCAATAGAGTAAATTCCTTTTGCATCAATTACCAGTTCTCCTTCCTCACAGACATTCATCATCGAAATAATTCTTTGGGTATTTATATTTCCTTCCGATACGCCGGTAAAAAAGCTGTCTCTTTTCAAATAATCCAACCGGTCTACATCCAATTGAGATGAGATCAGCTGATTAAAAAATTTTCTGTGGTATTTCCCCTGAAACATTTCAATAGCCATAGACAACTGCCCGTTGAATTCCTCATTCAGCTTATTCATCAGCAATAAAGATAATTTTTCGTGGTGCCAGTCATCCATCAGCATACTTTCCAAAGCATGGGAAAACGGACCATGACCAATATCATGCATCAGAATAGCCAGCATTGCCCCTTTTTCCTCTTCCTCAGAAATTTTCACCCCTTTCTGCTTCAATGTCTCCAAAGCGGTAAACATAAGATGCATTGCTCCTAAAGCGTGATGAAATCTTGTATGAGTAGCTCCCGGGAAAATCAGATTCAAAAGTCCGGTCTGCCCTATCCTTCTTAATCTCTGAAAATAGGGGTGCTCAATGATATCAAATAAAATTTCGTGGGGAATTTTGATAAATCCGTGAACGGGATCATTGATGATTTTTAGCTTATTCTGCATTGAAACGTCAGTATTAGTAAACAAAGTTAGGCATTTTAAAATATAAGCTTTTATTAAATTACCATTAAAATATTACAATGAACAATTCCAGCCCCTGATATTTTTAATAAAAAGCCCTTTCATCTTCTTTCAAAATTCTGTAACCATAGAATCTTCAATACAAGTTTTTTAGAAAACCTTTTTGCTACTGTTGTAGTAAAGAATTATCTTTGAGAGAAAACACGATATTCCCTTCATGAGACACCTCTCTGTTTTCCTTTTACTATTTTTAAGTTTAAACTTTTCTGCTCAAACTGTAACTGAAACACAAAAGCTTGAATCCCTGTGCAGAATCTGGGGATTTTTAAAATATTACCATCCTCACGTTGCAAATGGAAATCTGAACTGGGACAAGCAGCTCTTTCAGAAAATGAATGAACTTGAATCTGTTTATGATAAAGAAACATTGAATACGCTCTATTCCGACTGGATTAAAAGTCTTGGGGAAGTTCCTCCGTGTAAAGAATGTTCAGTAAAAGATGAGAAAGTATATTTTCTCAAAAACTTGGATCTGAGCTGGATTGACAATTCTCACATTTTCTCTGATAAAGTATCTAAACAACTCCGATATATTGAAAACAACAGAAATCTTGGAGACAACCATTATTTTGGAAAAGGTGGAAGAAAAATATATTTCAGGAATGAAAAATCTTACGGTTCAAAATTTACTTCCAGGGCAACCGGCCTACTGGAATTATTCCGATATTGGAATTATGCAGAATATTTTTTTCCTTATAAATATGAAACAGATCAGAACTGGAATGACGTTCTGACAGAAATGATTCCTAAGTTTCTTATGATTGATAATGATAGAGATTATCACTTAACATTAGCAGAACTTGTCGCCAAAACGGATGACTCTCATGCTTATCTTTCTTCAAAAGAGATTCACAACAGTTTATTCGGTAACCGGAAAGTACCTGTGGATTATTCCTATGCCGAAGGAAAACTAGTCATTACTAAAATCAACAGCACAAAATCCAGAGATAAAAGCCCCTTCCGTAAAGGAGATGTCATTTACGATATTGAGGGTAAAACCATTCCTCAAATAATGAACAGTCTGGGAAAATATATTCCTGCGTCCAATTCCTGGGGGAAGGTAAACAAGATAAAAGATAAGCTTCTCTTCAGCAATAATGACTCTCTTTCTGTAAAGATTGAAAGAGAAGGCCAGAACCTGGAAATCAAAACTAAAACTTACTTCTTAAAAAATATTCTTCACGAAAAAGCAGTGGCCCTGCAAAAGTGGAAATTTATTGATCATGAAAAGAAAACCGGATATGTTAATATGGGAATAATTGAGAAAGAAGATCTTGATGACATGTACAGCAGTTTAAAATTGACAAAATCCATTATCTTTGATCTCAGAAATTATCCGAAGCAAACCATCATCCCTTTAAGTTACCTTTTACTTCCGGAACCTTCCGTATACTATCAGTTTACTTTTCCCGATACCAGCTATCCCGGAAAATTTTACAGCAGAAAAAACAGTACCGGAAGAAAAAATCCTGAATACTATAAAGGAAATGTAATCGTTTTAGTAGATGAAAATACCCAGAGCCAGGCAGAGACTACCACAATGATGTTTAAGCAGCACCCGAAAGCTAAAATCATTGGCAGCAATACTTCGGGAGCCAACGGAGATGTCATTATGTTTAAAATTGCTGATCTTGAAACCAGGTTTACAGGTCTTGGCGCATACTATCCGGATGGAAGGGAAACACAAAGAATAGGCATCATTCCCGATATCATTGTAAAACCCACTGTTGAAGGGGTGAAAAGCGGAAAAGACGAAGTACTGGAAAAGGCTTTGGAATATATAAAAAGTACCAATTAAATGGCGACTAAGTGTGAAATATCTGAGGGAATTTCCATTTAACTAATATTTAACTTTTAATATTTCGATTTTGTGAGATTTTAAAAGGATTTGGTCAACATTTTGATACAATAATCATGTAAAAAATAAATTATGTCAGAAAAGATATTATGGATCGATGATGAAATAGATTTACTTAAACCTCATATCGTATTTTTAGAAAAGAAAGGTTACCAGGTAACCCCGGTTAATAATGTGAACGAGGCTTTGGAACTTATGGATTCAGAGAAATTTGCTTTAACACTTATTGATGAAAATATGCCGGGTATTTCCGGGCTGGAAGCTATTCCCATGATCAAGGAAAAAGATAATTCCCTGAAAATTGTAATGGTGACCAAAAGCGAAGAGGAACACATTATGGAAGAGGCTATCGGATCTCAGATTGCCGACTATATATTAAAGCCTGTAAATCCTAACCAGATTTTACTGTCCTTAAAGAAAAACCTTCAGCAGGATAATCTTGTGGAACAGAAAACGATTTTACAATACCAGCAGGAATTCAGGAACCTTTCTATGGAGCTTTCTTATTTGAGAACGTACCAGGAATGGGCTGAATATTATAAAAAGATTCTTAGCTGGGAAATCAAATTTGATAAAGTAGCAGACAATGAATTTGCCGATCTTCTGCAGTCTCAGAAGGAAGAAGCCAATATTCAGTTTGCCAAGTTTATTGAAAAGAATTACGAAGACTGGCTTACAGATTCTGATAAGCCTATGATGAGCCACACGCTTTTCAAGGAAAAAATAAAACCTGAGGTTGAAAAGGAGAAAGTATTGCTACTAATGGTTGATAATCTTCGCTACGATCAGTGGAAAGTAATTGAACCGTTGTTTACAAAATATTACAACAAGATATCCGAAGATTATTATTACAGTATCCTTCCTACAGCCACTCAATATGCCAGAAACTCTTTCTTTGCCGGACTGATGCCGTCTGAGATTGAAAAACGTTTTCCGGATAAATGGTTCAATGATAATGAAGAAGGTAATAAGAATGAATTTGAGCGTGATTTCCTTGAAGATCAGATGAAGAGAATTGGTCTGGGATCAAAATCAATGAAATATCTGAAAGTCCTGAATGCTGATTTTGAAAGAAAGATCTACGATGATTTCAATCAACATAAAAACAATGATCTTCTGGTAATTGTTTACAACTTCATCGATATTCTTTCTCATGCGAAGACAGACAATCATATTGTGGACCAGCTCATCCGTGATGATAAGACCTTCCGCTCACTGACATTCAACTGGTTTGAAAACTCTTCTCTGCTAAAGATTATCAAAGCAGCAGCCGAGAACGGTTACAAACTGGTCATCACCACAGACCACGGAACAGTATACGTTAAAAAGCCCAGTAAAGTTGTAGGTGACAGGGAAACCTCCACTAATATCCGATACAAGACCGGTAAAAGTTTGACGTATGACGACAGTGATGTATGGGCAATCACCAATCCGGAGAAACTGTTTCTTCCGAAAGGAAATTTAAGTTCCAAATATATTTTTGCGAAAAACAATATATTCCTGGCTTATCCTAAGAACTATAATCATTTTGTAAATTACTATAAAGAAACTTATCAGCATGGAGGAATTTCATTGGAAGAATGTATCATTCCTATCAGTGTATTAGAACCCAAGTAGTTTTTTTCATAGTTTATTTAATTTTGGGTTAAAGGCGGAAAAAATCGAATGATTTTTTCCGCCTCTTTTTTTAAGGCATTCATTTTGCATACTTGAAGGCAACCTTAAATAAATATAATCTTATGAAAAAGCACATTTTTATTGCAGCAGCATTCGCAGCCTTATTTTTAACTTCATGTAATAAAGAAAAGAAAGCAACAGATTCCACACCGGCTACAATAGACAGTGCTGCTTCTACGCCGTCTGATTCAGCAGCTGTTACAGGAACTCAGGATGAAATTGTAAAAAGTACTTCGAAAGACAGCAGTGGAAAAACGTTGGACATGACTTTCAACAACACTAAAAATACGGCTACAGTAGTTTTCAACAATGAAACAATTGAACTACAGGGGCAAAAGCCTGCATCAGGAATATGGTATAAGAATGATCATTATGAACTGAGAGGAAAAGGCGAAGAAATAGAACTGACGAAGGATGGTAAAACAGTTTTTAAAAAATAAATCACTTCCTAAAAATATAAAAAGTCGGCTTTGAAATTAAAGACCGGCTTTTTTATTTCCCTACATTTGAAAAAATTTATTTTGTTTATGAGATTAATCACTTACAACGTCAACGGAATCAGGGCAGCATTTACGAAAGATTTTTTGGGCTGGCTGAAGACTGCAGATCCGGATATTATATCTATTCAGGAAAGCAAAGCCGGAAACGATCAGATCGATATCGAAAGCCTTGAAAAACTGGGGTATCACAGCTATTGGCACTCGGCAGTAAGAAAAGGCTACAGTGGAGTCGGAATTGCGTCAAAAATAAAACCCAACCATGTAGAGTATGGCTGCGGTATTGAAAGCTACGATAATGAAGGCAGGATCATTCGTGCAGATTTTGACGGTTTTTCAGCCATTTCAGTCTATGTACCTTCTGCCTCCAATATTGAAAGACTGGATTTTAAAATGCAGTTCTGCCATGACTTTCTGGAATACATCAAAAATTTAAAAAAGGAAATTCCCAACCTGATTATTTCCGGTGATTTTAATATCTGCCACGAGGCTATTGATATTCATAATCCTGTCGGGTTAAAGAACGTTTCAGGCTTTCTTCCTATGGAAAGGGAATGGATGACCAATTTCATCAATGAATGTGAACTGATTGACAGTTTCAGGTTTTTCAACAATGAGCCGGATAATTATACCTGGTGGAGCTACAGACAAAATTCAAGGGAAAGAAATAAAGGGTGGAGACTTGATTATAACTTCACTTCATATAGTTTAAAGGATAAACTTACCCGGGCTGTTATTTTAAAGGAAGCTGTGCATTCTGACCATTGTCCTGCTTTGCTGGAATTGGATGTATAATATATAAGGCAGAGTTCTAAAACGAAAAACCAGCTGAATCAGCTGGCTTTTTTAATTTAAATCATAAGATTAATCGACAATTTCATATTCAACCGGAATGGTACCATGACTGATATCTCCGATCTCATCGAACGCAGCTTTAGACATGTCTAAAGATCTTGATGAATGGTAAGGCCCTCTGTCATTAATTCTCACTATTACCTCTTTACCATTTTTAAGGTTTGTTACCTTAACGTTTGTTCCAAATGGAAGCGTTCTGTTTGCTGCAGTAAACTTTGAGTTATCAAAGATTTCTCCACTAGCTGTTTTTCTACCGTTAAATTTATCGTGGTAGTACGATGCATAACTTGTTTTTTTCGCATCTAAGGCATTTGCTGTAAACGAGTAAATACCTAAGGTTGAAATCATCATTATGATTACGAGAATGAATCTTTTCATCATTTTGAACTTTTATTGGTTTTGACAGGGCAAAAGTATCAGGAATCTTCACAAGTCCCTATTCGATATGTTAAAAACCGTTAATAAAAGTTTAAAAATATGTTAACGATCACTGCAAGCCCCTATAAACAGGGATTTAAAGACGTATTGTTAAAAAGTGTTAAAAAAACACCGTAAAAGTTAATATAATTAACTAATCCTTGCATAATTTAAAAAACAACAATTTATAAAATATTAATAATCAGCACTATACAAAATATAAAAAGTTAAAATAAAGTCCTAAAATCAATCTTAAAAACTTAAAAGTCTTAAATGACGGATCAGTAAAAAAGTTTCTGACAGAACACGATTGAAGTCACCCAACACTATTCTTAAGATGGTTTTTAACATCCTTTTATTTTGTTAAAATCGATAAATGGATTCATTTTTTACAAAACATGATATTGTACATTCAAAAAATGCACCATTTTACTGCTTTACTATCTTCAGTATCATACCAAGCAACCAGCATTGAACATACATTCTGAATCTTCTGTATGACAAACAGAATGTATAAGCGGATTTATAAAACCCTTATTGATCTCTTATTTTGAATAAAATCCATTTTTAGGGACCTGTTTTAATTGAAATATTGCAATGGCTCTTTTATCAGGAAAACGAAAACCATCCATCTTATAAAAACAAAAACCAATGATTGCTCATTGGTTTTTTTATGTGATTAAATAAAATATTATTTTAAATATTCTAATATGTACTCATAAGTATCCTGAGGATAAACAACTGAAATATTTTGAGAACCTGTAACGGCTGCTCCTGTTGCTATATCATATGAATATAAATCTCTTGCGTAAACCACTTTGTTACCGTTTCCTGTACCTACACCCGCTTTCTTGTAGATTGTAATACCATACATAGAGGTAATACCGGTAGGCGGAGTGATCGTTACGGCAGTAGAACCTGCTGTAGTTGTAAACTGTCCTTTAATAGCATAAACCTGAGTTCCGTCAACCAATGTATTAGTTGCCGTTCCTGTAGCAGCATTTGTTACGTTGAATTTAGGGTCTACAGCTGTATTGAATGGCTTCCATGTACCTCCGTTAAGATTTGATGTTTTGTTATCGTAGTAATAGAAACCTGGCACCACAGAAACTCCGGCAGTACCGGTTGCAGCAGTACCTGTTGCAGTATTATATACAATCATACCATCTAATAAGGTAGGAAAAGCAGTAGGCAATCCATTAACCGGAGCTGCTAAACTTGTCATTGACACCAGATTGGTTCTTGGGAAAACCAGACCTTTACCGTTATTCGTACTACCGTTCCATGTTGTAGAAGATGAAGCATCTAAGAAAGCTGTAGTTGAAGTAACAGCTCCGTTGGCAGGTGTCAGGTTATTTCTTAGCTGTGCAGATAGGGAAACACTAGCAATAGCTAAAACTGTTGTAAATATATTTTTCATCATTTTTAAAGTGCGCTTTTAGTTATCCAAATTGTACCGTTTGAGATAATACAGGTACCATATCCTGGCTGTGCATTTCCTCCGTTACCTAAAGCTCCTGTATTTAGAGTAGCAGTTTCTACATAGAAGCATAATTCACGTCCCTGCTCTGTAGCAGCAGCAGGAAGCGTTACAGTTCCTCCAGAACCAGTATAGTGAATCATATAGTCACCAGGCTGAACCGAAAAGTTAGCATTAGGCTCTACCCTGATGTTTGTATACTGAGCCCCTTTCAGATTACTTGTTCCGTTGACAATAAATTGTCCTGTGCCTGTAGTAAAAGTCAAATTATTATTAGACTGGTTTACAGTTCTAGGACCAGCCAGAACACCATCGCCGGCATAAATACTGGTATCCACTGAAGCACCACCACCTAGTGGTTTCCATGTAGTAGACGGAGAGTCATAGTAGTAAAAACCTACAGCTGTAATATTGGCAGTTTTAGTACTTGCAGTACCGTCAATAGTAGTAACGAAAGCAAGCGCTCCGTTTTGTGCTGCAATATAAACCGCATCTTTAGCTGTAAGCTGAGCTCTTGTCAGACGAGGGACTAGTAAGGCATCAGGTTTAGAAGTATTAGTAGGATCTGCTACTACATCTAAAGTTGTGGCAGGTGTGGTTGTGTTAATCCCCACTCGCCCTTGCTGAGCTTTGGAAATTGCCGTGAAGCAAACCAGCATAGTTGCTGTTAATAAAATTTTTTTCATAAGTTTTTAAAGATTTTAATTATTTTTTTTCATCAATATTTCCAAAGAAAAACGCATCTCAACCTGTGAATATTACTTCTTGACTAAAAGCGGCTCTAAAATATTTTATTTAACCGGATTTTAGTGTGTTTTCAATAGTAACTTATTGAAAGCATATGTTTTAAAAATATTGCCTATGCCGCAAATTTAACATTTAATTTTCTAATTCAAATACTCTGTAAAAGAAAATTAGAGAAATACATCAACATTCGACCATAACAACCTGATTACCAATTATATAAAAATTTTAAAATCTTACTATATATTATGTTAAATTTTCTTAATATTTATTTTTCCAAATTCCTTTTATTCTGATTAATAGATGCTTATATTTAGACCAATTCTCCATATAAGTCAAATTCTTCAGCAGAAGTAATTTTGACATCTGCGAACTCTCCTATTGAAATATAAGTGTCTTCAGCAGAAACCAATACGGTATTATCTACGTCCGGAGAATCATACTCAGTTCTACCGATAAAATAGTTTCCTTCTTTACGGTCAAAAATACATCTGAATACTTTTCCTATTTTCTCCTGGTTCTTTTCCCAGGAAATCTGAGACTGAAGTTCCATGATTTCTTCTACTCTTGCTTCTTTTACCTCCTGTGGAATATTATCTTCCAGAACATGGGCGGTCGTATTTTCTTCATGGGAATAGGTGAAACATCCTAGTCTGTCAAACTTCTGTTCTCTCACCCAGTCTTTAAGCTCCTGGAATATTTCTTCTGTTTCTCCAGGATATCCAACGATAAGCGTTGTTCTGATCGCCATATCAGGAACTTTCTCTCTGAATTTTCCTAGCAGAGCATCTGTTTTCTCATGGGTAGTTCCTCTCTTCATAGATTTCAACAAATCTGAATTGATGTGCTGCAGAGGAATATCTATATAATTACAAACTTTAGGTTCTTCACGGATAATATCAAGAACATCTTCAGGGAAACCGCTTGGGAAAGCATAGTGAAGACGGATCCATTCTACTCCTTCTACTTTTACCAGTTCTTTCAGAAGATCTCCCAATGCTCTCTTTTTATAAAGATCCAATCCGTAGTAAGTAAGATCCTGAGCGATAAGAATCAATTCTTTGGTTCCTTTTTTTGCTAATTTCTGAGCTTCAGAAACCAGTTTTTCGATAGGTGTTGAAATATGGCCTCCTCTCATCAAAGGGATGGCACAGAAAGAGCACGGTCTGTCGCAACCTTCTGAGATTTTAAGGTATGCATAATGCTTAGGAGTGGTTGTAAGTCTTTCCCCTACCAATTCATGTTTATAATCAGCACCAAGGTGTTTCAAGAGAATTGGAAGGTCTCTTGTTCCGAAATACTGGTCTACATCAGGAATTTCTTTTACCAAATCCGGTTTATATCTTTCTGAAAGGCATCCGGTAACGAATACTTTTTCTACTTCGCCCCTGTTTTTTGCTTCTACATAATCAAGGATGGTATTGATGGATTCTTCTTTGGCATTATCAATAAATCCGCAGGTATTGATGACCACAATGTCCCCACGGTCTTCGTGAACCACTTCCTTACCATTGGCTTTCAGCTGGCTCATTAATACTTCAGAATCATATACATTCTTGGAACATCCAAGAGTGACTACATTGATTTTCTTCTTCCCTACAGATTTTGTACGCATCTTTTTGATTTTGAGTCTGCAAAGATACGAAATATTAAAGAGTTCGTATTAAAAAATAAAAACCACTTTAGAAAAGTGGTTTTCAGTACATTCTTTAAAAGTTTTTTTCTCTGAAGCCGGGGGCATTCTGATCTTTATCTGATAATACAGCATCTTTTTCATCAACTTTCCAGTCTATATTGAGATCCGGATCATTGAATTTTACACTGCCTTCTGATTCTTTATTGTAAAAGTTATCGCATTTATAAGAGAATACGGCATGGGTACTCAATACAGAAAATCCGTGTCCGAAACCTCTTGGTACATATAGCTGCAATTTATTTTCGGCAGTAAGTTCAATCCCGAACCACTTTCCGAATGTGGGAGAATCTTCTCTTAGGTCTACCGCCACATCCCAAACGCTTCCTTCAAGACATGAGACCAATTTTGCCTGCGCATGTTCTCCTTTTTGAAGGTGAAGACCTCTTAATACTCCATAGGATGATTTAGAGATATTGTCCTGTACAAAATGGCCATTCATCCCGGTGAGTTCTTCAAATCTTTTTTCGTTGAACTTTTCAAAAAAGTAACCTCTTTCGTCTTCAAAAACGGTAGGCTCTATGATGTAACAATCTTTAAGCGGGGTTTCTTTAATTTTCATGATTTATTTCTAACAAGTTTTTAAAGATTATACTGTTTTTTAATACTCCATTTCAATCCTAAATATATTCCTCCTACAGGCAAAAATATAATAAGGACAACTGCCCAGACCGGTAAAGTAGAACTGATCAGAAATGCATTGACTATCAACTGAAAAAAAGCATACACAAAACTAATCAGCAAATGTGAAACTTTTTTCTCGTTGGCAAATAGCTGATACAGATGCCTTCTGTGGGCTTCGAAAATGTTTTCTTTAAGCAATAGTCTTTCTGTAATCGTCAAAACAACTTCCATCCCGTAAATAGATAAGAGAAGAATGTATTTGTACTCCTGAGTTCTCATGATCAATAAGGTAATCAGGCCTATTACCCAAAAACCTATTCCCATACTACCTACATCTCCGGCAAAGCATTTTGCTTTTTTTCTGAAATTAAAGAACAGAAATACAATACATGCCAGAACAGGATAGTATATAAAATTTTCATCTGTAAACGAAATAATTTCCTTATTAATATATGCTAACGAGAATAACGTGATCAAGCTATATAATCCTGTCATTCCATTAATCCCATCCATAAAATTATAGGCATTCAATGTACCTATAATCATGATAAAAAGAATGGGCCATATCCAAAACGGCATCAGATCAAACGCTCCGGTAAAATATAATAACAGAATTACAGAAAAGAGATGCACGGAAAGCCTTATCCTATTAGACAAAGTTTTAACGTCATCAATGAAACTTATGGTACAAATCGCTAAAAGTCCTGTTCCGAAGGACCAATAATTATGTATTGCTTCATTGAAATTAAAAAGGCAAAAAAGGATAAAAGCAACCGGAAATATAATACCTCCTCCTCTTAATGTAATCTGTGTATGGGCACTTCTATGATTAGGTTTATCAATAATATTGTATTTATCGGCAATTTTGAAATATACCAACATTGAAACCAATAGAATTAGTGAAACAAAAATATACTCCATCAATTATTAAAACTTTTTACTGTTTTTATTAATCCATCTTTAGCTGTGAATGGCAGTTGATTAACTTCTAAAGCAGTTTTTATTTTATCATTGGATACTATTCTGCTTTGAGTAATTTTCCCTAACGTGCTTGAATTAAAAGGTAGTTTAATAGCGTCTCCTATCTTTGCCATCCCTGTAAACAGGAATTTAGGTATGAACATTTTCCTTATTTTTATGCCTCCATATTCTCCAAAGCTATCAATAATCTCTAATGTAGAGAGCCCCTGATCATCATTAACATTGTAAATTCCTGATTTAATAACTTCTTTTTTAGCAATAATCCCATTGATTAAGAAAATAAGATTATCAATAGCTAAGAAACTTCTTATATTATTGAATGAAGCAAATGGATAAGGAATTCCTTTCTTTAAAAAATTAAATAACTGGAAAATGGTACCTTTATCCTGAGGACCATGAATTCTTGTAGGTCTCAGGATGATAATTTTCTTATTGGCTGAAGACATTTTTTCTATTAAAAATTCTTCCGCCTTCCTTTTGGTAATACCATAAGCTGATATAGGATTGCATGGTGCATCTTCATTAAGATCATTATCACTCATCAATTCTTCTACCGCAGCTATACTACTGAAATGGATCAATAAGCTTGCTTCTGACTTTTCAAAAAAATCATAGAGCTTAACTACTGAGTTATAATTCGATGCGAGATAACTATCATATGAAACATTTTTTTCACCATCCCCTGTTTTTCCTATACAGTTTATAATAACATCCGCTTGAGCAAAATCTGCTGCTGATGCATTTCTCAGATCCGGGGTAAATATCTCATGATTTTCACCAAGACTTTCTTTTATGTATTTCCCCAGATACCCAGTGGCTCCGGTGATGTATATTTTCATATTGTATTTATAAATTTATTAAGAATAATTTCTTCGGAAAATTGGTCCTCCGCAAGTTTTCGGGCATTGGCTCCTTTCTCAAAAATGGAAGCAAGTTTATGGCCATCCAAATTATTGAAAAAATGAAGTAGCCCATCCTGATCACCGGGATCAAATTGATATCCTATATTATATTCTTTAATCAACAACCCAACTTCAGAGTTTTTATCTCCAATATATAAAACCGGCTTTCCTGCTGCAAATATATTGTAGGTCTTGGATGGAACTCCTAATCCCAACATCCTATTTGATAATGTAACGATGGCAATATCACAGGAATTCAAAATATTATTTTGTTCGCTTCTCGGGTATGGAGGGTTAAAAACAACATTTTTCAATTGATGTGTTGATACATAGTTTTCTAAATAGGGTTTCATTTTACCATTCCCAACAAATTCAAAGGTAACATTTTCATTGTTGACTTTGCCTATCGTTTCAATAAGAGTATCAAGACCCTGGATTGAACCCAGGTTTCCTGCAAACTGGAAATGAATTTTATCAGATGTTGAGTAGATTTCTTTTTTTTCAGGAAAAATATTCGTAATGTCTGCCCAGTTTTCAATAATACTTATCTTTGGTTTTTTGCTAAAGGGTTGAAGCTTCTCAGTAAAAACTGTCTCCATATCCCTGCCCAGCACAATAATATGATCAAATGTAGAGTAAGCTTTATTAAAAATATTCCTCACCAGTTTATATTTAAAGCTCTTTTCATTATTTATCAACCCTGCAGCAAGTGTATTTTCTGGAAAAACATCATGTACAAGAATTGTGATTCCAATTTTTTTAAAAATTTTTGTAATGGAAGCAAAGACAAGAAAAGTAGCAGGATTTGTGACAGTAAAAATCCGGTCTCCCGATTTTACTTTAAATAATAAATGATAGAAGAAACCGAATGAAAGGGATAGAAGTTTTAATATTCTTGAACTGGTTTTATCTTTATCTCCTTTATAACTTTTTATCCGTTTAATTCTTACTCCCGGATCCAGCGTAAGATAATCCTTATCTATGCTTTTATCGTAAGATGGATATCCACAAACAACCTCTACATCATACTTTTCAACCAATTTGTTAGATATCTTGGTCATAATATATGATGTAGAAGTTTCTTCCGGATAGAACAGTTCAGAATATACCCAAAGCTTTTCTTTTTTCTGCGTCATTTTAATATCATTATATCTTTCCGGTATAAAGATCCCTAAATGTAACAAACTCATAGCCATTCTGTTTCAACATACTAATGAGTTTATGCATTTTCTTTTCCACTGATTTACGTCCTGTATTAAAGCGTAGTTTAGTTTTAAAGTCGGTATTTTCTGGAACTGTTATATTATAATTTTTTGAAAACTCAAACGGATGGATATAAAAGAAGTAATTACCGTTTGTTTTTATATACTTTTTGAGTAGTGCTTTAGTTAGAAACCACGGAAAAATTCTAAGATAACCTCCACCCGAAACCGGCAAGTTTTTTCCAAATATTTCTACAGTACTGGCTTCAAATTCTAAAAACCGGTCTTTTTTGTAAATATCTTTAGCTAAAGAATCAAAGTCATTGAGTTCTATTCTTCCATAGAGATCATGCGAATCAAACTTGATCTTACTGGAATCATAAGTAAGATTAAATTCATTTTTCAGAATATCCAGTCTTTCTCTATCCAAACTAAAGCAAGGTGCTCTATATCCATCCGGCTCTACATTAAGTACCTCTTTCATAATATTCAGTCCTTTTTGAGTATCTTCTCTAAACTCTGATATGGAAAGATTTAATGGTCTGACATGGGAATATGAGTGAAGGGCAATTTCATGCCCATGTTCAATAATGAGATTCAGTTCATTTTTATATTTAGAGACAAGTTCTCCTACAACAAAGAATGTTGTTTTAATCTCATATTGTTTTAGAAGGTCTAAATAAACCATAAGCCCATCCATTGTAGACTGGCTTGTGTTACATTCTTCTTTATTAAAATAATCAAGATGGAACCAGTCTTCTACGTCCATTCCCAGAACTGCATATTTTTTCATATTAGTCTACCTCCTTTCTTTTTAAAATCTTTAAAATCATCAACTGTAGGCCAGGTAAAATAACTTCCTTCATGAACAGGATTATCTTTTACCTCTATGGTACCATTATTAATATTCTCAATAACCTTACACATTACATTTCCGCCTACTTCTTTTGTTTTCTCAATAAGCGTTTTCATTGTTTCGTCAGGGCTTATCATTACTTTTTCCTGTCCTAATATTTTACCATTATCAATTTTGGTATCCATATAGTGAACGGTAACCCCAGTCGATTTCTCATTTTTATAAAGCGTCCAGAAACTAGGCATTACCCCTGCATAATGAGGAAGGTAAGAGCAATGAAGATTAATACATCCTTTTTGAGGAAGCGTTAATAATTTGTCTTTAAATACTACAGGTGCAGAATAAGAGACAATGATATCAGGAGACAAAGCTTTTATTCTTGATAAAAATGCTTCATCATTAGGATTAGAGATGATATTAAATGGAATATTATATTTTCTGGCTACTCCTTTCAGACTTCTTGGCTGAACTTTCAACTTATATCCAAAAATAGAGTCTGCCGTATTGATAATTTTATGTCCTATCACCGTCATTCCCATCTTTATTGTCTGTCCCCAGCCAAATCCTTTGATAAAAAGATCTTTCTTATTTACCAGACTGGATTTAGTGCGGATATCTATCACTTCGACAATTTCAACGAATCCTAGCTTAATAAGTTTCTCAATATTCCTGGGAACGGAAAAAGAATCTTCCTGTGTTAAAATAATTATTTTCATCTTTTTTTATTTTCTCCAGACTACTCTATTGATATAATCTGTATAACTTAAAATAATTCTTACCATTTTCTCAGAGACATTCGGCATTGAATAGTCTGATACGGGTCTGTAATTTCTTTCTTTTCCTACTTTCTGTTGCTGAAGCTGAACCAGTCCCTGCAGAATTCTTTCAGGAGAAAGTCCTACCATCATTACGGAAGCTTCTTCCATTGCTTCCGGTCTTTCGTGGGCTTCTCTGATATTAAGTGCTCTGAAGTTCAGGATAGAAGATTCTTCAGAAATTGTCCCTGAATCTGATAAAACAGCATAACTTCTCATTTGAAGTGCATTATAGTCATGAAAGCCCAATGGTTTTAAAAACTGGATTTCCGGTCTTACTGTAATCTGTTTTTTATCAATCATATTTCTTGTTCTTGGATGGGTAGAAACAATAATCGGATATCCAAACTTTTCTGCAATTGCATTCAAACTTTCCATTAACCCTGTGAAGTTCTTTTCAGAATTAATATTTTCTTCTCTATGAGAGGAAACCACAAAGTATTTTCCTTCTTCTAAATTAAGTCTTTTAAGAACATCTGAGCTTTCTATCTGAGGTAAATAATGATTTAAAACCTCAAACATCGGAGACCCTGTTTTGATGATTCTGTCTGCCGGCAAACCTTCTTTCAACAGGTATTCACGAGCAATATCAGAATAGGTTAGATTAACATCTGCAGTATGATCAACAATTTTACGGTTGGTTTCCTCCGGCACTCTCTGATCAAAACATCTGTTTCCTGCTTCCATATGGAAAATCGGAATCTGTCTCTTTTTAGCAGGGATCGCACAAAGACAGGAATTCGTATCTCCTAAAACAAGAAAGGCATCCGGCTGTAATTCTTCTAAAAGCGGATCAATCTTGATAAGGATATTACCTACTGTTTCTGTAGCTGTTTTTCCTGCTGCTTCCAGAAAGTAATCGGGTTTTCTCAATCCAAGATCTTCAAAGAAAATCTGGTTAAGTTCATAGTCATAATTCTGTCCTGTATGGACAATGATATGTTCTACAGCTTCAGAAGCATCCAAAGCTGATAATACTCTTGATAATCTAATGATTTCCGGCCGTGTACCCACGACTGTCATTACTTTTAATTTTTTCATTATAACAAAATAAAATTATCGATATAAATACTGCTCCAAAAGTCCAAAACTCCATATTGGCAAAAATAGTATATGAGGTAAGAACTAAAACAAAGTATTGTATAAAAAATAAAACAAATGGTAAATAATATATATTTTTTTCAATATAACTTATTTTGAATTTCCATATATCCTTAAAATACAAAAAAAATAAAATCATCCCTGCTATTCCCATGCTCATCAATATTTCAATAAAAATATTATGAGGATAAAGCCCGTCTTCAAATAAAACACGACCTCCCAGAGGAATATTGTTTTTAAAAATCTCCCACCCTTTTGCTAAATAATAGGATCTACCATATGCATTCCCTTCAAAAATAGCAGCATACATTCTGGTAACAAATTCAAAGTTTGCTAATGATGTTTGTTTCAAAATGTAGATACTTATTATAAAAAGTAGAACTGAAGAGGCTAATGCAACCCAGTATTTTAACTTATTTATATACAATAATGCAAGCAATAAAATGATTAATATTGCAAGCCAAGGACTTCTTGCAGAAGAACAAAAAAAAGTAAAGCAGCCTATTAATATTCCTGAAATAGATTTAAATTTTTGAGATGATTTAAAATAATAGAAAATTGAAATAATCAATAAAGATAGACCATAATGTCCAGTACTGATATAATACCCAGCAAATATTCCACTTGATTTTTCAAAGCCTCTGTACACAAATATTGTATATAAACAACTTATTCCTAATATAATCAATAAAAAATTAAAGATCAAAGCACTTAGCTTTACCGTAATTTCTTTTGAAAAGTTAATACTTAAAACGGCTATATAAGGAATTAAATTCAGGCATATAATTCTTAAATAAATTTTTTCTTCATTATTTAAAACTTCCTGCTGATAGCTATCGTGTTTAAAACTATAAATAGTTTTCACTAAATAAAACAGCCAAAAAAGAGCGGTAAAAATAACCGTTAACTTCCTTCTCTTTATATTTTCAAAGTTAATAAATATAATATAACAACTTACCAGGAATAGAATAACACGAAAAGGAACAGAAAAATATTCATTGGGGAGATCTAACTGGCGGGAAAATGAATAGAAGAAAATATACCCAAAAGTCAGGAAAAAAATAAAAAGAAATTCAATATTATATTTCCTTGTTCTCTCCATATCTAAACATTTAAAAAGTAGGTGTCAGCATCCTCCGGGTTAAAAGGTTCATTGATCCAAAAAATGGTATATAATTCTTCGTCTCCTATATTCTTAATATTATGCGTATACCAGATAGGCATATCTACGTAAGCCGGCTCACTCCCATCCAGATAAAAATCCAATACTTCATCTGTATCAATTTTTCTTAGCTGTATAAGGGCTTTTCCTTTTATTACAGCAAACCTTTCTATTTTTCTGGTATGAAAATGATTTCCTCTGGTAATTCCGGGAACAGTAGTAGAAAAAGAGCATTGCCCGCCAATTCCTAAACGGATTACTTCTACAAAAGCACCTCTCGGATCTGTATGTTGTGTAAATTTTACAGGGTAATGATTTTTAATATCAAAGTAACACCTGAAAGTATTAAACAGATTTAGATCAAATTTGGTTTTTAATTCAGGAATTTCCCCGTTATCAAAATAAAGTTGCTTAAAGTTTTCCAGTTTTTCCAGTACTTCTGAAACTTTATTGACTGAAGTATGGGAAGCTTCATATAATTCTCTGGTTTCTCCGCTTTGGATATTATTTATAATTTCCTGAACAAGCTCTCCAACATAAATAAGTTTTACTTCTCCATCATTATCAATACTTGGAGTTTCTCCATGAGTAAGTTTATAGCAAAACGTTGCTATAAAAGAATTATAATTAGGCTTTCCAAAAGGTCCGAAAACATTTGGAATAATCATCCCGGTAAAGGTTCCTCCGGATTTTTTGGCCCATTCAGAAAAAAGTTCTCTTCCTTCTTTTTTAGATTTTCCGTAGAGATTATCCTTTTCTTCCTGAGAAGATGATGAAAACAGAATATGAGCTTTTGATTCAGTTCTTTCCAAAGAGGCTATAAGCTCTTTAACCAGACTGATATTATTATTAAAAATAACTTCCGGATCAGAATGACGATTCATTGCCGCCAAATGCACAATAACATCACACTGTTTTACAAAATGGTCTAATTGTCCTGAATCATTGAAAAATTCTTTTTCAAAATCAATTCTTTCGAATTTTTCAGGCTGCAGACCTAAAGTATTGTATAAATGAGATCCTACAAATCCATTTTGTCCTGTAATTCCTATTCTTTTCATCTTATAAATTTTCAAAATAATCTATAGGAAAACGATAATCATCGTCTATTTCTCCTAAAGAATAATTTGCCATTACTAATAACTTTGCCCCTTTTTCGTCAGCTTGAATAGCACTTGCATATCCACTGGGAACATGGAGTACATCCAATTTTGCAGCACTAAGCTGATATTCTAAAATTTCCAATTCTTTAGCAGGACTCTCCCAGTTATCAATTTTAACTAATCTTATTGTAAAGCTTCCCTGCAATGCAGAAAACCAGCGCTGTTCAATCTTATGTCCAGTCCAGCCTCTTATAAAATTTACATCTGCATTTTCTATGCAATATATCCTTTTAATCTCAGAAGCCTCAAAATTATTATTAAAAAAGAGACTCCCTCTCATATCTGAATGTTTTCCGCCTTCAAAAATCTCAGGTGTATTCATTAAATCATATTTTTTAATCAGGATATTGCATTACATCTTCTCCCAATACTTCTTTTCGTATAAGAGGAAGTTTCAACAACAGCTTTTTCATTCCTTCTACATCCTGTTGCTCTGTATTATGAGAATGGTAGTCTTCAATTTTAGATATATCTTCTTCTCCTTCGGAAAAATACTGTGCATAATTCAAGTCTCTGTTGTCTGCAGGAATTCTGTAGAAATCACCCATATCTTCTGCTTTCAGCATTTCTTCACGGGTACACAAAGTTTCATAAAGCTTTTCACCGTGTCTTGTTCCCATTATTTTTATTGGATTCTCTGCCTTGAACATATCTTTTAATGCCTGAGCAAGATCACCTATAGTTCCTGCCGGAGCTTTATTTACAAATAGATCACCAGGATTTCCGTGTTCAAAAGCAAATAACACAAGGTCAACTGCCTCTTCCAATGACATCAAAAATCTGGTCATATTAGGGTCTGTAATCGTAATGGGGTCTCCATTTTTAATTTGTTTAATAAATAATGGAATTACAGAACCTCTGGATGCCATTACATTACCATATCTTGTAAGACAAACTACTGTTTCTTCAAGATTTCTGGATGCGGCTACAGCTACTTTTTCCATCATTGCCTTGGATATTCCCATTGCATTAATAGGATAAGCAGCTTTATCTGTACTTAAACAGATTACTTTTTTAACATTATTTTTTGATGCAGCATCAATAACATTTTGTGTCCCCTCTACATTTGTTTTTACGGCCTGCATAGGGAAAAATTCACAAGAAGGAACCTGTTTCAGTGCTGCAGCATGAAAAACATAATCTACACCTCTCATGGCAGGTTCTATACTATTAAGGTCTCTTACATCTCCGATATAAAATTTCAGTTTATCATTTTTAAACTGATTTCTCATATCATCCTGTTTTTTCTCATCCCGTGAGAAAATCCTGATTTCTTTAAAATGGTCTGTATGTATGAATTTCCTTAAAACAGCAGTCCCAAATGAACCTGTGCCACCTGTAATAAGGAGGATTTTATCTTTAATTTTCATATTTTTAATTCGTTATTTTCATATTAAATGCTTCTTCCCAAATAGCAATATTATATAACTTCCATTGCATTTCCCTATTCCTTAAGCTTTTAATTTTTTTTGAATAAAGCTCCTGTATAATTTTCGATGTATTAATTTTTTCTAAAATCGTTTCTGAGTATGGCCACCATTCATCAGTGGGAGCATCAAATCCTATCTTTCTTTTTCTCCAAGTAATTTTATCAGGCAATTTCTCTGATAAATTTTTTCGAAGAATATATTTAGACCATCCTTTGTAAATCTTAAAATGGTTATTAATAGATAAGCAAGTTTCTACAAATTTATAGTCCAAAAATGGTAATCTTGTTTCTATTGAAAAAGCCATTGAGTTTTTATCTTCGAATCTTAATAATTCTGGAATTTGTGCCCAAAAAATTTCAATCCTCTGCATTTGAAATATATTGGAATATGATTTGGTAAGGTTTTTCATCAATGTAAAATCAATAGAATGCTTATATTTTGCTTTCAGGCCTCTAGCTCTAAACAGTATCCCCATTTTTCTGATCCAATAAACACTAAAATAAAGATAGTAAAGCCCGCCTTTTAATATTGAAATATCATAATGGCTTCTCAGATTCAATAGAAATTTACTATTCTTAAAAAATGAATGATTTCTTAAATAAGCAGCAGTATAACGACTATAACCTAACAAAATTTCATCGGCACCCTGCCCATCTAACAATACTTTAATTCCCAGCTTGTTCGTTTCGCTCATAAGAAAGTTCTGCATATAAATTGCAAGTCCTCCAAACGGTTCCTCCTGGCTAGTAATTACTTTTATTATGGAATCTTTAAAATCTTTCTTATCGGGATATATTAAATCTTGAGTTAAATGCAAATATTCCGAGACCAGTTTAGAATACTCACTTTCATCATTATCAGGATTTCTTGAACCCACTGATATGACATTAAGTTTTTCATTTCTCTCTGAAAGAATTTTTGAGCTTACTGTCACTAAAAAAGAACTATCTAATCCTCCACTTAATGCAGCTCCTATATTTACATCGGATCTTAATCTCAGTTTTATAGCTCTTTCAATTTCTTGTTGAAAAAGTTTGGCAGATTCTTCTAAATTTAATTTAGAAATGTCTTTATGGAAAGGAATATCATAATATTTATATATTTCAAAAGTATTTGTATTTAAGCAATATACCAGATTATGAGAACCTTGCAGTTTATAAATACCTTTAAAAAAAGTCTCATTACTCTGCTCTGTAAGATTAACAGCAATAAACTGAAGTAAAGTTTGTAGATTAACTTCAGTTATTTTTTCTATTTCCAGAATAGCTTTTATTTCAGAGGCAAAAATAAATTTTTTATCATCCGTAAAATAATAAAAGGGCTTTACTCCAAATCTATCACGTGAACAGAATATTTTATTTTTTGCAGCATCGAAAATAGCAAAAGCCCACATGCCATTAAATTTTTCGACACATTTTTCTCCCCAGTAATCATACGAAGCTATTAAAATTTCTGTATCACAATTCGTATGAAAAATATACCCTTGTTTTTCCAGCTCTGTTTTCAGCTCAATATAATTATAGATAGCGCCATTGAATGTGAGTACTTTATTTTTAAATAAAAATGGTTGATTTCCAGAATTGCTTGTATCAATAATAGCAAGTCTTCTATGACCAAACCCGAAATTTCCATTCATATAGAATCCTTCAGCATCCGGTCCTCTGTGCAACATTTTATTGGTCATCTTCTTTAAGATTTCCTTCGTTACAGAAGTTCCTTCCTTATATATTATACCAGCAATACCACACATTAATTAAAAATACTTTTTGATAAGATTTTCTTTATCTGCAAAATTAGGATAGTTAATTAAAACAGCTTTTAATTTTCCTTTGAAAACAAATAAGCTTCCAGCTGCTGCGCCGATAATTCCAAACTTATTAATGAGTTCGCCTATATCTTCCATTTTACCAGCACCTCCAATAGCTGTAAGGGGCAGGGTTGTTTCTTTTCTTGCGGCCTCAATAAGCTTCATATCATATCCTTTCATCTCGCCATCTTTATCAATAGAATTGATAACTATTTCACCTGCACCAAGCTGTTCAAATTTTTTAATCAATTCATATGGAGATTTGCCTGTTGATTTTTTTCCGTTATGGGTGTATACTTCATAACCACCAAATAGTTTTTTCTTAACATCCAAAACGACCACAACACTCTGGCTTCCTACTTTTTCCGAGATCTCTCTTATAATTTCGGGGTTATTGACCGCTCCTGCACTAAAAGCTATTTTCTCTACACCTAAAGCAAAAATTCGTTGTGCCTGCTCAACAGTGGTTACCCCACCGCCATAACATAAAGGCATTCTGCATTCTTCGGCCCAGTGCTCAATCATTTTGAAATCAGGACCTCTTCCTTCTGCAGTGGCATCAATATCTAAAATAATCAGTTCATCAACTTCCTTCTCATTAAAAATTCTTACCGCATTCATTGGATCTCCCAAATATCTTGGATTTTTAAAATGCTCGGTTTTTACCAATCCTTTATCATGAACCAAAAGGCAAGGTATAATTCTTGGTCTTAACATTTTTCTGCAAAGTTCTTTAATAGTTGAATTCCAAAATGATGACTTTTCTCCGGGTGGAATTGAGCTCCGAAAATATTGTTATGATTAACAGCACTTGTAAAATTGATTCCATAATTGGTTTCCGCTATGGAATCGTTTTCATTATTACATTTAAAATAATAACTGTGTAAAAAATAATATCTTGGATCAGATTCCAGATCTCTCAGGAGTGGAGTATCTTTTACAATCTTAATATCATTCCATCCCATATGAGGTAAAGGCAGTTTGGCAGAAACCTGAGAAGCATCGAATTTATGCACATAAGCATCTATCCATCCCAATCCGGGAAGACTTCCCTCATCACTTCCTTTGGCCATCATCTGCATCCCTACACAAACTCCTACTACGGGAAGTTTCTGATTAACTACCAAATCATTTACTTTAGCAGCCATACCAGAATCATTAAATCTCTGCATTGCATAATCAAAATGCCCTACTCCCGGAAGAATAAGTTTGGTTGCCTGATCCAGATTTTCAACTGTCTTTGCAGTAGTTGCAGGAATATTAAGTTGTTTATATATATTCAGAAAAGCGTTAATATTACCAACGCCATAATCAATAATTGTAACCATATTATTATTTAAACGCTCTTTTTTCAAGACCTAACATCTGCATCACTTTCGTTCCCAGTTGTATCAATTTATAATTATTCTTATAGTCTCTGAAAGTCTTATTGGGTCCATTGAAATACCCCCAAAGTTCATCAACGGTAAAATCCAGTTTTTTAGCAACATATTCAAATTCTTTCATCAGCTCATCTTCAGGAAGCTCTGGACTAGACACTCTCTCTAAGGCAGCCTCTCTTGTCAGCTGGCCTGTAAGGATCAAACTTGATAAGTGATTTTTTCTTTTATCATATCCAAATTTTCTTGGTAACCAGAAGGCTTCATAGAATCTTGTAAATCTTGACTCATGGTGCTTATGCTTGTACCTCTGCCATCCGAACTTTTCTTCTAAGAGATCTTCAGCTTCTTTTTTAATAAACCTGACATGGTCAAGAGGTTTTACAACTCTTACTCCATTAATTAATCTGTATTGGATTTTGTATTTAAATATATCGCATCTAGGGAATGTTTTTAGTTTTCTTTCCCCAAACTTACTATGGATATCATTAACGTATTTCATATCCGTTTGATAGTAAGCTCCCCAGTGAAGTGGTTCTCTTACACATTCCGTAGAGAAATTACCTCCGGTTAAGATATATTTAATACCATTTTTAGCACAATAGTTATAAAGTGATGAGAAAAATACCAGATCCTGAGGAGTATCAATATCCGGAACCTGAGATTTTATAAAAGCTCTCTGAAGATCCTTCATTTCTTCCCAATTGATAACATCAGTATAAAGATCCAATCCTAATCCGTCAACCAGATTTTTGATGTTATTGGTAGAAACATCAGAGTTCCAACCTGCATCTACGTGGTAAAGCATAGGTCTTAATCCCCATTTTTCAATGGCCAGATATACAAGATATGAGCTGTCTAAACCACCAGAAATACCAATAATACAATCATAATCTTTTCCTTTTCCTTCTTCTTTGATTTTATCGATTACCTTTTGGATTTCCTGCTCTCCCTGTTCGTTAGGGTGCCAGTTTGGCAAAATATTGTTGTAATAGTTACCACAATAATCGCATACTCCTTTATCATCAAATATAATAGTTTCATCTGTAGTGTCCATAATACAGTTAACACACACTTGTACAGATTTTCCTGAGTTTTCCATCTTTTATTTTTTAGTTTGCAAAGATATAAATAATATAAAGCTAAATAGAATTTGATTTTTTTATTTCCACTAGCGAGTATCAAAAACTGTGCTAGTTCAAATTATTTCCTGTTGACTATACAACATGCAGCTTTTTTACTTGTGCTCGTATTTATTTTAAATTCTTATTTTTTCTGATCAGATTACTTCCTATTTTTTCCTCCTTAAAAGAGACTAAATCTTCAGATCTTTTAGTATTTCCTATAATTTCATTATTCTCAAATATATTACCACTTACTTTATTTCCCATATATTTTTTCGAATTATCAGCTTCTGTTCCTGCAAAATATAATATATTTCCTTTTGTATAAAACTTATTATTTTTAATAACGAAATTTTTTCCTGTTTCCAGATTTAAATATTTGTCTGTTTGCATCTGATCTTTAATATACTGCAAGGATGTATTTTGAAAGTAACCTTTGATAACAACTTCTCCAATATTCTGAAATGTATTTCCTGAAATCTCACTATCATTCATATTGATAAAATAAGCCCCTGATTTCCGAATATTTTTTACCGTATTATTAGTAAATTTTGAATTGAAACTATAATCACTTACAATTCCATACATATATGAGTCTTCTACGATATTATCCGATACAAGTGTTCCCGGTGAAATGCTTACGGAAATAGCTCCTGCCCCTAATGTTTCTTTTTCATCAGAACTTTTTAAAACATTATAGACCTTATTTCCAATAATTTTTGAGTTCTGAGATTTCATCAGATATATCCCCATCCCCTTGTATGTCTTAGCTCCCGGCCAGTTTCCAATGTTCTCAACAATATTATTTGTAATTACGGTACCTGATAATGATTTATCAGTATATACCGATTCATATGCAATAATACCATAATGTCTAAAACCCTTTATTTTATTATTGGTAATATTATTATCTCTTCCATGTCCGATAATTCCGATTCCTATTTTGGGAATATTATTTCCATCTATTACATTGTTATCAATAACATTATTGGAATGAAAGTATCCATCTCCTGAATACCCCAGTAATATTACAGCATCATCTCCTGTATTTTTTGAAGTCTCTATTTTCGGATTCGTAAAGACATTGTTTTTTACAATATTGTTCTGGCACCCTTTAATATTATTAGGTAACATCAAGATATTGATTCCGGATATATTGTCAAAACGGTTATTTCTAATAATACATTGTGAAGTTCCATATAGCAAAATTCCATAACCTTCATAATAAGACTTTGCACTTTTCCCTGTTCCTGAAAAAGTTCCGTTTTCAATAATACATGAATTTTTATTGATTAGTAATCCTGAAGTTTCATTAACAAAAGACAACTTTGAGTTTTTATCAAAGGATAGAACAGTATTATCTCTGATGGTTGCAACCACTGTATTAATCTGAAAATTTCCTTTCAGCACTATTTTTAAAACTCCTGTTGAAACTTTAGTACTCAATGCATTTTGTAAATTTCTGGTATCTATGGAAACGTTATCGGTACCTTTTAATTCTACCCTTATAGTATCTGCTACAGATTGATATTTCCCCTGTAGCTGTTGAATCGGAGTTTTCGCAAATGAAAAACCAGATAACAACAATACAATTAAAACCGGATATTTATTCATTGATTTTTTTTATAAATAATGGCACATCATTAAAATAAGGTGCATATTTTTTAATCTTATCATCATTCCAATTGTACCAATCAGTTTGTAAAAGCTGCTGAGTAGTTTCATCATCAAATCTTTTTCTGATGAGCCTTGCAGGATTACCTGCCCAAATTTCATAAGGTCCTACATCTTTTACTACTACACTACCCATTCCGATAACCGCTCCGTTTCCAATTTTAACACCAGCCTTTACCTGCACATTATTTGCAATCCATACATCATGACCAATATGAGTTTCTACAAAAAGATCAAACTTATGGTGTGAAAACTTTTGCTTTAAATGATCTATATTTTCATTAAAAACAGGGGAAGTTGATACCCAGTCGATACTATGCGAAAGGCCTCCGATAACGATATTACCTCCTAACGAACAAAACGAGCCAATATGGGTATTGATGATTATACAATCATATCCAATGTCAGAATGTTTTCCCATGGTAACATTAACCAACTGAGATCCCGAACATATTTTGGATGTAGCATGAATTTTACTGCCTACAACAGCTTTAAATCTGATTTTCTTCAGAACTTTATTCCAGATATATTCTATTTTTCTTAACATATATTTTAGCTAATTGCCCTTTTTGCTATATTATCATATGAAAACTTTTCCAGTCCTTTATTTCTGGCATTCTCTAACATTTTATTATATTCAGCCTTATTATTGATAAGGACCTTTTTCAACTCATCATAAATCTCATCAGCAGAATCCTTATATAAAAATCGACAATTGCCCCCCACATCTACATGTGTCATTCCATACCAATGCTTAAAGAAAGCAGGAGTTCCACTTCCTACTGCCTGTTCCCAAAGTACAGAATGGGTTCCCGGAAATACTATAAGATCTGCCAAAATAAAATAGTCTAAAATATCTTCTGCTGAAAGCCAATTTACAAAAATAATTCCACCATTGGATTCTTGTATCAGTTTTTCAAATAGGTCTTTTATTTCCGGATTTACAGTGCCAAAAACAATGAGTTTTATATTGGGAACTTCCGTGTTTAAGCGGTTAAAGGCCTCCATAACGAGATGAATATTTTTAAGATAGTCAATTTTCCCGCCGGTAACAATTACAAAATCATTGTTGAGGTTATATTTTGCCCGTAGTTTCTCTTCTATATTTTCCGTCATTTTTTGTGCAAAAACTACATCGTCAATTCCCATTTCCAGTAATTCTACTTTTTTAGGATCTATTTTATAAGCATCACGTAAAAAATCAGAACGTAATGGAGTAACTCCGTAAAATTTTGTAACATATGGAGATAAAAGTTTACCAAAATATCTCCAGATAATATGATGAAATATATTTCTTGACACCCAACTTTTAGCACTATTTATGTAATCTGTATGGCAGTCTACATAAACTTTTACATTTTTATGTTTTTTCAGATATTTCAGAACAACAGTAATATCCATAAAAGAATAATCGTGCAGAAAAAGCAGATCAGGTTTTTCTTCGTACAGATATTTATTAAGATTTTTATAAATACGTATAAAACGATTAAATTTATAAAACGGTTTTTTATAATCAATCCTAACTACCTTATAGTTATCCTTACATATTTTGGATGATTCTTCAGTGAGAAAATCCTGCTGCCCTTTTGAATTAAATGTTACCATAGATGCAAGAACAGTAACATCATGTCCTTGTAATGTATGATATTTAGGAAGCATATTCTCCTGGTAAGAATAATCATCAATATAAACACTGGATAAACAAAGATGGACTATTTTCATATTATTTACTTGATTTAAAGAATATAAAATACAAATTTAAAAAGATAAAACCACCACTCAAAAGAGAGGTAAACAATCCCACATTTAAAATAATAAAGCAGAATGGTATAAATAAAAGCCCTAGCAATAATCCGTTAGAACTTGAAATCTGCGATTTTGTAAATGCAAAATATAAGCCTAATATGATACAGATAAAAATAACTCCGGGCAAACCAAAACTGGCCATACCATCTGTTGCTATAAAATTAGCATTCGCATTGGTAACACCATCTCCAACAAAGTATTCCGAAACCTCCATACCAAGACTGTTCTTATATTTATATCCTCCGGTAATTGCATTTACAATATTGATATGAGACAAATAAGTTTTCTCATGAACTTTAAAAAACTCATTATACTGATAAGTAAGTAATCCTGCAATTCCAAAAGTCCTCATAAGTATTACCGCTGAAAGCAAAAAGAACTGATGGGAAATAGCCATAAAGAATAAACACAGACCACTGAAAGAAAGCCCGAGTGTATTCATAATTGAAGTCTTAGGATGTTTTTTATATAAATAATAAACGAGATAAATAACCAGTGGTATGAATAATGTAATCTTACTTGCGCTCACTCCATAAATAAATACCACAGAGAAAAAACCATAAATAATCTGCTTTTTATTTTTATTAATCAAACCAATAATAAAAATAAGCGGACCAATAAAATAGCTGATCCAAAGGATCAAATAACCACTCAACAGGGAAGATTCACTGGCAACATCTCTTTGATCATATACTTTATCAAAACTTACAATAGAGTAAACATCCCTGAATTCAAACATGATATAGAGAATAATAAAAAATGAAAGAAAGTACAGAACTCTCAGATTCGGAGTTGGAAGTTTTACCGTTGATGTAACTTTTGGAAAATTAATTCTGGCCACTAAAAAGATCAGAATAAAGCCAATAAAAACCGGCACCTGATTGATTAGTCTCTCATACCAGTCTCCGTAATGATACATAAAGGTTATCATTATAGGAATATATAAAAGATAATAAAAAATGGTAAATGATACTTCTATAAAGAGATATTTTCGCTTTTCAATTAAGGCAATCGGTATAAGAATCATCAGATAAGTGATGATTAAACTAAATGTATCAACATCTTTTTTTATATAGCCCAGGTAATCAAAATACAGATAGAGATACTCCGTATGAATATATTGATATACGAAGCTAAAAAGAAGGACTGAGAAAATTTCTTTATACCGTCTAAACATTTTTTACTTTTACAATTCTCACAAAACAATAGCACGAAATAATTGAAAATATCATCATAGCTATTGATAAAATAACAAGGAAAGTTTCAAACTGCCATTTAAGCAGATATGCTCCTAAATATATCATCAATGTCAAGCACAGTTGAATGATATTAAGCTTTAACAGAAGTTTTTTTCTGTCAAATACTAAAGGAATATTACTCAGAGGAATAAAGAAAAACTGAGATACCGCATAAAAAATAATAAGTACGGAGATATGTTCTATTCCATTCCACTTAGAAATATTCACAAAATTCTTAAGCTGAAACACAAAAAATTCTAAAATGGGAAAGCAAATCAGGCAGCTTATGAAAAGCCATAACAGAATTTTTTTAATTTCTTTATTTATTAATTCATATTCATTATTAAAATATAATCTTGACAATGTATTTCTTAGCAATGCACCTGTTACGGTTCCTATAATAATAGACGGTAACAATAATATTCTTAATGCAAAAGAAAACAAACCGACACTGGTACTATTGTAAAGATAGGACAATAATATAGGATGAAAGTACATAATCAGAATCGTTGCAATAGAGCTTGGAAATATATACTTTACAAAAGAGATATTTTCATGGAAAACCTTCTTTAAAGATTCAAATGTCAATATAAAATACTGCCTTCCTTTTTTAAGCATCCAAAAAATATAGAGGGCAGTGATAAGCCATGAAGATAATATATAAGCAAATATTAGAGCATTATCACCTTTCAGCAATAATAAAAAGATTAGATTTAAAACAGCGGTAAGAACCGGCAAAATACCATTAAGTTTATGATTTTCTTCAAACAATACGTATTGCTGAATGCTACCATTCATTGCAATAGTGGTAGACATGATAATCAGTATAAATAACTTGATATTGGGTTCGAAGAGAAAATATATTACAGATAATAAGATATTAAGAAAAACACTCACAAAAATAGTAAGACTAAGTTTTTCAATAGCCGATTTTGAATCTTTTGATATAGCAACAGAAAGTTCAAATTTCAGAGTTGACAATGAGCCTATAATAGAGGTAACAGAGAGTACCAGACTAAAGTATCCAAAATTTTCAGGTGAAAAATTGTATAAGATATAAAGAGTAGTAAGCAAAGTAATGACCTGAGACAATGCTGTTCCTGCGTAGTAAACAAAATTATCTTTATTAATCATTTCCGAAGTTTTTGTTAAAGAAAGTCTCGTTCTTTAATATTTCACTTTTATCCCACTCCCACCATTTGGAAGCTTCTAATTCGTTTATTGATTCTTCTCCAAATCTCTGACGTATTTTTTTTGCAGGGTTTCCTGCAA
This sequence comes from Chryseobacterium sp. 22458, assembly GCF_052044975.1. Lineage (NCBI taxonomy): Bacteria > Pseudomonadati > Bacteroidota > Flavobacteriia > Flavobacteriales > Weeksellaceae > Chryseobacterium > Chryseobacterium sp. 22458. The sequence continues at coordinate 668,976 of NZ_JBQEOA010000002.1, read as the reverse complement.
CAACGGCATATGGTTCCACATCTTTTGTTACTACTGACCCGGCACCTATTATGGCCCCTCTACCAATCTTTACTCCAGAAAGGATTACAGAATTGGATCCAATCCAAACATCATCTTCAATAATGATACTTCCTTTAGAAATTGCATCGCTTTCATTGCCACCAAAAAAATGGGCCTGCATATTATAAGTAGTAGCAAGATCATAATTATGATAAAATTCCTGTATCACAACATTCGACGCTATTGAACAAAAAGAACCTATAATAACCTGATTGACCTCCGCACAGATTCTTGTGGAGGGTCCGCTTATACTTGTATATTTTCCGAGAACTACCTTTCCAAAAACCTCAGGTTTATTATAAAAAGTAACTCCGTCATTCAGTGTAATGCCGGTTCCGAGAACGGCATCCCTTAAATTGACCTCTTTAAAATTATTCTTAATCAGATAAAAAAATACATTATGTGACATACTCACATTAAAGCTGCATTTTACTTTTTTAAAGATATTGATAAAACAGGCAAAAAAAAGGTTAGCAATAAATCTTTTCATATCATTATTTCTTTAATGCGTATATCCTTTCTATTATGTCTACAATTTTTAATCCTTCCAGAGCATTGGTAGTAATTGTATTTCTATTGTTCAAAACATCTACTACGTTCTCAATCACAAAATGATGGTTTGCAGAATCCGGGCTGGGAAGTTCAGGTAAAGAATAATCTTTTATATTACATATTTCCACTTTGTCCATATACTGTCCTCCAATTTTGACAGATCCTTTTTCTGCAATAATAGTCATAGAGCTTTCCAGGTTTCCATTCCAGACAGAAGTAGAATAATTAAGTGTACCCATACCTCCATTAACAAAATCAAAATTGATGAAACCCGAATCTTCAAAATCTGTTAAAATCTGATGATTAAAGTCTGCAAATTTTGCATGTATATTGGTAATATCACCAAATAGCCAGTAAATCATATCTATGAAGTGAGAAAACTGAGTAAATAAAGTTCCTCCGTCAAGGTTATGTTTCCCGTGCCATGAACCAGATTTATAATATCTTTCATCACGATTCCAGTAGCAATTAACCTGCACCATGTATATTTCTCCGAGAATTCCGGAATCTATTATTTCTTTGACCCAAACAGAAGGTGGAGAATAGCGATTCTGCATAACAACAAAGATATGTTTCTGCTCTTTCAGCGCTTTGAAAACAAGTGTTTCAGCATCCTGTTTATTCAGAGCCATGGGTTTCTCGATCACAACATGCCTGCCATTGTCCAAAACATTGGAAGCCTGTTCAAAGTGAAGACCGTTTGGCGATGCAATAACAACAACATCTACCTCTATATTTGAGTTCCATAAATCATCAAGTGATTTAAAAGAGGTAATTTTACGGTCATCACCATCAAATAAATCAGGTTCTTTACAGTCTACCACTGCAACCAGTTCGCAATCAGGATTTTCAAAAATCATATCTGAATGCTTTCTACCTATGTACCCATATCCTACAATCGCAAATTTAACCTTGTTATTCATTAATTAAATTTTGAGTATTGCCCGTTTTAGTCATGTAAATATTTTTATGATTCCTTAAATATTTATAATGTGGTTTACATTCCCAAACATTTAAAGTTATATGTCTGCCGAATAACTATGTGAAATTTTTTATCAGAAACATAAATAGAAATGAAAATATGAAATAATTTCATATTTTCATTCTAAGCAGTATTTTCCTTTCTTCCAATCAATGTATGTTATTAATAAACATTTTGCCTATCTCCCATTAAAAAGGTAAAGTTCCATTTATTTCAAAGAAAGCTGCTGGTTATATTTATAACCTTGCATCAACCAAACTTCTGTCCAGACATGCTTTTGTATCAAAAACAACAGCGTTCTCATTTTTTATATTGTCCAGATTCATTGAAAGAAATTCATTATGAGAAACAGCTATAACTATCGAATCATATTTTTTGCCATCCTGCAGGCCATCTAAAATATCAATTCCATATTCATGTTTCACTTCTTCTTTACTCGCCCATGGATCATAAATATCCACATTTACTCCATAGTCTGCAAGCTCTCTGTAAATATCAACAACCTTGGTATTTCTTACATCCGGACAATTTTCTTTAAATGTGATACCTAAGATTAAAGCATTGGAATCTTTGATCACTCCTCCTTTAGCAATAAGAAGTTTCACTACTTTAGAAGCAACAAATTTAGCAATTGAATCGTTTACACGTCTACCAGATAAAATAACATCTGGATGATATCCTAACTGTTCTGCTTTATGAGCTAAATAATAAGGATCTACAGATATACAGTGACCACCTACCAATCCTGGTTTATATTTAAGGAAATTATATTTTGTTCCGGCAGCTTCCAATACATCATTGGTATCAATACCTACTCTATCAAAGATTAAAGCCAACTCATTAACAAAAGAAATATTAACATCTCTCTGTGCATTTTCAATCGCTTTAGAAGCTTCTGCTACTTTGATGCTAGGTGCCTTATGAGTACCTGCAGTAATAATTTTTTTATAAAGATTATCAACTTCATCGGCAATCTCATCTGTAGAACCTGAAGTTACTTTTTTAACACTTGTAAGGGTGTTTACTTTATCTCCCGGGTTAATTCTTTCCGGAGAATATCCTACAAAGAAGTCTTCATTAAATTTAAGCCCCGAATATTTTTCAAGAACCGGCACACATTCTTCTTCAGTACAACCAGGAAAAACCGTTGACTCATAAATAATAAGGTCTCCTTTTTTTATAATTTCTCCAAGCATTTTAGAAGCAGAAATAAGAGGATTAAGATCCGGAGCGTTATATTTATCAATAGGTGTGGGAACTGTTACAATAAAAACGTTAGCATTTGAAATCTCAGATAATTGGCTAGTTGCTTTATAACCAAGCTTACCATTAGATTCATTATATTTTTTCAGCCCTTCATTTAATTTATTAAGGTCTGCTTCTAAGGTTATATCTTCTCCATTATTAAGTTGTTCCACACGTTGTGCATTAATATCAAATCCTAAAACAGGATAATGATCTGCAAACTCCAGTGATAAGGGTAGACCAACATATCCTTGTCCTATGACCGCAATTTTATATGTTTTCATTGTTAGCTGAATTTATTTTTAATTTTTTGAAACCAAGATTGTTCATTCTGATTATTGTATCCATAACCATATTTATTGCTGTACCCTAAATTATCTCTGCTCACATCATTAAGTACAAATCCGACATTCTTGATTTTCTTCTGATCGATGTTGGTATTCGCAAACTCCAATAATGCTTTTTCTGTATATCTCGATCTGGATACATAGATTGTGACATCAGCCAGTTCTGCAATAAGGAATGTATCAGTAACCAAAAGTAATGGTGCTGTATCCAGGATAATGTAATCGTATTTTCCTCTTAGTTCTTCCAAAAGCAATTCGTAGCGACCGTTAGATAACAATTCTGTTGGGTTTGGAGGAATCATTCCTGAATAAATAACATCCAGATAAGGGTTAAAAGAAGATACGTGAATAATTTCCTCCAATTTTGTATGATCACTATACAGATATTCCGTAAGTCCGGTAAGACCTCTTCTTGCAGGATTATACCTTTGAAGCTGTGGATTTCTGATATCGGATCCTATTATAATTGCTTTTTTCTTAGGATTAGCAAGTGTTAAAGCGAGGTTAACAGAAGTAAATGTCTTTCCTTCACCTTTCACTGTAGATGTAACAAACACAACTTTTCCTTTTTTATCTTTTGAAAGCATAAAATTCATATTGGTGATAAGAATTCTGAATGCTTCTGCCATAGGAGTGATATCATTTACTTTCACGATTTCCGAATCTCCTTTTTCAAGACTTGGTAATTCGGCAATAACAGGTGCATGTACCAATTTTTCAAGATCATGTTTAGTAACAACCTTGTTATTAAGAAGCTGTGATAAATATATAATACCAAATGGTACAAGTATCCCCAGAAGTAAAGCAATCATAAGAACTGCACCTCTTTTAGGAGATACCGGAACAGGAAAAGAATATGCTGCATCAACTACTTTTGCCTTGGGTGCAACAATAGATTGTGCTATAGCTGTTTCTTCTCTTTTCTGGAGCAATAGAAGGTATAAATTCTCTTTAATCTGCTGTTGCCTCTCAATACTTCTGAACATTTTTTCAATAGAAGGCAGTTTTGAAATTTTTCCAGTAACTTTATTCTGCTCTCCCATATACTCATTTCTTGCCAGTTGAAGTCCAACCTGATTTCGTTGAAGACTCTGCATTATAGAACTACGCAACAAGTTGATTTGTTTAGTTACATCTACAACTGCCGGGTTTTCGGGTGTCGCCGATTCAAGGAGTCTGTTTCTCTGTAATACTAATTGATTATAAGTAGAAATTCCTGCTACAGCTTCCGGACTGTTCAAACCTACATTGGCAGGCAAAACCTGATACTGACCTTGCTTACTAACATACCCGATTAAAGCATTAGTCAACTCCAATTGAGCATCTACATCCAGTTGCTTAGCTCTTGCCGCTGCAGAACTTTCTAAATTAATTTTAGCTTCAGTTTCAATGTCTGTAATATTATTTTTTGACTTAAAACTTTCCTTTTGATTTTCAACATCACCCAGTTCTCCAGATAACTTCTTAATTCTATCTTCAATAAAATCAAGAGTCTTTTTTGATTCTGAACTTTTATCAGAAATAGCATCATTGTTATAAGCAACTACTAGGGTATTTAGAACATCTTTGGCTTTTGAAATCTGTGGATATTTTAATCCCAAATTAACTACAGTAGCATCCTTGCTTGCAAGAATCACTTCCAACGCTCCCTGAAGACTGTTTACCTTTGCGTCTGTTGTAGAAATCTGAAGCTCAAGATTACTTATATTTATTCCTTTAATTTCTGCCGGTTTAAATTTTGGATTCTTTGTAATAATAATATTTGCAAATGGCAGACTAATTGTTTTTCCATATGTAGTAATGATATCTTTTGGCAAAATATCAGAACTAATTCTTAAATTTTCACCCTCTAATCCTAATTTTAAAATATTCGTAGGAAATTTATTTTCTTTTTCTGTAATGATATGGACTTCAATGGGTGAGGTTTCTTTGTACAGTTCAATACTTGTCACCTTACCTTTTGCAATGATGTTTGTCTGAAGGTTTTGGTTTATAACTACCTCACGCATCATTTTTTTCGACTTAAGAATCTCTATTTCATTGGCTATACTATTAGTCTTTAATCCGCCAAGTCCTGAAAGATCCGGTAAAATTCCAAGATCATTACCCATTCCTACAGGTGACGAAGAATTTTTAGCGTCTTTAATAAGTATTGTAGATTGTACATTATAAACAGGCACCATAAATTTTAATGAGATATAACCTATAAACAAGGCAATCAAGGCGCTTAGCAAAAACCATGGCCATCTGCGTACAAAAGGTTGTATAATCTCACTGACACTAACACTGTTTGAATTATTTTCTTCTGAAAATTGTGAAGTTTGCTGGTTATCCATCAATTTTTTATTTCTTAAATAAACTTACTACTACTGCTATTGCTGTAACGGCTATAGATATACCGGTTAGGATAAGTCCAGTATTTGGGTTCTGTTTAGCGATAACATCCTTTGTATTGTTGGATGATACTATAATAGCATCACCTTGTTTTAGATTATAATATGGTGAATTTATAAGGTTAGCATCTTGCAAATTAATACGTCCATGGGTAATATTACCATTTTCGGTTCTGATTACAAGCACATCTTCCCTCTTCCCATATGATGTAAGATCTCCTGCAAGTCCTAAAGCATTAAGTATCGTACCTTGTCCATTTGCCAGAGTATAATCCCCTTGCCTGTTTACCTCTCCAAGTATTGTAACCTTAAAGTTAGCCAATCTTACATTTACTGTTGGGTTGATAATATATTGGGTCAGCTTTTCTCTAACTTCATCTTTAAAATCTACCAATGTTTTATCAGATGTATTTAATTTACCCAATACTGGAAAATCAATATTCCCATTGCTGTCTACAATATAAGTAGGCCCAGAAAGAATCGTAGTGCCCTGATTAGGCATATTACTACCTGCAAGAGTATTAGTCTGAACAAGTTCAGATGAAGAATAATTTTGATTGAATGGCTTTACGACATCCATATCTTTTGCCGTAATCATAATAATCAGCTGATCGCCTGACTGTATTGTAGATTTAGAATTTTTCTCTGATGCTGCTATAGCAACTTTTTCTATATTCTGCATATAGTTCAAGTCATTGGGCTTGGATTGATTAACCTTACAGGAAACCAGCATCAATGCCAGAGATATTGCTAATATTTTTCCCTTCATATTTTTAAATTGTGCAAATATACATTTATATTTTACTATTTATCTAACGCCTCATAGATAGAATTATTACTTCTAAATTCAGGCACAATTGTTTTTAATATTTTTACTACTTCCACCTTATCTCTTCGTAAAGATGCCTTAGTAATCTGCTTTGTCAGTAAATCTATTTCTTCGAATCCTATTGACGGATCTTTAGAAACCATAATCTTATCATTATGAGTAGGAAGTGTTTTTGCATTATCACTTAAGAGTTCTTCATAAAGCTTTTCTCCCGGTCTCAATCCTGTATAAACAATCTTGATATCTATATTCGGTTCAAACCCTGAAAGCTTAATCATTCTATTGGCAAGATCCAGGATTTTAACAGGTTCCCCCATATCAAAAACAAAAATTTCCCCTCCTTGCCCCATTGTGCCTGCCTGTAAAACCAGTTCGCAAGCTTCCGGAATGGTCATGAAATACCTTACAATGTCCGGATGGGTAATCGTAACGGGACCACCTGCCTCAATCTGTTTTTTAAAGTGTGGAATCACTGAACCGTTAGAGCCTAAAACATTACCAAACCTCGTTGTAATAAATTTAGTTGTATTACCCTCTAAATTCTGAAGCGATTGTACAAAAAGCTCTGCAGCACGTTTGGAAGCTCCCATTACATTTGTAGGATTTACTGCTTTATCAGTAGATATCATTACAAATCTGTTGACTTTATACTTACTGGATAGTCTTGCAACAATCTTTGATCCTAAAATATTAACAAAAATAGCTTCATGAGGGTTTTCTTCTACCAGTGGCACATGCTTATAAGCTGCAGCATGATATACCATTGAAAAATTATACATCTGGAACAGAGCCTCCATTCTATGCTGGTTCGAAACATCTCCCAAGACAAACTTAAATGCAATGTGAGGGAATTTTTCTCTCATTTCAAGTTCAATTTCGTAAAGGGGTGTTTCTGCCTGATCCAATACAACAATCAATGAAGGGTTTACCAAAGCAACCTGTCTTACAATCTCACTTCCTATGGAACCAGCACCTCCTGTTACCAATACTGTTTTCTCGAAATGTCTGCTTTGAATTTTTTCATTCTGTATCTTAATAGGTTTTCTATTTAATAAATCTTCAATCTGGAGATTTTTAATAGATCCTCCTAAATCACTGTCTCTGAGTTTTTGCACAGAAGGAGCTTTGAAGACATTCAGATCTTTTTCCAGAAACAGATTCACCCAGCTGTTCATTTCATCTCTGGCCATCATTTCTTTAACGATGAGAACCCCATCAATAATAAGATCATCTTTGGTACTTTCTTCAATCTTTTGCTTCTCATAAATAGGTTTCCCCAATAAAGAAGCTCTTTTGGAGTCTGTTCTTTGGGTTAAAAATCCTACAACCTGATAAGGCAAGCTCGGATTATCCAGAATTGCCCGTGCAATAGCGATAGATTGTTCGTCAATTCCCAATACAAGAATTCTTTTTTTCAAGGCACTTCTCCTGTATTCTCTTACAATATGAAAAAACTCTTTTACATAAAGCCTGAAAAGAAATAGCCCCATAAAGGAAATCACGAAATACAGAATCAAATAAGGTGTAAGAATAAACTTACTTCCGGTAGCCCAGAAATATAAGATATTGATTGTTCCTATTGCAAACATGGTACAAAAACAGGATACCAACAGCTTGAACAGGTCTATAAATGTTGAATGCCTTATAATACCGGCGTAGGTCTTAAAAAGATACATGAAGATCGTATTCACTGCAATAATAAAAGCAAAAACAATACTTTTATCATTATGGTAAATAAACTCTCTTTGAGTAATTTTTTCTATGATGTAGGTTGAAAGGAATAGTGAGATAACCAGAATGATAATATCTATTATAAGTATTATCCATCTGGGAAGATATCTTACGTCTGAGAGATTGACAACATTATCTCCTCCAAATATTTTTTTCCTAAGAGAATTATACATTGTCTTTATTTGCGTTCATAAATTGTTAGTACGACTAGTTTAGTTATTAGTTTTAATGCCTATAAAGCATTCCTGCAAAATTAAAATAAAATATCATCTATACTCTAGATTTCAAAAATAAATTTAATTTCTTATGTTTATCAGAATATCCTTAATTCTGATCTTATCATCATCATTCAAATTAGTTCCGGACGGTAAACATAAACCTTTGTCAAAAAGTGTACCACAAACATTGCTCCCAAAAAAAATGAATTTTGTAAATAAGGGCTGCAAATGCATTGGCTTCCACAAGTATCTGGTTTCTATATTATTCTCTGAAAATTTATTTTTCACAATTTCTTTTGTGATTCCATAATCATTCTTTTCTATGGTAATGGTGTTCAGCCAATAATTAGAAAAAAAGTCTTTTCCGGGTTCTTCAAAAAGCTGGATAAATTCAAGTTCTTCACATATTTTCTGATAAAAATGATGATTTTCTCTTCTTTTTGAGATCCTTTGTTCCAGAACATCCAACTGTCCTCTTCCTATTCCTGCAGAAATATTATTCATTCTGTAGTTATAACCAATTTCAGAATGGCTGTAGTATTCTTTATTTTCTTTTGCCTGTGTGGCCAGATAAACAGCCCGTTCTTTATCTCTTTGGGATCTTGAAATTAAAATACCGCCTCCCGAAGTTGTAATAATCTTATTTCCATTAAAACTAATTACAGATAAATCTCCAAAAGACCCACATGGCTTATCTTTATACTTACTGCCTAAAGCTTCAGCACTGTCTTCAATAATCGGAATTTCATATTTCCTGGATATTTCCTGAATTTCATCAACCATAAATGGCATACCATATAAGGAAACTGTAATGATTGCCTTAGGCTTTCTGCCTTGTTTTAAACAGTATCTGATTGCATCTTCTAATGCATTTGGGCACATATTCCAGGTGGAGCTTTCACTGTCTACCAGGACAGGTATTGCTTTTTGGTAAAGAATAGGGTTTACTGATGCTACAAAAGTAAATGACTGACAGATTACAAAATCATTTTCTTCAACATTCAGTAATCGCAGGGCAAGGTGTATTGCTGCTGTACCGGAAGACAAAGCGGTCACAAATGAATTATTTCCAAGAGAGTTTTCAAGAGTTTTTTCAAACTCATCTATATTGGAACCAAACTGAGAAATCCAGTTGGTATCGAATGCTTCCTGTATGTAATTCAATTCGTTTCCTCCCATATGCGGAGGGGACAACCAGATTCTTTTTTCTTCCAATCTTCCTGTGTTTAATTTTTAGTCAAAAATATCATTTATTTTCTCATATTCAAAACCTCTGCTCATGAGATATTTTATAGTTTTCGATTTTTTTTGATATTCCTGTAATCCTTTTTGTTTAGAAGAGTAATCCTCATATATTTTTGTGATGGTTTTGATGTAGTCATCTTCGTATATTTCATCAAAGCACGAATTGATCAGTTTTTCAGATATCTGCTTCTGTTTCAGATGCATTCTGATTTTATTCTTTCCCCAATGTTTGATGTAAAATTTACCTCTGATATAACTTCGTGTAAAGCGTTCTTCATTTAAGTAGTTTTCTTTGAGGAGATACAGAATAATTTCTTCTCTTGCTTCATCAATCAGCAGGAATTCTTTCATCTTCTGCTCTACTTCGGCATGGCATCTGTCCTGATAAACACAATAGTTAACCAGTTTCTGCTTGATTTCATCAAAAGTAAAAGATTTTTTTTCCATTGTATAAAAAAAGAATGGGCTCACGCCCATTCTTTGTATGATATTATAATATCTGTTAGTAATTAAACAGAGCTTTACCTTCCATTAATTCATTCACTTTCTTTCTTACAGACGCAAGAACTTCTTCATTTTTGATATTATCTACTACTTCAGAGATCAATCCTGCAATAGTATCCATATCATTTTCTTTAAGCCCTCTGGTTGTAATAGCGGCAGTTCCCAATCTGATACCAGATGTAGTGAACGGAGATTTATCATCAAAAGGAACCATATTTTTGTTACATGTAATATCAGCAAGCACTAATGCTTTTTCTGTTTCTTTACCGTTTACCCCTTTGTTTCTAAGGTCTACCAGCATCAGGTGGTTGTCCGTACCTCCACTTACGATATCGAAACCTCTGTCGATCATCGCTTTTGATAATGCCTGTGCATTCGCTTTAACCTGTTTAGCGTAAATTTCGAACTGCACATCCAAGGCTTCTCCGAAAGCTACTGCTTTACCGGCAATCACGTGCTCAAGTGGCCCTCCCTGAATACCCGGGAATACAGCACCATCCAACACCTGGCTCATCATTTTGATTTCTCCTTTTGGAGTTTTGTGACCGTAAGTGTTTTCAAAATCTTTCCCCATCATGATCATTCCTCCTCTAGGACCTCTTAAAGTTTTGTGGGTAGTGGTAGTCACTACGTGGCAGTGTTCAAATGGAGAATTCAATAATCCTTTTGCTACCAGACCTGCAGGGTGAGCGATATCTGCCCAAAGAGTTGCGCCAACTTCATCTGCCACCTCTCTGAATTTAGCATAATCCAGATCTCTTGAATATGCTGAGAAACCTGCAATAAGCATTTTTGGTTTTTCTCTCAATGCCACTTCTCTCATCTGATCATAATCAATAAGACCTGTCTCCTGCTGAACTCCGTAAGAAACTACGTTATACTGGATTCCAGAAAAATTCACTGCAGAACCGTGAGTAAGGTGTCCTCCCATTGAAAGGTCCATTCCCATGATCTTATCTCCTGGTTTCAAAACGGCAAGATAAATGGCAGCATTCGCCTGAGAACCGGAATGTGGCTGAACGTTCACATAGTCTACTCCGAAAAGTTCTTTTGCTCTGTTGATAGCCAGTGTTTCAACCTCATCTACTACTTCGCATCCTCCGTAATATCTTTTTCCGGGGTATCCTTCAGCATATTTGTTTGTCAGTACACTTCCCATTGCTTTCATCACATTTTCAGAAACAAAGTTTTCTGATGCGATAAGCTCTAATCCATGGGTTTGTCTTTGTCTTTCCTTTTCAATCAGGTCGAAAATAATATCCATTTTACTTTTAGTTTTTGAAATTTATCCCTCCAAATGTACGGAATTTTCACCGAGATTTTGGCATTAAAAAAATGATTTTTAAACACTCAAAAGGGAAATGTAAAAAGTAGATTTATTATTTCTGCTGTTATTATTTTCACCAAAAAACAAATTAAAACTCTTCATCAGAAAGTTCTTTATTGACCATAGCTCCTGCAAAATTTCCTTGTGCTACAGCATTGGCTACGGATCTCATCATGGTCACATTATCTCCACAGGCAAAAACTCCGGGAACATTTGTTTTCTGCATAAAATCTACTTTGATAAATCCCTGTTCCGTCAGTTCACACCCCAGATCATCAGATACATTGATATTCTGCTCAAAAGGAATTTTCGCATACAAAGCCTGCAACGGAACTTCCTTTCCGTTTTTAAAAATTATTTTTTGAATGAAACCATTTTCATGTTTTACTTCTTTGATTTCATCTTCGTTAAGGATGATATTATTATTCTTTAGTTTTTCAAGTTGTCCGTCACTAAGAACAGCTTTTCCATTGGTAAATAAAGTGAGGTTTTTAGTCAGATTAAAAATCAGTTTTGAAAACTCGTAGGCCATCTCTCCGTTGGAAAGAATTCCGGTGATTTCATTTTTCACTTCATAACCATGACAGTATGGGCAATGGATAACAGAAATCCCCCAACATTCTGCAAATCCGGGAATATCTGGCATAATATCCTTCACTCCTGAAGCAAGTATGAGCTTTTTGGTATTAAATTTTTCTCCGGATGAAGTTTGAATTTCAAAACCTTCGGTTGTTTTTGCTGTTTTTACGACTGTTCCATTATAAAACTGTACAGTGTCATACTTTTCTACATCTTCTTTTGCCAGCTTTGCAATTTCCGCAGGTGTTTTTCCGTCATGAGTAACAAAGTTATGGGAATGCGGAGTCTGTCTGTTGCAGGGTTTTCCGTTATCAATAATCAGAACATTTCTTAAAGATCTTCCTAAAGACATTCCTGCAGATAATCCAGAATAGCTTCCTCCTATTATGATAACATCAAGGTTTTTGTTTTCCATAGCTCAATTGATAGTTGATGATTGATAATTAATGATGCAAAGATAGCCTAAAATCAATTAATGCAATAAAGTTGCAATAAAATTTATCTATTAACTTTATCCTGTCTGCAAATCATCTTTTCCAGCTTTATTAAAAACTATTTCCATTCATTTTTAACTTCGATAATTTCATCCTGAATTCTTTTATTGACATCTATTTTTGCTCCCTGTAAACTAAAAATTGCGGTTCCTCTTTCTCTTGCATACGTATTGGTAATAGAATCTTCCAATTTTGCAACTTCAAAAAAAGAGCCGGATTCTTTGAGTTCTTTCCCTGCTTCAGAGGCATCTTTGACTCTGATAACATTTTTATATTTCTTACTTAAGTCAATCCAATTAATATAGTCTGCGTGAAATGACATCGCTGTTACTCCAGCTTTGGAATAATAATTAATTGCTCCTGTCTGTCCATAATTGTCACACAACACCATTGTATTTCCGGTTTTTGATAGCCTGGAATATTCTTTATCTACCTTTTGAGCCAGTTCTTTCCAACCCTGCATATCGGCAAAATCCTGTGGCAGCAGATGATCTTTTCCATCTTCCCAGCGAAGCAGGCCTAATTTTTTGTACTGGCTTTGGTGGGATACGATATATTCAGGACTTTTATTTGGAAAAGCCACATTATACAAAGGCAGGAATAAAAGTACAGGAATGAGAAGACATACGGGTTTCAAAAATCTCTTCCAGCTTTTTTCAAATACATTTCCGAGAAAAACAGCACCAAAAGCAATATACACAGGATAGAGTCCTATCGCATAGTAGTCTTTCGCTTTAAAAAACAAAAACAAAGTAATTGTAAAGATATAGCTCCAGAAGAAAAACCTGAATTTCTCAAAGGGTTTATATAGTAATAGAGCTCCCCAGCCTGAGATCAACACAAAAATAACTCCGACAAAAAATAAAATCTGAGATTTCATAAACTCAGTCCTGCTGACATGTACCAGTTGTCTTTCTGAGAGCTCTTTCATATGATGAATGACCGGAAACTGATTCTGATACTGCCAGAGAAGATTGGGGGAAATAATTATTAAAGCTAAAAGAGCTGCCCAGTACACATGAGGCTGCATAAAAATCTTCCTCTGCTCCGTCAGCAATAATGCGGGAATAAGCCCCAATAATGAAAAAGCAATATTGTATTTGTTTAACATTCCTATTCCGACAATAATGGCGCTTATATACAACCATTTTACTTTTTGGGAATTGAAATATTTAATCAGACTGTAGTAAAAGAACAGCCAAAGGAAAATCTCCAAAGAGGTGGGCTGGAATAACATATTTACCCGAAGAAGTACTGAAAATAATATCCCCAGAGAGGCCAGTATTTTAGCAAACAGGTTTCCATTAAGCTCTTCAACCACCTTCCATGTAAGCACTATGGTCAAAGCTCCGAATAAGGCTGGAAAAAATTTAACCCAAAATATGGAATTCCCTAATATTTTAATGATCCAGGCCAGCCAGGAATTGACAGGCGGAACTGAAAGATAGCCCCAGGCAAGGTGATTTGCCTGATCTAAGTGCAGGTATTCATCTCTGTGAAGTTCATACTCCGGGCTTATCAGTGAATACTGAAGTATAAATTTAGCAAGAACAAAAAGAACAAGAATCCAATAGTTTTTTTTCATAGGTTATCGTTTGGATTACTACTAAGACAATTTAAGCTCTTCTTATGTGACATCTCCAAAATCTTCTACTTTAAAAAACAACTTAACCTATCTGATGATTTCAGGTTTACCCAGTTCAAATGTAGGAATTATTTGGCTCCTGATGCTTAGCTGATAATAAAAAGATCCCGAAGAAATATTCCTCCGGGACCTAACAGTTTAGTAGTTTATAGTGAGTTTATTATTTTGCCTTAGACTTTTCTTTCAACTCTTCTTTATCTTTATCAGACGGGTTCCAAACTTTAATTTCAGAATCTTTTGTGATCTCAGATCCCGGAAGAATCTGAACATTGATTCCATCGCTGGCACCCAGTTTCGGGTATACTTTTTTAAATTTGCCGTCCTTTTGTTTTACTTCCACAAAAGGAACATCTTTTCCTTGTTTCTTTTCGTACTGAACTAAGGACTCATCCATTAATAAAGCATTTTTCTGAGAGCTTAATACAATTTCACCATTTGCGGAGAAACCTGCTCTGATGTATTCATTATTAGGGTTATCCACATTTCCTTCTACCGGAAATTTAATGGTACCTGCGTTATCTTTTCCTTTAGGAGCGATCATGGTAAGCTTTCCAGGGAAGGTTTTATTCTGTAATGCACCGATCACGATGTTCATATCCATCCCCTGTCTCAGTTTTCCAGCCTGAGCTTCATCTATTTCTCCTTTAAAGATCAGAGAGTTCAGATCTGCTACGGAACAGATCGTTGTACCGGCATTGAAGTTATTGGCCTCAATTACCTGGCTACCTAATTTCACAGGAACTTCAAGAACGGTTCCTGAAGCTTTAGAACGGATTTGTGTAGTCGCCAATCCTTGTCCCTGAAGTTCAGGTGTAGCACCTGTTTTAGCAATCTGTAATCTTTTCTGGGCGGTGTTCAACTGCTGCTTCGAATTTTTAAGGGTTTGCTGCTGGGAGTACAGCTGTTGCTGTGAATTCAGGTATTCCTGCTTAGAAGCTACTCCTTGTTTATAAAGCTTTTCCTGCATCTCAAACTGTTTCTGCATATTAGCAACGTTCAGCTGTGCATTACTGATCTGAAGCTGAGCGTTCTGAACTTCCTGCTGAGCAGCATTTACCTCAGAAATACTCGGAACAATTTTCACTGTAGCGATAAGCTGCCCCACTTCTACTTTATCTCCTTCTTTCACTAAGATTTTATCAATGATCCCTGTAATGTTGGGCTTAATTTCAATTTCTTCCTTCGGTACAATTTTCCCGGTAGCCATCACCTTATCATCCATATTCTGAACGGTAGGTTTGCGGGTAAGGAAAGCCTCATCTTCTTTAGAATTCGATTTAACAAGATAGCCAATCCCTGAGAACAATGCCACTGCAAATAAAAGCCCCAACACTATATAAATGGCTTTTTTCCAAGTGAATTTCTTTTTCATATGTATAGTTTATTTTTTATTTAAAGGTTGAAAGATTTAAAAATTAAAAGATTGGTCAATCGTATATTGATGATCAGTCATTTTTTATTTCCAAATTTTCAAAATATTTCATTTTCAAATTAATTATTCTGTTCTTAGTGCTTCAATTGGCTTGATCTTTACTGCTCTCTGAGCCGGAATCATTCCGATAATCAGCCCTAAGATTACCATTACGGCCATTGCTGCAAATACATTTCCATAATTAACAGTCGGATTATAGAATGGAAACGAATCCTGCCCCTGCGTCACAGCATTTAAAATCATCAGCACAAAAATTCCAAACATAAAGCCCAGTAATCCTGACGAGAGCGTGATCACCACACTTTCAAGCAATATCTGATTTCTTACCTCAGCTGGTTTTGCTCCCAAAGCTCTTCTGATTCCAATTTCTTTGGTTCGTTCTTTTACTGTAATCAATAAGATATTTGAAATAGCAATAACTCCTGCGAGAATAGTCAGGGTTCCCACAATAATGGTCAGCAGCTGCATCCCGGTAAGAAAGCCTGTCAGTTTTTTAAATTCTTTTCCTAAATTGAAGCTTCCGAAAGCATTGGTGTCTTCAGGGGAAACTTTATTTTTATTTTTCAGCACCTGCTTTACATCTTCTTCTACGGAATTAACGTTAGCATTAGGCTTGCTTACGATAGCAAACAGGTCTATCTGATCTCCTGCATTATACATTTTGGTATAAGTGGAAAGTGGGATAAAAGCTGTCTGGTCATTTTCAAAACCTCCTCCTTTTTTTACACGGAAGACCCCGATAACATTAAAGAAAATACCTTTAATATTGATAGATTTCCCTATTGGATTTTCTTTTTTCTTAGAGTCGAAAAAGTTCTTGTAGATCTCTTCTCCAATAACGACTACATTTTTATTTCCGGAAACATCGGCATCATTGATGTAACGTCCGAAAATAAGTTTCTTTTCTGAAATTTTGTTTCCTACAGCATAATCGCCGGTAAGTGAATAGGTCCCGTTTTTACCATTCCTTGACATCGCTTCCCCAGGTGTTCCCGTAAAGCTTCCTCTTGCATTTTGAGGGGAAATATAGTCTATAGCGGTTACTTTTCTCTTCAGCATATCCATATCATTTAAGTTCAGGTGAACTTCTCTTCCTTTAGGGAATCCTTCGTATGGAATAGATGTTTTCTGTGCCCACAGGAAAATTGAATTGGTGGCAAAACCGGAAAATAATTTATCAAAACCATTTTCCATTCCTTTTGCTGCTCCAAGAAGGCTTACATACAAAAACATTCCCCATCCCACACCGATCATGGTAAGAAATGTTCGGAGTTTATTATTCCTCAATGAATAATAAATTTCCTGCCAAGTATCTTTTTTAAATATGATATTCACCTTGTTGAATTATGAGTTATAAATTATGAGTTATGAATTCCATCAACCTGCATTTTTGCTTCTGTTTATATTATTCCGTCCTCAGTGCTTCAATCGGTTTGATTCTTGATGCTCTGTATGCGGGTACAAATCCTGCGATCAGTCCTGAGAAAATCAGTGCAATGAATGCCATAATAATGGATCCCCAGCCTACACTTGGGTTTTTAATAAAAAACTCTTCAAGGCTGTTTCCGATAAGGTTTAAGGTTAAAACACCTATTCCGACTCCAACGAGCCCAGACACTACTGTAATCACAACACTTTCCTGAACGATCAGCCCTACAATTCCGCCTGGCTTTGCCCCAATAGCTTTTCGTACTCCGATTTCTTTGGTTCTTTCTTTAACGATATATACCATAATGTTGCTGATCCCAATGATTCCGGCAAGCAGGGTTCCTAATCCGATAAATCCTACAATCGCCGTAAGTACTGCCATAAACATAAATGTATCGTTCATGTTTTTCGCATTATTCCAGACCCGTACTCCATTTTCATCATCAGGAGAAACATTTTTTCTGGCTTTAAATTTATCTCTCAGCTCATCACCGTATTTGATTGCCTGATCCGGAGTCAGCTTATCATCATAAGTGATGTATGCTATGTTCACCGTATCAGATCCCTTTTTCATCTGCTGTAATGTTGTAATAGGAACTGTAATATGCCTTTCATCCCTGTCTCCTCCGTCATCAGAAAAGACTCCTACCACCTTATACATTGTTCCATTAATATCCAGCTCTTTTCCAATGGGACTTCCATTTTTGATCAAATCCCGCTGAACCATTCTTCCGATTACTGCAACATTTAATTTCCTTGTCAAATCCATAGAGGTCAGATAACGGCCATCAATAACTTTTCTATTTTCAATGATCTGTTCTCCAGGCTCAGCACCATTGATCTGATAAAAGCCACTCTCTTTCCCATATTTCACCATTAAACTGGCACTATATCTGGGACTTGAAGGACCTACTTTTTTCTTATCTGCATTAATCAAAAAATCATAGTCTGCATTATTCATTGAAATATTTCGATCAGACTGCAAGCCTTTATAAGCTAAAGTGGCTTTTCCGGTTGAAATAACAATAAGGTTCTTAGCATCTCCGGCAAATCCTTCAGAAAATGCATTTTGCAGCCCTTTTCCTATTCCGAAAAGAACAATAAAAATAAATAATCCCAAAGCCACCGTAAATCCGGAAAGCACCGTCCGAAGTACATTACTGCGGATAGAACTGAATATTTCCTGCCAACGATCTAGATCAAACATTTTGTATTGGTATTAAAAGATTGAAAAATTTAAAGATTAAAAATTGAACCGTTAAATTTTCAAATTATCTCATTTTCAAATTATCAAATTCCTAAAGCACAATCTGCTTAATAAACTCATCACTTTCAATGATTCCATCCTTCAGGATTACATTTCTTTTGGTCTGTGCGGCAACATCCGGTTCGTGCGTTACCACAATGATGGTTTTACCTTCATTGTTGATATCCTGAAGAAGTTTCATAATATCGTGGGTAGTTTTCGAATCCAGTGCTCCGGTAGGTTCATCCGCCAGTACAACTTTCGGATTGGTGATCAGGGCTCTGGCAATGGCTACTCTTTGTTTCTGCCCTCCTGAAAGTTCACTAGGCAGATGGTTTGCCCATTGTCCCAACCCTACTTTTTCAAGATACTCAAGCGCTTTCTGATTACGTTCCTTTCTGGGTACATTCTGGTAATAAAGAGGTAACGCTACGTTTTCTAAAGCTGTTTTATAATTGATTAGGTTGAAAGACTGGAAAATAAATCCTAAAAAACGGCTTCTATATTCTGCAGCTTTTACTTCAGATAAATGTTCAATAGGAACACCGTCCAGTTCATAAGTTCCTGAATCTTTTTCATCCAGAATCCCAATAATATTAAGAAGCGTAGATTTTCCGGAACCGGAACTTCCCATAATAGAAACAAACTCGCCCTCTGAAATATTCAGATTAATTCCCTTGAGAACATGAAGCTTGCTTTTTCCCGTATCGTATGACTTATGTAAATCCTGAATTACTAACATTAAGTGATGTATGTTTTATACCCAATAAGTAGATGATATTTTCAAATTGTTACAAGAAAGAAAATTTATTCAAATATTTTTTTGTTTAACTCATTAAACCTTTATTTATAGCAACTTACATTTAATTGTTTAACTGTAACTTCAGATTTGTATCCTTTTATCTTCAATATTCCCTTCCAGCCTATTATTCGAGCCTGTTTCATGTAAATGTGGAAAACTTTTCAGGCTAAAAGTCAGCCTATTAGTATTTACCCCTTTCAAAATCAGTTCTTTTTTTCGAACTTTGTATTTAGTTCTTTACAAGAAATACGAAACTGAAAAAGTGAATAACTTTTATTCACAACCAGCAGAAAAACAAAAACTTAAGTATTTCCGGAACATTATCCACAGAGATCTAAATTATTTAATTATAAAGATATTTAATATGGGAATTTTTGATAAAAGAGTAAGTTATAAGCCATTTGAATACCCGGAGGTTCTTCAATTTGTAGAGGCAATCAACAAATCGTTCTGGGTACATTCGGAAGTGGACTTTACTGCAGATGTTCAGGATTTTCATTCGCAGTTGGAACCACATGAAAAGCACGCTGTGAAAAATGCGCTGTTAGCCATTGCACAGATCGAGGTGTCTGTAAAGACATTCTGGGGAAATTTATACAATCACCTGCCAAAACCGGAATTCAATGGATTAGGATCTACTTTTGCAGAATGCGAATTCCGTCATTCTGAAGCCTATTCCCGCTTATTGGAGGTATTGGGATATAATGACGAATTCCTTAACGTTATTGAAATTCCTGCCGTAAAAGGAAGAATCGAGTTTCTTGGAAATGCTTTGAAACATGCTAATTCCGCAACACCTAAAGAATACGTTTCAGCATTGTTATTATTCAGTATTCTTGTAGAAAACGTTTCTCTTTTCTCGCAGTTTGCCATCATCCTTTCTTTCACAAGATTCAAAGGATTCATGAAAAATGTTTCCAATATCATCGCATGGACTTCCGTGGATGAACAAATTCATGCCAATGCAGGGATCTACCTGATCAATAAAATCCGTGAAGAACAGCCGGACCTATTGACAGAAAGCGACATCGAAGATATCTATACTCTTGTAGACGAATCTATCGAAAAAGAAGGCGATATCCTGAGCTGGATCTTTGAACTGGGTGAAATCGACAACGTATCTAAAGAAGATCTGTTAAACTTCATGAAATACCGTGTAGACGACAGTTTGAAGAAAATCAACATGAAAACAAGATACAACATCACCCCTGAACAATACAGACCAATGGTATGGTTCGAGGAAGAAGTTTTCGCCAATTCATTGGATGATTTCTTTGCAAAAAGACCGGTAGACTATACAAAACACGATAAGAGTATTACGGCCAACGATTTGTTTTAATGTAGAGCGCGAGCGAAGCGAGCGTCAAAGCAGATAGTATTAGCATAGTCATGCTGGAAATAAGTTCATCGCTTATGAACATATGACATTAAGTTTTTACGTAAACAAACACAAATATAAAAGATGATTAATGTAATCGTAACCTATACGGTAAATCCCGGATTCGTTTCCAGCAACAAAGCGAATATTCAGAAATTCTTGGAGGATTTTAAAAAATTAGATCCCTCTACTTTTGAATACAAAGTTTTTGTAAAGGAAGATGGTGTTACTTTTGTACACTATTCAAACTACATTAATGAAGAAGTTCAGCATGAAGTTTTGAACGTACCATCTTTTAAGGAATTTCAGAAATTAAGGGACGAAAGCGGATTGAATGGTTCCCACAAAGTAGAATTTTTACAATCAATATTATAAAAAAACAAAATTCCGGGGTGCTTATCTCATCCCGGAATTCGAAAATATAACATCTATGGAAGAGCAAAATTCAAATATATGGTGGCTCAATGAAGAGTCTGAGCAGATGTTGAACAGAGGATATCTGTTGAAAGGTGAAACGGTAGATGGAGCTATCGACAGAATCACCACTGCCGCTGCAAAAAGGTTATACAAGCCGGAACTTCAGCCCGCTTTCAAAGAAATGATCACAAAAGGATGGATCAGTTTCTCTTCTCCGGTATGGGCCAATATGGGAACGGAAAGAGGCCTTCCGATCTCTTGTTTTAACGCTCACATCCCGGACAGCATTGAAGGAATTACTCATAAAATGGGTGAAGTGATCATGCAGACCAAAATCGGGGGTGGTACTTCAGGGTATTTCGGAGAGCTTAGAAACAGAGGTACTGCTGTAACAGATAACGGAAAATCTTCCGGAGCAGTTTCATTCATGAAGCTTTTTGACACAGCAATGGATGTTGTTTCCCAGGGAGGTGTAAGAAGAGGGGCTTTTGCTGCTTATCTTGACATTGACCACGGAGATATTGAAGAATTTTTATCCATTAAAGATATCGGTAGCCCGATCCAGAACCTGTTCACAGGAGTATGTGTTCCGGATTACTGGATGCAGGATATGATTGACGGTGATATGGACAAGCGTAAGGTTTGGGCAAGAGTATTGGAAAGCCGCCAGCAGAAAGGACTTCCTTATATTTTCTTTACCGATAATGTCAACAGAAACAAACCTCAGGTATATAAAGATTTAGGAATGACGGTAAACGCAAGTAACCTTTGCTCTGAAATCATGCTTCCATCTACCATGGAAGAATCATTTATCTGCTGTCTGTCTTCCATGAACCTTGAGTTATATGATGAATGGAAAGATACAGATGCTGTTAAACTAGCAGTATACTTCCTGGATGCCGTATTATCTGAGTTTATTGACAAAACTGAAGGTAACTACTACCTGCAGGGAGCGAGAAACTTCGCAATGCGCCACAGAGCACTTGGATTAGGAGTTTTAGGATACCATTCGTACCTGCAGAAAAATATGATTCCATTTGAAAGCTTTGAGGCTACTCAGTTCAATGCAAGAGCATTCAGACATATTAAAGAGCAGGCTGAGCAGGCTTCAAGAGAATTAGCTAACATTTATGGAGAGCCGGATGTACTGAAAGGGTACGGATTGAGAAATACCACTACAATGGCTATTGCTCCTACCACTTCAAGTTCTGCCATCTTAGGACAGACTTCTCCGGGAATTGAACCATTCTCTTCCAACTATTATAAAGCAGGTCTTGCGAAAGGAAACTTTATGCGTAAGAACAAATACCTGGCGAAACTATTGAAAGAAAAAGGGTTGGATAATGAGGAAACATGGAGAACAATCATGTTGAACCATGGATCTGTACAGCACCTGAATGAGCTGACTCCTGAAGAAAAAGCAGTCTTCAAAACATTCAAGGAAATTTCGCCGATGGAGATCATTTCTCAGGCAGCACAAAGACAGCAATACATTGACCAGGCACAGTCTCTGAACCTTCAGATTCCTTCTACAATGCCGGTAAAAGATGTAAACTACCTGTATATCGAAGCTTGGAAAAAAGGAGTAAAAACGCTTTACTACCAAAGAAGTTCTTCTGTTTCGAAAGAAATGATGGTGAACTTTGTATCATGTTCAAGCTGTGAAGCATAGGATCAAGTAATAAACACGCTATATTATTTACAAAAGCATGCCGAAAGGTGTGCTTTTCTTGTTCCGTTAAAAAAATAAGTTTAGGCTTACAATATTAAAAATCCATTTATCTCAAAAAAGATATTATATTTGCATGATCAGATTGTACAGCAAGGGATTTGTAAATAATCTTATATCAACAAAAAAACTCAAATATGAAAAAAATTTTTCTTACTTTATGTGTAAGCGGATTTTCTATCGCTTACGCTCAGCATCTTAATTTTTCTGATGCAAAATTTAAAGCTTTACTTCTAAGTTCCAATGCCACAAATCAGATCGTACAGGATTTTAATGGAAACTCCATTGCTATAGATACGAACGGAGATGGAGAAATTCAGCTTTCAGAGGCACAACAGGTGAAAATTCTGACAATCAGACTAGATCGTAACCAGGCGTACATTGATCCTAACGGGAATACATCTGATCCTGCTAACATAAAAACGGCCTATTACAACAGCCATCTGCCGGACGGAATTTCAGATGCTCAGCTATTCCCTAATCTCGAAGAGCTTTATTTCTGGAATACCAAAACGGCTAACATCAGCTTTACGAATAATACTACAATAAAGAAAGTACAGGGAAGGCCTTTTTATTATGACTTATCACAAGGAGGCCAACATATGGCTTCTCCTATTAATCTGTCTTTTGATAACTGCTCAGGAATTCAGAATATTGCAGACGTTATCGCATATCAGATTTCCGGTAATCCTTGGTCTCCGGATGAAAATAGCTTAAGGATCAAAAACTGTCAGCAAATCAACGGCAATGCATTGATCAGTTCTGCAGAACTCAGAGAACTATATATTGAAAATTCCAGTATTCAAACAATAACTTTTGATTCCTGTAAATTTTTGGAAAAGATTGTTGTTCCTCATCTGAATACACTTACAAAAATTGCGATAACAGGGGGGTATTTTCCTTCCGCTACACCAAACTCTAATCAGAATATCGAACTTATAGCAAATAATTGTACCAACCTTCAGGAAGTCATTGCTGATACAGATCACTATGAATCAACCGGATCTTATTTCTCTTCAATAAACCTTAATGGCTGTTCATCTTTAAAGAAAATAAAAGGTTTAAACACTCCATCGGTTGATTTCAGTGCTGCAGGATTGACCAGTCTTGAAGAATTAGACTGCTCCTTCTACAACAGAAATATATACAGTACCACTTCCGGAGTCTATTTCGGGGATGTAAATACATTAAATCTAGCAGGCCTACCCAAGCTTAAAGTTTTAAAAGCCTTCAATCAGAAGATCACCAATACTGTAAATTTCAGCGCTGCCCAGGCTCTGGAAAACATTGATATCACAAGTACCTGCGGATATATGAATACAGTAGATGTGAGTAACCTTTCTCATCTGCATACTTTAAAAACAGACCGTTTTATCACCAGCAATACGCAAGGGCCGGCAAACCTTCAGAATATTGTTGCTAAAAACTGTATCGCACTCACGAATTTTGAATTTGGTAATAATCAGGATTTAAGAGAACTGGATCTGGAGAATTGTCCGGGGCTACAAAATTTATCCATCGGGTATATGTTCTCCAACCTGGAAAAGATCAACCTCAACCAATGTACCGGTTTTAAAGATATTAAAGTAAGCAATACAAAAATAACATCTCTGGACACCAAAGACTGCGTTGCTCTGCAATCTTTGACCCTGTATGAAAATAACCTTCTCAATTCAGTCAATATTACAAACAATACCAATTTAGAATTTTTATCATTGGCAGATTTACCTTTGCTGACTCAGATAAGTACTTCTGACAATATTAATCTAAGCAATGTACGTGTAAATATGTGCCCTCAGATTCATCAGCTTGACTTTTCCACCTCATCACATCTGGAATCGGTTGCATTATTGAATATGACTAATCTTACTTCTGTTAATCTGAGAAATGGCTCCATAGAAGAATTCGTTGATTTCAGCAATAACAATTCCAATTTATCAGTTTGTGTGGATGATGCACAGCTCAGCGATCTTCAGGCCATGTATCCTGATATTACATTTACCACCAACTGCGGAAATTCTTTTCTGAAAAGTGATACTGCAAAAATCAATACAAAACAGATCAAGATTTTCCCTAATCCTGTGAAAGACATATTACAGGTAAGCTCTGATACTCCTGTAAAGAACATACAGCTTATTGATTCCCAGGAAAGAATTATTCTTAACAGAGATTTTAATCAGGATCTTGTAAAAATTGACCTTTCGGGCTATCCTACAGGTGTTTATTTTATAAAAATTACAACCGGTAAAAAACAGGTTACTGAAAAAATTATAAAAAAATAAGGACTTACGATACCATTATTTTCACAAAAAATCATAGAACTTTCTATGATTTTTTTGGTTTATATTTGTGTTTATTGTTTAATGCTATAACACAACAGATATGAAATTCGGACAAGTAGAAGACCCATCAAAAATAGATTTCACCCTTCCTGAAGATCATCCCAGAACCAAAGAAATTTTAAGCCGGAATAAAAAAGGGCTGGAAAATATTTCTATAGGATGTGCGAAATGGAATAAAACCGACCTTAAGGGTTTCTACCCTAAAGGAACGAAAGACGAACTTACCTATTATGCCACGCAATTCAACTCTATTGAGCTGAATGCCACTTTTTACGGAATGCCCACACCTGATCAGGTAAAAACTTGGAAAGAAAAAACTCCGGAAAATTTTAAGTTTTTCCCTAAGATTACCAATACCGTTTCCCACTTCAGAAGATTGATTGATGTGACAGATCCTGTTACTCAATTTGCTTCAGCAGTCATTAATTTTGATGAGAAATTAGGAATGGTTTTTCTTCAGCTCCATGATAATTTTAAGCCTAAAGATTACGACAGGTTAGAAAAATTTGTAAAAGAGTGGCCAAAAGAAGTTCCTTTGGCAATAGAACTCAGAAATACGGAATGGTTCACAGATGAAGAAATTCTTAATACGACCTGTGAGCTTTTTGAAGCCCACAATATCACCAACATTATTGTAGACACTGCCGGAAGAAGAGATATGCTTCATATGCGTCTTACCACTCCCAATGCTTTTATCCGCTATGTAGGAGCCAATGCGGAAAGTGATTACGAAAGACTGGATGACTGGTTGAAACATTTAACAAAATGGAAAAAGCAAGGGCTTCAAAATATCTACTTTTTTGTCCACCAGAATATAGAAAAGGCATCACCTCTCCTATCCGCCTACTTTATCAAAAAACTGAATGCGGATTGGAAGACTGATCTTCATATTCCACAAATGGCAACGGAAAGTACGGGAACCCTGTTTTAAATACACTGATATTGGCAGCGATTATTCAAAATCTAGCAATTATTCAAGCTTAAAAAAATTAAATAGACTCATTTTAATTTAGTCTTACAAAAGCTACAAACCCTTTTCATAACAGATTTTTCCTTACATTAGAGTATACCGTATTTCACTAAACGGTTGTATAAAAAAATTAGACATGGAAAAGGAAATTTGTAAAATCAGTATCGCCAGCAGCTGGCTCGGTGATGAATATATCTTTTATGAGAATCATACCATCAAAAGAGTATTCGATAATCACAGCTTGAATTCCAATAAAGTTGAATGGCTGGAACCCGGCCAGATCAGCAAACAAAATAAAGATAAATTAGTCAGGAGCTGTCCTGAAGAATTTAAAGAGCGGATCATGCAGATCCTGGATTATCCCTGATCCGTAAAATAAAATAATGAGCCATTGAAATCAATGGCTCATTATTTTTACAAGATCTTTATGTAGTTTTATTTTTTTTCAGAAGCAATACCAGATTCAAAAACAACAGCAGGAAATCTAATGCAATCCAGATTCCCAGCTTTACATTTTCATAATTATAGGCGTCTACCTGCTTCTTTGCTGCATCAGAAAGTTTCATACTCTGATTGATATAGTTCTGTACTTCTACAATCTGATCAATATTTTTATTGGGCACAGAATGCTGGGAAAAATAGACCAGATTTTTTTTCCCGAGATATCCGGCAATCCAGTATTCGTCAGATTTATCCATCTTCAGGTATTCTATTCTGTAGTATTCCGGTCGTATTTTTCCGATATGTTTAGGCTGAAGTGTAACATTATTATCTGTTTTATTGACATTGATCAGATAGAAATCCAGTGTCTGAGGGAGCTTATTGATCACCTGCAGGCCAACGGAATTATCTACAAACGCCACTGCACTTTTCTTGATAAACCAATAGGTAAAAACGGAAATTGAAGAAACCACCGTTACAATACGAAACAATTTTGCCCATTTCGCCATTCCTCCGGATTTTACCTTAAAAAGGACCAAAGAAAGAACGGAAGCCAGAAATATTATAAAAATAATGAGTGTCATATTTTACAAAGATACTTCTTCTCTGTATTTTATCTATATTTGCCACCGAAATTTTAACTCAAATAACCATGAAAAAAGCATTGACAGGCTTCTTTTCCTTCTTCATTATTGCCATCTGTGCACAGATTAAATTTGAAAAAGGCTATATCATCAGCAGTGATAACACTAAAAAAGAAGTACTCATCAAAAATCTGGGATGGGTAAGCAATCCTAACAGCTTCGTGTATAAAACAGATGAAAAATCTACCGAAACTACAGGTACCCCATCTTCCATTAAAGAATTCGGAATCTATAATGATGTAAAATATATCACTTACAACGGGGATATTGATTACTCATCTGATAATATCGCAGATCTTTCTTCAGACAAAGAACCGGAATTAAGAAAAGCATCTGTATTTTTAAAAGAAATAGTAACGGGTAATAAAAATCTATATTCTTATCAGGGGCAAAATGTAATAAGATATTTTTATGCTGATTCAGGCTCTTCTGTTCAACCGTTGATCTACAAAAAATATTTCTTCAACGGAAACAGTTCTCAGATCGCTGTAAACGAAAAATATATTGATCAATTGAAAACGATCTTTCCTGACGACAATAATGTGCAGATACAAGCTGGAAAAATAAAATATACAGGTAGTGACCTTAAGAAAATTTTCAGGGCATACAATGCCAAGGTTTCCGGAACTTCTGAAGAGCAGTCGTCTTCTGATTCCACAAGGAAATCAAAATTCAACTTAAATATCAGACCGGGACTTAATTTCTATTCTCCTGTAGACATCGCTGGAGCTTACCGTAATGATGGTCTTCCTTCAAAAACAGGATTCAGAATAGGAGCTGAAGCAGAATTGGTATTGCCATTTAACAGAAATAAGTGGTCGGTTGTCGTTGAACCCACGTTCTCTCTTTACAACAACAAGGCAACGATCAGGACTTCTGATAATCTCTATAATATGCATGTGGATAATTATTCATTTATCAGTATTCCGGTAAGTATAAGACATTATATGTTTATCAATGATAAAGCAAAAATTTTTATTAATGCCGGTATTAACTTTCTTACACTGAAAACCAGTTCTTCTAAAGACTATGCAGTAGACTATGACGGCTATGTATTTGACAGATTGAAGTTATCATCATCCCAAAGTTTCAAAAGTGCTGTTTTTGGGATAGGATTCAATTATAACAACAAATACAGTATAGAAGCAAGATGTAACACCAGCATTAATATGTTGGAGGAAAAAGGGCCTTATGCCGATCTGAAATATACTTCCTTAATTATAGGATACAATATTTTCTAATCTACATTCCACTCTTTATAAAACTGGTCGAGGAAATTCAGCATATAATTGTGTCTTTCTTCGGCCATTTTTTTTCCCTGTTCTGTATTCATCAGATCTTTCAGAAGGAGTAATTTTTCGTAGAAATGATTGATGGTTGTACCATTAGACTTTTTATATTCTTCTTTGGACATTCCTAAATTGGGCTGAACCGCAGGATCATACATCGGATTATTTTTAAAGCCTCCGAAGTTGAATGTTCTGGCAATTCCAATGGCTCCAATGGCATCGATGCGGTCTGCGTCCTGTACTATTTTAAGCTCAACCGGTGGGTTTTCCGGGGCCTGACTTCTGTTTTTAAAGGAAATATTTTCAATGATAAATAAAACCTTTTGTATTGTTTCTTCAGAAACATTCTGACTTTCGAGAAATTCTCTGGATATCTTCGGAGCGATGGTTTCATCACCGTTATGGAATTTAGGATCTGCAATATCATGAAGAAGTGCCGACAGCTCTACTACGTCTTTATCACAATTTTCGGTTTCAGCTATTTTGGCAGCCAGTTTCCAGACTCTTTCAATATGGAACCAGTCATGTCCTGCTTCAGCTCCTTCTAACTTTTCTTTTACAAATTTTACGGTGTTGTCAATCGTACTTTTCATTGATCTTTCAGTTCATTTAATATAATATCCCAGAGTTTACTGTTATAACTTCTAAAAAAATTAATATGTCCGATTTCCTTTTTATCAGATTCGGAAGTTTTCACCAGTCTGTACTTAGGTTTAAGATTAGGATAGGTATTGTTCAGTAAGCTCAATACCCCTTTTTCCGTCAGCCATACATCATCTTCGGCACGAATGACAAATACATTCTGTGTTAAATTTTTAGAATAGTCCTCAATTTTTTCCAACAGTCTGTTGGTGGATTTCCTGTTTAAAATTAAGGTTCTCCAGTCATATGCACAATTTTTTGGAAGACTTTCTCCAAGTCCGAACCAATGTGCGGGAAAATATCCTAATAATGAAGTGGTTAATGGCTGAACAATTCCAAAGCCCAGATAGGCTTCAATCTTTGTTTTTAGTCTCAGGTTACCGACAAAAGCATTTTGTGTTCCCACAAAAACAAATTCATCAAACATTGTGGAATCTTCATTCATTCCTAAAATTAATGCTCCTACAGAATGCCCCAGGCAATATTTCTGATATTCCGG
This sequence comes from Chryseobacterium sp. 22458, assembly GCF_052044975.1. NCBI lineage: Bacteria > Pseudomonadati > Bacteroidota > Flavobacteriia > Flavobacteriales > Weeksellaceae > Chryseobacterium > Chryseobacterium sp. 22458. The sequence continues at coordinate 639,566 of NZ_JBQEOA010000002.1, read as the reverse complement.
GAAATTTGTTTTAATATATTGAGTCAGTGTTTTATAATCTCTGGAACCCCAGATTCTCATAGAGCTGTGGAAGCCTCTCATCTCTTTTGGCTTGGAAAGTCCTATTCCACAGTAGTCATAGGTAATAACCGTGAATCCTTGCTCAGAAAAATAGCTGGCAAAGGAAAAATACACCTGCTGTCTGACGCCTGTTGCTGAGTTGATAAGTAATAGTTTTTCGTTACTTTTTTCCGGCTTAAAAAGATGGACAGCGAGCGAAGCATGGTCTTCTGTAGTAAGTATTAGTTTTTCCATAGTATAAAAGAAAAAATCCACTATAAAAGTGGACATTTTAAGTATATCTTTATGTTAAGTTTCGGACTTTTGATATGCCGTAAATAGCTTAAGAAAGAAAATCTGAGATCCTCGGCAATCCTGTTTGAGATCCTTTACCTCCGGAAACTCTTGATGATACCTCATTTCCAAACTTCACACATTCCTCAATAGAATTCCCATGGCAAAGTGCTATGGCAAAACCAGAAGTGAATGCATCTCCCATTCCCATCTTATAAACAGTCTCGTCTTTATCATTCCTGTAATACTTCATCTCTGTACCATCAAAATAAATGGTAGAATTGGTATCGTCCCTTACAAATACTTTATTGAAATATTTTTTAAGAACATCTTCTCTCTTTTCTTCCCCAAAAATAGTATACAACTCACTGCTTTTGGCCACAATGAAGTCTACCTGTTCCAAGATATCTTCGCTCACCCTCATCGCAGGAGAAGCATATAATCCTACTTTTTTACCATATTTCTTGGCTTTTCTGACGGTATATTCTACAACCGCCATAGACACTTCAAGCTGTACAAGTACTAAATCTGCGGTATGAAAATATTTATCCGCCTCGTCAATATGATCGTTATTAAGGTATTTATTGGCTGCCGGAACTACAACAATGGCAGCATTCCCGTCAGAAGTGGTTACATAAGCTGTTCCAGTGGATTCCCTATCTGTTTCATGAACAAAACCTACGTTTACATTTTCACTTACCAGATTCCTCATGATCTGCTGCCCAAGAGGATCCATTCCCACACATCCTATAAAATAAACGCTTGCCCCGAGCCTGGCAGTTCCTACCGCCTGATTAGCTCCTTTTCCTCCGAAATAGCTGTCTGAATTGACGGCTAAAACCGTTTCATTGGGTAAAGGAAGTTTTTCAGTTTCCAGGACCAGGTCTATTGATGAGCTACCTACAACGATGATTCGGGGTTGTTCTGATGAGAAATTCATTGTGTTTTATATTGGCATTAAAGTTTAATATTCTAAAAAATGGCAGATCAAAAATAACTATTTTAATTAACTTATTTCTATAAATTCAGTAATTATCTTTACCGGTGACTGATCCTTGTCATAAGCAATATAACTGGCATAAAAACCTTCTCCATATCCTGTTTCAAATGCAAATATAGTTCCGGGATGGTCTTTTGCCGGCTTCAGAAAAGCGTATTGATCTATAGCACCGTTTTCATCAAAGAAATAATCATGGAAAAATTCTTCATAGATGCCCATGAAATCTCCTCCTTTATTCTGATAGAGCCTTTGCTCCAGCTCATTGAGACTGTTTTGCGTATCAACATCCATGAAACATCCCATTCCGCTTTCTACAGGATATCCGAAGACTTCGCCTTCCGCCAGCTCTTTCAGGTTCTGTCCCGCTGTAGTTGCCAGTTTCCAGTCTTTTATTTCTGCATTACCGAATATAATTTCGGCGTAGGCCACACAATTACTTTCTCTTTCCTTATGCAGCATTACAGAAAAATCTCCTTTGGGAAATTCTGTAGTAAAAGGGAGCATATCATTGGTGATCAGCGGATCACAGGCTAACAGTTTTCCACTGGAAAGATAAATTTTCCCTACCTCAAAACTTTCTAATAACGGGCTTTCTACAAAATCCCTTGAGAATAGTTTTTTTATGTTTTCTATATGTGTCATTTTATTTATTCTTTAAACCATCAGGCTGGATACAAGTATTCATCTGTATCCAGCCTGAGATTATGACAAAATTAATAATTGTCTATGTTTTTATTACAAACTTTTCAGTTTCTCTTCCAGGATCGCAATCTTGTCAAGAGCATCTTTCTGTTTCTTACGCTCCACCTCAACAATTTCAGGTTTTGCATTAGCCACAAACTTTTCATTGGAAAGCTTTTTATCTACTGAAATTAAAAATCCTTTCAGATATTTCAATTCTTCTTCGGTTTTAGCTTTTTCTTCTCCCAGGTCTAAGTTTTCACTTAAAGGAATAGAAACTTCCGTAGCTCCCACCAGGAATGTAAAGCTTGGTTTATCTGTTTTCTGTCCGAAATGAATTTCGGAAACATTCGCCAGCTTTCTTACGATCGCCTCATTGGTAAATTCAGAGGCATTGGTATAAACTTCTGCAGCTTCTCTTGGTGAAATTCCTTTGGTCTGACGGTAATTTCTAATACCTGAAATCAATTCTGCAGTGATTTCAAAGTTTTTAATGATCTCTTCGTTAAAGCTATCTGCATTCTTCTGCTGAGCAATCACAAGGGCCTCATCAATGCTTCTTTCTGAAATCAATTGCCAGATTTCTTCAGACTGGAAAGGCATAAACGGATGAAGAAGTTTCATCAATTCTTCAAAGAAATATACTGTTTTGTCATATACTTCTTTAGAAATACCTTCTCCGTAATTAGGCTTGATCGCCTCAAGATACCAACCACAAAAATCATCCCAAATTAATTTATAGATCAGGTGCAATGCATCAGAGATTCTGAACTTCTCAAACTGATCATTGATTTCAACAATTGTTTTATTCAATTTATTTTCAAACCATTCGATTGCCTGGTGATCTGTAGCAGCAGCCGGCTTATCTTCGTGGTTCCACATATTGATCAGACGGAATGCACTCCAGATTTTCGTCATGAAGTTTCTTCCCTGAAGCATTAAATCTTCATCAAAAAGAAGGTCATTTCCAGCAGCAGAGCTCAATAAGATTCCTACACGTACACCATCCGCACCATATTTTTCCATCAATTCGATCGGATCCGGAGAGTTTCCTAAAGATTTCGACATCTTTCTTCTCTGCTTATCTCTTACAATACCTGTAAAGTAAACGTTTTTGAACGGAACTTCTTTTTTGTATTCCAATCCGGACATGATCATCCTCGCTACCCAGAAGAAAATAATATCCGGTGCCGTAACAAGGTCTGAAGTAGGATAGTAATAGTTGATATCTTTATTATCAGGATCCAAAAGTCCTTCAAATACAGACATTGGCCATAGCCATGCTGAGAACCAGGTGTCTAATGTATCCTGATCCTGTTTCAGGCTTTCTGCCGTCAGTTCGTTGTTTCCAGTCTTCTGTTTTGCCAGTTCCAGAGCCTCTTCAGCAGTTTCTGCCACCACGAAATCTTCATCACCGGTTCCATAATAGAATGCAGGAATCTGCTGTCCCCACCATAACTGACGTGAAATATTCCAGTCACGGATGTTTTCCATCCAGTGTTTGTAGGTATTTTTAAATTTCTCAGGGTAGAATTTCACCTCATCATCCATTACTACGTCCAGAGCAGGCTTAGCCAGTTCAGACATTTTCAGGAACCACTGTACTGAAATCTTAGGTTCAATAACAGCTCCTGTTCTTTCAGAAGTTCCTACTTTATTTACATAGTCTTCTGCTTTCAGTAAAAGATCTTTTTCTTCTAATTCTTTAGCGATCTGCTTTCTTACGTCAAATCTGTTTTTTCCGGCATAGTGAAGACCATGCTCGTTCAGGTTCCCGTCGTCATCTAAAGCATCAATCATTTTCAGCTGATGTTTCTGGCCGATTTCGTAGTCATTGATGTCATGTGCAGGGGTAATTTTCAATGCTCCTGTTCCAAATTCAATATCCACATATTCGTCTTCAATGATAGGAACTACCCTGTTTACAATCGGAACGATTACATTCTTCCCTTTCAGGTGTGCGTATCTTTCATCATTAGGATTGATACATACTGCAGTATCCCCGAAAATGGTTTCAGGACGTGTAGTAGCTACCGAAAGGAATTCTTCCGAACCTTCAATTTTATATTTAAGGAAATATAATTTCCCGTTCTGCTCTTTGAATATTACCTCTTCATCTGAGATATTGGTTTTTGCTTCAGGATCCCAGTTGACCATTCTGTACCCTCTGTAGATCATCCCTTTATTGTACAGATCAACAAAACTGATGATCACCTGCTTTGAAAGGTTATCTTCCATAGTGAAACGGGTTCTGTCCCAATCACATGAACATCCCAGTTTCTTTAGCTGCTCAAGGATAGTACCTCCGTATTTGTGAGTCCAGTCCCAGGCATGTTTTAAAAACTCTTCACGGGTAATATCAGACTTATTGATTCCTTCAGACTTCAGTTTAGCAACAACTTTAGCTTCTGTAGCGATGGAAGCGTGATCTGTTCCCGGAATCCAACAGGCATTAAACCCCCGCATTCTTGCACGACGGACCAGAACATCCTGAATGGTATTATTCAACATATGCCCCATGTGTAAAATCCCCGTTACGTTTGGCGGAGGAATTACCACAGTATATGGAGGTTTATCATTCGGTTCTGAATGGAAATACTTGTTTTCTAACCAGTATTTGTACCATTTCTGTTCTGTTTCCTGTGGATTATATTTTTCTGAAATCTGCATAAATTCTATTTCTTGGCTTACAATTTGCAAAAATAGTCTAAAGAAAAAAAATTTTAAGCATGAATTAAAATAATTTTTAACTTTGTTTCACAAAATTTATCTAACAAACATATTAACATTCAAGAATATGAAGAAATTAATCGCAGGAATTGCATTATTCGGAACATTTGCTCTGGCATCTGCACAAACTATTACGTTTGATAAAACTACTTTTGATTACGGTACAATCAAGCCAAATGCTGATGGTACAAGATTCTTTACAGTAACTAACTCAGGTGACAAACCTTTGATCCTTTCTAATGTAAAACCTTCTTGCGGATGTACGACTCCTGAATTCAGCCAGGATCCGATCATGCCAGGAAAATCTGCTAAAATCAAAGTAGGATACAACACAGCGATTGCAGGACCATTCAACAAAATGATTGAGGTTTTCTCTAACGACCCTGCCAACAACAGAAGCGTAATCTATATCAAAGGTAATGTAGATGCTAATGCTCCTGAAAAGGTATTAACTCCTGCAGAACAGAAAGAAGCTGCTAAAGCTGAGAAAAAAGCTGCAAAACTAGCTAAAAAGGCTGCTGCAAAGTAATCTTTACTCAAAAAAATAAAAAAACCGTCTCCTTCGAGGCGGTTTTTTATTATATTTATGTTAGGTATTAAAGATGAATCAGGGAAATATTTCCTGTTCATCTTAAGTTTGGTGAAAGCTGATATTTAAATGTACCGACAACATAATCTATAATCTAAAAATATATGGACACCAATTTCTCAGACGATTTTCAGGTAAACGGAAAGTTCTCCATCAAAAAATCATCTACTTCTTATAACGGAAAACTTACTAAAGAAGAAGGAGTACAATTATTAATTAAAGAAAAAGAAAAACTCCGTGAACTTCAGGAAAGGCTGTATGCTGACGGAACCCAATCTCTGCTCGTTGTACTTCAGGCGATGGATGCTGCCGGAAAAGACAGTCTTATAGAACACGTTTTTGGAGGGGTAAACCCACAGGGATGTAATGTTACAAGTTTTAAAACACCAAGTTCTAAAGAATATTCCCATGATTTTTTATGGAGACATTATCTTGCACTGCCTCAGAAAGGGATGATCGGAATTTTCAACCGTTCCCATTATGAAAGTGTTCTGGTGTGCAAAGTACATCCGGAGTATAATTTAAGTGAAAAAACATGGTCCTCTGTAAAAGATTTTGATGATAAATTCTGGGAAAACCGGTATGAAAGTATCCGTAATTTCGAAAAACACCTTTCCCAAAACGGAACTACCATTATCAAGATTTTTTTGAATGTATCTAAGGATGAGCAAAAGAAAAGGCTTCTGGACAGAATTAATGAACAGGAAAAAAACTGGAAGTTTTCTGCAGGAGATCTTCCGGAAAGGGCATTATTCGATCAGTATATGACGGCTTATGAAACCGCCATTAACGAAACTTCAAAAGACCACGCTCCATGGTATATACTTCCTGCCGACAACAAGTGGTTTGCCAGACTTGCCGCGATTCAGATCATCATTGAAACCCTTGAAAAAATGAATCTCAAATACCCTACTCTTTCAGAAAAAGAAAAACAAAGCCTCGTTGAAGCCAAGAACATTCTTGAAAATGAATAATAAAAAAATCCTCAGATCAATGGTCTGAGGATTTCTGTTTTTATCTGATGCCTGCTTCTGCAAGTCTATCTGACAGTAAAAAATCACGAGAAAATCTATAAGCCGGATTCTGTACTTCCGAAGAAGTGCCTGTTATTTATCTACGCTTTACATTGCTGCAAAACTTGAGCTGATTACCCCTCGGTTTTCAAGACGAGCCGCCTCTATTTCCATTACTGAAAAGAACCGATATACTTACCATTGCACCGCAAAGAGTTTACCTGGTTTCACTACAGCCGAACTGTACCTGCTTTCTGTTGCACTTGTCCTACCCTCACGGGTGACGGATGTTATCCGCTTTGCTGCTCTATGGTGTCCGGACTTTCCTACCTCCCGTAAAACGGGAAATCAACAGGCCGATTTTCTCGCAGGTGCAAAGATACATAAATTTCGTAAAGGAAGCCTAAGATACAGATCATGTAAGCTTATTCATTCCTTTTTACTTTTTCCTATTTTCACTATTTTATATGATAATTTTCACTAATTAGCACATTATTATTATCTTCGTGCCATTATATATCTATGAATTCCAGAGAAAAAGAATTTGCACAGCTTATCAAGGATAATCAGGGCCTGATTATTAAGGTATCCCGTCTGTACACAAATTCTCTGGAGGATGAAGAGGATCTTTTTCAGGAAATTGTGTTACAACTCTGGAGAAGTTACGACTCATTCAAAGGGAACTCTAAAATTTCCACATGGATGTACCGTGTAGCACTCAATACAGCCATTACTCTTTTTAGAAAAAAAAGCAAAAGTCTGCCCACAAACGAGCTGGACATCAACCACAAGGATTTTGTGGAAGATGATGATGAAAAGCAGCAGCAGATCTCGCTTTTGTATACTGTAATCAAGACTCTTCCTAATATAGAAAGAGCCATTGTCATGATGTATCTTGACGATCTGCCTTACAAGGATATTGCAGAAAACCTCGGGATCACCGAAGTTAATGCACGTGTAAAAATGAACAGATTAAAGAAAACCCTTAAAGAACAGATGGAAAAATATGCCTGAATTTGATTTAGATAGCTTTAAAAAAACATGGCAGGAACAGCCTGTCCAGCCGAAATATGACAACCGTGAGATTCTTCAGATGTTGAATAAAAAATCACGCAATTATGTGAAATATATTTTCTGGATCAGTGTTGTAGAATTTTTGTTCTTCTCTGTTTTAGGCCTATTCTACTTCTTTCAGGAGGAAGAATCAGACAGTTTCCGTAAGGTCCTTGAAAGACTGGGAGCCCAGGAAGCTCCTGAGGTAGAAAATAATTTCGGACATGCTTATCTGGCTATAAAAATCATGAGCTTATTGATCACGGCTTATTTCGTCCTGAAATTTTATCAGAATTACCGCAGAATCAAAATTGAGGAAAACCTTAAAGGACTTATTACCCGGATTATCAAATTCAAGAAAACAGTCAACGCATTTATCCTGATCAGCATCGTATTGCTGCTTACGTTTACTTTTGTACTGATTTCTTTTATATTTTACACATTAAGTTCTCAGAATATACAGCCTACCAGTGCCAACCTTACGATCATTATTGTAGGAATCACCATCAGCACCCTGCTTGCAGTATCTATGATCTGGGTTTACTACAGACTGGTATACGGAAGCATTATTAAAAAGCTTGATAAAAACCTTAAACAGCTTAAAGAAATAGATTCTCAGGAAAATTAACATCCATAGGCCATAGTTCGGGATATTATTGTTAATTTTATTTCGCCAAATCTTTTTACTATGCCTTTATCATACGTTTATGGGACTTCTGAGGTTCCATTATTAGGACAGACTATTGGAGGAAATCTTAAAAGTACTGTCGAAAAATACCCACATCAGGAAGCACTTGTCTGCGTTCACCAGGATTACAGAGCTACTTACCAGGAATTTTACAATCAGACCACCGCTGTTGCCAAAGCCCTTATTTTTTTAGGAGCAAAATCCGGAGACAGAATCGGAATATGGGCCTCCAACCGTTACGAGTGGGTACTGCTTCAATATGCCACCGCCAGAATAGGAACGATCCTGGTCAACATCAACCCGGCCTACAGAACCCATGAACTGACCTATGTGCTCAATCAGTCTGAAGTACGTTTCATTTTTTCTTCTTTAAGCTTTAAAACAAGTAATTACAAGGAAATGGTAGAATATGCCAAAGAAGTATGCCCTACCCTTGAGCATGAAATTTTCTTTGATGACAGCTGGGAAGACTTTGTTAATAACGGACAGGATATTTCGGATGAAGTTTTACACAGCTTCGAGGAGCATGTACAGTTTGATGACCCTGTGAATATCCAATATACTTCCGGAACAACCGGATTTCCAAAGGGAGTCACGCTCTCCCATCATAATATCCTAAACAACGGCTATTTTATTGGGATCAGACTAAAATATACAGAGAAAGACCGTGTCTGCATCCCTGTTCCTTTTTACCACTGTTTTGGAATGGTCATCGGCAACATGTGCTGTACCGCTCACGGAGCCTGTATGGTAATTCCTAATGACAGCTTTGATCCGGAAATAACCTTAAAAGCAGTTTCTGATGAAAAATGTACTTCATTGTACGGCGTACCTACGATGTTCATTGCTGAGCTTGCTGTAAAAGATTTCGATCAATATGATTTTTCAAGCTTAAGAACAGGAGTAATGGCAGGCTCAGTTTGCCCTCCGGAAATTATGAAAAAAGTAGAAAATCTGATGAATATTAAGGAAATGAGTATCTGCTACGGGATGACAGAAACCTCGCCCGTATCTACTCAAACCCTGATCGGAACCCCATTGGAAAAGCAGGTCAGCACCGTAGGAACCGTTCAGGACCATCTGGAAATAAAGATCGTGGATGAAAACGGAAGAATCCTCAAACGTGGAGAACATGGAGAACTCTGTACCAGAGGATATTCTGTCATGCTGAAATACTGGAATGATCCTGAAAACACCAAAAAGGTACTGGATGACGCACGGTGGATGCATACCGGAGATATGGCTGTAATGGACAAAGACGGATATATTACCATTTCAGGAAGAATCAAGGATCTTATTATCCGGGGAGGAGAAAATATCTCACCAAAGGAAATTGAAGATTTTTTATATACTTATACCAATATTCTGGATGTTCAGATCATTGGGGTTCCCAGTGAGAAGTTTGGAGAGGAGGTCATGGCTTGGGTAAAAGTGAGAAAAGGCTTTACGATCACTGAAGAAGAACTTCAGGAATATTGCAAAGGAAGAATTGCCCACTATAAGATCCCGAAATACTGGAAGTTTGTGGATGAATTCCCGATGACCATTTCCGGCAAAATAAGAAAGGTGGAAATGCGGGAAATATCGATGAAAGAACTGGGGTTGGAAAGCAAAGCTTAACTTACAGGAAAATTTTAAACTGAAAGGTTTAACCACAAAGTCACAAAAGTTTTTTAACGCTTAAGTTATTTGAAGTGACAGGCTTTGTGTATAGAAGTACACCTAAGTCTTTAAAATATCTGATTTTCAAGATACTGACTACAGCTAAAGGGCAAATATTCTTCTCCTGCGGAGGGGTGGCAAATCGAAGATTTTGACGGGGTGGTTTTCACACAACCTGTCAGCATAAAAATAAAAAAGCATTTCAAATGAAATGCTTTTTCTATATTTTAAAGTTCTTTTCTTAACCTCGCTACAGGAATATTGAGCTGCTCACGATATTTTGCAATCGTTCGTCTCGCAATATTATATCCCTGCTCTTTTAAGATAACCACTAAAGCGTCGTCTGTCAATGGTTTTCTCTTGTTCTCTTTATTAATCACTTCCTGAAGGTGGGTTTTAATCTCTTTCGTGGAAACTTCTTCACCGTCATCGTTGGTCAAACTGTCAGAAAACAGATCTTTAAGATAGACAATACCATTAGGAGTATCGGCATATTTACTTTTTACCACCCTGGAGATCGTGGAGATATCAAAACCTGTAATATCGGCAACATCTTTCAGAATCATTGGCTTCAGAGATTTTTCATCACCTGTAATGAAATAATCTTTCTGGAATTTCACAATAGCGGTAATTGTCTGTAACAAGGTATTCTGGCGCTGGTTGATGGCATCAATATACCACTTTGCAGCATCAAGCTTCTGTTTAATGAATAATGCAGCCTGTTTATGCTCTGATGAATTTTTATCGTGAGAATAAGTAGACAGAATATCTTTATACTCCTCTGAAACTCTTAATGTAGGAGCATTTTTGCTGTTAAGCATAGGAATGACCTGACCATCTTTTACCTGAATCACAAAATCCGGAATAATTTCCTGGTTGATGGTAATCGTCTGGGTATCAAAATTTCCTCCTACTTTAGGTGATAGTTTGGAGATTTCATCCAGAGCATCTTTTAGATCATCTTCTTCAATATCATATTTCTGAATGATCTTGTTATAGTGCTTGTTTGTCAAGGCATCAAACTGATGTCTTAAGATATTTGCTGCTAAAGAAACCGCTTTATCTGAACTGACCTTCTTTTCGATCTGAAGTAACAGACATTCCTGAAGGCCTCTTGCTCCTACTCCCGGCGGATCAAGCTTCTGAATATAGTTTTCAAGGATATCTTCTACTTTTTCTTTGGTGGTATAAACTCCCTGGGAGAAAGCAAGATCATCCACAATAGACTTGATTTCTCTTCTTAAATATCCGTCTGTATCCAGATTTCCGATAAGGTATTCTGCAATTTTCAGATCCTCCTCATTGATGTTTACCAGATGAATCTGTTCCATCAGATAATCATATAACGACTGTCCCTCCGTCAGAAGGCTTTCGTTATCAAATTCCTCATCATCCGGAGAATAGTTGCTGGATGCGGTTTTATAGCTTGGTTCGTCGTCATAGAGATATTCATTGACGTCAAAATCTGTTTCAATGCTTTCCGTACCCTCATCCTGATAAGCGTCTTCCAAAGAAGAATATTCATCTTCCTTAGAATCCTCTTTGGCAATTTCCAAAGCAGGGTTCTCCTCTAACTCTCGCTCCAACTCCTCTTCAAATTCAAGAGTATGAAGCTGAATAAGCTTCATCAACTGGATCTGCTGAGGGGCCAGCTTCTGCCCTAATTTGAGTTGTAAGTGTTGTTTAAGCATATTCTTATTTGCGTTTTAACATAACATATTCTACGAATTTAATAAATTTATTTGATAAAAAACACATTTAGCATGATTTTTGCATTATACTTCCTAACATAATAAACTATTAAGAAATAAAAAAAGCCTTAACTTTTAGATTAAGGCTTTTTTTATTGTTCTAGAATTCAGCACTTTTCGGTGTTCTAGGGAAAGGAATTACATCTCTGATATTCGTCATTCCTGTTACGAAAAGAACAAGCCTTTCCAGTCCTAAACCGAAGCCTGCATGCGGCACAGAACCGAATTTTCTGGTATCAAGATACCACCAAAGTTCGTGCTCATCTACATGCATATCTGCCATTTTCTGTTTTAATACGTCTAATCTTGCTTCTCTTTCTGATCCACCGATGATTTCTCCGATCCCAGGGAACAGAACGTCCATAGCTGCAACAGTTTTGTTGTCTTCGTTCAGTTTCATATAGAACGCTTTGATCTCTTTCGGGTAATCAAATAATACTACCGGGCTTTCAAAATGTTTTTCCACAAGATATCTTTCGTGCTCAGACTGAAGATCAGTTCCCCATTTCTCTACCGGATAAGCAAATTTACCTTTTTTATTCTCTTTAGAGTTCAATAAGATTTCGATAGCTTCTGTATAGCTTACACGTTTGAAACGTTTAGCCACTACATTCTGAAGTTTTTCGATCAGTCCTTCTTTTGCTCTTTCTTTTTCAGGTTTTGTTTTTTGCTCTTCTGCAAAACGTTTGTCTAAGAAGTCAAGATCGTCTTTACAGTTATCCAATACATACTGGATTACATATTTTAAGAAGTCTTCCGCAAGGTCGATGTTATCTTCAAGGTTGTTGAATGCCACTTCCGGCTCAATCATCCAGAATTCCGCAAGGTGTCTTGTTGTATTTGAGTTTTCAGCACGGAATGTAGGTCCGAAAGTATAGATTCTTCCCAGTCCCATGGCTGCAGTTTCTCCTTCAAGCTGACCTGAAACGGTAAGGTTGGTCTTTCTTCCGAAGAAGTCCTGTGCAAAATCAATCTCTCCCTCTTCAGTTCTCGGCATATTGTTCAGGTCAAAGTTTGTAACTCCGAACATTTCTCCTGCTCCTTCCGCATCTGCACCAGTGATCACCGGTGTGTTGATATAGAAGAACTGGTTTTGGTTGAAGAATGAATGTACAGCAAAGCTGACAGCATGACGCACTCTGAATACCGCCCCGAAAAGGTTGGTTCTGAATCTTAAGTGTGCCTGCTCACGAAGTTTCTCCAGACTGTGTTTTTTAGGCTGAAGAATTGTGTTCTGAAGTTCTTCTGTGAAGTTATCTCCTAAAATAATGATCTTTTTAGCAATAATTTCCACAGTTTGTCCGGCACCCTGGCTTTCTACCACTTCACCTACTACTTTTAAAGAAGAAGCCGTACTGATATTCTTGATAAGTTCTTCGTCAAAATTTTCGAAATCAACAACTATCTGCAAATTATTAATCGTAGAACCATCATTAAGCGCAATAAAGCGATTAGAACGGAATGCTCTTACCCATCCGTAAACTGTAATGTCATGATGTAATACTTTCTTGTAATCCTTCAGGATTTCTTTGATCGTTTGCTTTTTCATTTGTTGATGATAAATTTTTTATATAAAAATTAATGACTGCAAAGTTACAAAAAAACAGCGCAACTTCATGGTTACGCTGTCTTTAAAAATCATTTATCAAGTATTAAAACTTTCAGTTCAAGAAAACTTAATCTTCTTCTGTGTCTCTTTCTCTATTTTTAAGTTTCATCTGCCTTTCCAATATGACCTTGAACTTTGATAATCTGCATTGATCTGAACTAAAACTGATCCATCTTTATCACTTGTAAAGGATAATGAATATCCTGAGTTTTTATGGTTTAGTTTTATAATGTATAGAAAATGGTTATTAGTTTTAAATGATAAGATTCTCTGTTTTGTTTTTAGTTCATTATCTAACCATTGCGGATCTTCTCAAGGTGTATTGTTTTTAATTACTTCATAAATTCTTTTTTAAATGAATCACTAATCTCTACGTTCCTAACTTTACTGTTTCACTCCCTCATCTCTGAGTTTCTCTAATTAATTTTTTTTGTATTTACATTTCGTTCTTTGGAAGCACAAAATATAAAAGAGTTGTGTCTTTACCTCTGGAGCAAAGATGCTATAAAGAAGAATGATGATGCAAGCATATACTCTATAGATTCATAAATTTATATAACTAAAATCATGAATCTATAGATACTAAAACACTGATTTACAATAAAATAAATCTAAATTGATTTCATGTTTTCAATTTCTTTCAGATAGATGGAAAGGGGTGTTCCGGTTCTCTTTTTGAACGCTAAAGTGAAAGCCTGTTCATTATTGTAGCCTAATTCTTCGGCAATAAAAGGCAGCTTATAGGATCTGAATTTCCTGTCGTTAACCAATCTGTTGATGGCATAGTCAATTCTGAGATCATTAAGATAAGTGGCAAAATTTTTCCCTTTGTAGGTATTGATAATTTCAGACAGGTACCTGGAATTGGTCTTGATTTTTTTAGCCAGACTGCCCAATGTAATTCCTTTATTTAAAAACTGTTCTTTGCTTTCAAAGATTTCAAGTTCTTTTAAAATGGTCTGAACAACATCTTCGGAAATTATTTTAGCAGGTTTATCTCCTGTATTTTCGATAGGGAGATCCTGTGATGTTGATTCATCTTGTAATTCATCTTCCTGAACCGCCTTATCTTCGTTGACAGACTGAATTAAATCCTGGGCAATTTTTTTATATTTCTTTTCCGTTCTTTTATACTTAAAATATACATTGATGAAAAGCAGATGAGAGATCAGTAAACAACTGAGAACGATATAAAAAAGATTTTTCCTGCTTTGAAGTTCAGCAATAATGGATTCTTTTTCCTGTTGCAGATTCAGGGCATCATACCGTCTCGGCACTTCCCTGGAGATATATCTGAACTGAGTATCCAGTACCTGATCTATATCTAAAAACCGTTCAACATAATACAACTGTTTTTCCTTGTCATTATTTTCTTTATAATAATGGATAAGATACGTATAGACTTCCTTCAGCTCCGGATAAACAGAACCCGTTTTCAGAACAAGAGAATCAATTTTGGAAAAATATCCTATTGCTTTTTCCTTATTGTGTAAACCTGCATAGGATCTCCCTAAATTTAAAAGCGTATAATTCTGAGCTCTTTTGCTGTACTCCTTTGTTTTGAAAAAAAAGTTTTCACACGGGATCAGATTATGAATAGCCTCATTATATTTTTTCTGCTTTACATAATAATACCCCAGCAATCCCAGGTTCTGGTAACGCCCATAAAGGTTTTTGTTTTTTTCGGAAGAATGTAGCCCTTCCTGAATCAATATATAGGCAGAATCCATTTTATTGATCTCGATATAAGCGTCTGCCAGGTTTAATTTGAGAAGTTGACGCTCTTCCTGATTCATGTAGTCCGCATTGTAAGCGTAATATCTGAGTGTCTTTGCTGTTTCAGCATGTTTTCCGATATAATTATTCAGATAAGCGATACTGACGTTGGCCATGGCAATCTGCCTTTTATTTTTTTTCTCTTTGGCATATTTCAGTCCCAGTATATAATTATTTAACGCTGCCTGAGGATTATCTGACCGAAAATAAAGGTTTCCTCTTAATAAATAGATTCTGGCAGGATAATAATCTTCTTTAGAATTCTTTGTAATGGTCTGTAAACTGTCAAGATATTGTAATGCGACCGGTAAAGGTTTGTCAAAGTGCTGCATGACATATGCTTCGGCAATCCGTGTGTTATTGTCCTCAGATCTGGCTTTTTTAAGGTAATATTCTGTAATTCTTTTACTTCCTGCATCACCGATCCCGGAGTTATAAACCTTCTCTTCCATTTCCTGATAGGTCATTTTCTCAAGAGAGTGGTCATCAACTGTATTTATTTGTGCATACAGCACATTACAAAGAGTCAACAACAGTATCAAAAATTTTATTTTCATCGTAGGTCCTAGCTATCTTACAAAAATATTATTTTAATCAGTACATCACCAACCTTTTAACTTTTCCTTTCATTCAATAGTGACAATTTCATACAAAGAACCTGCAGACTTCAGATTGTGATTTTCACATCTCTGCCATTCTATTGTATTCAGGCTGCCTTTTTTTTAGTATTTTATGAAAAAAGCTACATTGGCAGCATCAGATCAAAAAACTCAAGATCGCTGACCGAATCCGGGAATAGGAAAAAGAATATATTTTTTAATAAAATGTATGAAGAGTCTCTGTAACGGTAAATCAAGTTATTTCACCTGCTGTTTCAAAGAAAAATATCGGAATCATTTCTTTGAAATACAGGAATATCTCTTACCCGCAGTGATTAGGGATAATGAGTAATGGGTAATGGGTAATGAGTAATAAATAATAAAAAATATAGACAGAAAATGCTTATTGCTTATTGCAAATTATTCGTCTTTTTTGGATGGAACCAGAAAAACATCAATAAGTCCTTCAGGAAGTTCCATTTTGATCGTTCTTTCTTCTCTGTCAACATCAAGAATCCAGTCTTTGATCATAGGAATAACCACTTCTTTTCCATCCAGATTGGTGATGAAATACACCTGTGCCGTCTGATCGTTGACGGATCTGATTACTCCACAGTTGTTATCATCCTGGTCAAAAATTTCAAATCCGATGATTTCGTGGTAATAGAATTGCTTACCTGTAAGTTTTGGAAGAGAGGCCAGCGGAAGGTAAACATTTTTTCCTAAAGTCTGGTCTACCATAGCCTCAGAAGAATTTTTGAAGGCAAGGTTCAGAGCATCCAATTTGCTCCATGATGATTTTTCAATAAAAAATGGAACCAATAATCCGTTGATTTCAACGAATATTGATTCCAATTTATTGTAAAGCTCGGGTTGGTCGGTATCCAGTTTAAGGATCACGTTACCCGCAAGTCCATGTCTGCGTGTGATTTTCCCTAAAAAATAGCAATCTTCTTTACGCATAACAGGGGTTTGTTCTTAAGCTTCAGTGTTTTCTTCAGTTTCAGCAGCAGGAGCTTCTCCTTCTGTAGCTTCAGCAACTTCTTCAGCAGGTGCGTTTGCAGCTTCTTCAGCAGCTTTAGCATCAGCTTCAGCTTGTGCAGCAGCAGCGATTCTAGCTTCGTTTACTTTTACTTCAGCTTCTAAAGCAGCTTTCTTAGCATCAGCTTTAGCAGTAGCTAAACCATCTACTTTACCTTGTACTTTAGACTCTTTAGCCTCTACCCAAGCGTTGAATCTCTTCTCAGCTTCAGCTTCGTCAAAAGCACCTTTAGCTACACCACCTTGTAAGTGTTTTTTGTAAAGGGCACCTTTGTAAGAAAGGATAGCTCTAGCAGTATCAGTAGGCTGAGCACCGTTGTTTAACCACTGTACAGCAGAATCAACGTTCAATTCGATAGTTGCCGGGTTAGTAATTGGGTTATAAGTTCCTAGTTTTTCGATGAATCTACCATCTCTTCTTGCTCTAGAATCTGCAACCACGATGTGGAAAAAAGGCTTTCCTTTTTTACCGTGTCTTTGTAATCTGATTTTTACTGACATAATGTTTGAATTTTACGGGAACTCGTCCCAGTTAAATATTTAAGAGTGCAAAGATAGTAAAAAAGTTTGAAGTAAAAAGCTTCAGATAAAAAGTTTTACAAATTCAAATTATTTTTTTCAGAAGCCGGGAACCTGCTTTCGCTACTCGCTTTTTTCTTTTGCAAAGAAAAAGAGCTCAGACAGGCCGCTCAATCAGGGCTATGAATCCAGATTTCCCATATAAAAAAGCCCCAGAC
The DNA here is from genome assembly GCF_052044975.1 of Chryseobacterium sp. 22458. Classification (NCBI taxonomy): domain Bacteria; kingdom Pseudomonadati; phylum Bacteroidota; class Flavobacteriia; order Flavobacteriales; family Weeksellaceae; genus Chryseobacterium; species Chryseobacterium sp. 22458. The sequence continues at coordinate 622,304 of NZ_JBQEOA010000002.1, read as the reverse complement.
ACTTCTGGTTTTCTTCAATAGTAAGAGAATCTTTCAGATGATCTACAATTTTAGGAGAGCTCCAGTAGCACCCTACATTATTCGCTGTACAGGTAAGGTACATATTCTGAACCGCCATTGAAGTTGCGGCAATTTCTTCCCATTCAGGAACCATTCCGCTGAAATTGACCACAATGGATACCACAACGTCTGCTTTATTGATTTTAAAACCAATATCATTGTATTTTTTCTCCAGGAAAAGCTGCTCAGGCTGGGTTGCTTTATAGATGACCTGCATTTCTGATGCCAGTTTTGCCTTTTCTTCCCCTTTAAAGATTTTGAAACGCCAAGGCTTTGTTCTTTTATGATTCGGGGCCAGTGTTGCTGAATGTAAAATTTCATCAATCACCTTCTGAGTTATTTCTGTGTCTGTATAATCTTTCGGGAAAATACTTCTTCTCTGCTCTATGATTTCTTTTAAAACTTCTGCTTTATTCATACCTGCAAATTTACAATATGGAATTCAATCTGTTCCATTTAAAATCATTGAAGTTTTCAAAAATTTTCAAGACAAAAGCATCATCCGGTTTTATTACAAAGCTCTTCAATTTCATCAAGTATTCAGTATCGGTTTTCGATTTTTATAAGCTTTATAATTGCTGAAAACAAAAGTCAGCAAAATACCTGCACCCAATAGGATACTCAACCATTTTTCATAGCTATTTCCATTGACAGGATCAAGCATATACAAAGCGATAAAACTTATGGTATATACCATTCCGGCAATGATCCAAACAGGTTCCGGATCAGGATATTCCTTTACTGTACTTGCTTTATTATAATTGAAAACCGGAAGCAGCTTGTGTTTGTCCCAGATCAGTAATATAAGGACCGCAGCCATCATTAAAGAGGTTATGATCCAGGTTCCTTTGAATGAAAGACTGATCGTAATGATCCAGATATTGGTTAATATCGTCAAAAACATCAATGCACCCAGCGTGGCATAGCGTTGTGTCATCAGTAAAACTCCTGCAGTGATCTGAGCCAGACCCAGGAAATTCCAGTAAAATCCGGATTGGTAGAGAGCATCAAAGAAATAGCCTATCGGATTATCTGTTGAGAGTATTGTAAATCTGTTCCCCATGAGCTTTACCAGCCCTGATGGAAAAAATGCAAAACCCACCAGATAACGGAGGTGAATAATTATCCATTGATTGAGTCTGCCGGTTCTTAATTTTTCAAATTTCATGTATTGGTGATGGTTTACGGTATTAGTTGCTCACCATGGGTTAATCGTTACAGATTGAGTTTCTTATCAAGCCAGTTGAACTTATTTTCCTTTTATCAATACATAGTATCAGAGCTATTTACAGTACCTCCACTATTTTCTGATGAATTTTATTCAGGGTAAATTCATCTCCGGATTTCATTCCCATCATCTTTTTGGCCATCGGACTTTCAGGGGAAATGGCATAGAAACGGTCACCTTCAAAGAAGAACTCACCTAATGAAACTGAAATATAAAAACGGGCTTTATTGGTAATCACCAGTGATCCCAGCTGCACTCTTTCCGTAGCGGTATTGAGAACTTTTGCCATATTCCGTCTCAGATCATTCAATGCTCCGAGCTGACGCTGCATCTGATAGATTTCTTCCTGCATCTCTTCTCTCATGCTGTCATATTTCGGAGTTTTTTTGATGTCACGGCTGGCTTCCAGAGTAAATTCGATAAAATTTTTAAGTTTCTCAATTTTCTCTGCAATGGTGGTTTTTACAAAATCCCTGATATCACTTTTTTCAAATACAATCTTCTCCATACAATCGATTCTTTATATAAAGATAATATTTTTAGAATAATAATTTATATTTTCGTCACTTCATAAAAAAACTAATGATCCATAGAATTTTAAATCAGTTTTCCCGCAAAGGAAGAATTACCAGAGGGCAGTATGTTATTTCCCTTATTATCTTTTACGTATTGGTTTATCCTTTAACGTTGATTGAAAAACATTACGAACTATCAGAAGACGGAAAAGGAATTGTAGGACTCTTTATGATTCCCTTTATTATTTTTATTTTACTGAAAGGAGCAAGAAGGTGCCATGACAGAGGTAACAGCGGATTGTATCAGTTCATTCCGGGTTATTTTTTCTTTATGGTATTTGGCGGCAGTGATTATGGAGTCAATAAATATGGCCCCAATCCGAAAGGTGAAGGTAATGACACCTTCAATACTACTAAAGATGACTTTCAGAATGCAGTAATGAGTAATATGCTGCACAGCCACCAATGCAGACATTGCGGACATCAGCACTGCAACTGTAGTAAAAGAAGATAATCTGTTTCATTCAGCAAAACCTGTTTCCAATAAAAAAGACTGCCTTCAAAGCAGTCTTTCTGTTAATAAGTTCAGGAAATATTTTTTATTTCTCCGCAATTTTCTTGAGATCATTCAATCCCTGACCGAACATTTTATCCATATTACTGTTCATCATAGGCTTCATTACTTTCATCATGGGGGTCAGTTCGTTATCAATCATCCAGGTTACTTTTGTTCCGCTTCCTTCAGGTGTCAGTATAAAATTACATTTAGCCATTCCTTCAAACGGTTTAATGAAATGAAGCTGGGTACCTAGCTTTTCATTCGGGACGATCTCGGTAATCGATTGCTCTCCTTCACTGTCATCTCCTTTCCAATGATAGGAATCCCCGATTTTATCTCCTTCTCCGGAATAAGTGACAGAAAAGTTCTTTATTTCTTTAGAAAAAGGATCCCATGTATTGTATGCTTTTAAAGAGCCTACATGCTGCCATACTTTCTCTTTAGGAGCATTGATGACAATGGATTTTTCATAATGATAATCTTTGCTGAAAGCCAGCATGGCAATTACTGCATATATTACCACCAGCAGAATGATGGCACCAATGATTTTTAAGAGTGTTTTCATAGTCTATTTTATTTAAGGTTGTATTTAAAATGATCAATATATCGATATCTGTTTTCAAAATTAAATATTCCTGCATCACTCCCACTTTCCATATGACAAGATTATATAAAGATAAGGTATTTTTGTCACACCCTGATATTCGGGCATTATTTTTGAGCATTTCAGTTGTGATTCCCGCTGAATCATTAAATTTACCTTATATAAAAATTGAAAAATGAATATTTTAACAGAGAAATTCAATACACCATACCACTCAGCACCATTCAATACTATTAAAAATGAAGATTATCTTCCGGCTTTTAAGGAACTGATTCAACAGTCGGAAGCAGAAATTGATGCTATTGTCAACAATCCTGAAGCACCCACTTTTGAAAACGTGATTGAGGCTCTGGCTTATTCCGGAGAGCAGCTGGACATTGTATCCAATATATTCTTCAACCTGAATTCTGCAGAAACCAGTGACGAGATCCAGCAGATCGCACAGGAAGTATCTCCGATCCTGACAGAATATTCTTCAAAAATCTCTCAGAACGAAGCCCTTTTCAGTAAAATCAAAAAAGTATATGATGAAAAGGAAAAATATAACCTCAATGAAGAGCAGCAAATGCTTCTGAATGAAACATATAAAGGCTTTGTAAGAAGCGGTGCCTTACTGAATGAAGAGGATAAAGAAAAATTAAAGAACATCAGCATGGATCTTTCTTTAAAATCTTTACAGTTCGGACAGAATGTACTGGCCTCTACGAACGCTTATTTTAAACATATCACCCATAAGGAAGACCTTGCAGGAATTCCTGAAGCCATCATTGAGCAATATACTGAGGAAGCTAAAGAAAGAAATCTTGAAGGCTGGGTAATAACTTTACAATATCCAAGCTACATCCCGTTCATGACCTATGCTGAAAACCGTGAACTGAGAAAGGAACTTGCACTGGCCAACGGTAAAAAATCTTTTGACGGCGGGGAATATGACAATCAGAATATGATCAGGGAACTTCTCAATTTAAAACAACAAAAAGCAGTTCTTTTAGGATATAAAGATTATGCAGATTTTGTTCTTGAGGAAAGAATGGCCAAGTCTCCCGTAAAAGTTTTTGATTTCCTGAATGAGCTTTTAACAAAGGCAAAACCTTATGCTGATAAAGAAATTGAAGAATTAAAATCCCTGGCAAAAGCTGACGGCATTGAAGATATGCAAAGCTATGACCACGCCTTCTATGCTGAAAAGCTTCGTAAGCAAAAATTTGACCTTAATGATGAGGAGCTGAAACCTTATTTCCCTTTGAATCAGGTACAGGATGCCGTTTTCGGACTGGCAGGAAAACTTTTCGGATTGACTTTTGAAGAAAGAAATGATATTCCGAAATACCACGAAGAGGTAAAAGTTTATGAGGTAAAAGAGAACGGAACTTACAAAGCCCTGCTGTATGTAGATTATTTCCCAAGAAAAGGAAAAAGGGCCGGTGCATGGATGACCAGCTATAAAAATCAGTACAAGCAGAACGGTGAAAATTCACGTCCGCATATTTCTATTGTTTGTAACTTCAGCAAGCCGACAAAAGATACACCTAGTTTACTGACCTTCCAGGAAGTAACTACCCTCTTCCATGAGTTTGGACATGCTCTTCACGGAATGTTGGCTGACACTCAGTATCCTACACTTTCCGGAACTTCTGTAAAATGGGATTTTGTGGAGCTTCCGTCTCAGTTCCTGGAAAACTTCTGCTATGAGCCTGAGTTCTTAAAAACTTTTGCCAAGCATTATAAAACGGGAGAAGTTCTTCCTGACGAAAAAATTGAAAAGATCGAGCAGTCTAAAAACTTTATGGAAGGCTACCAGACTCTGAGACAATTGGGCTTCGGGCTTCTGGATATGAATTACCATACAAAAGTTGGTGAACTGGATAACGAAAGTGTAAAAGACTTTGAGGATAAATATACCAAAGCTACTGCGCTTTATCCTACCAATCCGGAAACAGCAATGAGCCCCAGTTTTTCTCATATTTTCCAGGGTGGCTATTCTGCAGGATATTATTCTTACAAATGGGCGGAAGTATTGGATGCCGATGCATTCCAGTATTTTAAAGAAAACGGAATCTTCAATCCGGAAATTGCTGCAAAGTATAAAGTACTGCTTTCTTCAGGAGGAACCAAAGACCCTATGGAACTCTATAAAAACTTCAGAGGAAGCGAGCCTAAAGTGGAGAGTTTGTTGAAAAGAGCTTTTGGATAAAATACATTCAGATATACTTTAAAACAAATGAACAGCATATCGCAAAGACTTGAAAACGTTAAAAAGCTTCAGGCTAAAAGGTGGCAGAATGAAGACCACTGGGATACTTTAAATGATCTTCTGATTAAAGAATTGGATGAAATTTTACTTATCGAACCCGAAAATACTTCTGCACTCATCAATATTGGCGCCATTTACTCGGATATGGGAGAAAATGAGAAAGCTCTGGAATATTTAAAAACGGCTTTAAAATTAGGCTCTGAGGATAAAAATCTTTTTGTAAACCTGACTATTGTTATGATTTATATGGAAAAGCATCAGTCGGAATATTTAGAGTATCTTGAAGAAGTGGAGGATAAAGTGGAGAGCCCTCTTACCTTTAAAGCGCACTTTGAACCGCAATCCCGTTAAGAGCTTTCGGATAATTTTTTTTAAATGATAACAGAAAACATAAATAAACTGGCAGCAGCTTTTAATGAATCATTAAAAGCTGCTCTTGACAATATTGATACCGAAACTATCGATAAAATATTGGACAACAGGGATTCTTCCACATTTTCAGATGTGTCGATGGAAGCCTATAAGGTTGTTGAAGATAAAGTAACGGATGAAGAAACCGAAGACAAAATCAGTGACATCCGGAAAGAGATTTTTGTCTCTATATTCAAATCTACAGGATCATCCGATTTACCTGCTTATATTTCCGATGATTTCGGACTGATCTGTTCTTATTATATTCACGGTATTGAAAATAAATGGGTAACCAACTTACTTTTTACCTATCTTCATCATCAGATTCCCCAGGGAGAGCTGGTGCAAACGGATAAAACGATGGGAGAACTTGTATTTTTGAATGCCATATAGAAATCTTCAAACAAATTAATAGTGAAGGACAATAATAAAATATACAAAGAAGAAAAAATAATAGACTTACTTTCTAGTATGAGAAGTTATTTTTTTGATTTAGAGTTTTTAAATGAAGAAGAAAAACTCAACAATTATCAATATAATTCTAATCCTATTCATTACGAAAAAAAAGCTGATATAGAAGAAAAGTTTAGAGATGAAGCTTGGCAATTATATAATTTATGTACTGTATATTTTGAATCATTAAATCTGAAAGAATATTTAGCTTCCTTTAAAAAGGATATGATTAAACAGCTTGAGGAGTCATTATTTGAAAATAAATATAGTAATGAGGATACAATACCTTATAGTATTACAGTGAGTAAATTTTCAAAATATTTAGTTCCTTTTGAATTTAGTCAAGGTTCTTATATAGATAGACTACTTAAACAAGCAGGTATAATATATTTAGAAAACATTCTAAGAAACACTCAGTCAATCCTTAATAAAATTGGAGCTAGACCTGAGTCAGAAACAAGTTTATATAATGAAGTAAAATTTGTAATTGAATCAACTTTCTCTAAAAGCTTAAGTCCTACTTCTGGATTTTTTAAATGCTTTAAAAACTATAATCCTGATATTTTAATTCCGGACCTCCAAGTAGCTATTGAATACAAATATGCAAAATCAGAAAGTGCTCTTAAAAGCCAAATTGACCAAGTTATAAGTGATATAAAAGGCTATACTGGAAATATCAATTATAAAATTTTTTATGCTGTATTTTATGTTACAAAAGATTTTTGGGGTGCACCAAGATTTGAGGAAGCAATTAAAGAAATGGATTTCCCTATAAATTGGAAATGCATATATATAGTTGGTAACTAATATTTCTAATGCTTATTATACAACAGCTTTACCAAACCCTGGATCAACGCCGCCGTCCCGAAGACGTCGCAGAAATGATCGTTGAGTTGATGAAAGGCCAGCTAGCTATTCATGAACTGGCAACTTTGAGCAAGGCTGCGAACCGTTCGCTGAAGAACAGTGTCTATGGGTATACTTCAATGCTTGAAACATTTGGAAAAGCAGTGGGTGCCGAAAAGCAGATCAAAAAGGCCGTTGAAATCTTCAGGATCAGTGAAAAAGAAAGTTCCTATCATACGGCAGCCGGAATTGAAACATTTCTGAATGAAGTTTCTCCCCTCATTCACAAGGATGTCGGACAAAATGATTTCAGAAGTGACCGTCTGAATAAAGATCTGAGAAAACTGGCCGGACTGGATATTTCCAAACGGAATTACAATAAAAAATGGAGACTTTTGAAACGGATCGAAATAAGACTTCAAAAGTTCATTCATGAATCAAAAAAGCTTGAGCTGCAGAAAATTGCCAAACACGGGCTTACCCATACTATAAGTTTTGAAGAGTTCAGCAAAGATCTGAATACGGCTTGCTTTATTGCGTATTTCAATGCCCGAAGCAACCTCAGAAGTGTTTTTACTAATCAGAGTCAGGACAGACCTTTTGACGAAATATGTGAAATGCTGTTCAACAGATGTAAGCAAAGCCCTGATACTACAAACTGGTCAGCGATTTCTTACAGCTATTCGGACAAAGAAGTATTACAGCATCTTACCGATGAACAAAAAGGGAAGCTATTAGGCAAATGGACTTTTATTCTTGAAGAAGTTTCAGTCTTCCTGGAAGCGCTTTGGAATGAAAATGACATTTACCGGAAAACAATGGCAGTAAAGAAAGGCAACGATTCCACAACCTGGAACAACACAGCCGGCGCCTGGAATAAAGCCAGAGACAACTGGATGAATCTGATCTATGCCCTGGGAATGGAATTTATTCTTGATGACGTATGTTTCGGAAAAGTAATGCGCCTGATGGCGGCAGATGTCATTGCATGGCACTTATCTACCGGAGGAAAGATCGATCCCAACACAGAAGTCTGGAATATTGTACCTTTGCCATGGGAAGTTTTTCAGGAAAAAGCTTTCTGTAACAAGGAAATGATTGTCAGCGCCTGCAAAGAATCAGGTATTGATCCTGAAAAATCAGGTTGGATTGCCCCTCGCCCTCACGGAGTAAGCCAGTACAAGCCAACTCCGGAACTGGTACATGGAGTAACCGTCTCCAATCCGTTTCTGGCTAAGATTTTAAGACAAAACAAATATTTTTCAGGAAAACTCTGAAAAGAAAATAAAAGGATAGGTTAGTTCAGTGGTAGAACATCTGGCTCTTTAACCGGATTGACGCAGGTTCGAGCCCTGCACCTATCCTGATTTCTGATATAGCTCAGTGGCAGAGCACCCGGCTCTTGGACCGGGAGGACACAGGTTCGAGCCCTGTTATCAGACCAACAGAAAATAAAACTATTTTGAAGAAAACGTACTTCCTTTATGCCCTTCCCTTCCTGTTCTTTTTAAACTGTAAAAATGAAAAGAAAGATTCAATTGCTGAGACGAAAGCTCCTGAAATGAATCAGGTAGAAAAAACAGATTCTTTGGTCACGACAAGAATTGATTCTGCCCAGGTTCCGAAAACGTTGAAATATAAAGGAAACTTTAAAGACGGATTCCGATGGAAGGATAAAACAGGAGAATATATGGTGGTTACTTCTGAAACAGGTGTTTACATCAATGAAAACTTTACCCATGAAAATGATGGTAGCGATGCTGAAGTTTTTGCCCATTGCTATTCTCTGGAAAATAACCGGCAAATATGGAAGGTGAATGACTTTATCAAAGACTGTATGGTAGATATTGATGCTGCATTTAAGAAAAATTCTTTAAAGGTAACTGATCTTGATAAAAACGGTATTGCTGAAATCTGGGTGATGTATGAAATGGCCTGTAAAGGGGATATAAGCCCTTCAGATTTAAAGCTCATCATGTACGAAGGAAAACAAAAGTTTGCCATGCGCGGAGAAACAAAAATACGGTCCGGAATGGAGGATCAGGGTAAGCCCGTATTTGAAGGCGGAACTTATACCTTTGACAAAGCTTTTCAGCAGGGGCCAAAAGTATTCAGGGATTATGCTGAAAAGCTCTGGGCTGAACACGTTCAGGATTAATTCATTGATTCATTATTTTTCATTACATTTGATTAATAACCTTAAAAATTTACATCATGTTTTTAGCTGTTGTACTTCCCTTCCTATCTTTTATCGTTAGAGGAAAAGTGCTTACCGGAATTATCTGCTTTTTTTTACAGATCACTTTGATCGGCTGGCTTCCGGCGGCTATCTGGGCTGTTATGTCCTTAAATAATGAAAGAGCTAACAGACGCAACGAAGATCTGATCCGTGCAGTACGTGAAAGTCAGAAGTAAAACTATTTTCAATCCAGATACAATCCTTTATGCAAGTAAAGGATTTTTTGTTTTTAAAGGGATTTGATTTATTTTGATAATCGTAAATTTATAATTGTAAATCTTCTGTATCATGAAAGAAAATAAATACGACAACCCGTCATTTTTTGACCAGTATGAAAAAATGCTCCGGTCACAACTGGGGCTTGAAGGTGCCGGAGAATGGCATGCCCTGAGAACTATGCTGCCGGATTTTAAAGGAAAGAAAGTTCTTGATCTCGGTTGCGGATTTGGGTGGCATTGTCGCTATGCGATAGAAAACGGAGCGGCATCCGTTGTTGGAATCGATCTTTCAGAAAGAATGCTGGCCAGAGCTGCAGAAATTAACAGTCTGGAGGGTATACAGTATGAAAGAAAAGCTTTGGAAGATGTGGATTATCCTGATGAGCAGTTTGATCTTGTCCTGAGTTCACTGACTTTACATTATATAGAGTCATTTGATGCCCTGGCCCAAAATATTCATCGATGGCTGGCTACCGGAGGGCATTTTGTGTTTTCCGTGGAACATCCAGTGTTTACGGCTGAAGGCGGACAGGACTGGGTCTATGATAAAAACGGGGAGAAAACATGCTGGCCCGTTGACCGTTATTTTCTTGAAGGAAAAAGAAACACCACATTTCTGGGTGAAAATGTAATCAAGTACCACAGAACCCTGACTTCTTATTTAAATACCTTATTAAAACAGGGCTTCAGAATCAAAGAAATTATCGAACCTCAGCCAGGGCCGGAAATGCTGAAGGAAATTCCAGAGATGAAAGAAGAACTCCGACGCCCGATGATGTTACTTATCTCTGCAGAAAAATAACTTTTATTGAAATACAGAAGAGTGCCATTATAAAAATTTCAATATCAAATGCAAACCATTATTGGTAAGGTTTCTCTGATGGTATCTGCTTTAATAATCATCTTAATATTTTAATAATGAATATTCTTCGTTATCATTAACAATATAAATCATTACATTGTATAACATAGTAATTAAAATAAATTATATCTTTGCATAACAAAGTAAAAAATATGATTTTAAAAAAACTGACAACCGCCCTTATTGTACTTCCATTTTTTTTCAGCACAATGGATGCACAGCAACTTACCAAAAGCTATGAAAAAAAAATAGACAGCCTGATCCGGACTGAATTTGGAAATAAAAATGAACCTGGAGGAGTTTTTATGATTACCCGGAAAGGTAAAAGTATTTACAAAAAGGCCTTTGGAAAAGCAAATCTGGAACTTGATACTGATATGACCACAGACCAGGTTTTCCAGATAGGTTCTATGACCAAACAGTTTACAGCTGTGGCTATTTTAATGCTGGAACAACAGGGGAAACTGAACGTGAATGATCCTGTTTCAAAATACAGTAAAGATTATCCGAACGGTGATAAAATTACGATTCATCATTTGCTCACCCATACTTCAGGAATAAAAGATTTCACCAAAATGAAAGCGCTTTCTTCCATTGCTCAAAAAGACATGAAGCCTGAGGCAATGGTAGATTTTTTCAAAAACGAACCCGTTGATTTTGCCCCGGGTGAAAAGTTTGATTACAACAATTCGGGGTACGTAGTGCTCGGTTATATTATAGAGCTCGTTTCCGGGGATACCTATGAGAATTTCATTCAAAAAAATATTTTTGACAAGGCAGGAATGACTCATTCCTATTATGCTTCTGACAGAAAGGTTATTCCTAAAAGAGCCTATGGTTATCATAAAAAAGAACAGGGATTTGTCAATAGGACAGTTATCAGTTTCAGTATTCCTTATTCTTCCGGCTCATTGATGTCTACAGTGGATGATCTTTGGAAATGGCAAAAGGCTTTAAATCAGAATCTCCTGCTCAATCCTGTGGAAACCCAAAAAGCCTTTCAGAAATATAAACTGAATAGCGGTGAAGAATTTACCTATGGATACGGATGGCATCTGAAAGAAATGAATGGAGCTCCGGACCGTGAACATGGCGGAAGTGTCTTTGGTTTCAAAAGTATGGGTGTTTATATTCCCGGTGAAGATATTTACGTGATAGGCCTCAGTAACTGTGATTGCCACTCTCCTACTGAAATCACCAGAAATATCGCCAAAATAACGCTGAATGAGTTAAAAACCCCGGAAAAAAGCCTTAAGAAATAACTGTTTTTTATCTTAAGCACAGTAAGCACAACGCTTATCTCAGGTTTTTCTTTTAGGCAATACATTATCCGGGACCCTGAAAACGGCAACGATTACAAAAAGCAGGCAGAGCACATTAACCAGTACAGCAATGGAAAAGGCATGATGATAATGTACGGTTAAAGGCTGACCACCGAGAACATAATAAAAGATACCACCTACAGCTACAATACCAATGATGGCTGCAATCTGCTGGAAGGTATTGTAAACGCCTGATGCATTTCCTGTCAGTTTTTCAGACATCCCGGATAACGCAATATTGGCCAGTGAAGGAATAACAGCACCTACTCCCAATCCATGTAAAAATAACAGCAGGCAAAACATATAAAAGTCGTTGGATATCCTGAAAAAAAAGACCTGGAGAACAAGAACAGTAATAATGACTATAAGCCCGGCTATAAGGGCGTTTTTCCCATATTTTAAAATCAGCTGTACTGAAAATACTGATGCCAGTATAAATCCCAGCCCCTGAAAAACAATGATTTCACCGGCCATCAGCGGGCTGATCTTTAATCCATCCTGAAAAAATACGGACAGAATATAAAAATAAGAATCCAGCATTATGAAAAAGAAAGAAACAGCGATGATACCCAGATTGAAATTTTTATAACTGAAAAGTTCAAAATCAATCAGATAAGACCCGTCTTTTTTCATCTTATTTTTCTGATTTTTCACAAAGTACATTAATATTCCCGCTGAAACAGTCATTATGATTCCATTTTGAAGATCCATTCCCTTTTCCTCAGAAGCTGTCAATGCATAAGTGATAAGGAAAAGTCCAGCTGAAAGTACAAGAACGCCCCAAATATCAAAAGTTTTTCGGGTATTCATAGTGGATTCTTCCAACTGCCTGAAACTGCATAAAATAGCGATCACACAAATAGGAATGTTGATCAGGAAAATAAACCTCCAAGGTTCGTCCCATCCTTTTAATGAAGAAAAATATCCTCCCAGAAACTGCCCCAGAATCGTTCCTATTCCAATGGTGATTCCGTACCAGCCCATAGCTTTCGTCCGTTCTTCATGCACAGGAAATAAAATCTGGATCATAGAAAGCACCTGTGGAGCCATCATTGCTGCGCTGATCCCCTGTATGAGTCTTGAAATCACCAGCTGAACAGCTCCCGAAGAAATTCCACAAGCCAGGGAACTAAGCATAAAGAATAGTAACCCTGAAATGAAGATCTTTTTCCGGCCGTATAAATCCCCCAGCCTTCCTCCCGTAATCAGAAAAGAAGCAAAACCTATAAGATAAGCTGCAATCATAAACTGCATGGCCCCGTTGGAAGCCCGAAGATCACGCTGTATAGAAGGTATGGATACATTAATAATAAAAATATCCATAATGGTCAGCAACTGACCAAAAAGGATTACAATCAATGTCAGATATTTATATTTCATTTTTATATAGATATATCTATTTTTAAAGAATTAAAAAAATTAAGGTAACAAGCCCTTAACAATTTTTTTTACCTGATCAAAAGAATCATTCTGCTTATTAATCGTTGAGGTCACAACAGCCCCTTCAATCAATAGAAAAATATTTTCTGTCATAGAATCCGTGTCCTGTTGCGGTTTATCTGCACAGTATTCTTCAACCAATGCCCTGATCAGACCTTTTTGTTTTGCTTTGTGCGCTTTCACAAAGGCAGAAACAGAAGGATTAGTCTCTCCGGTTTCGGAAGTAATTTTGATAAAATGACATCCTGCAAACTTTGAGGTCTGCTGTAATTTTTTACGGTAATCAACCAGGGCAAGTAGTTTTTCCCCAGGATCTGAAATTTTAGCCATACTGTTTTCAAAACCTTCCAGCCATTCAGATTCCTCTTTTACAAGATAAGCCTGCATAAGATCAGTCTTGGAAGAAAAATGATTGTACAATGAACCGATAGCAATATCCGCCTCTGCAATGATCTGATTAATCCCGGTAGAATTATAGCCTTGTCTGTAAAACAGATCTGAAGCTACTCTGATGATCCTTTCCCGTACTTTTTCTTTTTTCATTTCAATTTTTTTACAAAGCTATATAAAAAATAGATAAGTCTATATATTTTTGAAAATAAAAATAAATATCGTCTTACAATTACTGCCGTGAAGGATCTACTGAATTCATAAAATCCTATTGTTTATTTTGAATCCCGGTCAATGATCTGGAACGTGCAGAAAAATCTTATACCGTGATTTTTCAGTTTTATCTTCCTGCACTCCGACTTTCAATCCAATAATCAATTTCTCTCAACGCCAGCTATTTCTTCCACACGCATTACCATTCAATACATAATATTTTTTTGATAAGCATACTGTATATTTTGTACCTTTAATTACCATTTCATAAAAATTATTTGGTCAATAACTATGGCAGAAGAACTTTATTTCATCAAAACCAACCCTAATATTGCCAAAATTAATTTGTACAATAAGCTCAGTCGTGAAGAAGAAAATATACTGAGTTTCCTTCAGCCTGATGCCAGAGCGCAACTTGAAATCATTAAAGATAAAGTAAAAGATTCTGTGGAAGAACTTACGCAGGAAGAGCTTCTCATGATTTTCTCATGGTTCAGCAATGCTTACCGTTCCGATCGTGAAGAAGTCAAAACACAGCTGTTCATTAACGGTATAGATGTTTTTTATGAAATTCCTTCTGTGGATCATGCAGAAAATTTTCTGCAGATTCTTTCTCATTACGAAAAGCTCTCCCGCCAGCATCTGGACTATATTGTTGATGCCCAGCACTTCAATCAGTTTGTGATCTATGGCATTTTTTTCACAGAAATCATGAACAGGGACCAGGGAAATGAAAATATTCTTTCTGATTTTCTAAAACCGGATTACCCGTCTTTATATCTGTTGGCAGAAAACCAGCTTAGCTCGGCAGATTTTGATGACAAAGTAATTCCCGGTCTGCAACATCATTTTACCGATCTTTATGACCTTACCAAATTTTACAAAGGATCTATAATACAGCTTGAACATCAATAAAAACGACTGTAATTTCTCCCCGTAAACCCGGAAGTCCTCCTCTATCAATTTTACGATTTTATTCAGTTCATTGTCAATATTCTGAACTCATAGCATGATTTTCCAAATGATGAACTGCTGTAAATTCTTTCGGATTAATTTTTTATTTTTTCAAAAATGATGTAATAGGTTCATCAAAATAGTTGTCTTGTATAAAACTAAAGTATGAACCGAAAGATTATTTTTCTTTTAAGTCTGATTTCTTCCCCATTCATTTTCGCACAAAGTGTAGAAGGTGTCATTACTGATAAAGACAATAAGCCGGTATCGGAAACTGAAGTTCTGATTACCAGGAATGACACAAAATTTTCTGCCATTACAGATGAAAAAGGGCTATTCAGAATTCCTTTAAAAGAAAACGGAGATTATCTGCTTGAAATTATAAAAGACGGAGTAAAAACCAGCAGTGAAAAAATTACGGTCAGCGGACCTTACAAAAAAGATATACAGATCAAAGAAGCTCCTGTAGCTGAGCAAAAGATAGAAGGAGTAACTGTTACAGCAAAGAAAAAATTATTCGAGAGAAAAGTAGACCGCCTGGTCTTCAATGTGGAGAATTCTGTAGCTTCCCAGGGAATTGATGCTATGGAAGCCCTCGCCAAGACACCGATGGTAAAAACCAGTGATGATGCGATAAGTATCGCCGGAAAGAGTAATGTAGCCGTAATGATCAATGACAGGCTTTTGAATCTGAACGGGCAGGAACTTATCAATTATCTGAAGACACTCCGTTCCGATGATATTCTTAAAATTGAAGTGATTACCACTCCTCCGGCCAGATATGATGCTGAGGGGAAAAGCGGGCTGATCAATATTATTCTTAAGAAAAACACCAATCTGGGCTGGAACGGATCTCTTCAGACCTCCGGAAATTATTTCTGGGGAAAACCAACGGTATCTTCAAGAAGTGGTGCAACATTTAATTATCAGGGAGAAAAACTTTCTCTGAGTACCAATTTATCTTTGGGTGATAACTACTGGTATTACACAACTTATAATTATCTGACAGGAACTACCAATAATAATTACTGGAACAGAGACAGCCAAAACCTGAATAACTACAAGTATAAAGGCGGAAATGTAAAAGCGGAATACAAGATCAATGATAAAAACCTGATCGGCATCAATTACAACTATTCTCACAGCAATCCTTTGGAAAAAGGAGAAAGTACTTCAAAAAGGTTCAATGAGGAAGGGTTACTGAACATTGTATCCAATTTCAGAAACCGAAACAGCAGAGATGTTCATAATGCAACAGCTTTTTATGAGGCTAAATTAGACAGCATGGGAGGCAAACTGAACCTTACCGCCAATATGATGCTTAATAATTCCGATGCAAGGAATTTTTCCAATACGATTACTTCAGAGACCATTTCTACGATGGCCAATCCGATCAGCAAATACAGAATTTATTCCGGGCAGGCAGATCTGGAAAAAACGTTTGGAAAAGTAAAAACAGAATCCGGGCTGAAGTACACCAAAATAAAAAATGATTCCGAGTTTAATTTTTTTACGATCAATAACGGACAATATGATCTGAATACTGACAGAACCAATACTTTCTTTTATAACGAGGAAAACTATGCGGCATATGTCTCCACCAATTTTAAGATCAGTGAAAAGTGGGATGCAAAAGCAGGACTCCGCTATGAATATACTACCCTGGAAGGCATTTCAATGAATGACAATACCTCTGCCAGGATCAGGTATGGTAAATTCTTTCCAACTGTCTATATCAGCTATAAGCCTAATGAAAACAATTCCTTTTCACTGAACTATTCCCGTAGAATTTCCCGTCCGTATTTCGGGAACCTGAATCCTTTCAAATATTATACATCGGAATATGAATATTCTACAGGAAACCCATATTTACTGCCTTCCTTCTCTGACAATTTTGAATTGGGGTATGTCTTAAACAACAATCTTAATTTCACTTTATACTACAATTACAACAAAGACAACTGGGACAGAATCCAGATGGTGGATGGCAACTACCGGTATACCGTTGCTAAAAATTTCTATAATGAGGATCAGGCCGGAATCAACATCAGTTACAATTATAATAAACTGAAATGGCTGGAATCCACCATTTTTGTCAACGGATTCTATTCCAAATCAAAATCTTATGATCCTGCTATTTCACCGGCACCGGCAGGCTACAGTGCCAATATGAATATTGATAATAATTTCTTCCTGAATAAAGAAAAAACAGTAACCTTTATGCTGGGCCTCTGGGGTAGTCTTCCCAACAGAAATGGAAATACATACTATTACACCAGCGCTTCACTGTACACAGGGATGAAACTGGCTTTTATGGATAAAAAGCTGCTGCTGAACGTCTATCTGAACGACATCCTGAATACCAACCGGGAGAAAGGCATTGAATATTATCCCAATTACAATATAGATTATCAATATAAGGGAATTACAAGGAACGTTTATCTTTCGCTTACTTACAAATTCGGGAACAATAATGTAAAGGGAGCTACCAAACAGGTGAAATTTGAAGAATCCAACAGAGCAGGTGGCGGTAACTAAGTTTACTGAATTATTTAGAGAACCAGGATAAAAACTATAACGCCGGCCGGCAGACTCTTCTTACGATGTGGAGCTGCCGGCCTTTTTATTTTTTAAATCTGTCAGGTTACTTTTAATTCTGAAAAAATAATACAACAGCCCTCCTGCTCCATAAGCCAGGGCGTCCAAAAGATCTCCTGTAAATACTTTGGATAGTTTCGGGCAGATTATTTCAAATAAAAAGGCCAGGTACAAGGTGGAAGTCAATACGAATTTCAGATCCGGTTTCCAGTGATATCCAAGTACAGCATTCATAATATATTCTATCAGGTAACAATACATGGGAACCGTAATGAAATCAGTAAAATGATCATTGATGACAGGAATATAAATACCGTTGCGCCTCAGCAGCATAATACCGGCCCAGGCTGCCAATCCCAATAAAAACCAAGATGAAATCTTTTTTTTCATCACATATGCAGCACCGCCATTATAAAACCGATAACAATCTGCAATACCTTGGCCGCAATATCCTGAATGTCAGTATTATTTTCAGTAGTTTTTTTACCTGCTGATTCATAATCAAACTTTTGCTTTCCTTCCATTGTAAAACAATTTAATGATACAAATATACCAAAATTAGAACAAATGTTCTAATTTTACAAATATGATTTATCACCATTCTTATTATTCTTATATTTGAGCAATGAGCACGAAAGAAAAGATACTGTCCAAAGCCCTCGAACTTTTTAACGAAAAAGGATATAATACCATTACCACAAGACATATTGCGGCTGAGCTGAACATCAGTGCCGGAAACCTGCATTATCATTTCAGACACTCGGAAGACATCATCAAAATCCTTTTTGCAGATCTTACCCTGAAGATGGATGATTTGCTGAACCACATGAAAAAAGCAGAAAGTAAAACGCTTGAAGACTTGTACCAGTTTACACGTTCCACCTGTAAGATTTTTTATTCTTACCGTTTTATATTTATCAGCTTTGTAGATATTTTGAAGAATATTCCTGAAATAGAGTCGAAGTATGAAGGCATTAATTTTAGCCGGAAAGAAGAGTTTCAACTGATCTTTTCAGGTCTGCAGAAGAATGATGTTTTTCAAAAGGATATTCCTTCTTTTGTGGTCGACTGCCTTACTGAGCAAATTTTCATCCTCGCCGATAACTGGCTTACTCACAACAGGCTCATCCTGAAACTTGATCAGCAACAGGCTATCAATCATTATACACTTCTCCAGATGAATCTCTTCTATCCTCTTCTCAACAAAGAACAGCAAAAACTTTATGAGCACCGATACATTAAATAATTCCACAATCAGCATCAGAAAGGGCACTTTAAATGATCTGCCTGCCATGCAGAAGCTTTTTACAGATACAATACAAGTTATCTGTAAAAAGGATTATAATCAGGCACAGCGCAATGCCTGGAGTGCAGGGGCAGACAATGAAGAAAGATGGATGAATGTCATCAAAGGTCAATATGTTCTGATTGCTGAAACAGAAAACCAGATCGTGGGATTTAGTACTCTTGATCAGGGAAATTATATTGACCTTCTGTTTGTACATCAAGAGTATCAGCATCAGGGGATTGCTTCTCTATTATATGCAAAAATGGAAGAAGAAGCGCTAAGGCATGGTCAAAAGCAGCTTACGGCAGACGTTAGCAAAACCGCCAGACCATTTTTTGAAAAAGCCGGCTTTCAGATGCTGAAAGAGCAGACCGTCAATGTAAAAGGAGTTGATCTCACCAATTATAAAATGGTAAAAAACCTTACGCTCTGACCTATGGAACTGCAAACGGAATACAATCATTTTAGAATTTCAGTTCCTCAGGAATTTGAAAATATTTTCACCCATTTTTATTTTGCTGAAAATAATTCCGGTGTACCTGTCACTCAAACCCTGTTACCCACTTATCAGACTATTTTACTGTTCTGTTTTGGAGAAGGTGTATCTATGATTACAAGAGATAATACAATAATCAATGTTGATCAATGTATGGTTTTCGGACCGGTAAGGCAGGCTTTTGAGTATACCCTTCCAGCAGGGACTTCCATTGTAGTCGCCAATTTTAAAAATGATGCATTCTTTCGCTTTTTCGGAAAGGCAACGGTTGAAAATAGGGTAAAGCATCCTGATGACCTTTTGACAGAAAACTGTTTTACCAACCTTTGGTATCAACTGAAAGAAATAAATCTCCCTATTGAGCAGGTAAGTTATATTTTAGAATTCTGTCGCCCTTATCTTAAGCATCAGGACAACACAAGCCAGCTTCTGAGCAGTTTTGAAAGTGACCTTTTAAATCCTGTAAAGGTAATTGCAGAGCAAACCCGGCAGACAGAAAGAAACATCCAGCGTAAACAGAAAGAGCAGTTCGGGTATTCTTTGAAAGAGCTTACCCGCTACAACCGTTTTTTAAAAGCTATACAAACCATTGAAACGGAATCCGGAAAACCGGGCAAAATCGAATGGTTTACTATAATTGATCATTGCGGTTACTATGATCAGAGCCAGCTCATCCATGATTTCAAACATTTTTTAAATATTTCTCCTTCACAATATATAAAATTCCAGCAGGAGATCTGCAATCCGAGATCAGAGTAATCATTTCGTTTTCTTACAATTACCGGATCATACACGGTCCTACATTTGTCTCATTAATCTTAACAACCAAAAGCTATGAGACATTTAATCATTTATGCACATCCCAATGATGAAAGTTTAAATCACAGTATTTTAAACACCGTTACTAAACATCTTGAATCTCAGAATCATGAAATCATCACCAGGGATCTGTATAAGATCAGTTTTGATCCTGTGCTTTCTCTGGATGATATGCAGAGACAGTTTACGGGAGAAGCAGCTGAGGATATTAAAAGGGAACAGGACCATATTTCCTGGGCAGAACAGATTACTTTCATTTATCCGATCTGGTGGACGGGCTTGCCTGCCATAATGAAAGGTTATATTGACCGGGTTTTCAGTTATGGTTTTGCTTACCGTTATGATCAAGGGGTACAAAAAGGGTTACTGAAAGGGAAAAGCACTGTTATTATCAATACCCATGGAAAGTCCCATGAAGAATACAACAGGATGGGAATGGATAAAGCTCTAGCACTTACCTCTGATCATGGAATTTTTATCTATTCCGGATTGAACGTGATCAGGCATTTCTTTTTTGACAGGGCTGATAAGGCATCTCTTGAAGAAGTTGAGCTCTGGAAAAATCAGATCAGAAATATCTATCCTGAAGTCACAACCGTTCCTGAATTTAAGCTATAAACATCACAATGATTTCAATTCACTTTCATAAGTTTGATCTGCTGAGAAGGGAAACATGATAAAAAACATAAAAAGCCCTTCCTGATGATTTCTGGCATGGAATTAGCTAAAAAAATGACAAGTAAAATTGTTTTGAACCATTATTTTAAACCATTAAGATCGTAAACGGTTAAGTTTTTTCTGAAAACAAATCTTGTTATAACCTTTACATTCATCTTAATGGTTTAGATATTGGAACTGTGGGTGAAACCTGCTATATTTGCAATCAATGAAACATCTCAACAGCATATTGCGTCTTCCATTCTTCAGTGAATATTATACTCCGGGCTATCGTTCGGGAAGACTTTCTATATCTGTAATCCATTAAAAATCATCTAACATTATATAGAGCCCGGACAGTACCTGTCCGGGCTTTTTCATTTTAAAATTATTCATCATGATCCATACATTACAAGAAAATGTTGCTATCATCCTGCCGGAAAACGGGCTGGAAGAAAAATTGGCACAGGCCCAAAAAGAAAACCGAAAATTATCCATCAAGCTAGGTTTTGATCCTACTGCTCCCGATCTTCATCTGGGTCATGCCGTGGTTCTCAAAAAGCTGAAACAATTTCAGGACCTTGGCCATACAATCATTATTGTCGTAGGAAGCTTTACTGCAAGAATCGGTGATCCTACCGGAAAAAATAAAGCAAGAAAACCTTTAAGTGCAGAGGAAGTACATCATAATGCACAGACTTATATCAATCAGCTTTCCAGGGTGCTTGATATTGAAAGAACAGAAGTTGTATTCAATTCCGATTGGCTGGATGCGCTTGATTTTTCAGAAGTCATTCAGCTGCTTTCAAAAGTGACCGTGGCCCAACTGATGCACCGTAATGATTTTAATAAAAGATTTACAGAAAATACACCTATTGCCATGCATGAACTGGTATATCCTATTCTCCAGGGGTTCGATTCTGTAAAAATTGAATGCGATATTGAAATGGGAGGTACAGATCAGCTGTTCAACTGTACGATGGGTAGGCAGCTGCAGGAAATCTATCAACGGCCTGCCCAGATCGTGATGTGTATGCCTTTATTGAAAGGTCTTGACGGAAAAGAAAAAATGAGCAAATCTTTGAACAACATCATCGGGCTTACTGATGAGCCTAATGAAATGTTTGGTAAAACAATGTCTATTCCGGATGCTCTGATTGAGGAGTTTATAGATCTTACCACAAACTTTTCTGCTGAAGAGAAAAACAGTTTAAAATCTAAAATAGAGAATGGGGAAAATCCGATGAACATCAAAAAACTGATTGCCAAAAATATCATCCGCCAATACCATGATGATGCATCGGCTGAAAGTGCAGAACTGTTCTTCAATAATCAGTTTCAAAATAAAAATTTTGATGAGAAAAGTTTTGAAACTGTTTCAATCAGTACACTGAATCATGCTCAGCATACAATGACTGTTCTTGAACTTTGCCATCAACTGAAGAATGACCTCAGCAAATCAGCTGTCAGAAGACTCATCCAAAGCGGAGGAGTTCAGATCAATTCGGTGAAAGTCTCAGACCCCGACCAGGAAATTGAACTTTTAAAAGGGATTAAAATAAAACTTGGCAGAAGAAACTTCTTTGAGCTGGTATAAAAGGATATGAAACCGGAAGAATACTATTGAGTACTTCCGGTTTTTATTTAAGCTTTCTTTATATGCTTTTAGTCCAATTAAATCTATATATTCGTCCCTGTAAACTTAAAATAATGGCGAAAGCTGAAATCCCTAAGCAGATCAAGGAAGAGCTATTGGAAGATCCTATGAATATGGAACTGAGCGAACAGAAAATGATCCGGACCCATCCTGAGTCTGTGGAAAACACTGTATTCCCTCACCAAACAACGGACAATAACCATGGAGATACTGCGTGGTGGCAATGTAGTGAAGCGGGAAAAGAGCAGGTTCAGATCAGGCTCAGGGATAAAAGAATTCTTACCTGGAAACCTCCTGTAAGTACTCTGGAGCAGCCAGCTTTCCGGGACTGTCTTTTATACTTTTATGAAAATTATCTGATTATAAAGTACAAGGATAAGCATTATCAAAGGGTGTTTATTTTTAATATCCAAACGTTGCGGAACGAAGAGATCATGATCAATGCTCTTACCATCCGGATGAAAATATTAGGGAATGAACTGTTTTTAGCAGGCTTTTACAGTGATGAAGAGTTGATAAAAATTACAATGCATCCGGATCATATTGAAAGAGAAAATATTGATGAAACTTATCTTCAGCAAAGAAATATTACATTTGATTAAGAAAACCGTAGAACGTAAAGAAATTTCCAATATACATTCAAACTAATTCATGGGAAGACATACTTCAATTTATATGTTCAATAAAGAAAAGGCAGCGGCTAATCTTTATGAGGATCTTCAGCACAGAATTTATCATGCCGGAACATTTAAAAAGTTTATTGAAGACCGAAATAAGGAATTCAGCGATTATCATTATAATATCAGCTTTGATACAATTCTGGAAACCGTCAAAAATAATATCAACATGATTACGCCTGATGAACTGTTTGCTCTCACTTTATTTTTTGATGAGGAAGTATATCCACAATTTTACAACGCTCCGTTGAGTGAACGTGATCAATATTTTGAAAAGCTTTATGATCATTCGGGGATTACCTTGCTTTATGAAATTCCAACAAGTACAGTATGTTATTCGTATATGTTTCAATATGCAAACTATACCCACTATTTTCCTCTTGATGAAATAAAAAGTAAAGATGGCGGTACCAATTTATTGTCTGAAGATTTTCTTCGCTTCAATGATTATGTAATTCTCCTTATGAAAAGGATTCTTGAAGATAAGCTTGATGGTTATGATTATCAGCTGACTGAAGAAGAAGAACAAATTATTGATACTATTAAAACTGAAAATCAAAGCAACCCTGTCCTGTTTGAGGTCATTGAAGAGGAATTACAATTTATTATAGAGACGTCTGCAACTGATCATAAAGGTCCATATTCACAGACAATTTGCTATGCTTATGATTTTCTCAATAAAGCTTTAGAAATGAAGTTAAAGATTGATATTGAAAAAAATTCCAGAATTGTCATTGTAGATTCTTATTAATTTTTTCCAGGGAAAGTATGGCCTGAAATTCGAATTCAAAAAAACTATGAAAGCACCCGTTACCTATCAAAAAGCTACAGAAAAAGACATTGATTACCTTCTTGACCTCAGGATAAAAACAATGGTTCCGCATTATGCAGAATCCAATCTTCCTACAGACCGGGAAACAGCTCTTCAAAGGATTCTTTATCGGTTTGACAAGGCCAGTATTATCTTTCTGGATGGCCATCCCATTGGCCTTCTGAAAGTAGACAGAACCGATACCAATATCGATATTCTGCAACTTCAGATAGATCCTGACCAACAAGGTAAAGGATTAGGGAAAATGATTCTGACCGATATTCTGGATGAAGCGTCTGAGCAAGGAAAAACAGCTTCTTTAAGTGTTTTGAAAACCAATAAGGCACAACATCTGTATACCAGCTTAGGTTTTACAATTGTGGATGAGGATGAGCATTCTTATTTTATGGAATTTTCATCTTTTGAAAATACGGATGGAACTGATAATCTATGCTAACAACACAGTTTCGGGATCAAGGAGAAAGGAATTTCCCGCCGATAAAATAGATTGGGCAAATTTTCACCACAGATTTTCACAGATGATTGTCTGCAAACCTGTAATTATCATAAGTTTCGGCTAAAGCCAATTGATTTGTGATCAATATAGAAAAGCGGACTAAAGTCCGCTCCTATTGAATTTTATATTTTATTTTGTATTGAAGATATATCTTCCATCCTCATTTTTTCACTATTGATTGGTCATCGTCACATAGATCAGCCTGCCACCTTCTTCCGGAGACAGCAATATTTTTTTACCATCCGTCAGCTCTACCATTGAACCCGGCGGAATTTCCTTCTGTTCTGTAATATCTTTCATTCCCTGTAGCCCTTGGTTTACGAATACCCATCTTCCCTGGTGGAATGTAAAATATCCTACAGGCATTTTATCCTGCATCGTCAGGTTTTCATTTCGTATGACCTTTCTGGAAACATGCCATTTGAATAAATACTGATTATGATAGACCATCAGCCTGTGATTTTCAGGCTTCCATACCTCATCATCAAATTTAAAATACAGATCGAGGACCGGTAATGTTCCCTGATGAGGTGTTCCGCAAAAAGGGCACTTAGGTTTGCTGGTATTATCAAAGACGTACCATTTTTCTGTACATTCCGAATTATGGCAAGGCTGGATGAGGTCTACGGTTTTCAGCAAAGCGGTTTCCCATTCATTAGCAGTGGGACGTCTGATAGGATCATGCAGCCCGTCTATAAAAGCCTTTCTGAATAATTCTGAAATGTATGGCCCTGTTACCGAATAAGAAATCTTTTGTGGATCTCCCCAGAAAACATCCCATTTTCTCAGCTGATCTGCTTTCACCTGATTGGAAGGGTCTTTCGGATGCTCTATAAATAATGCTTTTTCACCCATTGAAATGATTTCATCTTTTTCAGAATCCAGATCCCAGATTTTCCCGCCCCGGAGAGGATGTCTTCTCAGCAGATACATATAGATCAGCACAGCAAGAGCATGAAGATCTGTCTTTTGGCTGGGTAAATGCCTCCCGGGATCCTGAATATTCAAATGCTGGGTCTTTAAAACCTCGGGGGCAATAAAATCCGCAGTCCCTATGACTTCCGGCTGGAATAATTTGGGAACAACAAGACCATCAATATCAATGATACAGGCAGATTTTGTCACCGGATCCACCAGAATATTATTGTAGGAAAGGTCAGAATGGGCAAGTCCCATCTGATGAAGCTTCTTGACTCCCCTGCTGATATTGATCGCTATCTGAAAGTAGCTCAGCCAGTCACCCAATTCAGACTGATCTAACCTCAACGGGTACTGAGAATTCCGGAACATAGGAGCTGTAAACCATTTCCCAACCTTATCCTGCCCCTGGATATTATCTGAACCGATATATCCTTTGGCAAAGAAGAATTTCTTGTTGTAAACGGGAACCACAATTCCTGTAAGTTTTCCTTTCTCCACAATATCATGAGGCCATCTGAAAATCTCATTCAGGAAATAATCTGATGCATTTCCGCTCTGTATATTTTGCAGATAGGTGGAAACAATTCTCATGATGCGCTCTTTCTGTCCATCATCTAAAGGATTGCGGTAAAACGCCACTACATAATCTCTTTCAGGAGAAAAGTAGACATCTTTCACCCCACCCTGAATCGGGCTTTCATCAACATATTCATAGGATCTGGCTGTATCCAGAACGGAAACAACCTTAACGGTATTTTTCATTGGCATCAATAGATTATGGCTAATGTACGGTCGTCATGATTTCCCCTGCTCCAGAAGTCGGCCCATGTGGAAAGCTGTACATCAATAGCTGTATCGTTTATAAAGTCTACTTTGGCGGAATCGTCATTGTGTCCTGCCAGATCATTAAAAAATGTTTTCCAGCTTTCTCTGTCTTCCAGCTTATTTTCTGTGCTGAATTTAGGATCATAAATACCGTCTGTCATCAAAACAAGATAGGAGAAGTCATCTACATGGGTAATGCCGAAACGGGCAGCCATCTGATCGTTAAAAATTTCCTTCATGGTAATAAAGCGTGTACCACCGCTGAACTCTCCAACATCTATCCGGTTCAAAAGCTGTACTTTGGAAAAATCTGCACTGATCAGATTTACCGGGCAGTCTCCTACTCCAAAGCTCAGTATTATATATCCAAAACTGAACTTTTTAACCAAAGCAAAAATAAGGGTCGCATGCAGATCAATGATAGAAAGATTATGATCTGCCGCTGTTTTATTGAGGGCTGTATGCGCAAATAAAACTCCTTCATACAAAAATCTTATTACATTTTTCCGGGCTTCATCTTTATCTTTTGTTAAATTTTCCGGAGTGTAAATGATATTTATATTATTTTCAAGTTCAGTTAAAATTTCAGAGGAATTAAAAAAATCATTCACCGAAGCTGTTGCAACTCTTGAACCTTCTCTGGCAGCTTTGGCCGAACCTGCTCCATCTGAAACAGAGACAACAAACCAGTCTGCAGGAAGTTCATTAACGGCAAAATCATCTTCCCTGAATTTACCTTCATGGGCATGAGAACGTCCCCTCTTAGAGGTAACGACAATTTTTTTATCCAGGAATTTTCCTTTGTATGAAAAGTCATCCGGTTTATAAAAAATATCATTGGGGTCACCGGGAATATTTTTCCACAAATCTTTAGGATCTGCATTTACAAACAGGTCTATATTTTTAATTTCAACAGTTTTTTCGTCACCGATATGGTAGAATTCAATACCTAGATGATAAACATTATTGACCGTCGGGATTCCTGATATCTTGTTGTCTTCAAAACGAAGTCCTGTTTCTTCAAGGTTACTGATTTTCTGAATCCTTATATTCGGAAAATCATCCATATCAAAACTGAACTCATAGAATTTATTGGAGTGTGCATTTTTTAACACCCAATGGATTTCTTTAAAGTCTTCTTTTTCTTTATGAACAACAGATTTCTCCATATTTTTCTTAGCTCCGAAATAAAATCCAGGTATTTTCATAAGCAATCGGTAAGGTTTTTATCCCAAGGTTCTGTTGATGTCATATCCTCCACTTGAAAAGCCGTAATAATCTGATGTACCACACCAAGGGCATCTGTTGTAGCCTTCACCTCCCAGACAGTGAATACCGCCACAGGAGCACGTTGCCAATGCAATAGGATTAGCACAATGAGGGCATGAAGTTCCTCCCTGCAGCTCTTCTATGGAAATTTTAAGATTTGTCTTCTGGGAAGAAGAAAGTCTGTAATATGCCTTTTCATCAATTTTATAGGCGCCATCCAGCCTGTAATACCGGGTAGACATTCCGGGTATGCTTGACTCTGCGAATGTTTTTTTAAACTTCATCAGATATAACTTCTCCGTTTCTGAACACTTACCGTTCAGCACTACAAAATTATTATCCGGGAACCGCTGCTCCATCTCAGGATCTACTTTTTCCAGAATCAGAGAATCAATTTTAGAGAGGTTAATGCCTTCTTTCTTTGCTTCTGTAACACTCTGACTGGTTGTTTTAATGGAATCTGTCACCCACCTGAAAAACTCTTTATAGGAGTTCTCATCAGAATTATTGAATAACAATACGTTGTCTGCTAAAGACCCAAGAAGTTTATAATTGGTGTTTTCGCCTATCGATACGGCAATGGTATTTGATTTCCCGTGATACTTATTGTTCCACCGTTCAATAGCTTTGGTAGCATCATCAGTAGGCACTCCGTCCGTAAAAAGAAAAACAATAGGCTTCCAGTCTCCTTTTCTGTCATAAGTGGTTTTCACGATATCCCTGTCTATGCAATCCATCACCTTGATGAGTCCCTGAGACAATGAAGTTCCGCTTCCTATCGGGATTTTAGGAGGGTAGAAACTGATAATATCCTGAAGCGGTGTGATCACCTCTGCTTCTCCTGCAAAACCAACTACAGAGATATAAACCGTTTCCAATGAATACGGATCTTTTTTTAATTCCCTGATAATATTGGCGATACCTTCCTGTACCTGCTCGATAGGATCCCCTACCATAGATTCGGAAATATCCACTAAAAAATAAATAGGCAGTCTTCTCATGGTAAAGACAGTTTTTTAAATAATAATATTAAGCTCCGATGGCGGCGGCGGAAGTGTAACATTTTCACCCGTATTCTGTGAATGCCCTCCCTGCGTAATGGAAGAACTTACCCACCTGAAAAAAGAAGAAAGTGTAATAGCATCAGTAGTATCCAGCTTCACTACATGATCCGTCAGTTCCTTGAGAAACTGTTCGTCAGCTTTGGGACCCGCAGCACAGCCTACAATAGCTCCAAATTCCAGTCCTCTGATCACAGGGATCATCTGTCTGTATTTCTGGATATCCGAAGGCTTTCCATCAGTAAATATAAACAGTAACGGCTGCCAGTCTCCTTTTGAATCTGCAGATTCCTTTACCAGCTCTTTCTGAACAAGCTCAGCTACCATTTCCAGGGCAGCTCCTGTATGGGTAGGACCACTGTCCGGACAGGTGATTTCCATCGGATAGAAGCTTGCCAGATCAATCAGGGAAATAATATTTTTCACCTCCCTGTCAAAAGTAATCACACTTAAATGAAGGCTGTCCATTGCCTGCGGATCTGTACGTAGCATACTGACCAAACCGTTGAAACCGTTGTTCAGTGCCTGGATGGGTTCCCCATTCATAGAACCTGAAGTATCCAATAAAAAATAGGCTAATAATCTTCTGGCCATTATAAAAACGATATTAATTCTGAAGCCGGCGGAGGAAGTCGAAGACTTCCAAGCCGGCTCATATGATGTATAATAAAAATGTAAATCTAGTTGGAATAAGCGTACTGCTGTCTCAGAATATCGATAAAATTATCGGTATTATGCGGCTCACCTACTGCGCGGAACTTCCAGTCTCCATTATGACGGTATGCTTCTGCGAAAACCATTGCACACATCCCGTTCATACTTGAATCTCCGGAAAGGCTGTATCTGGTAATCTCCTTTCCTTTAGCATCTACTGCACGGATGAATGCATTTTCAATCATTCCGAAATGCTGATTGTTACTTCTTCCCTGATAGATGGTTACCAGAAATACAATTTTCTGGTAGCTCTGATCCAGTTGATCCAGTTTCACAATGATCTGCTCATCATCACCATCACCGGCTCCCGTCCTGTTATCTCCCGTAAGCCATACATTTCCGCTTGGATGCTGCATAGAATTGAAGAAAACCACATCTCCCTGATATAGTCCTATCTGTCTTCCGTCATTGGTCTGTACCGTTTTTCCAAGATTAGCCACTTTCCCGTTGCCATCCAAAAGGAAAGCAACTGCATCAAGGTCGTATTCAGCTTCTTTATTGAACAGTTTCCCAAAGAAACCTCCCTGTTTTCTTACGTCCCATCCTAAGCCTATCGTTACTTTTGAAAGATCATAAACGCTTTCTCCACGGTCATTCTTTCTCAAATCGATGGTCTGACCTTTCTGTAAATTAATTGCCATAGCTATTTTGTGTATTTGTTTTTTTATTTGATAATCTGTCCTTTATAATATTTTTCAAGGAAGAAGCCCAGATCTGCCCTGTAGCCTATTCCTGAAGCTTCAAATTTCCAGCTTCCGTTTCTCTTGTAAAGTCTTCCGAATTCCACTCCTGTCTCAATAGAGAAATCTTCATCCAGCTCATATTTGGCAATTTCCTGATGGGTGCTGTTGTCTACTACCCTGATATATGAATTTCTTACCTGCCCGAAGTTCTGTTTTCTTCTTTCAAAATCTTCAATAGTTACCACAAAAAGAATTTCTTCAACTCTTGAATCTACTTTGTCCAGATCAATAATGATCGCTTCGTCATCATCCCCGTCACTATTTTTTCCGCTTGGATCATCTCCCGTATGTGTAAGGGCTCCGTCCGGAGATTGAAGGTTATTATAAAAAACAAAATATTCCTCGCTTACTAATTTTCTGTCAGAATCGATCATGATAGCAGAAGCATCAAGGTCAAAATCGTAGCCTGTCCCTTCATTAGGATCCCAACCAAGCCCTATCGTCATTTTTGTCAATCCTATCTCGATCTTCTGTCCTTTCTGTAGATTAATTGCCATAGTATTTTATATTATGAATTATTTTTGCATTAAGATAGATGTGATTTACGAATTGACCAAATTTATTTATGAAAATAATCAGCAAAGTGGATTTAAATCAGGAATTTAAAGAAGTTTGATTAGATAGGCTGGAAGCTGGGAGCCGGAAGAAAGGAAGTCATGGAGATTATAAGAATAAATACCGAACCCAGGCTAAATAAAAAAGGTCCAATTAAAAAATTGAACCTTATATTATTATAAAGACGTTTAATATTAATCTTTAAAATCCTTATCCGAAACGGCTGCATTTCTTGCATTGGCCAGCATAGGAATAGAAATAAGCCCCATTACCAGCATGATTGTAATCTGAAGCGGCAAAGAAATAAAGGAATAGATAAGCCCCATTTCACCTCCAAGATCAGCACTTTTCCCCATTGAAATAAAAAGCGCCATAAAACCGAATTTCATTGCCAGATTATAAGCACCGATTCCTCCACTGGCAGGAATGATCATTCCCAAGGTTCCGACTACAATAATGAAAAAACCATCTGCAAAGGTAAATCCTGAAGTTTCAGGGAGTGAAAAGCATACAAGATAAGCTGCAAAGTAATAGCAAATCCAGATTCCTAATGTGTAAAAGATGAATTTTCCTTTTTCTTTTAATTTAAAGATAGAAGTTAATCCCTGCAGAATTCCTTTTCCGAAATTGATAAGCTTCTCTTTTTTATATTTATAAAGAAGGCCTAGCCCAATTAAGACCAGTATTACAAGACCAATTTTAACACATAAATAAAATGAATCAAAATCATTTATCCCCAATTTCATCATTTGTTTCTCAAAAAGGTTAGGGACAAACTCTTCTTTCTCATCCTTCTTATCCATTACAAAATGATAGAACGCAAGAATTGCCTTAAATTTAAAAATTCCTGTCAGAACTAAAAAACCTGCCATACAAATAAGATCCACTACTCTTTCCAGAATAATAGTCCCAATAGATTTATCCACAGGTACTTTTTCCACTCCATATAAGGCAGTAGCTCTCGCCACTTCTCCACTTCTGGGAATGGTAAGATTCATCAGATAACCAAATGATATGGACCATAGTGAATTGGAATTGGAAATCCTGTGGCCCATCGGCTCCAGCATCAGATTCCAGCGGATAGCCCTGAACCAGTAAGCCAGAAGACCAAACACAGATGCAAATAATACCCAAAGATAATTGGCCTTAGCCAATGACTGTTGAATCACCTTAAAATCAAGCCCACGCAAGGCAAGCCATAAAAAAAAGCCTGCAAAAGCAAGCGATATTACTATTGTAAGTATTGATTTTAATGGATTTTTTGATGTTTTCTCCATGAACTAGGTAAGAAGGTTTGTTTTTTCATCCGGGAAAACGATCTTCGGCTGGAAATCTTTTGCTTCTTCAGGCGTCATCTGTGCATAGGCAATAATGATAATGATATCATCTTTCTGCACTTTTCTTGCAGCAGGGCCATTCAGACACACTTCTCCAGATTTTCTTTTTCCTTTGATAACATAGGTATCAAAACGTTCTCCGTTATTTACATTCACGATATAAACCCTTTCTCCCACTACCAATCCGGCAGCTTCGATAAGATCTTCATCTATCGTTATACTTCCTATATAATTAAGATCAGAGGCTGTAACTCTCACCCTGTGGATCTTGGACTTGAAAACTTCTATTAACATGATGCAAATTTATTAATAAAAATTAATAAAACAGACCTTTAATATCATTTAAAAACTCCCACAAACACAGGGGTTTAATTTCACAAAATACAAGGAATATTAATTTTACTTATAAAGTTAACAATCATATGGTTAAAAAAATCAATACTTTATATACAATTTAGGATTTAATAAATACAGGAAATAATATTAAGTTTTTGCTAAAGTCAATAAACATAAGCATTTGGCATGATTTTAGTAACCCGTAACGTAGATTTTTCGTGAAAAACCGAATTATCATATTTTAACTATTTTCACTGAAAAGTAAAAAAATTGTATAAGTTTTAATAAAAAAATTGCACAATTAGAAAATAGTATTATATTTGCTATAATTACGAACTAACTTTAATATTAAAAATTATGAACAAGTCTGAATTAATCGACGCAATCGCAAAAGATGCAGGTATCACTAAAGTTGCAGCAAAAGCTGCTTTAGAGTCTTTCATTGGTAACGTAACTTCTACTTTAAAGAAAAAAGACGGAAAAGTTTCTTTAGTAGGTTTCGGAACTTTCTCAGTAGCTGAGAGAGCGGCTAGACAAGGTATTAACCCTGCAACTAAAAAACCAATTAAAATTGCTGCTAAAAAAGTTGCTAAATTCAAAGCTGGAGCTGATCTATCAAATGCAGTTTCTGGTGCTAAGAAAAAATAATCATTCAGATTACAAAAATTCAAAGGCTGTTTCTAAGGAAGCAGCCTTTTTTATTATCAATGGTAAGGGAAATTCAACCGTTGAAAGGTTTTAAGCAATAAGAATTATTAAGTTTTGGCTAAAGCCTCTATCATTATGCATAATAAAAATAAGCGGGCTAAAGCCCGCTCCTATTGATAGACAAAATTCATGTTTTGAGGGTGACTGCATCATATTTAAAACCACCATCACTAACCTCTAACTTCTAGTTTCTAATCTCTATTTTCTCCCCATTTATGGTGCCAGTCTCGAAATCTTCCAGTCCAGATCTTCCAGTGTATAGATGATTCTGTCATGAAGGCGGTTGGGCCTTCCCTGCCAAAATTCAATTTCGTAAGGCCTTGCCAGATAACCGCCCCAGTTGGATGGTCTTGGAACTTCAGTATTTTCGTATTCTTTTTCCAGTTCTTTCAGTTTTTCTTCAAGAAACTCCCTGTTGGGAATCTCCTGACTTTGTGGTGAAACTACAGCTCCCAGCTGGCTTCCCTTTGGTCTTGAATGAAAATAACCGTCGCTAAGATTTTCAGCCACTTTCTCAAGATCAGCTTTGATGATGATCTGTCTTTCCAGATTGGGCCAGAAAAAATGCAGGCAGGCTTTGTGGTTATTTTCTATAGCTTTTCCTTTTCGACTGTTGTAATTGGTATAAAAGATAAATCCTTCATGGGTATACGCCTTAAGAAGCACCATCCTCGTTCTCGGACATCCATCTTCTTCCACCGTAGAAACAGCCATAGCATTGGCTTCTGAGATCATTGAGCTTTCATTTGCCTCCAAAAACCAGTCTCTGAACTGCTCAATTGGATTTTGTTTTATCTCACTTTCAATAAGTTGGGACTTCTCGTACACTTTTCTTTTGTCGTGCAGGTTTTCCATAGATATTTTTTATTAAATTTGAGTATGAATCACTCATACAAAGGTAAAATATTAATCTCGACACCTGACATTTCCGGCGATATTTTTTCCAGATCTGTAGTATTGGTTATTGAACACAATGAAAGCGGTGCATTTGGTTTGATATTGAATAAAAAGAACAGCCAGATGAGTAGTAAATTCAAAGATTTTTTTGATTTTAAAATTGAAGTGTACGATGGGGGACCTGTAGAAAACGACAAGGTATTTTTTATCGTAAAAGGACAGAAAGTCACTGAAATCTATACAGAGATCACCGATGAATACTATCTTACAGAAGATATTGAGCGTATTATCAACGCTGTTTTAAGCAATGAGCTTGATATTCAGAATATAAAAATATTCTCAGGCTATTCAGGATGGTCTCCGAATCAGCTGGATGCTGAAGTACAGAGAAAGATGTGGACCGTAGTGGATGTTTATAATCTTGACTATACGCTTCCAAATGATCAGACGCTTTGGAAATCGATCATGCAGAACCTTGGTGGCGAATTCCTTCTTTGGGCCAACTCTCCTGAAGACATTTCATTGAACTAAAAAACTATCTCACTGTATAACAGGAAGATAATTAACAAACTTTAAGATTTCATTAACCAATTTTAAAGAAAGTTTTTACGTTCTTTGAAAAAACAAAAACCACTGAAATGAAAGGGATATCACTACTTACTTTATCAGTCTTTTCTGCAGCATTTTTATCCTTTACTCCTGTTAATAAAAAATACATTGTCATTGATGCCGGCCACGGTGGAAATGATAAGGGAGCTACGCATGGTCAGTTTGCAGAAAAAGACATTTCACTGAAGATTGCAAAAGAAATTCAGAAGATCAATGGGAGCCAGGATAAATATGAAGTGGTATTGACAAGGGATACGGACAGCTTCCCTACTCTTTCTGAAAGAACAGAACAGATCAATAAACTGAATCCTGAAATGGTGATTTCACTGCACGCTAATACTTCAGCACAGGAAGAAACACCACAGAGCGGGCTTGAGGTCTATGCTCAGAATTCAGAAGCTTCAAAAGAACTGGCAGGAAAGATTTATAAAAAATTCAAGGCCCGTAAAATAAAGGAAGAAAGTAATTACCGTATTTTAAGAGAGACTAAAGCTCCTGCTGTTTTGGTAGAAATAGGATTTATCAATAATACCAAAGACAGGAATTATATGACCAGTGAGCAGGGTCAAAAAGAAATTGCACAGAAATTCATTGAAATCATCAATGAATATTAAATAAAGAAACAAGTTCTGATATATTCAGAATAAAACCCGGTAAAGGACTTTTGGAACTTTGTTGTTTACCGGGTTTGTCAATTTTATTGATCAAAACTTTTTTTCCAGCCTTCCACCAGTTCCAGGAAGCGGGCATTTTCAAAAGTCTTGTTTCTTATTTTTCCTACAGAAAATATTCCCTTTTCATCCGATATCATCAGAATTTCTTCAGCTTTTTGAGATTCAAAGGCAATGATTTCGTGTTCCTGAATATCAGCAAGGTTATTTTTATGTAAAAATGTAACAAAATTTTCCATCAGAGGAGAAATATAGGCTCCTTCAGTCTGTTTCGGAACTTTGATGACATTTCCTTCCAGAAACAACAGGTTTCCTGAAGTGGTACGGGCAATCCTTTTATTGGGATTCAGAAGAATGACATCATCCAGGTCATTTTCCTGCGCATAAATTCCACCGTAAATATTTTCCGGGCAATGCACCCTGATATTGCTCAACAGGTTATTATTCACATTGATCTCTTTGATAAGATCCAGCTCCTGAGGTCTATGGTAAACCGTCAGTACGTCATCCATCTCTGTCACTTCGTAAAAGTAAGATATGGAAGATTTTGCCAAAGTGGCCCCGTCATTGTTCCTGAACACCTGGAAATTGATAATCCCGTTCTGTATTCCTGCGCCCTCTATGATATCTTTCTGAAATAGGTTCTGGAAAAACTCAAGGGTATAAGACAAAGGAATATTCATTCTCATCTTTCTCATGGAAGCCATCAGAAAAAAATAGCATTCTTCATCCATGATCAATCTACCGTTTCTTACAAAGAAAGAAACCTTCACTGAGTCGCCCAAAAGAAAGGCTCTGTTCTTAACATTCAACCCGTCTGATGTAAAATATTGATTTTCCAATTTTTGATGTGATTTATTTACAAAAAAATAATGAACGATAAATCGTTCATCAGTTTTATCATTTAATACAGTCCGACATTATGCCGCACCTAATTTTATTCTGAGGTTTTCAATAAGATTTTCCCAATACATTGCGTTTTCTTCTTCATCTCCTTCTTCACAGAAATCTGTAATATTAAGAGCTAGATCTTCTGTAATATCATCTATTACGATAGTCATTTCAAAGAAATTCTTAGTTCCTTCATCTTCTTCCCATCTGAAACGCACGAAACCTTCAGGCTTATATCTGATCAAAGTGGCCTTTTCTGCAGGGCCTCCACCCCAGCTAAAAAAGAAATCATCGCCTTTCTCTGTTACCTCATCCGCAAACCATTCAGACAACCCCTCTGCAGTAGCCAGATATTCATACAAAATCTCTGATAAACAGTGCATTGGAAATTCGTAATGGACTTTATGTTTCGCCATATAATCTTTGTTTTATCGTCCCGCAATATATAAATTAATTTTTTTATTACACAAAAAAGCCATTACTTTTTTAAAGAATCTGTATGATATTTATCACAGAATTCAAATCGGTATTATGTTAAGTCAACTTATTCAAAACTACCATGCAAGACATAAAAAAATCTCTCCTTTCCGGAGAGATTTTTTATTTAATTTTCATTCAGGATATCGAGAATAATCTGACATCCTTCTCTGATTTCATCCATAGATAATGTAAGCGGAGGAGAGATTCTCAGGTACTCGTTTCTGTAAAGCTGCCAGAAAACAATAAGTCCTCTTTCCATACATTTTTTAGCAACTTCCAAAGTGTATTCAGGCGCTCCCAGATTTACTGCCAGCATCAGTCCTTTACCGTTGATATTTTTAATTTTCGGATGAACAAGAAGTTCTCTGAACAGTTTTTCCTTTTCGTCCACCTGGTTCATCAGATCACTTTCCAAAACTTCTTTTAAAGTGGCATAACTGGCTGCTGCAATCAGCGGATTCCCACCAAAAGTAGTAATATGACCCAGCTTAGGAGAATGGGATAAGGTTTCCATTATTTTTCTTGAACCCATGAAAGCTCCCACAGGAACTCCGCCACCCATACCTTTACCCATAACCAGGATATCCGGAACAATACCGAAGTGTTCGAATGAGAAAAGTTTCCCGGTTCTTCCAAACCCCGGCTGAATTTCATCAAGAATTAAAAGTGCTCCAACTTCCTCACATCTCTTTTTCAGTTTAATCAGATAGTCAGAATCAGGAACTAGAAAACCTGCAGCTCCCTGGATGGTTTCCAGGATCACACAAGCTGTCTTTTCTGTAATCTTATCGAAATCTTTTTCGTTGTTAAATTCTATAAAAGAAACCATCGGCAGTAGCGGACGGAATTCTCTTTTATGGTTTTCATTTCCTGAAACGCTTAAAGCTCCGTGGGTATTTCCATGATAAGAGTTTTTGAAGGAAACAATTTCTTCTCTTCCAGTATATCGTTTAGCCAGTTTTAAACTTCCGTCTATAGCTTCTGCCCCGCTGTTTACAAGATAAGTCACTTCAAGAGGTTCCGGAGTAGCTTCTGCAAGCAATTTACATAAGGCAACAGGTTTCTCCTGTGCATATTCTCCGTATACCATTACGTGAAGGTACTTATCAGCCTGTTCTTTGATCGCATTCACTACTTTAGGATGAGAATGCCCCAGTGTGTTGGCAGATACTCCTGCTACAAAATCAAGGTACTTCTTCCCGTCTGTACCGTAGATATAATTTCCTTCGGCTTTTTCAACTTCAAAACCTGCAGCAAATTTTGTGGTTTGTGCCTGATATGTAAAAAAATCTTTATGCATTTCCATCGTCTCAAAAAATTTCAGCAAAGCTATAAAAGATTCAGCAAATGCGGAAATTATTGACATGGAATAACAATGTTCAGTGGTTCAATCCAAACAGACCATCATATGGCTGCAAAACATATTACTGTTAAACCAAAAGAACCGCTGTAAAGCGGTCCTTATATGTATTATTTTCTTGTTCTCTTCGGCTTTTTGGCTTCTTCTTTGGCTCTTTCATCATCTATAGCTTTCTGGGCTTTATCGAAGAGTTCGTTATCAGCTGTATACTGTATTTCTTCGTTATTCGGGCTGTCTACCAATATATCCTGCCATTTTCTGATCCGGTCTTTGGTATTCCAGTTAAAATCAGGGAACTTCCTTCTTGAAGGTTCAATTTTACTCATCGGATAAGTATCTGAAGCAGCACCGATGCTGCATGAGATGATCTGTAGTGCTCTTTCTTCAAATAAAGCTCCTATAATTCCGCAGGTAGAAAGTGTAATCCCGATTCTTTCAGGCTTTTTGGTTTCCTGATCGGTATCATCCACATATACAATAGATTGTGCATTTCCTACTACTCTGGCTTCTTTAATATCATTT
The DNA here is from genome assembly GCF_052044975.1 of Chryseobacterium sp. 22458. NCBI lineage: Bacteria > Pseudomonadati > Bacteroidota > Flavobacteriia > Flavobacteriales > Weeksellaceae > Chryseobacterium > Chryseobacterium sp. 22458. The sequence continues at coordinate 584,317 of NZ_JBQEOA010000002.1, read as the reverse complement.
TTCTCGTAGTAAACGGTCATGAATTTTCCTTTCACCTGGTTGAATTCATCTTTTAGATTCAGGGAATCTACTTTACTGATGGCAAAAGCATTTCCGATTACTTTCAGGGAGTCTATATTTTCGCTTTGGGTATTAAAATAAGCTTCTACCTTATCTCCTGTCACCTGTTTTTCACCACTCCACAGAATCGGATTAGTAAACATATGCATTACCCCATCCGTTTCATTGAAAGCAATAGAATCTGCTCTTCCCTGAGCATTGGATTTGTAGATACGGGCTTTTTTATAGGCTCTTAAAAAGCTTTTCTTCACATTGATATCCAGAGAATCCGGTTTCTGATAAGAGATAATCTTTTCTGCTGCAAAATAAGCGGTATCTTTTTCCATAATTTTAACAGCATATGGATTTTTAGTCATCATTGAAGAGTCTTTTTTCTCAAAAATCTCCCCATAACCGCCTTTAATGTATCTTCTTTCTTTCGGGTCATCCAGTGTTACATTGCCTGTAGCTTTACCAAAACCTGTAATCTGATTAAAGTACATATCATCACCGGTAAGGATTTTATCATTATAAAAGATCTTGGAATTCTTATTCAGGAAAGCTTCTTTTGTTTCCATTCTGTAAGTCCCCCGTTCGGTGTAAACCCTGTTTTTAGGATTAGCTCTGTTGGTGATGGTTGTAGGACCAAAAAATTCAGCAACCTTGGTATTCTGATTTTGTTTGATGTTTACCCCTTCAATGATATATTGGGCATTGTCTATTCTTACATTGCCGACAAAATCGATCATTTTGGTATTCAGGAAATACGTTGCAGATTTGGTATACATTACATTTCCCTGGCTGTCCGTAATGGTTCCGCCTGTATTAAAATAAGCCTGATTGGCTAATCTGTCATAGTAGAGAACATCAGTCTTTATGGTCTGTTTGGGATCTGTAAGAACTACATTTTTCCGGGCTACTCCTTTCTGGGTGTTACCGTCATATTCCATTTCTCCTGCAGTGATTACTGAGCCGTCAGCATTTTGAAGTTTTGTATTCCCCATGGCTTTTACGAAGTTTTCTTCACTATAAAGAACGACTTCGTCTGCCGTAAGTACAGACCCCTGATGCTCAATTTTCACATTTCCTGTAAAATATTGGTTTCCCTCATATTTTGCAGGATCTTTGATAATTTTATCAGCATTGATGATCTTTATTTTATCTTCCGGTTTTGTCGGCTGAGTTTTTGCCGGTGAAGAAGGCTGCAGATAAGGATCTCTTTTCACAGGGGTTTTATCCTGCGCAAAACTGAGCGCAGAGATCAAGATGAACAGAAAAAGGATTTTTTTCATTAATTAGTCATTCTTAGTGCCATAGAAATATAGCGAATGAGAATCAATTTTTACGCCAAATGCTTCTTCAATGGCTTCTTTAATTCCTTGGATTCTTGGATCGCAGAACTCGATGATCTCCTCAATTTCTTTGTCAGAGTCTTTTTTGTAGATCACCAAATGGTCATGCTGCTTATCAAAGTAAGACTTTTCATAAGAAGAAGAGGTGAGTGTTTTTTCTCCAAACTGGTGTTTACGGATCAAACCTGCATCCAGGAAAATCTCAATAGTGTTGTAAATGGTTGCTTTGGAAACATGGTATTTCTTCTGCATCATCAGAAGATACAGATCATCAACATTGAAGTGATGATCCATATTATAAATTTCTTCTAATATCGTATATCTTTCAGGTGTGTTTCTGAACCCTTTTTCTAATAAGTAGTTTCTCAGAACATCCTTGATCAAAGCTATATTTTTTTCTTTTTGTACTGTATCCATAAAAAAATTATCTACAAATTTATTGAATTTTATTTAAATAGATATTATGGTTAAATACTCATTGGCTTAAGAGTTGTGACGGAAGTACCCGGATTGCTCAATCTTGTTATCATAAACGGTAAGCTCCGTAATGGGTGCAGATTCCACTTCAACGTTGTGGGAAGACACTCCCCAGGCCTTAAAGTCGTCACTTCCGATATACTTCACAAAGTTGTAGATATTAAGGGTAATCTTCTGTTTAACAGTTAAAAGAATATCGTTGATATAGGTGTTATCTATGATGACATATTTCAGATCCGGCGGGATATTATGTGCTCTCAGAGACGGGTGGCTGCTTCTTGAAGGAATAGTGCCATCTGCCATAAGATCTCTCAACACCATATTGAAATAGTCGTTGATTCTTCGGTCTACTTTAAATCCTAAAAGGAAATTGATCTTATAAACGGTTCCCGGAAGAATTTCGTCCACCGTATATTTGAAAGTATATGGATCTTCCTGGTTTACGATGCTCAGGATAAAATAATGATCTGCCCTTTTCGGTTGTTTTTTGATGATGGAGTAGATAATTTTTGATTCCACTTCATCGTTTCTTTTGGCTCTGCTCAGGTAAGCAAGGTTAGTAGCGTATTTTGGAATGGTTTCATCGAGTTTCATGTCTTTAAGAATAGACACATATTTATCGATTTTCACATACTGGATAAAGTTAGCTTTAATAAGTCTTCCGTTATACCATGCATACATACACACTGCTATGAACCCGCCCAGTACCATTGTCAGCCAGCCTCCGTCTACAAATTTAATAACATTGGCATAAAAGAATCCTGACTCAAGGAACAGGTAAACGATGGCAAATCCTATGATAAAGATCTTATTCACTCTTGTACGGCTCAGCCAGAATAACAACAGAATGGTTGTCATCAACATGGTAATGGTAATGGTAAGTCCGTAAGCGGCTTCCATACGTTCTGATTTCTGGAAGAATATAACAACTACAAAACAGAAAGCCATCAGCCCCCAGTTGATTCTTGGAATATACATCTGCCCTTTTACCCCTGAAGGATATTCGATATGCTGATTCGGCCAGAAAGAGATGGACATTGCTTCTGAAAACATGGTAAATGATCCTGTAATCACCGCCTGGCTGGCAATGATTGCTGCTGCAGTAGCTAAAATTACACTTGGAAGAACAGCCCATTCCGGCATAATCCCGAAGAAAGGATTTACTCCGTTGTGTACCTGGTGATAGTTATCCAATAACCATGATCCCTGTCCTAAATAGTTCAGGATAAGCATTAGCTTAACAAAAACCCAGCTGATTCTGATATTTTTTGCCCCGCAGTGTCCTAAATCGGAATATAAAGCTTCCGCTCCTGTGGTACAAAGGAAAACCGCTCCCATAATTACAATAGCACTCGAGGAATGGGTAATCAGGTTATAGGCATACATCGGATTGAAAGCTCTCAGGATTTCAATGTGATCAAAAATATGAAGTGACCCTGAAACTCCTAAAACAAGGAACCACGTGACCATGATGGGCCCGAAAAACTTCCCGATAGAGGCTGTCCCGAACTGCTGCACCACAAAGATCACAAATAAAATAACGAGGGTGATCAAAACGACCGGGGTTTCCGGATTGTATATTTTGAGCCCTTCAATAGCTGACATTACCGTCAGAGAGGGAGTGATGACACTATCTGCCACCAGGGTGGATGCTCCAATGATGGCGACTACATACAGCCATTTCTTTTTGAGCTTTTTCACTAATGAATACAATGCAAGAATTCCTCCTTCTCCTTTGTTATCTGCTCTTAGAGCGATGATCACATATTTAAGGGTTGTCTGAAGCGTCAGCGTCCAGATGATACAGGATAACGCTCCTTCAATGTATTCATCGAACGGCATTGAGGCGCCTTCCTTTCTTGCGTTCACAATCGCCTTCATTACGTAAAGCGGTGACGTACCAATATCTCCGAAAACGATCCCTAGAGATACTATAACGCCTACAAATGAAAGCTTCTTTAAGTCAAAGTGATGACCGCCTTCTGTAACTTCTGCCATATCAGCCAATTTATTTTTTTAAAAGCGCAAATTTATATCAATTTTATGACGTCAAGAATTTTTCTTCATGAATATAATAAATGAAAAAACTTCCTTTCGGAAGTTTTTTTCTATTATAATTACTTTACGTACATCGCTTTTTTGATTTCCTCTTTTACTTTTTCCAGTTTAGGGAACCATTCTGCAAATAATGCAGCAGAGTAAGGTGCAGGTGCATCAGGAGTAGTAATTCTCTTGATTGGAGCATCTAAATAATCGAATGCTTTTTGCTGTACCATATAAGTAATTTCAGAAGATACTGATCCAAACGGCCAGGCTTCTTCTAAAATCACTAATCTGTTTGTTTTCTTTACAGATTCTAAAATTGTATCAAAATCTAAAGGACGAACTGTTCTAAGGTCAATAACTTCAACAGAGATTCCTTCTTTTTCCATATCTTCAGCTGCCTGCATCGCCAACTTCATGATCTTACCGAAAGAAACTAAAGTAACATCTTTACCTTCTCTCTTAATATCAGCTTTTCCGATAGGTAAATAGTATTCTTCTTCAGGAATTTCCATTTTATCACCATACATCTGCTCAGATTCCATGAAGATAACCGGGTCATTATCCTGGATAGCTGTTTTCAATAATCCTTTTGCGTCATAAGGGTTTGAAGGTACTACTACTTTAAGCCCCGGGCAGTTGGCAAACCAACCTTCAAAAGCCTGAGAGTGGGTAGCTCCTAACTGTCCTGCAGAAGCAGTAGGTCCACGGAAAACGATTGGGCAGTTCCACTGTCCACCGCTCATCTGACGGATTTTTGCCGCATTATTGATAATCTGGTCAATTCCTACTAAAGAGAAATTGAATGTCATAAATTCTACGATAGGTCTGTTACCATTCATTGCAGCTCCTACAGAAATCCCTGTAAATCCAAGTTCTGCAATCGGTGTATCGATTACTCTTTTCGGACCAAATTCATCCAGCATTCCTTTTGAAGCTTTATATGCACCATTATATTCTGCAACTTCCTCCCCCATCAGGTAGATGGATTCGTCTTTACGCATTTCCTCGCTCATTGCCTGTGCAATTACCTCACGAAAAGTATATTCTGCCATATTTTCTTGAAAAATTTAGACTACAAAAATAGTGTTTTTTTATTATACACATCATAAAAAAGCCGTTTCATTTGAATGAGAAGTTTCAATATTAATAATAATTTAAGAAGGAATGTTTTGAGGGAAGGGAAGCTGGAGGCCGGAAGAAGGAAACTATCGGAGCCTGAAAGAATAACTGAAGCATACTTTTATTGATTTTTTTAGGCAGGCATCAATACTACTATTAATTGTGATTTTTAACAAACGACATAGGGAACTCCCCGCTTCCCTCTTCCAGTTTCCAATCTGTAAAATCATCAAGCCGCTGTTTCTTCATGCAGGCTCAGTTCTTTATAATTCTTTCTTAGATCCTGTAAAATTTTACCGTAGGTTTTTTTATAGATGACATACAAAAGGTAAAAACCAATCAGTAAACAAATTCCGAAGACAAAATAATTTATAAATGAAGGCAACATCACCTCAGGATTGGTAGACAAAGTATTGCTTCCATGCCTTTCATTCCAGCCATCACTGGCACCTGCCATAAAATCTCTGGTATTATGATCAAAATGAATGATGCTGTCTATGACTGCCAGTACCAGTGAAATACCTGCATAAGCTAAAATGAGTCTTCTCATGTTTAAAATATTTTTCATCAGTGTAATGCTGTTCTGTCCTGTTTTCATTCTATTGAACAGAAAGACAATGAATGCTGTAAAAACGAAGAACATAGCCATTCTTATATACGGAAACTGCTGATCCAGATAGCCATATACAGTCCATAGTATCACTTCAATCAATCCGATAAACAATAATGTTCTGGTGATGGAAACAGATTTATGTTTTATCATATTGTAAATTTCATTCTCGGAATATTCTTTAAAATCATCAGATTCTTTATTCCAGTCTTTTTTCAGTAATTCTAATTCTTCCATATTATGGTGTGCTGATTTTGTTTTTTAAATTATTCTTCGCTCTGTTCATTTTCACTCTTGCATTTCCTTCTGTAATTCCGAGGATCTCCCCTATTTCTTTATAGGGTTTATCTTCCAGATACATCATGATCAAAGCTTTTTCCACATCTGACAATTCATAGATCGCTTTATACATCTTCCGCAGCTTATGTTCATCATCTTCGTAATCCTCATATTCCATAGTAAGGGACGAAACATCAATATCTGTTACCTGGGCACTTTGTTTTTTTGGTTTTCTGAATAAAGTAATTGCCGTATTCAAGGCTACCCGATACATCCAGGTAGAAAATCTGGCTTCTCCTTTGAATCCTGGAAAGGATTTCCACAGCTGAATGGTAATTTCCTGAAAAAGATCCTGATGGTCTTCGGGATTATCGGTATATATTCTGCATATTTTGTGGATAAGCCTTTGATTGGGCTTAAAAAATTCTACAAATGTTCTCTCCTGTTCTGTGCTCATATGTTATAAGTGGGGAGATTTTATTTTCGTTACAGTATTTTTCAAAAAAAAACGACATTTCATTGCTGAAATGCCGTTCTAAAATTCTATTTAAGCTTATATTAATTCACTTTCTCCCAAACCTGGGTTCTGCCTAATAATGATAACCCCAGATACCCTCTTACATTAAGCTTGTCTCCGCTTCTTGTAATGGTACATTTGTAGGTTTTACCAGTTTTAGGATCTGTAATATTACCTCCGGTAAATTCATCCCCATCTTTTTTCAATCCTCTGATGATTTCAAGTCCTACAAGCGGTTTCCCTTTTCTGTCATCTTTACAGGCTGTACAGTTAGGATCTGCCGGCTTTGTCAATAACTGAGAAATCTTCCCATAATATTTACCATCAGACTTTTTGAAGATTTCCACAATAGACTTCGCTTGTTTCGTCTCATCATCTATCGTTTTCCACTTTCCTTCAATCTGTGCAAAAGTAAGCACGCTGAACAATGAAAGTGCAAATGTTAACATTAATTTTTTCATATTTCTTATCGTTTTAATTTTAATACAATATTCTTATCTATGTATTGATAAAAATATAAATTAATTTTCAACGAACAAAAACTTTTGTTATACAAAGCATAAAGCAATAGATGTCAACGGTTTTGCTCTTGTTTCTAATATAGTTTCCTGTTGATTACTCTATCCATATAATCCTGATACCACGCTTTTGCAGTTTGTTTCCCCTGTTCTACTTCCGGGGTTTTAAGTTCTCCTATCAGGTTTTTTTCCATACTAAGGTCAGATTGATCATATACCCCGATGATTTCTTTCCCGTCGAAACGGTAAATATAATTCCCGATCATAAACTGCTCAGTGCTTCCATCCGAATTGACTACAATAAAAGGATATTTTTTATCACTTACAAGGCTCCGCCCCCAGCTTCTGATAGGCTTATTGTAGCCGATCAGGTCTGCTAATGTAGGATAAATATCTGCCTGCTGAGCGATTTCAGGATTGACACCTTTCAGCTGGTAGGCAGGATTCGGAGAATAAAAAATCAAGGGTACGGCATAGCGGTTCATTGCTCTTTCATATTCAGAATAATACACCTGGTTGGTATGATCTCCTGTGAAAACGAAGATGGTATTATTGAACCACGGCTGCTTTTTGGCGGTTTCAAAATATTGTTTGATCGCATAGTCCGTATATTGCATAGGTTCATGCATTTCAATCTTTCCTTTTTTAAACTTCCCGTTATATTTTGCAGGAATTTTAAAGGGATGATGTGATGAAGCGGTAAACACCGTCGTCATAAAAGGCTGCTTCTTCCCTACATTTTTTGCGAAATACTGGAGAAACGGCTCATCCCAGATTGCCCACATTCCGTCAAAATCTTCGTCATGATTGTATTCTGTTTTCCCGAAATAATGTTTAAATCCAAGGATATTACCAAACCCAAGGAATCCCATAGAACCGTTGGGAGCCCCATGATAAAAAGAAGTATCATAACCAAGGTCGTTACAAACCGAAACAATAGACTGAATTTTCTGGTTGGAATACGGAGATCCGGTAAATGCATCCGTAAGGCTCGGAATTCCGGCCAGTACGCTGCTCATTCCATGAATTGACTGTCTTCCGTTGGCAAAAGTATTGGGAAAAATAAGACTCTGGCCTGCTAAACTGTCTATAAATGGTGTATAGGAAACATAATCTTTAATATTTTTATCCTTATTGAAAGCTCCGGAATATTCTCTTCCGAAAGATTCTACGATGAAAATAACAATATTCGGGCGGTTTTCCACTTTACGGTCATATACTTTATAAGGCTGTACATTTTCTGTGATATACTTTTCATCTACAAAATGAACTTCCTTAAAATTATTGGTATTTAAAGTACGGAAAAAGGAAAAAGTACTGTTCAGCACGATATTTCCCTGCAACGGATTGGTTACAAAACGGGTGGCATCTACCATATTGATAGGTCTTGTACTGTGTTTAAAATCGCCACGGATCCCACCTACAACCAATACCGTCGTAATGCATAAAGTAAGTACGGAGTATAGAAAATAAGGAAGCAGGTTCACAGGTTTTTCTTCTCTTATTTTAACTTTTTTGTACAGGAAAACCCATACTATCATCAACACCACATACCAGATCAGAACAAAAGGATGCTGTCCTATTGAGATCATCAGGGTCTGGGAAACATTGGATTCATGCTCTGCTACCTGAAATACAGCCGACGTAAGCCTGGCCTGGGAGAATTTATAATAGATAAAATCTCCGAAATTCATGGCATATGTCAATCCGTTGGTCATGAAATATACCCAGAAAAGAATCTTTTGATATCCTTTTTTTGTATTAATAACCAATGGGACAAGACTTAGCAGTATAAACAGTGAATTCACATACAGAATCGCCGTTGTATCGAAAGCCGTACCGTGATAAGCCAGCTTTACATATTCTGAAACAGAGTCAACTTTTATCAGGTCCTTATTGAAATACCAGAATAAAAGCCTTGCTATCTGATAAAAAACATATGCCAGAAAGATCCTGTACAGCAATGCCAGAACTTCCTGTTTTCTAAATCCTTTTAAAAATTTCATGCGGCAAATTTACATCAAAATCACTTTAATATATTTTTTAGTTGGATTATTTCGAGTTAGAATTTTTAAAAACTGTAATTTTGTGGTTATGGATTTTATAAAGAATAATCTGGCCAATGCCCTGACCCTGGCTAATTTATTTGCAGGCTGCGTGGGTGCCATACATCTTATTTCAGGAGACTATCAGACTACGGCAATCTGCCTTATTCTCTCTTCAATTTTTGATTTTTTTGACGGTTTTGTAGCCAGAGCTGTAAAATCAAATTCCAATCTTGGGCTCCAGTTGGATTCTCTTGCAGATATGGTGAGCTTTGGATTGATTCCGGGACTTACGATGTATAAAGCACTTGAACCATTCGGAACTGAGCTTCTGGGCCTTCACCTGCCATTTGAGATCAAATATTTCGGTTTGCTGGTAACGATATTTTCCTGCCTGAGGCTTGCTATTTTTAACCTGGATGAAGAGCAGCGTTATTATTTTAAAGGTCTGAATACCCCTACCAATACCGTTTTACTGTTCGGTTTATATTATGCTTTTAAAGAAACCGGAACCTTCAGCTTTTTGTTTAGCAACGAGCTTCTGCTGGTGATCCTTACCGCACTTACTTCATGGCTTCTGATCAGCCCTATTAAAATGATGGCAATGAAGTTTAAATCCAAACAATTAAAAGACAACTATCCAAAAGTAGTTCTATTAGTGGGAGGTATCGCTATTCTTGCCATATTCCAGATTGTAGGAATTCCGATGCTTGTTATTTATTATCTATTGGTATCGCTTATTTTCCAGGGGCAACTGAAATAAAGGTCCAACAATTTCAAAAAGCAAACAGCTTATTTTCAAATTAACACATTATCAAATTATTACCGATCAACATGAATTTAAAACTCCATAAACCACTTTGTATTTTTGACCTTGAAACAACAGGAACGAACATCGGAAAAGACAGAATCGTCGAAATCTGTATCTTAAAAGTAAATCCTGATGCTTCCAGAGAAAGCAAAACATGGCGTGTAAACCCGGAAATGCCGATCCCGAAAGAAAGCAGTGAAATTCACGGAATCTATGATGAGGATGTAAAGGATGCTCCTACTTTCAAAGAGATTGCTCCCAAAGTAATGGAAATGATCTCAGGTACTGATCTGGGAGGTTTTAATTCCAATAGATTCGATGTTCCTCTTTTAGCTGAAGAATTGCTAAGAGTAGGCATGGATTTTGACCTCAGCAAGTTTAAACTGGTAGATGCGCAGACGATTTTCCATAAAAAAGAACCCAGAAACTTAGGAGCTGCTTACCAGTTTTATTGTGGAAAAACATTGGAAAATGCACACTCTGCGGAAGCGGATGTGATGGCAACATTTGAAGTACTGGACGCACAGGTTGGAAAATATGACGATATCCCGAATGAAATTGCTCCGTTAAGTGAATTTACCTTTCATAATAAGCATGCAGATCTTGCAGGATTTATCGGATATAACGAAAAACTCGAAGAAGTTTTCAATTTCGGAAAGTATAAAGGACAGTGTGTAAAGGTAATATTTCAGAAAGATCTGGGGTATTTCGGATGGCTTCAGAATGCTGATTTCCCTTTGTATACTAAGAAAGTATTTACAAAAATTCAACTGTCAAGCAGGTTTTAAATATGTCTGAGCTGGTTCGTTTTAAATTTTACGAAACTGCCCTTGAAGCGAACAGGGACAAACAGATATTGGCGGAAAACGGTATCAACAGTTTTATTGCCAATGAGCAGTTGATTCAGTCGGACTGGCTGTTGTCACAGGCTGTAGGAGGAATTCAGCTTCAGGTCTTTGATGAAGATCTGGAAAAAGCCCAACAGGTTCTTCAGGCCTATAACGAGAATGAACAATATGCACTGGAAGTGGAACATACTATTGAAGATTCGGAGTTTGATTTTGTTTGTCCGAAGTGTGGTTCCAATCACATTTACAGAGATGACAGGGCAACCAGTTTCTTCGGTATCTCATTTCTGACGAGCCATAAGTTCATCTGCTATTATTGTGGGAATGAATTCATGCATTAAAAGTAAATATGGTCGGAAAATTAAAAAAGGCAGGAAGAATTGTGCTCATCGTTGTTTTAGGATTTCTTGTTTTCACGGCAGGTAAATTCTTTCTGGTATGGGACAGTGTGGAAGTTGATCCTAGTTTAAGTCAAAAGCCTCTTTTTAAAACATTTGATAAGCAAAAGCAGGCAACCTTATGGGGCGAAGACAGTGAAGAGGATATCAAAACCAATGATTTTAAAACCAAATCAGACACCATTACCCCTGAATATTACAGGTGTTATATCAATAAGGAACCGATACTGAAAGTCACATTTTCCGTTGGAGATGGCTTCAGTGGAGGCGGTTATCAAATAGATATTTTACAGAACAGATATAAGATTTCTCCTTATTCTTATACTGACAACATCAGACCGTTTGACTTTCTGGATACAGGAGAAAGCTATAAAATCCTGGAAAGTAAGCTTACTCTTGATAAAGAAACGTATAAAAAAGGAGACCGTATTTTTGGTTATTGTGAACTTAAGGTTCAGCGGGGATATGGCCCTCAAAAATATATAGACGAAGGAAAAGGATATTTTAAAGGTATAGTCAATTAATCAATAAAGTTATGAAGATCATTTGCATAGGAAGAAATTATAGTGAGCACGCAAAAGAATTAGGAAACGAAGTTCCTGAGAACCCTGTTATTTTTATGAAACCTGATACAGCGGTTTTAAAGGGAAATGATTTTTATATTCCTGAGTTTTCAAATGACATCCACTATGAACTTGAGGTGGTGCTGAAAATTTCAAAAGGAGGAAAATATATACAGAAGGAAACGGCACATAAGCATTATGAAGAAATTGGCCTGGGAATAGATTTTACAGCAAGAGACCTTCAGACAGCGCTGAAATCAAAAGGACTGCCATGGGAACTGGCCAAAGGTTTTGACGGATCTGCCGTGGTAAGCAGCTTCTTTAAGAAAGAAAATTTCAGACTTGATAATCTCTCATTTTCCTTGTTAAAAAATAAAGAACAGGTTCAGAATGGCAATACGAAAGATATGTTGTTTCATTTTGACGATATCATTGCTTTTGCTTCCCAGTATTTTACATTAAGGGTAGGTGATCTTATTTTTACGGGTACCCCAAAAGGAGTTGGAAAGGTAGACGAAAATGATATTCTTGAGGCTTACCTTGAAGAAGAAAAAATCCTTGACATCCGAATATTATAAGTATTTAACATAAAAGTCTCGCAGATTTTTCCTATCTTTAGGATACAAAATGAAAGGTTATGATAAATATTGTATTACCCGTAGATTTTGGGGACAAGACGGACCAATTGGTGGACGGTGCCATAAAATTTGCAAAACAGCTTAACGGAAGAATTTACCTGATCCATGTAGCCCCTTCAGATATTGGCTTTGCCATTGGTGATATGGGATTTCAGTATTTTCCGGAAGTGGAAGCCAATGAAATCAGGGAAGAACTGGTTCAGCTTAATAAAATTGAGCAGAGGATCATTGCCCATGATATTGATTGTGAGCACCTTTTAAAACAGGGAATTGCCAAAGATATCATTCTTGAGTATGCTGCAGCAAAAAATGCAGACTATATTGTGATGGGCTCACACGGCAGAAGCGGAATTTATGATGTATTTGTAGGAAGCCTTACCAAAGGAATTACAAAAAGTTCTAAAATTCCTGTGCTTGTACTTCCCATCCACGACTAAACAAAGAAAATTTTAATCGTTAGTAATAAAAAAACCGATCAAATAAATTATTTGATCGGTTTTTTACTATATAACCAATTAATTAACCTTCTTTTTTGTAGATATTCGGATCATAGTAAGGATGCTTACCTTCCGTTGGAGAATAATAGTCTTTATCTTTGTCACCACCAAGGGTTACAACCAGTACATAGCACCAATAAGTGAATAGTACACAGCAAACTATAAACAGAATCCAGTTTAAAACATTACCGAAAGCATCAAAGAAACCGAAAGACCATTTGAAAACTTTGCTTAAGAATAGAAAGAAAGACGTCATTATTTTCCTTTTTTAAATTAACTTTGTACAAATTTATAAAAAATGTTTAAATTACTTTCAAAAGAAAGCAATATTTTTTCAATTCCTGTTTATATTGGTTTTCTTCTTTTAGTAGTCATAATATTTAACATACTGAATTTCAACACTTACGAAGCTATTATTGCCGGAATTACTTTTCTGGGAATTGCTTTGGGATATTTTTGTTTTCACAGTATTGCTCTTAATTATCAGACCCACCTGCCTTTATTTTTATATACCTTTTTTATTTTCGGATTATACCCGGGAAGTTTGGATATAGGAATAGCGGTTTCACTGCTTACCAACTCATTTTTGATCCTTCTTCTGACGAGTGCAGACGAGGATATCAGAAAAAAGTCCTATGTATTGGTAGGAGCCATTGTAGCGTTGAATTTTATCTTCCTTCCTACAACATGGCCTATGGCCGTTTTTGTGATCATTCACGTGATTGCTACTTCGGCGAGAATAACGCTGAATCTCTTCAGGTTCCTGCTGGGAATTGTCCTGATTTCACTCAGTTATTTCTCTGTCATGTATTTTGTACAGTTCACTTCATGGAATATCGATTATTTTCCTTTTGGAAAGATGAAGCCGGTAACGGATTATACCGATCTGTTTCCTTTGATTCCTGTAGTACTGATGCTGGTATATGCCGTATATGACCATTTTCAAAATTATAATAAGAAAAGCCCTATCAGCAGATATAAATATACTTTCCTGCTGGTATTTTCCCTGGCACAGCTTATTACGATCATTCTGTATATGAATATGAGCTATGAATATCTTTTGCTGCTGGCATTTCCTTCAAGCATTATTCTAAGCAGAATGTTGAGATTTTTACCGAAATACTGGATGCAGGAAGCCAGTTTATGGTTGATTATTATTAGTTTACTGACCTTTAAGGCAGGTACAGTTTTTGATTTATTTTAAAAAATTATGATTCAGATAGACGATAAATTGATTTCTGAGGAAATTTTTTCCGAAGAATTTGTTTGCAACCTTACGAAATGTAAAGGTGCATGTTGTGTGGAAGGTGACGTAGGGGCTCCTCTGGATAAGAGCGAGCTGGAAATATTGGACGGTATTTTTGACAAAATAAAACCTTACCTTACCCCGGAAGGTGTAAAAGCCCTTGAAGAACAGGGAACATGGACGACCGATCCACACGACGGAATGTATGTTACTCCTATGGTGGAGAACCGTGAATGCGCTTATGTAACGTTTGATGAAAAAGGAATTACCAAATGCGGTATTGAAAAAGCCTATGAAGATGGTGCCGTAGACTGGCAGAAACCTATCTCATGCCACCTCTACCCCATCCGTGTTACAGAATACTCAGCATTTACTGCATTGAATTATCATGAGTGGAATGTATGCAGTGACGCCTGTACTCTTGGAAAAGAACTTCAGGTTCCTGTTTATAAGTTCTTAAAAACTCCACTGATAAGGAAGTATGGTGAAGATTTCTATAACGTTCTGAGCGAAGCTGCAGATGAATGGAAAAAAGAATATGGTTCTTAACCTATAGGATTTTGAACTTTCAAGACAATAAACCGCATATATACAATGCGGTTTTTATTTTGGGTATATTTACCACATGAAAGAAGTATTATATTCAACGATAGCAGGGATAGCATTCACACTCATTATTGTGTTTTCCATGATTGGGGCTAATCTTTTTGCTAAAATTCTTCTTTTCTTTAAAAGAAAAAAGGTTGTCTTATCCGGTCAAAAAAAATTCTCCGGACCTTTGCATATATTTGATGAATCCATACAGTCGGAAGAGATCAAAGCTATCCTTCCTTCAGAGGTACTGAAAAAGTATTCTATTGTCTATGAGCATTCTTATAAAAGGTTTGAGGATTCTATTATTTTCAAATCTTCTAATGAAAAATGGGGAGCCCTGCAGTTTGATCCTTCAACAAAAAAATACCGGCTGATTGCTGAAGCTATTTATGATTCTACAGTTTTTTATCCGCAAAATCTGCTGTTTGAAGCAGTCTTTTTCAACAAATCTTTTTCCGGAAACACAACCCGTGTTTTTATTAATAATGAAGGCAGGATCATAAAAAAAATTACGAACTACGAGTATACCCGGTTTGATGTATTTGGGAACCTGATCACTTTCAAAAATCATAAATACGGTTTGCTTAATCAGCATTTTGAAGAGCAAATTCCTTGTAAATACTGGAGATTAACCGGTATAAAAAAAGATCTCTTTATTGTAACGGATAATGTAAAACAACAGTATTTACTCATTAATGAAAAAGAAGAAATATTGTATACAACTTCATTTCCCGGAAAAATTTTTGAAAGTGTCTGTAAAGAAAAACTAATCGTTCAGGAGAAAAACCTGTATTATTTATTCGATATCATTACCTATGAGAAAACTCAACTAAAATATGATCTCATATACCCGATCAGCAGGTTGTATGATTTCACGAAATGGCCGGTTACCCGATACGTTACGGTTACTCACCTTATTGATACTTCAGAAGACTATGATGAGTATGCAATAGAGCCCGATACTCTCATGACAAGGCAGGGAAAGTATGGAATAATCTATGGTGACGGTGAAGTCTGCATTCCGAATGTCTATGATAAGATGATTCAGATTCATGATGATCATTTTAAAGTGGCTTTGGGAGAATTCTCTTTTGAGATTGATGATGAAAAAGAAGAAATCATCTCAACGGGAGGGAAATGGGGTGTTGTGAACATTAAAAATGAGATTATTGTTCCTATTCAATACACCAATATTTATTTTCACAAATATCCTTTAGGCTATACAGCATATGAAGGGGGTATTTCAATAGGTTATCATGATTTCAATGAAGGGATCTATTGGGGAGTAAAAGACAGTAAGGCTGTTGAATTTGATTTTAAAGAATAAAAAAACCGCAGACTGATCTGCGGTTCTTTGTTATTGTAAATAGTGAAAAGTTTATTGTTTCACAGCAGCAGCTCCTTTAACTTCTGCTTTAGAATCTGCTTTTTTAGCATTTTCCCAACCGTCTTCCGGCATCAGCATAGCAACAATACGTCCTTTCGTCAGATATTTTTTAGCTACGTCCTGCAGATCTTTTACCGTAAGGGCTTTTACTTTATCCTGATAGTTCAGAATATCATATTTATCGCTTCCGTCCAATTGGTTTCTGGCGATACCACTCATCCAGAACATATTATCTTTAAGGTCCGTTTTGTTGTCATTGTATTCTGCTTCTTTATACTTATCAAGATCTTTTTGCTCAGGACCATTATCAATCAGTTTCTGAAGCTCTGCGACAGCACTTTTTGTAAGCTTTTCTGCATTTTCAGGACCACAAGGGAAGCTGATGCTGAAATTATAAGAACTGTAAGGAATTTTGTTCATTCCTCCTCTTGCTCCACCACCGTAGATACCGCTTTCATCTTCTCTGAGTTTTTCAATCACTTTGATGGTAGCCACTTCTCCGAGAGCAGATAATGCAAGTGCTTCTTTTTCGTTATAAGGAGCTTCTCCGGCATAAGAAATAGTTACCATACTCTTAGGATCTTTACCTTTCTTATACACCTTGGTATAATCTCCCGTCATCTGTCTGTATCCTGTGTCTTTGAAAGTAGCTGTTTTTCCTGATGAAGGAAGACTTGCAATATATTGTAATACCTGATCTTTAAATTTCGCTTCATCAATATTTCCTACAAAATAGAAATGGAAGTTTCCTGCATTGGCAAATTTCTCTTTATAAATGTCATATGCTTTTTTATAATCCGTATTTGCCCAATCTTTTTCCATCGGGAATAAGCCGATAAATCTAGGGTTCTTCTGGTTCATGAATTTTGCATGCTCATTAGAAAAGTAAGCCTGTGGATTAGACAACAGGTTGTTCAGCATTGCCGATTGTTTTTCCTTGAAAGCATTGAATGACGCCGGATTGTAATTCAGGTCTGTAAAGTAGGCATACATAAGCTCCATAGCTGTGCCCAGATCTTTCTGATTGGTTTTTCCTGAAATTCCTTCAAAATATGGCCCCACAGAAGGGTTTACATTGACCTGCTTACCTGCAAGATAATTGGTAAGATCAGCTTTGGAAACCCCTGCAACACCGGCTTCCGTTAATGCACTGAAAGCAAACTGTGTTTTATTGAAATCGGCATCAGGAATAATAGAATTTCCTCCTAAGCTTCTCGCTGTAAATACAATTTCATCATCTTTGAAATCTGTTTTCTTGAATGTTACTTTAGCACCGTTGTTGAGCGTCCAGGTTGTTGTTCCCAGCTTTGCATCATTTTCTGTTTTAGCAATTTTCCCTTCGGATTTGAAAGGTTTCACTAAATTTTTGATGGCAGCTTTTTCTTCGTAAGGTTTAAGATCAGCCATTTTCACAGCGTCAAACGTATTCACAACCATCGCTTCCGTTGGCATAGAAACATTATCTTTCTTAGGTCCTGTGATAACAATCACCCTGCTGTCATCTTTTACCATTTTTTTGATCACCTCATTGGTTTGGGCAAGGGTAACGGTTGGTAAGAAAGATTTAGCATCTTCATATTCCCAGGTAATTCCCGGGATTGGCTCCTGTTCCAGGAAGTTTCTTACATATTCGTCTACCAGCATATCACTTTCCGTCTTATCTCTGTTGTTGTAAGATCTTTCAAGATTAGAAAGGGTCTGTGCTTTTGCTCTGTCAAGTTCAGATTGGGTAAAGCCGAATCTTTTTGCTCTTTCCACTTCTTCCAGTAAAACTTTCAGTGCACTCAGCTGGTTCCCCTCTTTTACCATGGCAAATCCCTGGAAAGCTTCTTTGCTTCTTGCATAAGTTCCTCCGTGGTATACAGATCCGAAAGTAAAAGGAGGATTTGTTGAATTGATCAGCTCTTTCAGCCTGTTATTTAACATTGCTGTTGAAAGACTTTCTATCATGCTCTGATTATATTGCTCTATCGTCACATCCGGCTTATAGGCTTCAGCATCTTTCATGATAAACTGTACCATAGAGCTTGTAGCGTCAGGATCCGTTTCAATTGCTACCAGAGTTTCCTTATGGTTCGGAAGATCGAAGGATTTTCTTTCTCTTGGTTTGGATGGATTTTTATATTTGCTGAAGTTGTCTTTAATTTTCTTCTCAACTTCATCCACATTGATATCTCCTACTACTACAATCGCCATAAGATCCGGTCTGTACCAGTCCTGATGGAATTTTCTGATCACATCCGGCTTGAAGTTTTCCAGAACTTCTTTTTTACCGATCGGAAGTCTGTCTGCGTATTGGGATTTGTATAATAGTTTCGGAAGGTATTTATCCATCATTCTCTTATCCGGGCCAAGACCTAACCGCAGCTCTTCCAGAACTACTCCTCTTTCTTTATTGATCTGCTCGTCAGAAAGGGTAGCATTGAAGGCCCAGTCTTCCATTACTTTAAGCCCGGCATCCAGATTTCCCGGTTTATCCAAAGGAACAGGAAGCATGTAAACAGTTTCGTCAAAGCTTGTGTAGGCATTTAGGTGTTGCCCGAACTTGACACCGATAGACTGCAGAAAGTCTACTAATTTATTATCTGGAAAATTTTTGGTTCCGTTGAAATTCATGTGCTCCATAAAGTGAGCCAATCCTCTTTGGTTATCATCTTCGAGAATAGACCCGGCATTGATGGCCAGACGGAAATCGACTTTCTTCTCAGGTAATGTGTTTTTTTTGATATAGTACTTCATTCCGTTGGAAAGAGTACCTATTCTTACAGAAGCATCCACCGGGATATTCTGCCCAAAGGCATTTGAAGACATCAGAAAGATGACCGCAAATGAAGACAAGACTTTTTTCATGTTATTATATTTTTTTTACCCGCTAAAAGTATCAATTATTCACAAGCTGAAGAAATCATAAAATACATATTATAGTTAAATTTGAGTTAAAATTATTTATATACTAAAAAAACCGGGACAACCCCGGTTTTAATATCATTAAATAAACATTTTTTATTTAAAATCTGCATCCGTTACTCCGGAATTGATCACAACTTTAGTGGTTTTGATGTTCATTTTCTGGCCGCCTCCTTCTGCATCTACATCTGAAGCAAACTGCAATCCGTCTACCGTCATATAGCTTTTAATGGTTGCGCTTCCTTCTCCTGCTATGGTTTTATAAAGAAGTCCGGTTTTTGTATCAAAATAGAATTTTCCTTTATCAGAAGTCAGGACATTGTAATTTTTTCCGTCAAGTTTTTCAACGGTTGCAGCCTGAAAACTAGAAGGATCAAATGCCAGTGCATCTACAGGTTTTCCTTTTTTAAGTTCAGCAATTTTGTCTGCAGGAATTTCCTGTTTAGTTCCCATCTGATCAAAGTATCCTTTCTCACCGTCAAATAGCTGGATCATTTCTTTACCCATCAGTGACTGTACAGATTTAAATTTATTTCCTAATTTCTTAGTGGTTGATTTAATTTCCATTCCCTGTACAGTGATCGTGTTATCCATGACAACAGATTTTACAGCATCCAGTTTATCTTTTCCCCCTGAAGCCTTGAAATAATTATCAATAACTTCTTTAGGAGTAATCTTTGCAGTTGCAGCTTCTGTTTTAGCAGCTGCAGTTCCTTTTTTCTGGGCAGCAGCCGGTACTGAGAACAATACAGCGCAGAAAAACGGTATGATGATCTTTTTCATATATATAATAAGTTTAAAGGGTAAATATAGGAATATAATTATATATGATGAATGAGAAATAATAACAGATGAATGACAGGTCTATTTACAGGAAAAATCAGGTTGTATTTATTAACACTTTTTTAGATAATGAGCTGTTTCTAAAGGATGAGCTGAACATAAAAAAACCGCCAAAAAATTGACGGTTTTCAAATATTTATATCGGTGTATAATTATTTTTTAAGCTCTTCTAAAAATTCGTCGTGAGAAATTTTAGTTTCTTTTTTGCTTGCTTTTTCAAGAATTACATCTTTCAATTTAGCCATAGCAACTTCAGAAGAGATTTGTCTTACCTGCTCCTGATCTTTCAACATTTCAACAGCATATTTCTGGATCTCCTCATCTCCTAAGTGGTGGATTCCGTAGATTGCCAATTGATTTTTCACCAACTGCTCAGCCTGTGCTAAAACGTCAGCATAGTCAAGGTTGATTTCGTTATCAGTCATCAATTTACCTTCGATGATCTGGTATCTCAACTGGTTTTTCTCAGCTTCAAGGATTTCTTTAGCCTGCTCTTCAGACTGGATGTTCTGGTTAGAGAACATTAACCATTTTACTAAGAAAGTTTCAGGAAGTGCTACTTCTTCTTTTTCAGTAACCTGCTCCAATACTTTATTCACAAAGTGAACGTCAGCATTCTGCTGGAAATACTCGTCTAATTCAGTTTTTACTTTTTCTTTAAGCTCTTCTTCAGACTTGATGTTTCCTTCTCCGTATACTTTGTCGAATAACTCCTGGTTAAGCTCAGCTAAGTTTAATGAATAGAAGTCTTTTACTTTTACTTCAATTTCATTGTGGTGCAGGTGCTCCACTTCTTCCTTGCTGAATCCTAATTCTTTAGCTAATTCTTCATCACCTGCAAGAGTTTCTTTCGTTACTTTTACAGATCCGTCCATCTTAAGACCTTTTACCAATTTGAAAGCTTCTTTGTTTTCAGCTGTAATGGTAATATTCTTTGGATGGTGGTGGTGCTCACCTTCAGCATCTTCTTCTACAACCTGAGAAACCTCTAAAGCAATGTAAGAATCTTTAGTGATTTTATCCTGAGGAACCTGCTCAGCAAAACGCTTCTGCATGTTTTCAATGCTCTTTCCGATTTCTTTGTCAGAAGCTTCTACTTTATAGTGAGGCGCTTCATATTTAGCTAAGTCTATAGTGAATGCAGGCTCATATCCTACTTCGAAAGCAACTTCCAGCTGATCAGCATTGTAATCGAATTCGTTTACTGGCTGAGGAATAGGCTGACCAACTAATCTTAACTTGTTTTCGTTAACATAGTTGTTCAAAGCATCAGAAACCTGTCTGTTGATTTCTTCAAATGCAATACCTGCTTCATATTGTTTTTTAACCATACTCAAAGGCACTTTCCCTTTTCTGAATCCAGGAACTTGCGCATTTTTAGCATAATTAATCAATTGCTTCTCTACTTTTTCTTTGTAGTCAGATTTTTCCAATGTCACTGTAAGCAATGCACTTACATCATCATGGTTTTGTGCGGTAACCTTCATTATTGATTAAAATTTTAGGTTGCAAAAATATGAATTTTTTATGAGAATCACTCATTTAAAATCAACTTATAAAGCCAAATATTGTTAAATAAAAAAACCACTGACATAATCAGTGGTCTCCCAAATTAATATAATGATATGAAGTACTCTTTTTCAGAGTAGTCTGTTTGAATCTATTAATGAAAATCTATAAAGATATCTACATCACTTTCCCCTCCTACAGTGCTTCCAAGCTGATTATCTGCTGAAGGCGAGTTATCATTTACGGAAGTAGGCCCGTGTACCAGGGTGATATTGGCTTTCCCTGCTGCGGCTGTACTTACTGTCCATTCTGTTTTTAACCCAAGCTTTTTACCATCAGTTCTCACGATATCATCGGCAGCTCTTTTTACTCTGATATCTGCTCCTGAGAATTTATAGGTAACAAAGTGCATATCTTTTTCTTCTATAATTTCCTCGGCACTGTGATAATGATCGTCATGTTTGATCTGAAAATCTACATCTACCGCATAGGCTGCCCCCTGGGTCAGATGAAGATGATCCGCAGTCTGTCCGTTGATCACATTTACGGTCTGCTTTTCACCATTTGCTTTATTGGTTACCGTCACTACAACTTTACCAATTTCTTCGTGCTCATGGATATCCTCAGGAATATCATCGTTTCCGTTACGGCAGGAAAATAATAAAACAGCGGCAAATAATAAAAGTGATATGTTGAATAATTTTTTCATTGTAATTAAATTTTAAATAATAATTGTTAGAAGTTGTATTTAAGAGTTACCACGAAATTTCTTCCCGGCTCAGGCATATAATATCTCAGTCTGTTAAGATACTCCTTGTACTCTTTGTTAAAAATATTGTTGATTCTGAAATTCAGATTCATGTTTTTGAATAGATCTGCACCAATAGATGCGTGAAATATGGAAAATCCGGCAGGAGGAGTACTGTAATCAATTGTCTTGGTTACCAGCTGCCCGCTTTCATCAATAAACTGCACTGACTGGTCTCTCACAGGGAAACGGTTTTGTTTAAATCCGTTTTCGTTTTCCAGTCTGATGTAGAAATTGGAAGGTCTGATCAGCTTCAGCTCCACTGAGTTTCTAAGACTCATAGGCATCATCAGGATAAGAGGTTCATTATTCGTCAGATCATCTCCTCTCAATGCACTGAAACCGGTTGTCCATTTCAGGTTATCCAGAATATTCAGCTGTGCATCAGCATCAATCCCGTACATTCTGGCTTTCACCTGCTGATAAGCCCACACTGCAAAAGTTCCTCTGCTTGTAGTCTGGATTTCCACCGGTACCTGATTGATAAAACTGTCAGAGAATATGACATACGGATTGGCTTCCAGCTGAAGTCCTTTCAGAACATCGAAATGCCCTGTCAGTGAAAGATTCGCATTATAAACTTCTTCTTTTTTGATTCTCAGATCTCCTTTTTCAATAATCGCAGCAGAATGGTGAAGCCCGTCTGCAAACAATTCCGCAGGGTTCGGCGTTCTGCTCATTCTTGAAAAATTAAATTTAATATCAAAATCTTTAGAAGGCCTATAATCGAATCCAACGTTTGCCGAAAAATTATGATAATCAAACACAGGGCGGGATAAAACCCTGCTTCCGCTCTGTCTGATATAGAATTCCGGGAAAACATCAGCATATTTGTCATTCCATTCTTTGGCATCATAATATTTATAGGAATCATATCTGCTGAAATCATACCTCGCTCCTGCTTCTACATTGAAAGCTGAACTGAAACGGTATTTAAAGACAGAAAAAGCTCCTGCATCATAACGGTAATAATCAGGAATCAGACGTCTGACTTCTGTGGCCGGGTTAGGATAATTATCCTGAAACCCTGCAGAAATTCCGCTCTCCAGACTCCATTTCGAACGCTCTATAAGATGGGTAAGGCTTGCCGAGTGGGTGATCAGCCTTAAATCCATAGATGGAGTATCTTTCAATTCTCCTTTTCTGATGTCATATTCCTTACGTCTGTTTAACTGAAAACTATACTGGAAAGTAATTTTACCAAAATCGGCAAAGCGTTTATAAGCAGAAATTTTTGCAATATGATGTTCTACATTCTGTTTCGGATATCCGATGGTATAATTGAAGTCATCAAGGAAATAGGGCTGTCCTAAGGTCATTGCCTTATAGATATCATACCCGTTCCCCAGGTGTGCTCCTCGGTAAATTCCAAAATCCTGATTGATTCCACTGTAGGAAACATCAAACCCCTGCATAAAACCATGGTTTCCGAATGAAAAATTGAAAGAATTAATCTCTGCTCCGGTATTCTGAAGGGTATGATGAGGAATATAAATATCACCCAGCTTTTTATAGCTGCCTCCTGTCTTTACAAACCAGTCGTTCCCCCAGGATTTAAGGGCATTCGCTGAAAGCTCACCACCTCTTCCGTTGGAAATTCCTGAAAGTTTGATATTTCCCATCAGCGTATCCTTCTTTGGAGGCAGTGCAGGCTCCAGAAGAACAACCCCTGCTACTCCATCATTTCCATATTTCAATGCAGATGCCCCTTTGATGACATCGATATGTTCGAAATCATTCACATCCACATTGGGAGCATGCTCTGCCCCCCATTCCTGCTCTGCCATCTTCACCCCATTATTCATAATAGAAATACGGCTTCCATAAAGACCATGAATAACAGGCTTTGTAATATTATTTCCTGTCTTCAGCACTGCAACTCCTGAAATTTTAGAAAGAATATTTCCAAGGTTCTCCGTGGAATTTCTATCAATTTCAGCTTTATCCAGTGTCTTCATAGTCACGGAACCTTTATTTTTATGGCTTCCGTGCAGTGTAATGGTTTCTATGTCACCGCTATGATGCTCTAAAATGATGGTCATGTGAAGATCCTGATCAACCCCTATATTTTCAGTATAATCATTGCAATCAGGATGTCTGGCAATGAGTGTATACTTCCCTGCAGGGATTTTATCAAAGGAAAATTTACCTTTTTTATCTGTTTTTGCCGTAAACCCTCCGATTTTCACGACTGCGTTTTCCAACATGGTTTTATCGTGGAAATCCTGAACGGTTCCTTGTACAGTATACGTTTTCTGTGCACTCGTAAATACCGATCCGCAAAAGATCAGCAGCAGGCAATATATCAATTTCATTGTAAGTAGATTGATTGCGCACCCTTTTTATCAGGGTACATTTTTTCGTTAAAATTTGTTGGATGGGTTTAAATTCATTGCATGATGCAGATCATGCACAATATAAATCTCATAATGAACAGCCTTGGAAGTCACGTACGAAAAGCAGGTAAATGAGAATTTTTGATTAATAACTCATATACGAACTACAGCTGTTTTTTACAACAACTTTAAATAGTAAACTTTGAACATTAATGAGGCTCTGAGATACAGAGCTGTAAACCCAATAAGAATATTGATTAAGAAAGTGCGGGTGGTCCCCGAAGCTGAAAAGTGAATTTGGTCTGAGACCAGATTTTCTCCTGAATGGCGATGATCTGCTTTACTTCCTGAGTATAATGCTCAAAAGTAAAACTGAATTCTTCAGGAGCTAATGTATGTCCGGTAGCCAAAAAGTGGCATGCCAGACAGTCGCCGGCTTTCTCTTTAGCAGCGGCTTTCGTCATTGTATTCTCGGTTTTTTTAAGGTTGAATCCCTTAAAAGTTTCCACAGAATCATGATGGTGAAAGCTCTGAGAAAGCAGGGCGAGAAAATATACTCCAAACAATAGCTTGGAGATAAAACTCTTGAGGTTTCTGCTTTCTTTAAAAATCATAGGCCAAAATTATGAAAATATTTTAATTGAAAGGCTAAACTTTCATTAAATTACTTTATGATTGTAGATAATACGTCGGAATACTCAATCGTTATGTTACAAAAAAGCTTCATAAATTATGATTTATGAAGCTTTTGTGATTTATATTGCCGAATATTTCAGTTTAGTCAAGCTGGGTTCCAAGGTATTCCCATTCCTGTAAAGCATTATCCAGCTCTTCTTTCGCTTTATTATATTTTTCCAGCGTTTCATCAGAAGGGTTTTCTCTGGTAAAAGAGGCTTCCATTTCTTCTACTTTCGTTTCAAGTTCGGAAATCTTTTCTTCTACTTTTTTAATTTTGTTCTGAATATTCTTCTGTTCTTTGCTGATGATATTAGAAGTCTGGCTGCTGCTTACAACAGGTTTTTCTTCTTTTTTAGGTTCTGCTTTCACTTCTTCGTTGTGAAGTTTTGCTTTTTCAGCAGAGATCTCTCTGATGGTTTCTTTTTGTCTGTATTCAAGATATTCGTTGATGTCCCCTAGGAATTCTTTCATTTTCCCGTCACGGAACTCATAGATCTTATCACAAAGTCCCTGAAGAAATTCCCTGTCGTGAGAGATCACAATCAATGTTCCTTCAAAATTCTGTAATGCCAGCTTGATAATTTCCTTAGACTGAATATCAAGGTGGTTGGTAGGTTCGTCCATGATCAGTGTGTTGAAAGGACGAAGCAATAGTTTACAAAGTGCCAGACGGTTTCTTTCTCCTCCGGAAAGTACTTTTGTCTTTTTGGAAACGGCATCTCCCTGGAACAGGAAAGATCCCAGTAAGTCTCTTACTCTTGGTCTGGTTTCTTCTGTTGCAGCATCTTCCGCTTCTTCCAGCACCGTTTTATTAGGAGTAAGCACTTCTTCCTGATTCTGGGCAAAATATCCGATATTGACGTTGTGCCCGAGATTCCAGGTTCCTGAATAGTCTTTAATATCTCCGGCAAGAATTTTTGCCAGCGTTGTTTTACCCTGTCCGTTCTGTCCCAGCAATGCAATTCTGTCTCCTCTCTGAACGATAAAGTCTACATCATCAAAGATCTGCTTATTTCCATAAGCTTTCCCCAGATTTTCTGCTTCAAAGATCACTTTACCCGGTACCATAGACTGTACGAAACGGATGTTGAATTTGGAAACGTCCTCGTTATCCACTTCAATGCGCTCAATTTTATCCAGTTTTTTGATCAGTGACTGGGCAAAAGATGCTTTGGTAGCACTGGCACGGAACTTATTGATGTTGTCTTCCATCTGCTTGATCTCCGCATCCTGATTCTTTTTTGCCTGAATCAGTTTTTCACGGCGATCTTCCCTCATGATCAGATATTTGGAATAATTCGCTTTATAGTCGTCAACTTTTTTGTTATTGATATCAAAGGTTCTGTTACAAACCGCTGTCATGAACTGCTTATCGTGACTTACCAGAACGATGGCTCCCGGGTAGTCTTTCAGGAAGTTCTCCAGCCAGATGATAGATTCCATATCAAGGTGGTTGGTAGGCTCATCGAGAAGCATGATATCATTCTTCTGAAGAAGCAGCTTTGCCAATTCAATCCTCATTCTCCATCCTCCTGAAAATTCATCGGTGATTTTCTGAAAATCGTCTGCTTTAAATCCTAAACCGAACAATACTTTCTCCATATCTCCTTCAAGGTTGTAGGCATCATGGTTCATCAGAAGGTCGTTCAGCTCGGTCATTTTATTGATCAGATCCGTATAGGAATCGCTTTCATAATCGGTTCTTGTTGCCATCTGATGATTCACCTCTTCAAGCTCATTTTTCCATGCATTGATCTGCTCGAAAGCCTGCATGGTTTCATTCCAGACGGTTCTTCCTTTTACAAAGTCAAGATCCTGTTTCAGGAATCCAATAGTAACGCTTCCTTCTGTAATGACATCTCCTTCATAGAAGTTAATTTCTCCTGACAGCATTTTCAATAAAGTGGATTTCCCCGCTCCATTTTTACCTACCAGACCTACTTTATCATCCTTTTTGATGGTAAAATTTACATTTTGAAATAAATAATTTCCTGAATGATGTAATCCTAAACTTTGAACCGAAAGCATTTTTTTAATTAGTTATTAATAATGAGTATGAATTTTCGGCTGCAAAAATACGGAAAAAGAAATGAATACTCCAGAAATAAAAAAGCTGACCGAAACGGACAGCTTATGTAGCGACTGAATTTACAGTAAAAAATATTTATGAAATATTGAGAAGCTGTACCAATGATGCCCCTGAAGCCACAGGATCTACAGGTATTGTTCCAGGGACGTTTTGAATGCCATAATTTTCCGGAATCATTTCCAAATCATATCTCATATTCTGAGCGCTGAATGTAAAACTGCATCCGGGCCCAGTCATATTACCGGCCACTGTTCCCGAGGTCATATTGTTTTGAGATGCCAGTAAAACTATTTTTTCATTAGGCTTCATGCTTACAGATTCTTGTGGTGCACATATAAATGCACAGAAGGGCAAAAATTTTCCATTTACTTTTGCTGCAAGTCCTATGGTAACGGGTGGAGTACCTGCAGGTCTGTTATTTATGACATTAATCACGCCTTCCGGAGCACCTGAATTTCTATGAAATGTACCATCCGGATTGAATGTTAAGCCTGTCCCTAAAGGAGTTTCATCCGATATTGCCTGCATTAGAATTCTCGTATTGACATTAATATTTGTCTGATTAAAAACATATACTTTGTATTTGGGTTCATAGTCAATTTCCAATTCACCAAATATCTCGACATAAGATACAGAAAACCAGGTAGGAACTCCTGAAGAGACCTGATTAGGCCCTGTGGCTCCTTTATATGCCGTCAACTTATAATTATTGGCCTGCAGATACTGCAGGATTGCTTTTTGTTCAGCTGATGTAAAATCAAAGTTCATTGAAAATATTTCAATTTTTTGCATGAGTGTCTTTTCCATTGTTTTAATCTTTGGTGCTCCTACTCTTTTTAATATTGGGCTTTTCAGAATCCGCCGTTGTTCATATCGTATTTTGAATAAACAAGTCAAAGTAACGGGAAATAAAATCTGAAAACTACAGTATAAAATACCAAATATGCAATATAGTAGTTCTACGCAACCGGTAAAGTTGTCTTTAATAAAAAAAGAGGACACCTCTAAGATGCCCTCTAACCTAAATTTAAAACTCAAGTGCTTGCACTATTTATTCATTTCATTGAATCCTGCCTTTGCAGGAGTTTTTACAATGGATCGTATCCATATATCATTGTTCGGAACACTGGTTCCGTAGAGAAAGTCTGTTACAAAGTTATCCTCAGGCAGATGAAGCTCAGCAGAAAGCCTGATGTGGCTATTCTGATCTGAAGTACTGCTGGAAACATTCAAGCCGTTATTGATAAACTCAGCATTGACTTCCCATTCTGTTTTTTGCTCTGAACTATCATTATACAAACCAAAATTTACTGAAATATGGGTATAATCTGCCAGCCAGCTGAAATCATATACAGGTTTTCTGTCTGCCGAAAGGTCTTTCACATATTCATTCAGTTTTGCGGAAAAACGGTTTAATAAAATATGTCTGTTGTAATCTGTTCCAAAATAGATATCAGTATCTGTGCTAAAAACAGAAGCAACCTTATGAGTTTCTTCCATCATAAGTTTTCCATATACTTTTGACAGATCACTGTATACTTTATCCCGGCATACATAGGCCTGTGAAAAAATTCCTCTTTTCTCAATCTGATAGCCGGAAAGTAATGCATTCCAGATCTTATTTCCTTCTGTGTCTGTTTTTGCATTTCTGATATCGGAAATATAATCATGTAAATCATCTATATTGACGAAATCTGTAGAAATATAAACAGACTGCGGCCCTTCCAGATACCCTCCGCCTATATCTGCATGGGCGCCGGGAACAAAAATTTCTTTCCAGACTGATGAACAGGTTTCTGACTTCTGATCCCTCATTGTTTTTGAATCGTCAAAAAAACCGGTAAGTGGAAAAAAGAACCTGCATTCGTTTATGGCACAGATATGAAGGGCATTTTCTATAAGGACAGGTAAACTTAGATCATATTGATTAAAAGGTTTCGACTCCACCGTATCGAAAGCTCCTAAAAATTTAATCTTACAGTTTTTAAAAGGATAACAGGATAAAAGCTGATGGCAAAAAGTCCTCGCCAGCATTCCTCCTCTTCCGAATCCGTAAATATAAAAATGATATTCCTTATCTTCCTCTGTAAGTATATTCTGTACAAAATCATCTGCTTTCTGAAGCTTATCATCAGCAGAATATCCTGATCCATAAGGCGGGTTGGCACATGTTGCCATGGCAAAATTACTGTCTTCGCTTCCCGTTACGGTTCCTATTCCCTCGATGTATATTTTATTATTCCCTTTGAATAAACTGTAGAGTTTATAAATATTGGTAAAGGCTCCGAAATAACTTTCATTATTATTCAACGGCTTATCTGGGGAAAGGGCATTTACTCCATTATTTCCTGTACCATCAAAGAAAATCCCGACGGAAATCACTCTGTTATCATTCATGTTTTTGTTTTGTTATGTTACAGATCTGATCTGCATATTGTTTCATCCAACATCTCCAAAAGAGACATTTCAAAATAACAGAAGAAAAATAATTTAATATAGAGTAAAAAGTACCAAATTAAAAATTCCGTATTTCTACGGAATCATATTATATTTTTTCAAGGGAATAGATATTGTGAACAATTGCATAAATAACGATTCCTACCGTATTTCTGGCACCGATCTTCTCAAGAATCCTCTGTCTGTGGCTTTCTACTGTTCTGGGACTGATGAAGAGCTTTTCTCCGATTTCATTGTTGGTAAATTCCTGACAGATCAGTTTTACCACATCTTTTTCTCTTTCAGACAATTCATCTTCTGTTTCAAAAAGGGAATTTTTCTTGGCCGTACTGTTCATATAGCTGAACAGCATCTGATGATCTTCAGCGGTAAAGTATACTCCGTTTTTATCCACCATCGTGATGGCATCGATAAATGTTTTTTTATTGGAGTTTTTAGGAAGGAATGCTGAAACGCCCAGCTTAACCATATACCCCAGAATGGAAGTTTTGTAATGGGAAGACAGAATGATAATTTTAAGTTCGGGATATTTTTCTTTGAGAATCTCCACCAGTTCAAAACCATTCATAGGCTTCATCTGAACATCCACAAGCGCAATATCAGGAAATTCTTTTTCTGAAAGCCGGCCTAAATTTTCTATAAAATCAGGCCCGTTATCTGCGGTAAGGCAGACGGATATATTCTTTTCATTAGACAGCAGCATTTTCACCCCTTCAAGGATCAGCTGTTCATCATCAATCAGGGCTATTTTGATTTGGGAACTCATGATGTTTTGGAATTTTAATAATTAGACGACTTCCTGTATGTAAAAAAGTTTTTTTCCATTTATGGGTAGCATTCATTGATTTGATCCGGGATTCAATATTTTTGATCCCCATTCCTTTTTTCACCTGCTCATAATCGAACCCTTGTCCGTTATCTGAAATAACAACCGCCAAATTTTCAGGATAATCTTTAAGGTAGATCCAAAGATCCGTTGCTGTTGAATGCCTGATGACATTGGTTGTAAACTCCTGAATAATCCTGTACAGCTGCACTTCCACAAAGAGATCTTTCTTTTGATATCCGGGCATTACCTGCAGGGAAATATTGATTTTGTGGGCAAGATTGGTAATCAGTTCCTCTACATACAGCACCAGCCCTACGGACTCCAGATTTACTGGATACAATGAATGGGAAATACTTCTGGCAGCATCAATCAGGGAAGACATCTGATTGTAAATATTATTTTTGATCAGCTCATCTCCCTGTGTATCGAGATTATTAAGCCAAAGAGATAAAATATTGAGGCGGTTTCCGATGTCATCATGGATCATGACCGCTATTTTTTTCCGCTCTTCTTCCTGAGCTTTAATGTTTTCCAGTACCAACTTTTTCTGATGAAGAACTTCCGCTTCATGCTGAACATTCTTTTCTTTGATAATCCTGGTTATAAAAGCTCTGTACGCAAGCAAAATAAAGGATACTATAATTGCTATGGTAACAATTATAAGGATCAGCAGGTTGATATTTAATGTTACTTCTTTAATCTGATAAAGGTATATAAAAATGAACAGTATAAAATGCCTGAAAGAATATTATTGGCGCTGAAAAGCGTGTAATAATCGTTTTCTGACAGATTGGCAATCTGATGCTGAATGATAAAAATAAATACTGAAACGGAATAATAGAAAAAGATGCAGGCATCTACCAAAAGAAACCGGCCCTGAACAGAAGCATTCTTTATTTCACGGATCAGCACATATCCGGAAAGGCAGATGATAATGATATTGGAGATCACTTTTACAACATCAGCATTAGGCGGCCAGTTGAAACCATATTTCAGGATCATAAATCCGGCTGCAGCTACCGCTACCAATCCCCGGATATAAGCGGGCCAGTCTAATTTTCTGATGAATAAACCGGTCAGCAGGAAAAATTCTCCGGCAATATAAACCGGATAAAGAAATGAAGTATCATTGAGCCTGAAAATATAAGGCAACACAAAGTTGATCAGTTCAATAGAAAAAAGAAAAGCAATACAATGAAAATACTGCTTTTCTTTATGATCTAACAGGCGATATTTAGCTGCTCCCAGCACTATAACTGATAGAAGCAGTCCGTAGTTCAGGAATAAAATTGCTTTATAGAGATCAGCCATTCCTTAATCTATCATTTTTAAAATTCGTTTCCTACCCCATCATCAGGAAGACGGCAGATAGGCGGACACGGTTTTGCCCAGTCATAAGTATTTGAAATTGTCTGAGCACCTCCTGTATTCTCAAGATTTTCATGGAAAGAGATAAAGATCAGCGTGGCAAGCATCTTTCCATAGATGTCATTATATTTTAATCCGAAAGAGCATACAATATCCGTTAATCCTTCATCTGAAAGGCAAAGATCTGCAGTAGGAACATAGAATTTTCTAAAAATTCCGGATCCTTTTTCAATTCCGCATTCTCTGTAAAACCAATCCATTCCTTCAAGCCTCCATTTATCAATGGCTTCCAATGCTTTGTCCTGCTCAAGAATAGGTTTGTCCGATACAGGGAAAGCCATATCTGCATCCCTTCCCATCGGCTCAAGGTTTTTGGAAAGAACAGCATTTTTAACAATAGTGTATTCTTTGATTTCCTGAAGCATCACATCTCTGGTAAGCTCAGAAAGGAAAGCAATCGGGTATTCTCCGGCTTCAATTCTTTTTCCAGAATCATCCATCGGATAGAGAATCAGAATAAGCTGGTCTTTGTATACTCCTACTCCGGCACAGAATTCAGGAGATTTACCTCCGATGTTTCTCATCCATTCAAGGCTGTCTTTAGAAAGATTAAAAACGTAATTGGTAACAACTCTTTTTTTTATTTCAGAAAAAGAAGATCGGCACTCTGTCCAATTTTGCATTGCGGATCTGCATTCTTCGGAAGAAAGCATTGAATTTTGAATGTCTACTATTATCATATAAGCATGGTTTTTAGTCGTATAAAAATATATAAACTAAACATGCTGTGCAAGTATGATTTTAATTAATAATTTCTCACTGTAATATGATAACAGCTCTGTTGCTTCTCTTTTATGTAATAAATTCGCCCGGCATTTGCATAATACTTTAAAACTTTCTCCAGCGCTATTTCCATTTTCGGATTGTACTTAAGAACGTTATTGAACCTGATGTATGAGATATCAAAAGAATTTCCGTAGTTGTGGGAACTGATCCCCAGTGAAGCGTTAGAATTCACTCTTCTCAGCCTGCACTGGTCTTCAAGAGTTCTTGTAATGGATGAAACGGTAAATGTACCTCCTTTGGTATCTTTGCTGAATTTAGCTGCCATCTTCTCCAGGGTTGTCTTTCCTTTTGAAACCATATATGCCCTGCTGTAATCAAGCCGCTGTACCTGATAACCTTTTCCTGTTTTTTTTATTTTATGAAACTTCCCTTTGCTGATGTATTTCTGTACTGTTTTGGAATCTTTCAGCAGCTGTATTCCGAAACCTTTTGAGGCATCAAGATGGGATTTGTAAAGCGGCGTTGGCTCCACTTTCAAAACAGTAGTGAGATCATAGCACGGAAAAGCTTTTTTTGCCGCCTGTGAATAATGTAAACTATAAATAAAAGGTACGAAGACCGCACAAAGAAACTTTCTCATTAACCATCCTTATTAAATTCCCAATGAAAGATAAACCATTTATTCTAATTTAAAAACAGCTCATAATCTCATCTGATTACAACCCAAACAAACATTAAACCAAATTGTTGAATTTATAATTTTTTGTTCTCTCATTTTTGAAATATTTTTTCAGTTTTAACTTTTTACTTTAAGATATAAACTTTACATTTGAGTTACATTTTAAAAATAAACAATATGATAAAAAAACTTTTTGCTGAATTTTTCGGCACATTTTGGCTTGTTTTCGGAGGTTGCGGAAGTGCTGTTTTTGCAGCCGGTGTTCCAGATATCGGCATCGGACTTTTAGGAGTTGCTTTGGCTTTTGGTCTTACTGTTCTTACCATGGCGTATGCGGTAGGACATATTTCCGGGGGACATTTCAATCCGGCAGTTTCTTTCGGACTTTTGGCCGGAGGAAGGTTTTCTGCAAAAGATCTTATCCCTTACATTGTAGCACAATGTCTTGGGGCTATTGTGGCAGCAGGATGTCTTTACACGATCCTAAACGGTGCCGGAGCCGTAGACTTCTCCCAACCGGGGGCTTTTGCCACTAACTTCTATGGCGAAGCAGTTTATAACGGAAAAGCATTCAGTATGGGAGCAGCATTCCTGGCTGAGTTTTTATTAACAGCATTTTTCCTTATTGTGATTATGGGAGCAACAGACAGATGGGCCAATGGTAAGTTTGCCGGAATTGCTATCGGTCTTGCCCTTACCCTGATTCACCTAATCTCTATTCCTATCACCAATACTTCCGTAAACCCTGCAAGATCTCTTTCTCAGGCTGTTTTCACAGGCGGGCTTGCCATGTCACAGCTTTGGCTGTTTTGGGTAGCTCCAATCCTGGGAGGAATTGTAGGAGGACTTATTTATAAGTTTTTACTTCAGAGAGATGCTGATGAAATCGTAGATTAATTTTAAAAATCATCTATACACAAAATCCTGTCAGCTGACAGGATTTTTTTTATTTAAGGATTATTTTTCAAAACGCAGAGTTTAAATAAAATAACGTCTCATTTTAGCTAAGCAAAGAAAGGCGATTTTGCCGCTGACGAAGCCTTATGAATATATTGTTTAGAAAAATTAATGAAACTAATTTTATTTTAATTTCTTGATATCAAAAGGATTTTTGAAAATAAGCTCTTCATGTTTTCCTTTGATCTCCATTTTGCGCTGAAGCAGGTTAAGTGCCATTTTCCTGATAAAAAGGTCTTTATCATTCAGTTTCCAGTAGGAATCTTCGTGAAGTTTTTTCGGCGGGCGGATCAGATAAAATTCGGTTTCCCAGGTATCCGCATTATGATAGAATTCAATAATTCCGCAATGGTCAGGAATGAGTACTGCGTCTACCATCCCCATTGGTAAAAGGAAGCTAAATGCATTGCAAACATAATCTCCACAGGAAATTTTATCATGCTTCAGAAACTTTTCACCGGTATCTTTATTGAGGTATGATTTTTTGAAATCGTTTTTAAAATCACTTTTCGAAAGTTTGATCTCAATTTCGTGGCTTGATCCATCCGAATCAACAATAAGGATATCCGCCTCCCAGTCTGCCTGGAAATAATTGGTCAAAACGAGCTCTTTTTCAAAATCGCAATGGGTATGAATATATGCGTGGACAAGTTCTTCTATCTTGATCATGAGTTGAATATATTAATAATGAAGGCAAAAGATAAAGAGATAAGTGACTTCAAATTCCTCAACACCCTGGTTCTTAGCTCACCAAAAGGCTACAGCCACGGATATCTGAATGATCTATTCGTCCTAATACCTGAAATTTGTCTCCCAGTATTTTACCCAGATCCTGAGTGGCAATAAAAGAGCAGGAATGGGTATTGGCAAGATCAATAATATTAATAGCTCCGGTTCGCCCCTCTTTTTCATAGGCTAACGGATCTTCTGCATTCCGGACCATGATTCTCATCCAGTTCGGGCATTCATATTCATTGTTTCCAAGGGAATAAGCCTGTGATAGCAACTCTGTCATAGAATATTCCGAATAGATCTTATCTGTCTGAAAGCCGTCCTGCAAAATTTTCAGCAGCTCATCTTTCGTCATTTCTTCTTTACGGCCTTTCATTCCTCCGGTTTCAATTACTACTAAATTTTCAAGGGAATTCAGAGGTTCTCCGCCTCGTTCAGAATGACAATAGTCCAGGAAATCCAGCAGGGCAAAAGAAACCCCAAAAAGAATAACTTTCCTGTCTTTTAACTGGTTTAAGAGACCAAACAGGTCTGCGTGATTATAAAGGAAATAGCCGTTTTCCGGTTTATCTGATTTCTTCATCAGGTAATCTACCATATGGATCAGAGAAGAATTCTGTCTTTCAAGGTAACTGGGCAGAAGTCCGAGGAAAACAAAGTCTTCCGGCTTTCCTATGAATTGTTCAAAACTTTTATAAATGCTATCTTCATACAGTTCCGGATCAGCAATAAAATGTTTCGAAAGATTCATCTGCGTTGTTCCTGAACTTTGAAAGAACAGGTCTGCGGTTACATTTTTGTCCAGGATCTGATGATTTTTAAACATTTCTATGGGCAAAAAAGGTATTTTATCTAACCGGCTGACCTCATTCGGATTCACTTTCAGAAAGTCAACAAACTTCCTGTATATCTCAACATTTTCATACTGATAACGAAATGTTGCCAATGCTGCATTCAGGAAGTCTTCCTCTGTCTGTATGTTGAATATATTTTTAAGTTTCATATCTTTTTTAATCCTTCTACCCGCTGATTATAAAGCTAATATAAGGATGAAACAATTTTATTTAATAATTTTTTAATACTAAGATCTTACTTTGGTAAACTTATTGCAAGTTCTACTATGGAATATGGATTAAAAACAAGAATGGATTTCGGTCCATTATAAAGATTACCTTTCTCAGGGTAGTCTTTTTTGTTTTATTTTTCAAAAGTTTTCAGCTCAAAATCTTTTTCAAAAACGCCGTAGGTAAAATAAGAAATCCAGTCTCCCAGATTAATGTATTTTGCCTTTTGTTCCAGATCCAGCACCATAGGAAGGTGCCTGTGTCCATAGATAAAATAGTCGATTTTCTGGGTTTTCAGCTTTTCTTTGGAGTAGATGATCAGGAACTCTTTATCTTCTCCCAGAAAGGCTTTATCCTCTTCTCCCGAGATCATTTTATTTTTCTGGGAAAGGTATAATGCTATTTTCATTGCAATGTCCGGATGCAGCCATTTGAAAAACCATTGTGCCACCGGATTGGTGAAGAGCTTTTTCATCCTCTTATAGCCTTTGTCACCAGGTCCCAGCCCGTCTCCGTGTGCCAGCAGAAATTGCTTCCCGCCCATTTCAAAGTATTGTTTCTGATAAAAAACCGTGCATCCGATTTCGTCTTCCAGATAATCTTTCATCCAGAGATCATGGTTACCTACAAAGAAGTAAATATGAACGCCTCTGTCTTTCAGCTCTGCAATTTTTCCGAGAACACGTACGTAGCCTTTAGGCACAACATGTTTCCATTCATGCCAGAAATCAAAGAGATCACCCATTAAAAACAAAACCTGGGCATCTTCCTTAATCTCATCCATCCAACGTATAAATTTCTCCTCACGTACTTTGCTTTCTCCCGGAGTGGGAGCACCAAAATGCTGATCAGAAGCGAAATATACTTTTTTTCCGGGTTCTAAATTGATTGTTGTTTTTAACACCGTCTGAGTTTTGTTGGATCATTATTAATTGTCTTCTGCAAACCATTCTCCATAAGAATTTTCAGTCTCATGAAGTTTAAGGTAAGCCAAAGAAATTCCTTCCGGAAGTCTTGATTTTATTTTGGAAGCAATAGCATACAGCATGTTTTCGCATGTGGGCTGAAAGCTGCAGTAGATTACTTTATGCCCCTTCTGTTCAAGGTCGTCCCCCAATTCTTTGTGTGGAGACAGCGCATTAACGAGCACTGCATGATCCCATACGTCTACGATTTCAGATTTTACGATACTTTTAATATCTCCGAAATCAACCACCATTCCATTTTTAGGATTTTCAATATCATTAATCGGTTTTCCCTTCACTGTTACAAACAGCTTATAGGAATGCCCATGCATATTTTTACATTTCCCGTCATAGTTGTAAAGCACGTGAGCGGTTTCGAATGTAAAAATTTTTGTAATACGTATCATACTCAATGAATAAGTTTAAAAAAATTACTGTTTTTCAAATTTCTCCCCATAAAAAACTACAGAGAATTAATCTCAGGGAATCAGCTCTATGAAAAACTGTAAAATCAATGTTCAAAGTTAAGATAAAAAGAGCAAGAAATAAAATGCTCCCAAAAGTTAGATTACTTTTTGGGAGCATTTTATGATTTTATTTTGCTTTATTAAGTTGAGACCAACAGGATTAATTACTGGTTGTAAATGTTAAATTTTTATCACGGTCTCCCTTGGCATTTAAAGCATTATAAGGTACGGAAAGCCATCCGGTTTTGTTCATTACAAATTTAAATTCATAGGTTTTTCCTTTTTCAAACTGTGATTGGGGAATTGTAATTTCAAAAGTATTATCTTTTTTCAGACTCATCTGATATGCTTTATCTTCAGGATTCCAGTTATTGAACGAACCTGCAACGGACATATTTTTAATATAATCTACTCTTTTGTTTGCTAAAAACCGATAAGAAAAAATGACGTTACCTTTTTCGATCCGGTATCCATACGTTTTCTTTTGAAGGTCCGGATGAATAAGAGGTTCGGATTTTGTATATTCTTCAGCAAGCATATAAGGATCCAGTAAACGCTTATCTATAATACCTGCAATCTGATTGATCATCGGAAAATAAACAGGAAATTCTTTATATCCGTTGTACATCAGCATAACAGCCATATTCTCTTCCGGGAAAATTTTATAGGCACTTACATTTCCACCGGAAAAGGAATAGCCTTTTATATTATTAAAGGTTGACATATCCCAGCCATGCGTGAAGGATGCACTTTTCTTCGTATATTCAAACGGTTTCCACATCAACTCCTGCGTGGCGGGCTTCAGAAAATCATTTTTACTGAGATGAATACTCCATTGTAAAAAAGCAGGTAATGTAATCGCCAGGCCATTCGCCGGATGAGCTCTTCTACCTTCCACAAATGTGGATTTATCATACTTATGGGTATCTTTGTTGTAGATATATTTTACGATCCGGTTAGGAATTTCTTCCTTAGAATCAGACGAAAAAACTACCTGACCTTTAGCATCTGAAAACTGATTTTTCAGGATATAATCTTCAAATTTTTCTCCTGTTATTTTTTCAATCAGCATGGCAATCAGCATATAATTTGTCTGGTTGTATCGATATTCGCTTCCTGTTTCAAAATCCATTTTTTCTTTTGACAGCCTGTTGATCACTTCAGCATTGGTGGCATTCAACGGAATATCTTCATAACGAATCCAGTCCGGAATTCCTGAAGAATGGCTTACAAGATGTTTTACCTGAACGTTCTGCCAGGCATCCGGTAAGTGGTCCAGATATTTTGAAATGTTGTCATCCAAAGATATTTTCCCCTGTTCAATAAGCTGAAAAAGGCCTATGTTTGACATCAGCTTTGTATTGGAATATACTCTGAACATGGATTGAGGGTTGACTTTTTTATCGCTTTCCAGAGTCTCCATCCCATAATATTTCTGGAAAGTTATTTTATTGTCTTTTACGATTCCTACGGCCATTCCGGGAATTTCGTTGACCTGGATCACCTTTTTTATATAAGCATCAATTGCTTTTGTCTGTTCTGCAGTCTGGCTGTACCCCAGAAAAGATAAGCCTGAAAATGCTATGATTAAAACGGATCGTATCATTGCCTGATTTTTATGGTTCTTTACTAAAGACAGCTACATATGCCAGATTATTACATCTTTCTTTGAAAAACTGATTTATCTTTTACTTATAAAGCTTTGGCTCCATGATTCCTCTTTTCTGAAATATCTTTTTATTCATTTCAAAATGCATGGTGGTCATCTGATTGTAATATTCTTTAAAAGAGGGTAAACCGTATTCTACCCGTAACTTATCCACATTCATACTGTCTGCCAATCCATTTTTAGGCACTGCCTGTTCCGCTTTATTATAAGTTACCTGAGTCCCGAATCTTTGCTTTTGACCTGAATTGATAGCAACCCTGTCTTCAAGCATCGCATATTCATTTTTATGGGCATTCTTCTTACCGACTTCTTTTTTCATGGCTTTAAGCATCGTTCTCTGAAATCCGACATCATCATCGGCATGCTGAATGGATATCCAGAATTTAGTAGCATTAGCTTCCCCAACCTGTTTAAAGCCAAGATAACCGTACTGCGCATACAGTCTTTTAATTCTACTTTGGTTGTCTTTTCCTACACTGTCCCTTTTGGTTTCAAATACTTTCCATGCGTTTTTTTCACCGTATTTCTCCATCATTTCTTTGGGTGGCAGGCTTGCATATTCCTGATCAATGTTTCTGATGTAGCTCAATTCAGAAATGATCTTTTCACGTTCAGAATCTGAGATCGGTTTGTATGAACTGCAACTTACAACCGTAAGTATTATTCCTGATAAGAATATTTTTTTCATAAAATTTCATTTATATTAAGCAATCATTATATGGCAAAGCATGATAAGAATTAAGTGGTGGACAAATTTGTCACAGTATTGGTATTTTTGATAAAGATCATTCCGTCGAAACACTCATGAATTCCATGAATTTCATATTCCCATTTTCGTCAGGGCCTTTCGATGGTGTTCCCAAGTTTTTTTTATAGCTGGGTCCTTATTATTATTTCAAGGTTACTTCAAACTTTCGGTTCACATTATATTTTCTGTCTTTGATGATAATTTCATAATTTCCTTTATCCAGGATCAGAAAGCGACTGTCTTTAGGCTCATTAAGTTCTATAATATCGGCAGGAATACCGTTCTGTTCAAATTCTCCTTTTCTGTATGCCATTACAAGGACAGGATATTCTGTTATTTCTGAAGCCGGAACTTTATAAAACTTTCTGTTCTCAGTAAGCATCCAGCCGGGTCTTCCTTTCTTATATTTTGTATTGGGATGAATGATCTTTATATCGGTAAACATCTTTTGGTCTTCCCCGTTATATACCGTTTGATCTTTATTTTTTAAAATAACAGGAACCGTATTATTCACCAGGCGTAGCAATGGCTCATTATATTTTGGAAGGCTTTTCTCTGAAAACTGAGTCTGGTCTATCGTAAGAGGATTTAAACCGGTAAGTTCCATAAGTCTTCCGGTCATCGTTTTCTCCCAGGATGTATGTACGCCTTTATAGGCATGCTGATAGCCGCAATAAATCAGGTATTTTCCTTCTTTATTCTGCTGCATAAAGTTATAGATATTTTTTGCCTCGCCTATTTCTCTTTCTTTTCCGTTTCCTTCAGCATCATAAGGAAAAAGTTTAAATCCAATCTTCAGGGCATGGTAAAGGAAATTTCCAAACTCAGGTTCCTGAGAATATATCCCGCTTTTAAGGTTGGCAAATTTTGTGGTATTTAAAGAATCGTTGGCCAGGGTCTCCACTCCAAGATATCTGTATCCTCTGTCATACAATCCCTGAAGCAGAGAAGATGCAAATGTTCTGTGGCTCGCATTATGGTGCGCTTCATTGATGATGATGATTTTTTCCTGAGATGCCCGGTTCAGAATGTAATCTTTTGCATTGACAGGGATTAATTTTGTGAGCTTCAGGCTATCTGCTGTACTGAGCCTTTGAGCTCTGCCAAAAACCATATCCCAACTTTCCAGA
Source organism: Chryseobacterium sp. 22458 (assembly GCF_052044975.1). Taxonomy (NCBI): domain Bacteria; kingdom Pseudomonadati; phylum Bacteroidota; class Flavobacteriia; order Flavobacteriales; family Weeksellaceae; genus Chryseobacterium; species Chryseobacterium sp. 22458. Next base: position 543,312 of record NZ_JBQEOA010000002.1, on the reverse strand, counting down.
GCAGGCTTATATTTCCCGCTTATTGAATAGTAAGTGGCTCCCATCTGACCCCTCCAGGATGCTGATTGGGCAGAATCTTCCTGTATCTTTTTAATATCATCTGAAAACCGGTAAAAATCAGTCTGACCATAGCTCAAAATACTGAGGAATAATAATGCTATCAAATAATAGAATTTCATGGAATGTAGTTTTTAATGGACTAAAATAAAAAAATCAATTGAATGTCTGCCTATTGATTCCTGTTTTACAGTATTCAGGCCAGTTTTTCCAGCCAGTTGCCTTCCAGACGTTTGAGTTTTTTGGTTTCCGGATCAAATAAAATCCAAAGGGTACTGGAATCTACTACCAGCTCATCATTACAGTAAAATTCTACTTTCCTGGGCTATTTTGCACCTTCAGGAGGTATAGGATAGGTTCTCACGGTAATGATATCATTCAGATAAACCTGTTTTTTGTATTGTATATGATGATCCAGAAGCATCCAGGCATCGTCTGCATATGCTGTTTTATGTTTTAAAAGTTCCCAGTGTTCTACTGCTGCTTCCTCTACCCAATGTACGTACTGCACATTGTTGACATGATTATTTCCATCAATATGTTCTTCAGTTACCCTGATCTGTTTTTCATACATTAAATTCATTTCTCTGAAAGTTTAATCAAATGTATCATTTAAAAAATAAAACGTACTGCGTTATTTCCAAAATAGCAGATAAAAAAAACGGAATCAGGTTTTTTCTGATTCCGTTTATATTTGATATGAAATGATTACTTTTTGGAAGGTGCAGCAGAAGCTCCTAATTTGGTTTTCACCTGAGCTGTGATATCTTCACTTCCATCGGAAAACACAAGGTTATTTCCCTCCTGTGCCGAAGTATCAAAAACATAGCTTAAACTTCTTTCTTTAGCTACAGCAGCAATAGCCGCCTTTACTTTCTGCTGTAATGGTGTATACAGCTCTGTCTGTTTAGCACCAATATCTTTTGCAGCCTGCGCTCTTGTATCTTCAATTTTCTTACCAAGAGTCTGCAGTTCTGTCTGTGCTGCCATAAGCTCCTTAGTTACGGCTTCTTTATTAGCCTGGCTCAGTGTTTTTTCTTTATCCTGTGCTGCTTTCAGTTTTGTCTGGTATTCAGTGATCAGTTTTTCAACTTCTGTCTGCTTGGCTTTCGTCAGGTTATCAATAGTTGTAGTGGCTGTTTTTACTTCAGATAAACTAGCAAATACATCATCCGAGTTTACATTTCCAATTTTTTGTTGAGCATGAGCTGCATGAGCCGTTAGTGTTAATCCGGCTGTAATAAAAAATACTTTAATTAAATTCATTTTTAATATGGTTTTCAAAAACGCTTGTTTTTTTTGTTTTCAAATATAATACAAATTTCCATTCCTATTTAAAGTTGTCTGAATATCATCCGGTCTTATCACAATAAAACAAACCTTTCCCAAAAGCTGAGAAAGGTTTAACATCAAAAAATATGGAAAAAATGACTAATGGAACTGTGCTGTTTCTGTAGAATCTTTCATGGCTACCGTTGCTGAAGAGCCATTGGTGACAATATTCTGCACTTCATCAAAATATCCTGTTCCCACAAAAGACTGGTGCTTCACTGCTCTGAATCCTCTCTGCTGTAATGCAAATTCACGCTCCTGGAGTTCAGAATATCCTGCCATTCCTTTTTCTTTATACGCTAAAGCCAGTTCAAACATTGCTGTATTCAGTGCATGGAATCCTGCCAAGGTGATAAACTGGAACTTATACCCCATTTTAGCAAGCTCTTCACGGAATGTGGACATCTCTTCAACGCTTAATCTCGCCGCCCAGTTGAAAGACGGAGAACAGTTATAAGCCAGCATCTTTCTAGGGAATTTAGCATGAATACCTTCTGCAAATCTTCTTGCCTGTTCCAGATCCGGATTTGAGGTTTCCATCCAGATAAGGTCTGCATACGGTGCATAAGACAATCCTCTGTCTATTCCTTGTTCCACACCGTTTTTTACAACATAAAAGCCTTCGGAAGTTCTTTCACCGGTTACGAATTTTTTATCTCTGTCATCGATATCTGAAGTCAGCAGATCCGCTGCATCAGCATCTGTTCTTGCAATAATAATACTTGGCACTCCCAGTACATCTGCTGCCAGACGGGCTGCAATCAGTTTATTGACCGCTTCCTGGGTAGGCACCAATACTTTCCCTCCTAAATGTCCGCATTTTTTAGCAGAAGAAAGCTGGTCTTCAAAGTGTACGGCAGCAGCTCCTGCCTCTATCATCTGTTTCATCAGCTCGAAAGCATTCAGGTTTCCGCCAAAGCCAGCTTCAGCATCAGCAATGATGGGTACAAGATATTCTTTGTCTCCGGTTCCGCTTACTGACTGTACCTGATCTGCTCTCAATAAAGCATTATTGATTTTTTTTACCACAGAGGGCACTGAATTGGCTGGATATAAAGACTGGTCAGGATACATTTCTCCGGACAGATTAGCATCAGCCGCCACCTGCCAGCCTGAAAGATAAATTGCTTCCAATCCTGCATCTACTTCCTGTACAGCCTGGTTCCCTGTAAGAGCCCCAAGACCTGCCACATAATCCTGGTTATTCAGTTTATTCCAGAATTTCTTAGACATTTCTGTGGCAATGGTATAATCAATTGTATAAGAGCCACGAAGCTTTAATACTTCTTCTGCCGTATAAGGTCTTTTCACACCTTTCCAGCGAGGATTTGTAAGCCAATCCTGCTCTATAGCCTGGATTTGTTCTTGTCTTGTTTTCATAATATTTGGATTTTGTTAGATTAAAGATTGAGGAATTAATATATTGAATGTGGTGTTTCGTAATTATCACCACAACTCAAGTGTGATCTCTTTTAAACTAGATAAAAGGATACGCCTTCAATGTCAGGAACTCTTCAAAGTTTTCCGAGAAGATCAGTTCATTGAAAAGCTCTTTGGCCAGGTTGAATTTTCCGTTTTTAAAGCGTTGTTCACCCACGTATTTTTCAATATTGTCCATTTCTTCGGTTTCCCATTGAAGAATCATATTTCTTGTCAGTGTTCTGTCGTCACTCAGAATGGCTTCATTTTTCAGCCATTGCCAGATCTGTGTTCTTGAGATTTCGGCTGTAGCGGCATCTTCCATCAGATTATAAATGGCCGCAGCCCCTACTCCCATCAGCCAGCTTTCAATATAAAGGATTCCCACATTGATATTTTTCCGGATTCCTTTTTCTGTGATCTCACCTTTAGGGATTTCCAGCAACTCGTTTTCTGTAATGTGGTATTCCACCTTCCTGTCAATTTGGTTTTCGGAGGGCATATACTGATCGAAAATTTCTTTTGCTACTGAAACCAATGCCGGGTGGGCAACCCATGTCCCGTCATGGCCGTTTTTCACTTCTCTTTCTTTATCGGTTCTCACTTTTTCAAAAGCAATACGATTGGCTTCATCATCATCTTTTACCGGAATCTGGGCGGCCATACCACCAATAGCGTGAACGTTTCTCTTATGACATATTTCAATAACTCTTTTTGAATAAGCACTCATAAACGGAGAAGTCATAGTCACCTGATCTCTGTCCGGAACAATAAAATCCGGCAGGTTTCTGAATTTTTTGATATAGGAAAAAATATAATCCCATCTTCCGCAGTTCAGTCCTGCGCTATGGTCTTTTAATTCAAATAAAATTTCATCAATCTGAAATGAAGCGGTAATCGTTTCTATTAAAACTGTTGCTTTAATGGTTCCCTCAGGAATTCCCAGGTAATTCTGGGCAAAAACAAACACTTCATTCCACCAGCGGGCTTCTTTGTAATGTTCTAATTTGGGAAGATAAAAATAGGGACCACTTCCGTTTTCCAGAAGCTTATGAGCATTTCTGAAGAAATAAATCCCAAAATCAGTCAATGAACCGGATGTTTCTTCTCCATTGATCCCGATATGTTTTTCAGGTAAATGAAGTCCCCGCGGACGAACTAGCAGGACAGCCGTTTTTTCATTAAGGGTATAAGCCTTCCCTTTTTCGTTTACAAAGTCTATATTTCTGTTGATCGCATCTGAAAGATTAATTTGTCCGTGCATACAGTTGTCCCACTTAGGCGAGTTACTGTCTTCAAAATCTGCCATGAAAGTAAAGGCACCGGAATTCAGAGCATTAATGATCATTTTTCTGTCTACAGGTCCCGTAATCTCTACCCTTCTGTTTAATAAATCTTCAGGCAGCGGAGCGCACACCCAATCTGTATTTCTGATTTCTGCAGTCTCTTTCGGAAACTCAGGCAGAATTCCCTGATCAAATTTCTGCTGTGTTTTTTTCCTTTCTTCTAAGAGCTCCAGTCTTTTTTGATTAAAATTCTGATGAAGCGCTACAAGAAAATCGATCAAATCCGGAGTGAAAATTTCTTCAAACTGCTTCTGAGCCTTTATTTTTAATTGTGCCTTCGTTTCCATAACGTGTTGATTTTGTGATTTGATATTACAAACATAAATAAAAATTTTCACAAATAGCGAACGTTCGCTAAATTTATTTAAAAATTATTATGCGAATAATCGCATCTAAATATTTATATTTGAATCATGAATCCAGAAAGTGACTTTATCAAAACAGTTTTCGGACTGAAACTGAAGCAGCAGAGACGAAGGAAAAACTGGTCTTTGCAGGATCTTGCTGTAAAAACCGGATTATCAAAATCTTACCTCAACGAAATTGAGAACGGAAAAAAATATCCGAAACACGACAAGATCATTCAGCTTTCGGAGGCACTAAACTGTACGTTTGACGATCTGGTTTCTACAAAGCTTGACAAAAGCCTAGCGCCTTTCAATGAAATTCTGCAATCGGATTTTTTCAAAGAGGTCCCGCTGGAACTTTTCGGGATCAACAAAAATAATCTGATCAGCATCATCAGTGACGCTCCCAAAAAGGTAACCGCTTTTATCAATGCTTTGATTGAGATCTCTCAGAATTATAATCTGGGAAAGGAAAGGTTTTATTTCGCTGTTCTGCGTTCATTCCAGGAATTGTATGATAATTATTTTCCGGAAATTGAAGAAAAAGTAAGTCAGTTTATTCAGGAAAACCAGCTTCATATAGAGAGAAACCTGAAGTCTGATGTTCTGGAAAAGATCCTTACGGAAAAGTTCGGTTACACAATTCAGTCTGAGGATTTCGAAACATATGGAACCCTGGACAATCTCCGCTCACTGTTCATTCCGGAAAATAAATTACTGCTTCTGAACAGAAAGCTTGAAAAGGATCAGAAGACATTCATTTTAGCAAAAGAAATAGGTTTTAAGGTTTTAGATTTAAAGATCCGTCCCAATACCTATTCATGGCTTGATTTCGGAAGTTTTGAAGAAATTCTTAATAATTTTTATGCTTCATATTTTGCGGGAGCATTATTAATTTCGAAAGAACCTGTCATTGAGAAAACTTCAGCATTTTTCCGACAAAACAGTTGGGAACCTAAAGACTTTGAAGATCTTATCAACAGCTTTACCCATTCGCCGGAAACCTTTTATTACCGTTTAACCAATGTTCTCTCTGCCGAAATGGGAATCAAGGATCTGTTTTATCTATGCCTGGTAAAAAAGAAAGATTCGGATAAGATACAGATTTTAAAAGAGCTTCACCTGAACCATCAGCAGGCTCCTCATGCCAATGCTATGAATGAGCATTACTGCAGAAGATGGATCGCCGTGAAAAACCTTCATCATTTAAAAGAAAATGAAACCCTGACCGATGCACAGATTTCTCATTACAAAGATCAGGGAATAAGCTACCTGGTGATATCCACCTCTCAGAAGAATCCTTTTTCTGATGGAAGCAACAGAAGCTATTGCCTGGGCATTCTGCTGAATCCGCAAACCATAAAGAAAATCAGTTTCATCAAATCGTCTTCTTTAAAGACCATCAATGTAGGCGTTACCTGTGAATCCTGCAGCATTGCAGACTGCGAGGTAAGAGAAGCACCTCCGGTACGACTGGAAAAGGAACATTTCAATCTTAGTATGAAAAGTGCTATCGATAAGATAAGGAAGGATTTTGAGTGAGAGGGTTTTGTTGGGTTGAGAGTTTGAGGGAGTAAGCGTGAGATGATAAAAATGCAGTTTTTAAGATTAAAGGTGATGTTTTTTAATTGATCAGCTGAAAACTATTTCATAACTTAGTAAAAAACACATCAATGATATTAGACCTGCTTTTCCCCAACCGCTGCATTGAATGCAGCAGAATTATCGATCCTGACCTTCTGGTATGTGATCTCTGTTTCAGCCAGATTCATTTCACCCATTATGCCTATTCCGAACATAATCCGATTAAGGAAAGGTGCAGCTTGTTTTTTCCTGTTGAACATACTTTTGCTTTAATGCAGTTTGAAGAAGAGAGTCTGAGCCGGAAGATTATTCACGAACTGAAATACAGAAACAGAGAAATAACCGGGAAGATTTTGGCCGACTGGACCACTGAACGACTTGATTTTAAAAATGAAAAGCCCGATCTTATGGTAAGCATTCCGCTTCATCCTAAGAAGCTAAGGGAAAGAGGATACAATCAGCTTCATGTATTTACTGAGACCTTATCGGCATTTTATAAAATACCTTTTGATCATAAACTGCTCAGAAGAAATCATTACGCCAAAGCACAAGCTTTAAAAGATAAGAAACACAGACTGGAAACAGTCAACACATTTTCTGTGACCCAGCCTGTTACCGGGAAACATATCCTTCTGATTGACGATGTTTTCACCACAGGAAATACAATTTCTTCTGTTGCATGGGAAATTCTGAACACAGGAGATAATAAAGTGAGTGTGCTGGTGATGGCAATGGATGTGTAAAATTAAGTTTTTGTTTAATTCGTGAACATTTTCAGAATTCTTTTTCATCCCTTTCTCTTTTCAATTCTTTTTACTAATTTTCAGGAAAACTAATCCATAATGCCCAATCTGATCTTGTTACACGGAGCTTTAGGCCACAACGATATTTTCACTCCTTATGTGGAAGAATTATCCCGTTATTTTAGTATTCACACCCCTTTATTTTCCGGACACGGGGATACTGAGCTTCCTGAAAGCGGTATTACAATTGAAAAGTACACTCAGGAACTGGCTGTATACTGTGAAAAGCACAATCTGACTGATGTTTCTATTTTCGGACATAGTATGGGCGGATATGTTGCTCTTTGCTACGCAATGAAAGTTCCTGACAATGTAAAATCAGTCATTACCTTGGGTACAAAATTTGACTGGTCTGAAGAACAGGCAAGAAAAGAAGCTAAAATGCTAAATCCAGAGGTAATTACAGAAAAAGTTCCGCAATACGCTCAGCTTTTAGAATCTCAACACGGACCTCAATGGAAAGAACTTCTTCCGGCTATTGCTGAATTAATGATTGATCTGGGGAAAAACCCTCCTTTGAAAAATAACCTGGGTACGATTACAGTTCATGCTCAGATCATGGTAGGCGATAAAGATAATATGGTAAGCATTGAAGAGAGTTTACAGGTTTACAGAAGCCTTCCTGATGCAAAATTGGCCGTACTCCCGGATACCAAACATCCTATGGATAAAGTACGACCAAATTTATTATTGAATTTAATAAAAGATTTCTGGAATCTTTCTTAATTTATCGCTGAAGTTTTTCCCCGTAGCTTAAATCTCCGGCATCCCCCAAACCAGGAGTGATATATCCTTTTGAAGTTAAATGTTCATCTATAGCTCCTACCCAAATATGAGCATCAGGATATGCATTCTGAATGGTTTCTACTCCTTGTCTTGAGGCAATAGCAGCCACAATGTGAAGTTGTGTGGGGTTTCCGTTAGTAAGCAAATCCTTGATCGCTTCAATTAATGAAGCACCTGTTGCCAACATAGGATCTGCTACGATTAAAGGTCTTCCTTCAATGTTGGGACAAGTAAGGTAATCCTGTTTGATGGAAAAATAATCGTTTGCATCATGTTTTCTGTAAGCTGCTACAAAACCACAGTCTGCTCTGTCCAGATAATTCAAAATCCCTTCAAACAAAGGCACTCCGGCTCTTAATATGGTAGTAATCACCGGCTGAACTGCAATTTCTCTGCTTTTTATGGTATCTAACGGAGTCTGGATTTCAACTTCTCTCTGCTCTAAACCTTTACTGATTTCGAAGGCTGCAATTTCTCCAATTCTTTCCATATTTCTACGGAATCTCATACGGTCATGCTGAATTTCAATGTTTCGAAGTTCGTTAATCCACTCATTGACAAGAGAAAAGTTTTGAGATAATATAGTAAGCATGAAGATCTTAATTTTTAATTAGGTAAATCGACGTTTGATTCCTGCAAAATTACAACTAAAAAACGAATCTGCAGTTTGAGGCCGAATAGAATAAAGTAGGTCTATAAAAAATCTGGCAAGGGTTTTCCTCACCAGATTTCTTTATAATCATTGTTTTTATTTTTGTCTGAAATACACTTCGATCGGAACTCCGGTAAATCCGAATTCTTTTCTCAACTGGTTTTCAGTAAATCTCTTATACGGCTCCTTCACATACTGCGGAAGATTACAGAAGAATACAAACTGCGGCGACGGAGTAGGAAGCTGAACACAATATTTGATTTTGATATATTTTCCTTTAAGTGCCGGTGGCGGAGTTCTTTCGAAAATAGGAAGCATTACTTCGTTCAGTTTTGAAGTCTTGATTTTCTTTTTACGGTCTTCATACACCTCCATTGCTACTTCTACAGCTTTCAGAATTCTTTGCTTGGTCAAAGCAGAAACGAAAAGAATCGGAATATCCTGGAACTGGCCGATTTTATCTTTGATTGATTTTTCAAAATCACGCATTGTATTGGTCTGCTTATCTTCGATCAAATCCCATTTGTTGACAAGAATCACAATTCCTTTTCTGTTTTTCTGAGCCAATCCGAAAATATTCATATCCTGAGACTCCCATCCCTGCGTAGCATCTACCATGATGATGACCACATCAGAATATTCAATAGAACGGATAGAACGCATTACGGAATAGAATTCAAGGTCTTCATTTACTTTAGACTTTCTTCTCATTCCGGCTGTATCTACCAATACAAACTCATGACCGAATTTGTTGTATAGCGTCTGGATACTGTCTCTGGTAGTTCCTGCAATATCGGTTACAATATTTCTTTCAACGTCCAATAAAGCATTGGTCATTGTAGACTTTCCAACATTCGGGCGGCCTGCAATGGTGATCTTAGGCAATCCTTCGAAAGGATCTTTATATTCTGTAGTAGGAAAATCATTAACGATATCATCCAACAGATCTCCTGTTCCGGAACCTGTAGCTGAAGAAAGTGTATAATACTTATCGATACCTAACTGATAGAATTCTGTTGCCGGAAGTTCTTCTTTGGCAGAATCTACTTTATTGATAACAATATAGATCGGTTTATTGGATCTTCTCAGAAGTCTGTAAATTTCGTGATCAGTGTCGGTAAGTCCTTCCTCCACATTCATCATAAATATAATGGAAGTTGCTTCATCTACGGCTAGTTGTACCTGCTTACGGATTTCTTCTTCAAAGATATCATCTGTACCTACATCATACCCACCGGTATCAATAACGGTAAAGTCTACCCCATTCCAGTCGGATTTTCCGTAGTGACGGTCTCTAGTAACACCGGCTGTAGAATCTACAATAGCCTCTCTTCTTTCTAATAAACGGTTAAAAAGCGTGGATTTTCCTACGTTGGGACGTCCAACGATTGCGACAATATTTGACATAAAAAATGTTTAATAATCCTTTGCTGTGCTCAGGATATGTTATTAATGGGTTACTCCAACTTTTGGAGCCCAATTTTTTTTGCAAAGATAAGATTTTATAATTTAATAGTTAAGTAAGGAAGCTGAAAGAGGGATGCTAGAAGCTGCTATTCTGCCGGTAACTTATCTCAATATTTTCATTTAAATGGCTCAAATAATCCCTGATCAGGCTATTTTAATGTAAAAGCAAATATTTTTTAAAAAATTTATCCTAAAAATAATTATTTGGCTATCAATAAGTAAAGCTACCAAACTACTTATTATGTTAATGAATCTTTAATTTAGATTTTTATATTTAAAATAATTTATATAATTTCGCAGCATCAAAACAGACCCATGGTGTAGCGGTAACACTACTGATTTTGGTTCAGTCATCTGGGGTTCGAATCCCTGTGGGTCTACTTACACTAACAGCTAATTATTTGATTTGTAAATAATTAGCTGTTTTTTTATAATTCTATTTCTAGAAACTATAGTTATACCCTACCGTACAAGTCATCTCATGTAAGCTTGGGTTTTCAATAGCCTGATCGGTTTTTCTAAACATCTGAATAAAATTAAGATCAAAACTATGTCTCTTCCATGGAATATAATTCGCTCCCAGCCTGAAATTAGTCACATTTATATTTGCGGAAGAACTACCGGAATGGTTATATGATGCTCCCACACTGGTTTTCAGCTTATCTTCTTTAAGGAAGGCTTTAGTCACCGTTATTGCCGGTCCCCAAATACTTGATCTCTGAGAAGCAGCATATGTATGGGTGTAATTAAATGAAGTTGCAATATTCATCTTCTTTTCAGGAAATCCTAAGCTATAATTTACATTAGCATTGTGAAATCTGGATAAGCCACCTCTTCTTACGATTCCATTTTCTCTGTTTACCATATCATTCAGGGAATAGTTCAGATTAATATTCTGTACCTTATCTTTGGTACTGGAAATAACATAATTCACGTTGATACTGGTATTCTGTGAAATTTGCTTATAATCAATAGAATCTTTTGGCTGCTGGATCAACAGTGGATTGTTATTGATGTTGTTAAACTGATTCAACTGTTTGTTCGTAAACATGGTAAAGTTGGAGTAACTTGCTGTAATCATAAGTTTATCAGAAGCTTTCAGATTGGCATTAACAGCTCCTACCCAACGGCTGGTCTGTTTAAATTTCTGTCTGTCCAGATTATCACGCTGTCTTCCTATATTTCCAGCAATCGACAGCTTATCTTTCCATAGGGTGAAGGCAGTATTTAAAGTAATATTTTCAAGGTCATTATTGAAATAATAAGCTCCCAGCGTTCTGTATCCCGGATCAATTCTTTCATATCTGACCCCAATCATTCCTTTTTTAAGTTTCAGATTAACACCTCCATTATAAGCTGAATAATTCTGCATAGAAGAATTAAGAGAAAGGAATTTTGAAGCCACTCCTTTTTTTACGGCACCTTGGGAGGTAGCTCTCAGGTCTTCCACTAATGCTGTATTGGCATATTCTCCATAGACTTCCAGGTTCTTATCAATCATAAAACTTCCGGTCATGGATAAGACAAGGTTTTCCTGTGGAAGGACACCTTTGGCATCCGGAGCAACAGACAAAGAACCTAAATCATCTTTGGCATAAAACCCTACCAAACCAAGTTTATATCTTTCTTCTTCCCACCTGATATGGGCACCATATCCCATTCTTCGGTAGGCTGGAATTGTATTTGGATTTCCATCGTCTTCAACGGCTTTATTGAGTCTTCCTGTCATTACAGCAACTTTCAGGGGGATATTGGGAGTAAGCTCCAGGCCTGCTCCGGTAAACAACAATCCGTTAAAGGTATAGGGAGTGAAGGTCATATTGGCATCTCCAATATAAGCCTTTACCCATTTGTATTTGGGAGCAATGCTTAATCTGTTAAATTTGAATGGAACCTGATATCCCAGCTGGCTTCCCTGATTGGTAAAGCTGTAAGAAATAGGCATACTCCACCTGTAAAGTCCAAGATTAAGATTTCCATTTAAAAAATAGGTAAATGGAGCTCTGCCGCTGTAAACGTTTGAACTGTAGAACACAGAGTTTGCTGAAATTCCGCCACTGATTTTAAAAGGATTCTTCTTAAGCTCTTCTATCGTTCTTTTTCCAATGTTCTCTAAATCTACTTCCTGAGCCTTATTCAATGTAAAAATTGAGGTTAAAAGCAACAAAACAGTACTTTTTGTATAAATTCTATTCATATAAAAAGCTTTAAGGTTGTTTTTGTACTTTAATATCCACTATTATATAAGAATTCGGCCCATTGGTTACAAAATTCTTGATTTTGATGGCCCCTTTTCTTCCGTCAGCAGTCTGGAAAACAACTACCCTTGGTACTGTAGAATTGTTGAACGGAGCTTTTCCTGCATTGGTTTCTACAACATTGATGGAAGAGAAATCATTTCCGGAATCCAAAGCATCAAAACCTGACGGAGAAAGCTGTACACCTACAGACTCCTGCGAGTTGATCACTTTGGTATGAACAGCATTAGGAATGGCAATGAACCCTGTATTCTGAACCTCATCCGGTGCTACAAACTGGTTATACAGGAAGGTTGAATTCAGCCCAAAGAAGGCAAAATCTATTTTGGAACCATTGGTTGCGTTTACTTCTCCCTGCTTAATTACTTTTCCAAGTTCGGATGAGAAAAAACATCCAACAGCAGCGTGAGCGCTATTGATTCCCAATTGAATATCACTGAATGACAACAGGTTGGAATCCGGCAACACCGTTACCTGTTTCTGCAACGTTTTTGTCTCTTTATCATTGGTAGATTTTAAAATAATGGTGTAGATTCCTGCAGCGGGAAGTGTGATATCAGGACTCGCTGCTGTTGATGTGGCTGGAACTCCGCCAGAGACAATCCATTCATATGAGGCAGCATTGGTTGACAGATTATTAAGATGAAGTACTACAGGAGTTTGATAATCATTATCAATAGCATCCACAGACCAATTAAAATCAATCGTCATAGCAGGTTTTACGTTCACGGTCTTTTGTGTGGAATAGGTTTCCAGACCGTTGGAAACAGTAAGTTTAATCGCATGATCTCCCGGTGTTGTAAATACTGCACTTGGGTTTTCTTCATTGGAAGTGGATGGATTTCCACCTTCAAACTCCCAAAGATATTGGGTGGCTCCTAAAGATTTATTGACCATTTTTAGCGTAACCGGAGCAATATCACTGCCCTGCATCTGCCATTCAAAGTCTACATTTACCGCAGCATCTGCTTTTACTTCAACTTCTTTGGTATCTACATTGCCATCTTTATTCGAGACTTTCAGCTTGATTTTATAAATACCCGGGGCGGCATAAGTAATAGGCTGCGGACTTTTTTCAGTGGAACCGGTAACTGAAGCTCCTTCAAATGACCATTCATAGGTTTCAGCTCCTGTAGATCTGTTGGTAATTTCAACTTTTACAGGAACTGAAAAATCATTATTAATCACTTTTATACTAAAATCAGCCTTTACAGGTATACTTTCTTCTACAGCACATCCGTTGAACAGGAACGCAACTATACAAAGAAAGTACAGTATGTTTAAATTCTTGTAAGTTTTCATTGATTTATTTTTTTTCATCATGGTTATATTATTGTACAAGCATTCTCTTCACCAGGGCTTCATTTCTTGTTTCCAATATAACGAGGTATGTTCCTGCCGGAAGTGAAGTGCTGTAAGGAATCGTGAAGAATGTGGATGAAGGCATTTCAACTGCCGGGTACGCTTCATGGGAAACCATATCAACAATTCTTACTTTTACCGGTGCTCCTACATCAAGTCCTACCAGTATTTTGAATACACCTTTATTGGGATTGGGAAGAATCGTGAATTCTCTTACATTAGAAGCTTTTACCGGATTGGTATTGACTCCCGATGTATTTTCTTCAACAACTACTTTCTTATAAAATGTTTTTACACATTCTCCCTGCATGCCTTTAAGCCCAATTTCATAGGATCCTGTTTTGGAAAATTTCAGTTCTAAAAAGTCATCTGTTTTATTAAGAACCTGAATCTCCGGTGTATCAGGAATTACCCATGCAACTTTTTCGGGTTTCGTTGGAGAAGTATTAACAAGTACTACAGTGGATTCAACATAGGCATGAGTTGTCAGCATCAGCTGTGGATCCAGCACATCCATAGAATTTTTAATGACTACTTCATCTGTTGCCGTACACCCTTTGGAGTCTGTAATCAAAACTGTATAGGTACCCGCTTTGGATAAGGTAACGGATGAATTGGAAGAGATAATATTTCCTGTCTGATCTTTCCACTGATAGGTTGATCCAGCTTCATTGATATCAACATTATACGTTTGTGTATCTCCTAAACATAAAGTGATATCAGGCCCCAAATCTACTTTAAGCTGGGCAGGGTCTGTAAGGGTATAATTTCTGAAGATACTGCATCCATTGGCATCGGTAACAGTGACAGTATAAGTTCCTGCCATAATTCCGGTGTTATTTAATCCTGTTACTCCGTTTGACCAAACGATATTGTAAGGAGCCTTACCTCCTGTGATATTAATTTTAATCTCACCATTCGCAGCTCCAAAACAAATAGGATGATTTACTGACAGGTCTTCAATAAGCAATTCATCCGGCCCGATAATCTGAATACTGCCACTCGTTTTACAGTTTTTGGAATCATTCACCAGAACAAAATAGTTCCCTGCAGATAATCCTGTTACTGTAGGCGTAGTATCATTGGTATTCCATTGGTAAGAATATGCTCCGGTACCTCCTGTGGCGGTAACAGACACCTGGCCACTGCTCTGGTTGTAGCATGCAATCGTACTTGCTGATAAGGTAATTGCCAGCTGTGCAGGAAATACAAATGTAAATTGGGCATCTGTAGTATTGTTATTGGCATCTTTTACAAGGACTTTATAAGTACCGATTGTAAGATTTGCCAATGTAGATTGCGTAGCACCCCCAATATTCTGGAAAACACCACCATTCTGAATCTGCCACTGGTAGGTATACGCACCTACTCCTCCTGTTACTAAAGCTTTTAAAATACCATCTTCAGCCTCATCCGGAATCCCGTTGCCATTAAGGTCTGCTTTATATTGATAATCGTTGGCTATATTACAGGATATCTGCTTTTGAATTTCAATATTGGAAATTAATGGCAAAGGCTGATCTACGATAAATTCCTGAGAAATAATTCCACAATTCCCCAGCTGGCTGGATGCACTTGAATAGTTTTTATCTTTTAGGGTTAAATAATATTTCCCGGCAGGAAGCCCGTCAAGTTTAATCGTAAAAGGATTGTTTGTGGCATCTGTTGTAATTCCTGTAGTAATCACGGTTCCGTTAGCTGTATCTTTTCGCCATTCAAAGTCATAGGAACCGTTGGTATTGGGAGTTCCGCCAATAACTCTCACAGAAATATAGCCATTGCTTAGTCCATATCCTGTTGGCTGTGAAATTTCCGTTTCAGATGCGGGAATAGCTATTGCAGCAGCAGGTTGGGTAATGGTTATTGTAATTTCTTTTTCATTGCCACCCTCTTTCGCTACACAGAGATTGGAATCTCTTACTTTTATTTTATAGACTCCTGCCGCCAGATTTTGTATTTGTGTATTGGCACCGTTACTAAAGGCTGTCCAGTCAAGATAAGGCTGATTATCTTTGGTTACTGTATATTGAAACTGATTTTGCCCGCCACCGGCTGTTAATGCAATAATCCCGTCATTTCCCTGAAAACAGTATACATTGGTTTGGGAAGCCATTGAGAAGGTAACCGGAGTAGGCTTTACAATTTCAAAACTAATGGTATGATCCGGGCCATCTGTATAAGTGGCATTGGATCCATAGGTTCCCAATAGGTCAAGTTTGTATTTTCCTGGCGCAAGATTCTGAACACTATATGATGTATTAGCCTGAAGCTGGCTGGTAATATCCTGATTTAAAACGGCAGCCCCTGTATCTGTATTTACCAATGATATTTTCAGTGTTTCACCGGATGCCAATAGTCTGTCAAAATTTAAAGTAACACTTCCATCTGTTGAATCGAAACATTTAGCAGGAGACACCACACTTGAAAAAATATGAGGGGCAGATTTATAATAAGAAAATGCTATAATATTAGAAGTGGCAGGAGCACTGGTACAGTTTTCCATATTGACACGGATGTAAATGGTTTTACCAAAATCGTTATCTGTAAGAAAATCTTTTCCTTTTAAATGAAGCACCGGCACGTGGTTAAACTGTGCTGGAAAAGGAGTGAAATTATTGATATCTCCTACTGAAAACTCCCAGTTATAGTATTGATTATCTATGTTATCAGGCAAAGTAATGGTTAAAAACTCCTCTCCTGAAATATTGACATTATTTCCTGTAGGAGTATTCAAGGTAACAAATGGAACAGACTTTATGGTAACATTACCAGGAAAATGACGTTCAATCTGTTCAAACTCTGAAAAATCGTAATACCTGTTCATGCATTCTGAAACCGGGGGATTTCCTTCATTCTCATAGGATGAACAGCTTAAATTACCTCTTCTGTTAGTTGTATGGATACTCAGTCTTGTTATTCTGTTGTGTTTGGTATAAAAAATATTATCATATTGTATGGAGGCATTATAAAATGTTTCCCCTCGATTCCCATAGGAACCAAATATATTCTGATTAGTCCCATTCTGATAAAATGTTGTAATCCACTGCAATCCTCTGAATGTACCGCAGCTTTCTGATCCCGCAAGGCCTACCCAGCCATTTAAGGATAGTTTGTATTTAGCATCTCCTGAAATGCTGGATTGAGCGAAAACAAGGGCATTCACCATGATTAATAGTGAAAATAAAATTCTTCTCATTTATCTTGTGTTTAATATTCGATAGTTATTTTTTCAGTTTTGGCAACATGGTTGTCCTTCATCATCGGTTTCAAATAGTAGGTATAGGTATTTCCTACCTGGATGGATCTGTCTTCCAGAAAGTTCTGGTTTCCTGTTAATGTTCCCCAAAGACTTGGTTTTTCTGTTCCTTTCTGACGGTAGACTATAATTTCTCCTACTCCATTTCCATCAATCTTCCAGCTCAGTTCAATCTGTGCTCTACTTTTGCTGGCTGAACCGGAAAGGTTGGTAAGGATGGATTGTGGTTCAAAGCTGTTGCTTCTGAGGGTCATTTCCTGAGATTTATCTGACTTTAGCCGGCTTTTGTCTATGGCAAGCATGTAATACGTGTACTGCTTATTCACTTCTACATCTTTATCTGTGTAGATATAATCCGGTTTGATTTCTTTGGTTTCATAGATCAACTTCCAGCTTTTATCTTCTGAATCTTTAGCCTGACGGTATAGCTGATGAGAAGCAACATCATCACTATGGCTCTTCAGCCAGTGCAATGTTATTCTACCATCATCTTCCAGTTTATATTCTGTGAATACAGGAGCCTGTGGTCTCACCTTATCCGGTTTTTCAAGTTCCAGAATAATGGATGGTTTGGATTGATTCTTACGACGATCTGTAGCCGTGATATAATAATAAACCTTAGCGTTCAGATTCTCCAGTACAACTTTATCTTCAAACTTATTTTGAGTAATTGCCTGCGGGGTAAGCCTTACCAATTCATCTCCTTTTTGAATTCCTCTGAAAACATGATAGCCTTCAAGGTCTTTTTCCGTATTGGCTTTCCACTCCAGATGAGCGACTCCCAGAGAATCTATTTTACCTTTAAAATCGGCTGGTGTTTCCGGAGGTGTTATATCATTGGGTTGTGCAAGAACTGAAAACGATTCACGTTTATCACCACCTTTTCCAACGGCTTGGATTTTATAATAATTGGATGGCGCAAGGCTTTTTGTTACCAAGTTTCTTTCAGTAACAGGAATTTTGTTCTTGATGGTTTTGTAGCTGTTCTGTGCATCGGTTTCGGAATGTAACAGTTCAAAGGAAGCAATATCTTTTTCTCCTTCTTTAGGGAATTCCCATTCTAAAACAATGCTTTCGTCTTCGCCAATGCTGAGTTCAGAAATCCTTGGAGTAGCTTCCATGCTTTTTTTACCTGCGCCGGAAACAATATCAGAATACGGCCCATATTCTCCAAAAATAGTTTTCCCACGGATTCTGTAACTGAATTTGGCATTATTCTGTTTCAGTGAGTCTACGAATACCATCCCTTGGGTTTGCCTGCCGTCATTATCATTCATATTCATCACCGGAAGATCTCCCAATTCTTTAAACGTACCTCCTTCCTGAGCTCTCTCCACGTAGTAAGCGGTATAAGTTTCACGAAGCTGCAGATATTCCCAGGACAGTGTTACCGTTTGGTCTCTAAATATTCCAATAAAATCCAATGGTTTAGGCAGTTCATTCGTAGCAGCGAGAGAAGCCAGAGCCTCTCCTTTTACAGAAATCACATTTATAGATTGGCCATCCTGTGCTGTACTTACCGTGTAAAGGTATCTTTCATTGGGTTTCACGTCAGTATCGGTATAGCCCCATCCGGCAAGTTTTGCTACTTCAAAATCCAGATCAGCCGCCATAAGGGCATAGGCAAAACGCTGTTCTATTTCTGCAGATTTATTGACAACACCTTCTAGCTTGCCCTGCTTTTCTCCCATTTCCACCTCAAAACTATCCCCGAAAAGAGACTGGGCAACAATAGCAGCATTGTCATTTTTTTCTACTATTTTCTTCCATTCATTTTCAGAAGCAGCTTTAAAAGTTCCAAGGTCTTTTTCTTCAGGTTTCGGAAGTACTTTTCCATTTCTGACCAGCACATACCTTTTTAAAGTAAAGCCTGTTTTATTGGCTCTTTGCCATGCCAAAGGTTCGTCTACGGCCCACCTTAGTGATATTTTGTCTTTTTTAGCATCTGCTTTAAGACGTATATGAGGGGTAACAGGTTTGTCAGTATCCTTTTGCTGTCCCCAGACAACACTGCATAGCAGCATTGTAAAAAGCAATAAATATTTTTTCAACGTAATTGTGTTTTTATGTTTATTATTTTGTCTTGGTTGTTAGTTTTTTGTTAGGTTCTGGAGATTTTTCATCTCTTCCATCCAATATGGTTCACCATATTCAACTGTTTCTTGGTTCTATTATTAAATATTGGTGCTTACAACATTCTATTATACTTTAACATAGCATAAGTTTTCTTTCAGTTTCTCTTCGGCATATCTTATATAATCATACTCTGTTAATCCAATCTCATATTTTTCCCATGGTGCTATCAGGTTTTCATTTTTTTTGATAAAAGAAGCAATGAGTTCTGAAATTGTTTTTCTACTAAATTCTTCTCCGGTATAATTTTCAAGTCTTTCAAATTCCTCATGATTATTAATTACATTGTATAGAGATAATAGTTGTTGCTTAAAATTATTTTCTCCAAAGAACATTATTGAATTCTCTAATTTGGAAACTGATTGTTTTTTAAAAATAAAAACCGGAGTATACATTTGATAAGGTTCTCCCCATTCAAACTTTTTTTCTTCAATCTTACAATTGGGTACTGTTTCTATATCTATATAATTCTCCATAATTAACTACTCCTGAGTCTATAATACATTATACAATCATAAAATTACAAAACCCATTATTCCTTCTTCTGAAATAAAATTAATTTTATTATTAATTATACCTAAATCTGAATAATACAAACAATCTTGTAAAATTAATTTGCTGTTATCTGTAAAAAAAGTATTAGTTCTTTTGATTCAAACTCTACATATATACTTGATATTGTTTTATTAATTAAAAAATCTATAGAATTATTTAGGGCTATTCCCATTTAACATTATATTCAATATTATCTACAAACGAATTTTGATTAACATTTTTACTTCGTATAAATTCAGTATCAAATATTTCGCAATAAGAAAAATCAACCGCAGAAAAGTCACAATTATAAAAAAGACAGTCCTCTACTACTATACCATTTAACATCGATTCGAAGAAGTTACAATTAATAAACTTGCAGCCCTTCATAGCTCCTTCAAACAAAACTTTAGATAAACTACAATTATAAAACAGACAATTCTCAAATTTAGAATTTTCCCTAAATGTATCTCCTATGTATGATTCTAAAAATACACAGCTATTTAATTCTATATTTGAACCAACAAAGCTTGTATGTTTCATGTTTTTCACAAAGACATCACTTATGTTTATATTGTCTTTAAACATTGGTATAATTGAATTTATGTTTTTCCCTTTCTCAGAATTATCTTCAATAATTTTGAGGAATTCTTTTTCTGTCATATTTATTGTGTATTTAACCTCTATATTCTACTCAATTGTTGAGAATTTTTAATACTTTCTAAATTAATGAACTTCTTCGCTGGCAAAATGCCTTTAACTTTCTTATGTTTTATTTTTATAAAAAAATTATTTATTTATAAGATAATTCTGTTTCTTTTGAAGTAGATCAATCATGATATATAAGTCAATTTCTTTATATTCCAAATCATTTGAACATTCTAATAATATTCCCATTAAAAGAATGAAATTAAAATTTCTTGGCTTCCTCAACTTCATTTATTAAATATTTTTCAACAAAAAGCATTGCTTTCAATCTAGTAGTTCTTGAATTAACATTATTTCATTTTCATCTGCAATATTTGAAGATCCTTCTCTATCAATTAATATATAATCATCTTTAATATATAAATATTCGATATTTCTTCTAAAAAATTCATAGTTCAATTATTTTATATTTATTAATAATTTTTAATAGAATTTATTAAAATGTTTTGAAGGTCTAATATTGAACTTTTATATACTTGAATTATATTTTCATTCAAACGATCTTCATATATCTCATCAAATTTTTCAATCAACATATTCACTAGAGACGACAAAAGCAATACATCTGATAGTATTTTTTTTCTATAATCTAATGTCCATGTATAATAAAATATTGCTTCATCTATTTCTGCCTGTAATATTTCATAGTCTTCTTGACTACCTTTGATAATATTAGATATATCTTCAAAAAATGCTTCTGAAATAGCTTTTTTTGGTCCCCAAACTATATTATTTTTTAGTACTATTCCCATGTTTATTCTAATTTGAAGATTCTATTTAATTGGTTGAAAAGTTAGCTTGAAGAAATTAATTTATCGATAAAGTCTACGATATGTATATGTTTTATAAGATATCTCAATTGATGCAGTTCTACTCATTTTCCAATCCATAACTACAGTTGTCTAATTTTATACAGTAACATTTAAAATATTACTAATAAGTTTTATTTCAATAGCTTTATCCATTATTACTCAACAATTCATATTTCCTGGCAACAAACTTTCTTAATTCAATTATATCATTTTTATATTCTAAATTATAATTTGATAGTATTTCATCTATTATATTCATTAGTAGATTGTAATTAGATATCCTTATTATTTTAGGATCTTTATATTCATTGATATAATATTTCTCTACAAACAACATTGCCTTAAATCTTTTACTTATGGAATCATTAAGGCCCTCTAAGAAGTTAATTTTACTCTCTATTTCATTTATAAGCGAATGAATATTTATGATTAGATTTTCCAATTCAAAGTTTTCCCCGAATTCTTCACTACTTCCAACTATTTTGGTTAATTTTAGTTTAAAATGTTGTCTAATATCCTGTTTTTCTTCAAAGCTTTTCAAATACCATTTTTTTTCGTGAAGTAAATGATTAAGACATATTAATTCATTTGGATTTCCATTTTCTATTTTTTGATATTCGTGATAATGTTTATACAATTCGTATATTTCGTCTAATGTATCCATATTATTGTTCTGTAATTTCATAGATTAAAACTGTAGAATTTCCTTCTTTAGGAGTTATTGATTCTAACTTATATTTTGCATTTGATCTTAATAAAATTTCTTGTTCCTTAGGATTAATCACTCTAATATCTGTCCCTGATTTAGAATTAATTTTCCACATAATGTCGCCTTTACCACCATACATAAACATACCAGCCTCAGATTCTGAAACAGAACTTGAAGTAAATCTTCCATTAAAATTAAAATCTTGTCCAACACTTAAAGATTTTGCAAAATCAGATTCGGCTTTTCCTGCTCCTCTAAAGACAGTACCATTATATTTTGGTAATTTAGATTGTGCAGATTCCATTAATTTTTTCATTTCATTATACTCTGCTGTCATAGGTATTTCTCCTGCTAATGCTTTATTAAAATCACTATAATAATTATCCTGTATAAATAATTTTAAAGACGCTTCTTCAGCAACTGTCACACCATCCCCAAATTTCCTTATATGAGAACCATTTTCTAAAGGTTCATAAATCTGTTTAAATTTAGGATTTTTTAATAATTCATTAAAACTCTCAGCAATATTACCAGCTTCCTTTTTAATAAACTTCTCTCCCGTATCTTCAATTCCATCCTTTAATCCATCTGCACCTTTTTTGAAGAAGCCAGCACCCATTGCCATAGAAACTACGGTAACACCATCTTTACCCATTTCATGGTAAGTGATGTGTCCCGGGCTGTTTGTATAAGCATTCCACTTATTTTTAAGAGCTCCGGTAGCGGCCGTTTTAATACTTTCTAAATTAATATTTTTTACCGTTTTCCAAAGTCCTTCTCTTACTTCCTGTTTGGTAGAGACATCATACCCCAGTTTTATCAATTGAGGATAATCACTTATTTCTCCAATAACACCATCACCAACTCCTGCAAATGTAGGAGGAATATGGATATTTGCTTCGTTATAGTTTTTATCCTTATTCCAATAGTTTTCTGGCATTGCAGCATTTTCCCAAACACTTTCTCCAAGATCTCCGATGGTATTCAGCCAGGCTCTTCCGTTCATTTTTCTAACCCAAAACTCTCCGCCGTCTTCTGTTTGTTTTTTCTCCTCAGCAGATTCATTTCCATCGAGGCCACCAAGTTCTTGCAACTTCTCATTCATTAGAGCTTCTACTTGTTGCTCTATGGCTCTTTGCTGTTCTTTAGTTTTGGAATTTCCTTGAGATTTTAATTTAAACTCAGTGCTTAATTTTCCATCCTTGTTTTTGAATATTTTTATTTCATATTTCCCTTGTGGATCATTAATTGTTTGATAAAGATCTCCTTTATTTTGTACCTGTTGCTGACAACCAGTAGATGTAATGGTTTCCACTAAAGTGTTTGACATAGGAGAAGACATGTCCTGTATATCACCTTTAAAATACTTATCAGTAGCTAATTGACTGTTGTTGATGTCAAGTTCTCCTTTGTATATTCTATATTCGGATTTATTATTTTCCAGATTTATCCATTGTACAAAATAAACAGGATATTTTCCGGCTCCATTATTCTTAAAGTTGGGATCAGCATATAAAATTCTGTTACCAGCATTATCTTTTACCCAGTCATTTTTATCTTTTGTAACCTTATAGAATCCTTCAAAAGTTTTCTGATTAAGATGATATTGAGTCATATTATCCCAATAAAATCCATCCGGAGTCTTAAAACCATGCAATACATTATTTTGATAACTTTGAGGTGGACTACAATAAAATGATAATTCTGTTCCTTTACCAAGCTTTATAAGCTTATTAGATGGTGTCATAAAATAACCATCTTCTTTCAAAATAAATGTCTTATCTACACTTTCTCCCGCACTCTGCCCTTGGAACGCATATAATTTAAACGCCGGATCATTGATCTGTTTCCAATCCAGATGAGACAATTCTTCACCGGCAGCATAATCCATCAATAGATTAGTGCCTTTTTCAGTGGTTCCCAATGCTTTCCACGGATGTTCCAGCTTAAATACTCCATGTCCCAGTTCGTGGGATCCAGTTTTGGCAGGTGCATTTCCATACACATAACCAAACTGTCCATTCAGACGCATATAGCCGTTCTGCCCGGTCGAAGATTTTTTGTCTGTTACAAACAGGACGTATCTTGCATCCGTACCTTTATAAAGAGCATTGATCTGCTGCTGCTGAGGGCTATATGTACTCATCAGATCAGAATCTTCACTGTTAATGGTATCACCGCTTACAATAGAGCTGATATTTAGAACAGGTTCTTCCTTAACATTGAATTTTACTCCAATTTTATTGTAAATCTGATTCAGCTTAGCACTTTGTGCCTGTAAATTAGACTGTGACACCGCATCCAACGGAACCAAACTCACGTTAATATCTTCAGGACTCAGGTGTACAAGGCGGAAACTTCCGATTACTTTCTGTTTTGAGCCTGTTTCTTTAGGCATCAGCACCGCAATCACCTCTTCTTCTGCGTAATCAAATGTACCCGGAAGTTTCAGTTGATAGTTTCTTTCCGTATCGGTTTTACTAAGTTCTGTAACTTCAATAGCTTTTCCTGTGCCCAACGTTTTAAAGATGATTTTCCCATCTTTAAGTGAAGGATCAGAGATATTCACTCTGGCATCAAACAGTTCTGTCTGTTTGTTAACCGTAGCTTTATAAGGAACATAGACTGTATTGTTGTCTGCATCTTTTACAGATGGATATTTAGATGTTGGAAGCTTGGTTTTCTCCGGTGTATCGTAGGCAAATTTACCTGCAGCAGCTTCTTTCCAGTCTATTTTTATTCCTTTAGCAGTATACTGGGTTACAGCTGCATTACTTCCACTACCGGAAACTCCGTCTGTATTGGTTGAATTGGATGCTCCACCTTCTGCAACCTTGCCTGTTTTGGTAACATTTCCGTTTTCATCTACGGTCCAGATATTTCCTTCTTTATCCTTGATCTCGTAGTCTTTTCCACCCGGGAAATCCTGCTGGCTCGGAGATCCTCCATTACCGGAATCACCATACACTGTAATTTTTCCTGGTGGTGGCGTTGCAGTATACTTTATATCTGAAATAACATAATCTACAATTACTTCTTTTACCCCAGCATCTCCAAAAGTTTCCCCTAGTCCACCTGATGCATAATGTACAGCTGTTTCATTTGGATCATAGGTAGTTTCAACGGTTCCTTCAATCAGTTTTTTATCTGTATTGAGTTTAATGTTGGTAAAACTTACTTTGATTTTTGTATCGGCTAAATAGGGAACTTCAATAAATCCAGTTCCTGTATAAATACCATTGCTTCCCTGAGCAGATAATACAGTTACCGGAAAATCTCCGGCTGTAAATACTTCATTATTCCCGAGCATGGTCTGCAAAGGAGTTTTATTGGCAATATCCACGGCCGGCATAATGCCGCACTGATAGTTATTGTTTGAAGAACTGCCATCGGTTGTAAACAACTGAATTCCACTGTAGCTATAGGCATTTCCAGCACTGTTTCCTCCTGTTGTTGGATTAGAATCTCCAAAGGTTTGGGCACTTCCGCAGACTGTTCCTACGCGATATTCATATTCTGTTTTATCTTCAAGCCCTGTAAGGATGGCTGTTGCCTGATAGCTTTGCTGAGTAGCCCATTCTGCACTGCTTCCTTTTTTTCTGTATTGAACATTGTACAGTCCTCCAGGTTGTCCTGCAAGGCTCCATCGTATTTCAACCCTTCCTTTCCCTACATTTTTTGCCATAAGCAAAGTAGGAACAGCACAGTTTTCTACATAATCGAAGTAGAAGATTTCAGACAGTCCGTTATTTTTATAAACTCCATTATCATCTGTAGCATTGGCACCCACTACTGGATTTCCTGATTTCGCCTGCACCTGCCACGCATATCTTTTACCCGGCATCAGCTGGGTTTTATCAATTCCGTAATACAAAGTGGGTGCATAGGTTTCTTCTCTCCAAAGCGGTGGTGCTGAAAGGAAACCTGAAATAGGGCTCTGGCCCTGATCCCAAAGTTCTTTTAATGTAAAAATATAACGGGTGTTTGGAGCAATCTGTCTTGGCATCCACTGGAATATTACTCCTGCTCCACCCCCATAAGGAGCTAATGCCTGTATTTTTTCTGCATTTTGCGGAAGGGTAAGCATCGGTGGATCATATTGTACCATAAAAACTGTGGTACACGTCTTTGAAGAAAGATTATTCTTGGTATAATAATCATAAGCCTGAAAACAAAACTGGTACACTCCATCTGCCAGAGGCTTTGAGTATTGTACAGCATTAATGCCTGCCAGATTCTGCAGTTCAAAAAGGGAACGCAAATCTACATTCGTCAGGGTAATATTATTTCCCGGATAAAGCGTGAAAGGATTCATTCCTACAACAAAATCATTGGATCTTGCTATAGGAACTACATTGAGCCCTGCCTCCAGCGAGAATTTTATCCCTGTTTGGTGCTGTGGCTCTAAAAGGTCGGTCATTAAAACCTGAAGCTGCAACTTATTGTCTGTACTGGCTGCATAATCTGCAAGCCTAAGACTATAAGGCGGAATGACAACAGGAACCAGCTTTACAGGATATTGCTGTCCCGTCACTTTCATTGGCATTAGCCCTGAAATCAACAATAAAAATAATGTGATGACTTTTATAGAGTAATGCTGCTTTTTTAGATATGATTTAAAAAAATCTTTAATCATGTTCTGTGTTTTTTATATAGAGTGGTCAGATAAAGCTTCAGCTTTATTTGAATTCATAGTTAATTTGTTTTTCAGACCCCTGTTTGTTCCCTGGCAAAACGTATCTCGCTTTCACACTATACTTTATGGAAGGAATAGTTCCGAATGTGGATTCCAGTAAAGCATTAATAAGTGGAGATCGTGAAGTTGCAGGTGCGCCTACATATTTGGATGCTGCTTTAGAAATAAGCTCATACCAATCTGCTTTATAATAACTGAACAGATCATATTTGAAAGGGAAAGTCTGTTTCAGGAACGCATTTCCTTTATCATTGCCCAGATACTGCAGATATGAAGTAAATACCGGGAATGCATTTGCTGGTGGAATTCCTGTAAAATCATCATCGCTTTCCGCTCTGTTTAACTCTAGTCCGTCAAATGGGTAATTATTGTAGATAAGACCTTTAAACTCGCCTGCAAAAGAATCTTCCATTAATGCAGTAAGGTTGATTAATGGCTTGTTATCTGTATATTTTGATCCTGAAATTTCAGTAGCATCAAAGTATTCATCAGCGTTCATATTATTCTGTAATGTAACTACGTCAGAGCTTAACTTGATCCATAACGGGTTGAAATTTAAAGCAGAAAGCTTGTCTGAAAGTGTATTATATTTACTGGTTCTGAACACATACGAAAGCCTGTCGATCTCTCCATTTTTAGAAAGACTCTGTGCTTTTTTTATTTCTGTTGTAACAGAAACAGCTGACCCATCACTACTTTCTTCTGTTTTCTCTGTATTTTCTACGGTATCATTGTCAGAAGCCCCATTAGATCCATTTTTATTTTTTGCAATCAGTGCTAATGTATAATCTTTCTGCTTGGCAAGATCCGGAACCTTGAAATTCACAATATTATCCGCATTATTATAAGAGAAATTGCTTTCTAACGGTGATTCGGCAGCAAAAAGAATTGAGGTTGTCCAATTCGGGTCATCAAACAGATAATCCTGGCCTCTTTTTAACTTAATATAACCATTACTGTTCTCTCCTCTATAGTAATTTTCCTGATCTACAACCGGATATGCATATTTTATATTGGATAGAGGAATGGCTTCCGGAGCTGAGCCTGTTGTAAATATTCGCTCTTCAATTTCTATTGCTTTTTGCCCATCAACCATTACTACTTCATATATACCATTCTTTTTCTCCATAAAGCTAACTTGTGCTAAAGCTTTCAGTGTTTTGTTAGGAGGCAGAATATCATCAGAAACGAAGTTGGCAAGATCTTTAGAGTTCGCATACTCTATTACTCCTTTAATCTCTTTACCCTGATCATCTATAATGGTCATTTTTTCTACAACTACTTTATAGGTATGGTCACCATCATCTTCAGGAATTACGATAGGTTCATTGACACGCACTCCAAAAGTCGCTTGTGGAATGGCAAAAACATCAACGTTTGTTTCATCTTTTTTAGGCGTCAGATCTGTAATAATCTTCATACCGCCAAGAACTGATGCATTTTCAAGGACACATTCTTCACCAAACTCCATTTTAAATCTGAAACGTCCTTTTATCAATCCGCCAAGTAAGTTATAATATCCGCCAAGATATCCTCTTACCCAATATGGATTCGGCCCTTTTGCCTGTAAAAGTGCAGCAACCCCAGCCTTAATAATTGGAATTTTCTTTTTAATAAACCAAAGCTTGATTTTAATCCCCAATTCTCCTTGTAAATAAACATAAGCCTGTCCGTTAGCATACCACCCGTTGATCCCGATCTGGTCTCCACCACGGTTGGAACATTTAGCCTCACCATAGTTTTTAAGCATAATATCCGTTCCTAAACCAGCCTGAAAACGGGCATACAGGAACAATGCCGTCATATCACCCGTATCAAACTTAAGGTGTGTCCCAAAGGCAAAACCTTTTCCGTCTCCAAGGGCATTAAGATTGCTCATATAATCCAGATCCTGTACCTGAAGTCCCAGAATTTCTGCAACTTCAACCGGCGGCGGCGGACTTCCCGGAATACGTGTTCCCACCATAAAGTAGCTGGACGACTGTAGATAAAAACTATCAAAACCAACCTTAAGACCAATCATATCAGTTGGTGTACCAATATGCATATACCACTCATCCGGAGCTATGTGTACAACTGCCCATCCTGCACGGCCATTAGGACCGATTCCTTTGATAATTCCTTTGGCAATATCAATAAATACATCCAGACTTGCATGGAATACGCTATTGTTAAAGTCATAGTTCATCGCCAACTTGGCATAGATAGCTCCATCAATTTTCTCTGTAACAGGATATTGCTCGTCAACCATTTTGGTATCCAAAAACGTGGTGACTGTTTTATTATTTTTCAGATCTGACAGAAATTTAGAATTCCCGGTCATTTCTTTGAATTTTTTCTGTGCTCCTGCCAAGGCATCTCCAGGAACCAGCTTAGTAAGATCAGCCATTACAACAGCTTCTCCAATAAATCCGATATTGGCTAAACCACCATTTGGATTGGTTGAAATGCTGAATCCGGCCATGATATCTATAGTTTTATCTGTTGGAATTGAACCGTAAATACCCGCTCTTAATGCAAGACCAACCGTATTATCAGGTTTCAGGACCAAAGCTTTATTTTCATAGGCAGGGTTCATGCTTAGTTCCCGATCAGGAATCATCCGGTAAAACGCTCCTCCTGTAAACCCGGTAATTTTAAGTGCAGTGGCCTGAATACTCAATCCTTTTACAGATCCTTCAAATCCCCAATACCTGAAAGTACTGTATCCAAAAGCAGCATTTACTTCCACTGTTATTTTACTAAGCGCTGTAACTTCAGCCTTAAGATGTGCTTTAAATCCATTACCATACAGAGGGTCTTTACGCATGATTTCAAGGCTTCCGGAGATCTTCCCTACCCCAATATCTACGTTATTAAGTGCCAGTTTAGTAAGATTGAAGCCATCATATTTCCATCGTTGCCTGTTATTTTCGCTGACAATCAAACCATTAATCATCATACCTCCTGTAGCAGAAAAACGTTCTTCCTGTAGGCCAACAGTCACATTAAATCCTAAATTGGCCTGTGAACCGTCTGCAACCACAACAATATTGCTGATACTTGCCGGAAAGCCTGCTAATTTCTGTTCACCTTTTACTCCAAAATACTGAACCGTTACAAATGGTGCTTTAGTCTGTAAGGTAAGTCCCTCAAACTCTACCCCCTTAAAATCTGCATCTTTTTTACTGCCCGGATCGTTATCATCTGCAGAAGAATTGGCCGCAATAGCCAAGCTGCCGTTCAAAATTGCTTTGGGAAGAAACTCTTTGTTTTTCACCCGCATTTCAATGGAAGAACCTTTAGCAATGGTTGCTTTAGCGCTCCAGATATCAAAATTAATATCATTGAGAGTTGTTACAGAAATCAGATACTGTTCTTCTGTGATGGCACCTCTATAGCCTAAATAATTTGGAATGGTATTCGTTGAACTGTCATTATTTTTTTGAACCGGAAGCTGTATTTTTCCTTCCAGATTAGCTCCCACAATTTTAGAAGCAGCCAGGTCAATTCCAATTTTATCAAGAGAATATCGCCAGGCATTTTCTCTGTTGGTTACTCCTCGCTCGATCGGAAAAAGGTTATTGGCAGCAAAGCTTCCGGATACTCCATAAGCATCAATTAAAAGATTATTGGCCTCAAAAGAAACCCTTGTATCAATGTGATCTTCTGTTTTGAACTCTTGTGGAAGGCCGATATTTAAAGTCTGAACATATAAACCTCTCCAGGATTCTGATCCACCGATCAGATATTCATGGGTATTGTAATATTGAGGAAACTGTACACTGGGATCTGTTCTCAGGTCGCTCAGGTCCAAAACAGCATTATTAACAAAGAAAGAAAAATAGCCTTTATCCTGATTTTTAATCTGAGAAGTAATGGCAAAAGGGCTGATACTCACTTTCACCAAAATATCATTCCAGTCGCTTGCCTTAAGAGCAAAATCACCACGAACCCTGTTCGTAAGTCCGTTATTTCCCATTTCAGGAAGCACCGCTCCTTTACTGTCTAAAGGAACAAGTACATTTCTGGAAATCTGAACGTTACCTTTCAAAGAAAGTTCTTTGATCCCGTCACAATCCATTGTAACGTAGGTATTATCATTTACGCTTTCACCATTACCTCTGTTTATCCTTCCTCCTTCCAGAGTAAGCATCCACTGATTTTGGTTAAAAGGCATATTAATATCTCCCAGCAAAGAAAGTTTTGCATCTCCTATGATTTTTCCTCCATAGGATAGTTTTATATTTTCGGCTCCGAAGAACAGTGTTTTTTTACCGTTTTCAGCTCCCTGCTGTGGTGTAGCAACTCTTGCATATACATTAATCAGAGCATATTCCGGAGTAAATTTTGCCTTGGTAACAACAATACTGTATTCTACATTAGATTTATTCTCTTTAAGTCCGATGGGTAATTCAGTAAGATCGTTAGGATTAATGGTACTTGTGAAATTTCCACTTTTATCAAGTTCATTGAAAGCTCCGATTGCTTTACCGATCTCTTTATCATTTTCAGGATCATTATCAACAAAGCCTGAAAACTTATCCAAAGAAGATTCATACAAAGAATTGGCGGCAGGTTTATTGGGGAATGAAAAGTTTTTATATACCTGAAGGGAATCTTTTTTATTATATTCACGAGCCTTTGTGGGAACAAAAAAAAGGCACATAATAAAAATAAAATATATTTTAGTCATGGTCATTGTGTTTCCTGCAAAAATATATTTTTAATTCAAAAATAAAGAGACTACATTTTAAAAATAGAATAAGTTCTATAAAAATAATTATGCACAGGACAGCATTTATTCAAACCTTTCCTGGTCAGTCACTCTACAGATTTACAGTATTATAAGGGAAAGGAATACTATAATCAATTTAATAAAAGTTCAATAAACCAATGACTGGTTCTATTTAAAATATATCCCTGTTGACTATCTCACAGATGGATATGTATTAATCAATAAAAGATATATAGCTACTATTGAGATTACAGAAGATGATCAGTTTAAGGAAAGAATATTACAGCTAAAAGGAGAAATTTCCAGAAATAATCCGGTACTGGCTCTTGGCGGTAATGAAAAATTGCTAGCTGATTTACAGTCTAAAACAGGAATTATAAGAATTGAGATCAAGGACCATACCAGAGCTTTTATTGGCAAGGTTGATCTGATCAGAAAAAAATCATTTAAAATTCATTTATTCAGTCCCAATGTGACCTGGCTACAATTGGAAACCTTTTTATATAAAGAAATACGGGCTATTTATTTTAATAAGGATTATATCAATTCTTTAAAGCTGATACTCCCTCCATATCCTTATGATGACAAATAAATACAAAAAATTATTTTATTTTTAAACAAAAAAGACAGCATCACTGCTGCCTTTTACTATTTTAAAATTACTTTTTATTAAGCCAGATCAAACCTGTCCAGATTCATCACCTTCGTCCATGCTGCCACAAAGTCTTTTACAAATTTACCTTGTGCATCGGCACTACCATATACCTCAGCAATAGCTCTCAGTTCAGAATTAGATCCGAAAACAAGGTCGGCACGGGTAGCAGTCCATTTTGGCTGACCTGTTGTGCGATCACTTCCCATGTATAATTCTTTATCTTCTGACATGGCTTTCCATTGGGTTCCCATATCAAGAAGGTTTACAAAGAAATCATTGGTAAGAACGCCTGGGCGGCTGGTGAATACCCCATGTTTAGAACCATCGAAATTCGTATCCAAAGCACGCATTCCACCTATCAATACAGTCAATTCGGGAGCAGTAAGAGTTAACAACTGTGCTTTATCAATCAATAAAGATTCTGTAGATACCGTATATTTTCTTTTCAGATAATTACGGAATCCATCTGCTGCAGGCTCAAGGTAGCCCATAGATTCTACATCGGTCTGTTCCTGAGAAGCATCCATTCTGCCCGGAGCAAAAGGAACTTTCACTTCTTGTCCTGCATTTTTTGCAGCGGCTTCCACAGCTGAATTTCCTGCTAAAACAATCAGGTCTGCCAAAGATATTTTTTTGCCTCCACCCTGAGTGTTGTTGAATTCCTGTTGAATTCCTTCCAATACACCCAGCACTTTTTGCAATTGTGGCGGATTGTTTACTTCCCAGCTTCTTTGAGGTTCCAGCCTGATTCTGCTTCCGTTGGCTCCTCCCCTTTTATCACTGCCTCTGAAAGTAGAAGCTGAAGCCCATGCCGTTGAAATCAATTCAGAAATACCCAAACCTGAGTTCAGAACTTTGTCTTTCAGCGTATCAACATCAGCATAATTCACCAGCTCATGATCTACTGCAGGAATCGGGTCCTGCCAAAGTAATTCTTCCTGCGGAACATCCGGTCCGAGATAACGGGCACGAGGTCCCATATCCCTATGAGTAAGTTTAAACCATGCTCTTGCAAAAGCATCTGCAAAGGCATCAGGGTTTTCATAGAAATGTCTTGAAATTTTTTCGTACACAGGATCCAGTCTCAGTGAAAGGTCTGTGGTAAGCATTGTTGGCTTATGTTTTTTAGAAGAATCAAAGGCGTCAGGAATGATTTCTGCTCCATCCTTTGCTATCCATTGATGGGCTCCGGCAGGGCTTTTTGTCAATTCCCACTCGTTCTCAAAAAGATTTTTAAAGAAATAATTACTCCATTGCGTTGGAGTTTCTGTCCAGGTCACTTCCAATCCGCTGGAGATGGCATCTCTTCCGCTTCCTGATTTATAAGTACTTGCCCATCCAAGTCCCTGCTGCTCAATTCCGGCTCCCTCCGGTTCTTTTCCTACGTGATCTGCGGGACCTGCACCATGGGTTTTCCCAAAAGTATGCCCTCCGGCGATCAGGGCAACGGTTTCTTCATCGTTCATCGCCATACGTCCAAAGGTATCCCGGATATCTTTAGCTGCTGCAATAGGATCAGGATTTCCGTCCGGACCTTCAGGGTTTACATAGATCAATCCCATCTGTACGGCTGCCAATGGATTTTCAAGATTTCTGGAGTGAATATCACCATCTGCATTATCATCTGTAGGAAGTACAGCTGCCTGCCCTTCTGCTACTCCTTCCGAGCCATGAGCATATCTTATATCTCCTCCCAGCCATGTTTTTTCTGATCCCCAGTACACATCGGCATCCGGTTCCCAAACGTCTGCACGGCCGCCTGCAAATCCGAATGTTTTGAAGCCCATCGATTCAAGAGCAATATTTCCGGTAAGGATCAGAAGGTCTGCCCAGGAAATATTTCTGCCATATTTTTGTTTGATCGGCCACAATAATCTTCTTGCTTTATCAAGACTTACGTTATCCGGCCAGCTGTTCAAAGGGGCAAAACGCTGCTGTCCTGCTCCGGCTCCTCCTCTTCCGTCTCCTACACGATAGGTACCGGCACTGTGCCATGCCATACGGATAAACAAAGGTCCGTAATGTCCGAAATCAGCCGGCCACCAGTCCTGCGAATCGGTCATCAATGCATGGAGGTCTCTTTTTACGGCTTCAAGATCAAGGCTTTCAAAAGCTTTGGCATAGTCAAAATCTTTATCCATAGGATCAGACAGTGAAGAATGCTGGCGCAGAAGATCTACTCTAAGCTGATCCGGCCACCAATCCGAATTCTGGGTTCCTCCACCTGCTACATTATTCTTCTTCATGGTTCCGTTGTGAAACGGGCATTTGCTGATGTCATTCAAATCTTTTTCCATTGTCGTTTATTTTATTATTGATTAATACAGTTTAAATTCTATGTTGTAAGATGATGACAAACCTACAACGTTTAAATAATAAATACAATCTATTAATTTTTATTTCAACGATAGTTAAAAACTATAAATAAGTATTTCCGACAGCATCTGATCTAAGTCATAATTGTGGTATTAAGTTAATCATTTTTCATATTAATTAAATCAAAAACAGCAATATGTCCTTCAATTTAGAATAACTCAACGTAAGGAGAATCTGCAACCGGAAGTCAGGCATCTTTTGTAGTTTTTTCGGAAAATGAAAATCAGTTTTCACTTATCATTTCATTCTCTTTGTTTCTAACCCCATTCAAATTCAATGCTTTCTAAAAATAATTTACTTATCTTTATATAACAGAACATGAATTCTTCCTGCTATGAAAAAAATAATCGTCGTCCTACTTGTTGCATTTGTCATCATTCAATTTTTCCCCATTGATAAGACTAATCCACCTCCTACTCCCGGAATGGACTTTCTAAAGATTAAAAATACACCGGAAAAGACGGCAAAGATCATCAGAACCTCATGTTATGACTGTCATTCCAATGAAACCACCTATCCTTGGTATTCCAATATTTCTCCGGCATCATGGTGGGTAAAAAATCATATCAATGAAGGCAGAAAACATTTGAATTTCTCTACCTTTGCAGTGTACGAGTCTAAAAGACAGATCCATAAACTGGAAGAGTGCATAGAAATGGTTGAGAAAAAAGAAATGCCGCTTGAATCTTATTATATAGGTCATCAGGACGCCAAACTGTCAGATGGGCAGCGTGCGGAGCTTGTTCAATACTTTAAAAGAGTAAAAGAAGATACGGAAAGGAAGGTCAGACTAAATCAGTAAAATCATGGAAATCTGGGAAAAAAAACATATTGTATTTTTTGATGGAGATTGCGGAGTCTGTAATTTCTGGGTTCAGTGGATCCTGGAAAGAGACAGAAAAGATCAGTTTATGTTTGCTTCGTTACAGTCAGAATTCGGACAGCAGTTTCTTTCTGAAAGGGGGCTGAATACCAAGGAATTCAATACCATGTACCTATGGAAACCGGGACGGTATTATCTGATCAAGTCACAGGCTGTATTAGCCATTGCCAATATACTAGGTGGTATTTATAAACTTTCTGCAGTTGGAAAAATCTTACCATCTTTCCTCAGGGATAAGGCTTATGATATGATTTCCAGAAACCGGATGAAACTGGCCAATCAGAAATGCTATCTTCCGGATCAGCATCAGAAAAAGAAGTTTATTCAGGTGTAATATCATTTCCCGCAGATCTGAAATAGGTCACAAATGTGTCTATTTTAATAAATCTGCGAGAAATAGAATTATAAACTATAAAGTATAAGTTCTGAATCCATTCATTACTCATTACTCATTACTTATTACTTATTACTTATTGATTCAGTGACCACACAGAATAGGAATTCGGGGCACATTGAATTTTCACCCATTTATCAGCCTGTGTTGTAGGATACCAGCTTGAACTTCCTGTAAAATCTTTGATCTGCTGGCTTGCCCAATTGGTCTGGATCCATCTTTCCTGCCAGCTTGAGGAAGTGTTGATGTAGACTACAAGCCCGGGATTTCCGTTGTATCCGTTACGTCTTGCGATGTATTCATCATTGTCGGTGTATAATATAGAGGTTGTTCCGGTAGCTTTATTGTTATGAATCCAGATCAGGTTATTCAGCCTTTCTTTATTCAGCCATTCTTCATAATCCCTGTAAAAGATGGTAGGATATCCCTCATGGGTTAAAATATAAGCATAAGCCGGCATTTTATTGTAGATAACATCTGTATCATGATTGGCAACAAAGGTTACGGCTTTATAAGGATTTCTTTTCCACATCATATCATCATTCAGCACATTTAAGTTTCCGTTATCAAAAGCTTCATCCATTTTATAATAAGCGGCAAAATCGAATACGGAACTGTTTGCGTTATTCGCCCACCATTCCAGGGTATTCACATTGGAGTCCCATAATTCTCCGACGGAAAATCCGCCTACTTTAGAATTCCAGGTATTCACCACCCATGGTCCGAAACCTTTTACATAATCAAATCTCCAGCCGTCAAATTTCATCACATTTTTATAGTACTTGGCTACAGAATCATCTCTTCCCCAGAGCCAGTCCTGTACATAAGGATTAGCATGACAAAGATCGGGAAAACCGCCGAAAGCTCCTTCATCATTATTTCCGTAGGCATTTTTATAGAAGTCATTATAGCTTCTTTTAAATTTACCGGAAGCTATCCCGGAAAAATTGGTCCAGGTATTGGTTCCTGTAAAAGGATTGGCCTCAGACTGTCCGCCACTGTTATGATTGATCACGATATCTGCATAAACCTGCATATTTTCAGCATGGGCTTTGGTAATAAGTGCCTCAAGTTCGGTTCTGGATCCGAAACGGGTTTCAATGCTTCCGTTCTGGTTAAAATCTCCGAAGTCATAATAGTCTGTAGGATCATATCCCATGGAATAAGCTCCGTTCTGCGCTTTTGAGGCCGGAGGAAGCCATACTGCACCGATTCCTGCATCAGACCAGGCTGTCAGTTTATCTTTCACGGTATTCCACCAGGTTCCGCCCTCCGGAACGTCCCAGTAAAATCCCTGCATAAGAACACTTCCGCCCGGGCCGGCAACAAATTTACCCTGAACAGAACCGGATTCTTTACCGGTACTGAAAGGACTCCCGTCATGATTGGTGACATTTACAATCCTGTCATGTACTTCTTCCTTTTTAGAAGTTTCCGTAATCAGTTCATCATTGCTCTGACAAGAATTAGTTATTGTTAAAGCCAGTAAGGAAAGGAAAAAATATGTTTTTTTCATCGTAATAATTAATTATCAATTCATTAACCAAGTTACAATTTTATTGAAAACAAATTCAAATCAAAGGGAAATATTTTAATTTTAAATAATGATTCAACTGTAAAGTCATTTAAAATTTTCATTAAAAAATCATAAATTTTTAAGATTCCCGAAACAATTTTTCTATTAATCCATATATTTGCATACTATGGAATACAATACCCAAAAAACTCAGCTTCATATGCCGGAATACGGCAGAATTATACAACAGTTGGTTGAGCGCTGCAAAGAACTTCCTACCAAAGAGGAAAGGAACGAAATGGCTATGGCAATCATCGATTTTATGGGTCAGAGAAACCCGCAACTTCGTGACGAAGAAAATTATAAACATAAACTTTGGGACCATCTTTATATTCTGGCTAATTATGATTTGGATGTAGATTCTCCTTATCCTTTTCCTACGATGGAACAATTGGCAGAAAAACCTAAAAGAATGGAATATCCGAAACTTCAGGGTGACTTTAAGTTTTACGGAAAAAGTATTCTTCAATTGATAGAAAAAGCAATTGAACTTGAAACGGGTGATGAAAAAGAAGCCCTTATTGAGGTTATTGCCAACAATATGAAGAAATCTTATAATGTCTATAATAAGGAACATGTGACGGATGATGTGATCTTCCGCCACCTGAAGGAACTGTCTGAAAACAGGTTGGATCTTACCGGAATTGATTCTCTTGAAAAAAGTAAAATCTATTACACAAGTAATAACAACAACCGAAATAACAACAATAGCAACAACAGGAATAACAACAATAATAAGAATAATAACCAGCCTAACAAGAGAAGGCATAATAACAATCATAAAAACAGGAAATAATGAGTGGAACATTTCAAATAAGAGGAGGAAAAAGACTGCAGGGTGAAATAACTCCACAAGGAGCCAAAAATGAGGCTCTACAGATTTTATGTGCTGTTCTGTTGACCGATGAAGAAGTAAGGATTAAAAATATCCCTGATATTCACGATGTAAACAGACTGATTGAAATCCTTGGAGATTTTGGTGTAAAAGTCACTAAAAACGGACAGGGAGATTATACCTTCAAAGCGGATCAGGTTAACTTTGATTATATAAAATCCAGCGAATTTAAAAAAGACGGAGCAAAGCTTCGTGGCTCCATTATGCTGATGGGTCCTATGCTGGCCCGTTACGGAGAAGCTTATATGCCGACTCCGGGAGGTGACAAGATTGGAAGAAGAAGATTAGACACCCACTTCCAGGGATTGGTAGAGCTTGGTGCGGAATTCAATTATGATGAAGAGGAATATTTTTATTCTTTAAAGGCTACGGAACTGAGAGGAAAGTTTATTCTTCTGGAAGAAGCTTCTGTAACCGGAACAGCTAATATTGTAATGGCTGCCGCTCTCGCAAAGGGAAAAACAAGAATTTACAACGCTGCGTGTGAACCATACCTTCAACAGTTATGCAAAATGCTGAACAGAATGGGAGCAAATATCTCAGGAATCGGATCCAATCTTCTTACCATTGAAGGAGTTGAATATCTTAGAGGTACTGAGCATACGATGCTTCCGGATATGGTAGAAATCGGATCATGGATCGGTCTTGCCGCTATGACAAAATCTGAAATTACCATCAAAAATGTAAACTGGAACCAATTAGGGGTTATCCCGAACACATTCAGAAAATTAGGAATTCAGCTGGAGCAAAGTGGTGACGATATTTATATTCCTGCTCAGGAACATTATAAAATCCAGAAATTCATAGACGGTTCTATCCTTACCATTTCGGATGCTCCATGGCCTGGTTTCACTCCGGATTTATTATCTATTATTCTGGTTGTAGCTACCCAGGCAAAAGGAAGTATTCTTGTACATCAGAAAATGTTTGAGTCCAGATTGTTCTTCGTGGATAAGCTGATCGATATGGGAGCACAGATCATTTTATGTGATCCGCACAGAGCAACGGTAATCGGGCTGAATCAGGAAGCTCCGTTAAGAGGAACAACAATGGTTTCGCCGGATATCAGAGCCGGAAATGCCCTTCTTATTGCAGCTCTTTCTGCAGAAGGAAAATCAATTATCCACAATATCGAGCAGATCGACAGGGGATATGAAAATATTGACGGAAGGCTAAGAGCCATTGGTGCTGATATTGAAAGAATCTAATAATTATTTTATTACTATAGAGCGTTCAGAGAGATCTGAGCGCTTTTTTTAACCACCCCGTCAAATCGTAGATTTGACACCCTCCAGAGGAGGGGAATTCTCGCAGCTTCATGTGTAATTGCAGTCAGAATTGAAAATCTTCCATTGGATATTCTAATCTTTTTATTAAATAAAAAGTGCCCGGCAAAAACCGGACACTTTAGTAATTAAAACTATATGAATCTCACCTAAAAATACTTTCTGCAGGTATATTCTACCGAAGTACTGATAAGTTTATTTTTATTCAGATAGAACTCAAGCTGCTGATAATCTTCTGAATTGACATTAATGTATAATTGTACGGTTCCAAAGCTGTAGCCGTTTACGTATTCTATATTAGCAGACAACACTCTGTGGCAGATACCTAATTGATTGTAGATCGTATTCATCAAATGTTCAAATTTCATTTTGCCATTCAATTCTATTTCCAGGATCAATTCTTTTTTAGGCAGGTTCAATTTATTTTGCAAAACCTGCAGGCCGGGATTAAGTGTAATCATTGCTAAACATTTTTGAGTTAAACATTTTCAGATCGTATTGCTCTCTGCATTAAATCTGTGACAAAAATATAAAAAAATATTAGTCCACCAAATTAGTAGACTAATATTTTTAAAAATTTAACAAAAAAAGAAGCTTTATCAGCTTCTCTTCTATTTTTACAATTCCTTTACTCTTTCCAATTTATCAGATCCCGCCAGTCCATTAGGATTACATCCCGGTTCTCCTTCAGGCACTTTTAAATTTTTCTTTTTATAAAATTCTTCCCAGAAAGCATTGGTTTTTCCGGTCTTCGGATCAATGAAGGTCATGGGTTCCAGCTTAAAAACAGATTCATCCCTGAAAGCCCTCTCGATGAAGTCTGAACAGTAATATGAATTTTCATCCAGAATATAATTGAAATTATAAGGTTTGCCCAACATTGAATTTGCCTTTTCAAGCGCTTTCGGAATAGCTCCTTGATATTCCGGCTTTAAACGGTAGACCACAACATTTTGTCCGTCAGCCTTCTGATCTTTGATAAAATCTTTTAAGACCTGTTTCTGAGAACCTCCTTTGGGAGCCGCATGCAAGACAAACATCTTATTTCCTTCTTTTTCCAAAATTCCGATATGATCAAAAGAAGCTGTTTCCTGTTTCTGAGTTACATTATTAATGGCTCCGGACAATCCTGTTTCCTTTGCAGTCACAAAAAGCAGATCTCCATTTTCAAGTGATGCCGTCCTGGAAGAAGCACAATGTACCAGCAGGGTCATGAGAAGAAATAGAATTCCGGCTGTTGCCGTTTTTTTAATTTTTTTTATAAAAGATATTTTAGATTCTGCCATCTGATTGTTTTGTTCTGCATCAAAATTACAAAATAGAATTCATTACATTTGTGATGAGTATTGAGTTATTCTTCATATCAACCAAACATTCCAACATTCTTATGCCACACATTTTACTCGTGGAAGACGACAACAGGCTTTCCCAACTGATCACAAAAGGGCTTCAGGAATCTGAATTTGAAGTTACGGCTGCCTACGATGGAATGACGGGCCTCAAACTGGTTCTGCAAAAGAATTTTGATTTAGTAGTGACAGACATTGTACTTCCCGGGAAAAATGGTCTTGAATTCTGTAATGAATTAAAAGTTTTAAAACCCAATCTTCCGGTGGTAATGCTTACTGCTCTTGGAACCACTGATGATAAACTGGAAGGATTTGATGCCGGAGCCGATGATTATATGACCAAGCCTTTTGAAATGCGTGAACTGGTCGCCAGGATCAGAGTACTTCTGAAACGTTTTTCACACCAGCAACAGCAAAAAAACTCTGTACTCAGATATGAGGGGATTGAAATGAACCTGGAACAGAAAACCGCCAGCCGTGACCAGGTCCCCGTTAAACTCACTCCCAAAGAGTTTAATCTATTGAAATTCATGCTCGAAAATTCCGAAAGAGTGCTTTCCCGGAGTGAAATTGCAGAAAAGGTATGGGATACTCATTTTGATACCGGAACCAACTTTATAGATGTATATATCAATTATCTCCGAAAGAAAATAGATAAGGATTTTGAGAATAAACTCATCCATACCAAAGCAGGAATGGGCTTTATTTTAAAAAAAGGCTACGAAGAACACCAGCAATAGTATTTTAATATGAAGGTCAGAACAAGGCTTACTTTACTCTTTACTTTTGTCACAGCAATGCTGATGGTATTCTACGGTATTGCCGTCTATTATTCTTCCGCCGAAGCACGGGAAACTTCATTTTATGCCCAGCTAAGTAATGAAGCGGTAGCCAAGGCCAATCTTTTTTTCCAGAGTACGCTGAGTGAAAAAGAAATGCACCGCCTGTACAAAAACAATACAAAAACCCTCAATGAAGTTCAGGTTGCTATTTATGATCCGGAATTCAGCCTAATCTATCACGACGATTCAAAGGTGGATTATGTAAAAGAAGACCGGAAAATGCTTTCTGCTATTTTGAAAAAGAAAGAGATCAGTTTTTTCCTCGATGATCTTCAGGCCATCGGAATGGTTTATCCCCACAACGGAAAAGAATATATTGTAACAGCAGCAGGCTATGACCAATACGGGTACCGCTCGATAAGCCACCTGCTGACCATCAGCATCATTGCTTTCATCAGTATTCTGATCCTGACTTATCTTGTAGGAATTTTTCTTTCTAAAAAAGCTTTGAGCCCTCTGAGTGAAATGGTGAATCAGATCAGGAAAATTACGGCAGGAAAATTACAGCTCCGGTTAAAAACAACCAAAGAGAAGGACGAACTTAATGAACTTGCCCAAAGTTTCAACGGCATGCTTGAAAGACTGGAAAATTCTTTTGATTCCCAAAAACATTTTGTATCCAATATTTCCCATGAGCTTCGTACACCGCTATCAGCAATTATTACAGAACTTGAACTGGCTTCAGAAAAGGAGCTGACCAAAGATCAATATCAGCAGACCATCAGCTATGCACTGGACGATGCCCGTAATATGGCAAAACTTTCCAACAGCCTGATGGACCTCGCCAAGGCAAGCTATGATCCCAATGAAATCAGTTTTC
Source organism: Chryseobacterium sp. 22458 (assembly GCF_052044975.1). Classification (NCBI taxonomy): domain Bacteria; kingdom Pseudomonadati; phylum Bacteroidota; class Flavobacteriia; order Flavobacteriales; family Weeksellaceae; genus Chryseobacterium; species Chryseobacterium sp. 22458. The sequence continues at coordinate 501,258 of NZ_JBQEOA010000002.1, read as the reverse complement.
ATGAAGTCAGACTTGATGAAGTTCTCCTGGAATCTTATGCTAAGATTATAAAAGAAAATCCCGGGTATAAAGTAAGTCTGAATATTGAAAATTCTGTTGATGAACATCAGCTGGTTATTCAGGGAAATGAATATCTGCTGAAGGTAGCTTTCAATAATCTTATTGATAATGCCTGTAAATATGCACCGGAACATATATGCTCCATCAATGTTGAAGCAGTTATGGGAAAACTTCATATCCGCTTTACCAATACAGGTATTATGATATCACATGAAGACTTACAGCATATTTTTGAACCGTTTTACAGGAGTGAAACCTCTAAAAAAGAAAAAGGATACGGAATAGGGCTTTTCCTTACAGAAAAAATTATTCACCTTCATCAGGCAGCCATCAAAGTAAGATCAGAAAATAATGAAACTGTTTTTACCGTGATATTTGATCCTGAAAAGGCTTGAACTTTTTGAACTATATTTTTTAAACCCTTAAGGAATATTAACGTAAATCCGGCAACAAACAATTGATTTACAATAATTTAAAATCTATTTAGAATCGAAAGTCGTGTTTAGGAGGGCTTGAAGCCGGGAGCAGGAAGTTATGAAACCAATAAATAATTATAAGACTCAGTATCTAATGATTGTTTTATAATGATCATAACACTAAAAGTAGCCTCCAGCTTCTTTCCTCCAGCTTCCAACCAATTACTATAACCCCAATTCAAGTTATCACAGCATTACAACTAATTTTTTAATCTCCTGAGACTTTGCTGAAAACAGTTGTTCCAATACTGGCTGCTATAACACACGCAATCGAAATCCACTGCAAGAAAGTAAGTTCTTCAGCAAGAAATACCAGCCCGGAAAGGGCCGCAAACGCAGGTTCAAGGCTCATCAGGATACTGAAAGTCTTTGCAGGAAGTCTTTTCAGTGCCATGATTTCTAAAGAAAACGGCAAAGCACTTGATAGGATGGCTACCCCCAAACCTTTCACGAAAATGGAAGGAGTAAGATTAAATACCGCTCCATCCCATATGGTGAAGGGAATAATGACCAAACTTGCGAACAGCATTCCTGTAGTAACGGCATCTTTCCCATCCATTATTTTGGAAACTTTACCACCCATGACAATATAAACAGCCCAGAACATACCTGCCAGAAATGCCAGCCCTAATCCCACCAGGTCTATATGATCACTTTTCCAGGGCACAATAAGCAAAATCCCGACACAGGCCAACAGTGCCCATACTACATCCAATAATTTACGGGATAAAGCCAGCGCTAAGAATAAAGGCCCTGCAAACTCTACGGTAACCGCCAATCCCAAAGGAATACGCTGAATCGCCATATAAAAAATAAGATTCATTGCTGCCAGACCAATACCGTACATGGCGCAATACTTCCATTTCTGTTTCGTGAAGGTTAAAAATTTCGGACGGTTAATGATCGTAAGTAAAACTGCAGAAAGTACAATTCTTAAGGTCACCGTACCAATGGCTCCGATAGCCGGAAAAAGCTGTTTGGCGATCGATGCTCCACCCTGTACACAGATAATAGCCAGTAGCGTTGCAGGTATCGCTATATTGATATTTGATTTTTTCATTTATAAATTTATAATTCAAAAAGGGTTTGGGAGGGAAATCTCCGGGATTCAACAGGCTCTTACTTATATGACAAATTATGAAATTCATCATACAAAAACCAACCTCCAAATGTATTGAAATTTTATCTCTTACCATGGGTACAGTTTATACATATTAATAGGATATAATAAATAATTACCCCCTACGGAATCATCTAAAAACACAAGGGAATTTTCTCTAATGATTTTCTAATAACATTCTAAAGCTTTTCTAACGGTAAAAAAAAGCAGTCAGTTTTACTTTTGCACAGTAAAAAATAAAGCATATGGACTCAGATCCTTACAGTAATTATCAATCTTAAAAGCTTTCGTTGTACCACTTTTCCCGTACGGCTGAAAAGCTTTATAAAAACAGGAAAAGTTATGAATACATTTGAATTTACCCTCCGTTTACTGACTGCCTTCTGCTTAGGCGCAGGGATAGGCTTCGAGAGACAGTGGCGCAAAAAAAATGCAGGACTGCGTACCAATACCCTTGTTTGTATAGGTTCAGCAGCTTTCGTTTTGATTGCTATTAAAATCGGCGGTGATGCTGCCGGAAGAATTACTTCTTATATTGTGAGTGGCATCGGATTTCTGGGCGGCGGTGTGATAATGAAAGACGGCTTAACCGTCCGTGGACTGAATACCGCTGCTACTTTATGGTGCTCTGCTGCCATAGGCGCTTTGTGTGCATTAGGGTATCCCATGGAAGCTCTCATTACCGTCTTATTTATTGTTTCCACCAATATATTTCTCAGACCTTCTTTATCTACTCAAAAAAATGCCCGGAACCAAAAACTGGTCAGTATAAAGAAAAAGAACAATACAAAAACAAAAATCAGCAACAGTACTCAATTTTATTAAGATCATGAAAAAAATAATCTTAAGCATTATCATTGTCTTTACAACAGCCTGTAAAGATGATTCTTTAAAAAAAGATCATGCAGAGGAACTCACTCTCAAAAACGGACAGGTTATAATACCGGAAAGCCATCCTGCTCTCAAAAAAATCAAAACTGAAACGGTTGCTGAGCAGGAACACAGTGATGGTATTGTTTCTGCCGGTACCATTCAGGCGATCCCCAATCATTATGCCGAAATTGCCAGCCCTTTTTCAGGAAGAATTACCAGATCCTTTATACAGCTTGGGCAGAATGTTCCAGTTAACAGCCCTCTTTTTGAAATCCTTTCTTCCGATTACTTTTCGGTCCAGAAAGATTATACGGATGCATTGAATGAGATGCAGCTTGCAGAAAAAAACTACAGACGCCAGCAGGATCTGGTAAAACACGGGGTAGGGATTCAGAAAGAACTGGACGAATCGGAAACAGATTTTAAAAATAAAAAAACGTCATTGTCTAATGCTTCTTCGGCTTTAAAAGTATATAACAGCAAAGGAGGAGGTATAGGAAGTCCGCTCATTGTAAGAGCACCGATCAGCGGGGAGATCATTTCCAATAAAATTGTGAACGGACAATACCTTAAAAGTGATGCAGACCCGGTGATCATCATTGCAGAATTATCCAAAGTATGGATCTCCGGAGATGTGAAAGAGAAAGATATCCGTTTTGTGAATATTGGTGATCATGTATCTGTAAAAGTAAGTGCATACCCGGACCGGAATATTACCGGAAAAGTATATCACATCAATGAAATTGTTGATGAAAATACCCGAAGTATAAAAGTTCTTATTGAGTGTGATAATCCCGACAGAAGATTAAAACCCGGAATGTATGCCACCGTCAGTTTTTCTACCCTTCCGGAGAAAGCGGTTATGATCCCGGTCACAGCTCTGATGCAGAATGACAGTTCACAATATGTATGGGTAAAAACAGGAAAAAATCAATTTGCCAGACGCCCGGTTACTACAGGAGAAACAGATCAGAAAACAACACGGGTGCTTTCCGGATTAAAAGCCGGGGAAACCATTATGACCGAAGGCGGAATTTATATGCTGGATGCCAAATAATATAACACTTTACCCCAAGAAAATTATGAAGCAATTACTTACACTCTCTATACAGAAGAGATGGCTGATGCTGGCCCTCTTTCTTTTACTGGGATTATTCGGATATTATTCCTGGACCAGACTGTCAGTAGAAGCCTATCCTGATATTGCCGATGTTACTTCACAGGTAGTGACACAGGTTCCGGGGCTGGCAGCTGAAGAAGTAGAACAACAGATCACAATTCCTCTGGAGCGTTCCCTCAACGGACTTCCCGGAATGCATGTGATGCGGAGCAAAAGTACCTTCGGGCTCTCCATGATCACTATAGTTTTTGATGACGGAATAGATGATTACTGGGCCAGGCAGCGTATCCAGGAAAGATTATCTGATGTCACCCTGCCCTATGATGCACAGCCGGGGCTTGATCCCCTCACCTCTCCTATCGGCGAAGTATACCGATACATTATTGAAAGCAATACCCACAGCCTGCGGGAGCTTACGGATTTACAGAAATTCGTTATTATTCCCCGTATCAAGCAGGTTTCAGGGATCGCAGATGTTACCAACTTCGGAGGTATTACCACTCAGTTCCAGGTGGAGCTTGATCCTCATAGGCTGGAACAATATGGGCTTTCTTTATCTGAAGTTACCGAAACCATCACCAAAAATAATGTCAGTGCAGGAGGAAGTATGCTTCCACGGGGAAATCTAGCTTATGTTATTCGTGGAATCGGATTGGTAAAAGATCTGGATGATCTTGGAAAAATTGTTGTAAAAACCGAAAATGGTGTTCCTGTTTTCCTGAATGATGTAGGAACATTAAAATACGGGAACCTGGAAAGAAAAGGAATCCTGGGATATACCGACAGAAAACGTAATTACGCTGAAAGTGTAGAAGGAATCGTGCTTCTGCTCCGGGGACAAAATCCTTCGCAGGTATTGGAAGGCGTTCATGCAGCCGTTGATGAGCTGAATAATGAAATCCTTCCTCCGGGAGTAAAAATTCATCCATTCCTGGATAGAACTGATCTTGTAAAAACTACATTGACTACGGTTTCCCATACGCTTACCGAAGGTATTGTACTTGTAATTATTGTACTGATCATATTTCTCGGAAGCTGGCGGGGTGCATTACTGGTAGCGATAACGATCCCCTTCTCTTTGCTGTTCGCCTTTATCTTAATGCATGTAACCAATATACCGGCCAACCTTCTTTCGCTTGGAGCCATTGATTTCGGAATTATTGTAGATGGAGCCATTGTAATGCTGGAAACCATTCTGAAAAAAAGAGAAGAAAATGCAGAAGAAATACTGGAGGAAAAAACCATTACCCAAAGGGTGATTGAGGTAGCCAAGCCTATTTTCTTTTCCACCATTATCATTATTACAGCTTATCTACCCTTGTTTGCGTTTGAAAGAGTGGAAAAAAAATTATTCACCCCTATGGCGTTTACAGTAGGTTATGCTTTATTGGGTGCATTGGCAGTCGCATTACTTCTGATTCCCGGGCTGGCCTATGTAATTTATCGCAAACCACAGAAAATTTATCATAATAAATGGCTTGAAAAAATAAGTAATGCTTACGGAAAAAGAATTGATAAAATCATGCATATTCCTAAAAAAGTGATACTCCCAGTAAGCATTGTTCTGCTGTCCGCCGGAATCCTGTCCTACACTGTGGGAAAAGATTTTCTGCCGGAGCTGGATGAAGGTTCTATCTGGCTTCAGGTACAGCTTCCTCCGGGAATTTCACTAGCCAAAGCAAAAGAAATGAGTGATACGCTGCGGGCCAGAACTTTAAAACATTCCGAGGTTACTTATATGATGGTACAGGCCGGCCGTAATGATGACGGTACAGACCCATGGACGGCTTCTCACTTTGAGGTTTCCATCGGAATAAAACCCTACAGTGAATGGCCCTCCGGAAAGACAAAAGCAGACCTCATCAGAGAACTGGCAGCTGATTATAAGGAAATGCCTGGTTTCACCGTTGGTTTTTCACAACCGATGATTGATGGGGTGATGGATAAAATCTCCGGCGCTCACAGTGAGCTGGTGGTAAAAGTATATGGTGAAGATTTTAAAGAAACCAGAAGAATTGCTGAAAATATTTTATCCACATTAAATAAAATTCCGGGATCAGCAGATCTCGCCATTGACCAGGAACCGCCATTACCTCAACTGCAGATCATTGCCAACAGGGATAAAATTGCACAGTACGGGCTGAATGTTTCAGACGTTGCAGATCTTATTGAAGTTGCTTTAGGCGGAAAAGCCATTTCCCAGATCTTTATCGGTAATAAGGTCTATGATATTTCCTGCCGGTTCACCGAGGGCAGCCGGGATACTCCTGATAAAATCGGAAACCTGATGCTGACCTCAGCCACAGGAGCCAAAATTCCTTTATCCCAGGTGGCAGAAGTAAAATTAAGTACCGGAGAAAGCACCATTACCCGTGAAATGAATAAGCGTCATCTCACCGTAAAACTGAACTTAAGGGGTACCGATCTTTCTTCTTTCCTGAAAACGGCTCAGGATAAAATAGAAAAAGAGATCAGCTATGACCACGAGAAATACCAGATTAAATGGGGAGGTCAGTTTGAGAACCAAAACAGAGCTTATTCAAGATTGGCATTTATTGTTCCGTTGGCCCTGGCTGTTATGTTCCTGTTATTGTATGGAGCGTTTGGTAATTTCAGGCAGGCTTTGGTACTGATGTCTATTGTACCGCTGGCTTTGTTCGGAGGAATGCTGGCCCTCAATGCCCGTGGAATGTCTCTGAATGTATCTTCTGCCGTAGGTTTTATTGCCTTATTTGGAGTAGCCATTCAGAACGGGGTGATCATGATCTCTCATATCAATGATCTTCGCAGAAAAGGATATGATTTGAAACCTGCCGTCATTAAAGGAGCACAGGATCGTTTCAGGCCGGTACTGATGACCGCCACTGTTGCTGTCATCGGACTATTCCCGGCATCACTGGCTACAGGAATCGGTTCGGATGTACAGCGGCCCCTCGCAACGGTAATTGTTTACGGATTGATGTTCTCTACTATTTTAACCCTTTTTGTACTTCCGGCTATTTATTTTATGGCTGAGCGTAATAACAAAAAACAAAATTTGGAATCAGATGAAGCACTTACAGATAACATTTAAAGCCTTCTTTATTTTAATAGCTACATTATTATCCGGCACAACAGGTATCATAAAAGCCCAGGAAAAAGAACTTTTATCTTTTGAAGAATATCTGAGTCTTGTCGGAAAGAAAAACCTCAGCTATGCTTCCCGAAAATACAATGTAAGTATGGCTGAAGCAGCCATTCAGACGGCAGGGATGTTTCCGGATCCGCAACTGGAAGTGGAAACCACCAACAACGGGGTAAACAAAAACATGGGGTATGTCTACGGAACATCCATTGGCTGGACGCTGGAACTGGGTGGAAAAAGGAAGGCCAGAATCAATTTCGCCAAAAATCAGTCGGAGCTCAGTAAAATACAACTGCAGGATTTCTTCAGAAACCTTCGGGCAGATGCAAGTTTAGGTTATATTGATGCTTTACGGTCCAAAGCTATTCTGGAAGTACAGCAGGATTCATATAAAAACATTCAGCAGCTTGCAAAATCAGACAGCATCCGGTACCGGCTGGGAACCATATCTCTGGTTACCGCAAAACAAAGCAAATTAGAGGCGGCTTCTCTTCTAAATGAAGTATATCAGGCTGAAAGTGCAGAACAACAGTCTCTGACCAATTTGACTGTATTTCTTAGTGATCAGCAACTGACCGGCAGAAATGTGGATGTGGATGGGGATTTTAATGCTTTCAACAGAGATTTCAACATTGATGATCTTATTCTCCAGGCTCTGAATGAGCGTGCAGATTTACTGGCAGCTAAACAAAACACGCAGGTTACCAAAAGCCAGATCAGTCTTGAAAAAGCCAACCGTATAATTGATTTAGGCATCAGCGCCGGAGCAGAGCACCACACAGAAGCTACGAATGAAATTGCGCCCTCTCCTACCGTAAATGCAGTAAAATTAGGGCTCAGTATTCCCCTTAAATTTTCAAACAGAAGAAATGCAGGTTTGAAAATCGCTGAAATGGCTCATTCACAGGCTGAAGTAGAATATCAGCAGATTGAGCAGGAAATACGGGCTGAGGTTATGCAGGCTTATCAGCAATATTCAGCAACACAGAAGCAGGTGAAACAGTTCCACAATGGAATGCTTACAGAAGCTAAAAGTATCCTGGAAGGAATTACTTACAGCTACAAACGAGGAGAAAGCTCCATTCTGGAAGTTCTGAATGCCCAGAGAACGTACAACGGAATAAGAAAAGATTACTATCAGGCACTTGCAGATAATGCGACTGCTCTGGTAGAACTGGAACGCAGGGTGGGTATCTGGGATATTCATTTTTAGGAGGGAAGATGAAGGCTGGAAGATGGAAGTCTATGGAAGCCGGGGAATCACTATTTAACAATTTAATTACTTTTTAATTTAAAGTGAAAACTTCCATCGAAGGTTAAAACTCATTAAATAATATTTTAGCCCATTAAGGACTATGAAGGTTTTAAGATAAGTTAAGGTAAATCAAAGATTTTTTAAGTGTAATTCTTAAAACGAAACTCTTCTTAATATTCTTATCTTCTTAATTGCTCTTAATGGTTCAGTAAAAAAAATAATTTATTTACAAATCAACACGGAATCTTCTGTAGTTATTATTTATTTCTCGCATACGAAGCAGATTGCGCAGATGTTTGTACCTAAGAAAATCAGATATTAAAATCAATTAATTGAATTAATTATTCTAAGAAAATTTTAATGCATTTGACATGATCAAATGACTACCAGAAGTATCACCACAAAAAGTTACTTCCAGCTTCTAACCTCAACTCACCTCATTCAAAAAAGCCCTGAAATCATTACGACTTCAGGGCCTTTGTTATTTTTTATACTGAGATTCATAAACTCTGATCCAGTCTTCCGGTGTCATCTTACGGCTCAGCTCAGCAAGCAGCTCAAAAGGAATATCGTCTGTTTTTTTGAACCGGACACAGGATTTTCCCATATCCAGTTTTCTCTTCGAATGTTTCGGATATTCTGCTACAAACCAATCCAAAAGCTCAGGTGTAGAATAAAGCCCCATATGATATAGTGCTATGAAATTTTTTTGTGACGCCAAATTAATAAAAGGTAACGGTGTTCCCGGCGTACAATGATAGCCTGCAGGGTAAGTTTTCAATGGAACACCCCAACCTAACATTCCATAACTTAGATTTTCTTCAAAACCTTCCGGAAGATTGTTATGAATTGTTTCAAAAAGTTTTCTGAAAGCATCTTGTCTTTCATCAGGAATCTTTGAAATATAATCCTCAATAGAAGCTGCCTGGATCTGCATATTTAGTTTTTTTTCTAAAATACAATTATTTTGTGAAACTGTTTTATAATTTTATCATGATTTCAGTTTAGAGTAAGCAGATGGAAGAAAGAAGTTGGAAGTTAAATGTAGTTTTATGATCACTGTAAAATAATTATGACAATACAAAGGCTTATTATTCTTTTTACGAGTTTCACAACCACCACTTTAAACTAATGAAAATCAATTAAATAAAACCGAATTCGTGCTAATTTTAACAAAAAAAGGCAGCCACATCAATGCAACTGCCTACAGAAATTATTAACTCAAAAAATTATTTTTTAATAGCCTTTATTGTTGATTTTGAACCATCTTTAAAGTTCATCGTCACCAGATATAAACCACTGCTCAATTCTCCTAACTGAAGTTCTTTTGCAGGGTTATCAATAGTTTTCACCACTCTTCCTGCAACATCTGTAACGGTTACGGATTTCACATCTTTCATATCTGAAATGTACAGAACATCTTTGAAAGGATTAGGATATACACTTACCTCCTTTTTCTTCAACGCCGTTTCTGAAGTTGATAAAGAAGTAGCTACTTCAAATGTAAAATCAATGAATTCTCCTCTTGAAATAGCTGTACAAGGGTTTGACGGAGCTGTGCTGTTATAATCGGTCACCACTCTCATTCTATAATTTCCCACAGGTGTTCCCGCAGGCACAGTAATAGTTCCTGAAGCATTTGTGATATAAGTGTTAGTAACAAACATTCTTTCTGAAGCTTCAAAAGTCAAATTATTATTCCAGTCAACCCACACTGCAATTCCGCATGTAGGACCTCCAGCTGTGAAAGATACTGAAGTGCTGGAGCCTGGAGCATTTATTATTTTGTTATTGGTTGCCGTCAAATTCTGATACCCACCAGCTACACTTGAGCCTGATGAATAAGCCATATCTATAAGTCCTCCGGTAGAATTGAAGACAGAAAGCCAGGAATTCTGATTAGAAGATGAAGGCAGACAATATCCTGTTCTGAAGGCAGTAAGCTCACTCCAGATACTTTTGTCGCTGCCACTACATACAGACCTTACCCATGCATAATAATTTGTATCTGCAGATAATGAATTCAACGGGACAGAGGTTGTGGAAGAAGTTGTAGAATTGGTAGCGTTCAGCACAGTGGTAGCATCCGGAGCAGTATTCGTTGTACTGTAATATACTTCGTATCCGTTTGCAGGAGCTGAAGATGGTGCCGTCCAGCCAATTGTTGCTGAGTTCATTGTTACGTTTGATGATGTAATTGCCGTTGGCTCAAGACAAGAAGGGATCTCCTGAACAGTAATATTATCAATATAAATAGAACGTGAAGAACCTCCTAAACCATGTTTAAATGCTAACTGTAAATCAGTACCCGCTGGAATATTAACTGTATATTGAGTGTGGGTAGTTGTTAAAGCAACAGGAGAACCAATTTGTGTAAAAGAAGCAGGATCTGCAGGGTTTGATAAAGTTCCTATTAATAAGGTTGTTCCTGTTGTCCCGGTTCTTGCATAGAATCTCACACGCTTGTTACCATCTGAAAGATTCACAGTTGGAGGTGCAACCAGCATCTGACTGCCCGTAGTAGCAGATGAATTGGTCATATAATAAGCATTTGGAGCTGAATAATTATTTGTTGTCGTTACATATCCATAGCCCGAAAATGATGCATCTTCCAGATATGCCCAGCAGCTTGGGGCATTATTATTAGTATTAGACCCAACACTTGTTGTATCAAAGTTCTCTGTATACGGAACAGTGAAAGTAGAACAGGCAGTTTTAAAGGTTCCGGCAAAAGACCACGCACTCTGGCTTGTAGCAGAGCTACAGTTGGTTCTTACCCAATAGTAGTAGGTTGTGTTTGAATTGAGACCTCCTATAGTTGTACTTGTGCCTGTCACACCTGGATATGTAGGAGATACCGCACTGGATGGTATTGTACTTGATGTGCTGTGATACACATCATAACTTGCCGCATTGGTAGGTCCCGTCCATGAAATAAAAGCAGAATCAGCAGTGATACCGGAAACAGTCTGCAATACAGGAGGCACACAATCAGAATAAGCATCTGCTGAAAAAGCAAAAATATTTGGTATACCGGAACCACTTGCCTTGCTTACCGTTACACTTTGTATAGGTTTTGCCTGGTTCGCTGCATCTATTACCAATGCATTTTGATAAAGTCTCGGATCTGAAGTACTGGATTCTAAAGCATCTGTAGTTATTTTAATTCTTCCGATTCCCTGGATGGCAAAATTGTTTCCGCCATACCAGTCAGAAAGACTTATATTAGAAAATACCTGGCTGCTTCCATCCGTAAAATTAACCGTTACGTTCACTGTAGATGTTCCACTTCCACTGGTAGAAAGCATATACAATGTAAAAGCAGGTTTAGGAGTGGTGAAAGTAAGCGTTCCGCTGTCATTGGCAGCAGCCAGTCTTAGCGAGTTATTTCCACTTAAATTTCCCAAAACATAACTAAGTCCCGGAGTTCCCGCCACTACAGAATTAATAATTCCGTCCACCGGAATACCATAGGTAATCGCAGGACTTGTGGAGGTCAGCTGAAAATCCCTGGCTACAAAAGCATAAGAAACCCCATCTACATCATTGTTGGTAGAAACTGCTGAAGAACCTATTCCGTTAGCAATTACGTCTGCCGTATACCCTGAAGAAACCGGCATCGTTTGAAAATTCTGAGCCATCATTGCTGTGGCAGATAACAGAGCAATAGCAGGTACCACTCTAGAAAATAAATTTATTATCATTTTGATTACATTTGATTGGAAAATTAAGAAAAATTATAATACAAAAAGATTATTTTTACAAAAATACTAACATTAACTCAAAATGTATAAAATATTAATATTAAACAATAGTAAAAATAGTAAGATTTAAAGAGAACATGCACTTATTGTATTTTTCTTATTGACTCAGAATTTTATTATTGGGAAATTAAATCCTATTTTTGTCATACAAATTTTTTGAACAATGCCAAATATTTCAAACAGAGCACTGCATATGCCGGCATCACCGGTAAGAAAACTGGTTCCCTTTGCGTTACAAGCAAAACAAAAAGGAATAAAAGTATATCACCTTAATATCGGACAGCCTGATATTGAAACTCCGGAAACGGCTTTGAATGCCTTAAAAAATATTGATTTAAAAGTATTGGAATATGCACTTTCTGAAGGTAATATTGAATACAGAAAAGCCCTTACAGAATATTATCATTCATTAGGATTTTCGGATCTTACTCCTGATCATTTCATCGTTACCAATGGAGGTTCTGAGGCACTTAACTTTGCCATTTCCACTTTATGTGATGAAGGAGACGAAGTGATCATTCCTGAGCCTTATTATGCCAACTACAATGGTTTTACCAGCACATTTGATGTGAATGTAGTAGCAGTACCATCTACTATTGACACCGGTTTTGCCTTGCCTCCTATTGAAGAATTTGAGAAAAAGATTACAGAAAAAACAAGAGCAATCGTGATCTGTAACCCGGGCAACCCAACAGGATATCTGTATACCCGTGAAGAACTTCAGAAGCTTGCGGAAATTGCTTTAAAATATGATATCGTTGTAATTTCTGACGAAGTATACAGAGAATACGTATATGACGGAAAACAGCAGGTATCTATGCTGGAATTCCCTGAACTGAGTGAAAACTGCATCATCATCGATTCTGAATCTAAGCGTTATTCCATGTGTGGAGTAAGAATCGGATGCATGGTGACCCGTTCTCAAAAAATCCGTAACGCTGCTATGCTTTTTGCACAGGCGAGATTAAGCCCGGTTCTTTTGGGACAGATTGCCGCTACAGCTGCCCACCAGAATGACGGACCTTACATCAGAGCCGTAAGAGAAGAATATACCCACAGAAGAAATGTACTGGTAGATCTTCTGAATGCTATTCCTGGAGTGATCTGCCCTAAACCGAGAGGAGCTTTCTATTGTGTGGCAGAACTTCCGGTAGATGATACGGAGAAATTTGCACAGTGGCTGCTTGAAAAATATTCCCTTAATAACGAAACGATCATGGTAGCTCCAGCAGGAGGTTTCTACAGCGATCCTGAATTAGGAAAAAAACAGGTGAGAATCGCTTACGTTCTGAAAGAAGAAGATTTAAAAAGAAGTGCTGAGATTCTTAAAGAAGCTTTGAAAAAATACAGAGAAGAGTTTAGCCTATAAAATACCATCATGCCGACAACAACAAATATTCATCTGAAAATACTGTTTTCGATCTTTTTGCTGTCGGCATTTTTTTCTTGTGAAAACAAGAAGGAAGAGAAAACTATTTCCCACAAAAGCTCAGGCGAAATAACATCAGTCAGTGTATCGCACATCGGTGGAATTCTTGGAGATTACAGAATCATTAAAGCAACCAAAGATTCCGTATTTGCAGAAAAAGGAACTACGGCCAACCAAACCCATAAGGAATGGAGTTCAGCCATAACTCCTGATACTTGGAAATCGCTTATCTCTTCCATCCATACAGAAGATCTTGATGATATTAAAAGTTCTCCGAGCCAGCAGTCGGTAGACGGAATTGATGAAACATTTCAGATCCGTACTCCGAAAAAATCCCATATCTACGTCAACTCATTTGCAGATACTGCCCATTACAGGCAACTTCAAATGTTTAAAGAACAATTAGACAAAATTCTTCCTAAAGAATACAAAGAATACCAATAATACAACATGCTAGAAAATTTTTCATTAAAGCCTTATAATACATTCGGCGTTGAGGCCAGGTCCAGATACTTCGCTGAAGTGAACAGTATTGAAGAATTAAAAGATACGCTCACTTTTGCCCAAGACAGGTCTCTTCAACTTTTGTTTTTGGGCGGCGGAAGCAATATCCTGCTAACAAAAGATTTTGACGGCCTTGCAATTAAGCTGAATTTAAAAGGAATTTCTGAAGAAAACATCAACGATCATGAAGTTCTTATTACCGCAAAAGCAGGCGAAAACTGGCATGAATTCGTAATGTATTGTTTACAAAAAAATTATGGCGGACTGGAAAATCTTTCTTTAATTCCCGGAAATGTAGGAACCTCTCCGATGCAGAATATCGGAGCTTACGGAACGGAGATCAAAGATGTTTTTGTCAGCTGCCAGGTGCTGGATCTTAAAAACCTTGAGCTTACAACTTTTGATCTTGAACAATGCCGCTTTGGTTACAGAGATTCGATCTTCAAACAGGAAGGAAAAGGAAGGTACGTTATTCTTGAAGTTACTTTTAAACTTACCCAAAGAGAGCATCACATCAAAACAGAATACGGTGCCATTAAATCCGAACTGGAAAACCTGGGCATTGCAAATCCCACCATCCAGGATGTCTCCAAAGCAGTTATCAATATCAGGCAAAGCAAACTGCCGGATCCGAAAGAAATTGGAAACGCCGGAAGCTTTTTCAAGAATCCAACCATTCCTTCGGCCCAGTTTGAAGATTTAAAACAAAAATTTGAAAATATTCAGGGATACCCGAATGGAGCTATGGTAAAAGTTCCTGCAGGATGGCTGATCGAGCAGTGCGGATGGAAAGGCAGACAAATCGGAAATGTAGCTTCCCATAAATTACAGTCACTGGTCATCATCAATGCGACAGGAAATGCAACCGGGAAGGAAATATTTGATTTTTCAACAGAAATCATCAATTCTATCAAAGAGAAGTTCGGAATTGAACTTGAACGGGAAGTGAATATTATTTAATCAAAAAAATATATAAAGGCTGATTCGGTTAGAATACAGCCTTTTTTATTACTCATTTTTCAGGAGTATAACGTGACTATTATATGTTTACATTTCTATTGTTATTTCTACATTCCAAAAAATCATTATTTTAGCTTAAAAAATTACAATCTGTGATGAAAATAGCTATTCTTGGAGCCGGAAATATGGGGCTTTCTTTTTCAAAATCATTCTTAAAGTATGAGCTGATCAAACCTGAAAATCTTCACCTGATCCTCAGAAATCCTGAAAAAATCTCTAAAATAGCTGAAGAATTTCCCAAATCCAGAATTTCCACCTTTGATGAAGTAAGCGATCTGGATGCTGATCTGATCATTATCGCCGTAAAACCTCAGGATTTTCAGACGGTATCTCAGAACATCCGGTTTAGCTTTAAAGAAAATCAGATGATCTTATCCATCATGGCGGGAATCAATATTGAAAAAATTCAAAAACTCCTGAATCACCCTCTCGTTGTGAGAGCCATGCCCAACTCTCCTACTCTTCTTGGAATGGGAATTACAGGCTATACGGCAGCCAATGGCATTTCATTCAGTCAGCTTATCAGCATTGAAAGACTGCTGAACAGCACAGGAAGATCTGTTTATCTGGAAAATGAAGAGCTTCTGGATGGTGTGACAGCTCTGTCCGGAAGCGGGCCTGCTTATTTTTACTATATTATTGATGCTATGATCAAGGCGGGAATTGAAATGGGGATTGAAGAAAATCTTTCTCAACTTTTTGTAAAGCAGACAATGCTGGGAGCTTATCACCTGATCAATAATTCTGAGAAAAACCTTGAAGAACTGATCAAGGATGTAGCCTCCAAAGGCGGAACTACAGAAGCTGCTTTAAAAACTTTTGAAGAAAACAGCCTTAAAGACATTTTAAAACAAGGCATCTTGAATGCTGAAAAACGGGCTAAAGAGCTCAATAGCTAAACCTCTTTTCAATATACCTGCGCATCAGCCATCCCAGATACACCCCAAAAGTATTCAGGATAATATCGTCTACCTCAAATATTCCCATTCTGGTAAAATACTGGAGCGCTTCAACAATCACAATTGTAGAAATAAATGCAAACATGAGCGTCTTGAGGTCTTTCAGCTTAGGAAAGACCCACCCAGAAAACCCAAATGGAATAAACATAATGATATTGCCGAAAACAATCATCATGATATATTTCCAATCTATACTATTCTGAATAAACTTTAGGGTAGAAAACACCGGCTCCACCCTGATCAGGTTGTCCTCATACTGAAAACGGCCCATTCCCAGAAACATCAGGTAGAGCAGAAACAAAGTATAAGGTACAATAACGGCTTTATAAATTTTCTTTAACATCTGGTGCTAATATATTCATTTCAAAAACATTAAATTTGTGTATTAAAATAATTTAATGAAATACGTTCTGCTTACACTTATTTCAGCAATGCTGCTGTCGGTCTCATGGCCAACTTATGGGGTTCCGTTTTTTATATTTTTCGCACTTGTTCCGCTTCTGATGATGGAACATGGAGTTTCAAAATTTTCAGATTATAAAAGGAAAGGGTGGGTGGTCTTCTGGCTGTCTTACCTTTGCTTTGTCATCTGGAATATAGTGACTACAGGCTGGCTGTATGGCTCGAAAAATCCTGACGGAAGCCACTCTCTGATGGCTGTTGTATTTCCTGTACTGGTCAATTCACTACTCTATTCACTGGTATTTCAGTGTTACCATTGGTATAAAAATGCCCAGGGAACCTATTGGGGGCTTGGTTTTTTCATTGCGATCTGGATGAGTTTTGAAAAATTCCATCTGGGTTGGGAACTGACATGGCCCTGGCTGAATTTAGGAAATGTATTTTCAGAATATCCGAAACTGATACAGTGGTATGATACGCTGGGAGCAACCGGAGGAAGCTTCTGGATCCTCCTGATCAATGTTTTGATCTTCTATACGGTTAGAACATGGGAAGCCGGAAGAAAGAGAAAGGACCTGATTAAAAATTCATCAATTGTAGCGGCTTTAATAGCACTCCCGATGATTATTTCAGTCATTAAATACAATAATTTTGATGAAAAACCTACCGGACAGGTAAATGTATTGATGCTGCAGCCGGACCTGGATCCTTATGCTGAAAAATATTCTAAAGACAGTCTGACGATTGAGCAGGATTTACTTTCGCTTGCCGAGAAAAACTCAACGGGTAAAATTGATTATTATATGGCTCCGGAGACAGCGATTCCAGGCAGAGGTTCTATTTCTGAAACCGCTTTTGAAAAGAGTTTACTTTTAAATAACATCAAAGAATTTCTGACAAAACACCCGGGATCTGTTTTTGCAACAGGAATTTCATCACACCGTTTTTACCTTGACCCGGCAACAATGCCTAAGGAAGCGTATCAAATCAATCCGGGACTCTGGATTACCAGTTATAATACGGCTATTCAGCTTGCTCCGAATCAGAAAGTACAGGCTTACCATAAGGGAAAACTCGTTCCAGGGGTTGAAATTTTCCCTTACATCACTGTTTTGAAACCTATTTTAGGAAATGCAATGCTTAATCTCGGCGGAACGGTAGCCTCTTTAGGAACGGATAAAGAAAGAGTTGCTTTTTCAAATCCTTACAATAAAGGTAAACTGGCTCCTATTATCTGCTATGAAAGTATCTATGGAGAATTTGTAACGGATTATGTGAAAAAAGGAGCTAACTTTTTAGGAATTATGACCAATGATTCATGGTGGGGAGTTACAGAAGGGCACAAACAGCTTTTATCTTATGCCAGATTAAGAGCTATTGAAACGAGAAGGGAGATTGCACGTGCTGCCAACAGCGGAATTTCTGCTCATATTGATGCAAAAGGAGAAATAACAGCTGATACTTTTTACGGAGATCAAACTGCATTGTTTGCCAAAGTAAACCTGTATGACACGATGACCTTTTATGCAAGAGCCGGTGATCTGCTTTCAAGATTTTCAATATTTGCATTAGGCTTTTTACTGTTTTATTATCTCATTGAATGGTTCAAAAAGAAAACAAAGAAAGCGTAACGCTTAAACACAGGTTACATTGATTTTTTGTAAAAATAATTACAGATATCTGCATGATCAGCCGGATTCGCAATATTTTTTCTCGCAGATTTAACAGATCACGCAGATTTTTTTTTTAATAGTTCATATTTTTAGATAAAAAGAGAAAAGCCAGCTGGACGTCTGGCTTTTCTCATTGATAGAAGATAGAATTGATTCAATTACTTAATCGTAAGTTTTCTGGTGGTTATTTCATTTTTTATCTTCAGTTTTAATAAATATACTCCTTTCGGCAAATGAGAAACATCAACGGACTGATCTCCTTTTAAGTTCACATTCAATTTCTTCCCGTCCATTGAATACATTTCAGCTTCAGAAACTTTTTCTCCTCTTATATATACTTTATCAGATACCGGATTCGGGTAGATAACAAGTTTTGTTGCAGTCTTGGTGTCTTTTACTCCCAGTGTATTTCTTACTGAAGCATCGGAATATACTTTGGAGGCATCAATAGATTTTACACTCCAGTATACATTTTCCACCGCCGGATCAAGATCCAGAAACCATGAAGGCGTAGTTACTATATATTTGGCAATATCCTGAGCTCCCGGCGTTGTTCCTACTGTTATTTCGTATCTTAAAGCATTCACCGGAGTTTTGTCATCTGTGGCACCACTCCATGAAAAATTGAAACGGTTTCCGTTTCTGGTCAGATTCAGATTTGTAGGAGGAGTTGGTTTTAAATTGGCTTCTGTTGAATTATTTTTAAAAACTTTTGTCAGAGAAGGCAAATCTGTTTTATCCCAGTCAAATCCGCCCAACAGAACGTCAAGATGATGATCATTATTAAAATCAAACAAATGTACAGTACCGGGACCTCCAAGATTGGACATTCCGCTGAGCGTACCTTCCGTAAACTGTTGATTGGAAACATTATAAACATACGTTTTTACCACTGCCGTATAATTTTCATTCCCCGTGACAATAAAGTCATAATAGCCGTCATTATTCAGATCTCCAACACTTAAAGAAACATCTGAAATATCAGGCATAGAGATATGCTGGGCAGTGAGAGTTCCCGTACCGTCATTCATCAGAACGGCAAAATATCCGTCATCATTTCCATCTCTTCCTATGACAATAATATCCTGAAACCCGTCAGCATTAAAATCTGCAAACTCAATTTTACCTACTGATAAAGGTTCAAGATCCTGCGCCGGCACCAATGTTCCTGCCTGGTTCATATACACCTTACCCACAGGATTCTGGTTGACATCTGATCCTATTATCACAAGATCCAGAAGCCTGTCATTATTAAGATCTACCAGTTTAAAACTCCCGCTCTGGGTTCCTTCCAGCCAATGCTCGGTCACATCAAATCCTGCTCCGGTATTCCTATAATAGTCCAGGGTATTTCTGAAGCCCGCTCCATTGATATATTGAGTTCCATTAAGTGCATAGTCCGATTTTCCGTCATGATTGAAATCAAAGACTTCTAATGAACTGTAAACTTTTCCAGGAATTTCGGCTTCTTTTACAAATCCAGTCCCTGTATTTCTGAAACGGTATTGCTTGTAATTCACAATATCCATATAACTGAGTCCTGTAGAAACAATATCCATCAGTCCATCATTATTAAAATCGATAAAACGGATATCGCCCATATGTGTCACATCCCCGCCTAAATCTGCATACGGCAACAGGGTTGAACCATTGTTCTGATACACTTCATTATACGTACTGTCTACATTTCCGTCGCCATCAGAATCTATAGCTCCATTCAGTACAATATCCAGTGTGCCGTTGTTATCAATATCAGCAATATCAGCTGCTGAATAATAAAAATTTTTCATACCGGTCTGTACTTCAGTAAAGTTCTGTGCAGCCAGACCTACAGGAAGCATCGACAATAAAATATAAATTCTCTTCATTCTATTTTTATTTAGATTAATTAAAAACAAAGATAGAATATTAAATTATTTTGGGTAAAAAAAGCCTGTATGAAATATATCAGCACTGATTTTCTGTGAGATCCCGGAAATTCGGGTATTTTAAAAATTCAATATTATTAATCAGCCACTTATTTGCAAATATTTTCCAAAAGATTTGTCTATCTAAAAAATTCTTTGTTATTTTGCACTCTCAAATATTATACAAATAAGAACATCGAGATATGTCAAGAATTTGCCAAATAACAGGAAAGCGTGCAATGGTTGGTAACAACGTTTCTCACGCTAATAACAAAACGAAGCGTCGTTTTGAAATTAACTTATTAGAGAAGAAGTTTTACCTTCCGGAGCAAGATAAGCACGTAACACTGAAAGTATCAGCTCATGGATTGAGAGTGATTAACAAGATTGGAATCGAGGAAGCTATTGAAAGAGCTACAAGAAACGGATTGATTAAAAAGAATTAATAAATCATGGCAAAAAAAGGAAACAGAGTTCAAGTAATCCTTGAATGTACAGAGCACAAAGAAAGTGGTATGCCAGGAATGTCAAGATACATTTCTACAAAAAATAAAAAGAACACTACAGAGAGATTGGAATTGAAAAAATACAATCCTGTTCTTAAGAGATCTACCCTTCACAAAGAAATTAAGTAATTTATAAATAATAACTTACCATGGCAAAGAAAGTAGTAGCAACCCTACAAAGCGGTCAGTCTAAAAAGATGACTAAGGTGGTGAAAATGGTGAAGTCTTCTAAATCAGGAGCTTACGTTTTCGAAGAAAAAGTAATGAATGCTGATGAAGTAGATGGTTTTTTGAAAAAATAATCAATACTTTATTTACAATATAAAAAACTACTCATATTTTGGGTAGTTTTTTTGTTATCTTTGTGCACCAGATTATTAATCAGTAAAGTATGAGAAAGATTCTTGTTCTGGTTTGCACCGCAACTTTTCTATTTTCATTCAGTCAGAAAACAATGAACCCTACAGCATATAAAAGTTCGGCAAAAGTTTTCAGCATCAAAGGACTGTCCCAATCGGTAAGTATTGATTGCGGAAGTTCTACAATGATTTTATTATCCGGTCAGGTTCCTCTGGATTCGGAAGGTAACCTTGTGGGCAACAATGTAGAGGAACAGACTCAGCAGGTTTTCAAAAATATTGAGAATATTCTGAAGGAATATGGAGGAACAGGAAAAGACGTCATAAAGCTGGGAATCTTTATGACAGATACCTCCAAAGCTCCGGACTTCAGAAAAGTCAGGGATAGGTACGTTAATCTTCAGAACCCTCCTGTAAGCAGCCTTGTGGAAGTAAGCAGGCTTTTCAGAGATGATGTCCTTATAGAAGTGGAAGCCACAGCAGTGATTAAAAATAAATAAGAATAAACTAAAACTATGAGTTGGTTTAAAAATATTTTCAAAAAGGAAGAAAAAGAAACCTTAGACAAGGGATTGGAAAAATCCAGCCAGGGATTCTTTGAAAAAATGACGAAAGCCGTAGTCGGCAAAAGTAAAGTAGATGATGAAGTCCTGGATGATCTGGAAGAAGTTCTGATTGCATCTGATGTAGGAGCCTCTACCACAATCAAAATCATAGAAAGAATTGAAGAGCGTGTTGCCAGAGACAAATATGTTGGGGTAAACGAACTGGATACAATTCTTCGTGAAGAGATTTCAGGGTTATTGCTTGAAAATCCACATGCCGGTACAGGAAATATTGACACATCCAAAAAACCTTACGTTATCATGGTTGTAGGGGTAAACGGAGTTGGAAAGACAACCACAATCGGAAAGCTGGCCCATCAGTTTAAATCAGAAGGTAAAAAAGTTGTCCTGGGGGCAGCAGACACTTTCAGAGCTGCAGCCGTTGACCAGCTTACCATCTGGAGTGAAAGAGTGGATGTTCCTATCGTAAAACAGGGAATGGGATCTGATCCTGCTTCTGTTGCATTTGATACCGTGCAAAGTGCTGTAGCTCAAAATGCAGATGTTGTGATTATCGATACGGCCGGAAGACTGCATAATAAAATAAATCTGATGAATGAGCTTTCCAAGATCAAGAGAGTGATGCAGAAGGTAATTCCTGATGCACCTCATGAGATTCTGTTGGTTCTTGACGGTTCTACAGGGCAGAATGCTTTTGAACAGGCCAAACAGTTTACAGCCGCTACAGAAGTAAATGCTTTGGCAGTAACCAAACTTGACGGAACTGCAAAAGGAGGTGTTGTGATCGGTATCTCTGATCAGTTTCAGATTCCGGTAAAATATATAGGCGTTGGCGAGAAAATGCAGGACTTACAACTTTTTAATGGTACGGAATTTGTAGACTCATTCTTCAAGAAAAGATGATTTATATCATATTTTCCCTTGTTTAGCAGACAAATCACTTTTAAATATTAACAATTAAAAAATTTGAAACTATGGGAATTTTAACTTGGATCATATTTGGTCTTATCGCAGGGGCTATTGCAAAATTAATAATGCCGGGTACTCAAGGAGGCGGATGGCTCATGACAATTATCCTGGGAATCGTAGGAGCATTTGTTGGAGGATTTGTAGGAAATCTAATCGGCTGGGGAACAGTTGAAAGTTTCGACTTCAGAAGTATGCTGCTTGCCATAGGAGGTTCACTCATCGTCCTCTGGATTTACGGAATGGCAACAAGGAAAAGCTGATATAGCAACGCTTAAAAAAATAAAATCCCGGATCTGAATTCAGACCCGGGATTTCTGTGTACAATATATAAATTTAGTTAGTTGTTGATTCTGATCTGGTAAGGCATCTCCATTTTTACTTCAGCCTGCAGTTTCTTGTCTGTAATCTGCTGTAAGATCTCATAATTGGATTTCCCTATTTTATTTTTAATGATTCTCGCAGAAACATCCTCTTCATTCAGATCTTTGAACAGCTGCTCAAACGGTGACATTTTCTTAGGATAACCTTCTGTGTGATAAGTTTTCAATCCTGCCTTCTGAGCAGCAAACTTTACAGCATCATTCAAGGTTCCCAGCTCATCTACCAGACCAATTTGCTTGGCACGGACTCCGCTCCATACTCTACCCCCACCTACACTGTCAATCTGCTCAAAAGTCTGTTTTCTGTTTTGAGTTACGAAATGTACAAATCTCTTGTAAGTACCCTCTACACTTCTCGTCATCATATTTACCCCATACGGTGTCACCCCGTTCAATCCTGAGTAATACATAGAGTTGGCATTGGTAGCCACCACATCTGCACGAATTCCGTTTTTGCCGGCAATATCCTTATAATAAGGTAATACCCCGAAAACACCTATAGAACCGGTAAGCGTATTAGGCTCTGAATAAATTTTATCAGCTGCCATAGCTACATAATATCCTCCTGACGCTGCATAATCACCGAAAGAAACTACTAAAGGCTTTTTCTTTTTAAGTTGCTGCAATTCAAATAAGATCTCATCTGACGCATTAGCACTTCCACCAGGAGAATTGATTCTGAAAACCACAGCCTTCACTTTATCATCTTCCTGAAGTTTCTTGATGTATTTCACATACTTCTCTGCATGAATATCATTGTATCCGTCTCCATTATTAATAGATCCGGAAGCATAAAGTACCGCTACTTTTTCACCTGATTTATTGTCATCAGCATAAGAACTGATATAATTAGTCAATGAAATTTTATTCAGTTTCTCTTTATCCTTCAAGCTTAATTTAGTCTTAAGAAGATTATCATATTCAGATTTCTGGATCAGTTTATCTGCAAGTTTATATTTTAATCCCTGCTCAGGAATCATTCCGTATAAACTGTCAACAATTGTTCTGAACTGAGCAGTGTCAATCTTTCTTGAAGCTGCCATTTTATAAGATGTGTTTTTCCAAAGGTCATTCAAAAGAGTGCTCAACTGCTCCTTATTCTCAGGAGAAATATCATTTCTTAAAAAAGGTTCTACTGCCGATTTAAATTTACCGTGACGGATCACTTCAATCCCGATTCCGTATTTATCAGCAAAATCCTTAAAGAATGTAACCTCAGTAGCAAGCCCCTTCAGCTCTATACCTCCTGCAGGGTGCAGATAATACTGATCAGCTACTGATCCGAGATAGTACGCAGACTGAGATACACCATTTCCGTAAGCATAAACAAATTTTCCGCTTTTCTTGAAATCTTCAATAGCATTTCTAAGGTCATCAATCTGGGTAAGACCTGCATTCAGATCATCAGCTTCGATGCTTATTCCCTTAATATTATCATCGGTTTTTGCTTTGTTAATTGCTTCCAAAACATCATACAGAAGAACATTTTTGTTCTGACTGCCTATATTAAACAGTCCCATTTCCTCCTCGGTAGGGCTGTCTATGATATTTGTCTTTAAATTAATCGTAAGAACCGAATTCTTTTTTACCACCACAGATTTTTCATTCCCCATAGAACTAAACACAAGCATCATAATGAAAAAGATGAAAAAAACAGCGCAAAGTAGGAGTATTGCTACTATATTTGCTAAAACATTTTTAAAAAAACTTCTCATAAAATCAATCAATTTTCCAATATGTCGCAGCAAAAGGTAGTTTTGTTACTAGGAAGTAACCTCGGAGAACAAAAAAAAAATATAGACCTTGCATTGCAGAAAATACGTGATGCAGGAAACGAAATATCACAAACCAGCGAATATTTAATATCAGATCCTGTAGAATTTGTCAGTTCCAATATTTTTTGTAATATTGCAACAATAATATTCACGCATCTTTCACCAATTCAACTGCTTGATTGTATTAAGAATATTGAAGTTGAAATGGGAAGAATTAATGATTCAAAGATATCCGGAGGTTATACTGACAGGATTATAGATATTGATATCATTAAATATAATGAATTAAATTTTAAATCAGAAAGATTAGAAATCCCTCATAAAAAACATCTTTTTGAAAGGGATTTTTCGAGAGTATTATTAAAAGATTTTATTTAAAACATAAAACATATTGTATGAAATTAGGTTTATTATTATTGGCTACAACATTGCCGATTGCCGCTTTCGCACAGAACAGCAGCACTACAGTAAACTCTTCTACCGAGTATCCTAATACATTCTCATCGGGATCAGCTAACGTACAAACTTTCGACAACAAATCCAGACGCTTCAGAGACTGGTCTATTTCTGTTGGAGGAGGACCTGCGTTTATGGTACATTCTGATCTGAAGTCTATCCGTAAGGATAAGACGAACTGGGGATATAATGCTTACGTAAGTGTAGATAAGCAAATCACACATGCATTCGCTCTAAGCCTAATGTATATGCGAGGAGAAACGAAACAGACGGCACAACTTCCTGGCGCTGCAGGTCAGACATCAGGAATTGCTACTGCAACTACACAATTCGATAACATATCTTTATTGGGAGATATCAACTTCTCGAACCTGTTCAGAAGAATTGATAACCACTCTCCATACAGATGGGCATTCCACGGATATATGGGTATCGGTCTGCAGGGGTTCAGAACTTCATTACATGATAATGATCAATTCAGATGGAGTAACGTTCCAAGAAGAATTCCTTTATTCATTAAGCAGGACATTGATATCAACTCTATCTTCTATCAGGGAGGTGTAGGGATAAAATATAATGTTTCCAAACTTATTGATGTTGAAGCAAGAACCATGTACATCATCAGTGGTGATGATGAATTTGATGGTGGCGGATTGGCAGATCCTAGCGATTATGACACTTCTACTCCAGGTTCAAAATACAATATGCTGAACGCAAG
Organism: Chryseobacterium sp. 22458; assembly: GCF_052044975.1. NCBI lineage: Bacteria > Pseudomonadati > Bacteroidota > Flavobacteriia > Flavobacteriales > Weeksellaceae > Chryseobacterium > Chryseobacterium sp. 22458. Next base: position 475,843 of record NZ_JBQEOA010000002.1, on the reverse strand, counting down.
AAGATCAGATAATGCATGGACAGTAAGTTTAGGGTTATCTTTCAAACTAGGAAAACACCCTTCTCACCTGGCATGGCATGATCCGCTTCAGGAAGCATATTACAGAACAAATGTCTTAGAAAATGCTTCAACTGATTTTGTAGTTTGCGAAAAAGGTGATGCAGATAATGACGGAGTATGTGATGATTGGGACAGACAGCTTGATACTCCTGCAGGTGCAAGAGTAGATGGCGCCGGAGTTGCTTTGGATATGGACCTTGACGGTGTTATTGACCTTTATGATAAATGTGTAACAGTACCTGGACCTGTTGAGAACAACGGATGTCCGGTAAAATAATACCACCGATTTTCTTTAAGAAAAAATCAAATAATAATACACGATGAAATTAAGTTTAGCAATTGTTGCTTTAACTATGGCTATCCCTGCCGTAAGTTATGCACAAGACTCAACGGCAGTTTCCACAGGAGCGTATCCCAATACGTTCTCATCAGGATCAGCCAATGTTTCCCCATTCACCAATCAATCCAAGAGATTTAATGACTGGTCTGTTTCTGTAGGAGCAGGAGTTCCACTTATGCAATCAGCAGATTTAACGTCTATCAAAAATGGTAATGGTAAAAATCTTTTTGGATATTCTGCATATATAAGTATTGATAAAGCAATTACCCATGCTTTCGGAATCAATTTACAATATGACAGAGGTGAAACCAGACAAGGATGGTTCAATACCAAAGATGCAGCACCTGATGGTTCTGCAGTAGGGGCAAGAACTCAGTATGATGCGATCTCCCTTTTAGGAGACGTTAATTTTTCTAATCTATTAAGAAGAGTTGATAATCATTCTCCATACAGATGGGCACTTCACGGTTATGCAGGTGTTGGAACATTAGCTTACAGAGCTTATCAGAAAACAAGCAGCGGTCAGATGCTGATGACTGAAGTAAAACCTTTTAAATTAGGTTCAATGTTCATGCAGGCTGGTGCAGGTTTGAAATTTAAAGTCAACAGAAGAATCGATATTGAAGGTAGATTAATGTATGTAGTAACCGGAGATGATGAATTTGACGGAGGCGGTGATGCGTACAGTGCTGTTAACAAACGTTCTGAGCAGGTTTCTGACAACTTCTTCAACGCAACTTTGGGTCTTTCTTTCAAACTAGGAAAACATGAATCTCACTTAATGTGGCATGACCCGTTACAGGAAATCTACTACAAACTGGATGTACTGGCTAATAAAAACCAGGATATCGAAGTATGTAAGAAAGGAGATGCGGATAACGATGGGGTATGTGACGATTGGGACAGACAGCTTGATACTCCTGCAGGAGCAAGAGTGGATGGTGCCGGAGTTGCTCTTGACACAGACCTTGATGGAGTAATTGACCTTTACGACAAGTGTGTAACAGTTCCCGGACCTGTTGAAAACAACGGATGTCCGGTAGAGAAAAAAGATAATAATCAGACTGCAGTAGAAGTAGAAAAAACCCTTAAGGATATTTACTTCAACTTCAACAAAGCTACAATCAGACCTGAATCTAACAGTAAACTGGATCTTGCAGCTTCCATCATCAAAGAAAATGGAGGAAACTATCTGCTTACAGGACATACTGACATCAAAGGAAATACAGCTTATAATCTGAGATTGTCTAAAGAAAGGGCTGCTGCTGTAGTAGGTGCTTTAGAAACCAGAGGGATCAATGAAAATGTTCTGAAATCAAGAGGTGTAGGTTCTGCAGAGGCTACTATTCCTGCTTCAGCTTCTGATGCAGAAAGAATGGCAGACAGAAAAGTTACTGTAAAATTTATCGAAAGTTCACAATGGGATGCTATCCAAAAGAAAGATTATGAAGATGCTCCTGTGAAAAAAACGGTAAAAAAAGCACCGGCTAAGAAAAAGAAAAAATAATCAATTATAATCCTTAAACCGGAAAGAATTTGTCTTTTCGGTTTATTTTTTTTCTACTACGAAATTTTTTACCTACCTTTATATCATTTTCAGGGCAATACGCATTGAATAAATTGAATATCAGGAATGTTGTTTTGAAAAAAAATATATAAAAATCACTTTTTAACGTAAAAAATCATTTAAAATAACTTAACTAAAAAAAATAACACTATGAAATTAAGTTTAGCAATTGTTGCTTTAGCTTTGGCTATTCCTACTGCCAGCTACGCACAAGACTCAACGGCAGTTTCAAATGGAGCGTATCCCAATACATTTTCTTCTGGGTCTGCCAATGTTTCCCCATTCACCAATCAATCTAAAAGATTTAACGATTGGTCTATTTCTGCCGGGGTTGGTGTTCCACTTATGCAGTCAGCAGATTTAACGTCTATCAAAAATGGTAACGGTAAAAATCTTTTTGGATATTCTGCATATATAAGTATTGATAAAGCAATTACCCATGCTTTCGGAATCAATTTACAATATGACAGAGGTGAAACCAGACAAGGATGGTTCAATACCAAAGATGCAGCACCTGATGGTTCTGCAGTAGGGGCAAGAACTCAGTATGATGCGATCTCCCTTTTAGGAGACGTTAATTTTTCTAATCTATTAAGAAGAGTTGATAATCATTCTCCTTACAGATGGGCACTTCACGGTTATGCAGGTGTTGGAACATTAGCTTACAGAGCTTATCAGAAGACAAGCAGCGGTCAGATGTTGATGACAGAAGTAAAACCTTTTAAATTGGGTTCAATGTTCATGCAGGCTGGTGCCGGTTTGAAATTTAAAGTCAACAGAAGAATTGATATTGAAGGTAGATTAATGTATGTCGTAACCGGAGATGATGAATTTGACGGAGGCGGTGATGCATACAGTGCTGTTAACAAACGTTCTGAGCAGGTTTCTGACAACTTCTTCAACGCAACTTTAGGTCTTTCCTTAAAATTAGGAAAACATGAATCTCACTTAATGTGGCACGACCCGTTACAGGAAATCTACTACAAACTGGATGTACTGGCTAATAAAAACCAGGATATCGAAGTATGTAAGAAAGGAGATGCTGATAACGATGGAGTGTGTGACGATTGGGACAGACAGCTTGATACCCCTGCAGGAGCAAGAGTGGATGGTGCCGGAGTTGCTCTTGACACAGACCTTGATGGCGTAATTGACCTTTACGACAAGTGTGTAACAGTTCCTGGACCTGTTGAAAACAACGGATGTCCGGTAGCTACAACAGGACCTGTAGTAGAAACAGAAACTAAGCTGGAAGGAATTGAGTTTGACTTAAATTCTGACAGAATTTTACCTTCAAATACTCCAATCCTGAACAATGCTGTAAACTACATCAATTCTTCAAATGGTTCTTACAGCGTAATCGGTGCTACTGATACAAGAGGTACGGATGCATACAACCAGAAATTATCTGAAAGAAGAGCAAACAACGTTAAGAACTATCTGATCAAAAACGGTGTTCAGTCTGGTAAAATAAACGCTATCGGTAAAGGTGAAAAAGACCTTAAATACCCTGAGTGTGAACCGGCAACAAAATGCCCTGAATGGAAAAACAGAGCAAACAGAAGAGTATACTTCGAAGCTAAATAATAAACTTATTAATTTATTATATGAAAGTCACGCACTGCGTGACTTTTTTTGTTGTCATACTTTCCTTATTTTTACAACATGATTTCTTCACAGGATTTTCAAAAACTAAAATATGATACTCTTAAGTATTTCTGGGGCTACAATGACTTCAGGGATTCTCAGGAAGAAATCATCGATTCCGTAATCAACGAGAAAGACACATTGGTCCTGTTACCCACAGGGGCAGGAAAATCATTATGCTATCAGTTACCGGCTTTGTTGAAAGAAGGAACCTGTCTGGTAGTTTCTCCCCTGCTGGCTCTTATGAAAGACCAGGTAAACCAGCTTAAGTTCAGAGGTATAGAAGCAGAGTATCTGTCTTCCGAACTAGATGAGTATGACGCCGAAGATATTTATAACCGATGCAAGGAGGGACTTACGAAGTTACTTTATATTTCTCCTGAAAGATTGACAAATACTCAGTTTCTTCAGAACATAGAAGATATTCAGCTCTCGTTTATAGCAGTAGATGAAGCCCACTGTATCTCAGAATGGGGCCAGGATTTCCGCCCGAGTTATCAGAATATCAAAGGATTCAGAAGTAATAATCCTGAAATTCCTTGTTTGGCTCTGACGGCAACAGCAACTCCAAAAGTATTGGATGAAATTAAAAACAAACTGGCGCTGAGAAATCCGTCTGTTTTTCAGAAAAGTTTTAAAAGAAACAATATCAGGATTTTCACAGAAGAAGTTTCTGATAAATTCCAACGTGTTTTTGATATTTTAAAATATAATAACGACTCCGGAATTGTATATGTGAGAACCCGGAAAGAAGCGGAACATCTGTCAGAGTTTCTGAAAAAAAATCAGCTGAAAAATGTGGATTATTTCCATGCAGGTCTGACCACGAAAGAAAAAAATGCCAAACAAAATCTCTGGAATAACAGCGATAATCACGTTCTGATCTCAACGAATGCCTTTGGAATGGGAATTGACAAAGACAATGTACGTTTCGTTATTCACTATTCTCCTGCTGCCTCTTTGGAAAATTACTATCAGGAGATCGGGAGATCCGGAAGAGACGGAAAAGAAAGTTTTGCATTCATGCTATGGAATAAACAGGAGCTATTGAATTTTGATCAGATCTTAAAAAATCAGATTCCCAACAAGGCAGAGTTTCTGAAGATCGTCAGTTATCTCTACTCTATTTTCCAGGTTGCAGAATTTGAGCTTCCTGAGAAAACTTTCCAATTGAATATAACCGGTATTCAGAATTTTACAAAATTGTCGAAAGCAAAAATCAATAATGTACTGAACTTCCTCCATAATCAGGAAATCATCTATTATAATGACAACAAGAGCTTGTCTTCGCTGGAACTTTTCATTAAGTCTGATGAAATAGATCAGCTGCCACAAAAAGATGCTTATTTTATAGAGCTTTTATTTCGTACCATATCCGGGCTTACTACTCATAAAGTGATGTTCAGCGAACAGCAGGTAAGCAATAAGATTAATGTCAGCGCTCCTCTCATCAAAGAACGTTTGAAAGAACTTCAGCAAAAAAATTATCTTGAATATGTAGATGGTGCACTGTCAAGCATAAAGTTTCTGAAACCCCGTGATGAAAGAGCTGTCAATAGTATTTACTGGAAGCTATTTGAGCATATTCAAAGAAATAAAATCCAGAAATGGGAAGAAATGAAGTTTTATACAGAAAATAACAGTTACTGTAAAATGAAGCTTATTCTCGCCTATTTTGGAGAAAAAAACTCAAAAAACTGCGGCCACTGCTCTGTTTGTGAAAAAAATAAGCAATCTATCTTCGGAAAGAATATTTCCCAGCAGATCATCAATCTGTTGGCAAAGAAACCTTCCACCATCGAAGAACTTTCTATACAGCTGAGTTATCATTCTAAAGAAAATATTTTAGAAAACCTGATCTTCCTTTTAGACTCAGGGAAAGTAAGGATGCTGAACTTCAGAACTTATATGCTTAATAATGAGTAATGAGTAATGAGTAATGAGTAATAAGAAACGTATCTAAAAGCAGATAGTGAGACCTGATGTTTTCACTCAGCAGATTCCTTCACGAACACTCTTGTCCTCAAACCCTCCCACTCTCTGACTGGGGTACCTTTCTACGTCAAATCAAAAACTTATCTTTGCATCATGAAATCATTGAAAGTTGTTTTTTTAGGGACTCCTGAGTTTGCCAAAACTTCATTGGAAGCCATTCACCAATCTCACCATCATGTAGTAGGAGTAGTAACTGTTGCTGATAAAGCAAGCGGACGGGGACAAAAAATTCATCAGTCACCGGTAAAAGTATATGCATCCGAAAATAATATTCCTGTTTTTCAGCCTGAAAAATTAAGAAATCCCGAGTTTCTGGAAGAACTCAGAAAGCTGGATGCTGATGTTTTCGTTGTAGTAGCATTCAGAATGATGCCTAAGATTCTTTTTGAAATGCCTAAAATGGGAACATTCAATCTTCACGCCTCTTTACTTCCTGATTACCGTGGAGCTGCTCCTATCAATTACGCTGTCATCAACGGCGAGGAAAAAACCGGAGCCACCACATTCTTTATCAATGAAAAAATTGACGAAGGAAATATCCTCCTTCAGGAAGAACTGGCGATATTACCGGATGAAAACGCAGGGAGCCTTCATGACAGGCTGATGGAGATGGGTTCTCAATTGGTTGTTAAGACATTGGATGGTCTTGCAGAAAACGCCATAGAAGAAAAACCTCAACCACAGGTTGCTGAACCTAAAAATGCGTATAAAATATTTAAAGAAGATACCAGGATCAATTGGCATGCTCCTTCAAAAACCATTCATCAGTTTATCCTTGGAATGTCTCCTTACCCTGCAGCATTTACTACTTTAAAAATAGAAAACGAAGAAAAAGGATTAAAAATATTCGGAGGTAAATTTGAACTCTCCAATCACGGAAGAGAAGCGGGAACTTTGGATATTTCAAAGAATGAATTTAAAATTTATACTCTAGACGGAATTTACTATCCTCTGGAACTTCAGTTAGAAGGTAAAAAAAGAATGATGGTAAAAGATTTCCTGAATGGTTTCCGAAACTTTGATGGAATTTCATTAGTTTAAAAAATGATATTCAAATAGTTTAAACCATTAAGAAAGGCTTAAGAAATAAAGTATAGTTAAGATGAATCATTCTGATTTTTAAGCTTAAAGCGAAACTTATCTTAATACACCCTTAATATTTCAGAATATAAAAAATAAAAAAAGGTTTAGAAAAATTCTAAACCTTTTTTTATTCTGTAAACAGTCAAAATAATTTTGACTATTGATTATAGTTGTACCAACTCAGTAACCTCTACATCATACCCTCCAACCTGAGGTTTGATATTAGGATTTTGAGTGATTACTTTAAATTTATTGATTCCCAGATTCTTTAAAATCTGTGTCCCGATACCATAATCTCTGTAGTTATAAGCTAATGTAGGATGCTGCTCCTGCCCATCCTGATAGTTCAGGAACTGCTGAAGTTTTCTTAATGTATTTTCAGAGTTCGAAACATTGTTGATAAAGATGATCGCTCCTTTTCCTGCTTCATTTACCATATTGGTAACTTTTTCCAATAAGGGTTTTTCACCGTTATTCAGTCTTGTCAATACATCGAAATAAGAATCAGAAGACTGTACTCTTACCAAAACAGGTTCATCTACCGTCCATGCTCCTTTTGTCAAAGCAAAATGAATCTGATCATTGGAAGTCTCTCTGAAAGCATAAAAATCAAACTCGCCATAGTGCGTTTTCACTTTTTTCTCTTCAAGTCTTTCAACCAGGTTTCCTTTTTTAAGCTGATAGTGGATCAGATCTTCAATAGAAACGATTTTCATATCGTGTTTCTGTGCGAAAACCTGAAGGTCAGGCAAACGGGACATGGTACCGTCTTCATTCATGATCTCACAGATCACTCCTCCTTCTTTTAAACCTGCCAAATGGGTAAGATCTATGGCAGCTTCTGTATGGCCTGCTCTTTTCAAAACGCCTCCTTTTCTTGCACGAAGCGGGAAAATGTGACCAGGTCTCATGAAATCTGTAGGCTTGGATTTTTCATCCATCAAAGCTAAAATAGTTTTGGCTCTGTCTCCTGCAGAAATACCTGTAGAAGTTCCGTTCCCCAAAAGGTCAACAGATACGGTGAAAGCAGTTTCTTTAGGATCACTGCTTCTGCTTACCATTACTTCAAGCCCAAGCTCATCACATCTTTTTTCAGGAAGCGGCATACAGATCAGCCCTCTTCCGTGAAGCGCCATAAAATTGATAATTTCCGGCGTTGTCAGTTCCGCCGCACAAAGAAAATCTCCTTCGTTCTCTCTGTCTTCATCATCTACTACTATGATTATTTTCCCATTTCTAAGGTCTTCGATGGCCTCCGGAATAGTATTTAATTTAATATCAGACATCTTTACTTTTTATTTGTGCAAAGATACTCATAAAAATAAGCATCTGCCAATTAATATGAATGGTTTATTACGCTTCGGATAAAGAGTTCACAGCTTCCCTGAAAATCTCGTAAGATCTCAGTCTTTTCTGGTGATCATAAACATGTGAATTGATCATCAGCTCATCCACATTAAACCTTTCCTGAAAATCTTTAAGTTTCTGCTCAATTTCAGCCTGATCTCCTATAAAAGTATATCTCAGCTTCTGTAAAACCATTGATTTTTCCATAGGTGACCAAATCTCATCCATATCATCTACCGGAGGGGCAAAAGGTTTTCTGTCATTTCTCACGATATTGATGAACGCCTGGAATAAGGTGGTGGAAATTTTGTGGGCTTCTTCAGATGTATCTGCTGCCACACCGTTTACACAGGCAATGATATAAGGCTGATCTGCATATTCTGAAGGCTGGAAGTGTTCTCTGTAAATTTTGAAAGCCATTTCCATCTGCTCAGGAGCGAAATGTCCTGCAAAAGCATAAGGCAATCCTAATTCAGCAGCCAGCCAGGCGCTATCTGTACTGGATCCTAAAATATACAAGGGAATATCCAAACCTTCTCCCGGAATAGCCCGAACCATTGCATCTGCATTCTCTTTTGAAAAATATCTTTGAAGTTCCAGAATCTGTCTTGGGAACTGTTCATTGATGATAGCGGGATTTCTTCCTAAAGCCTGGGCCGTCAATCCGTCTGTGCCGGGTGCTCTTCCCAGTCCAAGGTCAATTCTTCCCGGGAACAGAGATTCCAGTGTTCCGAATTGCTCTGCGATGATCAATGAGCTGTGATTCGGAAGCATAATTCCTCCGGAACCTACTCTGATTGTCTTAGTTCCGTTGGCAATGAAACCAATTAAAACTGAAGTGGCAGAACTGGCAATGCTTTCCATATTGTGATGTTCTGCCAGCCAGAATCTTTTATAGTTTAAATTTTCAGTGTGATTAGCTAATGATAAGCTGTCCTGAAAAGTATCATGAATGCTTTTATCCTGCTTCACCGGGGCAAGATCTAAAACAGAAATTTCAAAATTCTTCATATGAGATATTCATTTTTCTAAAGATGACTAGAAGCCGCCTTTATCGATTTTATAATTTTAAATTGTTTTTTTTAAAACCAAACAAATTTATAACATAATAACTGCATTAGTTACTTTTTGTAATTAATAAAAACAATGGGTTAATTCAGGGAAAAACTATTGGAAAAATATTCAAAACCTCATAAGAAAATATATAGCTGTTAAATTATTCTTATTGATTTCCTAACAACAAAAAAAGATTTTGGTAATCATTTTTCAAGACCTTTTTTCTGTGAACAATGCATTAAACTACCTTAACCTCAAAAGTATTCACAAATTATCACCAATATAAATACTTAATTGCAATTAATTCATTTAAAAGAGAATTATTTATTAAATTCGTATGACCAACTATTTTAAAATATTAATATGAAAACAAAATCTAGAGTATTTTTTTACTCCAAATCATTGGCCGCAAAAGTAACGGGGCTGAGCTTTATGACAGCTGCTTTCTTATTTTCCTGTGATAAAAGCAATGATGATCTGACGACCAGCCCGGATCAGTCTTCACAGAAGGAAGAGGTCAGAAAGGGGCAATTAAACGGACAGTCTATCACCTATATCAAAAAAGACGGACTGAATTTTTTCCAGGGTGATATTGTTCTTTCGGATAAGCAATTGGAAGAAGGTGCTGCAGCAAGTAAAGGAGGTGCCAGCTATTCAAGATGGCCGGGAGGTAAAATTTATTATACTGTTGCCGGCAATATGGGTTCTATCAACGCCAATAAAATCACCAGCGCTGTTAATGAATACAATTCCAAAACCAATACGCAATGGATTCCCCGTACCACACAGAGCAATTATGTAGAGTTTATTTTCGGAAGTTCGTCCGGATCAGACGGATGGGCTCATATCGGATATCAGGGAGGTAAGCAGACCATTTCCCTGGATCAGTATATTTCTGTGGGATCAGTCATTCATGAAATGGGACATACCGTAGGGCTTTATCACGAACATTGCCGTAAGGATAGGGATCAGTATCTGAGTATTCAATGGGGTAATATACAAAATGGACAGGCCTATAACTTTAATATATACAGCTCAGGAACGGATATAGGTCCTTTCAACATCAATTCAGTAATGATGTACTGGCCAAATTCTTATTCTAAAAACGGACTGCCGACAATTAAAAGAGCGAATAACACAACCTTTACTTATAACAGAACAGGCTTCACAACCGGAGATATCAACACCATCAATGCGATGTATCCTTAAAGAAACTTTATATAAAAAGAAAAGAATTCGTTATGAATTCTTTTCTTTTTTATAATTATAATGGTTGATCAGAATTCTGATCTCATTAAATTCAAAATGACTTGGCAGTGCATTCTTCCACTCCGTTAAAGTTTCATGTGGATTCTTATAGAATTCGGTTTCAAAAGCTTTGATCTTATCTGAAGTAATGACTCTTGAAATATCCAGCAATCCCTGCTCTGCAAATTTGGCAAGATGCCCGATGACGGTTTCTTTTACCAAACCTCTTTCCAAAGCAATCTCTCCAATGGTTTTCCCTTGTTCAAACAGCTGGAACGTCAAAACCTGAGAAGGAACTTTGGCAATCTTCAGACTGACTTCTTTATCATTTTTTTCATCTAAAAGTTTCGTTTCAAGAAGATGAACGTCTTTTAAATTATTTAAATATTCTTCGATATCTTCCAGCCAGTTTTTAAAATCTTCGTTGTATTGCTTTAACCCTTTGGCCCCTTTGATTTCAGCATAAAATTCTTTCAAAGGATCGAAAATGTTATTTCTGGTTTCTGTAAAAAAGAAATTAACAGCTCCTTTTGATTTGCTTTCAATTTCCGACCATTCTTCTTTCTGCTGAATAAAGTTATTGACCTTCTGAAAAATGATCCGCTCCAGTTTTTCAAAGATCTTGCCAAGATTAACCGCTTCATGCTTTAGTTGAAGATAAAGCTGCTTGGTTTTGACATGATCAAGGTTTTTGGTAACGATCGAAAGATTATTCCAGTCCTCGACTTCTTTTAAAAACCAAAGGCAATCTACCGTACGAAGTACTTTTCGTATGCTGTAATCATATTTTTCCTGGTTCAGGATAGCTTCAACACGATCATTGGCCACTGTATCCGTATGGAAATGGAGAATTCTGTCATCTTTAAAAATAACTTCAGGAGTAATTTTTGATTTTAAAACAATTCCTTCCAATGTTCTGCAACGGGATAAAGCAACATATACCTGGCCTGCAGTAAAACTTTTACCTGCATCAATAATCACTTTATCAAATGTAAGACCCTGACTTTTATGGATCGTAACCGCCCACGCCAGTTTTATCGGGAACTGTTCAAAGCTTCCCAGCACTTCTTCCTGAATATTTTTATCTGTATCAAGGAAATATTTTTTCTGTTCCCAGGTTTCTCTCTTGACAACAATTTCTTTTTCGCTTCCATCAAGTGCTACACGGATTTCATTTTCATCCAGGCCTATGATTTCGCCCAGTTTCCCGTTAAAATATTTCTTTTCTCCGGAAATATCATTTCTGATAAACATGATCTGAGCACCAATTTTCAGTTCCAGAAACTGCTCGTTAGGGAACTGATTTTCTTTAAAGTCTCCTACAAGTTTGGCTTCATAGGTTTGGGCATCCACTTTGATTTCTGCTAATTTTTCCTGGTTGATCTCATCTGCCATCTTATTGTGCGAGCACAGATAAACATAGGATTCTTTCCCCATATCAAAATCAGGATCATACCTTTTATTAAGATGGTCAAAATCGATATTGGCTACATCACCATCACGAATGGCATTCAGAATCTCAAGGAATTCTTCATCAGACTGGCGATACACTTTTGTAAGCTCAATGGTAACCACCGGAATATCTTTGATGGAGTGGCTATCGAAAAAGAAAGGTGAATTGTAATACATTTTCAGGATATGCTCATCCCTCACTACCGGTGGCAACTGGTATAGGTCACCGATGAACAGCATCTGAACACCACCAAATCTTTGATTATTTCTTCTGATAAACCGTAAAGAAAAATCCATCATATCCAGCACATCAGCTCTCAACATAGAAACCTCATCAATAATAATGATCTCAACTTCTCTTAAAAGCTTGAGTTTATCTTTTCTATATTTAAAATGAGGCATCAGATCGGCAATATTATTGGCCAAACTGGTATCTATCCTTTCTGTAGTAGGAAGAAAGGTTCTCAACGGAAGACCAAACATGGAGTGAATGGTTACCCCTCCTGCATTGATCGCTGCAATCCCTGTAGGAGCTACCACAATATGCTTCTTTTTGGTCCGCTTTACAAAATCGTTAAGAAATGTCGTTTTCCCTGTTCCGGCTTTTCCCGTCAGAAAAACGCTTCTGCTGGTGTACTCTAATAAGTCAAAAAAATGATTGTTCATCGTTGTCAAAAATACGGAAATCAATTGAATTTCTTACCTTGGCATAAGTTTTGAAAATTCTTAAAAAGAAAAAAGTCTGTCGTGAAAAAAATTTTATCATACACTTCTGCTTTAGTATTATGTACTACAATTACGCTGGTTTCCTGTAATACCTCGAAAAATCTCAATATGAATCTTCCCGTTGATATTGCCGACAGGCCCATTGATGAAGACAGTCAGAAATATGATCAGGCTCAGCTGGATAAGCTAAAAGCATCTATTGAATCTGAAGTGAGCGGACTGGAATGTAAGGATGCAAGCGAATGGACATTCGCCCCCATGGGAACAAAAGCCTGCGGCGGACCTCAGCAATATATTGCCTATCCTAAGAAAATAGAAGAGACTTTCTTACCCAGAGTGAATGAATATACGGATAAAGTAAGGGTTTTTAATGAAAAATATAATATTGTCTCAGATTGTATGGCTATCTTGCCTCCCACTTCTCTGAAATGTATTAAAGGAAAAATCAGGCTTATCACAGCCGACAATAATTAAAAAACAAGCAAAGGTTTTATATCAAATCGAAAAAAAGCTCTGTCTTAGGACGGAGCTTTTTATATGTATTTTGATAAGTATCAATTGTAAAAATTGATAAGTGCACCGAATTAACTACCGGTAATCCAATAGCAGACTACAGTTGATGATCCTTCACATTTTCTTTATACCAGGATGAGTATTTCACATAATTGTCTGCAATCCTGTTTACTTCACCTTCTAACAGCTGAGCATTGATATCTTTAATTTTTTTCGCAGGAACGCCACCCCAGACTTCTCCGGATTTGATATGCGTTCCCTGAGTTACCACTGAACCAGCTCCTACAATAGAGTTTTCCTCTACCAGGCAATCATCCATCACAATAGCGCCCATTCCGATCAGTACATTATCTTTGATCGTACAGCCGTGAACAATCGCATTGTGTCCTATTGAAACGTTATTACCAATATTCAGCGGGTGTTTCTGATAAGTGCAGTGCAGCATTGCATTGTCCTGCACATTTACCTTGTCTCCCATTTTGATATAGTGAACATCTCCTCTGATGACAGCATTATACCAAACGCTGCAGTCTCTTCCCATTGTAACATCTCCGATGATGGTAGCGGTTTCAGCTAAAAAGGTATTCTCTCCGATCTGTGGTATTTTCCCTAAAAGTTCTTTTACAAGTGCCATAGTTTTAATTTGAAAATTTGAAAAGCCCATTTGAGAATAATGATTACTGTCCTCTGAATTCCGGTATATAACTTCTAAATTACAGCGATAGCAAAAATCTAACTCCCAATTTTTAGCTTCTGACTTCTAATGCGTATTTTTGTATCTCAAATTTAACGAAAAAATGCGTACCGTACTTATAGAACCAACCGAAAACCCGAAAGTGATGAAATTTGTTGCAGATTACAACTTGATTCCGGGGTCTTTAGAGTTGGACAGAAACTCAGATATTTCAGAAATTCCTTTGGCACAGGAACTTTTCAATTATCCGTTTGTGGAAAGAATTTTCATTACTGCCAATTTTGTAGCAGTGGCCAAACAGGATACCATTGAATGGGAACATGTAGCAGAAAGTCTGAAAAATGTGATTGAAGATGAATTATTGGCTAATCCGAGAATTTATCTTCAGAAGAAAAAAGAAATGTATCAGATCTATGCTGAAATGACTCCAAATCCTAATGTAATGAAATTCGTTTCAAGTAAATTACTGATGGATGGTTTTGTGGAAGTAAAATCGAAAGAAGCTGCTGAGGAGGTTCCTTTGGCGCTGGCTATTTTTAAAGAGTTTGATTTTGCAACGGAAGTTTTCATTTCTGATAATTTTGTGGCCGTTACCAGAGACAATTCTGTAGAATGGCATCAGGTGATGATGACCGTTCGTGCCCTTATTGCCGAATATCTTCAAAATGGAGGTGAAATCTCAAAAATTGAACCTCAGAAACATGAAAACCCGGTTGAGAAAATCATCAACAGAGATTATACGGAAGATGAGCAGAAAATTTCTGACATTTTAAATGAATATGTAGCTCCAGCTGTAGAAAATGACGGTGGAAAAATTTCTCTGATGGAATATGATCAGGAGAATAAAACGGCAAAAATGCTTTTACAGGGAGCATGTTCAGGCTGCCCGAGTTCTACAGCGACTTTGAAGAACGGAATTGAAAATATTTTAAAACAATTCGTTCCTGATTTGGTTGAAAGAGTGGAAGCCGTAAACGGATAAAGCCAATTGTCAGAATGCAGTCCGGAAAGAAAATTCTGGTGATCATTGGAAGTGCTACCAGAAACTCCAGCAATCAAAAGCTTATGGAACAGGTATTGAAACAATATCCTGGTATTGATTTTCAGAGCTATGATGATCTTTCAATCCTTCCGCATTTTGACACTTCATTAACAGATTCTGCCACTCCGGAGGAAGTCGTTAAAATCAGAAAAGATATTGATGATTCGGCGGGGATTATTTTCTGCACGCCTGAATATATCTTCAGTATCCCCGGCAGATTGAAGAATTTGCTGGAATGGTGTGTTTCCACAACTGTTTTTTCCGAAAAACCTGTCGCTGTGATTACAGCTTCTGCCAATGGAGAGAAAGGTCATGAAGAACTGTTATTGCTTTTAACAACACTTGGAGCTCAGACTGATGATAAACATCAGCTTTTAATAAAAGGAATAAAGGGTAAACTGGAGCCTGATGGCTCGGTTGAAAGTGATACCTTTGCCAGAGTATCAGAATTAGTAACAGATTTTACAACTTCTGTTTATAATTAAAATATAAAATATTGAATAACAAAGGAATTTTACTGGTGAATCTCGGATCGCCGAGGTCTACTGCGGTAAACGATGTAAAGGAATATCTTGATGAATTTTTGATGGATGAAAGGGTAATTGATTACCGTTGGATCTTCCGTGCTCTTCTTGTTCAGGGTATTATTCTGAAAACAAGACCTGCAAAATCTGCCGAAGCTTACAAAACAGTCTGGACAGATGAAGGCTCACCACTGGTGGTCATTACAGAAAAAATTCAGAAAAAACTTCAGAAGCTGGTAGATGTTCCGGTAGAAATCGGGATGCGCTATGCACAACCCAGCATTGAAACCGGTATTCAGAAACTGGTGGATCAGGGAATTACAGAAATCGTTCTTTTCCCTTTATATCCTCAATATGCGATGAGTACGACGGAAACTGTCATTGAAAAAGCTGAGGAGGTGAGGAAAAAGAAATTCCCGCAAGTGAAGATCAATTACATCCAACCTTTCTACAACAGGGATATTTACATCAACTGCCTGGCAGAAAGCATTAAAGAAAAACTTCCTGAAAATTTTGATGCTCTTCAGTTTTCCTACCATGGAGTTCCGGAAAGACATCTTTATAAAACCGATCCTTCCAATACCTGTAAAATTGATGACGCCAACTGTATCAACAGCCAGGTGGATACTCATAATGCATATTGCTACAGGCATCAATGTTATAAAACAACAGAAGCTGTCATTGCCAGAATGGGACTTCCAAAAGAAAAGACAATTGTTTCTTTCCAGTCAAGATTAGGAAAAGATAAATGGATTGAGCCTTATACAGATGAAACATTGGAAACCATTCCTAAAAAAGGGATAAAGAATCTTGCCATCGTATGTCCGGCTTTTGTTTCTGACTGTCTTGAGACCCTGGAAGAAATTTCCGAAGAAGGAAAGGAACAGTTTATGCATGGAGGCGGTGAGAACTTTCACTATATCCCCTGCCTGAACGATGAAGACCGATGGATAGATGTAGTAAAAATACTTTGTGAGGAAAAACTAAATGATTTTTATCTCGTATAAATTCTCATTGACTCAAAAATATACAAAAGGCCACAAGAAAAACCTGTGGCCTTTTTGAAAAAATATATTAAAATTCAGTTTACTTTTTAATCAGGCTTCCTGCTTTTTCTCCATTTACCATTACAATATACACCCCTGGAAGTATACCGGACGGAATCTGTATTTCCAGTCTGTTTGTTCCATCAGCTATATTTACTTTTTCAGAGATTTCTCTTTTCCCTGTCAGGCTGATCAGTTCTACAGCTCCTTTTCCTGCTTTCCCTTCAAAACTTACCGTAAATCTGTCTGTTGCCGGATTTGGGCTTATGGTATAAGAAGAAGCATTACCGGCAGATGCAATAAGTCCCGCAGGAGAAGTTCCTCCGCCTACCCCTACGGCATTCCAAGCATTGGTAACCTGAGTTACCTCATTACTACCGGCACCGTAAAGATCTGCTGCTGCCTGTAGAGAATAAGTTCTTGTATTCGCATAGGTAGAGGTAGAAGTAAGATAAGTGGTCAGAGTTCTGTAAGCAATAGCTCCTGCCTTATCTAATCCTATTCCTGAAACATTATAGGCGAAACCGTTATCATTGGTTCCTGTTCCTCCGGTTACCAATAAATAATACCAGAAATTCAGAACTCCGGAATTGGTATGTACTCCACAATAGTCATTCGTTGTCTGCCCCGGAACGGCACATCCTGTAGTGGTTGCATCTTTCCAATAGGTTCCTTTATAGGTATCCGGCTGACGGTAAGCATTAGGGTTTGACATATCTCTGATTACATAACTGAAATCTTCTCCTAATGTCCAGCTTGCCTTAGTAGGTCTTGCCCAACGTTCTATTGTATTTCCGAAAATATCTGAGAAGCCTTCATTCAGAGCTCCGGGCTCTCTCTGGTATACAAGATTGGCTGTTTTGGTAGTCAGCCCATGGGTGATTTCGTGACCGCAGACATCAATGGCTGTCAATGGCTTACCTCCGTTTGTGGTGGAACTTCCATCGCCATAAAGCATTCTTGATCCGTCCCAATAAGCATTGAATATATTATTCCCGTAGTGTACGTAGGATTTTATCGTAAAATTATTGTTGTCTATACTTTTGCGCCCGAATTTTGAATAATAATAATCAAGGGTCATTTCAGCTCCCCAATGGGCATCGGTAGCATATTGGTCTTTATTGGTATTCACATTGTTCCATACGTTATCTGAATCTGTAAAATCCACGGCTCCGGATAAATTGGTACTTTTTCTCGCATTATAGGTTTCTACGGCAGTTCCTGCATTTCTTCCCGTTTCTCTCAGCCTGTAACTTCCGTTATAAGAATCTGTAACAATATTCCTGCTTCCACTGTATACTGTTGTGGCGGTTCCAGGTGTATTTACTTCATGAATGATAGCATCTGTACCCAGAACATTTCCATTTTTCGCATCTACAAAAACGTATTGTCTGCTGATTGGCTTTTCTGAGTAAATGTCAAATTTATAAGCCAGTTTCAGGTCTTTTAATTTTTCATCTGAAGGATCTGAATAATATACCAGTTCCCCTTTCGGAGCAAAGCTGGCATCTGCGCTATTCGTTTCTTTTTTTAAAAAATCTTCTTCCTCTTTGTTCTCCCATTTATAAGAATCTGCCCCTACAAATGCTAATGCACTCTGCAGCGCTATCTTTTCAGAAATATTAGCTTTCTTTTCAGCTTTAGGGCTTGTAAGAACCCAGCTTCCTGACTGTCCTACAATCTTACCATCTCTGGTCTGTACAGCCATCATACCGTATTCTACAGGAATATTATTGATTGTCTGCTGAAAGCGGTGGGTTTCAAATCCCAACGCATCTTTTTCATGCCCCAGTTTAAGGCCCTGGCCTGGAGAAAGTCTTTGGGTAGCTTCATCAAATAAAACAGGGCTTCCCTGAAAAGTTGGTCCGTTTTTATCAAACCGCATAAAATCCGCATGCAATCCGCTTTTTCCCGGAATTATTTTGGATGGTGTATTCTGTCCGGACATAAAAGAAAAAGCAGCAATGCTTGCCACTAAGATAAATTTTGTTTTCATAATAATACTTGTTAAATGTGAAAACGAATTTATAAACTTTTAACAATATAAAAACACATACATTAAATAAAATTCAATAGAAAATATAAATAATTAAACAAAACACAATAATGATTTTAAAAAAAAGAGAATTAATTAATAATAATTTTATCTTTATGAATACTTTTGATTAATTTAATTAATTAAAATCACTATTTTGTGATTATTATTTTTTCACTATTCAGTGCATTATAATTTATACGTAAAAAAATAAAGGCTATCTTCTGGAAGACAGCCTCAATTTAAATACGATCTGTAAAATTATTTAAGATTCACCAAGAACTCAAATTAGCGTTTACTGGAAACGGGTGTTCTGAATTCTCCATAACCCATCAGACCATCATAATTTCTTCCGAAAGGTGCATAATACAGGAAAGCCTGATAAAGGTTTTCCGTTTGCCAGAAGTTTCCGTTAACTTCTCCGAAATTTAAAGGACCGCTCCCTTCTTTGGTCACCAGAACATAGTTATAGAAACCTTGTTTCAGAAATATTTTTGCAATGTATTGCTTGGTTGCAGCATCATACTGCATCTGGTTTTCTTTGCTCGGTGTAAAATTGTTGAACCCTCCCAGTACATAAATTTCTTTATCTACAGGATCAGATTCCAGATAAAAATGTACCCATGAATAGTCTGCTTCTCTTTCGGCATCCCTTTCTCTTCCCAGATCATTTCTTCTGTAATACCAGGCGCCGTTTACATCAGGCTGATACTGATAATTCAGCGGAAACGCCCATACCGGATGCAGGTAGGTCTGGTTGACATCATCTTTTATTTCAGTAGCACGAACCATATCCGCAGCCATATTCATATTTTTATTATCGAAATAATAGAATTCATTGTCACCCGGAAACACCAGATTCATCTGTTGGAAAAGCAACTGATTCCCTAAAACAGTACTTGCCTTCTGATTGGCTATCACCATATTCGGGTTATTGTTCTGCATAATATTCAGGGTCATAGAATTGACATTTGAGGAGATATCTCCCCCTTTCGGAGAGGCTTTCACTTCTACCCTCTGATTCAGATTGGGATTTTTTGCATCAGCAATCCTGGAAATATTCAATCCCAGAGAAGCCATATCTTCCACCAGATAAAATCTTCTTTTGAAAAGAGGTTTATCGGCTGAATCTTTATAGACAATCAGTTCATAGTTACCTGAAATCTTCGGCTGAATCTTATCATTCGGGAAGGTAAGTTTGTAATGGGTGTACGCCTGCAAGGTATTGAAAGAATACTGAAACTGATCAAGAAGTGCATTCATACTTCCCGTAGCAAATTCTGTAAAAAACAGATTATCGTCATTCCAGTTTCTGTCATAATGCTTGATGGTATACCTGTATATATCACTTCTGTTGGTAAGGTCATCAAAGCTTAAAACCAGTTGTTCACCGAATTTGATAACCGGTGTTTCATCATTGGTCTGAGGGTTAAACAGCTGGATACTCTGGATATTTTGTCCATAAACCAGTCCGCCCAAAGAGAGTAAGAGTATTCGCAAAGTTTTCATTATGACGAAGATAGCGAAAAATCGCCATTTTCTTAATAATATTGTATTTTTGAAATAAAAAAATAATTCAGATATGCTTCAGATCCAAGGTTTCGTCTTCAATTTCGCCAGCGAAAATACATACATCATTTACAACGAAAATAAAAATGCATGGCTCATCGATCCGGGAAACATGCACCCGCAGGAAACGCAGGCTATTGCCAATTTCATTGCAGAAAAAGGCTTAAAAATCCAGAAGATACTTCTTACCCACGCCCATATTGATCACGTATTAGGACTTCAGTGGGCTTTTGACACCTTTAAGGTTCCGGTAAGTATGCATCAGGAAGATCAGGAAGTTTTGGATATGCTTCAGGCAAGCGGAGTAAGATTCGGGATGAAAGTTGATCCTGTAAAAGCAGATATTGAATATGTAAAAGAAGGTGACGAACTGGAACTGGATGGAGAAAAATTCAAAATCTATCATGTTCCGGGACATTCTCCGGGAAGTGTAGTTTATCACCATGAAAATCAGAAATTCATGATCTCAGGAGATGTTCTTTTTGAAGGCAGTATCGGAAGAACGGATTTATATAAAGGAAACTATGAGCAACTGATTGATGGGATCAAAACAAAACTCTTTATTCTGGATCATGATACTCAGGTTTTCTCCGGTCACGGAAATCCTACATCGATTGGGTTTGAGAAACAGTATAATCCGTTTTTAAAGTAAAGAATCCATTTAAACCTCACGCAGATGATGCAGATAACGTAGATTACTTTAAGATGAAATGATTTAAGTTTATTTAAAAATACTCATGTAGCTAACCATAAGAAGGATTTAAGTAATAAAGAATAGTTAAGATAAATCATTCTGATTTTTAAGCTTAAAGCGAAGCTTATCTTAATACTCTTAAATGCTTAATTATAAACCTTAATGTTTCAAAAAAAAAAATTTAAACATAATTAACAGGTCGCTCCTACGGAGCTCTAATTTTAAAACAAATACGTTCTATTAACAGTCAGCTCCCATTGGAGCTGGATTTGATCCCGTCGGGATCTACTGTTAGAAAAAAATGTAGCCCCATAAAATAAAGCTCCGGAGGAGCGACCTGTTAATTCATGCCGTAAATATTAATATTTTTATTTATACTTTTTATCGAACAGTAATAATAAAAAATACAAAACCGTCAGAAATTCTGACGGTTTTGTTGTTATAAAGAAATAGAATTTAGAAATCCAGTGTGATTGAAGCTCTGGCAGCTGCTCCCATAATAGGTCTTGCCATTCTGATGTTCCCAACTGAAGTCGTTGATCTTGGATCACCTTCTGTAATTCCTATCGTATTAAAGATATTGGTTCCATCTACAGCAAAACGGATTTTACCTAGCTGATAAGACATTCCTGCTCCAAATTCGGTGAATGAAGGCAGAATATTATCATCTGTATTTCCTTCGTTCTGGAAACGTTTGCCGTAGTAATTCATGCTTACATAGGCTCTCCATTCTTTGGTAATATTTACGGCAGGAGAAATATTAAAATAGAACTTCGGCATTCTTCGCACCACATTTCCGTCGTAATCAAAGGTGCTTCCGTCCGCATTCCTACCACTGAAGTCTTTGTATTTTGGATTCTGAATTGTTCCGTTAAAAGTAACTTCAAGGATATTGTTGAAGAGTCTTGTATACCCTTCAATCTCTAACCCAATATTGGAGGTATTGGCAAATTTGTTCTCAGAAGTTCCGTCCGAGAAGACATCAGTAAATGAAAGGTTTTTCAATGTGGAATAAAACGGAATCACCGCAACATCAAATGTACGGGAATAGTATTTATATCCTACTTCAAGCTGATTGGTTGATACAGGTTTGATCTGGCTCAGATCTGCCATATTGTTGTAATACGCTTCTTCGTTAGGAGACCTGAAACCGCTGGAAAAACGGGCATACACCGCATTCTCTCTATTGATCTTATAATTGGTGGCCAATGTATAAGAAACTTTGTTTACATCATAATACCAATACGTGTACTGATTTCCCAAAACAGACATATTATCATCTGCTGTTGTGGTAGCAAAGCTGTGTGTGCCGTCAATAGTCAATCCGGAATTATTCAGATTTGCCTTTGTGGTATTCACGCCATACCCTTTATAATAATCACGGCTGTAGCGGATTCCGCCGTTAAAACTCCAATCGTCTGTAATATTATAATCTAAATTCAGGTAAACATCATTCAGACTTCCCTGGATTTGTGAATTCCTGATCAGGAAAGACATGCTGGTAACCCCGTTATATGTTTTGGAATATCCGTTGTCTGAAGGGGTAAGAGAAGTATCTACCAGGTTCAGCAATTGTGGTCTGTCTGTAACTGTTGTTAAAATATTACTCCAGTTCCAGTATTGGGTTGACTTCCAGCTTGATTTATAAAAACCTGCCGTCACATTTCCCTTATCGAATTTATAGCTGAACTGAAGATCGTTCACAAAATTGTTCATCTTTTTGTCAATAGCCCAGAATCCCAGTTCCTGAACATTGGCAGGATTCACCACTGCTCCACCGCTCACTAATGAATACTGATAATTATTTCCGGCAATACCGCTTCGTTTGGCAAAATCGCCAGCGGTATATGGAGCTCCAGCAGGGAAGATTCCCGTATAGTTCATATCGATATTGGTGTAACGGGTCTTATTTAAAACAGTGAAATTACTTCCCAGGTCATATTTAAACTCCCCACCTACAACATCCACTTTCGGATGGATCCCGTTTTCCAGATCTCTGTTGAAAAAGCCGCCTCCTGCCTGTGGAATAGTAAGCTGCCCGATTCCTCTGTAGCTGTATGTACCGTAATTCGCATCAAATCCGGGAAATTCTTTGAGTGTATTTCCATCCTGAAGTAAAGGAATTGGGAGATAGAAAGTATTTCTGTCATCCAGCTTTTTATAATACATTTTCACATAGCCTTTATCGAAGACATATTTAAGGTTCATTCTGATCTGCCCGCCGTTATTCGCTTTAAAACCTGTTTTTCTGATTCCGTCATCCGTTCTGTAAAATCCTCCGACATTGAAAAACAGTTTATCTTTTACCAAAGCTCCACCAAGATTAAGGTCTGCACGCATCAGTCCATAAGTACTGGTTTCAAGCTTAGCCGTTCCTTTAAAATCATTAGAACCTTCCTTTGTAATAAAATTGATAAGACCGCCGGGAGAATTATTGGCATAGATTGAACCTGAGCCCCCTCTCAAAGCTTCCAGACGGCTTACTGAATTATCTACACGGAAGAAATTATCTGCATTGGCAAACTGAAGCGCTCCATCCTCAAAAACCGGAAGACCATCTTCCTGTACCTGTACAAATTCATAGGCTCCGGCAGAAGGAATTCCTCTTGCAAAAAGGTTATTTCCCACTTCCCCACCTGAAGTTTCCACAGCAAATCCGGGAACTCTCTGCAGCAGGGCAGCAGCACTGATCGGGTTCTGCTTCTGAATTTCTTTGGCATTAAAAGTAGAAATTGCAGTACTAGATTCTATTTTTTTCTTCGGATTGGAATTTCCTGTAATGACAATCTGATCGATGGAAGAAACTTTTGCAGAATCCTGCGGTGTTTCCTGGGCATAAGCATTATTAAAGTATAACGTAGCTGTTGCGGCGATTAAAAAGATCGATTTTTTTTTCATAGCCTTATTTTTTATTGTTAGTTTCAGTTTTGTTGTAATTGTAAATACACTCCATTGGTCCAACCGAATCCGTCCTGATTGGGGTATTCCCCGCCGCCTGCTATTGTTTCTGTGTCTAATGCATTGTATTTTTCCATCAGTTTCCCGGTATTTTTGTAGACCCTTTCTACATTGGAACACCAGTTGTTTTTAATTTTTTCTGCCAGCTCATCAAAGCCGTAATTTTTCATTGCTTTAAATCCTAACCATTGATAAGGAGCCCACGCATTGGGAAGGTCCCATTGCTGTCCTGAATTTTTGGTAGTTGTCACCAGTCCGCCCGGATACAAGAACTTTTCGGAAAGAGCCTGTGCGATGGCTTCGGCCTCATCCTGATCTGCAATTCCAAGGAATAAAGGATAAAGAGCAGCAATATGTTCAGACGGGGTTGTTGTGTTTTTTTTGATATGATAATCTTTGTAAATCTTCATTCTTTCATCCCAGAAGTATTTGTTGATCATCTGTCTTCGATTTGCTGCTCTTTCAGAAAAATATTTTTCTTTTTCAAAAAGACTCTGAAGCGCTGAGGATTTTGTCAGGGTCGTTTCCAAATGCCACAAAAGGCAGTTCAGATCAACCTGTGCCAGGTTCAGCGTTTCTATCGTCTGTATATGTTCTCCGTCTGCAAACCATCTGCTGGAAAAATCCCAGCCGGATTCACAGGCGCTTCTTATATTTCTGTAAAATTCGTCTCCTGAAGCGGTCTCCTGATCTTCAATATCGATCAGGTAACTTTCGGGACGTGGTGCATTTTCTGCATCGTAATAACGGTTCAGGATATCTCCGTTTATTGTTTTCACTATTCTTTTTACGCTGGAATTGTTTTCAAGCCCTTTTTCCCCATTCATCCAGAAAGCATATTCTTTTTCCAGTGTTTCGTGATATTGTGTATAAATTCCTTCGTCTTGTGTTGTTTCAAAAAGAAGATCCAGCATTAATGAAAAATAAGGAGGCTGTGATCTGCTTAAGAAATGGGTTCTACTTGCGTTGGGAACAAATCCTACATTTTGGATCAGATAAGAACAGTTTTCAACAATATTTTCCATCATTTCTACCCTGCCTGAGGCTTTTAATCCCAACATAATAAAATAGCTGTCCCAATAGAAAAATTCATTGAAACGTCCGCCCGGTACTACATAAGGTTTAGGTAACTTCAAAAGGGTACCTTTTTCTTCATAAGCAGTGCGGGTAAGCTCATCCCAGAGTTTTTCAATATGCTCTTTAATCGGAAGATGGTCTTCTCTTTGAATGGAAATTTTTGCGCCCAGGAAGTCAAAATGAGCCAGTACAAAATCTTTAAGGTCAAAGCCATCAGCATCTTTTGCCTTTTCATAGTCTTCATTGATCTTCGCAATTGGGAATAACGGAACTGCATCCGTCATCATTTTCTGATCTTCAAAAATTTCAGATCTCTGTACCTCATCAAACAGACTTTGAATTTCGTTTATGTAAAGCTGGTTACTCATTGTTATTTTTTAGGATTAATTTTTAATTTATTCATGAAAGCTGCCGAGGTGATCAGTAATGAAAGCGGAATCAGAGAAAGGTAAAATGCCTGCTGCCCACTAAATTCCTGAAACACAAAACCGGTAATGATAGAACCTATCGTTCCTCCGATTGCTGAGAAAACAACGATCAATCCTGACATCGCACTGTGCAGATATTTCGGAATAGATGCCAGAATTACAGAATTAATACTTGGATAAATCGGTGCCAGTAAACCTCCCATCAAAGGAAATAAATACACGACCAAAGGGGCATTCATCCAGTTTGTATTCGTATCAATATGAATATTGTGGGTTAATGGTAAAACCAACAGTAAACTAATGGCAAAACCCACCACACAGAAAGAAACTACATAAATCCAGCTGAACTTCTTAGAGAAAAATCCTGATAAGAATCTTCCCAACGCAAAGGCTCCAGCTAAAACCGCTCCCGCCTGGATACTCATAGAAGTAGGCACTTTTAAAATCTCTTTATAAAATGTGGGCGTCCATGTCTGAAAACTTTGTTCCACCAGTACAAAAAGGAATGCACACAATAAGAAACACAACACTTTTTTATAACTGAACAAACTTGCACTGTTTCTTAAATCTCCAAATAAATCTGTTTTCTCACTTTTAGCTTCCTGCTCGTTCAGTTTTGAAAAGAACAGAAACAAAAAAGATAAAGTTGAAAGTCCACCCAGCACCCAATACACATTCAGCCATTCAGTAGATTTCGGATTATGATCATCAATGTAAAGACTGAATAATACATTGCCAGCCAGCACTCCAATCATGAAAAACCCTTCCAGAAATCCCATAAAGCTGGAGTGTTCTTTATCTGTTTCCGTTACCAGCCCGATAGAAGTAAAAACCGATATTTTGATTAATGCAAATGAAACTCCTACTGTTGCAAATAATAATTTGAATACCCAAAAGTCATTGGTAAACGGCATTACAAAACACATACAGCTTACCAGCAATAAAGCAGTCAGCATTGATTTTTTGATTCCTATCTTCGGAAGAAATGAAGCCAGAATGAAAGAACAGATGGCAATCGGAAGATCTTTGAAACCTTCCAAAACACTGGCCGAAGATTTTGAAATCCCAAAATTCTGCTGTACCTGTAGAATGACTGTTCCTACAGAATTCAGAAGAATGGCGAAGACAAAATAGTTTAAAAATAAAACGGCCTTGATGTTAAGATTTTTCATTCAGGTGATTTCTTGTCGGCTAAGATAGAAGCATTTCTGTTAACGATAATTTAACACAGTAAATCAATATTTGAACTATATTAATATATTTACTATTTTTAATGAATAAATATGATTAATTAGATGAAAGTTACTTTTGAAAGGGTTATCCCTAATGAAAAGAGTTCATTCCGTACCATACACAATAATTCTCCCATTTCAGAATTCAAATGGGAATATCATTATCATCCCGAAATTGAGTTGGTATGTGTCATTTCCGGGAACGGAACCCGCCACGTGGGCTATCATAAAAGTAATTATACGAATGGTGATCTGGTATTAATCGGATCCAACATCCCCCACTCTGGATTTGGATTGAATTCTATTGATCCGCATGAAGAAATTGTACTTCAGTTCAAAGAGGAAATTCTTCAGTTTCCTGAACAGGAAGTAGAATCAAGATCCATAAAAAATCTGTTGGAACTTTCTAAATATGGGATTCATTTTCATCAAAAAGTAAAAAAAGTAATGCTTCCCAAACTGAAACTCATGCTGGAATCAGAAGGCTACAAAAGATACTTATTGCTGTTGGAAATTCTTTTTGAACTTTCGAAATGTGAGGATTATGATCTTTTAAACAAGGAAATCATGCCTTATACCATTATTTCTAAAAATAAAACCCGTCTTGAGAATATCTTCACCTATGTAGAACATCATTACGACAAGGAAATTGATATTGAAGAAGTAGCAAAACTAGCTAATCTCACTCTACCTGCCTTTTGTAATTTCTTTAAAAAAGCAACTCAGATTACGTTTACAGAATTTGTGAACCGATACAGAATTAATAAAGCATGCCTGCTGATGGCGCAGGACAGATCTATTTCGGAATGCAGTTATCAGTGCGGCTTTAACAATGTAACATATTTTAACAGAATGTTTAAAAAATATACGGGAAAGACTCCTTCAGAGTTTATCAGGAATTATTCTCATAATAAAGTGAATGTAGATTTGAAGATTGAAAAGGAAACTAAGGTTAAAGCAAGTTTTTGACAGTAGTATAGACTCCTGCGGAGTGACAAAGCGTAGGAAGAAATTTACTATGTATTAAAAATCTGCGTCATCTGCAAAATCTGCGAGAGAAAATCACCCTGCAAAAAACAAAAAAGCCACTCCAAAAGAGCAGCTTTGTATTATTGAATAAAAACCAGTAACTAAATAAACCAGTAATTATTTCCATTTAATATTACATCCCATACTAGGTCTCTGAATTTCTTCCTGAGCTTCCCCAGCCAAAAGATTTTCAAAAGCAATAATCAGATCCTCACCAGTTACATCTTTATTATTTCCCGGTCTTGAATCATCCATCTGACCTCTGTATACAAGATCAAGCTTATCATCAAAGAAATAAAAATCCGGTGTACATGCTGCATCATATGCTTTTGCAATCGCCTGGCTTTCATCAAACAGATAAGGGAAATCAAATCTTCTTTCAATCTGGAATTCGATCATTTTTTCCGGAGAATCTGCCGGATATTTTTCGATATCATTAGCATTGATGGCGATGAATTCAATTCCATGCTCGTTATAATCTTCATATAGTTCATTGATCTTGTCAATTACATGAAGAACAAACGGACAGTGGTTGCACATAAAGATCACCAAAGTACCTTTTTCTCCTTTCAGTTCTTCCAAAGACTGAAGTTCATTCGTTTTTGACGGGTTAGGAAGTTCAAAAAACGGAGCTTTTGTTCCTAATGCCAACATATTTGAGGGAGTATTCATATCCTTATTTCTTTACCGGCAAAGATAATTATTTCTTTTGTTAATTAGGAAGAAGACATTTTCATTTTTAATAAAGTAAGGAGGCTGGAAGCTGGAGGTGGGAAGATTTCAGCCCTCAAAAATAGTTATAGCCAAATTCTATTATTACATTATTCAACCTTAAAAATAACTTCCAGCACCCATTCTTCCGGCATCCAGGCTTTAATTTATTTTCTTTCAAAAGCCGGCAGATCTATAAAACTCATAATATCCTTTGGAACTTATAGTAAAAAGTTTGTAGTTTTGCTAACGCTGTTAGTAAATAAATATCATGGGTCTACATGAACGCCGTCAACGAGAAAAAGAATCCATCCGTGCAAATATTTTGCAGGCTGCTTTTACGTTGGCGAAAACTGAAGGCTGGGGATCGCTTTCTATGCGTAAGATAGCAGATGCTATTGAGTATAGTGCTCCCGTTGTGTATGATTATTTTGAAAATAAAGAAGCTATTCTATTTGAAATTTCTTTAGATGGCTTCCACAAGTTACATATAGAATTATTAAAAGCACAGCAGAAACATGACACTCCGGAAGAGCAGCTTGTTGCCATTGTGGATGCCTACTGGAACTTTGCTTTTAAAAACAAGGAATATTACCAGCTTATGTTTGGTCTTGGAATGCAATGCTGTGGAAAAGGGCAGATGAAAAAAGAATTCTCATCATTCCAGGAACTGATCTATGAATGTACATACGAGATTATTAAGAAAAACGGATCCAACCCGGACAATGCCTGTCATATGTCTCATGCTCTGTTTTCTGCCGTTCACGGCATGATCTCTATTATGATGATGCGTACTGCTGATATCCCTTCTACAATGAACAAGACTACATTGGACGAAACTGTTTCGGCTTTTATTAAGTCTTTGTAAATTTTTTTTGAATTAAAAATTAACACCGTTAGGAAATTTAACACCGGATTAATTTAGTTGATTCCGTGATTCCTGATTAAAATGAAAACCATTTATGGAGCAATTCATACCATTTCAGTTGTTAAATGTAGTCATTTTTTGCTTATAAATTAACACTGTTAGTAAAATTAACACACCTTACACCAACATTATACACTTTAATACATTAAAAACAATTTTCAATTATGGAAACAATCGACTTCATTGGACATTAAAAATTCTGTAATTTTTTTTGAACTAATTATTAACACTGTTAGGAAAAAATACAGCATTTATCAAAACACTTTACTTACCTCTAACACTTCATTAAAAAAATTAAACCAACAATGAAATTACCTGGAAAAACAAGGTTTATTGTACTTATTGCAAGTATAATTCTTTTACAGAGCTGCACAAAAGCCGCAGAAGGAACCAATGCCGCACCTCCAGCTCCAGAACTTCCGGTTTATACCGTTATTACATCACCCGCTACTACATATCAGGAATTCCCAACTGCATTAGAAGGGAAAAACAACGTAGAAATCAGATCTCAGGTAGACGGATACCTGGATAGAATCTATGTAGAGGAAGGGGCTTATGTAAGAGCAGGACAACCGTTATTTAAAATAGATTCAAGAAGCTACGGCGAGCAGATGAATATGGCTCAGGCCAATCTTCAGGCGGCCAATGCTAATATTCAAAAAGCAAGAGTGGAAGTAGACAGACTTCAGCCACTGGTTGCTGCAAAAGTAGTTTCTGATGTACAGCTTAAAACCGCAAAAGCCAATTATGAAGCTGCCGTTGCCGCTGCTGCACAAGCCAGAGCCTCTGTAGGAAGTGCCAGAATTAACGTAGGATTTACAACGATTACAGCTCCCGTAAGTGGTTATATCGGAAGAATTCCTTACAAAAAAGGAAGTCTGATTTCAAGAACAGATGTAAATCCATTGACTTTATTATCTGATATCAGCGAAATCTACGCGTATTTCTCTTTAAGTGAACTTGACTTCATCGCTTTCCAAAATAAATATCCTGGAGCAAGCCTGGAAGAAAAGCTGAAAAATATGCCGATGGTAGATCTTGTGATTGCCGATAACAGTACTTACCCCGAAAAAGGAAGATTAAGTATTGTAGACGGACAGTTTGATAAAACTACCGGAGCCATCAGTGTACGTGCCGTTTTCCCTAATGCCAACGGAACTTTAAGAACCGGAAACACAGGAAGAGTGCGCATGCCTCAGCTGATCTCTAATGCAGTGGTTATTCCTCAGGAATCAACCTTCGAAATTCAGGATAAAACCTATGTATATGTAATGGACAAAGGCAAGAAAGTAATGGGAAGACCTATTAAAATATCCGGAAAAACAGACAGCTATTACTTTATTTCCGAAGGGCTTGCTCCTGGAGAAAAAATCGTATACACAGGAATTGGCAACCTGAAAGATGGTGCTTCCATCAAGCCGAAAAACATTTCTTCTGACAGCTTGTTAAAAGCAAAACCATTATAGTTCTTTCCGAATACAGAAGACTTAAAAAAATAAACTTCTTATGTTAAAACAATTTATAGAAAGACCAGTCCTTTCAACGGTCATCTCCATAATACTCTTATTATTGGGAGCTTTGTCTCTCTTTAATTTACCGATTGCCCTTTTCCCGGACATCGCTCCACCAAGCGTTCAGGTAACGGCATTCTACCCTGGAGCCAATGCTGAGGTCGTAGCCCGTTCGGTAGCCACTCCTATTGAGGAAGCTGTAAACGGAGTTGAGAACATGACTTATATGACCTCAAACTCCAGTAACGACGGTACTATGACCCTGAGTGTTTTCTTCAAACAGGGTGCCGATGCAGACAATGCGGCAGTAAACGTACAGAACCGTGTATCGAAAGCGATGAGCCAGCTGCCTCAGGAAGTGGTACAGGCCGGGATCTCAACCCAGAAGGTTCAGAACAGTATGATTATGTTCATGGGACTGACCAGTGAAGATGCAAAACAATATGATGAATTATTCCTTCAGAACTACCTGAAAATTAATGTTATTCCACAGATACAGCGTATTCCTGGGGTTGCACAGGCTCAGGTATTCGGAACAAGGGATTATTCCATGAGAATCTGGCTGAAACCGGATCGTCTGGCAGCTAATAATCTTTCTCCACAGGAAGTGTTAGGAGCGATTAAAGATCATAACCTTGAAGCTGCTCCGGGCCGTTTGGGACAGGGAAGTAAGGAAACTTACGAATATATCCTTAAATATAAAGGAAAACTGAATAAGGATGAAGACTATGAGAACATCGCCATCAAAGCAAACAGTGATGGATCTTTCTTAAGATTAAAAGATGTAGCAAGAGTAGAATTTGGTTCTTATACTTATACCGCCACCAACAGAGTAGACGGAAAACCGGTTGCCGGATTTGCTATCCTACAGACAGCAGGTTCCAATGCCAACGAAATCCTGACAGAAATTGAAAAGCAGGTGAAAGTAATGGAAACCACGCTTCCAAAAGGAGTTAAACCCATTATCATGTATAATTCCAAAGACTTTTTGGATGCCTCTATCCATCAGGTTGTGGAAACGCTTGTTATTGCTTTCGTATTGGTATTTATTGTAGTATTTATTTTCCTTCAGGATTTCAGATCTACCTTAATTCCAGCTATTGCCGTACCGGTAGCAATTATCGGAACCTTCTTCTTCCTGCAGTTATTTGGTTTCAGTATCAACATGCTTACCTTATTTGCATTGGTACTCGCCATTGGTATTGTAGTGGATGACGCCATTGTGGTGGTAGAAGCCGTCCATTCTAAAATGGAACAAACGGGAATGCCTGTAGAACATGCTACGATGCACTCGATGAGTGAAATTTCAGGAGCTATTATTTCCATCACATTGGTAATGTGTGCCGTGTTTATTCCGGTTGGATTTATGCAGGGACCTGCAGGAGTTTTCTACAGACAGTTTGCCTTCACGTTAGCGATTGCCATCTTAATTTCAGCAGTGAATGCATTGACATTGAGTCCTGCATTATGTGCAATGTTCTTAAATGATCCTCAGGGAGAACATGGTGAGCACGGTCATAAAAAAGGTTTTGGAGCAAGATTTTTCAATGCTTTCAACGCCAGCTTCAACAGCATGACCAGAAAATATATCTATAGCCTTAAGTTTTTAATTAAAAATAAATGGGTTGCGATAGGAGGTCTTGTTGTCATCACAGCAGCCAGTGTATTTTTGATCAAAAAAGCTCCATCAGGATTTATTCCTACGGAAGACCAAGGATTCGTATTGTATGCAGTGAATACTCCTCCGGGAAGTTCATTAGAAAGAACACACAGAGCGACAGCTCAAATTGATAAAATTATCAACGGGGAAAAAGCAACCAACCACCTTTGGGTAGCAGATGGGATGAACTTTATCAGTAATGCCAACGCTTCTCCATATTCTGCAGGTTTTATTAAGCTTAAAGATTATGACAAGCGTGGTGAAATGAAAGATCCTGATCAGATTGCAGCGACATTGACAGGTAAGGTAAGCCAAGTGAAAGATGCCAATGCATTCTTCTTCAACTTCCCTACTGTACAAGGTTTCGGTAACGTTTCCGGATTTGAGTTCATGCTTCAGGATAAAACAAACGGTTCTTTCGAACAGTTGGGAACAACCACTCAACAGTTCATTGGAGAGCTGATGAAAAGACCTGAAATTGCATTTGCCTTTACAACCTATGCGGCAGGAAACCCTCAGTATACCATTGATGTGGATACGGATAAAGCCAATCAGCTGGGTGTTTCTGTAACAGAATTGATGCAGACCATGCAGATTTATTTCGGAAGTAGCTTTGTATCGGATTTCAACAGATTCGGAAAATATTACAGAGTAATGGCACAGGCAGATATTCCTTACCGTACAGATGTCAATTCACTGGAAGGAATTTATGTGAAAAATAAATCAGGAGAAATGGTGCCTGCCAAAACTCTGGTAACGTTAAAAAGGTCTTTCGGTCCTGAGACGGTAACAAGAAATAACCTTTTCAATGCCGTAACAATTAACGGAACTCCAAAACCTGGTTACAGTACCGGAGATGCCATCAAAGCGGTAGAAGAAGTGGCTCAGCAATCCCTTCCGAGAGGATACGGATATGAGTGGACAGGGATTACCCGTGAAGAAATTAAAACAAGCGGACAGACTGCCTTTATTTTCTTCTTAAGTATTCTTTTTGTTTACTTCTTACTGGCAGCTCAATATGAAAGTTATATCCTTCCTTTTGCGATTATTCTTACCATTCCTACAGGGATTTTCGGAGTATTTGCCTTCACAGGATTAGCAGGAATTGATAACAATATTTACGTTCAGGTAGGATTGATCATGCTGGTAGGACTATTAGCAAAGAATGCCATCCTGATTGTAGAATTTGCCGTACAGAGAAGAAAGGCAGGTAAAACACTGATAGAATCAGCACTTCAGGCATCAAGATTACGTTTAAGACCGATCTTAATGACCTCTTTTGCCTTCATCGTGGGAATGCTTCCACTGGTATGGACGCAAGGTGCTTCTTCAAAAGGAAACCACTCTATCGGTTACAGTACCGTAGGAGGAATGCTTACAGGGGTAATCTTCGGGATCTTTATCATTCCGGTAATGTATGTAGTGTTCCAGTACCTGCATGAAAAAATGCCAAGCAGAAAAAAGAAAAGACTTCTGAAAAAACAAATGGAGGAAGAACTTTTAGCTGCTAGTCACTAATAAAAAAATGAATGACAAAAACTTAGAGAAAATTTTAAGATCATAGGTTTACCTATTTACCTGCCTGTTCTTAATGGTTTTAAAAACTACCTATTTTCTCCTACTAAAGAAATTTTTGCATCAACAGAAACCTCTCTAAGTTTTGTCTTCAATTAAAAGTTTAAAAACTATGAAACGAGTAAAAAATATTATTCTAACATTTGTGCTGGCCATCGGCTCTGTTTCGTGTGTGTCTAAACTGGCCTACACGGAACCTGAGCTTCCACTTCCGGAAAAATTCCAGTACACTGCCACTGCAGACACAGCCAGTATAGCTAACCTGGAGTGGAAACAGTTTTTCAGTGATCCTATTTTACAGGGACTGATTGAAAAAGGAATTAAAAATAATTATGATCTTCAGATTGCCTTAAAGCAGGTGGCTGCTTCACAGGAAAAACTGAAACAGGCAAAATATATGCAGTATCCGGATGTTGGGTTCGGAGTAAGCGGACAGATTTCAAGACCATCCAAAAACAGCATGAACGGGCAAAGCTTAAATTTATTTTTAGGCTCGAGCCATGTTGAGGATTATAATGCAGCCTTCAACCTTTCATGGGAAGCGGATATCTGGGGAAAAATCAAAAACCAGCAGGAAGTTTCAAGAATACAGTACCTTCAGACCTATGAAGGTTCAAAAGCAGTTCAAACTCAGGTAGTAGCAGCTATTGCACAAGGGTATTATAATTTGTTAATGCTTGACAGACAATTGGCTATTGCAAAATCGAATCTGGAACTGACCACCAATACCCTGTTAATGACCCAAAAAATGTGGGAAAGTGGTGACAACACCTCTTTAGGAGTACAGCAGGCAGCAGCACAAAAACAGGCAACAGAACTTCTGATTGCTCAGCTAGAGCAGAATATCGCCATTCAGGAAAATGCATTGAGTATTTTAACTGGTGAGCTGCCCAATAAAGTAAACAGAACCATTGAAATGTCTGATACTTCATTACCTCAAAACATTACAGCAGGTCTTCCGGCAGCTATGGTAAGCCGCAGACCGGATGTACGTCAGCAGGAACTGGTTTTATTAGAATCCAATGCCATGGTAGGAATTGCCCAGGCCAATATGTATCCGGCGCTAAAAATTACTGCCAACGGAGGAGTCAATTCATTCAAGTTTGACAACTGGTTCCAGATTCCGGCTTCGTTATTCGGATCGGTTTTAGGGGGAATTACCCAGCCTATTTTCCAGAAAAGACAGTTGAAAACAGATCTGGAAGTAGCCAAAATTCAAAGAGAGAAAAATGTTCTGGCATTCCGTCAGTCAGTATTGAACGCTGTAGGAGAAATTTCTGATGCTTTGGTTTCCAATGAAAATTTAAAAGTTCAGGAACAGAAAGCCACAGAGCAATCTGCCACGTTGAAAGACGGAATTAAAAGTGCACAACTTCTTTACAAAGGAGGTTCAGCCAATTACCTGGAAGTGATTACAGCACAAGGGAATTCCCTGCAGGCAGAGTTGAATCTGGCTTCCATTAAAAGACAGAGATTAAGCAGCATTGTAGATCTATACAGAGCTTTAGGCGGCGGTTGGAAGTAGTAAATTAAATTATATTTGTTTTAAGATGCGGTTCTTTTCAGAGCCGCATTTTTTTATGGTGTTATTAATGAAATAAATGATCATTGAACCATTAAGAACATTTAAGTTGTTAAGTTTAATTAAGAAAAATCAAATAGATTTTTAAGACAATACTTTACAAGGCGAAGCTTTCTTAATATTCTTAACATCTTAATAGCTCCTTCATGGTTTAAAATAATTCAGGAAAATTTATTTCTGAAATTGCTCCGCAAGCCATTCCAACAAATCTTCATAGTCCTTTTCAGAATATCCCAACTGTAAATAATGAATATCATCCGCCTTTCTATACCATGTCAGCTGGCGCTTCGCATATCTTCGGCTGTTCTTTTTAATTTCTAAAACTGCAAAATCAAGATCCCACTCTCCGTCAAAATATTTGAAAAGCTCAGCATAACCTACCGTATTTAAAGCCGTCAAATCTTTGAATTTCTCAAGACCTTTTACCTCATCCAGCAATCCGTTTTCCATCATAATATCTACCCTGCGGTTGATTCTGTCGTACAGCTCTTCTCTTGGAGCTTCTATTCCGATTCTGATTACATTAAAATCTCTGCCATTCTGAGAAACCGAAATATGTTCAGAATATTTCTTATCCGTTTGCCAGATAATATCAATGGCTCTCAACAGCCTGCGGTGATTGTGAATATCTACCACACTGAAATATTCAGGATCAAGTTCCTGTAAAATTTCCTGAAGTTTTTCTATTCCCTCCTGCTCCATGATATTTTGAAGCTTCTCCTGGTTTTCAACATTCGCTTCTGGTAAATCATGCAGACCTTCTATCACCGCTTTTTCATACATCATGCTTCCGCCAACAAGAATGACCGTATCATGAGTAGCAAAAAGTTCATTAAGTTTTTGAAGCGCATCTTCTTCATATTGCCCGATAGAATAATAGTCTTTCACTGAAAGATTTCCGATAAAATGATGAGGTGCACCAGCCAGCTCCTCTTCTAAAGGTGCTGCCGTTCCTATTTTCATTTCTTTAAAAAACTGACGGGAATCACAGGAAATAATCTCCGTATTGAAATGTTGAGCCAAATCAATTGCCAATCTCGTTTTCCCAATGCCGGTGGGTCCTACAACAGAAATTAAATTTTTCTTTTTCACAGCGCTAATTTACGAAAATGGGTTTATTTGAATTTTTATTTTTAAATACAAAAAACTGCGGATTGTTTTGAACCATTAAGGATATTTAAGTTGTTAAGTTTAATTAAGAAAAAAATCAAATAGATTTCTTTTAAGCATTATGCCAAAAGCGAAGCTCATCTTAATATTCTTAACATCTTCATTAAATCTTAATGGTTTAAAATAAATTTAAAATTGAATGATCAGATTGTATACGTTGGAATTTCATTGTATCACATTATACACTTAATTGTTTATCTTTGTAAAACAATAAAAAACTATGATTTTATCAATGACCGGATTCGGTAGAGCCGAAGATGTTTTTGAAGGAAAAAAAATTACTATAGATATTAAATCTCTGAACAGTAAGAGCTTTGATTTGAATATTAAAATTCCTTTGCGTTATAAAGAAAAAGAATTTGAAATCAGAAAAATTCTTAACGATAGAATTATCCGTGGAAAAGTAGACTGCTACGTTAATATTGAGAATCTTGAAGAGTCTAATGATGTAAAAATCAATAAAAATTTAATTGATTCTTATATCAACGAACTTAAAAACATAGCTTCTGACGGTCCCAATTTCGAATACCTTAAAATGGCGGTAAGACTTCCTGATGCCATCTCATCCAGACCTGACGAATTGACGGAAGGTGAATGGGAAGCTTTGGCTAAGATTGTCAATAATGCCGTAGACAGATTCGAAGAATTCAGAAGAACTGAGGGTGGTATCTTACACGAAGAACTCAACAGAAATATTCAGAATATCGACAAATATCTTAGCGAAGTGATTCCTTTTGAAGAAGAAAGAATTGTAAGCGTGAAAGAACGTTATCAGAAATCTTTGAAAGAATTTGAAAATGTTGATGAAACACGTTTCTATCAGGAAATGGCCTATTTCACTGAAAAACTTGATATTTCTGAAGAAAAGGTAAGACTTGCCCAGCACCTGAAATATTATAAAGAAGTAATGGACAATGAGTCTTTCAACGGAAAAAAACTGGGATTTATTTCTCAGGAAATCGGAAGAGAAATCAATACACTGGGTTCTAAAGCCAATCACGCAGAAATCCAGAAACTGGTGGTGATGATGAAAGACGACCTTGAAAAAATTAAAGAACAAACGTTAAACGTATTGTAATGATAGATACGGGGTACGAGATGCGTGGTTGTTCTAAGAATAGATCACCAAACTCGAAACCCGTAACCCGAAACCCAAAAAAATGGATAAAGTAATTATATTTTCAGCACCATCAGGGAGCGGAAAAACTACATTGGTAAAGCATTCACTGGAGACATTTCCTGAACTGGCATTTTCAATCTCATGTACTACAAGACAGCCAAGAGGAAGTGAAGTACATGCCGTAGATTATCATTTTCTGACACCGGAGGAGTTCAGACAGAAAATTTCCGAAGATGCTTTTGTAGAATATGAAGAAGTTTATACTGACAAATATTACGGTACTTTAAAATCTGAAGTAGAAAAAATCTGGAATCAGGGAAAAGTTGTTATTTTTGATGTAGATGTAAAAGGAGGCATTTCATTAAAAAAATACTTCGGTGAAA
This sequence comes from Chryseobacterium sp. 22458, assembly GCF_052044975.1. Classification (NCBI taxonomy): domain Bacteria; kingdom Pseudomonadati; phylum Bacteroidota; class Flavobacteriia; order Flavobacteriales; family Weeksellaceae; genus Chryseobacterium; species Chryseobacterium sp. 22458. Next base: position 437,841 of record NZ_JBQEOA010000002.1, on the reverse strand, counting down.
AAGCGTTGTCTATTTTTATAGAACCGCCTTCCATTGAAGAATTGGAACGAAGATTGATCTCCAGAAACACAGATGATGCAGAAACCATAAAAACCCGTGTCGCAAAGGCAGAAGAAGAAATGACCTACGCCAGCGGGTTTGACAAGATCGTGATTAATGAAGATCTTGATGCAGCTAAAAAAGAAATAGAAAGTTTAATAAAAAGTTTTATAGAAAGAAACTAGAAGTTAGAAATTAGAAGTTAGTTTTTTAGTGTCAGGAAAATTATCCTCATTTTATACTAACCTCTAGTTTCTAATCTCTAACTTTTATAAAAGAAAAAATTGAGGTTGATATGAGTACCGAAACATTAGAAAAAGCTAAATCTGCAATTCCTGTCAGAGGATTTCTGGATATAAAAGATATTGCGATTCCTCAGGGTGAAGAATTGGTGAAAGCCATTCTTAAACTGAAAGAAGAAAAAAATGCGGTGATCCTTGCCCATTATTACCAGCCCGGAGAAATTCAGGATATCGCAGATTTCCTTGGAGATTCTTTACAGCTGGCAAGACAGGCTAAAGATACCAATGCTGACATGATTGTATTCTGTGGAGTACATTTCATGGCAGAAGCCGCTAAAATTCTGAATCCAACTAAAAAAGTAGTTCTTCCTGATACCATGGCCGGATGCTCACTGGCAGACGGTTGTTCCGGAGAAGGGTTAAGAAAAATGCGCGAACAGCACCCGAATGCTTTAATTGCAACTTACATCAACTGTAACGCAGAAACTAAAGCAGAAAGTGATATAATCGTAACCAGTTCAAATGCTGAAACCGTAATAGAAGCACTTCCGAAAGACAGACCTATCATCTTCGCACCGGATAAAAACCTTGGAAGATATTTATCTAAAAAAACAGGTAGTGATATGATCCTTTGGGATGGAAGCTGTGTAGTACACGAAGCATTTTCAATGGAAAGAATTGCCCAGCAATTGGCAGACAATCCGGATGCAAAACTGATTGCACATCCTGAAAGTGAAGAAGCAGTATTAAAACTGGCTCACTTCATCGGTTCCACTTCTGCCCTGTTGAACTATGTAGAAAAAGATGACTGTCAGAAATTTATCATTGCTACAGAAGAAGGAATTCTTCACGAAATGAGAAAACGTGCTCCTCACAAGGAACTGATTCCTGCATTGGTTTTTGATGAAAGCTGTAACTGTTCAGAATGTTTCTACATGAAGCGTAACACCATGGAAAAATTGTATTTATGTATGAAATATGAGCTTCCTGAAATTCTTATCGACGAAGAATTAAGATTAAAAGCATTGAAACCTATTGAAGCCATGCTTGATCTTTCTAAAAGCATAAAATAATTTTTTTGTTATTCAATATTTATTATATTTAGCATTCAAACTAATAATAAATATGAAAAATCTAAAAAAATTAGACAGAAGAAGTCTTAAAAATGTAAACGGAGGCAGTTATACCTGTAACTTAAACTGTGAAATACATGAAACCTGCGGCTTAGGCTGCAATGGAGAATTAATCTGCGTACCAAGAGGAATGTACATTCCAGACAACTGTTAATAAAAACAATAAAAAGCACTGTTTTCACAGTGCTTTTTATTGTTTTAAACAGATCATATTCTAAGACACACCTCCGCTCATACATGACATATCAACAATCACGCACATTTTACAACGATCAGGAAGCATCTGAAAAGCCTCGCAGGGAGCATCGCCAGGATTGTTTCCGTACGTTGTATTCTTAGGACATCCTGTACATGTGGCCGAGCCTGCTCCTTGCAGTGTTTGAAGTTCTTTTCTGTTTAATTTCTTTAAATTTTTCATAGTCGTTTTAATGTAAATTGATTTTTTAGTTATAAAAGTCAGAATAATCAGGGCCATAGCAATCTGCGCTTACGTCTACACAGTTTCTGCAGTTAGTCGGTAAACTCCAATAGTTCCAGCAGTTATGGGTATATTCAGGGCCGTCTCCATAGTTTCCGGTTGTTGGGCATCCTGCGCATCCTGCCATTCCCTTACCTTTAATATCTTTTAATTTTGTTCTTGATAATTTTCTCATATTGTTAAGTTTATTTGATTTATTTTCATACTGATTACAACATCGGCGCATAGCAGGTTCCTCCCGGTTTCAGCCAGCAGCCCCATCCACCTGGACGGAAGCATACAAATTGTTCACCGCCGCAAGCTTCAATCTGAATAGCAGTAAAACCGCCACCGATACTTTTCTTTTCCTCTCTTGATAATTTTTTAATTGTTGCTTTCATGATCTATTGATTTAAAGATGATAATAGGTTTAATTTTCTATTGTTTTTCTTCAACGAGGGTCAAAGCACTCATAACTTACCAAAACCCTCATTTTGCAGCATTCAGGTAAAGCATGATAATCGGCACATGATCTCGGCTGACCTGGTCCGTAAGGTCCGGCAGGACAATATTCAAAACAATCATTAATGTCATTGCCACCATTAATCGATTTTAAATTTTCTCTGTTTAATTTCTTTGATTTTTTCATAATGTTTTGATTTAGTTAACCTTATAAATATATTAAAATATTTCTTCTAAAGTATAAAATTAATCACAATCAATAGAAATAATTAAGAAGCACCGTCAAAAACAGTGCTTCCTTATATTAAATCTCAGACACTGAGCCACCATGATCAATCGTTGCTTTCTAGCTTTCAAGAACCATACAGCTCCCCGGAACAGACGGATCGTAAGGATAAAAATAAAGACAAACTTTACGCCCTTTCAAATCTGTACATACCGCACATCCTTTTGGCCCGCAGTCAAGATCAACAGCACAGCTGTCCATTGTACCCCCCATAACGGCTCTTAAACTTTCTCTGTTTAGTTTTTTTAAATTTTTCATAATATTCTGATTTAGTTTATCTTATAAATATAATAAAACATTTTATGGTATGCAAAAATTAATCACAATCATAAGAATTAGAAATAATATGATAGTAAACATTATAAAAACACCATTCATCAAACAGTATTAAACCGTATAACCCTATATTAATTGAAAAGCAAAACACCCAATTCGAGACAGATAATTGATTTTTAATTATTTAATTTTGAAGAAAACCTGGCTGTTTCAAAAAAATTTGTACATTTGTTCCGTTACAATGAGTTTATTTAGAAACATATCTGATATTTCTATCCTGAAATCACCTATTTCAGGAGTATCTTCCGTTTCTACATTCACAACAACTACAACAACTACCCCATAACGGGGTAAATTTTCACATATTATTTCGGTACCCTGTACTCTTTTTTTTGAAGAGTAACTATTTCATTTTACCTAACCTCAAATAAATAATTGATGAAAATCTTAAAATTCGGCGGAACATCAGTCGCCAATGTTCAAAATATCATTCTTGTAGAAAAAATTATAAAAGAAGAATCACAGAAAGACCGGATTGTTGTCATCGTATCTGCACTTCACGGCGTTACCGATCATCTGATCAAAGGGGCAGAATGTGCTTCTGCGAAAGATGAAACTTATCTTCAGATCATCAAAACTCTTGAAGAAAAACACATTAATCTCGTAAAAGAACTGGTCCCGGTTCTGGCACAAAGTTCATGGCTAAGCTTTGTTAAAAAACATTTCAATGATATTGAAGACATCTGCAATGGTATTTTTGTGCTGGGCGAACTGACAGATAAAATAAAGGACAGAATTACTTCCTATGGAGAATTTCTTTCTTCCAGCATCATTGCAGCAAGACTTCAGCATGAAGAACTGGACTGTTTATGGATGAACTCTGCAGACCTCATCAAAACAGACAGTAACTTTACAAATGCCAAAGTAGATTTCCCCATCACCGAAAATAATGTAAAAAACTACCTTAGTGAACATCAGAATGCTGTCATTATCGGACCGGGATTCATTGCCAGTGATCAGAAGAACAACCCAACAACACTGGGAAGAGGTGGTTCTGATTACACAGCCTCTATCATTGCTGCAGCTATTGATGCAAAAGAATTACAGATCTGGACAGACGTAAGCGGAATGATGACCGCAGACCCTCGTCTTGCATCCAATGCCAAATCTATTGCAGAGATATCTTATCATGAAGCAATGGAACTGTCTCATTTTGGAGCCAAAGTACTCTATCCGCCATCCATTCAGCCTGTGATGGTAAAGAATATTGATCTTATTATAAAAAATACATTTGCTCCTGAAGCTTCGGGAACTTTAATCTCCCATCATCCTAAAGTATCAGAAAGTGAAAAACAGCAGGTAGCAGTAGGAGTTTCTAATATGAGCCGGATTGCACTGCTTACTTTAGAAGGTAGCGGCATGGTAGGCATTCCGGGAATTTCTGCCAGGTTATTCCATTGTCTCAGCCAGGAAAAAATCAATGTCATTCTTATTACACAAGGCTCCTCGGAACATTCCATAACAATTGCCATTCATGAAAAAGAAATTTTCCATGCAGAAAGCGCCATCAATTCAGCATTTGCCGATGATATCAATATGAAAAGGGTGTATGCTGTAAAAATTGAAACCGGACTTTCTATTGTAGCTCTTGTAGGAGAAAATATGAAAAGTAGAAGTGGTGTAAGTGCCAGAATGTTCAGTTGTCTCGGAAATAACGGTATCAATATAAGAGCTATTGCACAAGGCTCTTCAGAAAGGAATATCAGTATTGTGATCACAGAAAAAGACAGCAAGAAAGCAGTGAATGTACTTCATGAAGAATTTTTTGAATCGGAAATAAAGCAAATTCATCTTTACCTCTGCGGAACCGGAAATGTAGGCTCAAAACTTATCCGGCAGATTTACGACCAGAATGCTTACCTGCAGGAAAACTTTTCAATTAACCTGAGAATTGCAGGGATCTCCAACAGTCGTAATATGCTTTTTTCAGATCAGGGGATTTCTTACGAAAACTACCTCAGCTGGAACGATAAGGCCACAAAAGCATCTGTCCGGGATTTTGCAGGTGAGATTCTATCCAGGAACTTAAGAAATTCCGTGTTTGTTGATGTGACAGCAAGCCCCGAAGTTCCGAAGGTTTACCAAAGCTTATTAGAAAGGAGCATTAATATCGTAGCCTGCAACAAAATAGCAGCTTCATCAGATTTTGAAGAGTATAAAACATTGAAAAATACAGCCAGAAACCACAACTGCAGTTTCTATTTTGAAACCAATGTAGGAGCAGGACTTCCGGTTATAGGAACCATCAGTGACCTGATCAAAAGCGGTGACAAAATCAGTTCTATCCAGGCAGTACTGAGCGGAACTTTAAATTTTGTTTTCAACCATTATGACGGCAGCAGAACATTCTCTGAAGTAGTGGCACAGGCACAAAAAGAAGGATATACAGAACCGGATCCCAGACTTGACCTCTCAGGAACTGATGTGGCAAGAAAAATCCTAATCCTGGCCCGTGAAGCAGGATATCCGCTACAGTTTAAAGATATTGAGAATATCGGTTTTCTGCCGGAAGAATGCATGCAGGGAAGCGTACAAGATTTTTATGAAAAGCTGACTCAGTATGAGGATCATTTTAAAAACCTTTTTAGTAATGCTCAACAGGAGGGTAAAATATTAAAATATACCGCAGAATTCAAAGATGGAAAGGCAAAAGTAGGATTGCAGCATGTACCTCCTGACAGTGATCTTTACCATCTTTACGGCAAAGACAATATTGTCATTTTTAAAACCATGAGATATTCCGAACAGCCTTTGGTAGTAAAAGGAGCCGGAGCCGGAGCTGAGGTAACCGCCAGTGGAGTTTTTGCAGATATTATCCGTTCAATTTAAAAAAATACAATATATGAAAAAAGTAAAATTAAAAGTACCAGCCACTGTAGCTAACCTGGTGTGTGGATTCGATATTTTGGGAATGGCAGTCCATGATCCATATGATGAAATGGAATTCAGATTATTAGAAACTCCTGAAATCATTATAAAACATACTGACTCCTTTGGACTTCCCGAAGAAGCCGCCAAAAATGTTGCAGGTATTGTATTGTTAAAGATTCAGGAACACCTTAAACTAACTCATGGTTTTGAAGTAACGATCCGGAAACATATAAAACCGGGAAGCGGGCTCGGCTCCAGTGCGGCAAGCGCCGCCGGAGCCGCCTTTGGCGCTAATCTCTTATTAAAAAACATTTTGTCAAAAGATGAGATGGTTCATTTTGCCATGTTTGGAGAAGAGCTTGCTTCCGGGGTCCGTCATGCAGACAATATTGCTCCATGTCTTTACGGAGGAATCACTTTGGTAAAATCGGCTGATCCTGTTGATATTATTCCCTTGAATGCTCCTGAACTCTTTGTAGCTGCCGTGCATCCTCAGGTGGAAGTGAAAACTTCAGATGCCAGACAGATCCTAAAGAAAAATATTTCTTTGAAAAGCGCTGTGGAACAGTGGGGAAATATTGCAGGACTGGTTGCCGGAATTCAGAAAAATGATCTTTCACTGATAGGCAGAAGTCTTCATGATGTTATCATAGAACCTGTCCGCAGCATTCTGATTCCGAAGTTTGACGAAATTAAACAGAAAAGCCTTGAAATGGGAGCTTTGGGAGGAGGAATATCAGGGTCCGGTCCTTCTATTTTCATGCTAACCGAGAAAAAAGAAACCGCAGAAAAAATTTCACAGATGATGAAATCAGCCTATGACAGCATCGGCATCGAAAGCTTTGTCTATGTTTCCAAAATAAACCCTTCGGGAATTCAGATTGTCGAAGAAGCTTAAATATAAACTTTACCAATACAACAAAAAATGATATACTATAATTTAAAAGACCATCAGGAAAAAATTGATTTCAAAAATGCGACAATAAAAGGGCAGGGAAAAGAAAAAGGATTGTTCTTTCCTGAAAACATTCCCCAGTTTAATGAAGAATTTATTCAAAATCTTCCTCAATGTTCCAATGAAGAAATTGCTTACCAATGCATGAAAGATTTTGTAGGAGATGAAATTCCTTCGGAAATACTTAAAGAAATTGTAGCAGAAACCGTAAGTTTTGAGATTCCTTTAGTAAAAATTAATGAGCAGATATCCGTACTAGAGCTGTTTCATGGTCCTACTCTAGCTTTTAAAGATATTGGTGCGAGATTTATGAGCCGTTGCCTGTCTTATTTTCTGAAAGATCAGCAGAAAAAAGTAACCGTTCTTGTCGCTACTTCAGGTGATACCGGAGGTGCTGTTGCCCATGGATTTTATAAAATTCCGCAGATTAATGTAGTTATTTTATATCCTAAAAACAGGGTAAGTCCGGTGCAGGAGAAACAATTGACGGCATTAGGTGAAAATATTTCGGCTATAGAAGTAAATGGAAGTTTTGACGATTGTCAGAATCTTGTCAAGCAGGCTTTTTCAGATCAAGAAATCAACAGTCAGCTATTTCTGACGTCTGCCAATTCTATCAACATTGCAAGATGGCTTCCCCAACAGATTTATTATTTAATAGCTTTGAAACAATGGATTCAACAGCATAAGGAGCATCCTGTCATCTGTGTGCCAAGTGGAAATTTCGGAAATATCTGTGCCGGACTTCTAGCTCATTTCAGAGGGATGCCTGCAGACCACTTCATCGCAGCATGTAATGATAATCATGTCATTCCTGACTATCTGAAAACACAGAAATTTGAGCCACATCAAGCAGTGCCTACCCTATCGAATGCAATGGATGTAGGAAATCCAAGCAATTTTGTACGAATTCTGGAACTCTTCGGAAATCAGTTTGATTCTTTAAAAAATACAGTATCTGCCTACTCCGTCAATGATAAGGAAACCATAAATACCATTACCAAAGTATATCAAAAGTATAACTATCTCCTTGATCCTCATACAGCTGTAGCATTTGCTTCCCTTGAGAAATATCTGGAAGAAAATCCAGGAAAAAAAGGATTTATCCTGGGGACTGCACACCCTGTAAAATTCCCTGATGCTGTGGAAAAAGTCATCCATACCTCCATACAAATTCCCGGATCTCTGAACGAGCTGATGAAAAAGGAGAAAAAAACTGTTGAAATAAATTCAGATTTTGAAGAATTAAAACGATTTTTGCTTCATAAAATTTGAAACAATGAGCAAAATATATCTTGAAGATGTAAAAATATATGCTTACCATGGCGTTCTTCCCGAAGAGAACATTATCGGTACCTATTATATTCTTAATGCAGAACTTCATACCGACCTGTGGAAGGCTGCCGAATCTGATGATCTGCATGACACAATAAGTTATGCAGACATCAATGATATCCTGCACAATGAAATGAAGATAAAATCTAAACTTCTGGAACATGTAGCGGGAAGAATTATGACTAAAATTCATGACAGTTTTCCACAGATCGATTATATAAAACTGAAAATTACCAAAACTGCTCCACCCATGCAGGGGGAAATGAAGGGCGCCAGTATAGAGCTGGAAAAAAGCTTCAAACCTCAAAATTAAAATCCTTACCTTTCCATTCATAAAAAACATAAAAATTGAAACTTGTTAAATTATTATTTTTAGTAGTCTTTATCAATGCTTTTGGCCAGACCGGTGTTGACAATCAATTGGCCGGCTATAATTTTCCAAAGATCAGATCCAGCATTACAATGCCGGTTACCATTCCTCTTTCGGAACTAAGTAATATGATCAATGCTTCTGTAAAAGATCTGGTCTATCAGGATGATTCTTATACGGATAACAATAATGATCAGTTTAAAGTAAAAGTTTGGAAAACAAGACCGATCCGTCTGGTAGGAGGAACCAGCCAGAATCTACTGATTGAAGTTCCTTTAAAAATATGGGCAGAAAAAGGAATTGGTACTTTGGGAGTATATACCTATCAGAATACCACCTTCGAAACAGTAATGTCCTTCAATACAACCGTTACTTTTAAAAATAACTGGACTATTGCGACCAATACCCGGCCCAACGGTTTTAGATGGGTTACGAAACCCGTTCTTGACTATGGAAGAATCCAGATTCCTATTACCTCCATCGTTGAAAAGAGCTTAAAAGAACAACAGGAAAAATTCTGTAAAACCATAGACCAGCAGATGGCTACTCAATTGAACTTTCAGCAATATGCATTAATGGCCTGGAATACGTTCCTGCAGCCATTCAATATTTCAGAAGAATACAATACCTGGCTGAAGGTGAGCCCTGTTGGAGTTAATATCACTCCTTTAAAATTCTACGGAAACCAGATCAATGCCACTCTGGGAGTTGACATTTACTCAGAAACCTTTACCGGAAGTAAACCGGCAGCTTCTTCACCGGTAACGTCTGTTGCTAATTTTAATTTCAGCCCTACGGTTGCAGATAAATTTATTTTACAGACTACGGCCAATATCCCTTTCACTGAAGCCAGCAGCATGGCCAGAAAAACTTTTTTAAATAAAGAATTTGATATCCGGGATTCTAAGGTGAAAGTAACTGACATCAGGGTTTACGGTCTCGATAACAGAGTTGTTATTGAAGCTCAGACAGACGGTTACATCAAAGGCACCTCTATCATTTCAGGGATTCCTGTATATGATGAAACGAAGAGAAAAATTGTCTTATCAGAAACCAAATTTAAACTGAAAACAACCAATATCCTTTATAAAACGGCTTCTGTTCTTTTCCAGGGCAAGATTGTAAAAATGATTGAAGAAGAATATGGCATTCCCACTCAGGAACTGGAAGAAACTTCCAGAAAGAGCATTGAAGAAGCTTTCAATAAAGAATACTATAAAGGATTAAAGATGAACGGAAAAGTATTCAATCTTAAACCAAGTAAAATTCTACTCAGCAATACAGGCATCACCGCAGTAATTGATACCAATGCCTCATTAAAATTGCTTGTCAACGGATTTTAAAATTATATCTAAAAAAACTAATACCTAAAACCATGAGAAAATATTTAGTAGTTGTAGATCGAAACAGATCCTCAAAGGGAACAAGATTCGCTAATTTTATTATTGATAGATTTATTATTACGCTTATCTTTTTTGCCGCCGGATTTATTTCATCTTTATTGTATGAATTGGCAAACATTGACATTTTCGTAAATATAATCCGAAAATTGTCACAGGTAAACAGAATTACTGATATCCTGATCACCTCGCTGGTTTATTTTATATTTACTTTTTGTATAGAATTCCTTACCAAAGGAAGATCCATAGGAAAGTATATTACCGGAACTAAAGTTATTTGCATTGATGGTACTGAGCCTACAATGAAGGATTATTTCATACGGAATATTTCAAGAATTGTTCCTTTTGATGCCCTTTCTTTTTTAGGTGAAAACGGATGGCATGACAGTTGGAGCGAAACCAGAGTGGTAAACCTTAAAAAATATATCGCTGAAACTCAAGCCAAAAGCGAAATAGACGATCTTGGAGCAAAAGAAATTGCTTAAAAATTTTTGTTCAAAAAGAATTTTTACTATATTTGCACACCTCAAAAATGGTAAAAATGGTACTTTGGCCGAGCGGCTAGGCAGTGGTCTGCAACACCATCTACAGCGGTTCGAATCCGCTAGGTACCTCAGAAAAAACCTCTAATTTATTTTAGAGGTTTTTTTTTATTTTCTGTTTAAAATAAAATATCCGAAATCATTTTATGAAAACAGTTCCCGCTAGCAGGAGCTACGATTTCTCATTTAAAGTTTAAAACTGACAATAAGAAGAATCAATAGGTCTGCACGTGCGCCCTGCACAACACCACCCTTCACCACAAGGCAGCTCATCATTACAATACTTCAAACCTCCTTTGATGGCTTTCAAATTTTCTCTTGAAATTTTCTTTACATTTTTCATAGTTGTTGATTTTATAATTTGATAAGCCTAAAATATAAAATTTTATTATACAACACATTTTCTTTTCATTACAATTGACATAAAATAAGCTCTTCACATTCAGCAAAGAGCCTGATAAATAATGTAAAAAGTAATGATGGATAGAAAATTATCTTATTTAAAGATAAAAGAATGGTCCAGCATGAGTTTATGAGCTACGTCATATAAGACAAAAAAAATCCTCGGAAATTCCGAGGATAAAAACTAATAACCATGAAAACTCAAATTAAACATGAGTTACATAACTACATTGAAAAATCGTGCCAAGAATGATAATTTTCAGAAAAAAAATTAACTTATGATTAAAGATTGTTTTTTTATCATTTAGTTATTTTATTTCAATTTTATTGTATTTTTAAAAACAGGATCATAATTATTTATAATTAATTCAAATAAAACCAAAGACTCATCAGAATCTATAGAAATAAAATAATTCATTTTTAATTAAAATAAAATTCACATAGCTAAATAAAAAATTCTTTTACAGCTTAAAAACAATAATTATAAAAGTAAAATATAGAAATTGGCATAATTTATTCTTTATTTAATCTAATCCACAAAATTTAATATCATGGCACAAAAAACTTTTAGCAAAGAAGATTTCGTCCAAAACAATGAAAAAGAATATCAGCTGGGTTTTAAGGTAAATGAAGTAGGTAAAGGATCTAATCTTATTGTAGAAAGATTAAATGAAAAAGGGGAATATGAGATCGTTCAGTCACCTTTAAGGAAACTCAATGATCAGATATTCATCATTTGGGATTCTCCATTCAATGGCAGAATATTGTTTGATGTATAGATACCAGGTACTGAAGATCTATAATATGAAAAAGCCTCCGGAAGGAGGCCTCAAAAAACACAAATGATGAAAAAAAATTTTATATCAGAAATAAAAATTATTTTATCCCTTAATCTATTTCCAAATTTAGGCCACTCATCCTTTTTATTTTATGAGTGTAATCATATTTTAAAACAAATTCTGTTTCGGAGTAATTCTGATATCAAAAGATATCTGACATTCTGGAATTATTTCAGACCCGTAAATACCTTTTAAAAGAAACGACCTCCTTACGGAGGCCTAAAAAACACAAATGATGAAAAAAATCTATTTAGAAAAATCCAAACAGAATATTGTTATATAATAATTACTTTCCTCTTGTTACAGAATTACAGCAATTATCACTATTTAAATCAATGTCTCTTTTTGAGATTTTGTAAAGTTAGGTAAATATTTTGTTTTCACAAACTTATTCTTCCCATGCAATCGGAACATATATTGTAATGTATCCGTCAGCATCAACATTATCATCAGAAACAGTAGCAACAACTGTTCCATAACCTACCCAGCCACCTTGTCCCTGAATCCCGGAAAAAGTATAAGTTCCTTCAGGAAGATCGTCTTCTGAATATTGAGGAAGTACAGGCTGATAACCGATACTGAAATACTGCTCTCCTGTAACCGTATTTTCTGCAACAAAGCCACCAAGGTCATAACCTGACCCGGAAAGGATTTTTGTTCCGTTTTTTGCAAGAAGACCATAACGAACCGGATAGGTTTTCGTTTTTGCATCTTTATGAGATACTTCCGTGCGGTCTTTAGATGGAACTTCTACTACATCTGTAGAAGAAAACGAAGTTGTAACAGCCAATAATCCTATAACAGCTGATACTGTAAAAATTGATTTTTTCATATGTAAAGTAATTTAGTATTTCAAAAATAGGTAACTCAAATGAATTCAACAAAAATTATTGATTAACTATATTTTACAATTACTCCAAAAAATCACATCAAAAAACAGAAACGCAAACCATATGCGCTAATTATTGGAAACTCCCTTCAATAGTAGAAAATTTATCAGAAATTATCATTCATAGTTTATTATATTATCAACTTTAACATTCATTAACTAAAATTTGGCTTCATAATTGAAAATAAAACTAAAACTAAAGCCGTTTTGGCTTAAGCTTATTAAAATTTGAATTATGAAAAAGATAGTATTAGCAGGATTTTTATCCGTTTTTTTAATGACGGCCTGCAAGAAAGATGATGCGATAGCAGAAAAATCGCTTGAGGCACAAAAGCTTGAATTCCAGGCAAGACAACTTGAAATAGAAAAGCAAAAACTGGCTATCGAGAAAGAAAAACTGGTGTATGAAGCTCAGAAAAAAGCAGACAGTATATCAGAAAGCAAAAAAGCAAAAACTGCAGCAGCAAATAATTCAAAACCACAGGTTATAAGAGAAACAAGAACGGTATACAGAGACAGAAACTCAGGTTCCGGCTCAGGAAGCAGCAACGGAGGATATGCTGACAATGGAAGTGCTTCGCAGGGAACTACTCAGAAAAAAGGAATGAGTAAGGCTGCTAAAGGAACCATCATTGGAGCCGTAGGTGGTGCTGCCGCCGGAGCAATCATTGCTAAGAAAAACAGAGGACTTGGTGCCGTCATAGGAGGTGTTGTAGGAGGTGCAACAGGATATACCATTGGTAGATCTCAGGACAGAAAAGACGGACGGGTACAACCAAGATAATATTTTCGATATAAAATATAAAGATTGCTTATTTTTAAGCAATCTTTTTTTATGATACTAATCCTCCTTTCTTCTGTTTTTATTATTCCTGTCTTAATGGGCTGGGGAAAGATCATGGAAACGGTTTCAGGAAGTTTGTTCGGAGGAATTTCAGGAAAAATATTTTCCGGAATACTGCTCATCAGTCTCCTATGGACAACGATTGCATTTTTTGCACCATTGAATATGTATATTGAAGCACCTACAGTTTTGATGGGGCTGTTCTGTTTTTTTAAATATAAACTCTATCAGGATCTGTACAGATTTTCAAAAAAAGACTGTTTGCTGATAAGTATTGTTTCCTTTATTATTTTATTTGCAGGCTCTTTTCACCCTTATATATTAGATCATTTCGGGTATTATGTACCCACAATCAAATGGCTTACAGAATATGGAATGGTCAAAGGAATATCTAATCTGGATTTTACATTGGGACAAATGTCTCTCTGGCATATTTTTCAGTCCGGACTTTCAAATTTTTCTGATCCTTTCTTAAGAATCAATACAGTTTTACTGATTTTCTATACTCTTTACAGTATTGAAAAGAAACACTGGATACATCTGTGTTTTTTGCCAATCCTGTTTTTATTCTCACAATCTCCGAGCCCTGATCTCCCGGTCATTATTTTCTCTTTGATTATTTTAAATGAAGCTATAGCGGGAAATAAAAATACCTCTCTCCTTTTTGCATTTTCCGTCTTTGTTTTTGCCATAAAGCCCACTATGATGTGGCTACCGGTGTTTATTTTTCTGTATAGCATTTGTATTCTTAGATCAAATTTCAGGAAACTCCTATTTGGAATATCTGTTCTTATTATATTCTTCGTTAAAAATATCTGGACATTCGGGTATCCTGTTTTCCCGGTAGCCATTGCGGGTCCTGATATCTTCTGGAAACCCAATCCGGAAGTATTAAAAATTTCTTCACAATATGCCATCATGAAAACCTATGATATGCAATATACTTATGAGGAAATTCAAAGGTTTTCAACATTTGATTATATTAAAAACTGGTTTACATTACCAGGCATCAAATCCAAAATCAATATTCTTTTTATTGCCAGCCTTATTTTATTTTCAGTATTTGCCTGGATCAAAAAAAGAAAACTCATCACCTTTATCTGTATTTCACTTTTGATAAAAAGCATACTTGTTCTGATGTTTTCAGCTCAGTACAGATTTTTCATAGATGTTTTTTTCGTCGTTTTCTTTGTGCTATTTTACAAGTATTTTGATAAAAAAAAATCAATAGCCGTGTTCTCCGGGCTTGGGTTAATCATCATTTCAATATTATCTTTTCCAGGCATTATCCAAACGTACATTCCCAGCTTCAGAGTGGGTGGCTTTATGGGCGGTTTAAAAAAAGAACAGCTCTACCGTCCCTCAACATATGAGTACAGGAAGTTCAAATCATTCAATATTGGAAATCTGAAATTCAACGTATCTGAAAATTATCCCTATAATTTTGACACTCCATTACCCGCAATTTCCGCCGGTTATATTTTTGATGATATGGATGCAGGAATTTTCCCCCAGTTGATCGACAAAAATGATCCAGGAAAAGGATTTATCTGGCAGAAGATGGCTTCAGAACACAAAAAGGAAGGTGAAAAAGTGATCCATATTATCAAAAACACTGATAAATAGAACAAATCCAGAAACTTTATTATGTGAAGAAAAAAAGGTAATTTTGTACTATGTTCAACACATTAGGTAATCTTCTTAGTCTTACAACATTTGGAGAAAGTCACGGAGTGGCTTACGGCGGTATCATCAATAATTTTCCGGCAGGTTTAACGGTAGATCTCGATAAGGTTCAATATGAACTGAACCGAAGAAAACCGGGACAGTCTGCGATTGTTACTCAAAGAAAGGAAAGCGACACAGTAAAGTTTCTTTCCGGGATTTTTGACGGAAAAACAACAGGTACCCCTATCGGTTTTATCATTGAAAATGAAAATCAGAAATCAAAGGATTATGACCATATTGCAGGAGCATATCGTCCGAGTCATGCTGATTTTACTTATGATCAGAAATTTGGTTTCAGGGATCACCGTGGCGGAGGGAAATCTTCTGCAAGGGAAACCATGAACTGGGTTGTTGCCGGAGCTTTTGCCAAGCAACTTTTACCGGATATTGAGATCAATGCTTATGTTTCTTCCGTAGGTGATATTTTCTGTGAAAAACCTTATCAGGCTTTGGATTTTTCTAAAACTGAAACGAATGATGTACGTTGTCCGGATGCTGAAACAGCTGAAAAAATGATCTCCAGAATTAAAGAGATCAAAAAAGAAGGCAATACCATTGGCGGAACCATTACCTGCGTGATCAAAAATGTTCCTGTAGGAATCGGAGAGCCGATATTTTCAAAACTTCAGGCTGAATTGGCCAAAGCAATGCTAAACATCAATGCCTGCAAGGGTTTTGAATACGGAAGCGGCTTCTGCGGTGCGAAAATGACAGGAAAAGAGCATAATGATGCTTTCAATACAGATTTTACTACAAAATCGAACCTTTCAGGAGGAATTCAGGGCGGAATTTCCAACGGAATGGATATTTATTTCCGTGTAGCATTCAAACCTGTGGCAACGATTCTGAGACCTCAGGACAGTATCGACAAAGATGGAAATCCTGTTGTGGTAGAAGGCAAAGGACGTCATGATCCTTGCGTTGTTCCACGAGCTGTGCCTGTTGTGGAAGCCCTTGCTGCATTTGTATTGGCAGATCTTTTTCTGATCAATAAAACAAGAAACATCAATAATTTTTAATATAAATATTTTTGGTAATGAAAAATTACTGGGATAAAGGAATTTCTTTCGAAGAATACCTTCAGATTGCAAAAGAAAGATTAGAAAATCCAGCCAACGAACAGGAGGCTGAATTTAAACAATATTATGAGCTCGGGCTTCAGAGAATGGACAGAACGGTGAAAAAATACGTTCCGGATGAAGACCAGCTGAAAGAACTGGCTGCTAAAAATTTCGACGGAAAGATCTTAATCATTTCCGAAGCATGGTGCGGTGATGCCAGTGCTACTGTTCCGGCATTGTTCCGGTTTTTTGAAGGCCATAATGAGGTGAAAGTTTTTCTGAGAGACAGTGATAAAAGTCTGATCAATCAGTTTCTGACCAATGGTACAGAATCTATTCCTAAGGTTTTGATTCTGGATAATGAGTTTAACGTAAAAAATTCATGGGGACCTCGTCCTAAGTACGGATATGAGCTTTTAATGAAATATAAAGCAGATCCTGAAGCTTATCCGAAAGACAGTTTCTACAATGATCTGCAGATATATTATGCCAAGAACAGAGGAAAAGATGCTGTTCAGGAAATTTTAGATCTGCTGTAAAAAAGAGATATGAAAAAAAACATTATTTTTCTTGTACTGATTGTTGTTATCGGTATTATTGCTTTTGTTCCGGGAATAAGAAATTTTGTGAAGGACACGTTTTTCCCTGTCGCCACCATTGAAAAAGCAGTTCATGTAGGTGAAGAGGATTACGACGTTGAGCTTAAAGGGATCAATGCGCCAAGTACCAATCTGAAGAATTTTAAGAATAAAGCTGTTTTCCTGAACTTCTGGGGAACCTGGTGCCCACCGTGCAGAAAAGAGTGGCCATCTATTCAGAAACTTTATGATTCAAGAAAAGAACATGTAGATTTTGTACTGATCGCCATGAATGATAAGGAAGAAGACGTAAGAAAATTTCTGAAGGAAAATAATTATACGGTTCCTGTTTATATTGCACAGAGCCCTATTTCTGAAAAAATTCTTCCTAAGGTTTTCCCTACTACTTTTCTTCTGGACAAAAACGGAAGAATCCTGATCAAGGAAGATGCATCAAAGGATTGGGACTCAGAGACTGTGCACCAGTTTATTGACAATATTATCAAATAGTTTTTTTAACTAAATTTTATAATTTGTTGGTACAGGATTTGTGAAATTTATAGCGTTGAAAAATTTATTTAAATCCAAGCACAAAATGAAATATTCAAAATTAAATCTTGCAAAAGAAGCGATCAGTCACAAGGGCTTTGTAAAAAAAATCCCTGATATTTTCAGAATGGTCAAAATGTGGAGAAAAGGCATTTACCCAATGAAATCCATAGACATTATTCTTCCTCTGCTGGGAATTCTGTATGTCATCTCCCCTATCGACCTGCTTCCTGAATTTGCTATCCCGGTACTTGGAGTAATGGACGATCTGGCAGTATTGTCACTCACGATTCCAAAACTCATTAAAGAGGTAGACAAATTTTTACTCTGGGAAGCTGAACAAAAATATAAGGGCACCCAAGTCATTGATGCTGAAATCATAAAATAACAGTTTATTATATTTTCAAACCATCCTGTAAGATCCGGGATGGTTTTTTATTGAGCAAATAGGCGATAAATTTTTAAGCCTTATTTCAATTCCTTAAATTTGCAACATCTAATAAAAAATAATGGAAAGTAAAAAAGAATTCTTCTTAGAGTGCTACAAGCTAGGCATCATTAAATTCGGAAGGTTTACCCTGAAAAGCGGTATTGAAAGTCCTTTTTATGTAGACCTGAGACCTTTGGCTTCAGATCCTAAAATCTTAAAAAATCTTGCAAATTATTTATTGGAAATGCTTCCTTTGGATAATTTTGATTTAATCTGTGGAGTTCCTTATGCTGCACTTCCCATGGCTACGGCAATGTCTCTGGAAAGCTACATTCCATTAATTATTAAAAGAAAAGAAGCAAAAAGCTACGGTACAAAAAAACTGATCGAAGGAATCTACCAGAAAGGACAAAACTGTCTTTTGGTAGAAGATGTGATCACTTCCGGAAAATCTCTGGTAGAAACCATTGCTGAGGTGGAACAGGAAGATCTTAAAGTCTCTGATATCGTTGTGGTGCTGGACAGAGAGCAGGGCGGAAAACAGCTTTTGGAAAGCAAAGGCTACAGGGTACATACTCTTTTCAACATTTCAGAAGTATGTGTAATCCTTCAGGAAACCGGAGAATTATCTGATGAAGAAGTGAAAAGGATTCAGGACTTTCTTCAGGGGAACCATATTCAGTTTGCAGAAGAAATCAGACCTTCTTATGAGCAGAAACTTCAAAATGCCCAACATTCGGTTTCTAAAAAATTACTGGAAACTGCATTGACCAAAAAGTCTAACCTGATTGCATCCGCAGATGTTACAACCACTCAGGAATTACTGGCTTTAGCTGAAAAAGTAGGTCCACATATTATTGCTTTAAAAACACATATTGATATCATTTCTGATTTTGATTACGAAAAAACAATCATTCCATTAAAAGAAATTGCTGCAAAACACCAGTTCTTACTGATGGAAGACAGAAAATTTGCAGATATTGGCAATACCCAGGAGCTTCAGTTTACCAGCGGAGTTTTCAAAATCACAGACTGGGCAGATTTTGTAACGTCTCAGGTGATCGGTGGTTTTGAATCTTTGGACTGTTTCCATAATGTAGGCGTTGTAGCCATTGTAGGAATGTCTTCCAAGGGAGCACTTACAACAGCCAGCTACCGTGAAGAAGCTTTAAAAGTAGCGCAATCTCACCCTAACGTTATCGGAGGAGTGTCACAGAATAAACTTCCTGAAGAGCTTTTATTATTCACCCCGGGAGTAAATCTTGCGAATTCAGGTGATGGTAAAGGACAGCAATACAATACGCCTGAACATGTTTTTAAGACCCTGCATACCGATTTCATCATCGTAGGAAGAGGTATCTATAAATCCGAAGATGCTGAAGCAGCTGCAGTCACTTACAAAACAGAAGGCTGGAATGCTTATATTAATTCTTTGGAAAAAAAAGCAATTCAAAGTTAAAATCCTATAAAGTATATACAAAATAAGTTATATTTGAGCTTTATCACGGATATTTGAAAAAGATCAGCATTTGCCTTATTTTGTTTTGGGGAGTTATACAGGTTTCTGCTCAGAAAGACAGCATCTACATTGAAGCTAAACTGTCTTCTGATAAAAAAAACCTTGAAGTAAAACAAGAGATTGTGTATTACAATCATTCTGATAAGGACCTTCATACTGTAAAACTCCTGAATTGGGTTTCCGCTTACAACAGACGGGGAACTTCTTTAGTGTACAGAAAACTTGAAGACCGGAATAATGATTTGCATTTTGCGAAAGCCGGTCAGCTGGGAAAACTCCTTGAACTGGATATTAAAAATTCAGAAAATGAAATAATCCCCGTGACGGCACTTTCGGATGAGAATCTTTTTCTGCCTTTAAAAGAAGCTTTAAAACCCGGCGAAAGCATCACCTTACAGCTCCAGTACCGGATGCAGCTACCCGATACAAAATTTACGGGATACGGAACCTCCGGCCAGGCTGCTGTATTAAAATATTTCTTTATTGTTCCGGATCATTTTGATCCGGACAATATTTCCAAAAGAAACTATCATGATATTGAAGAATCTGTAAGTTTCAATACTTTCTGGACCGTCAATTTTGATATTCCTGTCAATAGTTTTGTTGAGGGAAATCTTCCGCAGGTTCAGATGAATTCTTTCAAAGGCTATCTCGATTCTGATCCTGAGTTTCTGATTTCTTTAAGCCAATATCCTTCTATAAAAAATAATATTGACGGATCTGATATTGAAGTAAAATTCGGTTACAACCTAAAGCCTGAAGAAAGGCAAAATCTTGAGTTTTATCTGCCTCTTCATTTAAAATTCCTCAAAGAAAAACTTGGCTCACTCCCTGAAAGTATTTTTATTTCTGATAAATTCAGGGCTAAAGAAGATTTTTTCGGAAACAATGATATTACTTTCTGGAAATTCAGATTCCCATTGTTTACTGATGCAGAAAAAACCGACCTTGATTATTTCGGAATCATTGCCAAAAAAATTCTTGATGAAAGCGTTATTGCCGATAAAGAGAAAGACCATTGGTTTAAAAACGGTTTAAAATCATATCTTGAAATTCAGTATCTGAAAAAATTCTATCATGATACAAAGCTTTTAGGAATGTTGCCAGAAACAAAGATATTCGGGATCAAACCTTTAAAATTATTTCATGCTTCCAAAGTAAAGCTTCTGGACCGCTATGGATTGGCTTATCAGTATATCATGCTGCAAAACCTTGATCAGAAGATTGATGAACATTTCCCGGTTTTAAGCAACTTTAATGATATGGCGATCAGCAGCTTTGAAACCGGAAGCCTGTTTAACTATTCTGCTGAGAAAATGGGTGAAGCCCCTTTCAACGATATTGTAAAGAGCTATGTTACAAAAAACTCAGGGAAAAGAATTAATCCTGAAGAATTTCTGACCGACCTTTCTGCTAAAAATAAATCAGCAAGCTATCTGTCTGATTTTTTCAAACAGAAAAACCGTGTTGATTTCAAATTAAAAAATATCAGGAAGGAAGATGACTCTCTACAGATAAAAATTGCTAAAAATACAAATGAATCTATTCCTGTAAAATTGGAAACGGAAACCCAAGAAGGTGAAAAAAAAGTATACTGGATAGATACTGAAGAAAATCAGCGTATCACCAATGTATCACTTCCGACTTCCGACAATATTTATAAAGTCACATTAAATAGCGGTTATATCTTTCCTGAATCAAATTACAGGGATAATTTTCTGTATGCTAAAGGATTATTTTCCAATGCAAAAAAGATCAAACTTAAACTAATAAAGGATATTCCGAATCCTGAATACAATGAAATTTATATCACCCCAAGGGTTCGTTTCAATAATACTTATGACAAATTCCTTCTGGGGGTTAATTTAAAAAATCAGGCTTTCTTTGATCAGAAATTTCTGTATTCGGTGACTCCCACTTACAGTACCGGAACGGGAAAACTGACAGGTTCAGGAGCTGTATCCTACTCTATTATGCCTGCTGAAAGTATCATCCGGAGCCTTACTTTCGGGGTTTCGGGAGCTTATTTTCATTATGATTACGGATTAGCGTACAGAAAAGGATCTATAGCTTCTACGCTGAACTTCAGAAAGAATCCCAGAAGTACAGTAAGCAGAAGTATAGGTGCTTCCTATAATTATTTTGAAAGGGATCTGAGTCCTAAAATGATTGCCAATAATGATTATAGCAAATATAATCTCTGGAGCTTAGGATATGGATACAGTGACAGCCAGATGATCCATGAAAAAAGCTTCAGCCTGAGCACCCAGGGGATGGAAGATTTTAACAAAATAACAGCAGAAGGTTTCTACAGATGGGAATTTGCTCCTAAGCAAAAGCTCAGCTTACGCTTATTTGCAGGTTATTTTTTAAGAAACAACACCAGAAATGACTTGTTCAACTATGGTATTTCAAGGGTTTCGAATTATTCTTTCTCTTATACCCTTCTGGGAGAAAGTGCCAGCAGCGGTTTACTTTCACAGCAATTCATTCTGGCTGACGGAGGTTTCAAATCATTCCTTCCGGGAACTGTGAACCAATGGATCACCTCAGTCAATGTAGATTCAAGCGTCTGGAAAATATTCCATGTCTATGCTGATGCCGGAGTTTATAAGAATAAAGATCTTCCGGCGAAATTTATATGGGATAGTGGTATCAAAGTGAGGATTATCCCGGATTTTCTGGAAGTCTATTTCCCGATACAGTCTTCTCTTGGGTTTGAACCTTCCTTTAAAGATTATGCGAAACGTATCAGATATACATTGGTGCTTAATCTTGGCTCTATTATAAATGCGGCGAGAAGAGGATGGTATTAAATAAAAAAATTATTTCTATAAGATTTATATTTAAAAGTAAAAGAACTGCTCATGATTGAACTGTTCTTTCTTATTGATGACTAATCTTTTATAATTTTCTGTGAGATCGGAACATTATTAATAGTACCTGTTACAACATAAGTTCCTTTTGGAAGTTCCACAATATCAAGGCTTGAAGCCAACTTTGTAGGCGACTTTTTTACCACCTGCCTGTAAGTATCATACACTTTCACGTCTCGGACTTCCGTCCCAAAAAGAATCTTACCGTCTTTAATATAAGGATTCTGCACGAAACCGGTTTTCACAGTTCCCTCGAAAAGAAGATCCGTTAGCGTATCTGCATTGGCATCTTTTCTGACGATGGTTGTTATTTTAGGGGATGGCACGGGTTGATCACCTTTATATTGATCCGCATTCACCCCATACCCTACAAAGTCCAGAACATTTGGTGAATTCGGCCCTGTAACCTGCACAATATTTCCCGCCAAAGCAATTTTGCCGGATACTCCTGAAATCTTTAGTCCTGAAGATGTATTGAGACTTCCGTCAAAATTAGTAATGGTTGTAGCAATAAAATCCGGCGTCGGCAGATTTCCTACACCTCCTTCAATAGCAGCCTCCTGAATCAGATAGGTCTGTTCAGGCCCCAAAGTAAGGTCCGGCAAGGTATGATATTGGGTAAAAGCTCCTATAGCCGGGGCATATTGTATGCTTGCTCCTGTCAAGGAAACCAGATTGTTTCCTATATTTTTGAGCATAATATAATTATATTTTGATGCAGCATCCGGATTGTCTCCTCCTCCATAAAATTCACTGATCACTATTTGAGCACTCGCAAATGCTGTAATAAATACTAAACCAACAAGAGTAAAGATTTTTTTCATGTAATAATTTTGAATTGATTATAAAAAAACATCAAAAACGGTACCACCAAATTAAGAAATAATCGGCATAAAAAAACAGCCATTTCAAGGAAATGACTGTTTATATTTTATCTACAGAGACAATTAGTCTTTTAGAATCTTTTGAGATACTGCCTGGTTATTTACTGTACCAGTTACGATATAATTTCCTTTTGCCAGTTCAGCAACATTTAATGTTCCGTTTTGTTTCACAGAAGCTTCTTTTATCAACTGTCCGAACATATTGAAAACTTTTACGTCCTTAACATCTGCTCCGAAAGTAATTTCGTTGTTTTTAACGAAAGTATTCTTTATTAATCTATATTTAGAGGGAGCAACTTCTCCAGTAGCCAAAGATCCTGCAGTAACCACAGAAAAATCATCAAATGCAACAAGAGTAGAATTATTATAAGCACGAACTTGTAAACGTAATTTAACAACATTTGCAGGAGCAGTTACAGTAACTGAATGCTGAGTCCAAGCAGTACTTGTTGGTAAATAACCATTATTTGGCCCTCTTAGCGGATCTGAAGCTGTATTAGAATTTTGATAGATAGCACCATTTGCAGCATCTAAATAATTAGCCCATATTCTGGCGTCAGTATTATCACCAGTTGCTTTATACCAAAAAGAGATTGTATAAGACTCCCCTGCCGTTACGGGTATTTCCTGTTCAAATCCGGTAGTGGCAGTTGCAGCAGTATATTGTACTGAATTAATTCCGCCGTGTGGCTCTGTAGTTGTTAAAGTAGGCAAATAGTAAGGTGTACCAGTTCCTGGATTAGTTGCTGTCCAACCTGTTGTTCCATTTTCAAAACCTGGATTGCTTATTAAGTTTTGTGCATTTGCAGAAGCTGCAATTGCTATAACTCCTAAAATAGTAAAGATCTTTTTCATAAAATAATTTTTTTAATATTTATTAGGATAAAACTACAAAAAAAACGCCATTAAAATTTAATGACGTTATATATTTAACAATTAGTTAATTAACTATTTCTTAATTACTTTTTCAGAAACGTTTTTACCGTTTACAGTTCCTGTTACAATATAAGTTCCTTGCTGAAGATCAGAAACGTTTAAAGACTGGTTTTCAGAAACAGAAGCAGTTTTTACAACCTGACCTGCCATGTTGAAAACTTTAACATTAGATTTAGCTCCAAAAGTAATATCGTTATTTACAACGGTATTTTTAATGAATACCTTTTTGTTACCTTTAATCTCATTTGTTCCAAGCGTAGCAGAGGTTCCTACTATTTTTACATCATCAATTCTATAGTTTCCAGTATTACTTGTAACAGAAGACCATCTAAGGCTTAAATTTGCTGCATTTTCTACCTCTGCTGGTAATTGAATAGCTACCCCACCATTTACCAAAGCCCAGACATTAGCATTTTTAGCATAAGTGTAAGTTACATTATTCCATGTTGTTCCATCTACACTCCATTGAAAATCAACATTCTGAGCGAAAGCATTAGTTCCTCTTGCCCCCCAGATTATATTAATATTAGTATAACCAACTGTAGATAAAGAATAAGTTAAAGTGTGAATCACTCCATTAGAACCGTTTCCAATAAACAAAGCGTTAGAACCTCCCGAAGCTCCGGCATATACATTTGAAGCAGAAGCTGTACTTCCATTCCATCCATTAGTTGTGCTTGAACTTACCCAGCCCGTTGGTAATGTATTGGTAGTACCAAAATTTTCTGACAAAAGAGTTGTTTGAGCAAAAGACGTAGCAGCAAACATAGCTACCGCTACCAATGAATAAAGTTTTTTCATGATTTAAAAATTTTTGTTATTAATAATTTCGGCCGCTAAATTACATTTAATTTTTTGGAGCTCACAATATTTGAGTTAAATTTCTGTTAATAATAGTTGACCTATTGATGTTAACATTTTTTAATTATTTTTACGCATTATTTTTCAGGACTTGCGGAATTTTATTATCCTAATCGTATTACTTTTCTTAGGCATATTTTCAGGAAATGCTCAGGTATTTTCATGGAAAAACCCGAACGTTCCTGAAGACAGTGTAAAAAGAGACAGTATCCTTGCTGCAAAGCTCGAACGGGACCTTTTTGCCAAAGACACCCTGGACTTTATCCGGACCAATAATAAAGTAGTCATTGATGAAGCTGTACTGGCAAAAAATGATAAAAAGAGATTTTTAGGAGAACTTAATTCAAAAGGATCCATCATCCGTGGAATTACCTTTGGTAACAACCAGGGGCAGTCTGTACAGAGCTCTATGGATCTTCAGATTTCCGGAAGACTTTCCAAGGATGTGACAATCTTAGCGAGTATTTCAGACCATAACCTGCCCATTCAGGCTGACGGATATACCCAGACTTTAGAAGAGTTTGACAAAATCTATATGCAGCTTAACATTAAGGAAAAATCTATTCTCAGAGCAGGACACCTTGATCTTGTAGAAGCCAAAAATTATTTTGCCAAATACCAGCGAAGAAGTATGGGCCTTCAGTTTCAGACAGAATTTGGTAAAGACAGCAAAACTTTTGTAGACATTTCAGCAGGGGTGGCCCGAAGTGAATTTCACCGAATCCGTTTTCAGGGGGTTGAAGGAAACCAGGGACCTTACCGTCTGACCGGTAAAAACGGAGAACAGTTTATCACCCTGATTTCAGGATCTGAACAGGTTTTCATTGACGGAATTCTCATGAAACGTGGTGAAAATCAGGATTATACCATCAATTACAACACGGGAGAGGTTACTTTTACCAGTTTCCGTCCTATTTTCCAGCAGAATTTCATTACCATTTCCTATAATTACGCCAATAGAAATTATTCAAGATACTTATTCACAGGGAAGTTAGAGCATCAGAGAGAAAAATTCAAAGTGGGGCTGAACTGGTTCATGGAAAATGACAACAAAAATGCACCGCTTTCTTTAAGTTTATCTAAAGAGGATGAGCAAATATTAGCAGAAGCCGGAAATGATCCTAATCTGATGTATGCCCCGTCAGGAGTGGTTACGGAATACGATGTCAACAAAATTTTATACCGTCTGAATCCGGCCGGAAATTTCTATGAGTTTTCCACTGACCCAAGTTTAACGCTTTACCAGGTTTCTTTTACCTATTTTGGAGCTAATCAAGGGGATTATAAAATTGCTCAGACTACCAACAACGGGCGTGTTTTTGAATATGCAGGGCCTAACGGAGGAGATTACAGAGCCGTAAGAAAGCTTCCTTCGCCCCAGAAATCACAGGTATATTCCCTTAACTCGGAATATTTACTGAATGAAGGTAAAATAGGGGCTGATATCTCTCTCAGCAACTACGATGTCAATTTATTTTCATCCAAGGATTCTGATCAGAATATCGGATATGCATGGAGGGTTTTTGGAAATAAGAGTTTCACCAAAAATTCATGGAAGGGAACTCCGAGCTTTGAATATCAATACATTGACAAACAATTCCATATCCTGGACCGTATCAACGATGTAGAATTCTCCAGAGACTTCAACTTAACTCAGGAATTTAATAAGAAAACCCAAAACAGGTTTATTTTCAGCTTTTTGAATAAATGGAACAATAAATCTACCTTAAACTACCGTATCAACTATCTGGATGAACAAAACTCCTATAAAGGAATCAAAAACGATCTTGATTTCGGATGGATCACCGGAAAATTCTTTACCAAAGGAAATTTATCTTACCTGAGTACCAACGCAACCCTTCAGGATACCAAATTCATTCGTGGCGGGATTTCTACAGAATTCACCGGTAAAAAAGGAAGCTGGGCCATCGGAGGTAGCATGGAACATAACGAGAAGAAGTATAATGACACGCAACTGATGGATGTTACAAGTTTCAGCTGGAAAGAAATTTTTGTACAGAAGAAAATTGGTGACAGTACCCGCACAAAGCTATTGGCAAAAGTATATATGCGTGACAATGATTCCGTGCGTGACAACAGACTCCAGAATATGAACAATATTCTTGGTTTCATGGCGGAAAGCCAGATCATTAAAACGGAGAAAACTACTTTAAATGCTTTAATCCACTACAGAAAGTTCTTCTATTCAGGTGCAGAAGGTGAAGTGACGAGAAACAATGATTTCGTAGTCGGAAACATTCTTTACAATCAGCAGCTTTTCCGAAACGGGATGCGTCTTCAGGCATTTTATGAGCTTGGAAACGGACAGGAGGCCCAGAGGGAATTCCAATACATAAAAGTGACAGACGGACAGGGAATTTATAAATGGACGGATTATAACGGTGACGGCATTCAGCAGCTTGATGAGTTTGAAATTGCCGAATATTCCGATCTTGCCCAATACATAAGGGTTTACACCAATTCTGTAAGATATATTCCTTCCAATAAAAATAAACTGCAGCTCGCATTATTTGTCAATCCGGCCATTGTTTTCAATTCGGAGAATGCATTTTTAAAGCGATGGAATTTCAATATTTCGTTAAATTCCCAAAACTCTTTCTACAAAAAAGACAAAGTTCTGGTGCTGAACCCGTTTGAAAAAAACAGCGATCAGATCCTTAAAAACCAGAATATTCTGGCATCCGTACAATTTAATCCGACTGATAAATCAGGATGGAACGGAAACTACCGTTTGATTACCAATGACAACCTTATCAATGCGAACTTCAGTAATGAAGAACGTGAGCAGACTTCTCATTTTGTGAATGTAGGGTATTGGTTTAATAAGGAATTCAGGGTCGATTGGGAAAACTCTGTACACGATATCAGAAACTCATCCCAGCTTTTCGTCACAAGGGATTATCGTTTAAATAATTTTGAAACCAAGCCTAAAGCAACCTATAAATTCACTGATGCAATTCAGGCTGAGCTTTCTTCTGCTTTCCGCCAAAAAAAGAGAATGGACGGTGAAGAGTTGCTGAAAGCCTTTGATGTCACAGGAACAATTCAATGGGAACGCAGAAAAACATCGATCCGTGGAAATTTCTCTTTTATCAGTAATAACTTTACCGGAAACAATTTCAGTATCGTAGGAAACCAGATGCTGGATGGTCTTAAGCCTGGAAAAAACCAGGTATGGAGTGTATTTATTCAGCAGGCAATCAACTCTTTTATTCAGTTAAATTTAAATTATGAAGGAAGAAATTCAGGAGACAGAACAATTCACATTGGAAGTATGCAGGTAAAAGCAAGCTTCTAAATTTAAAGTTGATGGTCTAAAAGTAAGAAATACATAACTGAAGCCCCTGCACTATTTACTGCCTTCAAATTCTTTCAAACCTCAAGCCATCTCACCCATCACACCAATAGATAATATCATATTTCGGGATATTTAGAATTTTGTAAATTTGCACCATGATAAAAATAGGCAATATAGAACTGCCGGAATTTCCGCTTTTGCTGGCTCCGATGGAAGATGTAAGTGATCCTCCGTTCAGACGTTTGTGTAAAATGCACGGTGCAGACCTGATGTATTCGGAGTTTATTTCCTCCGAAGGCTTAATTCGTGATGCGATCAAAAGCCGTAAGAAGCTGGATATTTTCGATTATGAAAGACCGGTGGGTATACAGATATTTGGAGGCGATGAGGAAGCTATGGCCATGTCTGCAAGAATTGTGGAAACCGTAAATCCTGATCTTGTGGATATTAACTTCGGATGCCCGGTAAAGAAAGTGGTATGCAAAGGAGCGGGAGCGGGAGTTTTGAAAGATATTGACCTTATGGTACGTCTTACAAAAGCTGTTGTAAGTTCTACCCATCTGCCTGTAACTGTGAAAACCCGTTTAGGATGGGACAGCAACAGTATTAATATTGATGAAGTAGCAGAACGTTTACAGGAAACAGGTATAAAAGCTTTAACCATACATGCCAGAACCCGTGCACAGATGTACAAAGGGGAAGCAGACTGGGAACATATTTCAAGAATCAAACAAAATCCTAATATTGAGATTCCGATCTTTGGAAACGGAGATATTGATTCTCCTGAAAAAGCTTTGGCTTACAAGCAGAAGTATGCATGCGACGGAATTATGATTGGCCGTGCAGCTATTGGTTATCCATGGATTTTTAATGAAATCAAGCATTTCTTTAAAACGGGTGAACATTTACCTGCACCTACAATTGCAGACCGTTTACTGGCAGTACGCCAACATGCGGAATGGAGCGCAGAGTGGAAAGGTGAAAGACTGGGATTGGTTGAAATGAGACAGCATTACAGCAACTATTTCAGAGGAATTCCTCACTTCAAAGAATTCCGAAAAAGGTTCCTTGAAGTATTTACACTGGAAGAAATGGACAGCCTGATCAAAGAAACCCAACAGTTTTACGAGGAGTATCAGGAACAGGTATAAAAGCAAAAACCATCAAATTGAATTTGATGGTTTTTTTATGATTTCATATTGAATTAATATCCTTCTGATGAAGATTCATCTTTGATCAGAGCCAAAGCGGAAGAGGTTCCGATTCTTTTCACTCCCATGCTGATCATTTTTTCAGCATCTGCAGGAGTTCTTACTCCTCCGGCAGCTTTTACAGGAAGTTTTCCTGCATTGTCCAGCATGATTTTTATTCCTTCGAATGTTGCTCCGTTTGGTTTTCCGCCTGTAGTCTCATAAAATCCTGTTGAAGATTTCACAAAAATATGAGGCAGGTCATTCTCAGAGAAACTCTCTTCTGCCCATTCAGCAATCTTTCTGGTAAGATCTGCAATCTGTGCATCTGTTAAAGCTGCGATCTCAATGATCCATTTGGCAATTTTGTGGAGCACCAGTGCCAGTCCGGTACATTTTACAAATTCATTTTTTACCAGTTCAAGATCTCCCTGAAGATAGGCTTTGTAATTGATCACAAAATCCAGTTCATCAGCACCGTCTTCAATTGCTTTTGAAGCTTCTGCAAGCTTTTCTTCAACAGAATACGTTCCTTCATGAAAACCTATTACAGTTCCTACTGCAACATTTGAATTTCTTTCCTGAATATATTTCTTGATCTCTCCTACATAATCCGGGCGGATCATTACGGCAAAAATACCATTATCGATCGCTTCCTGAGCAAGTTCTTTATCTTTCTGAAGTGTTTCTTCGTTGGAAATACCTGATTGTTCTGGTGTTTTCAGGTAAGTGGAATCCAAATATTGGGCTATGTTCATATCGTTATACTTTCAATTGTCTGTAAATACCTTGTTCTAAAGAGATAAAGGTTTCTGTTCTGGTTACCCCTTTCAGTTTCTGAAGTTTGCTAAGGATCTGCATCAGATGGTCATTATCTTTACAAAGAACTTTCAGGAATATGGTATAATTTCCTGTTGTATAGTGGGCTTCCACCACTTCATTGATGTCATGCAAAGACTTTACCACATCCGGATAATGACTTGGCTGATCAAGAAACACACCGATGTAAGAGATTACCTTATATCCAATTTTTTTAGGATTAAGGAATGAAATGGAGTTTTCAATAACGCCTGCATGTTCGAGTTTTTTAATTCTTTGGTGTACTGCAGTTGTAGAAATCCCTACATTTTTTGAAATGTGGGCTAAAGAAGTTTTAGCATTGTCCATCAGCATGTAAATGATTTCTTTGTCGATGGAATCTAAATGATAGCTTGTGTTGCTCGAATTTTTCATTTTCTACTTTTTTATTATTTATGTTTTTTACTGTAAGCTTTTAAATGTTACAAAAACCGGAAAGTGATCACTATATCCTCCCAGATACCGTGTACCGGCATATGTTCGGAAAGGTCGTCCTTCAAAATGTCTGGTTCTGCTGCTGATTTTTTCAGAATTAAATATATGCGCATCCTGAAAAGCCAGCGTCTTATTATCAAGAAGTGATCTTGACATAATGATCTGATCATACAGCAATCCAGATTTATAATGAAAAGTAGAATAATTTCTTGTAGAAAACAACTGTTGAAAAGGGTTTATCAAAACCTTCTCATGATCGTTGCCATAGAGAATTTGTACTAAATTTTCATCATCCGGGTTTTCGTTAAAGTCACCACACAATATAACATGCTCCTTATCTTCATCTACAATTTTCATGATCCGTTGCCGGATTTCATTAAGTATAAAGGCTCTTTTAGGTTTATTGATGTCTTTTTCGCGCTTAGAGGGAAGATGGGCGATGAAGACATTAATAATTTCGTCTTTATATTTAATTTTTGAAAAAAGTACGTCTCGGGTTGTGTCGTAATTTCCAGTGTTTTTATTTCCTATTTCAAAAAAGAAAGTAATGGTTTCAGAATCTATCACCTCTACTTTATTTTTATCATACAACATGGCTACGTCTACCTTTCGTTCATCCATAGAATTGTAATGTACAATTCCATATTCTGAATTAAAGGGTTCCATTTCCACCAGATCTTCAAGAACTTTCCTTCCGGAAACCTCAGACAGACCAATGATAAATGGTAAGGCGCCATTTTCCTCCTTCATTAATTGATATACGTGTGAGATCTTAAAAATTTTATTTTTATATCTCTTTTCATCCCAATTCCTTAAACCTGAGCGGGTAGGATCTAATTTGTGGACAGGTTTCGGATCAGGTAGAAATAAATTTTCAACATTATAAAAAGAGAACAGTTCCGTCGACATTAATTTCTATACTTTTAATTTATTATGTTCTTTTTCTTTAATGCAAATTTATTATTTTTTTCAAATTTTATTGATTCTTAGCACTATGCGTTAAAATCAATTTCCAATAAAAAATATTTCAAATATAACAAAAAATCTTAACAATATCAGTTATAGTGAATTAATTTTTCAATTATTTCAACAATTTAATATATAATTCAAAATACAATACTATACAAAAAGTGAAATAATCAAAATAAAATTACAATTTAAAATTGAAAATATTAATATTTTTCTATTCAACTACATTTATAACAAATATTATTCCATTTATAATTATAACAAATGTAATTTATTAAAAAAAATAGCTCAAATAGGGATATGTACCTTTTACAATAAATCGGGACGTTTTTCTTTGGTAATTCTTACTGCTTCCTCATGACGCCACTCTTCAATTTTACCAAAATTTCCGCTCAATAAGATTTTAGGCACCTCAAGTCCTTTATAACTTTCGGGTCTTGTATAGATGGGCGGTGAAAGAAGATCATCCTGGAAGCTGTCCGTTAAGGCACTCTGCTCATCATTCAAAACGCCCGGAAGCAATCTGATGATGGAATCGGCCAGCACACAGGCAGCGAGCTCCCCGCCTGTAAGAACATAATCACCGATAGAAATTTCTTTTGTGATATGAAGATCTCTCACTCTCTGGTCAATCCCTTTATAATGCCCGCAAAGGAAGATCAGATTATCTTTTATGGAAAGAGAATTGGCTATTTTCTGATTCAACGTGACCCCATCCGGAGTCAGATAAATCACCTCATCATAATTTCTCTGGGACTTCAGTTCTGAAATACATTTATCCAATGGTTCTACCATCATGACCATTCCTGCTCCGCCTCCGTAGGGTTCATCATCAATCTGTCTGTGTTTATTGACAGCCCAGTCTCTTAAATGATGAAAATGTACTTCTGCCAGTCCCTTATCCATCGCTCTCTTCAAAATAGAGGTTTTAAACGGACTTTCCATCAGTTCAGGAAGTACGCTTATGATATCAATTCTCATTGTAATGTTCCGTTTTTCTTAGTAGGTATTATAATTAATCTTAAAGAAGAATCTTTGTTGATATAGCTCCACATCCAGTTGAAGAATATGGCCAGCTTATTTCGAACGCTCAAAATTAGCATTAAATGCAGAAACATCCAGAAATACCAGGCCAGAAATCCCTGGAACTTGATAAATGGCAGGTCAACAACCGCTCTGTGCTTTCCTATGGTAGCTAACGAGCCTTTGTCATCATACTCATATTCTTTCCATTCGTTCTGATTTTTCTTTAAAAGATTTCTACCTAAGTTTTTTGCCTGATTAATGGCTACGTTGGCAACCTGAGGGTGACCCTGAGGATATTTAGGGGTTTCCATGTAGGCAATATCTCCAATGGCATATATATTATCGTAGCCTTTTATTTTATTGTATCTGTCGACAATATATCTGTTCCGTATTAATTTTTCTTCGGGAAAACCGTCTATTACATTTCCTGTAACGCCTGCTGCCCAGATGACATTATTGGATGGAATTTCCTTTCCGCTTCTCAGGTGCACCTTATCTCCGTCATAGTCTGTCACCACTTCTCCGCTCATAAAAGTCACCCCAAGATCTTTCAGATATTTTTCAGATTTATCCTGAGCTTCCTGGCTCATTACGGCAAGAGGTTTTTCAGTAGAACTTACCAGGATAATCTTCAGCTGGTCAAAATTCATATACGGGTAATCTCTTGGGAGGATATCTTTTTTCATTTCTGCAAAAGCGCCTGCGAGTTCTACTCCGGTAGGTCCGCTTCCTACGATTACGATATTCCAGTTTCCGTCATCGCTCCGGCTTTTTTCTATGATCAGTTTTTCAAAGGTCATCAGAACATGATTTCTGATGCTGATCGCTTCCTGGGTATTTTTCATCCCAAAGGCTTTGCCTTCCAGTTCTTTGTTACCGAAAAAATTAGTTTTACAGCCTGTTGCAATGATGAGCTTGTCATAGGTAAATTCGGCTTCATCGGTAATCACCTTATTGTTGGCCGGATCAATTTCCCTGACGTCTGTCATCCTGAATTGTGTGTTTCTGGACTGCTGAAAAATCTTTCTGAAAGGGAAAGAAATGTTGGAAGGTTCTATCCTTCCTGAGGCAACCTGATAAAAAAGCGGCTGAAACATATGATGATTCATCCGGTCCAGAACAATTACTTTTTTGTTCTTGTTATTTAATGTTTTTGCAAGCTGCAGCCCCGCAAATCCTCCTCCAATAATGATGATTTTTTCGCGTGTTTCCATAATACACAAATTTACTGATTTTATTTAGCATTTAGCAGTGAAAAAAGTTAGTTTTGCAAAACTTTATGACACCAAAAAAGTACACCAAAAAAACTGCCAAACAGATCCATAAGAACAGACGGAAGAAGTATTTTTTCCGGAGATGGGTGATATTGGGGATCCTGATAATTGCTTTAATAGGTACCGGATTTTATTTAAAACAATCTGTCAGCTATTATTACGCCTTGTACTTTAATAAATTTAAGCATAAAAAGCTTCACAATAGTGAAAAGGAAGCCGCAAGGATCCAGAGGATCATAAGCAGCAACCTGGATAAGACCTATGGATTCGACATTTCCCATTATCAGAACCGGGAAGATATCAAATGGGACAGCCTGAGTATCGGAAACAAAACCATACCGCTGGAATTTGTGGTAATGCGTGCTACCATGGGCAACAGAAGTGCAGATAAACATTTCAATGATTTCTGGGCAGAAGCTAAAAAGCACGACATGATCCGTGGAGCTTATCATTTTTACAGAGCCGATGAAGATCCTGTAATCCAGGCCAATAATTTTTTAGAGAATGTAAAACTGGAAAGCGGAGATCTCCCTCCTATTTTAGATATTGAAAAAATCCCTAAACGCAAGACCAATAAGAAGTTGGTAGAGGACCTGAAAACATGGTGCAAAATTGTGGAGGAATCATACGGTAAAAAACCTATTATCTATACCTATTACCATTACTATAAAGATTTCCTGAAAGGTGAATTTGAAGGATATCCGCTTTGGCTGGCCAATTATAATGATGTTCCTACCCCATCTCCTGATGATCAGTGGGATTTCTGGCAATTCACAGAAAACGGAATTGTACATGGCATCAATACGAAAGTAGATCTTGACATCTATAATGGAAATTCATGGTCTTTGAAAAGACTGACACTGGATTAGGAGGAAGCCAGATTAATTTCCAGCCTCCATCTTCCTGCTTCCCGTGTTTAGCTCTTTTCCAGAAACTTCAGAATATCTGCGTTTAATTCATCCGGCCTTTCATAAGGAACCATGTGAGTGGTATCTTTATAAATGATCTTTTCCGCATCAGGAATTTGTCTGGTAATCATCTCTGTATGATCCGGTTTGATAACATCTTTGTCTCCTGCAATGACCAATACGGGACTTTTTATTTTATTTAAATCTTTTTTACTAATGTTCGGTTCTGTCAGCATGATCTTTAAAAGCCTGCGTTCATTGACGCCATCTGCTGCACCCATCTGATTCAGCTGTGTCATCTGAGTGGTAAACCGTTCCATAAGCTTGTCTTCCACGCCTTCAGGAAATGCATTCGCTCCAATGATAATGAGCTTATTAAGTTTTTCAGGGTATTTCAGGGCAAACTCAAGTCCGGTATTACCTCCGTCACTCCATCCTGCAATATTGATTTTATCAAGCTTTAAATGATCTGCCAATGCTTTCACATCATCTGCAAACAATTTATAGGTAAAATCTCTTTTGGAAGTATCTTTACTTTTCCCCTGACCTCTTGTATCTACCACAATGACTTTATACTGCTTTGATAAAACCGGGATCTGCTGATAATAATCCCTGATGCTTCCGGAGTTGCCATGCAACAATACCAATGGCTTACCTTCACCATAAACTTCATAATAAAGATCTGTATCTTTCAGAGCAAGATAATGTCCTGCCGTTTCATTTTTACCGTATACCGATTGGCTGGCTTCTACTATATTTTTGCTGTTATCCCGCAGCCATTCCTGACTGTCATCTGCATAGTCACCCTCATCTTCCTTTGTATCTTTCCCGTTTTTATCCATCTTTACATCGATATTAATGGCAGGAGCTGCAATAGACATTTTTTGCCAGTCTCCATAAAACTCTCTTAAATATCCTGTTCTGAAAAGGGCTGCACTTATTTTAATCTTTCCTTCAAAAGCTTTTAGGAACTGTATTCCGACAAAAAACCTCCCCTGTACCCAAATATTACGATCATTAACATCAAGGGTATAGGTTCCGTCTTTGATCATATCTTCAGTAAGTTCTACGGTGATTTCCTCATCCAGAATATTTTTATCCGGAAAACCGTTTTTCTCACTATAGATGCTATATCTCATCAGAACCGGCTCCTTAGAGATAAAACTGGCAATATTCAGATTGATATTTTTGATCTTGGATCTTTTTTTTGCATTAAATTCCAAAGCGGTTTCTCCCAAAAAGCTTTTTCTATCAAATTCCGGATTGACGAAGTACATAACACTTTTTGTTTTCGTGTTTACTCCCCAGTTTTTATCCACAAGTTTTTTAGGTTTGATGGCAATTTCCTTAATATTTTTAGTCCGTTCCTTTAAAAATATTTTCTGCTGATCATGCTTTTTAAAATTCTCCACCGTTTCTTCATACAAGTCGTATCCCGGAACTTCGATCTTTATTTTTTGTCCGGGATCCAGATTGGTAAGATCGATTGAGAAGTTGCCTTTTCCATCAGAAATCGTTCCGGTAGTTTTCCTGGCCACTCCAATTTTCACATAAGGAACAGGCTGGTTTTCGTTTGCAGAGATAATAGTTCCGGAAATTACCTGAGCATTCAGGACTGACGTTATAAAAAGAAAGGATAAGGCGTTATGTTTTTTCATGTTAAAAGTTTGATGCAAACTTATTTATTTAAAGCCACTAGCATTCATAAAGCCTTATTAAAATTATTCTTCTTTTAGTTAAATTATTGTAAAAAAATCAGCTTAAAGGGCTGAAAACTCTAACAATAAACAGATCCCTGATTTTTACAGAATATTCATAATCTCTTTCCAGGAATTTACTCTTTTATAAGTGTCATTTTCTACCAGCTCATTATGTGGCTGTGTAAAGATCAGCCTTTCCCCGGAAAAATGATCCAGATTCTTAGGATAATCATCAATCATTACATCACCGGATACCACTCTTTTGCTTCCGCAAAGAACGATCTGCTCCCAACCGATGAAAGGAAAATGCTCTGCCAGCCAGTCATATTTTTCCCTTAAACTGTTCGGAAACTCCATTCCTGCGGATACAATATACACTTCATATTTGTTGTTCAGATATTCCATTGCTTCACGACTGCCTTCCATTACAGGTAAAGTCCTGAAAAACCCTACTTCGTTGACGTGGCTTTTGCCATTGGGGAAAGCTTCTGCTTCCGGCTTTCCGGTTGTTTCTCTGATTTCGATTTCTCTTCCTGTGTCTCTTTTTTCAAACTGTACCAGCTGATGGTATACATCTGCCATCACCCCGTCCATATCGACAATTACTTTTTTCATTACCTAAAATCGGATTTTATATTATTTATTAAGGTTTCACATGATTATCAGATGTTTCTCTGATAATCCTATCAAATGTACAGAATAGTTCTGGCCGGCAATGGATACAGTTTATTAAAAAAACGTGAATAATCATTTTATAAAAAGGAGTTCAGGAAAATTTTATGGTTACATTTTCGTATTTTTGCGGTTCAATTCAAATTCAAAATCAAAGCATTAATTTCCAATGAATTACGTTTCTGCAGAAAATCTTACCAAATCTTACGGCATCAAAGTTTTGTTTGAAAACATTTCTTTTCACATTAATGAAGGAGACAAAATTGCCATTGTTGCCAAAAACGGAAGCGGAAAATCTACCCTTCTGAAAATATTAATGGGTAAAGAAATTGCAGACAGCGGTACTGTGATCATCAATAAAGACATTCAGGTAGTTCTGTTTGACCAGGAGATCGATTATGACCCCAACCTCAGCATTGAGGAATTTATGATGACTTTAGATTCGGAACCTATTATGGCTCTGAAGAACTATCACAAGTCCCTTCACTCTACCGATCAGGATTTTATTGAAAAGGCATTGGCAGATATGGAAGTTCACAAAGCCTGGGATCTGGAAAATGAAATGAAGCAGATTTTGTCTCAGCTTAAGATCACTGATCTGGATGCCAAGATGGGAACTCTTTCCGGGGGACAGATCAAACGTGTGGCATTGGCAAAATTATTAACGGAAACCAGAGCTGAACACAGACATACGCTTCTGATCATGGATGAACCTACCAACCATCTTGATGTGGATATGGTAGAATGGCTTGAAAATTATCTGAATAAAGCAAAAATCACTTTGCTGCTGGTGACCCACGACCGGTATTTTCTGGACAGTGTCTGTGATATCATCTGGGAAATGGAAGACAGAAATCTGTATGTTCATAACGGTTCATATGCAACCTATCTTGAAAATAAGATGATTCGTGAGGAAAATCTCAATGCAACGATTGATAAGGCCAACAACCTTTACAGAAAGGAGCTTGAGTGGATGCGAAGACAACCGAAAGCAAGAACAACCAAATCCAAAAGCAGGATTGATGCCTTTTATGAAACGGAAAAAGTTGCCAAAACCGATACCCGGAAAGAAGGCCTGGAGCTGGATTTTGAAATGAAACGTCTGGGAAATAAAATTCTTGAACTGAAACATATTGATAAAAGTTTCGGAGATAAGGTTCTTTTGAAAGATTTCAGCTATCAGTTTCAGCGTGGTGAGAAGGTAGGCATCATCGGAAAAAACGGAGCGGGAAAATCTACTTTATTAAACATCATTCAAGGGTTTGAAAAAGCAGACAAAGGGGAAATAGAAACCGGAGAAACTATTTCTTTCGGGTATTTTGCCCAAAAAGGACTTACTTATAAGGAAGACGAACGTGTGATTGATTTCATTAAAGAAATTGCAGAGCATTATCCTCTGGCTAACGGAAGAAGCCTTTCTGCATCACAGTTCCTGAGGTTATTTTTATTTGATGACCAGACGCAATATTCTCCTATTTCCAAACTTTCCGGCGGTGAAAAAAGAAGGCTTCACCTGATGTATATTTTATATCAGAACCCTAATTTCCTGATTTTTGATGAGCCTACGAATGATCTGGATCTTCCTACACTGACGGTTCTTGAAAACTTCCTTCAACAATTCCAGGGATCTCTGATCATTGTTTCTCACGACAGATATTTTATGGACAGGATCGTAGACCATGTTCTTGCCTTTGAAGGAAACGGAAAAATAAAAGATTTTGTAGGAAACTTTTCAGAATACCGTGAAGCCAAAAGCCGTGAAGAATCTTTAGAAAAAAACACAACGGCAAAACCTGAACCGGTAAAAGAAGCTGCTGCAGTTACTGCCAACACTTCATCTTCGAATTCTAAAAGGAAACTTACCTTTAAGGAACAGAGAGAGCTGGAGACGATTGAAAAAGAAATGCCTGAACTGGAAGAACAGCGTGCAAAAATCTTAGATCAGCTTAACAACGAAACAGATTACGAAAAAATAGCCAGGCTATCTTCTGAACTGGAAACGGTTTCTGAAAAACTCGAAAACCAGGAGATGAGATGGCTGGAGCTACAGGAATTATTATAAAAAGCATGAGCTGTGAATGGGTTCAAGATTAAGGTTAATCTCTTTCTTTCTCCAACTCATTCATAGCTCATTTATCATCATCTACAGCACCACCACCCTTTCTTCTTTTGAACTCTCCAGAGAGACATCGATGATTTTCATATTCAGGATTACTTCTTTTCCGGGAGAAGGTAAAGCATATCCGAAAACGATGTGCTCATAGATCTGTTGATAATAATCCATATAATTTCCGGCTTCGCTGGAGGTCACCATTCTTTCTGTTTCTGAATTTTCATTTAAAAAGTTTAAAATTCCATCAGGTGTTTTCAATGGCTGCGTCCATTCCTTACCGTACACAGGAATTGCTCCGCTTACCAGTTCATTTTCCTGATTATCGGTTCTCTCATGAAGGAATGTTCCCCTGTCACCATGAATTTTATAGGCGTAATGATCTTCTTTAGTAAATACCGATGATTTAAGCCGTACTCTAAGATCATTTTTATAGAACAGCAGAATTTCAAAATAATCATTGGCAAACTCAGAACCTTTCATAGAGAATACATCAGCAAAAAGTTTTTCAGGATATCCGAAATACTGTACTGCCTGATCTACGAGATGCGCTCCCAGATCATGAAGTGAGCCTGAACCTACCTGATCCGGACTTTCTTTATGCTGCTTCCCGCTTGGTGTAGTCCGGAACCTGTCGAAACGAATTTCAGCTTCTTTAATATTCCCGAGTTTATCCGAAGCCAGAATTTCTTTTACTTTCAAAAAATCACGGTCAAACCTTCTGTTCTGATATACACTTAAGAACAGTCCTTTATCTGCAGCCAGTTTTACCAGCTCTTCAGCTTCTGAAACATTAACTGTAAAAGGTTTTTCAACAATAATATTTTTTCCCGCCTCCAGGGCTTTTTGGGCATATTCATAATGGGTCTGCACCGGAGTGTTGATAATCACCAGTTCAATATCTGCCTTCTCCAGCATTTCTTCTACGGAACGATAGATGGTTGCTTCCGGATATTTATCTTTAGATTCTTCTTTACTTCTCTCTACTATGCCGGAAAGAAAAAATCCCGGATGTTCCTTTAGAAAAGGAGCATGAAACACTTTCCCACTCATTCCAAAGGCGCAAAGCCCCGCTTTTACCAATTGCATATTCTATTATTTTTTGCAAATATATTCATAAAAAAATCCTGATCACACATATATTGAAGGTATAGAAACAATCCATTTTTCACCTGTAGAACATATGACAAAAATCATAAAATTATTTTTAACTATTCTAAACAAATACTTACATTTGCGCCTTATTTAAAACTTTTCTACATAAAAATAAAATGAAAAGACAACTACTTTCTTTGGGACTCCTATTTACCGCTATTACAGTGAGTTCACAGCTTAAAAATGCTGAAGCGGATACCATCAGAACTCAAACTATTGAGGACATTAATCTTCATAAAACCGGGAATCCTAACCAGGCAAGGCCACTTTCTACAAAGTATAACCTGACGATAATGGAAACCCCTCAGCCGATTGCCATTATTACTCATGAAATTATCGAGCAGCAGCAGGCAAAACAATTGAGTGATGTTCTTCAGAATGTAAACGGGATGTATATTACTTCTTCCAGAGGTAATTCTCAGGACAGTTTTGGCGGGCGTGGTTTTATCTTAGGAAATGACAATATTTTCAAGAATGGAGCAAGAATAAACAGTGGAGTTTTCCCTGAAGTAAGTGGGTTGGAAAGAGTAGAAGTTTTAAAAGGAGCTAATGCAATGCTTTACGGAAATACAGCTGCCGGAGGTATTGTTAATATGATCACAAAGAAGCCTAAATTCAATTTTGGAGGTAGCATAGGTTTAAACGGCGGGAGCTGGAATTCTTATAAGCCAACGATTGATGTTTACGGGCCGTTATCTAAAAATATTGCTTTCAGAGTAAACGGGACTTACGAATATGCTGAAAGTTTCAGAGACGTAGTACAGTCTGAAAAATATTACTTCAATCCTTCATTCTTATTTAATTTAAGTGAAAAATCTCAATTAATTGTTGAGGCTGATTATCTTAAAAATAATTTCACCCCGGATTTTGGGCTTGGGTCTATTACTGAAAAAGATCAAAGTTATAGATTGAATGATGCTGTTTCCAGAAACGTTTTCTTCGGAACCGACTGGCAATATCAAAATGTACAGCAGGCTTCTACGAATGTAACTTTTAATCATCAATTTAACGAAAGATGGTCCCTAAATGCTACTGCTTCGTACCAAAACTATACGAAAGATTATTTTTCTTCTGAAAGAGTACAATGGGGCTACAGCTCTCCCACTGCTACCAGACTTTCATGGAACAGGCCTTTTGGGAAAACATATAATGAACAAAACTATACTTCTGCACAAGTAAATTTAAATGGTGAATTCAATACAGGAAAAATCAACCATAAAGTTTTGATTGGTTCTGATGCAGATTACAGCCAGGCAGATGCTTATACATATACTTTAGCTACAACGTCTAATGTTTTGTATTTAGATGATCCTTCAACATGGGGAAGTGTTGGCATGCCAAACTCTACTCTTAATACAAGAAACAGAATTAACACAAGAAGAATCGGAATATATGCACAAGATTTTATCAGCTTAACAAAACAACTTAAAGTAATTGCAGGTTTAAGATGGTCTTATGTAGAAAACATGCCTACATTAACTACCCGTTTTGCAGCAAATGAAAAATTCGAAGTATCAAATTCCTCAACATCGGACAATGCATTTTCTCCAAAAGTAGGATTGGTTTATGCTCCCAATGAAAACCTTTCGGTATTTGCAACATATACCAACTCATTTGCATCCAATGCAGGATATACTTCAAATCAATTTAATACTGTAAACACCAATCAAAGTATTCCGCAAATTCAAAATCAGTTATCTACATTATCAAGACAAAGCATTAAACCATCTACAGTTGATCAATACGAAATCGGAGTTAAAAAGAATTTCTGGAACAATGCTCTAGCGGTAAACTTAACGGCTTACCAGATCATGTACAATAATTATTATCAGACCTATTGGTTCATTCCTACAGCTACACCCAACGCTGCCCCTGTAAATTCAACAGATACCAATCTTAAAGAATTCGCAGGAAATATGAGAAGCCGTGGTGTGGAATTAGATATTACAGGAAATCCTACAGAAAACATATCGATTATCGGAGGTTTCTCTTATAACAATTCCGTTTATATCGACACTCCTGAAAAAGGATATGTTGAAAATCAAAGATTGGTAAGAACACCGGCTACAACAGCAAATGCATCGGTTTTCTATAAATTTACAAACTATGTAAAAGGTTTAAAAATAGGAGCCGGAGTTTATTACATCGGAGACAGAATTGCCGGATGGAATGATACAAAGTCTACCAATACAAGCAGAAATAATGTGACCAGAATGTTTGATCTAAAAGATTATACAACCGTTTCTGTATCTGTTGGCTACGAATGGAAAAAATTCTCTGTTCAAGGAAGAGTGGGTAACCTTTTTGATGTTGTAAACTATAACGTTCACGAAAATTATTCAGTGAATCCGATTACACCGAGAAATTATTATTTTACGCTGACTTATAAGCTGTAAAAAGTAAAATATAATCACATCTTTATTAAAAGTGGAAATTGCATTTTTGCAGCTTCCACTTTTGAAATTTAAAAACAAAACAAAAAAACGATATGGATAAGATCAAGGACACAAGAAGTTTCATGAGAGTAACACACCGCTACCTGGGGTATTTTCTTGCCGGGATTATGGCAGTGTATGCGGTAAGTGGAATTATTTTGGTCTACAGAGACACAGATTTTCTGAAGAGTGAGAAAAAGTATGAGAAAACTTTATCTGCAAACCTTTCAGAAAAAGAGCTGAAAAAGGAATTGAAGATGAAAGGCCTTGAAGTAGAGAAAACGGAAGGTACCGTTCTTCATTTTAAAAGAGGCACCTATGATGCAGCGACGGGAGTAGCCAAATATTCAAAAATGGAACTGCCTTTTGTACTGGACAAGATGGTTTCTCTTCACAAATCACAATCTAAAGATGCCATTGCTCCCTTAAGTGTATTTTTTGGGGTTGCTTTATTTTTCTTTGTTGTTTCAAGTTTCTGGATGTTTAATCCTAAAACCAAAGCTTTTAAACGTGGAATCAAGTTTACGATTGCCGGATTGATCATTTCAGTGATTCTTTTGCTTATTTAACAGGCTAAAAATGTGAAAAAAAGTAATCTAATGTTTGTCAGTTGAGTATATTTTTATTCAAATTCCTCATTTTAATGAAGTAACAGAATAGAAAGAATATCACTTTCAAACTTTTAATCGTCTTTTTTTCCTTATTTATCATTATGGAATCCTTAGAAATAATGTTAAAAAGTTAAATTGTATAGTACTCATATTCTTAACATTAATTTAGAAAAATTGTCTAAAATTAAGAGTCTGGCACATTTATTGTTTTTTCTATAATTCGTGAATAATAAACATTTAATTATTAAAATAATAAATTATGAAAAAACTTATTTTAACAGGGATATTAGCTGTAGCAGGTTTAACAGCAACTGCAAATGCTCAGATTCAAAAAGGTAATTGGATGGTAGGGGGTAACCTTGCAGGTGCCAACTTCGGATTAAACAAAGGAGGTGGCTATGATTTTAATATTCAGCCGAAAGGAGCTTATTTTATTGAAGATAATGTTGCATTGGGAGGTTATGTAGATTTAGGTTTCAAAGGAGCTAAGGATGCGCCAACTACTTTTACGTATAACGTAGGTGCTTTAGGACGTTACTATCTTAACCCGGGAGAGCAGGGAGTAAACAACTTACTACACCACGGAAGATGGTTTTTCGAAGGTAATGTAGGTATCGGAGGAACATCAATCTCTAAAGGAGGTTCTTCTTCTAACGGGCTTAACTTCGGGTTTGGTCCTGGTTATTCTTACTTCATTACACCAAACATTGGTTTAGAAGGTTTAGTAAAATATGATGCAAACGCTGGGTTCGGAAGCGGTGGATATACTAACAAAATTACTTTTGGTTTAGGATTCCAGATTTATCTTCCAACGTCTAAGGCAAAACAAATCATCAACGACGTT
This sequence comes from Chryseobacterium sp. 22458, assembly GCF_052044975.1. Taxonomy (NCBI): domain Bacteria; kingdom Pseudomonadati; phylum Bacteroidota; class Flavobacteriia; order Flavobacteriales; family Weeksellaceae; genus Chryseobacterium; species Chryseobacterium sp. 22458. The sequence goes on along the minus strand of NZ_JBQEOA010000002.1, from coordinate 393,511 downwards.
AAGTAATCACTGAACTACTTATAAAAAAATGAAAGCGCCCCGGAAATAAATTTCCCGGGGCGCTTTTCGTACAAATTAAAACTAAACTATAAAAAATCAAATAAATCATGTGTTCGGTTGGGGCGTATATCTTAAATACGGCTTTATTTCTTTCACTCCTTTCGGGAATATTTTTCTGGCATCTTCCGTAGAAATGGATGGCGGTACAATGACATCTTCACCATCTTTCCAATTGACCGGTGTGGCAACCTGATGCTGATCCACCAGTTGTAAGGAATCCAGAACCCGTAAGATTTCGTCAAAATTCCTTCCTGTAGAGGCAGGGTAAGTGATGATCAGTCTTACCTTTTTTGCCGGATCAATGATCAGCAAAGAACGAACTGTAGCTGTAGCCGAAGCATTGGGATGGATAAAGTCATACAATTCTGAAACTTTTCTATCTTTGTCAGCAATAATAGGAAAACGAACCTCCGTCTTCTGGGTCTCATTAATGTCTTTCACCCAGTTTTGATGGTCTTCTACCCCATCTACACTTAAGGCAATCACTTTGGTATCCCTGGCATCAAACTCAGACTGCAGTTTTGCCGTATATCCCAGTTCCGTAGTGCATACCGGTGTATAATCTGCCGGGTGGGAAAACAGAATTCCCCAGGAATCTCCCAGGTAATTATAGAAATTAATATCTCCTGCTGATGACTCTGCCTGAAAGTTGGGTGCTGTATCTCCTAGTTTGATTGACATAATGTTCTTTCTTTATAGTCTACAAATTTAGTAGACTTTTTGGAACTGGCAAATTTTTTGATGAAAATTTATATCTTTAATTAAAAATTTTATTCATGGAGAAGACCGGACTCAGGTATGTAGATCTTGTTTATAAAGTATTGGAAAACTGGTATGTGACATTTGCAGAGCTTACCCCAAAACTTATTGTCGGAATTTTAGTATTTACATTTTTCCTGATCACCAGTAAATACTTAAGTCAGGCAGCCGTAAAACTCTTCCATAAATTTTTCCCGAAAAGCCAGAAAGAAAGCTCTTTAGTTACTTTAATCGGGGTATTCCGTTTTCTGATTATGCTGATGGGGACCTTTATTTCCCTGGAAATTATGGGCTTCAGCGGTTTTCTGTGGAAATTCATCGGAAGTCTGGGAGTTGCAGGGGTAATTGCAGGGGTAGCTTTAAAGGATCTGGTATCCAGTATATTTTCAGGAATGCTTATCGGAATTGATAAAGCCTTCAAAGTAGGCGATTATATCACGATTGGAGCGCATTCAGGAACAGTTCAGGAAATTGGTTTTCTGACAACAAAAATCCTTACGGATGATGGCAAAAAAGCATATATTCCCAATCAGGTTGTCTTCAATGCTCCATTCTATAATATTACGGCTTCTCCGCAACGAAGAATTATTTTAAATTTTGAAATTCCTGCTGATGAAGATATCAGCAAAGCGCAAAAAGGAATTCTGGAAGTAGTTAAAAACCTTGACAATGTGGATAAGCTGGATACTGCTGAAGTAATTTTTACCGATCTGAAACAGGGGTCTTTTAATCTTCAGGTAAAATTCTGGATAAAAATCGGAGCCAATCTGGCACAAACCAAAAGTAAGGCATACCTGGATATTAAAGAACGTTTCGATATAGATAATATCCAGCTGGTAACGCCAACGAGTATCAGCATTACAAGCGGAGATAATATTTTACCTGAAGGCCATCAGGATAAGTAACAAAATAGATATAAAATAAAGACCAACTTAAACTGGGATGGTCTTTTATGTTTGTTGCTAAGCAAACCTAACAGGTTTTTGAAACCTGTTAGGTTTACAATAGTACATTTCCGATGAAATTATCACAAAGCTTTGCATGTGTCAACAAAAAACCGCTCCAAAAAATGGAACGGTTTTTCTTATTTATTGGAAAATTTTAGATTATGCTAAAACTTCTTTTACTTTGTTTGCAGCTTCTTCTAAAGTAATTGCAGAGTGTACCGGAAGACCAGACTCGTCAATTAATTTTTTAGCTTCTACAGCGTTAGTTCCCTGTAATCTTACGATCAATGGAACCGGAAGGCTACCCATTGCTTTGTAAGCATCTACAACCCCTTGAGCAACTCTGTCACATCTTACAATACCTCCGAAGATGTTGATCAAGATAGCTTTTACGTTTGGATCTCTTAAGATGATTCCGAAAGCAGTCTGTACTCTCTGAGCATCAGCAGTACCTCCTACGTCAAGGAAGTTAGCAGGGTTACCACCTGATAATTTGATGATATCCATAGTTGCCATTGCAAGACCTGCACCGTTTACCATACAAGCTACGTTACCATCTAGTTTTACGAAGTTAAGACCAGCTTCACCAGCTTCTACATCCATTGGATCTTCTTCTCTTGTATCTCTAAGCTCAGCTAAGTCTTTGTGACGGAACAATGAGTTGTCATCTAAAGTTACTTTAGCATCTACAGCGATAATTTTGTTATCAGAAGTTTTCAACACCGGGTTGATTTCGAAAAGAGATGCATCGATACCAGTGTAAGCATTATATAAAGAAGTGATGAATTTTGTAAATTCTTTGAAAGCATTTCCTTCAAGACCTAAGTTGAAAGCAATTTTTCTAGCCTGGAAACCTTGAAGACCTAAAGCAGGATCAATGATTTCTTTGTGGATCAAATGAGGAGTTACTTCAGCAACGTGCTCAATATCCATCCCACCTTCAGTAGAATATACAACTGTATTTTTACCTTCAGCTCTGTCTAAAAGAATAGAAACATAAAATTCTTTAGTTTCTGTTTCACCTGGATAATATACATCCTCTGCAACCAAAACAGAATTTACTTTTTTACCCTCAGCAGAAGTTTGTGGAGTTACCAACTGCATTCCGATGATGTTCTGAGCGTTTTCTTTAAGCTTATCCATGTTTGGAGAGAACTTTACACCACCACCTTTACCACGACCACCTGCGTGGATCTGAGCTTTTACTACCCACCCTTGAGCGCCAGTTTCAGCAGTTAGTTTTTCAGCAGCAGCTACAGCTTCATCTACGTTGTTTGCAACGAAACCACGTTGGATAGCTACTCCATACTTTGATAAAATCTCTTTTGATTGATACTCGTGAAGATTCATATTATTTTTATTATTTTATTTTAATATTTAAAGGTTGACAAATTTACTAAAAACAGATGAAATATCAATTTTTATTTTAAAGAAAGCAATGCTGTTCAAAGAAATTTAAAGGAGATAAAAATCATGTTTTTAGACAGAAAAATGTGAATGAAGACCAAGTTTCATCTTTTAATCTACAATTCCGAATTTTTTATTTATAAAATCAATAATGATAACCTTGTTCATGAAAAAAACATTTCCTATAATCCCATCGATGCCATCCTGTTTTAATGAGAAATAATCTCCCTCGGTATACCAGAGTTCATCAGCTTTAAAATATTTTGTCCCTATCTGAACCTTCTTATCGATTTTCACAGCCTTTACAATCAAGGGATTATTAAAATTACGGATATTCAGTTCTTCTTTATATGGAGAATGCCTGATCAACTCTGCAAAATTCTGCTGATAGGTAACAACCGGAAAAATGCTTGCTCCGCTGTCATACTGGAAATTATATATTGTATTGTCAATTTTCAAGGGCAGAATGGGCTTATTATTTTTCACCTGGATGTTTACAAAATCTGCCCTGGATTTCAATTTCTTATCCAAGACATCGGTTACCGTCATTTTGTTGTTAGGAAAATCTATCACCAAATATTTATTCTGAAAGATATCCGCACCTACCACTCCACATACTTCACCCTGATCAAAATTTAAAAGTCCTGACAGTTTATGGTTTTTCAGCGTATAGCCGTCTATACTAAAACTCTGATTTTCAACAGAGAATATTTTATGGCCTGCAGCATCTGAGGCAGGATCAATTTTTTTGTTCCTTAAAAGTTCTGTACCGTCAAAGCATTTGTCATAAATTAATGTTGTATTTGCTCCCAGATCAAACTGAAAAGGATACGTTTTATTTTCAATGGAAAAAGGAACACTCATCGCAATATTATCAATTAATTTGTTTCCGATAGAGTCTTTCTCCCATTTAAAATGAATGGTTTGTGCCGCTATAATGGATGATATCCCAAGAAGTACCGGTGAAATAATGGTCTTTAAATTCATGATATTAATTTTATACTATGTAAAAGAGGATTCACTCAATAGGCAAAGATTTAATAAAAAATACAAAACTCAAGATGAGCACCACCTCTTCCAATCTAATTAAAAAAAAGCCCTTCAACTAAGAAAAGCTTTATATGATTTATACTGTAATTCTTTTTATTCTTCTGCCAATTTTTCCGATTGTGAACCGATAAACGGAATTTTCGGTGCCAGGAAATACCCGGTAAGGCTGGCAAATAATATCGGAACAAAATAGGTAAACCCTGTAAGAGTTCCCAAAATAATCGTTGTACTCATCGGGGTTCTCGTCACGCAGGCATTGATGGCAGCCATACAGCTTACAATAGCCAAAGTAGTGTCAACTGCCGGAAACAGATGATGAATAATCAGTCCTAATGTAGTTCCAACAAAAAACAAAGGAATGATAAAACCTCCTCTCCACCCTGAAGTTACGGTGATGGCAATAGCCAATATTTTAAAAACCAGAATCAGGATCAGGAAATTCAGCCCGAAGTTTCCTCCGATCAACTGATTGATCTCATTGTGGCCGAAATATCTTGTAATAGGAAAATTATAAGCAATCATGCCTAAGATAATTCCTCCTACCAGTGTTTTGATGTAAATGGGAAATTTTCTGTATTCAAAAACTTTTTTGAAAAACTTTACCACAAAGATGAAGATCCATCCGAAAAAAGTTCCTACAATTCCAAATAATGAAGCGTATAGAAAGTCATAGACTCCCGTATAATGATAAGCTTTCAGATCCCAGGTTGCCCCGATTCCCAAATGAATGATCAAAGCAAACATCAGATAGCTGAAGCAACTTGCCACCAAAGCTGGAATAATTGCCTTGTAATATTCTACCGCATGTTTGTGATGCAGAATTTCCAGCGAAAAAAGGCTCCCTCCCAGTGGTGCTCCGAACAAGGCTGTAAAACCGGATGCCATTCCTGCGATACTTAAAGAACGCAGCTCCTCTCCTTTCAGCCTGAAAATTTTTCCCAGCCAGGTACCTGTAGATCCGGTAACCTGTACCAGAGGAGCTTCCGGCCCCAAACTTCCTCCCGAGGCCACACAAAAAAGCGATGACAATATCATGGAAGGATTGTTCTTCGGCTCCAGTTTCCCTTTATTGAATCTGATATTATTTACGATCAGATGAATTTCTCCCGGATCTCCGATAAAATGAATTACCAATCCGGCCAACAAACCGCAGATTGCCATGGTTGGAATCACCTGCCACCCCTGAAATTCAGCTAAAAATTCCGTAAAATGTTCAAGTACGATCCAATATCCTCCGGCAATGATACCCCCAACAAGGCCTGTTACGGCCCACATAAAAAAGGTACGGCTGAATACAAACGGATTGAACCTGATAGGCTGATCTAAAAGATTGAATGTTCGTATTAACCGTCTTCTTCTGTTAATTTTCATTCTTATATTCTGTTTTTGGCAAAATAAAGAATAAGCATCCCCCAGCTTAAGATCATCATTAATCCGCCAAGCGGAGTGATAGGACCTAAAAATTTAAGGTTCATCCCCAGATAATCCTGCATGCTCAGAAAATAGATACTCACTGAGAATAAAAGGGTTCCAGCAATCATTAAAATGGAGGTCCATTTTTCAGCAGATGTTTCAAATTTTAAGATATATCCGATGATCAGCAGGAAAAAAGCTGCATACATCTGGTATCTTACTCCTGTTTCAAAACTTTCCAGTCTTTCCACAGCTAATATTTTCTTTAAAGCGTGTGCTCCGAAAGCACCCAGGATCACAGAAATCATTCCGTAAACCGCTCCAAAAACTAATGTAATTGTTTTCATTTTATAACTCTTCTAATTCTAGGGTTAAATATTTTTTTGTTTTATCATCCTGCCAGGTTCCTGAAATTTTACTTCCATCCATATTTGCTTCTACAAAAGCTCTTGGAATCCATTTGCCGGCAGCTTCATCATAATGATCATTCTCAGTAATTGAAATATGATTTCCTTTCATTTTACCGTCCCATGAGATCAGTTTTTTATTTTTATCATACCAATACAATGCAGTAAAGGAGCTTGTATCGTTTTCACTTTCTCCTTTATATAAGCGGCTGATAAAAACAGTAACGGGAAATTTGCCATCTATTTTTCCTTTGTACAGTTTATTTCTGAAACTGGTGACGCCTGTTTTTTCAGAACCGGAAACTAAATTTCTTGCATAAGGACTCCAGTATTTTTCCAGTTCTTTATAGGAAAACTCTATTTCGTGACTGTCAAGGTCATCCAGAGCTCTCATAGCATGGTTGGAGCATCTTCCGGCAACAAAAGTCAGTTTATCTTTTCCGAAAAAATATCTGATATCTTCTAAAGTATGTTCTGTAAAACAGTCCTCATACATAGCGATCTGATCTTCAGTTTCCTCAGATGGATTTTTCTCAGCTTTCAATTTGACAAGAAAATCAGCAATTCTTTTTTTTACCCTTTTCTGAATAATCTCCTCAATAGTTTTCACTGAATCCGGTTGAAATAAATCTTCAGCATTGATATAGTTTCCTGTCCTCAGATCAAAATTTTTCCAGATTAAAAATCCTTCCGGATAAGCTCCTGAAGCTTCGCCATTTATGGCAATACTCAGAATATTCTCAGGTGTTTCAATTTTATCCCAACTATAAAAATAAAGATAGTTGGAATAGGAGTTTGTTGCTGTGGAAGCTAGTTTAAAAGGATTTCCGCCAGATCCGGGAACATATTCCAGCTGATCCACCTGCAGAAATGTATTGATTTTATTTTCTACCTTCGGATTTTCAGGATAGGAAACAACCGGAAAAACGGTATCTTCAGTTTTAGGATGCAGATTACTGATTTTCACTTTTTGCTGCTGCGAAAAACTTAACCCGGAAATCAATAAAAAAAATACAATACCTTTTTTCACTATTTTGATTTTAAGTACATTAAAATGAACTTGGCAACCAATGTAGAAATCCCCAGTATGATAAACATATTGGCAAATCTCTTGGAACTTCTGAAACCTTCATTGTTTGTTTTCTTCAGAAAAAATCCAAAAAGAAGGAATACAATAGGCAAAATGATCTGTAGCATCAGTTTCCTCTCATTCTGTTAAACTCATTGATCACTTCGTGGTGGCTTACCGTTTTATCTTTAAAATAAGTTACAAAGTGCTGTTTCTCTTCTTCAGTGGCTCCCAGTTGATTTAAAATATTCAATAAGTGCATTTTCATATGTCCTTTCTGAATGCCTGTAGTAACTAAAGAACGTAATGCGCCAAAGTTCTGAGCCAGCCCTGAAACGGCAAGAATACTCATTAATTCCTGTGCAGAAGGTTTTCCTAATAATGCCAGAGAGAATTTTACCAGAGGATGAAGATTCGTAAGTCCTCCTACAACTCCTACCGAAATAGGAAGATCAATCCAGAATCTGAAAACTCCGTTGTCTGTTGTACAGTGCGTCAATGATCTGTATTGCCCGTCTCTTGCAGCATAAGCATGAGCACAGGCTTCTGTGGCTCTGAAGTCATTTCCGGTGGCAATCACTACAGCATCTACACCATTCATCACGCCTTTATTATGAGTAGTTGCACGGTAAGGTTCTATCTCGGCAATGGTAACGGCCTGTTTGAATTTAGAAGCAAATTCTTCAGGAGAAATTCCGCTGTCATCTTTTAAATCTTCCATTTTACACGAAACCTCAGCTCTCACGATACAGTCCGGTGTAAAATTGGAAAGGATATTCATCACAATCTGCAATGAATTCTTTTCTTCCTGCGTGAAATCTTCACTGGTTGCCACTTCCTGTCTCAAAGTTTTCCCGAACTGCTCAAGACATGAATTGATAAAGTTGGCCCCCATTGAATCTACCGTATCGAAGCTTGCTTTCAGCTGATAATAATTCGGCATTTCTGAAGTTTTATCGACAAGACTGATATTTAAAATACCTCCGCCACGCTTTCTCATGTTGGATGTAATATCTTCAGTAGTTTCAAATAATTTTTTCTTTAAACTGAAATTAAAGAAATGTAATAATTTGTGAGGTTCTACATTAAAAATAAAATGGGTGTGCCCAAGCTTTTCCGTATTGATAATGGTTGTTTTAAACCCTCCTTTATCGATCCAGAATTTTGCAGCTTTGGAAGCGGCTGCTACTACTGAGCTTTCTTCAACGGCCATTGGAAGTGCCAATAGTTTTCCGTCGATCAGAAAGTTCGGAGCAATTCCATAAGGCATATAAAAATTGGAGATCGTATTTTCAGAAAACTCTTCATGAAGTTTCTGAAGATCTGCAACTTCGTTCCAATATTGTTTTAATATATTTTGGTATTCCTGATTTCCTTCAAGATATTCGTTTACGAGCCAGTCGATTTTCCCCTGCTTTGGCAGCTTGGAAAAACCTTCGATTGGTTTATGATTCATGATATAAACTTTAATGAGCCGTAAATATAATGATTTTGAGGCTGTTTTTTGTTGATAACTTCTATGAAAAAAGGTTGACATTTATCAATTTTGGAACTAAATTTGAACAAAATTTAAAACAACACCGATACAAATTGTATCAAAATAGTATTGATATGAATTTTGACCGCCTTAAAGAAAAACTTGAAATTCTTGCTGATGCTGCGAAATACGACGTCTCCTGTTCTTCCAGCGGAGGAACGAGAAAAAATAAAAAGGGTGCCTTAGGAGACAGTTCTGCAAGCGGGATATGTCATACCTATACGGAAGACGGGAGGTGTGTGTCTTTGCTTAAAATACTATTGACCAATCACTGTATTTACGATTGTGCCTACTGTGTTTCCAGAAGTTCGAATGATATTAAAAGGGCCGCTTTTACCGTGGAAGAAGTGGTAGATCTTACCATTAATTTTTACCGCAGAAATTATATTGAAGGCTTATTTCTAAGCTCGGGAATTTTCAAAAATGCAGATACAACGATGGAGCGTCTGGTAAGAGTGGCCAAAAAGCTCCGTTTAGAAGAAAACTTTAATGGTTATATTCATTTGAAGTCTATTCCGGGGGCAAGTGACGAACTGATGCAGGAAGCAGCGCTGTATGCAGACAGATTATCCGTAAATCTTGAAATTCCTACTGAAAGCGGATTAAAACTGCTTGCACCTGAGAAAAACAGACAGGATATGCTTAGTCCGATGCGGTATATTCAGAAAGGGATCAGCCAGTATCAGGATGAAAAAAAGATTTTAAAGAAAGTTCCGAAATTTGCTCCGGCCGGTCAATCTACCCAGATGATTGTAGGGGCAACCAATGAAAATGACTTACAGATCATCAAAGTGGCGGATCATTTTTATAAAAATTTCAACCTTAAAAGAGTTTATTATTCCGGTTATGTTCCGGTTTTGGAAGATAAAAGGCTTCCTTCTTTAACGACTGAGGTCCCTATGCTTCGTGAAAACCGGTTGTATCAGTCGGATTGGCTGATGCGGTTTTACGGTTTTAAAGCAGAAGAAATTTTAGACCCGAATGTTCCTTTCCTTGATCTGGAAGTAGATCCTAAATTAAGCTGGGCATTACGACATTTAGATCAGTTTCCTGTCAGTCTTCAGACTGCAGATTATCAGATGATTCTGAGGATCCCGGGAATTGGGGTAAAAACAGCCCAGAAAATTGTAAGTGCCAGACGTTTTCAGATTTTAACGATGGATCATTTGAAAAAATTGGGCGCAGCCGTAAACCGAGCGAAATATTTCATCGATTTTAATGCAGGGAATGCCTATCTGCGGTATTTAACAGATAAGAATTTCAGAAAATTAATTGTTGGTGGTAGTTCTTCCAAGTTCCACAACCAGTTTTCACAGCAGCTGAGCCTGTTTTAACCCGACATCAACGACAATATTTTTATAGACTTAATGATAACAACCTTACTCTACGACGGAAGTTTTGACGGCCTTTTTACAGCGGTATTTGAAGTTTTTGAATACCGGTATCAGGAGGTGGAAATTGTGAGCAGAGAAAAATATCATCAGGAAAATATATTTGCAGAGATTCACGAAGTTATCACGCAAAATACCAAATCTGAACGGGTACTCAATAAATTAGAGCAGAGTATTGGAAAACAGGGTATTCATCAACTTTTAAAAGTTTTTTTATCCGAAGACCGGGAAATGGAACATTTAATTTTATCCGCCGTAAAGCAGTCTGTAAAGCATCAGGGTGAAAATATTCTTGAAAATTTTGCAGATCCTGACATTTTAAAAATTTCAAAAATCTGTAAATCCGTAGGACGTGAAAGTCACAGAATGACCGCATTTGTCCGCTTCGAAAAAATGCAGGACGGTGTTTTTTTCTCAAAAATAGATCCGGATTTCAATGTTATCCCTTTAATCAGAAAACATTTCAAAGACCGCTATCAGGATCAGAAATGGATGATCTATGATCTGAGAAGAAATTACGGTATTTTATATGATCTCGAAAGCTGTGATTTCTTTTATCCGGATGAAAAGCTGGATTTCCACCAGTATCAGCAGAAGTTCCATGATGAAGAAAAAAATTACCAAACACTTTGGCAGCGGTATTTTACAAAAACCAATATCGTTGAAAGAAAGAATATGAAACTGCATATTCAGCATGTTCCAAAAAGATACTGGAAATACCTGACAGAGAAATGGTAGATACATTTCCCTTTTTCCGATCTAAAGATTCAATCCGGATTCCATATTGTGGATAACTTTTCACTTCAATGTATGATTATGATTTTTTCAAATGCCTTCTGACAGCTATTTTTATTAATCCACTAGTTCTGTGATAGATAGAAAAATCTTTAATTGGCATTCTCATATTGTGGATAACTTTTTTCAGTCTCAGATTCACACAGATACTTTTTGGAAGAGAGTTTTTAATCCGAATGAAACAGCAGACAGAATGAATTCATATTCTGATATTGTGGATAACTTTTTCAAATGCCCTTATTAAGCAAATTCACATCAATGTCCTTTCCTGAAGGATTTCAGAATGCATTGAATTTATGAAAGATACATTAATGATTAGGGCACAATTCCATATTGTGGATAACTTTTTAAACCACACATGCGGCAGATTACACAGATGTTTAAAATGAAAATCTAAGCTTTTCAAAAATCCGGGTGGTATTCCCATATTCAAAGCGTTGAGCTTTAAATTTAGCCTGCAGCTATCATTTCTGACTTTGTGGATAACTTTTTCGGATTGGTATGCTGCAAAACCTTCGATTCTAAAGGATTTACCTAAGATATTGGATATCAATAATCCAGCATGTATAAAACTTAAGAATCCCATATTGTGGATAACTTTTTTCACCTCAGACTATTGCAAAAATGCCTGTTTTAAAGAGTTTTCTTAAGTATTTAAGGATCAGAAACCTGCAATGTAATTCCATTCAGAAATATCATATTGTGGATAACTTTTTCGATACATAATAATGACAGAAAAATTCTAAGAATAAACCTTTCTTTCTCTCTCGCAGATTCCGGAGATTACGCAGATTTTAATTTTCAGAGGTATTTTCCGGCCCGTGGATCATTTTATTTCCGGATTGTCCGAAGTGCCTTTTTAACAATATATTGAGTTTCTTTGGTTGGACTCTCCCGCAGCCATTCATCACAAACTTCCACTACAAACTCAGGCTGCGACTTGCCGGCATCATTCAGCCAGTTGCCAACGCTGTCCTGTACATACCGGGCCGGATCTGACCGTAAAGGTTCTAAAATTTCCAGTCCCAGCCCCGGATTTTGCTTCAATTCCTGAATATGCTCACACCACACGCCTCTTGGCCTGGTAGATTCACTGGCAAAGCGTCTGATATTTTCATTCTTGTGGCTTGTCCACTCTGATAAAATAGCGATACTGTCAGTCAGGTTTTTTGAAATATCCGGCCGCATGGTCATCCAACAGATTTCCCGCACTCCAAAATGAGGGTCTGCAGCGAACGGTTGTATTCTTTTGAATTTGTCTTTTAAATCCAATCTGTCATTTCTTCCAATAGTATAAGCAGCCCAGCACCGTACCAGATCTGCCTGGTGTATTAAAAGTTCTGACAGGAATTCATCATCCTCATTGGCCACTGCAAGATCTAATAATCCTGTTCCTATAGCTTCGTTAACTGTATTGACGGTCTGTTTTTTCAACTGTTCAAGCTTTTTCAGGACAGGCTGAAGATATTCTGAACGATTATTTTGCCTTAATAAGTTTGCCAGTAAAAGTTTCTGATCTACTGCCAGCCATTCCGTAAGATTTGCTGTTTCTATTTCTCCCCGGTTCAACTGCTCTAAAATATCTGCGGGAATATCTTTAATGGAGCGGGCTCCTTTTCGCTTTTCTGTCATAACGCCTGTATTAGTTCTTCCACATCTACTCTGTTCATGTAATTTACATCTAAATATTTAAATATAATCCTCCTGTCCTGATCCACTACGAAAACTGCCGGAACAGGAAGTAAGTTTTCATCATTATTATTAAATTCAGAAAGATTGATTCCTAAATTACGGTAATAAGGCAGTACAAAATCCTGCAATTGAAAAACAATTCCTAATTTTTTAGCGAAATCATTATTCTGATCAGACAATACTTCAAACCCAAGCCTATTCTTTTCCGCCATACTCAGAGAATGATCCGGAGTCTGTGGAGAAACAGCGATTAAAACAGCGTTTTTATCTTTTATACGGGAAAGGTTATCCTGCAGAAATTTTAATTCCAGATTGCAGTAAGGGCACCAGCTGCCTCTGTAAAAGGCCAGTATCATTTTTCCTTTCTTCAGAATATCATTGGAATCAATCATTTTACCTGTTGCATTGGGCAGTAAAAACTCAGGCATCTTCTCACCGGGCCGAATGCATCTGTCTTCCATATTTTTTGTTTTTAAATCGTCAACAGACTTTCCAAATGCATTTATAACCTCCTGTGGAAGCTGCGATGAAAGTTCCTGATTCAGCTGTTCAATCTGTTTGGCCAATGTGTTCATGTTTTTAATTTTATTATTTTTACAAAGGTCTAAAAGCCGCTACACATAAGCAATAACGCATATTTTTCACCCATAGGGATAAAAAAGTCAATTTTATGGAAACAAAGGGAAGAGCTGAAGAAAATAAAATCTGTCCGTTGGAAATCGCCGTTAATACCATCAGTGGAAAATGGAAAATTCCCATCGTATGGCAGATCAATGAAGGGAAAAAACGTCCAAGTGAATTTTTGAGGGGAATTGCCAAGGTAGATCGTAGAGTACTCAACCAACAACTCACGGAAATGGTTGATGACGGCATTCTGACCAAACAGTCTTTCAATGAATTGCCCCCAAGGGTTGAATATACCCTTACTGAGCTTGGAGACAAACTGGTTCAGATTCTCTGGCTGCTGAATGATTGGGGAAAACTTCTGATTCCTGAAGAAGATAATACAAAAGTTTAACAGATTTCTGTATTTCTATTGAAGGAAAATTTTGGATGAGATACTGATGTATTTGTTGGAAATGCAAAGACGTAAATTATTTTTTATAGATGATGCTTTAAGCTACAAGTATTTTATATTCGATAAAATCGTATACCGCATATTTAAATCTACGAAAACCTATGTTCCTATTTAGTTAGTTTTTAACAACGTAGGAACATAGAAATAGAGTCGCTGAAATTTTAATATCGAGAAAAAGCTTATCTTCAATGTTTCAATATCCAACAAAAAATACCATATTGGTAAGCGAATCAGATGAATATGAAAAAAATTATTCCGGGAATAGTGATGGCCATTGTTTTATGGAGTTGCGGCCATGATAAGGCTCCAAAAAATAATTTTTCTCAGGAAACAACGGATCTAACACCTAAAAGTTCCGTCCCTATCAATAAAGAAAAGAACACTGTAAAAGAACGATTTTCAACTCCTGAAGGCTATGAATGGCAGGATGAAAAACAGAATTCTTTCGGATATTTTATTGAAAATTTTAAATTGAAACCTTACGGCAGCCAGATTTTAAGATATGACGGCGCTCCTGTTTCTACACAACATCTTCATGAAGCCGTGTTTGATATTGATACAGGAAGTAAAGATCTTCAACAATGTGCGGACGCTGTTATCCGATTGAGAGCTGAATATCTGTATACAATGAAAAGGTATGACGAGATTCAGTTTCACTTCACCAGCGGTGATCTTCTGAGATGGAATGATTATAAAAACGGGACCAGGGCTTTTGTCAGCGGAAATTCAGTGAGTTTCAGAAAAACGGCCGGTTTTGATGATTCCTACCTGAATTTCAGGAATTATCTGGACCTCATCTTCAATTATGCAGGAACAATTTCCCTTAATAAGGAAACTCAGCCTGTACTGAAAAACCCAGATTTAAAGACAGGTGATATCCTGATTACTCCGGGAAGTCCGGGACATGTTGTTTTTGTTGCCGGTGTGTGCAGCAATAAAGAAGGAAAGAAATTATTTTTATTGGGTGAAGGTTTTACTCCGGCCCAGTCTATTCATTTGCTGTCCAATCCTTTTCAGCAGAATATTTCGCCATGGTATGAGCTTGACGTCAATGCTCCGGAAACCAAAACGGCACGTTATATTTTTAAACCTACAAACTTCAGAAGCTTTTAATACTTTATATTCAAAACTATTGAAAAGTTACTACGATAATCTGAACTTGTTTTTGTAAATTTGTGTTCGAAATTTTTTACTAGATGAAAGAGAGTGCTGTAAAAAAGATTGCAGTTCTTACTTCAGGAGGCGACTCTCCGGGTATGAATGCTGCATTAAGAGCGGTAGTAAGAACCGCCAATTACTATAATATCGAATGTTACGGAGTGAGAGAAGGCTACAATGGCCTTATCAACAACGATTTCCTGAAAATGGGAGCCCGTTCCGTAAAAAATATAATCAACCAGGGTGGAACGATTCTAAAGTCTGCCAGATCCGCTGAATTCAGAACAGCAGAAGGCCGCCAGAAAGCGTATGACAATTGTGTAAAGCTCGGAATCGACGGATTGGTGTGCATCGGTGGAGACGGAACTTTTACCGGAGCCAAGATCTTCAATGAAGAATTCGGTATCCGCGTGATCGGTATCCCGGGAACGATCGATAATGATATTTTCGGAACTGATAACACCATCGGGTATGATACGGCATTGAATACCGCCATGGAGGCAATTGATAAGATTCGTGATACGGCAACTTCCCACAACAGGGTTTTCTTTGTGGAAGTAATGGGTCGTGATGCAGGGTTTATTGCTTTAAACAGTGGTTTGGCTACAGGTGCTCTGGATATTCTTATTCCTGAGAAAAAAGACAGCATGGATGATCTTTTTACCAACTTCAGAAAAGCTGAAAAAACAGGAAAAGCATCCAGCATTGTAGTGGTAGCTGAAGGCGAAAAATTAGCCAACGTTTATGAGCTTGCCGAAAAGACCAAACAGACATTCCCTGACTATGATATTCGTGTAGCCGTTTTAGGACACATGCAGAGAGGAGGTTCGCCGAGCTGTGCAGACAGAGTGCTTGCAAGCAGACTGGGATATGGTGCAGTAGTAGGATTGATGGAAGGGCAAAGCAATGTGATGGCAGGAATGCGTTCCAACGATGTGGTATACACGCCTATCGAGGAAGCTATTAAAAAACATAATGAAATCAACAAAGATCTGATGTTGATCTCAGAAATTTTAGCAATCTAATTATTTTTATAAATCTAATAAAAACAAACTATTATGTCAACAATCAAAGTAGGTATCAACGGTTTTGGTAGAATTGGACGTCTTGTTTTCAGAGCAATGACTGAAAGAGACAACATTGAAGTTGTAGGAATCAATGACCTTATCAATGCAGAATACATGGCTTACATGTTAAAATATGACTCTGTACACGGTATTTTTCCAGGTGAAGTTTCCGTAGAAGGAAATGATCTTGTAGTAAACGGAAAAAAAATCAGAGTAACTGCTGAAAAAGATCCTAACAACCTTAAGTGGGACGAAATCGGTGCTGATTATATCGTAGAATCTACAGGTCTTTTCTTATCTAAAGATTCTGCTCAGGCTCACATCAACGCCGGTGCCAAGAAAGTAATCCTTTCTGCTCCTTCTAAAGATGATACACCAATGTTCGTAATGGGAGTAAACCACAAGGAACTTACTGATGATATCAAAATTTTATCAAACGCTTCTTGTACTACCAACTGTTTAGCTCCTTTAGCTAAAGTAATTCACGATAAATTCGGAATCGTAGAAGGTTTAATGACAACTGTACACGCTACAACAGCTACTCAGAAAACGGTTGACGGTCCTTCAATGAAAGACTGGAGAGGTGGTAGAGCTGCTCTGAACAACATCATCCCTTCTTCTACAGGTGCTGCTAAAGCAGTAGGAAAAGTAATCCCTTCATTAAACGGAAAATTAACAGGTATGTCTTTCAGAGTACCTACTGTAGACGTTTCTGTAGTTGACCTTACGGTAAGATTAGAAAAAGCTACTTCTTACGATGAGATCTGTGCTGCTATCAAAGAAGCTTCTGAAGGTGAATTGAAAGGTATTCTAGGATATACTGAAGATGCAGTAGTATCTCAGGACTTCGTAGGAGATAAGAGAACTTCTATCTTCGACAAAGATGCAGGGATCATGCTTTCTCCTAACTTCGTGAAACTTGTTTCTTGGTATGACAACGAAATGGGTTACTCTAACAAGTTAGTAGATATGCTTGTACATGCTGCTTCTTTGTAATCGGTAATGAGCGATAAGCAATGAGTAATATAAAACCTTCCTGATGGGAAGGTTTTTTTTGTATTAATATTATTTTTTTTCACTATTACTCAAATTATAAGTCACTCCAAAAAACCATGCTCCCTTATAAATATTATCATATCGTATTTCGGTATCTGCAACATTAATAAATGCATATCTATCCGAGTCTGCAAGAGCTGATAAATTTGATTTATTTATTCTTTTAACTTTTATAAATGAATAACCAAAAGTTGTAATTAATCTATTTTTTTCTAAAAAAAATAAAGAAGCTCCACCATAAAAACCTGCACTGGCATTATCTGCTAAACTGATCCCAAAAGAAAAACCTGGTTGAACCAAAGTTTCTGGATCATTATGATAAACATGTATTAAACCACCTAATGCATTTGTGATCTTATCTGTATTTCCCTTTGCTATTTCTTTGTTTCCAAGAGAGTTTGTATAAGAAGTATAATTATCATTACCTATAAAGCTCAGAAAATAACCAGCACTGAAATTGATCTTCCACCCCCCAGAAGTAGTAAATTTAATTGGAGAATAAGAATACACTACCTTCCCCTTATTATTCTTAAGTTGTGGAGTAATAATATTTACATCCTCAGTCAATTGTTGAGCAGGCAAAATGATGTTAAAGTTTGTTGTTATAATTCTCTTGTAAAAGGAAATTCCATTATTTGCTTTTAAAGATATTTTATCAGTATTTAACGAAACATTTTTATAAATTTCAGATGCTAATAAAAAATCTTTATTATAAAAATTACTTAGATTTAATTGTTTAGTTAAACCAACAAATTTTTCGTAATCTTTAGTAAGTTGAGAATAAGCTAAAGATAAGGACTCCAAATTCGATTCAATTTTCTTATAATCTTCAATGGTTGGATCAAAGTGAGAAAAATGAGAAAAGTATATTTTTTTAGAACTTTCAACTACAGCAATTGAATCAATAAAAATCGAATCAGAAACAACAAAATTAAGTTCATCATCTAGCAACATTTGTGACCGTACTAATTGATAACTTTGAAAAAAAGATTTCAAATCATCGTGTACACTATTATACAAATTTTCATATTCTTCTGTTCTACTTTTTTTATTTCCATTATCAAAGACTGTCATCACAGCCGAATTGACAACTATAACCTCTGCTATATCTGGATTTGCTGACTTTATATTATTTAAAAACCACTGTGGTGGTTCAAATTCCACATTTTCAACTTTAGTATTAGAAAATCCTGAAACTTTAAAAACATTTACACCTTTTAATAAAAACTCAACATATGTATTTTTTTCCAATATACTTGGTATTTCTTTATCTTTAGATAAGTCTATCCTAATTACTTTAGCTTTTTTTTGCCCTAAAATCACTCCCACCCACCCGAGCAGTAGCAGTAATAAAATTTTTGTTTTCATGATTATTTGTTTTTAGATTAATGATTATCGGTTTGAGTGCTGTTAATTTGTATCAAAGATTGGATTTATTGGAAAGCAAAGAAATTACCCTTTTGTAGTATTTTTCAGGAATAGAAAGCTTGATGTTTACTTATATTCTAAATGATAAATCTCACCATAAAACTTCGGTGTAAAACTTGTATTTTTATAGGTAAAGGAATGAACAATGATACAACCAAGGTTTGAAGACGCTCCACATTTCAGAAATTTTTGGGAACATGGCAACGGAAGACAGCTGATTGAGCTTTCCGGGGCTGAGGTTAGTTTTAAAGACTTTGAGAAGTTTGCTTCTTTCTTTTACCATGTTGATGAAACAGGTGATCAGGTTGTAAAGGATGTTTATCTGACTAAAAAATTTCATGAAGCTTCAAGAGAAATAGAAGGTTATATCAGAAATGGAGTTTCTGAGACAGATTCAGTTCCCGAAAGTGTAAAAAAGCTTTTCGCACAGACTCAAAAAGTACCGGAATGGCTTGATTACGGTCTTCTCAAAAGTGGTGCTGAACTTTGTATGAGAAGCAATCTCGATTCTTTGATCTCCTTAAGAGACTACTGCCTGATCGGCGGTTATGATTATGCCTACCTCAATAAACCGCTTATTGCTACGGAAGCTTTGAAAAAAGGAGCAGTAAAACGTCTTTCTGAAACACTGGATTTCTGGGTAAATGCTACCCGCTATGATGCCCTGAACATTCATGCAAAAGGATACGAGTTTGCTATAAAAACCCGCCTGATTCATTCCTATGCAAGACTTTCCATCAAAAAATATTACAAAGGATGGGATACGGAGAACTGGGGCGAACCTATCAATTCATGGGATATGATGGCCACCTACATCGGTTTCAGTCTCGTTTTTCTTCACAGCCTTATCAAACTTGGAAATACCATCTCCATGGAAGAAGAACAGGGAATTTTCCACCTGTGGAAATATGTAGGCTACCTTCTGGGAATCCCGGAACAGCTTCTTCCTGATGACAAAAAACAGGCTACGGAATATTTTTATTTGTGGACCTCCGTTCAGCCACCTTCTGACAAAGATTCTGTGCTCCTTGCCCACTCTTTGCTGGATGAATCTCTGGAAAATCCTATCTTAAAATTTGAATTCCAAAGAAAGAATTTAAGGTATCTGCACATCTGCTGTACCTGGTTTCTGCTGGATGAGGAAGTTTGCAAAAGACTACAAATTCCGGAAGTTCCTTATAAGACCCTATTTCCAAAATCAAAGATCCTTTTCAACAAAATCTATGACACACTCGTAAGTCGGGACGCCAGAATCAAAAGAGGAAATAAGGATCAGATGAAAGTATTGAAAGACTATCTGAATATTACTAAAAATTCAAATTTCCATTAAAACACCATTTTTTTTTAAAGAAAAAAGCTTGAAACTATGCTAATCGAAAGAAAGTTTCCGGTTCCTGAAATTCCAGATCAGATACAGTAAAAATAAAATAAGCCAAACCCCGGTGACAGCAATTATAAAAATTTCTGTGATAGAAGGATGAAGATAATTCGGCTTGTAAAACAGACGGTCCAGGGTTCTGAATTTATCTTTTAAGTCATTCCTTTCGTAAGTATTTCGGATCGCATTCAGAGGTTCTTCCTTATGATCCCGGTAATAAAAGACATCTTTAGTCAGATCTTTCGGAACAATCTGTGTTTCTATATTATATTTTTTTAAAAGAGCATCCAGTTTTTGAAAAGAAGAAAGCAGTGAATCCTGACTATATTTATAAAGTAAATTATATCTTTCGACTGCATTTTGATATTGTTGCTGCCGTTCAGGAACTTTATGCAATGGAGAGAACAAAAGATTGTTTTCAAGAAAAATACACATTTTGTCATCATATTCAGGATGTACTTCTATTCCCTGAAATATAATTTCGGTACTGTCCCCTATCTCCTTTTTAGAAATAATTCTTTTTTCCAGTTCTCCTGAATCAAGTCCGAGAACAGCAAGCACTGACCTTGCTTTATTGTTTAATTTTTTATGGTCTGCACTCAGCATTGTCAGGGTATCAATACTGTAGTATCTGGATTCTGTTGAGAAATAATCCTTATTATGATCCGGCTCATAGTACACCGTATCTATCACTTCTATTACAGGGTAAGGTTTAGGATATAAAATATTTTTTGGATTAAATAGTTTCTCTGAACTGTAGGAAGTATAATTGTATAAAAAAGGCTGTAAGACATTCAGCAACGTTTTATCTTTATTAAGATCCTTTTCCGGCAATTCAGTCCGTAGCTTTGCATTGAACCCAAAACTATAACTGATGAAAAAAGTCAGGGACAAAAAGGAAATTAATAGCAGTACAATACCTATCCCCAGTTTTTTTGAAAGTTCATATTTCTTTTGGGAATGATTTCTAAGGAGAAAAATAACGAAGAAAAACAGAAAAAGGCCTGATATGAAAACGTGAGAAATGGAGACATCGTCATAAAATTTAAACCTGTAAAATTCCGTATAAATATTAATTTTATTTAGCCCTTCAAATTTTATATAGCCGTAAATGAAGTAGGCCAAATGTATCACAGCTAATACTGCAAAGGATTTAATCAGGAATAGTTTTAATTTTCTGTCCATAGAATGATCTTAAAAATAATGTTTTAAGATAAGTATTTTTTATTGGATGGATAAAGCTCTGGTAAAACCTGTCATCATTTTCCGCTTGCAGCCGTAATTTTATATTTACATTTATTTTTCATCTCCTTCGTTATGAATAACATCAGTCTTAAAATTTTATTATTTTTTAACTCTAAAAACCAGTTTCAGGGATAAATAATATTAGTTTTTGATTGAGAAATTATGTATTTTTGAGAAATTATTTTAATAGAGATGAGTAACATTGATGATAAGAAAAAAGCACTCGCATTAGTGCTTGACAAGCTAGATAAAACATATGGAAAGGGAACTGTAATGACTTTAGGTGATGAATCTATAGACAATACGGTAGAAGTAATTCCTTCCGGTTCTTTAGGATTAGATATCGCATTAGGTATAGGCGGATATCCAAAAGGAAGAATCATTGAAATATATGGACCTGAATCTTCAGGTAAAACAACCTTGACCCTTCACGCTATTGCTGAAGCTCAGAAAGCCGGTGGTATTGCTGCATTTATTGATGCTGAGCACGCTTTCGATAGAACCTATGCAGCAAAGTTAGGAATCGATCTTGAAAACCTTATTATTTCCCAGCCGGACAACGGTGAGCAGGCTTTAGAAATCGCTGACAACCTGATCCGTTCAGGAGCAATTGACATCGTAGTGATTGACTCGGTAGCAGCTCTTACGCCAAAGGCTGAAATTGAAGGTGAAATGGGAGATTCTAAAATGGGTCTTCACGCAAGATTGATGTCTCAGGCATTAAGAAAGCTTACAGCTACTATTTCAAGAACAAAATGTACGGTAATCTTCATCAACCAGTTGAGAGAAAAGATCGGAGTAATGTTCGGAAACCCTGAAACCACTACCGGAGGTAACGCTCTTAAATTCTACGCTTCTGTAAGAATCGATATCAGAAAAGCAAGTGCACCGATCAAACAGGGTGACGAAGCGATCGGTAGCCGTGTGAAAGTGAAGATTGTGAAAAACAAAGTAGCTCCACCTTTCAAACAGGCAGAATTTGATATTATGTATGGTGAAGGAGTTTCTAAAGTAGGAGAAATTCTTGATACGGCAGTAGATATGGGAATCGTGAAGAAAAGCGGTTCTTGGTTCAGCTATGAAGAATCTAAATTAGGTCAGGGGCGTGATGCTGTAAAAGATGTTTTAAAAGACAATCCTGAACTTGCCGAGGAATTGGAAAACAAGATCAAAGAGGAAATGAAAAACAACAAATAAGTTTTTCAAAAAATATAGAAAAGGCAGTCTTCGGATTGCCTTTTTTGTTTTGCTGTTCATTTTAAAAGAATACAGCTATGATTTTTTGAACTGCATAGACACATAGCTTTATCAGCGACAAAATTTTCTCTGTATTCCCTAAATTAAGATATTCGATTCCATTTCTTTATTAAATAAAAATTTTAATCTTATTTCATAACCGGAAAATAAAAAAGAGCCTGAAAATTCAGACTCTTTTACTCTTATGTAATTATTTTATTAATCCGCAATCTTACCCTGAAGCTGTAATGCCCCGGTAATTTTCATCCCTTTTGTAAGGTTTTCAAATCTCATGTTCTCTTTATTGACAAAAGCATCGATGGTAAAGAAGTCTTCAGCTTCTTCATGCGTGATCAATTTTAACTTCACGATGTATCCCTTAATACTTCCGTCTTCAAGCAATTCTGTCTCCTTAAAGTCTATCACTTTAGCAATGAAATCAAAACATGCATAATTAGGAAGAGTCTGGCTTGGCATATACGTAGTAAACTCTTCACTCATCTTCGTCCCATCAGGTAAATCAGTACCTTCATGAGCATCCAATATTAAAACAATACCACTGATATTTACATTCAGATGTGGCTGTGTAAGATAGATATTCCTGTTTTCAGCATAATCGGTGGCAAAGAACCAGATTCCGAAAGTATTCCTGGCAGGACCCGCCACAATCGCCTGCAAGTTCAGGGCATTTTCCCATTCACGGACAGATCTTGTTTCAAAATCCAAAGTATAATCCGTTTTTACTTCCGGCATAATAGTGCTAAGCTCGTCTGTAATAACTGTTTTAAATCTTACATCTTCAAATTCCGTTTTGCCTTTGCTCTCTCCCAGCGGATCCGCAACCGTAGATTGCATTAAAACACTCGTCAGATATTGACCGTAATCTTTAGTCTGGAAATTTTCGTGACCAAAAATCCCGCTCCAGGTATTGATCAGGTTGTGTACATTTGATTTTCTTACAATGATTCCGGCCTCATTTGTGGTTTCAGGAGCTGCAATTCCTTCTGTATTGGTAAAATACTCTTTCCCATCGATCAGCTGATGATTCATGATCCCATTATTTTCCTCATGCGAAAATTCTGCAAAACCTTTATAGGTAACCGTTTCGTTTTCAAAAATATAAGGTAACCCTGTTTTTGCTTTATCAGCACCTTTAAAGTGGTAAGAAAGTGAAATCGCTTTGAATTCCCCCTCCTGAGTTGCAGGATTATGGTTATCATTGTGATCAAACTGGGAGTGATATAAGATCATATAAGACCTGATCTTTCCTTCCTGAAGTTCTTTTTCAAATTTTTCTTCCATTTTGCTGATGGCCTCGTGTACCGGAAGGGCGTAAGCATCTTCAGTCACCATATAAACAAAGCCTTCTATTTCGCCATTGTCTTTCTCAAAAGCAGAAATAGGAGTATACTCTCCCCTTAACTGCAGCGCAATGGAATACACGATATAATCATTATACGTTTTGATTTTTTCGTACTCTTCATTCACCGACGGCTCTTCTACCAGCTGTGGCTGTGAAGGGATTTCCTGTTTTATCTCCGGTGTCACCTCTACCACTTCCTCTGCTGCCTCCTCTACTATTTTTTCCTCCGGTATTGCAATTTCTTGAACCGGAGTACTGATATTTTCCTGTCTGTTGTTTTTCTTCTTAAAAAAATCAAAGATTCCCATACTGTTTATTATAATTGGCGGTAAATATAATAAAAGTGATCAACAGGCCCATCATAAAAAAAATGCCATTGTGTCAGTTTATTTGCGTTGTCTATTGGAGAAATATTTAAAATAACCCCGGCGGAGCCTTTGGCTCCGCCGGGGTTATTTTAATCAGGTTTATCATCTGTAAGCTCAAATCCCCAGTTTTTTCCTTTTTGGGTGGCTGGAACACCTTTTGTCATCCAGACCGGAGCTTTAGCACCTTTGAGATAGTAGTCAAAAAACTGCTGCTCACGAATTTGAATATCTTTTCTGTTCTGACGTTTCATGAGGTTGTGATCATCACCGTTGTAATTCAGTAACCATACGGGTTTTCCGAGACGGCGCAATGCGGTAAACATTTCAATTCCCTGATACCAAGGCACTGCTCCATCTTTATCGTTACTCATAATCACTACAGGAGTTTTTACTTTATCAATGGTGAAAAGCGGTGAGTTTTTAATATAAAGTTCCGGAGCCTCCCATAGATTTTTTCCTAGTCTACTCTGAGATTTTTCATACTGAAACTGTCTGTTCATCCCCGAAGTCCATCGGATTCCTCCGTATGCGGAAGTCATATTAACAACAGGGGCACCACTCCAGGCAGCTGCATACATATTGGTATGAGCGATGAGATAGGCTACCTGGTAACCACCCCAGCTTTGTCCCTGAATTCCGATTTTGGTTCCGTCTACCCAGGAGTTTTTCTTTAGATTTTCAACTCCCGAATTGATGTAATCCATAGCAGATTCTCCCGGAAGACCGTCTGTGTAAGAAATATCAGGGGTGAAAACCAGATATCCGTTGCTCACGAAATAAGAAATATTCAATCGTGAAGGTGTGGGTGCCGGTGCTACATAGCGGTTCAGATTATCCGAAAGCTTTTCATAGAAATAAACGATCATAGGATATTTTTTGTTCGGATCGAAATCTTCCGGTTTGTATAAAATTCCTGTAGAAGTATTTCCTTTTGGCGTTGTCCAGTGTACCAATTCGTCCGTTCCCCAATTATATTGTTTTTGCTGAGGATTGGTATTACTCAGCTTTTGCTGTTGTGAGAAATCAGAGGTTACAAAAATATTGGGAGAATCTGTGTAGGATTCTTTTACTACAATATATTTTTCTGCATTTTTTGCTTTTTGAAGACTTCTGTATCCCCAAACGTCTTCCATCTGAATTTTCGCAGGATCAGCTTTCGACTGAACAGAAGTTCTGAAAATTCCGTTTGCCTTGGAGGTATTATCAAATGCTGATAAATAGATAGAAGATTTCCGGTTCAGGCTTTTAATATCCTTATCCAGCTCGTATGTATCAAATGTTATTTTATGCTTACGCCCAAATCCATTGGTAATATTTCTTGGCTTTTTTGAGCCGTTCAGGAAGAATTCCCAGAGGTCGTAGCGATCTTTTATAATCACAGATTCATCTTTATCTGTCCAGGATGCGATACCATATGGATTGGGAAAATCCGGCATATCAAATTCTTCATCAACAAAAGAAACGGGTAAGCCTGTATTTAAAGGTAGGGTTTGTTTAGTTTTCACATTATAGCTCAGCCACTGCCCTTTTTCTCTGTCAAAAATCACCACAAATTTACCTAATGGAGATACTGCAACGGCTCCATTCAGGTTTTTAATAATTTCTGTTCTGTCTCCTGTTTTATGATCAATAAGGAAATAGGATTTCTTTGTGGCACCTTCCCATTGTGAAGAAATACGGTTATTCAAACTGGTAATACCCAAAGCAAATTCGGCATTCCCCTCATTTACCAGACGTAAAGTATCCAGATCCTCACCGTCAATATTCGTAAAGAAATCCGGTTTTTCCGTTTGCATTACGGCAGCATAAGATTTTTTCAGGTCATTTTTCAACTCCTTTAGCTGTACTGTTTGAAGATAATCATCTCTATAGTTCCAGATATCTACAACGGCATGGTCATTGGCAATCATTGCTGTATCTTTTGCAACAGGTTTCGGAGCAACCCCAAAATACAGTTGTTTACCGTTTTTGCTGAATAAAGGTAAACGGTTTTCAGAAATCACCCAGTCTTTTTTCATTTGGGTATTTTCATTGGTAATCATTTCCTTTTTATTTCCTTTAAAATCAAAGTAATATAATTTATACAGTTTTACTAAATCATTCTGTGCCGAAGAAGTTCCTACAAATGCCAGCTGGTTTCCTTCTTCATCAAAGGACAATTGTGAATAATCGCCTTCCATTTCCGAAACTTTGGTTACAGTTCCTTTTTGAAGATCGACTACCTGTACAGTTTGAAACGCATATTTTTTCGGCTTTGATTTATCCGTGTCTTTTTTATCCGCAGGTTTTTCGTCTCCGGCATTTTTTCCTTCTTTTTTATCTTTATTAGGCTTCTCTTCCGGTTTTTTAGTCACAAAAACGAGTTGCTTACCATTTTTACTGAATTCATAGCGAACTACATTATCGTAAACTGTACTTTTCCCATCCAAAAGATTTCGTACTACCAGCTGTAAGGGCTTTACGTTTTTATCATCGTCCTTATTTTCGTCTCCGTTTTCTTTATCAGAAGCATCATCTGAAGATTTATCTTTTGTATTTTCCAGAAGATAAGCTATATAAGATCCTGCTTTCTCAGGAATTCTGAATGTTTTCACATCAGGAATTTTCTCTGTATGACCACTCAAAAAATCAACAATTGCAAGACTGTCTTTTGTTAATTTACTTTTTTTAAGCTTTTTATCCTTTACTGCTTTTATATCCTTATACTGCGGGCGGATCTGAAAAACAGCAAATCTCGAATCGTTTGTAAAATTTACTTTTGTAGCTCTTGGAAACGTCTGTGAGGTTTTATTTTTAACCGAATATAAAAACAGGTTATCATTTCCTTCCTGTGCATCCACAGAATAGGCAATCCATTTTCCGTCATTTGAGATTTTTCTCGTGCCTATATTTTGCCAGCTGTCATAGACAGAATGATCTAAAGGCTTTTTCTGTCCATACATCCAGGAGGTTATGATGAGCAGAATAAAAACTGTACATTTCAACTTCATTGTAGTAAAAATTTTTAAGGATTAAAAGTATGATATTTCTTCGACAAAACCGCATCATATACTTGTTTCCCCAGCAGAAAAATGTCATTCTGTCACATTCTTCCCGATGGTATTTTTTTTGAGAAAGATTTGAAAATTAAAAATCTAAAATATGATGACTAAAGGAAATATTAATGTATCTGTGGAAAACATTTTCCCGCTTATCAAAAAGTTTCTTTACAGTGACCACGAAATATTCTTAAGAGAATTGATCTCCAATGCTACTGATGCTACCCTTAAATTAAAACATTTAACAAGTATCGGCGAAGCAAAGGTTGAATATGGCAATCCGAAGCTTGAAGTAAAAATTGACAAAGAGCAAAAAACACTTCGCATCATCGACCAGGGTATTGGTATGACAGGTGAGGAAGTTGAAAAATATATCAACCAGGTGGCGTTTTCAGGAGCGGAAGAGTTCTTAGAAAAATATAAAGATTCAGCAAAAGATTCAGGAATCATCGGACACTTTGGTCTTGGTTTTTACTCGGCATTTATGGTTGCTGAAAAAGTGGAAATCCTTACAAAATCTTATAAAGACGAGCCGGCTGTACGTTGGATCTGCGACGGAAGTCCGGAATTTACCCTTGAAGAAACTACGGATAAAACAGATAGAGGTACAGAAATCATTCTTCACATTGCAGAAGATTCTCTAGAGTTTCTGGAAGAAGGAAGAATCCGTGATCTGTTATTAAAATACAACAAATTTATGCCTGTTCCGATCAAATTCGGGACAAAAACCCATACCCTGCCATTACCGGAAGACGCTCCTGAAGATGCAGTGGCTGAAACGGAGGAAGTAGACAATATCATCAACAATCCGGTTCCGGCATGGACCATTGCTCCAAACGAACTGACGAATGAAGATTATATGAAGTTCTATCACGAATTGTATCCAATGCAGTTTGAAGAACCTTTATTCAATATCCACCTGAACGTGGATTATCCTTTCAACCTTACCGGAATCCTGTTCTTCCCTAAGCTGAGCAACAACTTAAATATTGATAAGGATAAAATTCAGTTATACCAGAACCAGGTATTCGTAACGGATGAGGTAAAAGGAATTGTTCCTGATTTCTTAATGCTTCTGAGAGGGGTAATTGACTCTCCGGATATTCCGTTGAATGTTTCCCGTTCTTATCTTCAGGCAGATGGTGCGGTAAAGAAGATTTCATCTTATATCACGAAAAAGGTTGCCGATAAAATGGCTTCCCTGATCAACGAAAACCGTGAAGATTATGAAAAAAAATGGAACGACATCAAAGTAGTTATTGAATACGGAATTGTTACAGAAGAAAAATTTGCTGAAAAAGCAGACAAATTCACTCTATACCCTACAACAGACGGGAAGTATTTCCTTTGGGATGAACTGGTTGAAAAAATCAAACCTGCACAAACGGATAAAGATAACAAATTAGTTGTTTTATATGCTACCAATGCTGATGAACAACACAGCTACATTCAGTCTGCAAAGGATAAAGGATATGAAGTTCTGTTATTAGACTCTCCTATCACTCCACACGTCATCCAGAAACTGGAAACATCCAAGGAAAATATCTCTTTTGCAAGAGTAGACGCTGACCACATCAACAATCTGATCAAAAAAGACGAGCCAATCATTTCAAAACTCAATGAAACGGAAAAAGAGTCTTTGAAAAAGAATGTAGAAGAAGCCATTCAGGATTCAAAATTTACGGTACAGCTTGAAGATCTGGACAGTAATGATGCTCCTTTCACCATTACCCAACCTGAATTTATGCGAAGAATGAAAGAAATGCAGGCTACAGGCGGTGGCGGTATGTTCGGAATGGGAGGTTTCCCGGAGATGTACAATCTTGTAGTCAACTCAAACAGTGAGCTTTCTAATCAGATTTTAAAAACTGAGAATGCTGAAGAAAAAGAAAGTTTAATCAAATATGCTTTGGATCTAGCCAAACTCTCACAAAATTTTCTGAAAGGAAAAGACCTGACAGATTTTATACAACGAAGCTATAAGCAACTTGAAAAATAATTTACTGAAGACTGTTTCATTTTGAAGCAGTCTTTTTTTATTTGAGCATGTTGGGAAACGCAAGGACGCAAGTTTTTCTCACAAGGCTCATGCTTTAAGGCGCAAGGATTTTATCTGCCATAAAATTGTGTACTGTATATTTTATTTTCTATTTCACGCTGATTTTGCAGATTACGCAGGTACTAATAAAAATCTGCGTAATCTGTGTGATCTGCGAGAAAATTTAATAAATGAGACTCTTTGCACCTTTGCGTTTTCCAACAATATAAAAATCATCAACAACTCATTTAAATAACCTGAATATTATAAACCTGTCCCTTCTTTTCTCTTAATCTTCATTACTTTATTGTATATTTTATTCGTTTTCTATTGTATAACTTCTGCTTTTTTGCCATTTTTGTATAAAATGTAGGTCATGCAAAAAGAAAAGTTACGTCTCATCAGAAAGCAAAAAGGCTATACTCAGCAGCAGGTAGCTGATTATATAGCAACAGATGTATCCAACTACAGCCGGAAAGAAAGTGGTGATGTGAGAATTGTTCAGGATGAATGGGACAAACTTGCCCGTTTCTTTGAAGTACCTGTTGAAGATATTTATGAAGATGAATCAGCTGCAATAATTGTTAATAATGACCATCCCGTATTCAATGACCAATCTGCAGGAGGTATTAATACTCAACAGCAATATAATAATATTCCGGGATCTATTATAGAAAATCTACAGGGATATATTGCTTTGTTAAAAGAAGAAAACGAAAGGTTGAAAGAGGAGTTGAAAAATTCTCAGACTTCTTCAAGGTCAAGAAAATAATACAGTTTGAACACTTAAAAATATTGATGTCACTTCTATTAAATTATGGAGTGACATTTTTTTGCTTTGTAGTGTTGATGGTGAGTTTTTTTGACGCAAAGGATTAATTTTCCTATGCTTTATTTCAGGAGGCAAAGAGTTGCGATTTTGTCGCTGATGAAGCTTTGGGGTAATACATTCGCTTAAAAAATCAATGAATTTGATTCCCTTCTTTGCACCCTTAAAAATAGAACGGCTTATAGATAGAAACTTTGCATTAAAAAGATCATCGTTTCCGAAACTTAAAATTTACAATTCATTCAACGGATCCCAGAACAGTTTTTTGAAATTTTTTATTCTAAGATTTTCCACAGTGATTCCTTCCGCTTCCAGCTTAGGCTGAAATTCCGGAACAGATAAAACGCCTGAACTTGATATTACGCGATGAGCCGGAACATCTTTTGGGCAGCCTCCCATTGCTTTTCCTACATGACGGGAATGATTAGGGTAACCTACTGCTTTCGCTATAGCACCATATGTAGAAACCCTTCCCTTTGGAATAAGCCTGGTTACTTCGTATACCTGCTGTTTGAAAATTTCATCCATATTTTCTGTTTTTAAATCCTAAATTTTATAAACATCATTCGTTTTTGCATCATTTTTGAATTCTTACCAGCTCAATGATGTTTCATTAAAAGATAAAGATATGAAAAAATCATTTTTCCGTTTACTGAATGCAATCAATAAGAAAGTCCTTCCGAAATTGAGTAAGAAGGATCCCAATAACCTAACAAAAATAGAAAAAGGAATTCTGGCGTACCGTTATTTTGTGCTGGTGAATTCTTTGGATTGATTTTTATTTTCCCACAGATTTCAATGATGCTTAAATATTGGCTCGCAGATTTAGCTGATTACGCAGATTTGTTGAAAATCATAAAGGCGCAAAGGATTTTGATTAGAATTGAACATATTTTTAAGGCACAAGAAGATAAGATTTTCAGCAAGCTGTACTCCTATTTTTTTAACCACATAGGAAACATAGTTTTTTTGAACGGGATATAAATTATTTATTCGTGCATTCGTGGCAATATTCAGCAGTATATAATTTTATCGCAGATAAAATCCTTGCACCCTAAATAATTATGCATGCAAAATAATTTGCGCCTTTGCGATTTCCAACACTAAATACCTTTTCACAGAATCTGCGTAATCTGCAAAATCCGCAAGATATAAAAAACTGAAAACCTAGAAATAAAAAAGCGCTCCCAAAATGGAAGCGCTATATAGTAATCTCGTAAAGAGTTTATTACTTAAGCATTCTCAAGAATATAAGAGAACATTAATGGTGCACAGATCGTTGCATCACTTTCAACGATGAATTTCGGTGTAGTGATATCTAATTTACCCCAAGTGATTTTCTCATTTGGAACTGCTCCTGAATATGAACCGTAAGATGTAGTAGAATCAGAAATCTGGCAGAAATAAGACCAGAAAGGAATGTCATGCATTTCCATATCCTGATACAACATTGGTACTACACAGATAGGGAAGTCTCCTGCGATACCTCCACCAATCTGGAAGAATCCAACTCCTTTTCCGCCTGAGTTTTTAGTATACCAGTCAGCAAGGTAAGTCATATATTCGATACCTGATTTCATTGTAGTTGCTTTAAGCTCACCTTTGATGCAGTAAGAAGCGAAGATATTACCCATTGTAGAATCTTCCCATCCCGGTACTACGATTGGCAGGTTTGCTTCTGCAGCAGCAATCATCCAGGAGTTTTCTCTAGGAATCTCATAATACTGCTCCAATACTCCCGAAAGGATCATTTTGTACATGAATTCGTGAGGAAAATATCTTTCTCCTTTTGCTTCAGCATCTTTCCAGATTTCTACGATGTGCTTCTGTAATCTTCTGAATGCCTCTTCTTCAGGGATACAAGTATCTGTAACTCTGTTCAGACCTCTTTCCAAAAGATCCCACTCATCCTGAGCTGTCAGATCTCTGTAATGAGGAACTCTTTCATAGTGAGAGTGTGCCACAAGGTTCATTAAATCTTCTTCAAGGTTAGCCCCTGTACAAGAGATAAAATCTACTTTACCCTGACGTATCATTTCAGCAAGAATTTTTCCTAACTCAGCAGTAGACATTGCACCTGCCAGAGTGATCATCATTTTTCCGCCATCTTTAAGGTGGGCAACATATCCTTTAGAAGCATCCACCAATGCAGCTGCGTTGAAGTGCAGGTAATACTTTTCTATGAATTCAGTTATCGGTTTGCTCATTTTTTTAATTTTTGCAAAGATAAAACTTAAAAACGGAATGCAATCAAAGCGTTTGAAGAAAGTCTCCCAGAGCTGTACTTTTTTATCATTTGTTAAATAATCAGACTGAAATATGTTTTGGTCTTTATGCTTTTTTTGTCCAAACGTAAGGTACAAAGCTTTGCGTTTTCCAATATATTTATTCTCAAGAAAACAGAAAACGCAGCCCAAAAATGGACTACGTTTTCTTCGTAAATTCAACCCTATATGACAAAGTGTTATCCTTCCCAGGCTTCCACTTTTACAATTTCAATTTTTCTTTCGCCATCTTTAAAAGGCCAGTGGATGATATCTCCTACTTTGTATCCAACTACTGCAAGAGCAATATTGGAAAGAATGGAGTGTTTATTCTTCTTAAGCTTTTCTTTGGTAGACGGTACAAAAATATATTCGTGTTCAAAATTCAATGTATGATCCTTTAAGGTCACTTTTCTGTCAACCGTTACAATATCAGCCGGCAGATCTCTTCTCAGAACCTGCTTTGCTTTTCTGAGCTCTTCGGTCAGTCTTTTTTCTTCTCCGATGCTTACTTTTTTCCTTCTGAGTGTATCTTTTATAGCATCATAAATTCCGGTAGTAACAAT
Organism: Chryseobacterium sp. 22458; assembly: GCF_052044975.1. NCBI lineage: Bacteria > Pseudomonadati > Bacteroidota > Flavobacteriia > Flavobacteriales > Weeksellaceae > Chryseobacterium > Chryseobacterium sp. 22458. The sequence continues at coordinate 360,872 of NZ_JBQEOA010000002.1, read as the reverse complement.
AATATGTTGTGACATTTTTTTCAATTTTACAATTAAAGTGCAGCAATTCCCGATGACCCAATGTAGAATACAGGTAATATCTGCCTTCTATAGGAAAACCGCAAAAAATAAATAAAAATCCGGAAAATCCCCTGCCTTGGATCCTGACAGGGCTTAATTGATAAAGTCCTTGGAACTTTTCAGAAAAGAATCTCTGTGTAAATAAAGTAATGACAGCAACAATCCTGATCGTCGGCATCCTGCTGATAAAAAGATTGTTGCTGTCATTATATGAGATGTTTTTTAATTCTTACAAATATAAGACTTAAAAACGGAATGCAGCAGCTGCACTTAAAGAAACTCTTGTAAGACCTTCTTTCTGATCATTTCCAAGATCCATTGTGCGGCCGTTCACATTCATTTTATTAAGCGTTCCTGCAGTAAAACCAAATTTAGGTCCGATCAGGAAATTTTTGGAAACTTCATACTGGTATCCGATTCCTGCTTCAAGACCCAGGTTTGAACCTGTTCCTTTGATATATCCTGTTTTGGTTGTATAAGAAATTACCCCAATGGACACATCAGCAGCAAATTTATGTTTTGTAGGCTTGCTATAATTGGAAAACATCACTGAAGGACCAAAGAATGTGATATTATCTTTTGTACTGACAGGCACAGAAACAGTTTGCCCATTTGCATACCCTCTTAATGTTCCACTGCTTGATGCATTATAATTGGAAAACTTCGCTCCAATACCGATATTCTTCAAATTGTAATATGCTGCAATTTCGAAATGAACTCCGCTTTTCAGTCCTTTAACGTAATTTCTTTCTTCCATTGAAAGCCCGGAAGCTGTTTCAGCCACCCTCCATGCATATCCTACAGCAGGACTGATGGTCACTTTTTGAGCAAATGAAAATAAAGAACTCGAAATAACTCCTAACAGGATCAGTTTTTTTATCATGGTTTAAAAATTTCCGCAAAAATAAGATTTTCAGAATAAGAACAGGTTAAAATCTGAAACGTCTGTTTTCTTTTTTGTCAGAAAGTTTTTTCTTGCTGTCCAATCTTTTCTGTTTCTGAGCTTTTGAAGGTTTTGTAGCAGTTCTTTTTTTAGGAACAATCAAAGCTTTATTAACGATTTCGATTATTTTTTCAATGGCTTTGTTTTTATTCATCAGCTGGGTTCTGCTTTCTGAAACCGTCAGGAATAAATAGCCTTCGGCATTGATTCTGTTTTTCAGTTTATTATGAATCAGAAATTTTTCATCTTCATTGAAGAATTCTGAAGCATCTACTTTCCAAAGTACGGTAACAGCCGTCTCCACTTTGTTGACGTTTTGCCCACCTGCTCCGCTGCTGCGGGAGGTTTTGAAACTGAGTTCTTTTGAAAAGTTTTTCATTGTTCTATTTTAAAATGCTCATAAAGCGTTATAAATCTGCTGTTATATTTTTATGTAATGCCGGTCTGTTTACTTTTCCGTTGGGTGTCCTGGGAATTTCTTTGATGAAAATAATTTCCTTGGGTTTGTGGAAATTTTTCTCAAAAGGTAGTGTTGAAATTTTATTTTTTATTTCTTCGGATTCATTCCCTTCAATAATCAATATCAATTTCTGGCCCAAACTTTCATCCGGCAAGCCTATAAATACGGCTTCATTGGGGATCTCCTTTTTGACAAGGGCTTCAAGGGCTTCCGGGAAAATTTTCGCTCCACCGGAGTTAATAACATTGTCTATTCTTCCCAGAAACTTAAACTGTTTATTATTTTTAATTTCAACTAAGTCATTCGTTTGCAGTATTTCATCATTCACATTGGGTGCATAGATTTTCAGACAGCCTCTTTCATCCAAGGCAATGCTTACATTTTCAAAAACCGTAAAATAATCTTCCTGCACTGGCATCAACTGTTTCAGCCCGATATGAGATAAGGTTTCTGACATTCCGTAAGTTTCAAAAATACGGTTTGAATGAATTAAATTCTTCGCCCAGATTTTACGTTTCAAACTTTCTGAAGTGGCAGCTCCCCCTATGATGAGGTTTTTTATCAGATGAAGTTTATCCAGTGAATTTTCTACCTGAAGTGGAGTCATTGCGCAAAAGCTTACTTCTTCCGTTATATTTTCCAAAGGCCTTAAAGAAGGATCTGTAATAATTAATTTTAACTTTCTCTCGATGGAACGGACGATCATCATTTTTCCGGAAATATATTCTACCGGCAGGCACAGTAATGCAGTATCACCTTCCTGTAATCCTAAAAAATTGCAGGTCATCACTGCAGAATTGATCATTTTCTTTTTTTCAATTTCAAAAATTTTAGGAACTCCGGTAGACCCTGAGGTTTGAACGTTTACCATTGTACCGTCAGAAACCCATTCTTTGAGAAAAGTTTCCACTTTTTTTTCAAATTCCGTATAAAAGGATAATTGATTAATATTGAGATTATTGAAGTCTATCAGCATATTTTCCGTAAATAAAATCTACAGTAAATTTAAAAAAAAATTCAAAAAGTTCTTGTATATAAAGAAAAAAGCTGTAAATTTGCACCACTAAAACAAACAGACTCATGGTGTAGCGGTAACACTACTGATTTTGGTTCAGTCATCTGGGGTTCGAATCCCTGTGAGTCTACAAACCATCCTTTTTTAAGGGTGGTTTTTGTTTTTATTTTAAAACATTCTTTTTTCCTAAATATTTTAAGATTGATGCCAGTTTATATAGATCATAGCTGATCATCTGACGTTCACCGATTATAATTTTTTGTAAGAATTCCCAATCTTCTGTAAGACTTCCCATTGTAAAATCTCCGGGTTTTTCATACGGACTATAGATGTCTTCATCCAAAATATTCCAGTACAGGTCATCTTCAAGTTCCACAACTTCTGCATCATCCAGTTTATTCAAGTCATCTGAGAGATGCATGATAATTTTTTTTATATCTGAAACTTTTAAAACCTGGTTATTGCTTTCCATGACTGATTATTTTTTGATTGAAAATCCTCTATGTCTCTCCTGCTTACGATGGAATAAAAATAACAATATACTTTAACAAAAATCGGGAGAAATAAAAAAGACCTCCGTTAGAGATCTTTTTAACATATAATGAATATTATTTTTTAAGATCATCGATCTCATCCTGTATAGATTTGATTCTGTCTCTCAGTTCCTGACTTACTTTACCTGGAATCTTTTTCACTTTTCTCAAATCAAGGGCCAGCATAATGGAAGCAATTCCCATAAAAATAAAGGAAACTCCTGTTAACGTAACTAAAGAAATCCCTGTGAATACCGGATTGAATATCAATAATAAAGAAAAAATGATGCCTCCCACACTCGCAAGGGCCACATTTCCCCAGCTCATTATTTTCATACTTTTCAGATCAAAGGCAAATCCCAACAGCTGAAAAGAACGGAACAGTAAAGTAAATCCTATGACAAACGGAAGTACAGTCATTGAAATCTTAGGGTTGGCGATAAGATAAACCCCGATTGCCGTGGTCAGTAATCCACTGACAAGAAACCATCCCCAGCCTTGTAAAGATTTGCTGTTCTGCAGGGAAAAGAATATTTCTGTGATTCCGGAGAATAAAAATGAAACGCTAAAGAAAACAGAAAGTGTCACATACGTAGCAAGAGGTACGCTGAATACATAAAAACCGCAGATCAGAAATAGAATTCCGAAAATCAAAGGGATGTACCAATGTTTTACAGTGTTGGTAAGTGTCTGAAATAAATTAGCCATAGGTGTCTTTTTTAGTCTTGCCTACTTTGGAGAGCGGTGTTCGGCTTGTCCGCAGGAATTCCAAACAGGTCATAATTTTCACCTGAATTTGAAATACAACCTTTACCAAGGTACAAAAAATAGTAGATAAACGCACCAAAATCAGCCATAAACAGGCGTTAAAAAATTGAAATTAAAATGTTATACATAAAAAAGTATCTCATAGAAATGATGAGCATACGTCATTTCTATGAGATACTTTAAGAGATTTCCGGTTTTATTTCCTTATTTCAAAAGTTTTCCTGCAGGCTGCTGCTGGGTAACACAGTGTACCATCCCTCCGTTTTCATACAGATTCCTTACATCTATTCCAACAACTTTCCTACCCGGATATTGCTTCTGAATAATTGTATTGGCAACTGCATCATTAGGGTCTCCGTAATTAGGAACTAAAACCACGGTATTGGCTACATAGTAATTCACATAGGAACCTTTTTCATCCAGCTGTTTACCGTAGGCTGTTTTCACCTTATTTTTGGTAGCAGGTAAATAGATTTTTTTATATTCTTTTCCGTTGACATTGGAAGCGGTGTAAAGTGTATTAACATCTTTTTCGGAAAGCCCGAGATCAAGAAGCTCATCTTCATTCATGGTGATCATGGTATGATGATCAACAAACTTCATAAAACCGTCAATGTGCATATCGGTAACATCCAATCCCGTCACTCCATCCAGCCAGATCACTTTTGATACTCCATAATAGGTTTCAAACATTTCTTCTGCTTCTTCCTGAGTGATCCCTTTGTTTCTTGTTGCTCCTTTTTTCTGACTGATCACAGAACTTTTACAGGCCATCAGAACTCCGTTTCCATCTGTTTCCACAGAGCCGCCTTCGTTGACCATTTCTTCATTGAGATCAATTACTTTTATGCCCAGATCATTTCCTATACGCTGAGGAATTTCATCACAATTTTCAAAGTCAAACTTTTCGCCCCAGCCGTTGAAGCCCCAATCTTCAATTAAGATGTTTCCTTTCTGATCTTTTACGAAAATAGGCCCGTTATCTCTGATCCACACATCATCTGTGGGGTAAATCCTGAAATCAACATTTTTCAGCGGAATTTTATTTTGTTCCAAAAGGCTTATAATTCTGCTCTTTTCTTCTTTATTATACGCAATAATATGAACTTTCTCTCCTTCCTGTAATGCTCTTGTCATATCAATCCAGGTCTGTTCTACCCTTTTACGATAGGTGGCACCATGCTGATAATGATGAGGCCATTGCAACCATGTTCCTTCATGAAGGGAAGATTCTTCGGGAAAACGATAAGTAGTCTGTGCCATATTTACTATAAAACTCAATAATAGAGTGAGTGTGAATAATTTTTTCATATGATTTAAAATTTCTTTCCTATAAAAACTCCGAAATTGATATCGGTCTCAAAGCTATTTCCTGTTTGTGAAATTGTACTTCCTATCCCGAATTGCATCTTTTTCCTATTTTCTATTCCTAAACGGATGATCTGGCTGCTGGCCTGATGTTCTTTAAAGCTGAAGTCTGAGTCTACGATCAACATACTGTAGAAATTAAGCTTTTTATTGATTTTCGGGGTGTATTCCAACAAGGTATAAAGCCCAAGCCCAAATTCTCTTGTCTGTGTAGAATAAGTAAATGCAGGGAAAACACTGATATTCCAAACTTCATTTTCCTTTCCATACGCCAGCCCTACAGAGGGCATGATGTCTTCTCGTGAAATATGAACTCCTGCAGACGCCCCTACATTTCTTCCGATCCCATAATTGAGATTCTGATATACTTCCGGATTTACTTTTTTTGAATGGTAGTCATAAGTGATTGTTGCCGAAGCAAAATAATTCCATTGGCTCTTAAAATCCCTATTGTAAATTCCCAGCACTTCTGCTTCTTTGTTTGCGGCATACGTCTGCAGGAAAACCTGAGCTTTGCCACAAAATGGAAGTAATAAGGTAAAGAGAAATAAGTTTTTTTTCATTCTGATTTGTTTTCTTAAATGCTGATCAGTCAAATATTCTGTTCTTTGACTGTGCAAAATTAGATCTCAGAAAAAACAAATCTTGTCCTAAAAGGACATTCTACTCATGCAGCGGAAAATAAATATGGGTGATTTCCGGTTCGGGATATTCTTCAATCACATCAGAATTATCCAGCAAAAAATGCTGCTCTGTAAGCCAAAAAAGATAAAATGAACGGTAGGTTTCTAAAATATTCTCATAAGGTCCCTCATGTGTAAATCGTACGTATTTTCTTCCGAAAATATTCTGTTTGGAAAATCCTTTCAATGAATCTCCAGAGATTACAGCAGCTCCATATCTACAGTGAGAATGGCTGGTGATCAATGGCTGGTCACGAATAATTCCATAGGCAGCTTCATATATTTCATTTTCCGGTTCTATCTCTTTCCAAAGGGCATCAATTTCCGGATTGTTATAATCTTTAGCTTTAATAAATTTACAGTATACCCTCATGGCATCTTTATACCTGATCTCGAATTTAAGATCTGTATTTCCGGTTGCTATAAATGTTTTGAATACTTCCTTTTTCTGTTTTCTGGCTTCAGCAGGTGAAACTTCGTATTGTTTTTTAAACGCCTTTGAAAAAGACTGGATGTTAAAATACCCCATCTGCCAGGCAATTTCAGAAATTTTATCTTCTGTATAGATCAGTTTTTTATAGGCCGTTTCAAGCCGGAGACGCTTTTGAAACCCTGAAATTGTTTCATTGAAGATTTTAAAAAATATCCGTTGAAAATTCCGATACGAATAATGAGATATTGCTTCTATTTCATGAGCAGTAATCTCCCTATCAAAGTTCACTTCAATATGGTCAACGATTTTCTGTATCTCATTAAAGTTTGTCTGCATGACATTTTGATATTAAAAACAGCAATTAAAAGAAACCATTATGAGCCCATTTCATAAAATATTTGCATTACTAATTTAAAGAAAATAAAAACAAAAAGATGAAAATCAAATGATTCTCATCTTTCAAAACACCTTCAGTTGTTATTATATCATTATCCAGGTTTTTTATAAAGTTTATACATTACAAACAAAAATCCTAACCATACCGGAATCAGAATCACCTGTATTTCCATTCCTGTAATGCTCATTAATCCTAAGATCAGGACCAGAAAGGCAATGCAGATATAGTTGGATACAGGATAGAATATGGATGGAAATTTGGATTGAATCCCTTCCCTGGTAATTGCTTTTTTGAATTTCAGATGGGTGTAGCATATCATCAGCCAGTTGATAATCAAGGTAGATACAACAAGTGCCATCAGATATTGAAATGCTTTTTCCGGCACCAATTTATTGATGATGATACAGATTCCTGCAAAGCATGAAGAAATAAGGATTGCATTGGTAGGAACTGAATTTTTATTAAGTTTTTTCAAAAATTTAGGAGCATTTCCCTGCTGAGCCAGCCCGAAAAGCATACGGCTATTGCTGTAAACACTACTGTTATAAACTGATAAAGCAGCCGTTAATACAATAAGATTCAGAATATTGGCGATCAATGAATTGAACTGGATTACTTTCCCAAAAAGGCTGAATTCAAGGCCATTCAGATTCTGAAAAACCATTACGAAAGGACTTGAGCCTTCTGTAATCTCTCTCCATGGGCTTAATGAGAATAAGATTACCAAAGCACCTACATAGAAAATAAGAATCCTATAGATTACCTGGTTGGTTGCCTGAGGAATTGTTTTCTCCGGATTTTTGGCTTCAGCTGCAGTAATCCCGATCAGTTCCAACCCTCCGAATGAAAACATAATCATTGCCATTGCTGCAAATAATCCGGAAAATCCGTTTTCTGTTTTATTGAATAATCCCTTCGGGAAAAAACCATCATCGTTCCACAAATTGGTAATGGTTGCTTTTTCTCCTCCGGTTCCGCTTATCAGAAGATAAACCCCGAACACAATCATAGCAATGATCGCTATTACTTTGATTATGGAAAACCAGAATTCGGTTTCGCCATAGACCTTTACAGAAGCGAGATTAAGTGCAGTGATGACCACAAAAAAGAATAAACTGGATACCCAGAGTGGTATTTCCGGCCACCAGAAATGAATATAATGTCCTATAGCCGTAAGCTCGGCCATACTTACCAGAATATATAGAATCCAATAATTCCATCCTGAAGCAAAACCCGGAAAATTTCCCCAATATTTATAGGCAAAGTGACTAAAACTTCCCGATACGGGTTCCTGTACAACCATCTCACCAAGCTGACGCATGATAAAAAAGGCAATGATCCCGGCTAAAGCATATCCTAAAATAACCGATGGCCCGGCTAATACGGCTGCAGGTCCTATTCCCAGGAATAACCCTGTTCCTATGGCACCTCCAAGGGCTATTAATTGTATGTGTCGATTTGTTAATCCTCTAACTAAAGTCTCGTTTTCTCCTGTTTTTTTTTCGTTGCTCATTGAATGAATTATTCGGTCGCTAAATATATAAAAACTTTTCAGAGAAATTCATATTCCATGGGGTAAATTGAGAATTCACAAGTATCAAGACAAAAGTTATCTGTTTCTTAGCTTTCCAGATTTTAATAGATGTAGCTAAGCTCATAATTTTATCCAGATCATCTCTATTGATGTCATAAACTAGAATTTTACCATTTACTTTTTCATTTAAAAAAATGATCTTTGCATTCATTCTCATTCCCATCATATTTTCAACAATAGATGGATAATTCTTGCTAGAATTGTAAATTATTTTACTTTTTTTAATGGTACCTCATTATTTCCCGGATTAATTAAATAAATAGGGGTCCCTGAAATATAAAATTTATCATCAGATTTTTCAATATAAATTGTTCCCATGTCATCTTCGAATGAAGAGTTATAGATAATTTTTATTTTATCTTTATTAATTGTTTCAGCTTTGATATTAGAATAACTTTCTTTACTTCCATCATCATCAATATTAATTGAAATATTATCTAACGATTTTATAATAATATCAAAAACTATTTTAGCATTATCTCTGTTAATTGCTTCAGAATGATAAGTACCTTCCCATTCTTCCTTTTTTTCTAATCCTTGGTTTATATTTTTTGATAAAATATCACTTCTATAATATTTAAAGGTTTTTCCGCCATCTGTAGATGCTTTTATTAAGATCAGGTGATCGTCAGACCAATTAACTTGATATATTTTAAAATTTTCTAAGATAAGACTTTTGTATTCTCTTAAATTTTTATTTGAATCAATTTTTAATATCCCTAAAAAACTGTTGTTATCATATATTTGATTATGAAAATAGGCTAAATAATTAATCTGAGGTGATAGTACAGGGTTTTCTATTTTATCATCACCAGGTGAAACTATTTTAACTATTTTTCCATTTAATTTATTGATTAATTCAAAATCACTAAAGTCTATTCCTTCACTGACTGAATTAGCTGAAACAGCGTACATATTTAAGGACGGATAAAATCCTAAGTAATTATACCAAATTTCCCCCTGTTTCTTTTCTGTTTTATTATCATTTTCCCCCTTAAGCTGAAGTGTTTTATTATTAATGTCAAGAAAATAATTTCCTTTATTCTTTTTTATAGGAGTTTGTTGAAATGAATTTTTAGTAATTTTTAATTTATTAAAAGCATCTTCACTAATTTCTTGAATATTTAATTTTGGAAGTACATCATATTTATCTGAAAAGCCTATTGTTTCGTATTTAGCTTCAGTAATATTAATTATCAATTTAGAATGTGAATTATCAATTTGCTTTTGACAGCTAGTAAAGCTGAAAATTAGCAATAATAATAAACTTAACTGTTTCATTTTTCTTTTATTATTTTTATAATGTTTGTATTAAATTCTCCTGAGTGTAAGTGATCTTCATGGCCGGGGGAATAATTAGTTCCCGTTAGATTAGAATACCAACCTCCCTTACCTCGATAGATTTTTTCAAAATGGAAAGCTTTAAATGCATTTACTTTTTTTTGTTCTAATACTTGAGTAGAGTAATATGCTGTATCTGCACAGTCCCCGTTAGGGTGTGTAACACTTGGGTAGCTTGTTGCATCTGCAAAACACATACCTGTACATAAAACATCCTCCCTTCCTAATTTAGCTAATGCCCCTATAAATCCAGCATAAGCATCAGGGTTGCAATATCGTCTTTGTGAACGTTGAAATGAATATAAAATTTTAATATCATTTTTCTTATAATTTAAACTATCTTTCATTCTAACAAGTGGGACTTTTCCTTGTCCTTTACTATATTTTCTGTAACCATATTCAGTACCTGAAACACAAATATCTCCATTTGAATATTCATAAGCTGTCTTTGCATTTCCCCCTGAAGGATAACTATATGTATTTATATAACCTTTTGGAATTGAACTTATCTTCTTTCCATTATTTCTCTTATCAACTGTAAACCAGTCTACAATACATATTTCATGTTCGTTTTTTTCTTTATCATGATACACATATTTATATTTTTTCGCATACTCCTCCTTAATTTTTTTAGGAATATGTTTTTCTATTGTTCCATTCTCATAAATGTGATAAGTTACTATATCTTTTGCATTTATCTTTTCATTTGTAGTATTATTTACACCACATTCAAATTTTTTAACTTTATGAGATTTGCCCAAATTTCCAACGTCTTCCAAAGCTTCCTCCATTTCCCAAACATATGTAGAACCAACCACATCATCGGGATATTCTTTTGTCCCATCTTTCTTTATTTTATATTCATGCTTTTCTCTTTTAAATAAATCATTAGAATCATATGCGGCATTTGAACTATTATAAACAACATAATTTTTATTTGAAGCATGTTTCGTTGAGTTAGGATAATTTACTGCAAGATATAAAGCTGTTCTACTGATTAATAAATTATCGAATTTTTTTTGCTTAAAATGTTTTTCTACAAACTCTAGCTGTTGTTCCGCAGTCAATGACATTAGGTGAGTTCGTGTTGTACCAATATCTGATGCAGCTCCTTTACCAAATTGAATTAATCCAATGTATTTGTTGGCCTTACTTTCATCAGTATCTTTTCCAAAAGTTCCAATTTTAGGACTAAAGCTATATGCTGATTCTAATGCTATGATTGTCATTAACCAATTTGCTCCTTCAAGATCCTTTTGTGGAAGTCCTAAATTCTTAGCAATTTGTACAACTTTCTTCCTAAACTCACAACTTACTTTTCCTCCCCAAACTAGGTCTTTATATTGTTCTTTACAAATACAACCAGAAGGAGTTTTCTCTTGCTTCGGCTCTTTCACCATCGTTGCACTTCTCCCACTCTCCACCTTTGTAGGCTCAGCATCAACACTCACAGGCATCACGGCAGAAGTTACAGAAGTATCATGGTGTATCACTTCTATAAAATAATCCTGCCTTGCGATGTCACTGCCACCATCATTGGCTTTATCAAACATCTGCTTTGTAAGCTGGACATTATTGATGTAATTGTTGTCACCAATTAAAACACAATCTTTTTCAAAAATCATATCATTAGTCCATTTAATATTATCTTCCTCCCATATTTTCACCTTTACTTTTTTGTCTTTCATCTCTTTTGCAACAATCTTTATTCTTACGGTAGCTCCTACTTTCGAAGAATGAAGTCTGTTCCCATTGTTATCCACAAATTCAGCACTCAGGATCTTTCCTTGTGGATCATCACTTTTTTTTCCGCCTGTGGTGACTGGAAATTTTGCTGAACTTCCATCAGGTTTAGGTTTGGATTTCTCTGGAGCAGGAGGTATTTTAGGTTTTGTTGGTGAGGGTGTCTGTTTTTTAGGAACCTCTCTTTTTCTTGGAGGTTCTGGATTATGAGTAGAATTAACTACATTAACGTTTGGACTTGCTTTTTGTATATGTTTACTAACCACATCAGCCGTTACATAATATTCGTGAGTGGGTCCCTCACTTTTATCACCTGATGCAGTGCGTGCATTGGCAATCAATACAGCCATTGTGTAAAAAGGTAATCTGAAAACAGCTTCTGCCATTCCTCTCTCATTCACTCTGCTAAGAACAGGGACAGGGTTTATTTTATTCAAAATATTTACTATAGGATTGTGTCCTTCTCTCTGAGCATCATCTTCCCAAAGGGTAAAAGCAATATTCATCTCGAACATCTCTACACAATATGCCCTTGCAATAATAGTATCTTTATAACTCAGCTTTTTACCTTTTGGAATAGGTTTATAGTTAGCATCCAGAAGTTCCACCCTGGTTATTTTAGACTCTTTAGCCCGTTGTGGATGTACAATAAGTTCTCCATAGTCTTCCCCCTGACGTACAATGATCTTAATTCCCTTATGAAATAAACTTTTCTGCCCGAAAATATACGGAACCATTTGACCTTCTTTATCGCTTCCGCCTTTTCTCCAACCTGTTTTAGTCTGTACCATCACTTCCCAATGTGCTTTGGGTGCTTGTAAAGGATTTTTAATAGGTTGCAAAGGATTTAGCCAGCCATTTATTGTAGAAACAGAATACATTTCCTGTTTTCCGATCACAGGCTTATCGTTTCCGATGATTGTTAATTTTCTCATATTTGTGTTTGTGTGTTTATTCGCAGATATTTACATCTTCTTCCTGTTCATCCTGAAATTCTTTGTAGTCAAGCAATGGATTAATATTCTGTTGCTGTTTTGGATCTGCATTTCTGATATTCTGTTGGGTTACCTCCGCAGTTTGCCCATGTTCTTTTATGGTTATTTTTCCTCCTGTTGTACACATCAGTTCAGAAAGTTCTGTAATACAACTTTTGTTCATGACTTTAGTTTTTTCATAAGATTTCTGCCATTTTCCTGCAGGAGCAAAAGCACATGGTAAATAACCTCCAGAACTTGGTTTTAACTTGCACTGCCCAAAACTAGGTCCAGATGGAGTAAACTGTATATCATCTTCTGTAACGGCTAAGTAATCGGCTTGCCCTTCTCTATTATTCCAATAATGTTTCTGGTGTGAGGTTACTTTAAACTGTGGAAACTGGTTGCCTTGATTGCACTTTGCTTTTCCTTTTTGGACCACGAAATATTTACCATCGTGAGGGGATGAATTTTCTGACATCATTTTGTGATTTGGGTGTTTTTTAAATTTAATAGTTATCTGTAATTCTTTCTAATAAAATATCTTCTCTTCGGATATTTTCATGCCCGAAATATTGAAATCCTGCTTCAATTTTATACAATGACAAATTTTCTCTGTTAAAAATATATTCTGCAAAATGTTCGCAATCTATAGGTTTCTTTTCTATATCTGTTTTCTCATTAAACCTGGAATCTATAAAATGTAATCCTTCCAAATTTCGACTATCAATAGAACTCCCTTTTTGTTGAATCTTTACTCTTTCATCATCTACAATATCTTTAGATAATAATATGTTTTGAAATTCAAATCGTATTGGCTGAGCATCAAAAATCCAGGGATAAAAATCATAATAAACATTTGAAGTAACCCAATTTCCTAATTGAGTTCTGTAGAATTCACCAAACATAAAAGAGTTAAATAGCGTATTTTTAAACTTCTGTGAAATAATTTCGGAACTTTCTACAATATCTTTCATCTTTTCAATATAATCAGAGGAATATTGATCGGGGAAAAAGTTCTTTATGAAATTCATTTCAGAAAACATATCTTCTGTTTTCTTTGTCAGCGCTATATCAATAAGTTTTCCGTCACGATCTATAATATATCGAATCGGATAAATAACTTCTATGCACATTTTGGCAAGGGTGTCCAATTTGGAATCTGAAATGTCCTCATTTTTTCTGAAATCAAATGCTGAAAAGAGAAAATGATAATATCCATTTTTAATTCCTTCAAGATCTAATCTTACTTTGTTTTCATACTTTGATAGAATGATATCATCAGAACAGGTAGTCTGAGTAATTTGATAAGTTCCTTCCCAGAATTTAAAGTCAAAAGGGAATTTTCCTTTAGCCGGGAAATCATAAAAGCTTTGATTATTATCTCTGATTTTTTTGTTGAGCTTGAGAATTTCAGATGTTGATGGAATATAAAGTTTCATTCCCTGAGCAAGATCTCCCTCAAAGCGTTCAGACAATAGACAATTTTGGTTATGATATTCCCTTAAGTATTCCGGATTTTCAAGTTGCATCTCATTACAGAGATCAGCAAGAGATTCTCCTGATTGAGTGTAATAAGTTATCATACATTTTGTGTTTTATATCACTAAATATAGATAAAATATAATATTAGAAATGGAAATTTTTGATAAATTTTAAAACTGTAGTAGAACTATTGATTAGAATATCATTGGTTTCCGATTTTTATAATCCAGACAAAACAGCCAAAATAGATATACAATAAGAAATGCAGGGACAAAAATTCAATTTTATTCTAAAAATTCCTTCGGAACCGAAATATTATTTTTTTTCATATACTCCAAAAGTCCCTGGTATTTGTCTTCATAATTGTCATTCGTTCCACATTGATGAGAGATGCTGCAGATATCGGAAGGTTTAATGTCTAAAATAGCTGAGATTTTAGTCAGGATTTCGAGGTTGATTTTCACTTTAGAATTCTCAATATCAGAGTATGCCTTCTGGGAAATCCCCATTTCAAAAGCCATATACTCCTGCGTAAGATCTTTACTCCTACGGATTTTTCTGATATTTTGTCCACATACTTTCATCGTTTCTGTTTTAGTAGTTTTCGGTATATTTTAGAAGATTATCTATTAGCCTCTAACAAAGTTAATAAATACCTTTGGCAAAACATTATACACGTTACATGATATTTATTTTCATCATAGAAAAAGCTAAAAAATAAGCCTCTTTTCAGAGAAAATATCACTTCGGTAAACACTATTGGAATTTATGGAGACGCAAAAATTTAATTATGACAATAATATTGTCAGAGCATTCCTCTATGCTACTATCGCATTCGGACTTGTAGGATTTCTGCTTGGGCTTACGGCCGCATTGATGCTTTTTTATCCTGAATTGCCTGAATTTTTATTCGGGACGGATGATACCACAATTAAAAGTTTAGCATCGGGTAATATTCAGGGATTGATCAATACACAGGGAGCGATGGGCTTCGGAAGAATCAGAATGCTTCACACAAGTGCCGTCATCTTTGCTTTCGTATGTAATTCCTTCTTCTGCGGTGCTTATTACAGTATGCAGCGGTTACTGAAAACAAGAATGTATAGTGATACGCTTTCATGGATTCACTTCTGGTCATGGCAGTTGATGATCATCACCGTGGTGATTACCTTCCTGATGGGAATCAATACTTCTAAAGAATACGCCGAACATGAGTGGCCTATTGATATTTTAATTACGTTCTCATGGGTCATCTTCGGAATCAATATGTTCGGAACAATTGCCAAAAGAAGAGTAAGACATTTATACGTAGCCATCTGGTTCTATATGGCCACATGGATTGCTGTAGCAATGCTTCACATCTTCAACAATCTGGAAGTTCCGTTATCTTTCACAAGCTGGAAATCTTATTCTGTATATTCAGGTGTAAAAGATGCATTGGTACAATGGTGGTATGGGCATAATGCGGTAGCATTCGTACTAACCACTCCTGTATTAGGTCTGATGTATTACTTTATGCCAAAAGCAGCTCAGCGACCGGTATTCTCATACAAATTATCCATTATTCACTTCTGGTCGCTGATCTTTGTATACCTGTGGGCCGGGCCTCACCACCTGCAATATACAGCATTACCGGCATGGGCTCAGGCTGTGGGAACAGGATTCTCTATTATGCTGATCGCTCCGTCATGGGGAGGAATGCTGAACGGTCTTCTTACCTTGAGAGGAGCATGGGATAAAGTAAGAGAAAATCCTATCCTTAAATTCTTTGTAGTGGCTGTTACCTGCTATGGTATGGCAACTTTTGAAGGGCCTTTATTAGCAACAAAATCATTAAATAAAATCGGGCATTATACCGACTGGGTGATCGGTCACGTACACCTGGGGGCTCTTGGATGGAATGGCTTTATGGCATTCGGAGTGGTATATTATCTGGTTCCGATTATGTGGAGAACGCCGCTCTGGTCTAAAAAAATGGCCAACTGGCACTTTTGGCTGGGAACATTAGGAATCATTTTCTATGCAGTTCCGATGTATATCTCAGGATTCACACAGGGATTGATGTGGAAACAATTTAACCCGGACGGAACTTTATTATGGAAAAACTGGTTAGATACTGTAACGGCAATTATTCCCTACTTTAAAATGAGGTTCTTAGGTGGAGTACTTTACCTGTCCGGAGCCATCTTAATGGTGATCAATGTCATCAGAACAGTTAAAGCAGGTTCCTTCCAGAAAGAAGTTCCTGCGGAAGCTCCTGCATTAGCCAATATCGGAACCGGAAGAAAGGAAGGAGAAGGAGTGCACTTATGGCTGGAAAGAACGCCTACCCTACTTGCTGTCTTAGCTTTTATTACTGTAGCGATCGGTGGACTTGTGGAAATCATTCCAACCTTATCACTGAAGCAAAGTGTTCCTTCCATTACCGCAGTAAAACCATACACACCTCTGGAACTTGAAGGAAGAGATCTTTACATCCGTGAAGGCTGCAACTCATGTCACTCACAGATGATCAGGCCGTTCCGTGATGAGGTATTAAGATTTGAAGGTAAAAACGGACAATATTCGAAAGCCGGAGAATTTGTATATGACAGACCATTCCTTTGGGGATCTAAAAGAACCGGTCCGGATCTTCACAGAGAAGGAGGCAGAAACCCGGATTCATGGCACTTCAAACATATGTACAACCCAAGGATTACTTCCGCAGGTTCTATCATGCCACGTTTTCCATGGCTGATTACCAACAAACTGGACCGTACGCAAATGGTGGATAAAATGAAGCTGATGAAAAACTCTTTTGATGTACCGTATACAAAAGCTCAGATCGATTCAGCGAATCAATGGGCAGACAATCAGTCGAAAGCAATTGTACAGAGAATTTATGCAGAAGCTACTGATGTAAAAGATCAGATGACGAAAGAAAAAACAGCAAAAGGAACAGCTTATATCCCATTGGAACAAAGAGAAATTGTAGCAATGATCGCCTACCTTCAGAGATTAGGTACGGACATCAAAACTACACAGATTCAAACTGCAAGCGTAGAGTAATTATTAAAATTGTATTGTCATGAAAACGAGAACCCCAATTTCAATATATATCGCAACAACGATAGGCTTAACGATCATGGCCTTTGAAATGTTCGCCAGCGATTCAGGTTACTTTTCATCACCATTTTTCTGGGCGCTGATCCTGATTGCCATCATCCTTCTTCTTATCATGAACTCTATAGGAGATCTGATTGAAAATGAAAGCTTCAGCCGTCTCCCTGAAGATGAAAAACAAAAATACCTGATAGAAAAAAGCGTTCCTTACTATCAGAAACTATGGAACTCTGCCTTCAAAAAGCAGTCTGTGACCGAAGAAAAAGATATTCTTATTGACCATGGTTTCGATGGTATTACAGAGCTTGATAATTCTCTTCCGAAATGGTGGATTGGCCTGTTCTGGTTCGGATGTATATTCTGCGTGGTGTACCTGACTGCTTTTGCCTTTACGGACTATGCCCACCCGGATGCTGAGTACACCAAAGAAGCAAAGACTATGTTAGCTTCCATCGAAGAATATGAAAAAAATGCACCTCAGATCGATCTGGAAACCGCAAAATACAGCGCAGATCATATTGCAGAAGGCCAGGAACTTTTCAAAACCAACTGTGTAACCTGCCATGGAGACGGCGGAAAAGGAGGTATCGGTCCTAACCTTACTGACACCCACTGGATCAATATCAAAGAGAAAAGTCTGTTTAAAAATGTATTCTGGATGCTTGAAAACGGCTCTCCCAACAACCCTACGATGAGACCTTTCATCAAAGAAGGAACCATTACGGGAAGGGATGCTGAAAAAATTGCAGCCTATATCTACCATATCAATCAGGAAACAGCTCCTATCACTCCGGCTCAAGGTGGTGCCACACCACAGGGAGAAGAAGTAAAATGGGAAAACGGAAACGAATAAAAATTTTTATCTCAATATACAAACCATGCCATGCCCCCTTTACAACAACACTAACATTTGAATTTTCATTTTTGCTAACTAACCTTTTCAACATTAAAAAATGATATAAAGGGGGCATTTTAAAGCATAAAAATCCGCACCTTGGCTCGTCTTACTCAACTATTCACTTGACAACTACAAACTAAAAATTCCATAATAAGGCAGCCAAGGCAGGATTTTTGCATTCGCTAAGGGTACCACAACAAAGAATGAATAAATTAGTATTATTATCTTTGTTACAAACCCATTCCATTTGAAACTAAGAATCAACAAAAGAAAACTTTTAAGGCGTATTGCAATAACCTTTATTTCAATATTGGTTCTTCTTACCCTGTTGATATTAAGCTTACGGCTTCCCGTCGTTCAGAACTTCATCAAAGACCGGCTTATTGTCTATCTTGAAAAAAAGATCAAGACTCCGGTAAGCCTTGAAAGGGTTTACATTGGCTTTCCCAACAGCCTTGTGATGGAAAATCTTTACCTCAAAGGACAGGATGTAGATACTCTTTTAGCGGTTAAAAAGCTGGACGTAGGTTTACATATGCTGAAACTGATCAACTCCACGGCAGATATTACATCTGTAGATCTGGAAGGTGCAAGAGCCAATGTAGTTCGAAAACCGGATGGCAAGTTTAATTTTGACTATATCATCGATGCTTTTGCTACCAGCGATAAAGAAGAAAGCCCTTCCAAGCCTTTCATTATTTCCCTTGATAAAATTAATTTAAAAGATATAGAAGTCACGTTCAACGACCAGCAATCGAAGAATGATATTAAGCTCTATTTCAAATCTTTTGATACAAGAGTAAAAAAATTCGATCTCAACAAAAATACTTATGCCGTCAATGATATTAATCTGGATGGATTGCAATTAAAGTTAAAGCAGGGTATCGTAGAGGAAGTTTCTAAGAAGGTTGAGAAAAAAGTAGATTCTCTCAATGAAAAGAAACCAATGAATATCGGGTTAAGAGGTATCAAGCTTACTAACTTTGATATTGATTATGGGGATGACAATACCAAAACTTTTGCCAAGGTTTTATTTAAGGAATTAAGTACAAAGGTCAATAAACTTGATCTTGAAAACAATGCTTACCATATTGCCAATGTCTTCCTTTCCGGGGCAGATATCAATGCCAATCTTTATCTTCCTGCCCAGAATGCGAATCCGAAAAAGACCAATGAACCTGAAGTTTCAAAAGCTTCAGACCAGGACAAAGCGATGAAACTGCTTTTAGGAAAACTCGTTCTGAATGATGTAAAGGCAACTTACAACAATACCGCTATTGCTCCTACCCAACAAGGCATGGACTTCAACCACCTGAATTTCTCAAAAATGAATGTGGAAGTGAGAAGTTTCAAAATGGAAAACAACACTTTTGCAGGAACGGTGAATTCTGCAGAGATCCGGGAAGCAAGAGGTCTGGATATTCAGAAGTTCAATACAGATTTTGTCTATGCAGAAAAAGAGGCTTACCTCAAAGACCTTTATCTTCAGACTCCAAAAACTTTACTGCGTAACGAAGTTATTTTAAATTACAACTCCATTGATCAGCTGAGCTCAAATCTCGGAGCAGTAAAGATTTCAGCCAATATTAAAGATTCCAAAATCGGTTTTTCTGATATTCTGAATCTGGTACCTACTTTAAGAAATACAGTTCCGTTCAACAAATATCCGAATGCCATTCTCAATGTTAATGCCAATGTAAAAGGCAGTGTAAATGATCTGCTCATTCAGGATCTGAAAGTATCAGGCCTGGATCAGCTGAGAGTTCTTGCTTCAGGAAAGGTTAAAAATGCGATGAATCCAGATCAGCTGTATTATGATTTGAGAATCGGGGAATTTTCTTCTGAGGCTAAGACCATCTTTAACCTTGTTCCGAAAAATACAATCCCATCCAATATTTCACTTCCTTCCCACTTCAGCATTAAAGGAAATGTCAGGGGAACTACCAAAGTAGTGAATGCTGACCTCAACCTCTACTCCACTCTGGGTAATGCAGCCGTTATTGCCAACGTTGATATGCGCAGAAAAAATCATGAATTATATGATGTGAAAGCCAATCTTCAGGGGGTACAGGTAGGAAAAATCATTCAGAATAAAGATATTGGTCCGGTTACGGCACAGATTGCGGCAAAAGGAGAAAGTTTTGACTTTAAAAATGCCAACGCAGACTTAAAAGGACATGTTGCTTCTGCCGTGTATAAAGGTTACCGCTATCAGAATATGAATTTAACAGGTAAGATCAACAAGGGTGCTTACCATGTGGTTTTGGATTCAAAAGATCCGAATGCCAGCTTACTGCTTACCGCATCAGGGGTGTATAATGAAAAGAATCCGACGGTAAAGGTGAACGGTGAGGTAATAAAACTGGATGTCAACAAGCTTGGCTTCTATGAAAAACCGATGATCATTGCCGGAAAAATAGATGGTGATTTTACAAGCCTTGATCCGAATAACCTGAACGGATATTTAAACCTGGAGAATTTTGCATTTTCTGATACCAAAGAGGTTTATCCGGTACAGGAAGTTAATTTGAAAGCTTCATCCACAGCAGATTCTACCCAGATTATTTTGAATTCTCAGGTTGCAGATCTGGAATTGAAAGGAAAATATAAACTTACCCAGATTTTTGGAGCTTTAACGCAGACTATCAACCAGTATTATCAGTTCCAGAAACCGGATAAGAGCCAGAAAATTGATCCGGGACAGCATTTTGCCTTTACGGCGAAGATTAAAAATGATGATATTATCCGAAAATTTGTTCCTGATCTGAAAAGCTTTGAAACCATTAATTTGACAGGAAACTATGATGCGGATTCGCAGAAAATTGAAATC
This sequence comes from Chryseobacterium sp. 22458, assembly GCF_052044975.1. Taxonomy (NCBI): domain Bacteria; kingdom Pseudomonadati; phylum Bacteroidota; class Flavobacteriia; order Flavobacteriales; family Weeksellaceae; genus Chryseobacterium; species Chryseobacterium sp. 22458. Next base: position 340,245 of record NZ_JBQEOA010000002.1, on the reverse strand, counting down.
GACGGTCAGATTCCGCAGCTGCTCTATGGTGAAAATACGATTGAAAAAGGAGTTTTAAAAGTAACCAATGAAAACCAGGCATTGCAGTACAGCCTGAATGTAGCTTCTTTAAAAAGTTCAAGCTTTTCAATCAGCAAGATCGATATCAACGGAGATGTGTCAGATAATACGATCAACTACAATGTCACGACCAGGGATGAAAAAGATGCTACCCGCTTCCTTATTGCAGGAAGTGCAAAATCATTGAATGATATTACGGAAGTTTCTTTAAATCCAAATGGATTAAAACTTAATTACAATGACTGGAAGGTTGCGGAAAACAATAAGATCCAGATCAGCAGCAAAGGAATTTTCGCCGATAATTTTATTCTGTCCAATGCAGGAAGTGAGATTTCCATTCAATCTGAGAATGAAAGCCCAAGTAGCCCTTTGAACGTTTCGCTGAAAGATTTTAAAATTGAAACCATTACTGAACTCATTAAAAAGGATACTGTACTTGCAAGAGGTACCATCAACGGAACAGCTCAGCTAAGGGATTTGATGAAGGATATGACCTTTACTTCGGACCTGAACATTTCGGATCTGATTGTATACGGAAGCCCGGTGGGAAATCTTGCTGTGAAGGTCAACAATTCTTCACCTAAAATTTTAAATGCTGACATTGCCCTTTCCGGAAATAATAATGATGTGAAAATCCTTGGAGATTACAATACTTCTTCAAATACATTCGACCTGAATATGGCCATCAATCAGCTGCAGATGAAGAGCATTCAAGGGTTTTCAATGAATGCGATTACCAATACGGAAGGTTATCTCTCCGGGAATCTGAAGATTACGGGAACTTCTGATAAACCGAATATTTTAGGAAAAGTAAAATTCAATGATGCCGGACTGGAAATTGCCAAAACAGGAAGTGATTTCAGAAAGCTTAATGATGAAATTGATTTTACCAGCCGTGGTATTGAATTTAATAAGTTTAAAATTAACGATAAAGACGGCAATGCCCTTGTTGTAGACGGGGAGGTTCTTACCCAGACCTACAGAGACTTTGCGTTTAATCTGAATGTAAATGCCAAAGACTTCAAAGTTGTCAATTCGGAGAAATCCAATGATGCCATGATGTATGGTATTCTGGCTATTGATGCCGGTCTTCGTATCCGTGGAAATCTGGATTTACCAAAAGTAGACGGAAGACTGAGTGTTGCCGACAATACGGATTTCACATTTGTACTTCCACAGTCTACGCCATCGTTACAGGAAAGAGACGGCATTGTGGAATTCATCGATCAGGATCAGGTTGTTTTAAATAAAACCGTAAAAGCAGACTCTCTTAATGCACAAAGCCGCATCAAAGGGATGGATGTAAGTGTCAATATTGAAGTAAGCAAAGAAGCTAAGCTGTCACTGATCATCGATAAAGCCAATGGAGATTTTGTACAGCTTCAGGGAGAAGCGGAACTGACGGGAGGAATAGACCCTTCAGGAAAAACAACTCTGGTAGGAGTTTATGAAGTAGAAAAAGGAAGTTATGATCTTACAGTAAGCTTCCTGAAACGTAAATTTGATATCCAGAAAGGAAGTACAATCACCTGGACCGGAGAACCTACCATGGCCATAATGGATATTACCGCCGTGTATAAAACCGAAGCTCCTCCTATTGATCTTGTAGAACAGCAGGTCGGCGGGCAGAGTGCATCCGAAATGAATCAGTATAAGCAGAGAATACCTTTTAATACTTTATTGAAAATGAAAGGTGAACTTTTAAAACCTCAGCTTAGTTTTGATATCACCACAGAGGAAAAGAATAATTCTATTTCTACGAATGTAAAGGATGTTATTGATCAGAAGCTTGCTCAGCTCAGAACTCAAGAATCTGAAATGAATAAGCAGGTATTTGCTTTACTTCTTCTGAACCGTTTTATCGGAGAGAATCCTTTTGAAAGCGGTGCCGGAATGTCTGCAGAAACAATGGCAAGACAGAGTGTAAGTAAGATCCTTTCCCAACAGCTGAACAATCTTGCTTCAGGACTGATCAAAGGGGTTGACCTTAATTTCGGTCTTGATTCTTCGGAAGATTATTCTACCGGACAGAAAAATACCCGAACAGACCTGAATGTGGATATTAGTAAAAAACTATTGAATGATCGTCTGAAAGTAACGGTAGGAAGTAATTTCGGACTGGAAGGCCAGGCCCGCCAGAATGAAAATATGACAAATATTGCCGGTAATGTCTCTGTAGATTACAGTCTTTCCAACGACGGAAGATATATGCTGCGTGCTTACCGTAAAGATGAATATCAGGTAGCTCTTCAGGGGCAGATCATCGAAACCGGAGTTGGGTTTATCATCACGCTGGATTATGACAAGTTCCGGGAGATTTTCCAGAAGTCTAAAGAGAAAAAGCCTAAAAAGAATCAAAATAACCAAGTGGTAGAATTTAAATAATGAGTAATACATTTCATACCTATTGTAAATATCTGTTGGTTTCCGGATTGGCTTCGGCAGTAGTTTCCTGCAGCAATACCAGGTTTTTGAAAGAAGGCCAGATGCTGTATACAGGTGCTGAGGTAAAAATCGAAAACGACACTATTTCAAAAAAAGAAAAAAAGGATCTTCAGACCGCACTGGAAGACAACCTTACTCCCAAACCCAATTCTACATTTTTGGGGATGCGTCCCAAGCTGTATTTTTATAATATAGCCAAAGAGCCTAAAAAAGATAAAGGCTTTAATTACTGGCTTAAATATAAAATGGGTGAGAAACCTGTATTGCTGGGAGATGTAGACCGTGAGTTCAATAGAGAAATCATTGAAAATTATTCTGAAAACAAGGGATACTTCAACGCACGGGCTACCTACGATACGGTTTCAAAAAATAAAAAAGCCCAGGTTATCTATACGGTAAGACCTGGTGCAAGATATCTGATTGACGGGGTAAAATTCCAGAAAGATTCTACGCTTGTGAATCAGGAGATTCAGAATTTAACGAATAAAACTCTTCTAAAAGACGGAAAACCATTTGATCTGGATGTGATCAAAGCAGAGAGAGAAAGAATAGATAATGGTTTAAAGGAAAGAGGTTTTTACTATTTTCACCCGGATAATATTATTGTACAGGCAGATAGCACAGTAAGCAAAAACCATAAGGTAGAGCTTAATGTAAAACTTAAAGACAACACCCCTGATCTGGCGACTCAGCAATTCAGTATTGATAAGGTGATTGTTTTTCCCAATTATAATATCCAGGATGTAAAAGACGGAAAGTACAGTATTCCGATGGACAAGGATTCTCTTTCCAAATATGCTTTTGATGACATCTATGTAATTGATCCTCAGCATAAGTTTAAACCGAAAATCTTCGACAGGGCTTTATATTTCAAAAAAGGGGATCTTTATAACCGTTCCAACCACAATCTTACCCTGAACCGATTAATCAATCTTGGCGTTTTCAAGTTTGTGAAAAATGAATTTATTACTTCTGATTCTTTAAGCCATAAGTTTGATGCTTATTATTTACTAACACCCAGACAGATCCAGTCTTTACGTCTTGAAGCTTTGGGAAGAACAAACTCCGCCAACTATGCAGGTAGTGAACTTAATCTGAACTGGACCCACCGGAATTTCTTCAGAGGGGCAGAACAATTCAAAGCAGCCATCTTCGGAGCTTTTGATTTCCAGATGGGAGGAGCACAGGATGCCAACAACATTTTCCGTGCGGGAGCGAATGCGCAGCTTTCCATTCCGAGAATTGTAGCGCCTTTCCGTTTTCATTCTTCCAGTGAATTTGTGCCAAGAACAAATATCACCTTGGGATATGAGTTCCAGAACAGGACGAAATATTACACCCTTAATAATTTTACCGCTTCTTTCGGATATTTATGGAAAGAAAATGCGAGAAAGGAGCATGATCTGAAAGTGATTGATATTACATTGGTCTCTCCGGCAAATGTTACAGAAGAATACCAAATTAAGTCTGCTAACAATCCCGCTATGCGACGAATTGTTGATAAACAGCTAATTTTCGGACCTACCTATTCTTATACCTATACCAATACAATGCTTCCTAAAAGAAATACTATTTATTATAAAGGAACGCTTGATCTGGCAGGAAATATCACAGGTCTGGTTACCGGAGCAGATGTAAAAAAAGATAAAGAAAAGAAAATATTCGGCATTCCTTTCAGTCAATATGTAAAGATTGAAAATGATTTCAGGTTCTATCATAAGTTCACTGAAAAATCTTCACTGGCTACGAGATTCATTGGTGGAATTGCTTATCCTTATGGAAACTCAGAATTCATTCCTTTCTCCAAGCAGTTTTTCTCAGGAGGAAGTAACAGTATCAGAGCATTCCGTGCAAGAACACTGGGACCGGGAAGTTTTGATCCGAGAACTCTAGAGCCGGGTACTTACTTTGACCAATCCGGAGATATCAAACTTGAATTAAATGCTGAGTACAGAGCCAATCTTTATAAATTTTTGAATGCTGCCGTTTTTGTAGATGCCGGAAATATCTGGCTGCTTCACGATGATGATAAAAGACCTGGCGCTAAGTTTTCAAAGGATTTTTTAAACGAAATTGCTGTAGGTGCAGGAGTTGGTCTGAGACTTGATTTTTCTATCCTGATCTTAAGACTGGATCTGGCTATGCCATTAAGAGTTCCTTATTACGAAAAAGGAAACCGATGGGCATTTGATAAAATTAACTTTGGAGATTCTAACTGGAGAAAAGACAATCTGGTTCTTAATATTGCCATCGGATATCCATTTTAATATAATTTGATATGATTCATAATGTTAAATTTTTCTGGGAGGTTCTGAAAGATACATTTACAGAATGGAACAGCTCTTCCGCATCAAAAGATTCAGCGAGCCTGGCCTATTATGCTATTTTTTCCATTCCGGGATTATTGATCATTATCATCTGGGTGCTTGGAAACTTCTTTGGTGAAGAAGCGATCCGGGGACAGATCAGTACCCAGATCAGCGGTATCATGGGGCCTGATGTAGCCAAAAGTATTGAAGGAATGCTGGCAGGCGCACTGATTGACAAAAAAAATATTTTTATGAAGGCTATAGGAGTAGGTGCCCTTGTTTTCGGTTCCACTACTCTTTTCTTTCAACTGCAGCATTCTTTGAATGCACTCTGGGATGTAGAAGCTGCTCCGAAGAAAGCTTTGGTCAAGTTTTTATTAGACAGGGCCAATTCCCTTGGGATGATTCTCATTTTGGGTTTCTTACTGATGATCACGATGGTTTTATCTTCGCTTATCAGTCTTTTCAATAAGATTATTACCCAGTATTTTGGATTTGAAACCTATATGCTTGTTGAATTGGTCAACTTCTCCATCGGATTCGGGCTTGTCATGCTTTTATTTGCACTGATGTTTAAAGTATTGCCTGATATACAAATTACCTGGAAGTCTGTTTGGCGGGGTGCTTTTTTAACAACGGTACTATTTACACTGGGAAAATTTTTATTGAGTCTTTATTTCAATCAGGTAAAACCTACTTCAGCTTTCGGGGCAGCCGGAACTGTGATTCTGATTATGATGTGGATCAATTATTCCTGTATGCTGATCTTTTTCGGAGCCAAATTTACAAAAGTGTATACCTACAAAAAAGGCTATGAAGTTATTCTCTCTAAACACGCAAGATGGACTCCCGCTAAGCTGTATGCCGATAGTCTGAAACAGATGGCTGGCAAAAAAGAAAATGAAACTCCCGAAGTGCGGGATTCAAAACCAATGTAAAACATCCGGTTTATTGAATAAAAAAGCCTTTTGAAAATTTTCAAAAGGCTTTATTTTTTACATTCTGTTTACAGTTCCTATTCCCAGCAGTTCCAACGATTTTTTGATCGTTTTCGCTGTAAGATCTGAAATATTTAAACGGAATTGTTTTACATTTTCATCTTCCTGATTCAGAATCGGGTTATTCTGATAGAATGAGTTGTATGATTTCACAAGGTCATATACATAATTGGCCACTAAAGCAGGGCTTAAAGTTTCTGCAGATTTTGCGACTACCGTTTTAAAGTTAGCCAGTTGCATGATCAGTTCTTTCTCGGATTGGTTTAATTCAATATCAGCTGTTTCTGTCTGCAAAGTACCCGCTTTGGATAATAATGACTGGATACGTGCATAAGTATATTGAATAAACGGACCTGTATTACCGTTGAAATCGATACTTTCCGCCGGATTGAAAAGCATTTTTTTCTTAGGATCCACTTTCAGCATGAAATATTTCAATGCTCCCAATCCTACCGTTTCATAAGATGCCTCTTTATCTTCTTCCGAAAGCGTTTCAAGTTTTCCAAGTTCCTGAGCTTTAGATTTTGCAGTTTCGTACATTTCCTGCATCAGATCGTCAGCATCTACCACAGTTCCTTCACGGGATTTCATTTTACCTTCAGGAAGTTCTACCATTCCGTAAGAAAGGTGATACAACTGATCTGCCCATTGGTATCCTAATTTTTTCAATATCTTGAATAAAACCTGGAAGTGATAATCCTGCTCATTTCCTACTGTATAGATCAGCTTCTGAATATTATTCTGCTTAAAACGCTCAACCGCTGTTCCCAAATCCTGGGTCATATAAACAGAAGTACCGTCTGAACGTAACAGTAATTTTTGATCAAGACCTTCGTCCGTCAGATCACACCAAACAGAACCGTCTTCTTTCTGGTACAATACTCCTTTATCCAGCCCTTCCTGAATAAGGTCTTTTCCTAAAATATAGGTATTGCTTTCATACTGAACCTGATCAAAGTCAACACCCAGTCTCTTATATGTTTCATTGAATCCTTTGTATACCCAGGCATTCATTTCACTCCAAAGATTTCTTACGGTTTCGTCACCATTTTCCCAGTCAACAAGCATTTTCTGGGCTTCTTTCATTATTTCAGTAGAAGGTTTGCAGATTTCTTTCAGGTTAGATATTTCAGCTTCAAGCTTACCTTCAACCTCTAAAACATCTTTGAAAATGGCCAGAAAGCTAACGGTCTGTTTCTTGATCAGTTCAACCTCATTTTCCTCTACAGCCTTTAATACTAAACCAGGTATTTTGGATAAAAACAGGTCATTATCCAAAGCATCCTTCAATTGAGTTTCAAACTGAGGATGAAGATTCGAAATTTCGCTATAATCCAGACCATCAAGTAATTCTCTTTTTTGTATTTCAAGAGGATTAATTTTATTATTTAAGTTGAAGACTTCATCCTTCTTATTAGTATCAAAGGTTTCAAAACTATTCTTTCTAAAATCTTCGTAAATAATATTTACCTGTCGTTTTAATTCCTTATCAAACTCTACATAGTAGTTTCCGACAAATTTATCTCCTTTTGTCTGGGTAGTTTCAGGGGTTTCTCCGTTTCCGAATTTTTCCCACGCCAGCATCGACTTACAGATATGAATCCCTCTATCGTTGATGATCTGTGTTTTGATCACATCATAACCAGCTTCTTTCAGGATCTGTGCTACAGAAAATCCTAATAGGTTATTTCTGATGTGTCCCAGGTGAAGAGGTTTATTCGTATTGGGTGAAGAATACTCTACCATTACCGTAGCATTCTTCTTTTCTATTGTTGAAAATTCTTTGCTTACTGATCTGAAGTTATCTGTAAACAATTGGTTTTTAACTTTAACGTTAAGGAAACCTTTTACTACATTAAAGCTTTCGAAAAGTTCGGTTTGCTCCGTTAAAGCTTCTCCCAATTCAACCCCGATACTTTCAGGATTTTTCTTCAATTGCTTCACCAATGGGAAAGTGACAATCGTAAAGTCACCTTCAAATTCCGTTTTATTTTCCTGAACTTCCAGTTTGATGTCTTTTAGCTGATATACATTTAAAATAACCTCTGAAAGTTTCTGTTCTATAATATCTTTAATATTCATGCTTCTAAGTTCTCTTTTAATATTCATCACCGAAACATTCCTATGATCTGTTTCTGTTCAAAATCTGAGTTACAAATATACGGAAATAAAAAAACCACCCGAAGGCGGTTTTTATGTTTAAGAATTGTCTTTTTTCAAATTCTTTAAAACTCTGTTAAGGACATCCGTTTGAATAACATGTTTTTTTAACAGGGTCCCAGCATCCTCCTGAGCCAACACACCATTCCGGTGCAGAACCACCCTGAATCTTTTTCAGATCTTGTGTTGACATTTTTTTCAGATTTTTCATATTAATTTTTTTGTTGTGATTTTAAATATAATAAGACCTGCCAAAGGCAATTTTTTATTCTTTAATGTACACTAAAACAGCATCGTCATTACCGGCTATTCCGTCTACATTTTTAGTAGCATCAGCAATTTTAAGTTCAGTAGAAGAAAAATCATCCACACTTTTTTGTAAGGTTTTGCTGGCGCCTGCTTCAGTATATGTAAGGGTTAATTTACCGTACATTCTATCATAAACCCATTTTCCTGAATAGCCTTCAGGCTTTACACAGTTTCCTGTGGCAGCATCAGTATCATATCTATCATAAACCCCGGAAAAATCAGCATTAATATGTATCTGCCCTTTCTTTTCACAAGTGGATACCGGATAGCTTTTCCCTTTAAACTCATATCGGGAAGGTTTCCATGTACCATTAATACTCACCTCATCTACTTTAGTATTACTTCTATCATCATCGCTACTGCAAGAAACAATCCCCATTATAACAATAAGCCCTATCAAAAATTTCATATTATATTTTTTATATTTTTAAAATAAAGATATTCCTGTATTGCTACAGGAATACCATTCATTATTATTTTTTCTAAGATACGTCAAATTAATTTACGTCCCAGAAAACTCTTGTTGATACTTTATCACCACCGATTTTAACAGCAGCTTTTTCAACATAAGTTTTGTTAAGTAAGTATTCCTGATCAGAATATTTCATTCTTACCGGAACAGATTCTACCGCAGAATCCTCAGGGTTATCAAATACCGGGTAATTTAGTCTTCTTGCAAAGTTCCATGCCTGGAATCCTTTATTAAACATTGCTACCCAAGCCTGGAAACCGATAGATTTTCTCCAGTTTGCAGCATCATAAGGGTTTGCTGCGATAAATGCAACCGCTGCTGCAGGAGCAATACCATATTCTGTCATAGAAGCAGTGATAGCTTCTCCATACAGACCTGCTGCTGATCCTCCAACGCTAAAGCCACGTGCCGCCGCTTCAGCTCTTAAGAATGAGATTTCTGAATGATCTAACAAAAATCCCTGAGCATTCTCTGAGAAAAGCATATAATCGCTATCTTCTCCCATATCAGGAACTCCGTTAATATCAATTTTTGGAGAAGTCATGTGCGAATAGTTCACAAATGAGTTTCCTTTTCCATAAACACCTCCTTTATAAAATCCTGTGTTAGGTTTATATTTTCCAGTAGTTTTGTCGAATTCTCTTTCTGCTTTTACAAACCATCTCGCTCTTCTAGGATCTGAAGTAGAGTTCATATAGTTGATTAACATCTCTGAAGGAACAAGGTCATTTCTACCAGACTGTACATCTTCCTGATATACAGGGTTAGCAAATAATCCTGATGGGAAAGACGCCAAACCAAAGTTATCTTCTTTACCTTCGAATAAACCTGCAGCATAAGCAGCTTCAGCAGTAGTTTTAGCCAGTGCCGGATCAGCATCTGCCATGGTTACTGCCAATTTGAATTTCAAAGAGTTCCCCATTTTTCTCCACTTAGACATGTTTCCTTTATAAAACAAATCATCAGCATAACCGGATTCTGTAGTATTGATCATTGCAACAGCAGCATCAATTCTTTTGATCAGATCCAGATAGATTGTTTTGGCATCATCATAAGGAATTTCAGAAGCTCCAGGATTTCCCGGTACTGCTTTTAAAGTTCCAAAATAAGGAACATCCCCATAGGTATCTACAAGGTTTGCCCATGTGTATACGCTGATCAGTTCAATGATAGCAATGTTGTTATTTTTCTTAGCTGCACTTACTCCTTCACCCTCCAGGAATTGTTTAGCATCTCTAAGTGCTGATAAAACCCCTGCAGAATGTACCGTAGCAGATCTGGAAGCCATCATTACATTATAATGGTTTCTTGGGATAGGTCTTGTTACCATATCATAGTTTGATTCATCTACATAAGTAGTTTGTGCCCATTGCTGAGTAAAGAATCTTGAGATGTTATTATTAACGTTTGGTGTTAGCATCTGTGATATTAACGCCTGCTCCGCACTTGCTACCAGTAATCCTGAAGGAACTACTGACGGGTGTTTCGGATCCTCATTCAAAGACGTGATGTCACTTTCACAAGAATTGGTGACTACCGTTAAAGAAATTAGACTTAATATTAAAAATATCTTTTTCATGTTTGTTTTAGAATTTTAGTGTTACATTGATACCGATGTCACGTGTTGTTGGCAATACCCCGATAGAGTTTCCTTTTGAAGCCAATCCGTTTCCAGTTCCTGCTTCAGGATCTGCGTAAGGTAAATTTTTGTGGATAATCCAAAGGTTTCTTCCAACTAAAGAAATTTTTGCTTCCTGTATAGAAGTATTGGCAAGAATTGATTTTGGAAGGCTGTATCCGATACTTGCCTCTCTTAGTTTCACATAAGAAGCATCATACACGAATCTGCTGTTTGGCATTCTTCTGTATCCGTCTACGTTACCAAAAAATTCCGGTGAACTTGTAGGAGTGGTATTAACCTGTCCGTTTGGATTTACTCCCGGATGGATTACCCCTGCAGTTCTGTCATTACCTATAGCGGTTTCTTCATATAAACCGGTAGCAAGACCATAGTACATATCTGTTGAGAATACATCTCCTCCATGTTTAATATCAATCAGGAAGCTTAAAGAAATTCCTTTATAGTTAAAGCTGTTTCTGATCCCTCCGATCCAGTCCGGAGTAATATTACCGATCACCTGATTTGGGTTTCTTAAGTATCTACCGTTAGCAGGGTCTATTACACGTTCTCCGTTGGCATTATATACGTAGTCTGATCCTACTAAAGCACCAAATGCTTCACCTACTCTTGCATTCAAAGAAACACCTCCCTGGTATTGTGCCAATAGATAGTTCTGAGAATCACCGTATAGGGAGATTACTTCGTTTTCGTTTTTAGACCAGTTTACATCAATATCCCAGCTAAAGTTAGAAGTTTTAAATGGTGTACCGTTTAACTGAATTTCAATACCTTTATTGTTAATCTGTCCTGCATTTACAAGGAATGTTCTATATCCTGTAGCAGAAGTTACCGGAAGGTTAATGATCTGGTCAAGTGTACGTGTTTTATAAACAGCAATATCAAAACCTAATCTGTTTTTAAGGAATTGAGCTTCCATACCAAATTCCAGTTCTTTCGATCTCTGTGGTTTAAGATCCGGATTTGCTAAGAAATAAGACTGGTTTACCAATCCTGTACTTCCGAACCCTCCTCTTACTCTGTATGTGTTATTTAACTGATAGTTAACTGTTGATGAACCTACTTCCGCATAGTTTGCTCTTACTTTCCAGAAGCTTAACCAGTTTTGTTTCCATAATTCAGAAAGAATCAAGGATCCTGTTGCTGAATAGTAATCGTAGGTATTATTAGCTTTCGGAAGGTTTGAACTTCTGTCTACTCTGTAAGTACCGTCTACGAATAATAAGTTTTTATATCCAAAAGATGCTGTAGCATATAAACTCGATGTAAGCCATTTTGCATAATTTTCATCCGGTGGAATGATCGGGCTGGCAGAGTTTGAAATAGCGAATAATCCTGGAGTTGCAAGACCTCCTTCAGTACTTGCATATACTGCATCACTTAAGTTTCTTCTGATGTTCCCCCCTACGATACCGCTAACGTTCAAATCTTCAACGATATCAAACTTGTAATTAGCAAATAAATCGAAGTTGGTCTCGGAAGTTCTTACATCCTGACGGGAATATCCTGAAGTTACATTATTTCCGGAAGCTCCAAATGCCTGAGGCAATGAACCGTTGGCCAATCTTTCTTCAATCAGCATTTGCATGTTGTCGTAAGATAATTTCCCTGTAATTCCGAAGTTTTTAGAAACATCATATTTCAACTGTGCATAGCTGAATGTTCTTGTTCTGGAATCGGACTGATAATTCTGGTATCTTTGGAAATAAGGGTTATTCCAGTAAGCGGGTGTTCCATTTTCCCCGGAAGTTCTGTTCCATGTATTATTCCCATTGTTAGATCTGGCATAAGCATCTCTAAGATCATAAAGATCTACGTTGGTCTGCCACCATTGTCTGAAACCGGTTACAATATTATCCGAATATCCTGTTTCATTTCTACCTTTTGTATCCTGGATAGTTAAGGTTGAAAATACAGTAGCGTGAAGTTTTTCAGTAAAGTCGTAGCTAAATTTAGCTGTCAAATTATTCTTTCTCAAATCTGAGTTTGGTAACAAACCATTAGAAAGCATATTTGAGTAAGATAAGGAAATGTTTGATGATTTATTTCCTTTTTCAAGGGAGATTGAGTTAACGTACGTTACAGGAGTATCAAAAAATTTGATAGGTCCGTTCTTAGCAGCTACCCAAGGTGTCGCCATCCCGTAATAAGGAGAAGTTGGGTCATAAGAATACCATTGACGAACTAACAGGTTAGGGTTAAATTCAGCTCCGTAAGATGCATCTTCAGTAAGAGGAACCTGGAATTCTCCGGTATTCGGGTCATGGTTGAAATATTCATCCGGATTACCGTCTCCGTCAGTATCATTTCCATACTGCGGTCCATAACCGGCACCATATCTTGACTGGTATTTAGGGAAAGTGGATTTGTCAATAAAACCTACGTTAATATTTGAGTTCAGTGTTACTCCCCAGCTTCCATCCTGTTTTCCGCGGCCGTTCTTGGTAACGATCAAAATTACCCCGTCACTACCACGTTCTCCATATAAAGCTGAAGCCGCTGCTCCTTTCAGAACGTTTATGCTTTCGATATCATTTTGGTTGATATCCGATAAAAAGTTTCCGTAATCAAATACAGTTCCTTTAACACTTCCGTTATTTACCGGTGAACCGTCAATTACAATTAGCGGAGATCCTCCTGACAGGGATTTATACCCTCTGATCAATAGGTTTGATGATCCGCCAAAGTTATTATTGGTATTAACCTGCAAACCTGCTACTTTACCTGAAAGTAATCCTGCTACGTTCCCGGTATTTGTAGTTCCGCCTGTCAGCGCTTCTGCTTTTACCTCTTCAGAAGCATACCCCAAAGATTTTTTCTCTCTTTTGATTCCGAGTGCAGTTACTACCACGCCCTCGATTTCTTTTGTTTTAATAGTATCATTCTTTTCCTGAGCATGTGCAACAGCTATAGAAGAAGACAACACTAAAACAAGAAGACCTGTTGTTAGTTTCTTCATATCAAATTTAATTTTTGTACCCTACAAATTTGTAAAACTTTATTAATACCACAAAGCAAAAATTAAAAAAAATATCATTTGTTCAATATTTACAAACAAATGGCATAAAAAAAATATTAAAATAAGTTAAAAACAAAATATTTAACAAAATCAACACATTTAAACTTTATTTTTTTTTAAGAAATAATAACAATCATTCACATTGATAATATCTATACGTATCCATACTCTCAAACTATATAATGTACTGAATCTCAATAAAGTGAACTATTATATTTAAATAAAACCTGATAAAACCTGAAAAAATACAATGTTTGGCATATTATTTTTTTTTAAAAAAAAGCTCCTTAAAAATTTACAGACACAAAAAAAACCGCCCGAAGGCGGTAATAAAATATATTAAAAATTTGTTTTGGGTTTATTTCATCCAGAATGGGGAGAAATTATTCACCGAATACATATCATCAATACTCGGATTAGGTACATTTGCTGTATTAGAAATATATTCGGATTGTGCATACATTAATCTCTTAGGCCTAGATGGATAATAAGAATTTAATGGCATTGGAAGTTGAGGAAACCCAGTTTTATTATAACTGATAAATGTTTCAGTTGGGTTAATATTTGTTAACGCAATCCATTTCTGATACTGAATAGCTTCAATTTTATTAGCGGTAGCAGCCCATCCCATTCCAGGTTTTGCAGCAATAGCCGCAATATACGTCGCAGGATTAGCAGTGGATCCCAACGTCTTAAATGACTCAGTAATTCCACTATTAAACATTGCAGCACCATCAAATGCCATTGTAGTAGGATATACAACAGAAGCTTCGGCTTGCAAAAATCTAACTTCTGACAATGTTAACACAAGTCCTGGAAGAGAAGCAAAAGCGTTAGCCTGAGCACTTGATTGAGCATAAGACATAAACAGCCCTAACGTTGCAAAACTTCCTTCAGTCATTCCTTGTATTTTACTTCCACCTTGAACTTGCCCAATCATATTAGCAGGATTTGTAGATGCTGCGCCAATACCTTTACCAACAAATAATCTAGAAATTCTGCTATCCACAACTCCGCTGGTTGCCGGCAACTCCCCTTTTAATGTTTTAATGATATGCTCAGATGCAAAAGTAGATCTGAAACCTGTACTAAGCTCTCCTGAGTTAATATCTATTCTTCCAAATGTATTGTAGAATGGATTTCTTTGATCAGCAGTAGAACCATTGTATCCTGGTTGAATTTTAACATCTGCACTGATAAAATTTAATAAAGGATTTGGTTGTTCTGTAGTTGGGTTTAAAAGCGGGGCCATAGCCTGTAATTCTGCATTTCTCCATGCTAACACTTCTGCATCAGTACATTTTGAAAGCCTTACGAGCATTTTAAGCTTCACAGTATTAGCCATCTGAGTCCAGAAAGTTTTCCAGTCGTTATTATTTTGTGGTGAATTAGACCCCAAGAAAATAGGATCTTCATTCGTATTAAGTTGAAAAGTTACCCCCTCCGGCTCTTGTTGAATTAATACAAGTGATTGATTAAGCTCTGCCATAAGTCCCTTGTAAATATCTTTTGCTTTATCATATTTAGGGTTTTTATTAGCCTGACCTTTAAAAGCTTCTGAATATGGAGCATCATTATAAAGATCAACGATCATTTGCATATAATAAGCTTTCATAATTTTAGCTACTGCCATATGATGTGGGTATTTTTCTGAATTAGGAGCATCAATAACGCTCTGAAGGTTTGACAGTCCTAAATAAAGATTATCCCAAATAGTATCATAAAATTGAGAGTCAGCTCTCATTCTGAATTCATCACCATAAGGAGATGCATAATAATAGATATTCCCCGCCCAAGCATTCATCATCAGGTTACCAAATCTATTCATCGTATTTGCCTGTGTTCTGAAAATAACAGTCTCTGCTGCTCCAAGCCTATCTTTAGGCGTCACCTGGTTGGTATATGCTTCGTTTACGTTTTTATTGACATCTAAGAAATCATTGCTACATGAATTGAAAAACAGCAGCGTCGTCATTCCTAAAATTGGTATTAGTATCTTTTTCATTGTTATCTATTTAAAAATTAATCGTAGTAGTAAAACCTACTGTTCTTGTTGATGGATATTGATTTGCATTGGAAATACCTGAAATATTTCCTGTTGTAAATGATGCTTCAGGATCTGCATACCCTCTGTTTTCTTTTGCAAATTTGAAGAATGGATTTCTCGCATAAACACTAAAGCTTAATCCCGTCAAACCTATAGACCTTGCAGAATCTGAACTTAATGCATAAGAAACACCTAGTTCTCTAACTCTAAATGCAGTACCACTCATAATAAAGTTTTCACCAATTCTGGAATATACACTTCCATAATAATCTGGTAATCCTTGATAAGTATTCCCTCCAGATTTTATTGAAGTATTTTCAACATATTGACCTGCAGAATTCATGTAAACAGAGTTTGGAATAATATATCCTCCCTGAGTTCTATCGAATTCAGCTGACTGCTCCAGATTTCCACTGAAAGCTAATCCCTGCATAGCTCCTGAATAAATCTTCCCTCCGTTTCTATATTCCAACACAGCATATAAACCGAAATTTTTATACTTAAAATTCGTATTAAAAGCTAATGTATAATTTGGTGTAACACGTCCAAAATTCTTATAATTATTGGTAATGTATGGATTTCCATTATCTGGATTGATAATGATTCTACCTTGCTCATCTCTCATGTAAGCAGTAGCTTTTAACATAGGAAACTCTTCTCCTTTTACCGCAAAAATCCCAGCATTACCTCCAGTAGAAAGATTGACTTCATCTTGTCCATTAGCTAATTCAATTACCTTCGTTCTATTGATAACCCAAGCTAAATTCAGATCCCATGTGAAGTCACTTGTTTTAACTGGTGTTGCACCCAAGGTAACTTCCATCCCTTTATTTCGAATATCACCAACATTAACTGGAGTATATCTTAATCCTGAT
This sequence comes from Chryseobacterium sp. 22458, assembly GCF_052044975.1. Lineage (NCBI taxonomy): Bacteria > Pseudomonadati > Bacteroidota > Flavobacteriia > Flavobacteriales > Weeksellaceae > Chryseobacterium > Chryseobacterium sp. 22458. The sequence goes on along the minus strand of NZ_JBQEOA010000002.1, from coordinate 323,912 downwards.
GCTGATGAAGTCGTCTGATTGGTAATCAGATCTTTTGTAGTCTGGATATAAAAACTGGCATCTAAAGTAATTCTGTTCTTAAGGAATCCTAAACCAATACTCACATCATTACTGGTTACTTTTTCTGGTCTGATATTAGTATCCGTAGGAGTCTGATTATTAACAAAACTTAGTGGAGATGATGAACTGAAAGGATAACCGGTTCCTAAAACCACAGTATCTTCAATACCAAAGATAGTTACCGGGTCATTCCCTACTCTTGTATGAGATGCTTTTACAACCAATCTGCTGATAATATCACTCTCTACATTAAACGCTTTCAAAGGCATAAATGACACCCCTCCTGAATAATAGAAGTAATCAGCATCACTTTTCGCATTTTTATCAGCATGAAGAAGTTTAGATGAATTTTCATATCGAGCAGTACCATTCACAAATAAATAATCTTTATAAGAAAGATCCATATTGGCAAAGAATGCAAATCTGTTATCTATAAACCTTTTATTGTTTAAGTTATATGGAATTGTCAAATTCGAAAGATTCCAATACTGATAGATTCCTGGAATTTTAATTCCTGTACCACCTACAGAGGTCGTCTTAGAATCTGTCTGCTGTACATTATATCCTAATGTCAATTTAAAATTAATGTCTTTTGTAAAGTCATAATTAAAATTAGCCATCAAGTCATTATAGTAATACCTTGTGACTGCATTAGACTGAGATAGAGTTGAAGTAATTCCGCCCAATGCTCCTTCTTCATCTATAGTTGCAACTAAAGGTCTCGCATTACTCGCAGAATATCCGTTATTATAATTTAAAATATCAGTAGATGTTACCTGTGCTGTCCCTGTATTGACTAATGAAATGTGGTCATTGATCTTATATCCCAATGAAATTGTTCCATTTAGGATATCTATTTTAGAATTATTCCTTACGTTATTGATTGTCCAATAAGGATTCTGATAAAACATAGTCCATCCATAAGGATGTGGGCTATCTTTGAAAGATGTAATTGGAACTTCAGCAGCAGATTGAAGAAGATTACTGTAAAGATCCGGGGTTGTTGTAGAAACAGATCGGTTAATATAAGTAACCGTTCCATCTAAACTCAAATTACCTAACTTAAATCCTCCATTGAACATTACCGAGGTTTTCTTTAATTTATCATCCGCCACAATAAACTCTCTATCCTGACGGTTAATTGACAATCCTGCATATGCACCCTCACTTCCAGCTGTAATCGTTAAAGTATTATTAAGATTAAGACCTGTATTAAAAAATTCTTTGGCATTATTCTTTTTTCTAGCTGCAAATGGTGCAAAAACAGATGCAGCAGCATCTTCCGAAGGAACATCACCATCTGCATTAACGAAAATGAAACCATCACCATTCACATCATAAAAAGGTACTCCAATAGCTACATTCTGACCCGCATAGTTAGGGTCCGAATACGCAGGGCCCCAAGATCCATTTTCTACGTGAATTCTATCCCCATACCATCCTTGTCCATACTTTTGCTGTCTGGCAGGTATAAAAGATACATTATCAAATTCAACATTACTATTAAAATTAACCCTAGCCTTTCTACTTCCACTACCTTTTTTAGTCGTAATAATGATAGCTCCGTTTACCCCCTGAGATCCGTAAAGAGCTGCTCCTTGAAGACCTAATAAAGTTGTAGTGGACTCAATCATATCAGCTGGTAACGCCTGGAAAATAGTCATAGAAGAGATTACACCGTCAATAACGATCAATGGCGCTGTACTTCCTGTCAATGTTCTGGATCCTCTAATTTTAATATCATAAGTACCGTCAACACTACTGCTTGTTTTGTTGATTGTTAATCCCGGAACTTTACTTGCTAACGCAGCTACTGCATTGGGTGCTCCAGCCTGAGTAAGTTTATCTTTACCAATAACGGCAGCGGTTGAAGTTTGAGCATCTAGCTTCATTTTTCTGTTCATGGCACCGGTCATGATCACCTCACCAATCTCTGTTGTCTTAATGGTATCTTTTTTCTGACCGCTTGCTATCGCAAAAGTAGAAGTAAGCACTACCACCAAAACACTAGTTGTTAATTTCTTCATGTTTAAAATGATTATTTTTTTATTGCCTACAAATATGTGAAACTTTCTTAAAATCAGCAAGTAAAAATGTTAATTTCTCATAATTCACATAATACACATCAATAAAAAAGCACTATAAAAGCCGATAAAACAACAAAAAAGTAAAAACTTTAAAGATAAAAAAACAACATCAAATTACTAACAAACCTGTATAAATAAAGCAAAAATAAGATACTCATACCATAATCAATAAAGCATTAAAAATCCCGTAAAACCATTTCTTTTTAAATTTTATACTTTTGCAATTATTAGAAAAACTTCATGGAGTTAATAAAAAACTGGTCAAATCTTTATATTGAAGCCGGATGTGATGAGGTGGGAAGAGGCTGTTTAAGTGGCCCCGTGGTAGCTGCTGCAGTTATTTTAGACGATGATTTCAAACAGAATCTGGTGAATGATTCCAAAAAGTTAACATTTAAAACCCGAATGGATTTAGATAGCTATATCAAGGATAATGTTAAGAATTATGCCATTGCAGAATTACCACCTGCATTCATTGATGAACACAATATCCTTAACGCAAGTATCCATGCCATGCACCGAGCATTGGATCAGTTAACAATAACACCAGAGCTTATTTTAGTGGATGGCAACAAATTTCATCCGTACAATTATATTCCGCATCAATGTATCATTAAAGGAGATTCCAAAGTGTTATCCATTGCAGCAGCTTCTATCCTTGCGAAAAATTACCGGGATAAACTGATGATCGAACTACACGAGGAACATCCCCAATATGGCTGGGACACCAATTTCGGCTATGCCACCAAAAAGCACCAGGAAGCCCTCATAAAACATGGCCCCACTAAATATCACAGACAGTCTTTCAGACTGAAATATGATTAAAATACAGTATTTAAAATCAGGAAAATCAAAATATTTGAATGTCATGATTCAATAAAAAAGAGAAGCAATCAATGATTACTTCTCTTTTTTATTATAATGAAATTATTTTCTATTTCTTTTTTCTCTGCTGCTCCTGGGCTTGTTGCTGTTCCTGAGCTTTCTCCATCATTTCTCTCATTCTCTTCTGGAATTTACCTTCTGTTTTCGGTTTTTCCTTATTGGACTGAATCTGAGCATGAATTTTTTTCTCATCCAGAATCCAGTATTTAATCACAAGAATGATCAGAATGTTAATCGCATTGGATACGAAATAGTACCATGAAAGACCTGATGCGGAAGTATTCAGGAAGAACAGGAATGTAATCGGGAAAATATACATCAATACTTTCATATTAGGCATTCCTTCCTGTTGTGGCTGCTGCATATTTCCTGAAGTCATTACGGTATAGATCAAAATGACCACTGTACAAGCCAATGCAAAAATACTTAAGTGATCTCCCAGGAAAGGAATTTTAAATGGCAGCTTGATCAGATCATCATATGCTGTCAGATCTTTTGCAAACCAGAATCCCTGCCCCCTAAGATCAATAAAGTTCGGGAAGAAACGGAATAATGCATAGAAAATAGGAATCTGAACCAATGCAGGTAAACATCCCGCCATCTGGTTAACTCCGGCTTTTCTGTAAACTTCCATCGTTGCCTGCTGTTTCTTCATTGGATCTGCATCCTTGAATTTTGCATTAACCTCATCAATTTCCGGACGGATTACCTTCATCATTGCACTCAGCTTGTGCTGTTTGTACATAATTGGTGATAAAATCAGCTTAACAATGATCGTCATTACAAAGATCACCCAACCTGCAGATAATCCCCAGCCTGCAATGATTGCATACAACCACATAAAGAAATAACGGTTCATTGCCCCGATGAATGACCAACCTAACGGAAGAATCTCATCAAAGTTCTTATCATATGATTTAAGCAATGGTAAATCCAATGGCATGAAATACCATGTAAAATCCTGGTTAAGCTCACTGCCAGTCATCTGAACAAAACCTTCATAGTTTAATTTCTTCAGATATTCACCTTCTTCAACGTTCTCCTGATTTCCTTTACTTTGGGTAAATCCGTTTTTAGCTTCAATAACGGAAGCAAAAAACTGTTGTTTTACACCAATCCAGTTAAGGGTTTCCTTTTCTTCCTCCATTGTTGTTCTTCCGTCATAATCATAATCTTTATAATTATTGAAAGCATATGAAAACTCTGAATGAGACTGTTCCTGGGCTCTACCTTTTTCAAGGTTTCTTACATTGTAATCCCAGATAAAATCTGCTTTGTTATCAGCTGTAACATTAGCAAGTCCCTGTGTTCTTACTTTAAAATCTAAAGTGTATTTATCTAATAAAGTATAAATAAACTGGATAACAGCACCATTATAATTGGCAGTCATGGTTACTGCGTTTCCATTAACAGCAGGTGAGAAAACTAAATCTTTAGTATTGATCACCTTTCCTGTTTTATCTTTAAACTGGAATCCGTATTTAGAATTATTTTTGTTGATCAGATAAAGTGGCTGATCAGCATTATCTGTTTTCTGGTTGTAGGCTTTATATTTCAAAAGCTCTACTTTAGAAACCTGTCCTCCTAAGCTTGAAAACTCAAGTTTCAGTTCGTTATTTCCAAGACTTGCAGTCTGGATCGCATTAGGAGTTACATTTGGATTGATATTGGTTACCTGAGCTTGTTTTACAGCATTTTTTACCTGTTCTGTCTTTTGCTGCTGAGCTTTCAGCTCCTCTTCTTTCATCTGCTTGTTCTGGAAATAGAACATAAAACCGAAGAGAACCAGGCATAAAACCGCAAAACTGATCATTTGCTTCTTATCGATTCCGTTGTTTTGTTGCATTTTATTTTATATTAAAATTTTAAACTTAAAATGTACGTACGGATGTACGTAATTTGAGCTGACAAAAATACTGTTTTTTTATCAAAACTCTATGCTTTACGTTGTTAGTATATAATAAACTCAGGCTGAGAAAAATCAACCTGAGTTTATATCTAGACGTTTATGATAAAAATTTACCTTATTTCTTTTCGCAAGCCTTGATGAAAGCTCTGAATAAAGGATGCGGCGTTGCTACCGTACTCTTATATTCCGGGTGGTACTGAACACCCACATAGAACGGGTGATCAGGAAGTTCAAGGGCTTCTACCAATCCTGTTTCAGGGTTAGTACCTGTAGCCAGGAATCCGTTTTTCTCAAATTCCTGAAGATAATCACTGTTGAATTCATAACGGTGACGGTGTCTTTCAGAAATATTTTTACTTCCATAGATATCATTCAGCTTAGAGCCGTTTTTCAAGGCACATTTCCAAGCCCCAAGACGCATCGTACCTCCTTTATCTACAACATTTTTCTGCTCTTCCATCAATGAGATCACAGGATCCGGAGTAGCAGTATCAAATTCCATAGAGTTTGCTTTTGTATGTCCTAAAACATTTCTGGCAAATTCAATGGTCATAATCTGCATTCCTAAGCAGATTCCCAACATCGGAATTTTATTTTCTCTGGCATATTTTGCGGTAAGAACTTTTCCTTCAATTCCTCTGTCTCCAAAACCTGGAGCCACAAGAATACCATTCACACCTTTCAGTGTATCTTTAATATTTTCTTCTGTAATATCTCCACTGTATACCCATCTTACTTTTACTTCAGTCTCAAGGTCTGCTCCTGCATGTTTGAATGCTTCAGCAATAGAAATATAGGAATCCTGAAGAGATACATATTTTCCAACCAATGCAATTTCAACAGTTTTCTTAGGATTCTGGAATTTCTTCACAAATGTTTTCCAGTCTTTAAGATCGGCATCTTTATCACTTTTCAGATCAAGTTCTTTTAAAACTACATCATCAAAGTTCTGCTTCTGAAGATACATCGGAACTTCATAGATCGTTTCCATATCCTTACATTCGATAACGTTTTCTAATGGAACGTTACAGAACTGAGCTAGTTTGGCTCTCTGATCTTTTGGAATTTTATGTTCCGTTCTGCAAACCAATACATCAGCCATAATTCCGCTTTCCATCAGCTGACGAACAGAATGCTGAGATGGTTTTGTTTTTAATTCTCCACTTGAAGCCAAATAAGGCAATAAAGTAAGGTGAATTACCATAGAATTATTCTCTCCCAATTCCCATTTCAGCTGACGAACAGTTTCAATGTATGGTAAAGATTCAATATCCCCAACAGTTCCTCCGATCTCGGTAATAATGATATCGTAGTTCTGTTTAGAAAGGATTTTAATTCTACGCTTGATTTCGTTAGTAATATGAGGAATTACCTGAACTGTTTTTCCAAGGAAGTCTCCTTTTCTTTCTTTTTCAATGACAGTCTGATAGATTTTTCCTGTAGTAACGTTATTGTTTTGGGATGTAGGAGCATCAAGGTAACGCTCATAGTGACCTAAATCCAGATCCGTCTCCGCACCATCTTCAGTCACATAACACTCTCCGTGTTCATAAGGATTCAAAGTTCCCGGGTCGATATTGATATAAGGATCAAGTTTTTGGATCGTTACGTTAAAACCGCGTGATTTTAGCAATAGTCCCAGAGAAGCAGAAACGATTCCTTTTCCCAAAGATGAAGTAACACCTCCTGTCACAAAGATGTATTTTGTATTCTTTTTACTCATTAGATTAGGTTTGTGCAAAGTTAGGGGAAAAAGAGATACAAAGCAATTTTGTAATGATTTTTTGTATTTTAGATTTCTAAATTAATGTAATGTATAATAAAGAAAAGCTAGTAGAAGCAATAAAAAACTATCCTGAAAACAATCTTACAAAAAATATTATTATACCATTACTTGAAACACTAGGATATAATAAAGTGGAATTTTTCGGGGGAACATCCGAAGAAGGAAAAGATATTGTTTTTTGGGAGAATGACCCAATGGGCGATACCTTTTTAAATGTTGCACAAGTAAAACATTTCAAATTCACTAATTCATCTAATAGTTCAAACAGTTTTCAAACAGTTGCTAATCAGTTAGCAGTATGCTTCAATAAAAAGGTTCCTCATTCAGACGGTTTCACACAAAAACCGTCTAAAGTCTGGCTTATTACCACTCATGAAATTGATTCTAAAACACTTCTCACTTTTTATGATGATTCTCCAACAATACAACAAGATAAAATAAGAATAATAGATGGCGCCAAACTTGCAGATTTAATTACGAGAAAAGCTCCAGAATTAATCAAAGACTTACTAGGAATTGATTTTGAAATAAAAAATAAACTTACACCCAAATTCAGCAATGATATTCTTCTAAGAGCACTTGGTAAAGATAGAGTTAAAGATATCAAAATGATCTATACAGATGTTGACTTTTCAATAGGAAAACAAACAACTGAATTATTTTTCAATACTAGTTTCGATCCTAAAACCAAAACTATTACTTTAAACTTTGATGAATGGAAAAAGTTTCAAAATCTCTGTTTAGAAATTAAAAATGACTTTAATTTATCTTTTCTTGAACAAGACGTTCATATTATAAAAGAAAAATACTTAAAAAAGGAGCAAGCATATAATGACAATTCAACAGAAATACAATTGCTTCAAGAACAAATAAATTACTTAAATAATGAGAATAATTTAAGTACAGAAAATATTAATCAAGAGATCACAAAAATCAATGCTATAAAAAAAAGCTCAAAGCCAACTATTAGTACAGAAGAACGACTTAAAATTGACAACATTGATTCCATTATAAAATATCATAGGAGTAAAATAGCAATAAATCAGAATTCCATTCAAACTCAATCAAAAAAACAAAAATTACTAAAATTAAAAAATGACAACTTTAAAGTTAGAATAAAGATTATTGGGAAAGATTTATGTGAACAAATACTAGCCAAAAGAAAATACATTGAAAATGGTATAGAACTAATTAATAATAAAAAATATAATCAGAAAGAATTAAAAGACTTTATTGGAAAATGTGATAACATTATTAATCAGTGTTCAAAATTTTTTGAATTTCAAAATCGTGATTTTAAAGAAACCTTAGGAACAAAATCAAATTACACTTATGGAGAACATCTTAATAATATAAGATTTAGACTTCCAATAAATGAAGTTTTTGAAACTGGTTTAAATATTTCAGTTTTAGGAGAAGCTGGTGCAGGAAAATCTACTAGTCTTGAAATGTTTGCACATAAAAAGAAAGAATCAGAAAAGAAGGTATTCTTCTTACCGTTAGGTTACATTATAAAAGATTTCAAATTTAGTTTTTCTAATGATAAAATTAATAGTTCAGAATACATTGAAGAATTAATTATATTCTACTTAAAGAAAATTGAAGTTTTCATAAACCTACATGAATTAAAAAAACATCTCTCAGATAGAAAGACCATAATTATATTTGATGGACTTGATGAAGCAATAAAACTTCAACCCGATTTGCCAGACTTAATTAAATCATTTTCAAAAATTTATACTAAAATCCAATTTATTATATCCTCTAGATACTATGGAGAATATATTAATAAAATTCCTTTTTTTTCAGTAACACTTCTCCCTTTTACTGATAATCAAAGAATAGAATTTATAAAGAAATGGTTTACTGATGGAGATATTTCAATACAAAAAAAGGTTTTAAATCATCTCAACCAAAATGAAGAAATGGATAAAATTATCAGAAACCCTTTACTAACAACAACATTGTGTGTTTTAGCAGAAAATGGATTAAGCTTACCAACAACAGAAATAAGATTATATGAAGAAAGACTAAAGTTATTCTGTGGGTATTATGACAATGTAAAACATATTTCAACAAGAATAACCTCTCTTCCCTCTTTACTTGAGAATATTTCACAAAAAATAGCATTCCATTTACATTCTTGCAACGCAAGAGAAATGGATTTAAAAAATATTACTAAAAATATTTTAAAAACGTTAAAGTACAAATACACTAAAATTGAAATAGAAAAAGGAATTGAAGAACTAATTTCACCATGTGAAATTCTTGTCCCCATGACTGGGAATAAAAATTATGGTTTTGGCCATTTAAGATTTCAAGAACATTTAGTAGCTAAAGAAATTGCATCCAATAGGCAAATAGATTATTTTAAATATATCAAAACAGAGTGGTGGTATGGGCCAATCCTATTATATCTTTATATTAGTAATGATTTCGAATTTTTTATTAAGGCATTAGGAGATAAAGGTCTAATAAATTCTCCTATCGTAAATTTCATTTTTAACTCTATTAAAGGTCCTATTGAATATTTAACTTCTGATCTTATTGAAAAATATCAAGTTATAGAAACTGGAGGAGTAAAAAATGATAACTATGACAATATAGAGGATATCAGATTCTAGAAAATTATTCTTGATCATTTCAAAATTGAGAGAATAAACTAAAATTCCAACAATATTTCGTTTTTATTTTATTTTTTATAAAAGAAAGACCTCAACCAGTGAAATTTCATATTATAAATTTTAGAAAATAACAAGATTTATAAGTAAAGCTAGATAAGAAAACAATTTTACCGTTAACCTATACTATATTTTAATTTTTTAATTCATTAATTCTCGGGAAAAAAATGCTTTTTTTATAACTTCGCAGTATGGCAAAACTGAAAACGGCATATTTCTGTCAAAACTGCGGAACTCAATATCCCCAATGGCTGGGACAATGTAAAAACTGCGGACAATGGAATACACTCGTGGAAGAAGTAGTGGAAAAACCATCCCATAAAACTCCTCCATTTTCAAAAAGCAAGCAACATGTCATCAACATTGTTGAAGTGGAAACCAGTGAGGAACCGAGAATCAAAACTCCTTCTGAGGAACTTAACCGTGTTCTCGGAGGCGGCATTGTTTTAGGCTCTGTCACCCTGATCGGTGGTGAGCCCGGAATTGGGAAATCTACCCTGCTGCTCCAGCTGGCCTTGAAAATGAAGAAGAAAATCTTTTATGTTTCCGGGGAAGAAAGTGCATCCCAGATCAAGATGAGAGCCGACAGACTGACAGATATCCAAAACCCAAACTGTTTTCTCTTTACCGAAACTTCACTGGAAAAAATCCTTCACGAAGCCAAAAAGCTGGAACCGGATTTCATGATCATCGACTCCATCCAGACCCTTCAGTCCCAGCTGATCGAAAGTTCCCCCGGAACCGTTTCCCAGATCAGAGAATGTTCCAATGAAATTATCAAGTATGCCAAAGAAAACAATACTCCGGTATTCCTGGTAGGCCATATTACCAAAGACGGACAGATTGCCGGCCCGAAAGTCCTGGAGCATATGGTGGATGTGGTTTTAAATTTTGATGGTGACCGGAATCACCTTTTCAGGTTATTGAGAGCAAATAAAAACCGTTTTGGCTCCACTGCCGAAATCGGAATTTATGAAATGGTGTCTCAGGGCTTAAAAGAAATTAAAAATCCTTCTGAAATTCTCATTACCAAAAAATTTGAAGAGCTGTCCGGAAATTCAGTAGCCGTAACCTTAGAAGGAAACCGGCCTATGCTTCTGGAAATTCAGGCATTGGTAAGTACAGCAGTTTATGGTACTCCTCAGAGAAGCTCTACCGGTTTTGATTCCAAGAGATTAAACATGCTTCTGGCTGTGCTTGAAAAAAGAGCAGGCTTCCAACTGGGTGCTAAAGATGTCTTTCTCAACATCACCGGAGGAATAAAAACGGATGATCCCGCACTGGATCTGGCTGTCATTGCTTCGGTACTTTCATCCAATGAAGATATTGCCATTTCCGAACACTATTGCTTTGCCGGAGAGATCGGACTGAGTGGAGAGATCCGCCCGGTTGCCCAGATCGAACAGAGAATCACCGAGGCTGAAAAGCTTGGATATGAAAAAATATTTGTTTCCAATCTCAATAAAATTCCGAAGAGAAAATTTGGAATCAAGATTGAAGAAGTAAGTAAAATTGAAGATTTCCATGAAAGACTTTTCTAGAAAAAAATTTTGTAAAAGTCATTAAAATTAAAGATCTTAACAGAAGATTTTTTAATGATGAAAACAAATATCCGTGATTACTACAGCAATCTTGCAGAATCCTATGATGAAAACCGTTTCGGCAATACCTACGGACAATATATCGACCAACAGGAAAGGGCTTTTTTAACTGACTTTTTTAAGGGTAAAACATATTCAAAAATACTGGATCTGGGTTGTGGAACAGGCCGGCTGCTGAATTTTGCCACACACGGAACTGATTTCAGCGAAAAAATGCTGGATGTGGCCCGGCAAAAACATCCCGAAAAAATACTGGCTGCAGGAGAGATTTCAGCGATTCCTTTTCATGAGGAGTTTGACTGTATTTTCTGTTTTCATGTGATCATGCACCAGGACAAGGAGGAAACCAAAGCTTTTTTGAATGAATGCCATCAGAAGCTGGGCAAAAATGGAATTTTAATTTTTGATTATCCTGTAAAAACCAGGAAAAAATCAGTTTCTCCACAGGAAAACTGGCACGCCGGAAACAGCTTTTCACCCTCAGATATTCTACACCTTTCAAAAGACAGCTGGAAGATGAAAAATACAACGGGAATTCTTCTTTTTCCTATTCACAGATTGCCCAAAGCAGTAAGAAGATTCTTTCTGCCACTGGATATTATCCTGTGCCGGACTTTCCTGAAGAACTGGGCTTCTTACCATATTACCGTTTTAGAAAAGCTATGAGACAGAGATTAAAAAATTGGATCCCCGGCTCATGGAAACTCCACCTGAAGCTTCTGCAGCGGTATATTCATGAACAGAAGAATAGTTATACCTATCCTCGAAATTATATTTCTGAACCTATCGGAGTTCATGCAATTACACTTCAGCAGGTCATTAAAACGGGAGCTTTTCACCAGAATAAAATTCATAATTTAAAAGTGGTTGGAAATAAGATCAACAATCTGGTCATTCATCCCGGTGAGGTATTTTCTTTCTGGAAAATGATCGGAAAGCCTAGTGAAAAGAATAATTTCAGGGAAGGAAGAAATTTGATTAAAAATAATATTTCCAGTGATTTTGGTGGCGGAATCTGCCAGTTTTCTTCCATATTGTATTATCTGGCACTGCAGTCAGGCTTGAGAATTCTGGAAAGATTTCCTCATTCAATGGATATTTATAAAGAAGAGGAACGCTTTACGCCATTGGGATCAGACTGTACGGTAGTGTATGGTTATAAAGATCTGCAGATTCAGAACTCATTTTCTTTTCCGGTTCAGCTGAAATGCCTGGTGAACGATCATGAACTTCACCTCAGCCTTATTTCTCCGGATAAGGTGGCCTTACATGATATTGAATTTAAATACCTTGAAACAGAAAAGGGGATCTGGGTAGAAACGGTAAGCAACAACACAACTTTGTTTAAAAATTTTTATATTCGTTTATGAATTATCTGGCTCATTCTTACCTCACGTTTACTGACGGACAAATTGTCGGCCAGTTTTTGGAAGATTTTATCCGCAATAAAGACCGCTTTTCTTTTCCTAAAGATATTCAGGATGGAATTACACTGCACAGGGCCATAGACACATTCACAGACTCCCACCCTGCTATTCACGAAGCTAAAAAAGCATTTGCCCCTTTGGTAAGGCTTTATGCCGGAGCCTTTGTAGATGTTGCAATGGATTATTTTGTGGCTAATGATCTTTCCTTATATTCTCTTGCAGAATGGAAAGCACATTCTCTCAGAGTTTACAGCGTTTTGAATGCCAACGGGAAATGGCTGCCTGAGAACTTCAAAAAGATGCTGGTAAAAATGGAACAGGATGACTGGCTTTACAATTACCGTGAAGACTGGGGCATTAAATTCAGCATTCAGAATGTGCTTAATAAAGCCAAATACCTTGATAAGGATATTCCGGTTTTTGAAGCTTTCCTGAACAACAAAGATCTTCTACAGCAATGTTACAATGATTTTTTTCCTGATCTGACCGTCCATGTACAGGACATCAATGCGTTACTTCAGCTGGAAAACTAAAACTGCTTGTAAAGATAACGGTTCGGGTACACCATCTTTTCGCTTTTTCTTTCTCCGTTCACAATGATATGGACAATATTGATCTGATCATCAAAAAGATTATACAGAAAACTTACTGCTGCTTCTAATTTTTTAGGCTTTGCTACAGGTTCTGATTCAAGAAAAACATTGACAGATTCGTGATCTTCTTCATAGCCTATATAATTTATTTTTAAAAACTTATTATCTGCCTTTATTTTAAGATATTCCTGACAATATTTTTGTAAAGCATCATTCAGTTTCGTTTTATATTGGGGATCATTAAAATGGAATGCAGCACCATATTTTTTGCCTAAACCATTTTCCAGATCATCTAAGAAAAATCTCCCCGTCACCTCAACAGTGCTGGATTTTGCATTATAATTGATTTCTACGGAACCTACATGATAAGGATGAACAGCCTCAGTACCTACAAAACTCTGAAATATTACCATCACGGATAAAAGAAATCCAAAAAAAAGTCTGCCGGACATTAATTCTATTTTTGTGACAAATATAAAAAAAGCAACAGTTATAAAAACTGCTGCCTTTTATGATCTTATTTTATAAAGATTTACTGTTTGATAATTTTCTTGGTAATCTTTTGGTTATCATTCAGGGTAATGGTAAACATATAGGTTCCTTTTACCAGTTCTGAAACATCAATTTTACCTGAATTGGTGTTAACATTTACCGTTTTTACCAATTTTCCTGAGGCATCATAAATCGTTACAGAAGCTTTAGTGTATTTGCCTAATGTTATATTCACAAAATCTTTAGCTGGGTTTGGAGTGATATTTACTTCTGAATTCAGTTTAATATCAGCAGTCGCCAATGTTGAGCTTGTTTTCACAAAATACCCTCCAAAACCTGAAGTCTGGAAGCTTACTTCCCAATATTTGTAGGTATCATTCCATACAATATCGTTGATATCAGGAGTAATGACAGTGGCTGGAGTTCCAAAAGAAGCTACTGTTCCGGTATTGCTTGTTCCTTCATATTTTTCAATGACAAGATTAGCTTTAGCAGCAATATCATTAGGTGAAGAAGGCAGTTTTATACTGTTTGCAAGGTTATAATCATCGAAATCACTCTGTTTAAAGTATAAAGTTACTTTTCCGGTTGCCGTAGTTGCATTGGCCGTAGGATTGATCTCAAATCTTCTGACAACATACCCAGGCTGTGCATTATCTATCCATACCTTGGATGTCACGTTTCCGGATACCGTACTTGCCGTTTCTTTTTCCACTCTTGAAATCAGCTGGCAGGCATTGGTAAAATAATTATATCCGGCAGCTACTGCATTGGCTTTAGTCTGATTGGAAGTAGCCAGATTTTTCACTTCGGCAATATTTTCATAAATGGTAGCTCTCATTTTAAGGTCGAATGTTCTGGAGGTCCAGTTCGTACCGTCTGTAGAGGTTTTACTGCGTCCGCTTGCTGAAATAGATTCATACTTTACAGCAATTCTTCCACTCAGCCCATTAATTACAATATAAAAATCTTTTCCTGTAGTCATCTGGATGTTTAAGCTAGACAGATCTACATAATTCCAGGTAAATCTTTGGACATTATTCACCCATGATGAAACTGTTTTTGTTGCAATAATATCACCTGGATCACCATTTGCATTTACCTTTCTTATCTGAATGTCAACGGCAAGATCACTAGGAATAGCACCGGATCCTGTTATAAATGAAAAGCCACCCAGTTTTCCTGTTAATGTAGGTGTATATTGAACAGCTAAAGCGGTATTGTCAAAATTACTGCTTGCACTGTTACTTTCTGTATTGGCAATAATATAAGGTTCATCGTAGGTTACAATTTCAAAATCAGATTTCACACATCCTAATTCATCAGTAACGGCTTTATAGATATCCAGTTTACCATAGCCCCATCTCATATTGGGCACAGTTCCGGTTGCTCCATCTTTTCTTGCATTGGAAGTAAGACGTGATTTAACCTGTGCAGCCGTCAATGTAGGATTGGCCTGAAGCAATAACCCTACTGCCCCAGCTACTCCCGGTGAAGACATACTGGTTCCCTGATTTTTAACATAATAATTGGTTCCTCCAATAATATCTGTTGCATCCGAAGTAGAATTACCGGATCTCGAAGAGATTACATTCTGACCGGAGCCTGCAATATCAGGCTTTTGAAAGCCATCTACTCTTGGCCCCTGAGCACTAAATGTAGATATGGACTCCTGTGGAGTAAGTGTATAATAACCACCTGTAGAATACCAGCTCGCTCTTCCCATATAAGAAGCCACAGTAATAGCATTAGATGCATTTCCCGGTGAGCCTACAACATATTCATTATCTCCATTTTGTAAAGTGGTAGTAACCCCTCTGCTATATAACCAGCCATGGGCTGCTATTGCCTGTGTTCCATTATTGGTAATTTCCAATGTATAGTTTCCCTGACAATTGACTGTAGATCCTGAATTTCTGCTTATTACCAACTGAACATATCTTTTATTATTATCTGTACTCCAATAATTATACATGGTAGCTGTAAAACCACCTCCCAGTATGCTATGGGCAGTATTAGTACTTATATTCTGGGTATATTGTTGCCCATCAGGCGTAGTCAGTTTTGCAGTAACCGGAGAATTATCATTGGCATACATCAGAAAGGAAAATACTGTTGCTGCGGAAGTATTGCTTGCCACTGTAAAATTATAAGTCTGAGAACCGCTAGGTTCTATATCAACTTTTCTGTGGAGGTTCGCCCCATAATCATTTCCTGCAGAAATTACCACTACTCTTCCCGGTCCGGATGTTGTAAAATTATTTACGGCAACTTCATGAGATGCTGTCCCGTCATGGGCTGTACCTTGCCCTCCAATACTCATGTTGACAACGATTGGTTTATTCAAAGCTGTAGCTACATTTTTGAAATACGTTAAAGCATTGATGGTATTGGTCGTTGGAAAAGATCCGTTTCCTCCTTTTACAAAAACAATATCTGCATCAGAAGAGAATCCTTTATGTCTTTTATCTGCAAAAGCGGCACCGTTACCGGCAGCAGTTCCGGATACGTGGGTTCCGTGTCCGTTTGTGTCATTTTCTCTTACAAAACCTGTAGGGGTTCCATCCAGTTCATCTTCTATCTGAGCTCTGGTATACTCTACCCCTGTTGAAAATCCCGTAGGAGTTGTTTCTGTCCCTTGAGCTGTTAAGGTCTGGTCCCAGATGGAAACAATTCTGCTTTTTGTCTGATCATCAGCTTTTCTGAAATCCGGATGTTTCCAGTCTATCCCGGAGTCATAAATTCCTACCAATACTCCTGTTCCGTTATAAGCGGTATTGTTGAAAACCCCGTCCTGTAAAAGACTTGCTCCCGATTGCGCTCTGCTCACATCATTATGAAGCTCATCAAATGCCGGCCCCATGACAGAAGTTACATAAGGAAGCTGCATCAGCTTTTCAATATCTTCAATAGTAACCAAAGCGGTAGAAAAAGTTGGCAACTGGCTCTGAACCAGGAACCCTTCTGATTTCAGTTTTTCGGGTTCTTTGGTATAGATAATACATGAGTACATTGTTTGTGCTCCTTTTGAAGTTACCACAAGATGCTGATCCAGCTTCATATCAGCACGTTCCAGGTCTTTTACCACCCTTCCTCTGGCTATATTTTCCTTATTTTTCAATAACAGATCGAAACGGGAATCCAGCTTCTGTACCTGCGCATTAAAACCATAGGAATATAACCCCAAAAAAGCAGCGGCTGCATTTCTCAGAAGCTTCGCTCCTCCATGTGAAATGTTTACTTTTGTAAAAAATAATTTTTTAATATCCATTTTCATTTTTTTAACAATACAATTATACAATTTTTATCCGATAAAAAAATAATGCAAAATATCGATAAACATTAATAATAAAAATTAGAATAAACATAATAACTCATATATTTTAACAAAAAATTCAAAACCTAATAATCTATTATCACAATGCAGGACTTTCTATTTTATTTAAACCTTGGATGGGAACATATTATCTCACTGGACGCTTTAGATCATCAGCTGTTTGTTCTGGCTTTAATTGCCGTTTATTCTTACAGCGACTGGAAAAAAATTCTGATTCTGGTAACTGCATTTACCATCGGACATTCTATCACACTGGCTTTGAGCATTCTGGACGTTTTCCGGGTTCCTTCCGACTGGGTTGAATTTTTAATTCCGCTTACGATTGTTCTGACCTCTCTGGATAATATTATCATGAAAAATCAAAAACAAACCCTGATGCGGGCCAATTATTATCTGGCTCTGATCTTTGGGCTTGTTCATGGGATGGGCTTTGCCAATACAGCAAGGGTAATGATTGCCAAGAGCCAAAGTATAGCTCTTCCTCTTCTTGGGTTCAATATTGGGCTGGAACTGGGACAGATCGTGATTGTGTTTGCCATTTTAATCATCCTCTTTGTTTTGCTGAATCTTTTTAAAGTGAATAAAAAAGACTGGATACTCTTTGTTTCTTCAGGAGTATTTGCCTTATCCTTAAAAATGACTTTAGAAAGAATTCCTTTCTAAGCTTGAAATATTTTGATTTTTTCAGCTGTTTATTACTATCTTTGATAATTATTAAATCATTTCGGTTATGAAACTAAAAGTTGTTATACTTTCACTTTCTGTATTTGCTTATACAGGTTTCACCGCACAAAATATTCAGAATAACCCCGGCAGCAATCATGGAAACAAGTTTGAGCAACTGGGTTCTATTCTTCCAACACCCAACATTTACAGGACGGCTTCAGGAGCTCCGGGACACGGATACTGGCAAAACAGGGCCGACTACAACATTACAGCTTACCTTGATGAGGACAAAAGAAATCTGAAAGGCTCGGAAACAGTTACCTACTACAACAATTCTCCGGACGAACTGGATTATATCTGGCTTCAGCTTGATGAAAACGAACATTCCAGCATCAGAAATGCAGGTTATGATACTTCATCTGTACTCCGCCCTTCCACCACCGACCAGCAGCTGAAGGTGACTGAGCTTCCTGTAAAAGACAACGGCTATGGCGTAAATCTTGAAAATGTAACGGATGCTTCAGGAAATGCACTGAAATATACTGTGAACAAAACCATGATGCGTATTGACCTGCCCAAAGCATTGAAAAAGGGTGAAAAATTCGTGTTCAAAGTAGATTGGAACTACAATATTTCCAACAGGATGAAAATGGGAGGCCGTGGCGGTTATGAAAACTTCCCTGAAGATGGCAATGACCTTTATACCATGGCACAATGGTACCCGAGAATGTGTGTTTACAGTGATTTCCAGGGATGGCAGAATCACCAGTTTACAGGAAGAGGAGAATTTGCGCTTGTTTTCGGAGACTTTAAAGTTTCAATGAACGTACCTGCCGATCATATTGTAGGCGGAACGGGAGAATGTAAAAATTACGATCAGGTACTGACTTCTGATCAGCTATCCAGATACAGAAAAGCAGAAAATGCTTCCGAACCTATAGAAATTGTCACTTTGGATGAGGCCAAAAAAGCGGAGAAAAACCATTCGAAACAGAGAAAAACATGGGTTTTTGAAGCCAAAGATGTCAGAGATTTTGCCTGGACTTCTTCCAGAAAATTTGTCTGGGACGGAATGCGTGTAATGATTCCTGAAAATAACAATAAGGTTATGGCGATGAGTTTTTATCCCAAAGAATCTTATGGTCTTTACAGAAAGTTTTCCACAAAAGCGGTGGCCCATACCATAAAAACCTATTCGGAATTTACGATTCCTTATCCGTATCCTGTTGCCCAGTCTGTAGAAGCTGCCAGCGGAATGGAATATCCGATGATCTGTTTCAATTTCGGAAGAACGGAAAAAGACGGAACGTATTCTGAAGGAACAAAAAACGGAATGATCGGTGTTATCATCCATGAGGTAGGACACAACTTCTTCCCTATGATCATCAATTCGGATGAAAGACAATGGGCCTGGATGGATGAAGGTCTGAATACATTCACAGAATACCTGACGGAAGAAAAATGGGACAATAAGTTTCCATCAAAAAGAGGTCCGGCATGGACGATCGTAGATTATATGAAACTTCCGAAAGATCAGCTGGAACCTATCATGAGCAATTCTGAAAATATTGTTCAGTATGGCCCGAATGCCTATTCAAAGCCTGCTACAGGTCTTAATATTCTTCGTGAAACCATTATGGGAAGAGAACTTTTTGATAAAGCATTCAAAACCTATGCGAAAAGATGGGCTTTCAAGCATCCTGAACCTGCAGACCTTTTCCGTACCATGGAAGATGCCAGCGGTGAAGACCTTGACTGGTTCTGGAGAGGCTGGTTCTACGGAACAGATCCTGTGGATATTGCCATTGATAAAGTAACGGTAGCAACGCCTGATCTGAACACGAATCCAAAAGCGGCTGAAGAAATAAAATATCAGGTTGACAAGCCTTTGGTGAACAGTTTTGAAGATCTTTCAAAAATCAGAAACAGAGAAGACAAAAACATCACCTTCTATGTTGATAAGGATAAGGATGCTCAGGACTTTTACTACCGATATGACAGAGGTCAGGAGAAAGTAAGTACCAAAGAATACACTGCAAAGAAAGAAGCTACCCTGCCTTTGGATGCCAAGGATAAGGATAAATTCAAAAATATGACCGCCTATCAGATTGATTTTGTAAACAAAGGCGGGCTGGTAATGCCCATCATTCTTGAGTTTACATTTGAAGACGGCTCAAAATTATACGATAAATCTGCAGCGCAAATCTGGAGACTGAACGAACAAAAGGTTTCAAAAACTTATTACTTTGACAAGAAGCTGAAGTCTATTCAACTGGACCCAATGCGAGAAACTGCAGACATTGATACTACCAATAATTTCTGGAGCAGCGCCGGAGCCGGTACAGAAACTTCAAAATTCCAGCTTTTCAAACAAAAACAGGAAGGCGGCCCTGTAAGAGGAGGTGCCAACGGAAAGGTAAATCCAATGCAGGCAGCAGGAAAAAGCTAATAATTTTTTTAACGATAACCATGAAAAAACTTACTGCATTATTGCTGTTCTTTGCAACAGCCTCTACTTTGTTTGCCCAATCCCTGCAATTTTATACGGGCAAAAGAGATTTCCTCCCTATTGAAATCCTTATGGAGGATGGAAGTACTAAAAAAGGATTTGCCCAGGATTTTATGCTCCCTGATGTGGCTACTTTCCAGTTTATTGGAGGCAACAGTGAGAAAAGTGCTCACCTGGACAGAAAAGAAGTGAAATTTAAATCTGCAAAAGAGGATACAAACATACAATTGATTCCGGTTTCTGATATTAAAAGCCTTATTTATACTAATGAGGACACTCATGAGATTTTTCAACTGGATAAACGGATTGTAAAGGAAATCAATAATGATCTGGAAATGGAATCGCAAGGAAGAGTACTGATGCTTCCATTGATGGAAAAAGGTCCTATTAACCTTTACGGCTATAGAAACATGATGTGCAAAGCCAGCTATGGAAGTAGTTTTGCCGCCGGGTTTGACGGAAATGAAGACAGCTGCCAGTTGACCTATGTCATGATTTACCTTAGCAAGCCGGACCAGACCGTTGCAGTTGCTCCGGTAGATTACAGCTCACTGAGTCCTTTGGCTTTATTTAATATGAAAGCGCTCTATAAAAAGTTTTATAAAGCTTATGAAATTGTAGGAGCTGATTGTCCCGAATTTCTCAAAAAGGTAGATGAAGCGAGAAAAAACGATTATTTCTCCAATAAAACCTTTAAAGAAAATAAAAAAGCGTCTGAAACCGAAAGAAAAGAGCTGATTAAAGGAAAAAAAGGCGCTGAAGCTGCAAAAATCAATATGCATTATAAAACTGAGCTGTACACCAAAATGTACAGAAAGCTCATTGATGATTACAAACAAAGCTGTCAGTAAGATCAGACTTAAAAGTTTACCAATATGGTAAACTTTTTTTCATAGAAAAGGGCTGACCAATACCTAAAAACCAGGAGAAAAGTGTTAAAAATCAAAAGGTTGTAACTTTTCAACTGGAGTGTACTACTTATTAATAAAAAAAGATCATGAGAACAATTCTTTTCCTTTTACTGCTAAGTAGTGTTCATATTTTTTCTCAAAAACTACTTACTCCGGAAAACTCCGGTATTGACCCCGGATTAATAAAAGATGAAACTTCCGAAGCGATCTGGTATTCTGAAAATGCAGGCTCCAAGATAGAGATGGGAAGTATTATCACCGAGCTCAAAAAATTAAACAAAACAGATCTGCTCATCAAAACTACTGTAAAATTAAAACAGGCACCGGATTCCCAATGGACAGATTCTACCCTGGTAAAAACCGCTAACTTCCTACCTGCTTATCATTCTTCTTACAATATGATGCGGGATATGGTCCTGAGATCCGGCAAAGACAAGGTAACCGGGTATTATCTGGATAAAAAATCCGGTAAGAAAGATAAGGTAGATCTTCCGGCCAGTCATTATTTTGACAGCAGCAGCTATAATACGCTGATAAGATTCCTCCCTTTAAAAGAAAACTATACGGCAGAGATCTCTATTTTTGATTATAATCCCAATGCGGCCAAAAAGGGAATGATGAAAGCATACATTCTGGAAACAACGAAATCCGAATTTAAAGGAAAACCGGTATGGGCAGTAAAAACAACTGATGATATCTCAGATCAATCTTCGTATACAACTTACTACATCGATCTACACACAAGGAAAATTGTGAAACAGGATATGGATATGAAAGGAAGAAGAATGTCTCTGGAACCCATTCTCTAAAAAACACCCTTGCTACAGTACAAACATCACGCTGCCGTCTATAATCAACATAACAAACTGGTTTAAAAAGCATTACATTTGAAATAATAAAATAGCACTGTTATCTGAACTTGTCTGATGATAACTATTTAAAATTCACAAACCTAAAAATATCATTTATGAAAAATGCTAAACCATTAAGCAGAAACGCTCAGAATTCCATTAATGGAGGATCTGCTGCAAGGCTTGTTTGTTGTGATTATGATGACAATATGAAATGTATCCGGTGGATCGGTCCGGGGCAATTCTGTCCATAACATTAAACATTACTACCTATGAAAAATGCTAAGTTACTCAACAGAAATGCTCAGAAATCAATCACAGGAGGGAGCATTGCAGCAAGAATTAAATGTTGTGAAAAAGATAGGTACGGAAACTGTACTTTGTGGATAGGACCCGGACAGTATTGTCCATAACCAGCCACTAACCTATTTAAGAATCAAAGCCGGAAGTTTCCGGCTTTATCATTTTCAGATGTAAGCTTTTTTTAATTGATAAAAAACGATGTTCAAATTTGTGACTGATCTTTCCATTAACCACTGATAACCAAATGATTATTTTCAAAAAAAAAGAAATTAAAATATATCACATATAAAGGAAAAATGTTTATCTTTGATATTCTATTAAACACCAAATGTCAAAAAACCTGATTGACTTTAAACATTCAGGAGTTGTACAAATTCAATCTTATTAACTATGAAAAATGCTAAATTATTAAGCAGAGATGCTCAGAAATCAATCAACGGCGGAGCAGCAGGTCGTTATTGCTGTGAATACAATTACAAAGGACAATGTATTCTTTGGATCGGACCGGGGCAACATTGTCCATAAAAACAGGACCCATAAAAATTAAACACCTTAAATAAAAGCCGGAAAATTTCCGGCTTTCTGTTTTTCATTTTTCTGCCAAATTTTCACATTCGGAAATAAAATTCTGCCATTTCATCCATCAATGTCTCATGGCATACATTTAGAGAATTACAAGACAGAAATAATTAAAAAATAAATATATTATGTCAGTAAACTTTAAACCATTGGCAGACAGAGTTCTGGTAGAGCCAATCGCAGCAGAAACTAAAACAGCTTCAGGAATCATTATCCCGGATACTGCAAAGGAAAAGCCGCAAGAAGGTACTGTAGTGGCAGTAGGTCCCGGTAAGAAAGATGAGCCTACAACAGTTCAGGTAGGTGACAAAGTTCTTTATGGAAAATATTCAGGAGCTGAATTGAAGCTTGAAGGAAAAGATTATTTAATCGTAAGAGAAGCTGATCTATTAGGAATTATTGGGTAAGATTTCAGATTACAGACATCAGATTTCAGATTTAATTTTAAAAAAAAACAAATTAAAAAAACTTCGTTAGTTGTCTATTATCTGACATCTAACATCTAATATCTAATCAAAAATGGCAAAAGAAATAAAATTCGATATTGAATCAAGAGACGCTCTAAAGAGAGGAGTAGATGCATTGGCTAATGCAGTAAAAGTAACTTTAGGTCCTAAAGGAAGAAATGTGGTAATTGAAAAATCTTTCGGTGCTCCACACGTAACTAAGGACGGTGTTTCTGTAGCAAAAGAAATCGAACTTGAAGATAAGGTAGAAAACATGGGAGCGCAAATGGTAAAAGAAGTGGCTTCCAAAACCAATGATATCGCAGGAGACGGTACTACTACCGCTACTGTATTGGCACAGGCTATCGTAAGAGAAGGTCTTAAGAACGTAGCTGCAGGTGCTAACCCAATGGATCTTAAAAGAGGGATCGACAAAGCTGTAACTCAGGTTGTGGCTAACCTAAAATCTCAATCTCAGGAGGTTGGAGATTCTTCAGAAAAAATCAAGCAGGTTGCTTCTATCTCAGCTAACAACGACGATACTATCGGTTCTCTAATCGCTGAAGCTTTCGGAAAAGTAGGTAAAGAAGGAGTAATCACTGTAGAAGAAGCTAAAGGTACTGATACAACAGTAGATGTTGTGGAAGGTATGCAGTTCGACAGAGGTTACCAGTCACCTTACTTCGTGACTAACCCTGAGAAAATGTTAGCTGAACTAGAAAACCCATATATCCTTTTAGTAGAGAAGAAAATCTCTTCAATGAAAGAATTACTACCGGTTCTTGAGCCAATTGCACAAGGTGGTAAGTCTCTATTGATTATCTCTGAAGAAGTTGAAGGTGAAGCTTTAGCTACTTTGGTAGTCAACAAACTAAGAGGTTCTCTTAAAATTGCTGCTGTAAAAGCTCCTGGATTCGGAGACAGAAGAAAAGCAATGTTAGAAGATATCGCTATCCTTACAGGTGGACAGGTGATCTCTGAAGAGCAAGGTTTCACAATGGAAAACATCTCTTTAGATATGCTTGGAACTGCTGAGAAAGTAACGATTGACAAAGACAACACAACTGTTGTAAACGGTGGTGGTGATGAAGCGAAAATCAAAGGAAGAGTCGCTCAGATCAAAGCTCAGATGGAAACTACAACTTCTGACTATGACAGAGAAAAACTTCAGGAAAGATTAGCTAAGTTAGCTGGCGGTGTTGCTGTACTTTACGTAGGAGCTGCTTCTGAAGTAGAAATGAAAGAGAAAAAAGACAGAGTAGATGATGCGCTACACGCTACAAGAGCTGCTGTAGAAGAAGGTATTGTTGCAGGTGGTGGTGTTGCTTTAGTAAGAGCAATCTCTTCACTAAACGAACTTTCTGGCGCTAACGCTGACGAAAACACAGGTATCAAAATCGTTAAGAGAGCAATCGAAGAGCCATTAAGACAAATCGTTGCTAACGCAGGTGGTGAAGGTTCTGTAATCGTTGCTAAAGTAGCAGAAGGTTCTGGAGACTTCGGATACAATGCGAAAACTGACGAGTATGTTCACATGCTTGAAGCAGGAATCATCGACCCAACTAAAGTAACAAGAGTTGCCCTTGAAAACGCAGCTTCTGTATCTGGAATGCTTCTTACAACTGAATGTGTTATCACTGAAGTAAAGAGCGCTGAACCAGCTATGCCAATGGGTGGTGGAATGCCGGGAATGATGTAACGGTCAGCGACCGAGGCAAATTAATATACTAACCGCTCTGCTTTTGTAGGGCGGTTTTATATTTATAAATTGTTGGAAAATAGAAAATTAAGGTACTTTATACTCGAAGAGTATACTATTTAAAGTATTATTAAGAACGTTTTCTATTAGTTTTTAATATTTGTTCTCTATATCGTGTTAAATATTTTGGCATTTCATCTGGAAGTTGTTTCTCTATCTCAATTTTTTCAATAATTTTCTCAGGAGCATCAATTTTATGGTTGAAAACCTTTACTCCAGTAATAGTTTGGTTACCAGAGTATTTAGTTTTTCTCATACTTAGCCTAAAACCACAACTTTTTACAATCTCTAAAATATCAGAAATAACATGTTGAAAATCTTGTTGAGAAGAAAAAGTTAAATCATCAACGAATCTTGTATAGGTAATATCATGTTGTTCGCAAAATGATATTAATTGATTGTCAATTTTAAGAAACACAATATTTGCAATATGTGTACTAGTCGGTGTCCCTTGTGGTAACTCTCCTTTCCAAGTAACAAATCTTGTAATATAAAATGCAAATTGTTTATTAAATCCTAAATCTATAAATGTTTGATATACCATAGGAGGTTTAACAGAAGGGAAAAATTCTTGTAAATCCGTTGTAAGAACATATTTCTTTCCTTGATGCTTTTTAGCATTAGTGATATTATTCCTTTTTTTTACTCCACCATGAACATTACTTGGAAGTGGAATTTTCTCAAGAATATTATTTTTTATACTAATTTGTAAAGCTTTTAATTTAAAAAAAGATGGCCTAATATATCTTTTTTTAACAGTTCCGTCTTTATAAGTTTTTGGAAGTCCAGTAGCTTTATCATTTTTAATGATTTCCCATTCGGCATAATAGTTATCCAAAAAAACTATTAATTCTTTAAGCTCTCTTTCCGGGATCCTTACTATAGAAGGAAAGTGTAAATAAATTTTAGACTTTGAAGAATTCATTTACCAGAGATTTAACTGATGGATTGATTAGATTAAAAGCATCACGTTTTTCTGGTTTAACATCTTCATTGCTTAATGAAAGAAAAAATAAAATAGGTAAAGGTATATCTAAACAGCTACTAATTTCTTTTAGTTTTGATAGATTGGGTTCCTTAGAATTTGATTCGATTTGAGATAAATAAGTTTGTGTAATACCACAAGAAGTAGCAAACTCCTTTTGAGTCTGCCCTCTTTGTTTTCTGATATTCCGTATTGTAGTACCTAAATCCATAATCAATATATTAAAAAAGTTTAAAGAAGTGTCGAAGATTAATAAATATTTGTATTGAATTCATAATATTAAATTATTTTGTTAAAAAATTATAGATTAACTCTAAAATATCAGATATTTCAATCTGATAATGCTTATCAGTTAAACCTTTTTTGCCTCTTAACATTGTTAACTTGGCAATAGCCTCGTTTAACAAATTCAATTCAACCTCCGAAAGAGAACACTGGCTCTGTGAAATGATAGTTTGTAAATTTTCGATCAAACCATCAATGCTTTTAAGTCTTTTTAATCTAGACATAATATTCATTTTTAAAATTATTGGGGCACTATTGCTCCCTGCTAATTTTTAACAATATATAGCCAATAACTGAATACGTAAGCAATGTTCTCTATGCACTCTTTAACTTCCCTGCTCCCATAAAATAGATGAAAGCATAAATCAAACTAAAATCATTTCTACCTAATTCTCATTAAATCTTATCCGATTATCAAATGGGTTAACCTAGGGGTTAATAATCAAATAATTGATAAGCCTATTCCCTGATTATTGTTACAGAGGGTTGAGAGGGTGAAAAGGTTTGGTCTGAAAAGCCTCAATTGTGAGGTATTTAATTTGCATTAAATAAAAATAAACTCTATTCAGTTACTAACTTTAAAAACATTTTCAAAGAACTTCTGCTACAAATATATAAAAAAATTACTCACAGTTAATATAATTTAAACATATATTTTTAAAAAAACACAAAAAACTGATAATCAATACTTAAAATTTACAAAATCAGTATCCAATGCTGCTCATACCGTTCTGTATATCATCCAGCTTTAAACTATTAAAATTCCAATAAAAATATACTTTGAACCATTAGATTTAGGAGAGCGGAATATTTTCTTAGAAATAATAAATCCCAGCTTTCGCTAGGATTTACTCATCAATTTTATATTTCCCCGCTAGTGCGAGCATCATGCTCGTACCATAAACAAAAGGCTTCGTATCAAACAACAATATAACTCTTTTATCACAAGATAAAATACCCCCACTCCCCCATTTCCTATCCCCCAACTTTTACTTATATTTGTTTCTATAACGTACACAAATATGCAAAACAAAAAAATACATCAGGGGAGAAATATCAAGCGTTTTCGGGAGATGTTGGGCATTAAGCAGGAGG
Organism: Chryseobacterium sp. 22458; assembly: GCF_052044975.1. Lineage (NCBI taxonomy): Bacteria > Pseudomonadati > Bacteroidota > Flavobacteriia > Flavobacteriales > Weeksellaceae > Chryseobacterium > Chryseobacterium sp. 22458. The sequence continues at coordinate 296,665 of NZ_JBQEOA010000002.1, read as the reverse complement.
CTTTGGCTTTTGATCTTGGTGAAGACTGGAACCAGAAGAAGATTTCGCTTTTGGAACAGAAAGAGGCTGTAGACGAGGATATTTTAGAAAGGATTTCCCAGATTCTGAAAGTTCCTGTGGAAGCTATTGAGAATATGGATGATGAACAGGCTATCAATATTATTGCGAATACATTTGATAATGGTGCTATACTTAATGGGATCAATTATAATCCTTCATTCCATCCTATAGATAAAGTTTTGCAACTACACGAAGAAAAGATTGCGCTGTACGAAAGAATGCTGAAAGAAAAAGATGAGATGATGGCCAGACTGGAGCAGCTGATTCAGAAATAAAACTGTCATTTTTTTACAAACCATATTGCGGGAGACAAAACAGGATGCTGTTTTGTCTCCCGCAACTTGTTTAAGACTTCCCGAGAACTCCGGAGCTTACAAACAAGGCTGTTTTTAACTTCCGGAGTACCCGTTTTATAACAAACATATGCGCTTATGACTTCCGGAGGACTCATTTTGATGAAAAACAAAGTTGTATTCATTCCTGGTTCAAAATCATCTGTGTATATTTACCATGAACAATTTCACGATGCTTACAGAAGGCAATTAAAACTCAACACCCATGAAAACAAAATTATTTCTCCTTTCATTTTTCTGCTCATTGCTGGCTCATGCACAGACGCTCCATTTTCAAAAGCTCGCCAAGATGACTGCCGGCAGAGGTGCAGCAGCAAGTGTAATAGTGAATGACAACATTTATATAAGCAATGGCTATACGGAAAAGGGAGATGACCGTTCTGTTGAAAAATATAATATTACCCATAACCAGTGGAGTGTTTTCAATACTACCCTTAGTTCCAAAAGATTTGCCAGCTCGGAAGCTTACAACAATAAGATCTATATTTTTAACGGCTTAGGAAACTGTCATCTTGAAATTGTAGACCTTGCTACCAATACCATAACAAATGGAGCTTTTAATCCTAATTATGCAGGAAGTTCCGGATCTGCCATACACAATGGTAAAATATATGTGTTTGGCGGCAGCGGATTAAACGGAGCTCCTATATATTCTGATCAGTTTCAATATTATGATATTGCTTCGGATACCTGGAACCCATTACCGGATATGCCCACTCCCAAAGAAACAAAAGGCAAAATTGTAAATAATAAGCTTTATGTGATCGGCGGTTTCAATGGTACCTCTTCCAACCTGATAGATGTCTTCGACCTTAGCACAAACCGCTGGACCCATCAGTATAAAATGCCTGTTGGGGTATCCGGCCATTCATTAGCCGTAGCCGATAATAAGATTTTTATTGTAGGTGATTATGACAATCAGTCTTTTCTGGCTTATTTTGATACGGTAACCAACCAATTCCGTCAGATATCGTCCAATATGCTTCCCCGGAGGCACGCAGCAGCGGAAGTATATGACAATAAACTCTACATCATGGGCGGGAACACAACCTCCCTTCCCTCCTCTTCTATCGGAAGTACACAAGTTGCAGATCTTAATGAATTATCAATAAATCTGAATATACCGTTATCTCCATAGATGTAAAGTCATTACCGAACATCTTGATTACTTTAATAACAAATGAGGAAATATAACCAGCCAGATGTTTTTAAGACAGAACGAAAACTTCCTGAATAAAACCCCGGAACCATTATAAAAACAGATTATGAACTTTATAAGAAAATACCTGTTAGACAAAAAGAACATACATATAATTTTGACTTTACAGGTCCCTAAAGCGGATATAAACATTTCTGAATTTAAAGGTTTTAAAATTGTCAATTGTTCTGACATCCTTGAAAAATATAATTATCGTTCATCAGTAGATTCTGACCAGAAAAAACTTGAATACCTGTCTGAAAAAATCATTCATTCGGAAGACCATATTTTAATTTGCAATACCGGATTAAGTATTCCTGAATTTGATACCCTCTCTGAAATGCTGAAGCCGCATCAATTAACCATCAACAAAATTTTGATACCGAACGAATCCAAAAGGAAAAAAAAATTGGCTGAAGGGCAGAAAGCATATAGAGATCATAGTCGCTGGCTTCATTTTTATCCCGGAGAAATTGAGGACATATATAAGGCGTTCGAAGCGGAAATTCAAACCTTAAAAACAAGGTATGAAAATACCGGAACCAAAATATTGGAAGTATAAATATTTCTGCAAGCAGTGCAGTTTGTCTGTGACAGGAAAGCCACCATCTTTACAAATATAATTTTCCGTAACGAATATTATTTTAAATTCGTTGAATCAAAAAAACACAGGAAACCTATGACCCATCAACAAATTCTTGACAAGCTTTCTTCAAAATATCTGGTTAAATCAATAGATGAAGATGTAGCACGGCTTACTTATTACGCAATGTGTTTTGAAAAAGATCATAACAGCCAGTTTGAATATATCTTCCCTAAACTCATGCTCCGTTGGAACTGCGTTTTAAATGCTGATAAAAATACCGTTACTGACCATTACAGGCTGATCACAATACTTGCCCTGTGCATTCATCTGCATAAATACGGTTTTGCTGACAAAGATCTGACTGCAGAAGCATTAAAAGCTATTGACAAATTAAACGAAGCTGTTGTATTGAGTGACGACTTCTTTAGAAAATCGGAAGAGATAAAAAAGATCATCAGTTCTCTGCCTGTCCCGCTCAAACGCAAGCCTTCAATTCCTGAAAACATTACATTTTACAGAGAAAAAGATGTAGTTTCCATTCAGTTAGGCAACAGGTTTTATGCTGCATACATTCATAGATTGACGGGCGTAAATGAAAGTCCGGTTATTGAGTTTTATAATGGGGTATTTGACAAAGTACCAACAATACAAGAACTTGAAAAGCTCAATGCAAAAGGACGGGTTTATAATGACGGAACAGAACGCATATCGCATTTTTCAGTCAGTGGAATGAAATTTCTGCCGGATCTTGCCAACCAGATAAAGCTGATCAGTGCCTGTGTAGAACAAAAACCACCTCATCAACACCTTGAGAAATCCGTTGGCTTATATATCGTTATGGATATATTCAAGTTGCAGGACGAAATTAAAAGTATATTTAAAACATAATAATCAGACGTATCAATAACCTGTCTAAGAAAAAACATTTCAGCAGCAAAAACAATATATCGTTTATAGAACTGCATTACGTACATTTGGACATTGTGGGAGATCACAATTCGCTATTAAACATTATCATCAAATGAAACAAAACTTTAAACTTTTTTCAATCTTACTTTTTTTACTGGTTTCAATCCTTTCTTTTGCACAAAAGAAAACGCCTTTCCAGATCAATGGCGAATTATTTGAAATTCCCGGAAAATGGGAATACAGAAACCAGCTTAAAGAATCAGGACAGTTTCACTTAACCAATAAAAGTGAAAAGATAAGCATGCGGATTTCAGTAAGAAAGCCGGAAAATTTTGAATTTTATAAAGAAGGTTTAACAGACCAGGAATTACTGAATAAATTTTACGCCTGGGAAGCTGATTACTGGGCTTCTTCAAAGGGAGTAAAAGCTGAAGTTGCTGAAATAAAACGAAACGAAGAAAAAAAATACATTATCTGGAAAATAGTTATTAAAAACAGTCCTCAATATAATAATAAAGACTTCACTTCCTACTTATTATATGCTGTCAGAAATAACAATCTGATTTCACTCAACTTAACCAATAATTCAGATAAAACGCCACCATTGACTGAAGCGGAATCTGTTGAACTTCTTGAACAGACTTATTTGAAAAATTAAATTTGGATATCCTTACCATTTTTTAACTGCCCATCCATCAAACAATCTAAACACAACTCAAAAAACTGACAGAATAAAAGATGCTTTTCAACTCAATAGGCTTTGCCATATTTTTACCCATAGTATTTCTGCTGTATTGGTTGGTCACAAACAAAAACCTCAGACTTCAGAATATATTATTACTTCTTGCAAGCTATTATTTCTACGCCTGCTGGGACTGGCGTTTTTTATTTCTGCTGATGTTTTCTACCCTTTTAGATTATTTTACTGGTCTTAAAATGCAGAATGCAGAAAATCAGAAAGGAAAACGGTTCTGGTTTTGGCTAAGCATCACAATAAACCTTGGATTTCTCGGGGTATTCAAATATTATAACTTCTTTGCACAATCTTTTGCTGAAGCGATCTCTCACGTAGGTCTGCAGGTAAACCCATGGACTTTACAGGTAATTCTTCCGGTGGGTATTTCATTTTATACGTTCCACGGGCTTTCGTATGTGATAGATATTTACAAAGGGCGAATCAAAGCAGAAAGTAACTTTGTTGACTATGCTGTTTTTGTGAGCTTCTTTCCCTTACTTGTTGCCGGCCCCATTGAAAGAGCAACCCATTTGTTACCTCAGATCAAAAAAAGACGGACTTTCAATTACACACAAGCTGTTGACGGCTTACGGCAAATACTTTGGGGACTTTTCAAGAAAATAGTGATTGCTGATAATTGTGCTGAATTTGCCAATCAGATTTTCAATAATTCTGCCGATCAGTCCGGAAGTACTCTGGCATTAGGCGCTGTATTTTTTGCCTTTCAGATTTATGGAGATTTTTCCGGATATTCTGATATTGCTATAGGAACGGCAAGACTTTTTGGAATAGATTTGTTAAGAAATTTTGCATTTCCTTATTTTTCAAGGGATATCGCAGAGTTTTGGAGACGCTGGCATATTTCGCTCTCCTCATGGTTCAAAGATTATTTATACATTCCATTAGGCGGCAGCAAAGGCGGAAACTGGATGCGTATCCGTAATACCTTTATTATTTTTATTGTAAGTGGTTTCTGGCACGGTGCCAACTGGACTTTTATTGTTTGGGGAGCTTTGAATGCGCTCTTCATTATGCCATCCATTATCATGAAAACCAACCGTAATAACCTGGAAACAGTGGCACAGGGAAATATACTGCCTACCGTAAAAGAATTCTTTCAAATGATATTGACGTTTACCCTGGCTGTATTGGCGTGGATATTTTTCAGAGCCGAAAATATAACACACGCATTTTCCTATATTTCGGGGATATTTTCCAGATCTCTTTTTTCCATTCCAACCATTACACCACGCCTTCTTATGCTTCTTATAGTGATCTTTATGGTTATTGAATGGTTAGGAAGAGAACAGCAGTACGCTATTGCAAAACTGGGATTGAAATGGAAAAGCCCATTAAGGTATGCCATGTATTATGCCATTATCATTGCCATATTCTGGTTTGCAGGCAAAGATCAACAGTTTATTTATTTTCAGTTTTAATCTATGAAAAGGTTTATTATAAAAACGGCATTCTTTGTTGCACCGTTCTTTACTTTATATATCATTACGGCTGTGTTTTTCTCTACCGACGCAGACCTGCTGCGGATAGGATTTCTTCCGGATCTGCATAAGAATTACCACGAAAAGCTAGCTTCATCAGAACCTATAATAAAGTTTACTGAGCTGTCTGAATCAAAAGAGAAAACATATGAAATCCTGACTATCGGAGATTCATTTTCAGAGCAAGGTAAATCCGGTTATCAGAATAGCTTAGCCAACGATTTCAGTGTTTTGCATATTAATCGTTTTATTTCAAACAACCAGATCCAGACTTTGATTGAATTATGCAATGGTAATTTTTTTGACACCTATAAAGTTCAATATGTGATTTTACAGGGTGTGGAACGGAATTTAATTCGTGACGTACAAAATATAGACAATACAGCCCAAATCGGTATTCATCAGATTGATTCAATAATTGTCAATCATAACCGCCAGCCCCTTCAGGAAGAATACAATTTCTTTTCACGTACAACTTTAAGATTTCCTTATTCTACGTTAAAATATTTCACAGATAAAAACTATATAGCCAATGGACAGGTTTACAATGTTGAGTTAAATACGGGAGCATTATTTAGCAATCATTCCAATAAACTGCTTTTTTATCATGATGATCTGAATAATACTATCCCAAATAATTTACCCGAAAATACCATTAAACTCAACAGAATTTTAAACGGACTCGCTGAGAAACTTAAAGAAAAAAATATAACCCTTCTATTTTTACCTTCACCAGACAAATATGATTTGTATTACGATTATATTGCTGATAAGCACAATTTTACCAAACCTGTTTTTTTTGATAATTTTGGAAAGCTGGATAAAAAATTCATCTACGTCAACTCCAAAGAAATATTAACAAAAGAATTACACCGTAAAAAGGATGTTTACTATTTTGATGACACCCATTGGTCACCAATAGCAGCCAGGCTGATGGCACAAAAAATAAAAGAGGTAATATTATCACACAAATAAAGTACAAAAGCAGATTGCCTTTAAACTGATGGATTGATACCCAAAAGAAGTAATCCGTTTTTTATCCCCAAACTTTCACTTATATTTGCTCTTATAAGGCCATGATTAACATTGGCTATATAAAAACCTAAGCGAAAATTATGGCAACAAAAGAAGAATTCTGGGACAGAAAAAGGCAATTGAATGATGACTTTTTTGTGATGGGCTCCGTAGCACATCCGGCCACCGAAAAACAAATCACAGAATATGAAGAAAAAACAGGTTTTACGTTCAGCGAAGATATTAAAGACTTTCTTACCACATTCGGCTCATTAGTTTTTGAAGTCAAAGAAGAAATATGGAAACGTCCTGAAGAATTTGATGTTCTTCCGAGCTGGAAATTCGGATATGGTTTTTTTGTATATGGGCTTTCACAGGATGAGGAAATGCCTTCCTGGATGGGGTTTGAAGAAAAACACCAGGAAGCTCTTGAGTATAAAGAAAAACCATTGGGGCAACTGTTTTTCAAACGCAGCGGAAATCTATACAGGGCCTATACCGACAACGGGGTCATAAAAATTGAATATGACAAATATGATGAGGAAGATTATGAAGTTTTTGATGGAAATCTGTACGACTTTTTAATTGAAGAGATCAACAATTTGGAACAGGATTACCTGGAATATATCAACGAAGCAAAATCCTGATCTGTAGTACACCACAAAATCAACATTCTCATATGAAAAAAGCATTTGAATTCCTCACTCATTTAAGAGAAAACAATAACCGGGAATGGTTTTCAAGCCACAAATCCGAATACGACTCCATTGTTAAAGAAAATAAAGTATTTTTTAATCAGATCTATTCTGAGCTTCAGGAATATGACAATCTTAAAGGAATCCATATTTTCAGGATTTACAGGGATGTACGTTTTTCTAAGGATCAGACGCCGTATAAAACCAATTTCGGAGCTGGATATTCCCGTTCAAAACCTATGCTGAGAGGCGGATATTATATTCAGCTCGAACCCGGCAACAGTTTTGTAGGAGGTGGATTCTGGGGGCCGGATGCAAAGGATTTACTTCGTATCCGTAAAGAATTCGAAATCAGTACTACGGAAATTGAAAAAATTACCTCTGATGAAACCTTCATCAGATATTTTGAAGCCCTTCAAGGTGATTCTGTAAAAACAGCTCCCCGAGGGTTTGATAAAAACCACCCTGCTATAGATTTAATCAGAAAAAAACAATACATCGTCATGCGGAAATTCACAGACCAAGAAGTTCTGTCTGACAATTTTCAAAAGGAAGCCGTTCAAACCTTACTGGCCATGCGTCCATTTTTTGATTATATGAGTGAAGTTCTGACAACGGACCTCAATGGTGAACCTTTATTTTAAAATCATAACAGTACAAAACCCGGAACTGATAAACAAAACGAATAACCAAGAAAAAATTAACCATGCCCTATCATAAAAAGTTATTTTTATTTTCCGCCATTTTTTTACTTCTGACCAACTGTACATGGGCTCAGAAAAAAAAGATCCTTCAGATTGATTCTCTGATGAAACGGTCAGCCCAAACCGGAGCCTTTAATGGGAATGTTCTGGTTGCAAAAAATAATAAAATAATCTACGACACATCTTTTGGCTTTACAGATGCTTCAAAAACGAAAAAACTCACTCCTGATCACAGGTTTCATATTGGTTCCATTACCAAAGAATTTACAGCGGTTGCCCTGATGCAATTACAGGAACAAGGCAGATTGAAAATTGAAGATCATGTTTCCCGGTATATGCCGGAATTTCCCCAATGGGCCAATAAAGTCACCATAAAAAACCTATTGCAGTATACGAGCGGAATTCCCAATGTAAACTGGAAAAAGATAAAAAATGACAAAGACCTTTTTGAAGGATTACAGCTTGTAGATTCACTGGATTTCAAACCGGGTACCCAATACGATTATAACATCAGTAATCTGTTTTTGCGCCAGTTTATTGTTGAAAGATTGACAGGAATACCATTTAATCAATATGCAGAAAAATTTATTTTCAAGCCCTGCAAAATGACTGCCTCCATCATGACTCCTTTTGAAAATGAGAACAATATAGCCAGGGGATTTAATAAAAATCCAGTAGCGGATAAAGCTGATCTGCCCATAACCGGAGGAACTTATTTAACCACTAAAGATCTCTTGAAATGGTCGAAATGCCTTCACTCCAATACATTAATCCATGCAGACTCGTTATTTGAACTGGGACAACATTTTGCTCAGCCGGAAACTCAATCTTCCCTAGGGCAGGCAAAATTTAAAGATAAAAAGTTAATTGAGCATCTGCACGATGGAAGGTCCGGAAGCTATGAAGCTATTTTAGTTTCTGATCTGAATGAAAAAATTACCATAATCCTTCTTGGAAATAGCTACAACGGAAAATTGTTTGAAATTTCTGATGCTATGACAAACATTTTGAAAAACGAAAAATATAGTTTTCAAAAATAAATCTGCTTGATTTCATGACAAATATTACATCCAGAATTTTAAAATAATGACCAGACTTTTAAAAATCATTTTCCTTTTTCTATTTCTCTTCAACGTAAACGCTCAAGAAAAGAAAGATCATTCTCTGCTGACAGGCGATCAGGTAAAACTGTATACTAAAAAATCAGGAAAGGGACCTGTATGTATTTTTATTCATGGCGGCCCGGGTGCCTGGAGCCAGTCATTTGAAAACCTGGGCGGAAATAAGCTGGAATCTGATCTTACTATGGTATATTATGACCAGAGAGGAAGCGGATACTCCGGGAATTCTCCGGAAGGGAATTATTCACTAGACAGAATGATTGAAGATATTGAAGAGATCAGAAAGCAGCATGGTACAGAAAAAGTTTATCTTCTAGCCCATTCGTTCGGTGGGATTCTGGCAACGCATTATGCTCTGAAATATCCTGATCATGTAAAAGGAATCATCCTGGCCAACTGTACACTGAATATGAAATACTCGCTTCAGCAGCAGATCAACTATATGAACAGCCTGGTGAAAACAGATTTTAAAGCTGAAGATTCCACATTACTGGCTGATTTTATGAAAGCAAAAAATGAATTGGTAAAAAGAGGGTTGGATTATAAAATGCTCTCTGACCGCAAAGAAAATATAGAGCTCCTGAATAAAATCGACCATAAAAACCCAAGCACTTTTGAATTTGCCCAAAAAGCGTTTGCCATACAGGAATACTGGAAGGATTACACCCCTGTGACCTCATCTATAAAAATTCCTACGCTGATCATTACAGGAACAAGAGACCACTCTATCGGAGAGAAACATTTTACCTCTTTTTCATTTCCTGATCAGCAGGTTGTGGAAATCAATGGCGGTCATATTCTCTATTATGAAGAAAATACCAAATTTGTAAAAGCTATTTCCGATTTCATCCATAAAACGGACCACTAGATTATGAAGAATCGGATTCTGCCAATGATTCAGTCTGAGCTGGAAAAGAATTTCCCGCTTCATTATTGGAAAAATGCAAAAAAAGAAATATAGCTTATGATCATTCAGGACCAAATAGAAGAATATATTGCCAGCCAATCTGAATCCAAGCGCAGGGACATGCAGGATCTTCATCATCTCATCATGGACCTCATGCCGGAATGCAGGCTATGGTTTCTGGATGGTAAAGACAGTGAAGGGAAAGTGGTTTCCAATCCGAATATTGGCTATGGACATCACACCATTACTTATGCCGATGGAAGCACGAAAGAATTTTATCAGGTCGGAATGAGTGCCAATACAACAGGAATCTCTGTTTATATTTTAGGTATTGATGATAAAACCTATTTATCCAGAGTGTATGGCGAAAAAATAGGTAAAGCCAAAGTAACCGGATATTGTATTAAATTTAAAACACTTAAAGATATTAATATTGAAGTTCTTAAAACAGCGCTGCAACTGGATCGTAAACCATAAAAAATGAATTTTATCCGACGGTTTTTCAAAACAGGTGAAAATACAGGTAATACCTGGGCCATGTTTCGGACTTCAAAATCTGAAGTACAGGAATTTCTTGTGTCTTTGGGACAGCTTTCCTTCACCGATGATTCTCTTATAATAAAAAACTATCCTTTTGAGCCTTCCATTGCCTATAGACAGAATACCTTTCTGCCAGAGCAAATTGATGATATTGATTTTACATCCAACCCTCCCACCTGTAGAATTGGAACCGAGCTTCTGTTTTTAAGTGCTGAGCAAAAAACTGAGCTTGAAAACTTTGCCAGGAGAAATAACATTGAAACGGTTGAACGCCCCATGATCTGGGAATGGATCCTTGAACCTTTCTTAGACACGGAATTCACAGCTGAAACGGATCAAAAACTAACGGAGATCTTAGAAAAATTCGGATTATCAGCTGAACAGGTACGAAATGTAAGGGCAGAAGTAGAAATCCAGATGCTCAAATATAATTTCGATACAATGCTTTGGGAATGGTGCGGATTTGATGCTTCAGATGTACTGAGAGCCATGCGGACAAAATATCAAAAGACCGAATTTGAGGATTTCTACAGACGGGTCATGAAAATCGCATTATTAACAGAGAAAGAATAAACCGGAACTTTCCGGAGTAACCAGACCTCAATAAAACCTGGATAAATGATAAGGAAAAAGTAAATTTTCCTTACCTTTCCGATAACTTTAGAAAAATTATTAACCAATCCATTCGACATTAATATGAAAAAAGTAATACTAGACCTGGCAACAACCCTGGATGGCTTTATTGAAGGCCCCAACGGAGAAATTGACTGGTGTATTATGGATGATGATATGGATTTTGACGGCTTTATTTCAGATATTGACACCATTTTCTATGGACGGGTAAGCTATGACGCATGGGGAAATTATCAGCCTGATGAAAATGCAGCTCCTGGGGAACAGGAATTCTGGAACACCATTCACTCAAAAAATAAATTTGTTTTTTCAACGCAGCATAGGGAAGATGAAAATGCAACATTCATCCATTCCGATCTTATAGAAAAAATAGCGGAAATCAAAAAACAGGGCGGAAAAGACATCTGGCTTTATGGTGGTGCCAGCCTTATCAAAACTTTTATAGACAATAACCTGATTGATGTTTACAGAATATCCGTTCACCCTGTGGTATTAGGAAAAGGAAAGCCCCTTTTTGAAGATATGAAAAAGCGGTTAAATTTAGAACTGGTTAAAACCAATGTCTTTAAATCCGGTGTTGTACAGCTTATTTATCATCCATCAGGAAATACACTTCAGGAATGAATATAAGGTTAGAAACAATCATCCTGTATGTACAGAATACCGGATTGCTTAAAAATTTCTATGTTGAAAACTTTAAGTTTACTGTGGTGGAAGAAGATCCTGCCTGGATACTCATGAACGCCGGACCTGCCCATATCGGGCTTCACAAAATCGGGGATCAGTATCTCGAAAAAATAGCCGGTGGATATCAGTTTGACAACAATACCAAGCTTGTTTTTGAAACGGATACAGACATTGAAGTGGTGAGAAATGATCTTTTGTCAAAAGGAGTTCAGATGCAGGAGATCAAAACTTTTGAAAACTATGATTTCTGGCTTTGTGACGGAACAGATCCGGAAGGAAATGTATTTCAGCTGAAATATAGAAAGTGAATCAACTTTTATGTAAATTATTAATACAGTAAAAATGAAAAAAGTAATCGGAATTTTATTCTTCATACCAGCTCCGTTTTTGTTTGGCCAAAATATATCCGTTATTGAAAAAAAGCTCAATGATGCATTTCAAAAAATTGAGCATTGGTCTTCGGAGGGCAGAGATCAGAAATCATCCTCTGACTCCCTTTATGCTGCCAATACAAAATTTGAAAAACTATTGTCTCAGTATACCTCTTCCAATCCCGAGACGCTCAGCCACAATTTCAAGAGTCTGGAGAAAGCAGGATTAACCGTTGCTACCTCAGAAGACGGGAAATTCAGAATTTATTCCTGGGATACCTGGACCGGTGGAACCATGCACTTTTTCAAAAATGTTTATCAATATAAGACCGGAAATAAAGTTCAGTCTAAAACTGTAGACAGCGATATGGAAGGTGATCCGAAGTCCTATTTTTATCAGATCAATGATGTCATTTCCCAAAATAAAAAATATTACCTTGCTCAAGGTACTTCTATATTAAGCTCAGGGCTCACTTCTCACTTTGTACAGGTCTTCTCTATTGAAAACAACGGTGCACTGAATGATAACGCACAATTGATCAAAACCCAGACAGGAATTAAAAATCAGCTCCGGTATGAGGTGGATCTTACCGCATCTTCCAACAGAAACAACGAGATCAGAAATTATAAGATTGAATATGATAAAAAGAATAAAATTATCAGCATTCCTTTAATTCTTGATGATTCGAAGGTGACCTCCAAAAAGATCCGTTATCAGTTTAAAGGGAAATATTTTGAAAAGTTATAATTGATAATAATATTTATGCCTCATTTCATTATAGAATGCTCTCAGGACATCCTCCGGCAGAGAACCCCGGACGAAATTATGAATGCTGTCTATGAATCTGCCGAATCAACAGGTTTATTTGCAGTCAATGATATCAAAGTAAGACTACAGCCCTATTCTTATTATCGGCTGGGAGATCAGAAGACAAACTTTCTGCATGTTTTCGGTCATATTATGGAAGGCCGCAGTACGGAACAGAAAGCCCATCTTTCAAAACAGATTTGTACCCAACTTACAGCATTGCTTCCGGAAACGTCTTTTCTGTCTGTCAACATCAGTGAATTTGAAGCAGCAACCTACAGCAATAAGGCTCTTATTAACCCTGAAAACAAAGATCAGAACCGTCATTTCGGTTTATAACCAGAAAATTTCACCCTAAAATATCAATATCATGAGCTTAAAAACATTAGCCGCCAAAAGTGTTCAGTACAACAATTGGGTAGTCAATAAATATATCGACTGGCTGTCTGGAAAAACAGATGAACAACTGAATCAGGAAACGATTTCAAGTTTTCCGACCATTCTGAAAACGCTGCACCACATCTGGCAGACTCAGGAATACTGGTGGAGTCATATTTCCGAAAACAACGATTTCGATTTTGAAAAAACTCTTGCAGTAAGCAGTAAAGAGGATGTTTTCAATGCGATCAGAAACAATTCACAAAAGCTGGCGGATTATGTGGAAAACTTATCTGAGGAAGATTTGTCTAAAAATGTAAAGATAGAATCTCAGTGGTTTCAGTGTGATTTTTCAAAATATGAATACATCCAGCATGTGATTCTTCACGGAACCTACCACAGAGGACAGATCGTAACGATGGGAAGAAATATCGGAATTACCGATGCTCCAATGACTGATTTTAATTTCTGGAACATTTATAAAGATCAATAATTCCCGGAGAATGGGAAAACTTTTCGAAGTAATCTCCGATAATGCTATAAAGAAAATTTAACAATTACTATTGCAAGAAAAGTGAATATTATGATTTTAAAACTTACAGTAATCCTGACAGCTTAACTGAAATAGCCGCTCTTAAATGTCAGCATTGTGGCAAAAAATATTTTTTATCCAGTATCTAATTTATCATAAAAAAATTTGATTGATCTTAATGAAAATCCTCATGAAATAATCATGAGGATTTTTTGTAGGAATATTTAAAAATATTTGTGAGTTTTCTAATCTTTTATAATAACGTCAATTTTATTTGAAACAATATTTCCTGAAAATATTCTATATTTTTTTGGTTCCTCATTTAGAACTTTAGAATATTTCCTTAGCATTTTTGCTGGAATATTTAAAAATAATTGAAGGCTATATTCTTTTTGATTTTTTACGTCATAGTATAATGATCCATCATCTGCCACAGAGCGATAAATTGGCAGACTAATTTTAGTACATAAAGCTATACTTTCTTTAGGAGGAATATTTATAATTCTTTTATTTATATCATAAAAAGTACGCCACTCATAATCATGTTTTAAATTTAACTGATATCTTTTTTTAAATCGTACTAACTCTTGATCTGAAGGGGTAATTATTCTTGGTTCTTTTTGATAGCCATAAGATCCGGATATAGGAACTAATAATTTATCTCCATCAATTATTCTGAGGTTTAATAAGCCGAGGTTGGGTTCATCAATAGCTTCATTTTGACCAGTGCTAAAACCTGTAGAATCAGCTAAAACCTTATAATATCTTGTTGAATTATTTTTAATACTATAGCATAAATTGCTACTATTTTCTGATGTTAGCTCTATTCTTTCATCGGGAATTTTAATTTCTAAATCCTGAGCAAAAACCAAATTGGTTAGTAATATAAAAACTAAAACAATTATTTTCATTAAAAAGTATTTATAGGTTAATCCAAAATACTTTATTATTTAATAAAAGGGATTTTAGCAACAATACTATCTTCCAGCATAATGTATCCTTTCTTTTCTAAAGTATCTATATATGATCTACAGGCTAACGGCATACTATTTTTCTTACTGTGATTAGATTTAATATTCCATATATATTTTCCAGGCCTAGATAAATCATAGATACTTTTTTCCCTATAATTTAGATTTAAAGTTGTATCGATTTTTTGTTTAGGTTTCAAAATAATTAAATTATTTTTACAATCATCATCGGTATATCGTGTGTAATACCCTCTTAAATGGTCAATCGGATTAAGTTTTTCATTATTGAATAACCAATAAGAATCTCCTGAAAAGCCATAAGGGTCAATAATATATGTTTTACTACTTTTATTTTTAATAATATAACTTATATTATAATTCTCTCCGAGTTTCCATGGGGCATTTACAAGAATATCAATTTCATTACTTTTATTTAGTTTCATCTGCGTAGAACAGGAAATGAAAATAAAACAAGTTATTATTAATATGACTTTTTTCATTTTATTATATTCTGAAGGTAACATATAATTCATTAAATGTTTATCTTATGAAAGAATTTTAGCAACAATACTATCTTCCAGCATAATGTATTCCTTATTTTCTAAAGTGTTTACATATGATTTACAGGTAATGACACAGTTCTTTGGTAGTAGTAATTTCCCTTTTTCTATTCTCAAATACACAGGTCTACTTAGAAGTAACATTCAAAATGGTTGAGTTAATAGAAGTTTTTGATTGATAATCTTTATATGCACCATTTTTTATTCCTTGTGCCTCACCTTTCAATCTGTTCAGTTCTGGTAAAAAATAATCATTAAACTCAAAAATTTCTATATGTCGAGGAATTGAAACATTAATAACTATCGAAGCTATATTATTAATTAAAGCGCAATATTTATCACTAATATAAAAGGAGAAATTATCTCTAAATAAATATAAATAATTAGTATGATTAAAAAATGCTATAGGCCTTTTAGGTAAAAATAAAGCACCAAAATATTCTTTCATGTTTTTATTATCCATTATTTTAAAATATTCTTCTTTAGTAATTCTAAAACTTAACATCCATTTTTTTTCTCTTTTTAAATAAATATCAAAATCCTGATTATATATATCATTTTTAAAATCTATATAATGAATTAAATTTGTCTTCCCATCATCGTCCTTAATATCAGTTTTAAATGCAAAAACAGGGTGAACTATAATTTCTAAATCATTAATATCTCCATCAAAAATTTGATTATAAAAAGGATCGTTCTTGCCAACAGTTTTTTTATAATCTTTATTAATATCAATCAACTTATTAACATAATTTTTAGCTATACTATCATATTTTGATTTATAAAATTCAAAATTCACAGTATCTACTTTCTTAGTTTGAGCTGAAAAAAGTACAAGACAAAAACACATACCGATCATCATAAAAAAGTATTTCATATTTTTAAGGTTTTGAAAATGAAAAAATGTTATATACATTTTGGCTTACTCTATGATAATTTTGAAAACTCTTAATAGTTCCCGATCTATATTGAGGATCCCAAGTAGTTATATATTTAAATGTAGAGTAATCAGATTTATATTGAATTTCTTTTACTAATACAGCATGGCCTTGTAGATTTTGTTCTCCGTCAATCTCATTATATCCCATAAAAACAGGATGCCCAATTTGAATACTTTCTACAATAAATTTAATTGCCTGTGTTTTCATACTATCAGGAATTCCTTCATGAAAATAGTAACTCCCTTTCCCATTTTGCAAAGCTTTAACTTTCAGTCCTAATCCCTCAAAAAACTCCTTAGTTTAATTTGCATAAATTCCACCTGAATTATTAGCAGCTCTTTGCTTATCCCTCACATTAATATCCATTCCCAAATACTTTGCTGCGACTTTTCCAACCGTAGGAACACAATCAGTTTCTCCCCTTTGATATTCATTAGAGTTTATATCCATTTTAGCTATTAACCATTCATCTACTATCGCACTTCCTTCATCATTATAATCGGGAGAAATTATGTATTTATAGCTTGTATTAACTCCATCAGTGGAAGTGATTTTATTAGTAAATAAACTACCAGAGTAAGAAATTCCTCCAATTGCTCCCCCTAAGAAGTTTCCTCCATTAAATGCTGAATTCAATCCTCCTGATACAAGGCCTGGTAAACATTTTTAATTGCTCCGGCATTACTGCTAATGTTTCCTAATGCTCCGGACACAGCTGCTCCTCCTACAACTGCGCCCCACGATTTCTGCCAATCCCATTTAACAGGATTCCAATTTCTATTATTGGCGCCAACACCATTTAAATATCCGCCTACAATAGCACTAATAATCCATTGCAAAAACTCGTCAATTGGATTATGCCATATCCATAAGAAAAACAAAAGCAGGTACTCCTGCTTTTGGTATCAAGAGTTTTAGTGTTAATACTGAATCCAAATTCCTTTTATCATTTAATAAAAGGAATCTTAGCAACAATACTATCTTCCAACATAATATATCCTTTCTTTTCCAAGGTATTTATGTATGATTTACAACTTAATGGCATTCCATTTTCTTGACTATGCTTTGATTTAATATTTCTAATGTAACTCCCTGTCTTAGAAAAATCATATATACCTTTTTCTATATAATTTAGACTTAAAGTTGCATCCATTTTTTGTTTAGGCTTCAAAATAATCAATTCATTTCTACAGTCTTCATCCTCTCGAGAATAGTATCCTCTCGAAAAATTTATAGGATTTAATTTTTCATTGTTTAGTATCCAATATGAGTTACCAACAAAACCATATGGATCAATAATATATGTTCTATTAGTGTTATTCTTTAATGTATATATTACTGATTTATCAGCTATTAGCTTTACAGGTACATTTACAAGAATATCAATATCTTTACTCTTATTTAATTTCATCTGTGGAGAGCAGGAAATAAAAATAAAACAAGTTATTATCAATATGACTTTTTTCATTTTATTATATTCTGAAGGTTTAATATATATTTTGTTATTGAATTTAAATAATCATTTATCCCTGGATCAATTGTTCCTGTCCACTCTCCAGCTTTCAAATACGATGAAACTTCATTTAAATCCTGAATAAATGGATGATTTCCTTGTAATATACCCTTTTTCCAATTTTCAAAATGCCCTACTTCATGTATTATTACATCACCTAATCCGTAATTACTTTTTTTTCCATTTAACAGAGCAGGGGCTAATATTATTTTTCCGGTAATAGGATTTGTTATTCCTTTTATTTTTATTGTAGGATCACTTGGATCTACAAAAAGTCCATCCGCACCTGTAGAAAATTTAATGTAATCTTTTCCCCATTCATTCATTGTATCAGTATTCCCCACTGCAATCCAAGCATCTTTAGGAACAAATAATGATGCTATTATACTAAAACTATACATATTTGCCGGAGCACTAGGATTTAATCCCGAAAGCATCAAGACAAGACTCAACGGATCTTTTGATTTAGATTCAGGATATTTTCCCAATATTTCATTTCCAGCATCAGAAGCTACCATATATCTAGAATTTCTAACCATATCTGTTGAAGTAATCTTATTATTAAACAAATTTCCTGAATAAGACACCCCTCCAATTGCTCCACCTAAAAAATTACCTCCGTTAAATGCTGAATTTAATCCTCCTGATACAAGGCCTGGTAAAACGTTTTTAATTGCTCCGGCATTACTGCTAATGTTTCCTAATGCTCCGGACACAGCTGCTCCGCCTATTGCTCCTCCTACAACTGCACCCCATGATTTCTGCCAATCCCATTTTACAGGGTTCCAGTTACCGTTATTGGCTGCCACACCATTTAAATATCCACCTACAATAGCACCAATGATATATTGCAAATATTCTCCACTAGGGTCATTATACATCAGTGGATTATTCATCACATACCCGTACTTATTATAGTTTTGAGTATTGGTAGGCTCCTGTATATTTTCATCAGCATTTAAAAACCTTCTCAATAATGGATCATATAGTCGCCCATTCATGTGAATAATTCCTACATTCATAAGATGCTCGTGACTGGTGTATCCTCTGTCTATAAGCAGTGTCATTCCGGCAATTATTGATTTATCCGTTATAACAGCTTCATTACCTATTTTAAGATGGGTAAAGTTCCCCCACGCATCATAATGCCTTTGCTCCAGTTTATTCCCCGCTTCATCACTGATGGCAAGAACACTTCCTATATAATCTTTGTGAAGAAACTTATAAGAGCCGTTCTCATTTTCATAGTCTCTCAAATATACAATATTGGATTCATATGGATTACCACCAATATACAAAATATGCTTTTCTTTTTTCGTATTGTCCTCCCTCACAATTTCAAAGCTTCCATCTTCATTATAAAATTTTGTGAAGGTGTGCTTCCATTGAGGTGCTTCAGGGTCCCATACCCCGGTTTTAAGCCCGGTTTGTATTCCGTTTTCAAGCCTTTCAAAACTTACACGCTGACGCATATTACTTAATCCATAATCAAAAAATATACGGGATTTCTCTCCACTAATCTGAGTTGGGTCATTATTTTCATTATAAACAATACTTTGAATTAAATCACCATTATAATTCTGTATTCCTTCAGCATTCAAAGTCATTCCGGTAGGCTGGTAGATTTTAGCAGAGTTTTCATATTTCATGGTTCCCACTTGGTCATTCTCTTCTATTCTTCCTTTTATATCATAAATGTTTCTGTTTGTCGATGGTTTGGTTCCCGTTATAGGATTTGTCCAGTTAACTAGGCGGTTATTATCATCGTAATCAAAAGATTCAGTGATATTGAAGTCTCCTCCGGTTGTTCTGGTCTTCAGTTCATTCTTTATGGCATCAAATGAGTAAGACAGTTGTAGAATAGAAGGTTTTACGGCAGATGAATGATTAACACCCGTTAAAAAACCATTTGCATCATAAACATTATTAATAGATGCCAAGCCCAGTTTCTCCTGCAACATCTGTCCTTTTGCATTGGTCTGCTGAAGCTCCCAAAGGATTTTCCCTGAGGTTTTGTCCTTCATCTGGTAAAGTTCTCCATTCCAAGGGCTGTAAACATTCTCTATAGTAACTTTAGTAATAACTCCTGCGGACTGCAGCTCCTTTTCATAAGAAGAAATCCGGTCCTTTTCATCATAGACAATATTTTTTTGAATATAGGTCTTTCCATTACTGTTCTCTGTTGAAGATAATATTCTTCCTTTAGAGTCATAGGTGATAACAGTTCCAAATGGCTGCCCTTTTATGATACCGGCCTTTTCAGTAAGCTGCCCTTTGCCATTGTAGGTGAAAGCAATGGTCTTGTTGGTTGTCTGCCCGCTATCTACTGTAGAAAATTCTTTTTGGGAAACAATCTGTCCCAGAGCATTGTAGGTATATTCTTTAGTTCCTTTTGGACTGGTAGTTTTCTTAATTCGTCCCAGACCGTCATATTCATACTTGTAAAGCCCATTCGACGGATCGTTAAATTCAATTTTCCTGCCCCATTCATCATATTTTGTAGTCACAATATTTTCTTCATATTGAGCTTTAATTTGTTTTCCTGCACCATTATAGGCAAACTCTACTGTACCCCCGCTATCTGTTGAAGAAATTATATTTCCTAAAGCATCAGTTGTTTTAGAGTTGGTTCTGCCGTATCCGTTCTGTTCTTTCACTCCTGTCGTCAAACCTGATATGGTGGTTTCTGTTCTTTTACCATTAAATGCTGTGGCAATTACTTTAGCAGGGTATACAGAATCATCATAAACAATCGTATTCCAATAGCTTGCACTTTGTCCTTCAAAATAAGGTTCAGATTCTTTAATTTTACGTCCTAAAATATCATATTGGGTTTCTTTTGAAACAAATAATCCCTGACCGAAGGCTTTAGCCGAGGTTTTATATTCCTGACCAAATTTATTGGTGAATACCTTTGACTGATCACCATCCGGATCATTCCGGGTAACTGTTACATTAGAATTACTATCTTTTTCATAATTATAAGTAGTCGTACCTGCTATATTGGATGTAGAGCTTAAAAGTTTACCCCAATCATCATAATTATGGGTAAGAGTATTTCCGAAAGCATCTGTTTGGGATACTAACTGTCCCCAGTCATTGTATGCAAACTGAATCTCCAGTCCTAAATTATCCGTTTTCTTTATAATAAACCTGCCTTTAGAATCGTATTCGTTTTTTTCAGTTTGTTTACCTGCATCATAAGCATTACTTGTTACTTTTTGTGTAATATTTCCAAATCCATCGTAGGTGAATTCATCTGTTACAGCTCTGCCTGTATCATTTCCGCCAGTCGTTGCAACCGTTTTTAACCGGTTATTCTCATACGTGTACTGTGCAGTTACTCTTTGCAGGTCAGAATAAGCCGTTTCTTCATTGACATTCTTACTAAGACGCCCTATATAATAATCTTTCCCCTGGCCGGAAGGGTTATGCGTATAGAGCATTTTTTTAGTTGAAAGTCCAAAGTTTCCATTGATAGATGTAATTGATTCGTCAGGCAAATAATAACTACCATAGATTATATTGTTTTCAGAAACAACCCCTGTTAAGAAATCTTTAGTTTTAGTTGTTTTGGGTACAATAGCTGTTACTGCTTTAGCTTTATCAGCATCTGGAACCGTAGTCACCACCTGACCGTTCAGAAGCTTGTCAATTTGGTAAGATGTAGACTTAAAACTTAATAACCCGGAATTATTTTCAGAAACATCGGCCGGGAATATTTTTGAATAATCATTAGGCGTCCTGACACTCCATTCTTTCACGGGAATCCCTTCGTTCACAGGGTCAATCTCTACTCCTGACCAAATCTTTGTATTTTCAAATCCGTCAGCATACCATGAGCTTCGGGCTGTTTTTCTGAAGCCAACCATTCCTCTACCTAATATATTGGACGTAAGCCCCCGGTAAAGGAAATCCTGTTTTAATTTTTTATCTGCTGTAATGCTCTGAGCCATTTGTGAAACCACATGCATTCCAACAGATTGGTTAATTTCAACATAAGGATAGTTTGGTGTTGCGATATTATCATATAATCCCGGATTTCCTTTTTTATCCAGTTGTTTATATACAATTTCTGTAGTAATTCCTCCCTGTGATATACTTTTTATTCTACCTTCTTTGGCAATATCGTAATATGGATGTGATACAATGCGTTGTATCTCACCCACATCGCTACTATATCCAACTGCAGAACCCAAAATAACTTTTCTTAACATTGCTCCTGTCCATTGATCTACTGATAAACCCATCAGATCTCTTAAATTAGGAGCCACTTCCGCCGGTATACTGCTTTCGTTAAGATGAAGAGTATATGAATCAATATGGTTGAGATAAACCCCATGTGAGGATGTACTTTCCATTGTACCATAACCGCCAGTAAGTGAATATACACTGGTTTTCATTTCAGTCCACGAAAAATATTTAGCCATATTATTGTTATCCTGACTATCAGATAAGGTATAACCTCTCTTTGATTTAAGGGCTAATAATTCAGTTTTTCCGTCATTATTAATATCATAGGCTACAAACGTTTGTGGATTATGAAGTAAAAAATTGGGACCATGCTGTTCTAGCATTCGTTCTGATGGCTCTTCAAATTTTACATTTTCTTTGATAAAACCATTTCCTTTTGAAGTGTACTTATTCCAAAATACGGAGTTTATTGCTTGCGGAAGCATAATATCACTTAATCCGTCCCCATTATAGTCTCCAACTACACCTTTTTCCCAAATTCCTTCTATAGTTTCATCGTTGCTGGGCTTGAAAGGCGCAATCGAGGAAACATATTGACCTTGAGCATTTTTCTGAAAGGTAATGAGTTGCGGTTTCTGGTTTTCATCTAATTTAAGAAGATCAAATACTCCGTCCCCGTTAAAATCCCCAGATTTATAAATTGTAAACATATCTTTGTCTCTCTTATCAGGATCATGATAAAGGGACAAATTATAAAACCATCCGTTATTAAGTGTAGACTGATCGGGATCGACTACATAATATCTTTTTGAATCGGTGCATTCAAAAGCACCTTTTCCTGCATCGTCGGCTATAGGTCTACATCTTTTATCATTGAGAAGTACAATAATCTCACTTAGACCATCTCCATTAAAATCAATATTTTTTAATCCTGCAATGGAGGATCTGGTACCATTTTGGGTGGTTCCGTAAGTATTATCCCAACTTGCATTAGGAATAATTCTTTTATAATTCAGGATCAGCTGATTATTTTCTGTGATACTGTAAAAAGATAATTCTATATCGTACTTTGAAGTCGAGGGGTTTATAACCGCTTGTCTTGTAACAAGTCCCTGCCGATTGTCAATCTTATTATCACTTTTTAAATTAACTGCAATAGCATCTTTCAATTGTTGTAATGTACTGTTGATAAATACTGGGCTCTCTGTATTGTAAGTAATGGAATAAAAATCTTTATAAAGGTAGACTCCCGGTTGTGATATTCGGGGCGATGTTGAAGAATGATATCTTAATAAATCAAGATTTCCATCACCGTCAAAATCTCCTACAACATCATTTTCTACACTAGGCTTTAATGCAGTAGTTTTTGTCGAAGGAATATTACCAATTTGTCCCGATTGCTCATAAGTAAAAACAACCGGGTTTGCTTCTTCATTTTTACTGTTTAATATACTTACTTTGTTAAGATACCTATAGGATGTTCCCTGAACATCTTGCTTATAGGAAACATTATACTTTTTATATTGATTGCCTCCGGAAGAAACCAAGATAGATTCGAGAAGCTTAGACTGTGAGAACTCGACCCCTTTTATATAGGCTTTTTCTGAGATGGGGTTAGATGCAAATACAAATTCAATTTTGTTAAAGTGTGGTGTATTCTGGGTTTCATTTCCACCCCATTCAATGGAACTAATCACAGAAACATTTCCCTCGTTTGTATAGTTATAGGAAATATAATTACCATTTGTATCTATTGATTTGACAATATTATAGTCTATAGCGGTTCTTGCCGGGCTATTTCCCGAAGCTGTGGCGCCATACCATATCTGTGACCCGTCAGGAGAGGTGACTTCCCAATATTCAGGTCCCTGCCAAGACTGTCCTGAAACAGCTCCCACAGATTTAATCTTTACATTGGAATATTTTTCTGTCACATATTCTGCGCCATCTTTACCATACTCTCCTGATTTTAGAATTAATCGTTGCCCATTAAAGCTGTAATAGTCAGAATAATCAAGCTGTACATTTTTTGTAACCCCATCTTTTTCAAGATTCTTCCCAACTCTTGAAATTGCTGTTACTCCTGAAATATTCCAGCCATAGCCAGCAAGGCCGTTTCCGGCTCCGCTTACATAGACCAAGCTGATACTTGGACCTACTTTTTGAATTCCCGGAGGTGTATCGATGGTCATTGTATATTGAAGCTGCCCGGCTTGGGTCACTTCAATATTCCCTTTGGTATCATGAAATTTCTGAACAGGAGCTGTTTGTGAAAGCCCCATAATAGAAATGCATGATACTATAAGAGAGTAAAATAATTTTTTTTTCTCTTTATAAGTTTTCATCTTTGTATTAGCGTTTGGTTATGTTTCTACTAAAAATACGGCCGTCTTTTAGGGTGAAACGCAGCACATAAATACCCCAATCATACCCAGTCATGTTAATTCTGATTTTCTTATTCAGATCAGGCATATTTTGCTGCTGGAATTTCCAGTGTACCGTACTGTGCTGATATAATGAGACGGACTCGATAAGTCCATCCACTTCATCTGTCCAATCGATGGTTAATACATCATTCACAGGGACCGGATACAGGCGGATTTGTTTCCAGAATGCCTTTTCGTCAATCACAGGAGATTGAGTAAGAGCTGTTGTTTTAGAATCAACTTTTGATGTAGTTTCAGGCGTCTGTTTAGCACTGGTATCGGGCCCCCGATATCGCTGATTTCCAGCTTCATCATATTTAAAATAGACTTCGGTTTGGGAAAATCCCAAAAACCCTATCAGTAACGAAAATAATGACAACATTTTTTTTCTCATGATTATATAGTTTTTTAATTTTCTAAAATATGTTTTTTACTGATCCCTCACAACATATAAAACATTGTTTAAGAATGGATTAATATTATTTGTAACCATCGTATTTATTTATTTCTTAAGTAAATTCACTTTATAAGATATTTTCCCAAAATAAAATAAAAACAGAAAAAACTCAAAAATGCCTGAAAGGAGATTTAAGAAGTATTATCAATAATCAATTGAAGCTTATCAACCGGATTGAAAATCACAGAACGATATAATCTTTTTTTCATTCATCAGATAAAAATGACCTTTAGAACATAAAATTTCACCATCTGATCGATAAAATTTCCATTGATATTTTTTTAATAGTATTTTCGTCCAAAATTAAACCATGAAAAAAATTATCAGATTCTTTAAGTATGCTCTGCTAAGTGTATTGGCCATTATATTCTCTATAGTTCAAAAGCTACTTAAAGAAGTTGTAGTAGCAATTCAGAAGAGAATTCCCCAACAATCCAGCAAAGAATTACTTCAAAAATGAAATAACATTTATAATTATAACCGAATCTTACAAGGTTGGTTAAAGATTACTGTGATCGGTATTGATACGGATTTCAATGACAGCTCCCGTAAGATTTCCAGAGATTCTGTAATGATTCTTAATTTTAAAACTCAAAAGTTTTAGCTCCAATACAATAATTTATACCTGATGAAGATGAAAAAAATCTGTCTTATTATAATGCCTTTTCTCTTATTCTCTTGCTCTGTAAAACCCGTTGCGGATACAACTTTTGATTACAGAAGACTGGAAAAGATACCGGACAGCGTAAAAGTTGAGAATATCGTGATCAAAAACCTGTTCAAACACCAGCTGCTTGCTCATAAAGATCAGCAATATGATTCTGCCCGAATCGTTAAAAGTGTTTATCTCCCGCACAAAAAACTCTGGGACAGCTGCTATGCCATGATCTTTGGTGATGAAAATGCCCATCTTTTCAATACACCTGAAGGGATGATCAGATGGAATAAAACTCTATATAAAAAAAATAAACCTCAGCTTGAAGACAGGGCCAATATTCTTTTAAATATAGATACCCGGAAGCTGTTTAAGAAAACCCTTACACAGTTTAACAGCTTGGTTCCCTATCAGCCTAAGGCTAAAATCAGCCTGATCTTTACTCCTCTCACCGGAATTTCATTCGGAGGCTGTAATGATGAACAGTTTGCTTTGGAGCTTAATAATAAAAACGTTGACATTCTTTATTCGCTTGAAAAAGGACTTCCCCATGAACTCAACCACATGGTATATGAACATTTCAGAAAGGCTGATCCTGACAGAGCAACCGCACTGAATCAAACCATAGATGAAGGTTTCGCCTGTTATTTCACTTATATATTCTTTAACCGTACAATGGAAAAACATGAAGCGGTGGAAAATATGACAAAGGAAAACTGGAACTGGTATATAAAAAATGAAAAAGACATTTTTACAAAACTGAAACCTTATTTTTCTGATGCTTCAGGAAACAATCCTCTGCTGAGAAATGACAAGCATACATTATTTCCTGATGCTCCCAAATCAATAAACTATTGGCTGGGGTTCAGGATTATTGAAAAATATGCAGAAAAAAACGGCCCGGATTCCTGGAAAAATATTTATCAGCCCGAGAGGTGCTGGAAAAAAGCGGTTACGAAAAGTATATAGAAACTCTGTAGACCACCTACATATCTGAATATTACAATTGCCACTTCTTATTGCAGTCATTTTGCAGAGGAGTGGCTTATTTGTGTCGCAATTTGGCGTCGATCACCACCTATTTTTCCGAAAAATTGTGGATAAGTTTTTCATATCCTCTTTTCTATTATCAACAAAATGTGGATAACTTTTTCACAACATAAAAAACAGCAAACAAAACATTAGTATTCAATATTTTATAGAAAACATGTATCCACAATAATTTTCAACAAATAATCTTTAATGTGGATAAATATAATGTGGATAACTTTTTTTATGCAGATTTTTAAGTGCTAAATCTTTGCTGATAATTAAAAACAAGATATGATATATTTTCAATCATAATAGATTATTAATTAAATAAAAATATCACTTAACAAAGAATTAAATACCACAAAACATTTATTTAATAACACATATAACAATAATAAAAAATAAAATACTTATTTTAGTCATTGAATAATAGATAAAAATATTAACCATTTTAAGTAAAATTAAAAACACTTTCACCTGCATTAAACACGATGAAAAATTTATCCACAAAATGAAAAATAAATTGAATAACCCCATAACCCCTCATTCACATGACAACACTAGACATCAAAAAAAGCATCATCCCTTACCTTGGAGAAACAGCACCTTACATTTCTGTCCCTGAAAATATCATTTTCAATAACAACAGACTGGAAACCAGTATTTCAGAATACAATTTCAATCATGAAAACTTTTCCAGACTGATTCAGCTTTTATCATCATTGGGAAGCTGTAACCTATACTGGCTTTTAAATCCCTCCTCGAAAGAGCAAATCTATTTTATGGGTGAAAAAGTAAGAATAAGACAACTTTCTTACAAAAAGTCAGACTCGGCAACCATTATCTGCGAAAGCTTCCTGGAATCGAAACGAAAAGGTAAATCATCTCTTGTGATTCGGGACAATCATTCAGGCGAAGCCCTCTACTCTTTTGAACTTGACTATCACATTATTTTAAAAGACACCTTTAAACTTTTCTACAAAGATTACTTCAATGATGTTCCGGTAGAATATTATGAAAATAAACTTCCTGCAGGCAGGATAAGAACGGAAAACGACCATCAGTTCACTATATTCATAGAACCCTTCACTCCCAACCAGTGTAAAGGGCATTTTGAAAATTATCCTATTGTACCTTCTGTTTTTATTATGAACTGCACCTTAAGGGAGATTTTCAATTTTCTGGGCCAGAAAGATCCTTATGAAGTTGATAATCTGGAAGGATACGCCACCAAAGCAATGCCTACAGGAATAGAATACAGGATTGATGTTTCTCATCAAAAACTTTTAAAGAACCTTCTTTTTTTCAAATGCGAAATAAAAGATCTTTCAGGCACATCTTACGCCACCATCATCACCAATATCAGGTTCATAGAAAATAAGTAAAATCATACAATCTCTGTGATAACCGCAGAGATTTTTTTATTATAGCAATATATCAGGAAATAAGTTCACAAACTTAAAGCTCAATCCTTTAAAAGGCTAAAGCCTGAAAGAGAAACAGATAACGCTTTAATGCATTTGTCAATAAAATAAAGCACGATCCTAACTTTATCTGTAGTGTCAGTACATTTTTTGTAACTTCCGCTATCCAAAACCGTAATTTTAAAATCATGAAAAAGTTTTTTTTTATTTTCACATTGATCTATATACAGTGTCTTTCCCAGGAGCAGGTAAAAGTATCACATGTTTCTCAACATGATAACTTTATTGAGGTAGGCATACACATAGACAAACCCACCGATAAATTTAACCTGATCAGATTGGATACACTGACAGTGACCGGCAATCAAAAGAATATATTAAAAGAAAATAAAGAATATCCTCTAAACTACGGATATAATAATGGCAGAACCTTAATAAGACGATATGACATTCCGGAAAAGCATTCCAAAAATGTAACGATCAAAGGCGTTATCCAATACTTTACCCCGTCAAAGGGTAACGGTTCGTATATTGATGCCGGAAAGCTCAAAAATATAAAGCTGAATACAAACCTTGTGAGCAAAGCTGCTGTTGACAAAAATCCAAAGCTATATTTCAGCATCATTGATTCTGCTGCCGTCAATAAAGTTTTTCCCGATCTTAAAGTGAATAACGAAAAGATAGATTTTAAAAGCTATGATATCATGTATGCTTACAAAGACAGCAGCCCTCAGAAACTCACTTATTTTATCAATGACAATCCGGACCCCGGATATAATAATATGATACTGGAAGACAGTAAGACAGGTGTTATTTATAAACTTGTTAAATTGAAACAAAATATGTCTCCTTCTGAAAGAGATCAGATTCATGTGGAACTGATGATTGAAAATGAAAATGCTGTCAGAAAAATTCCTTTTGAATTGAAAGATATAGCGGTCGTCGAAAAATAACAGGATACAAATACCTCACAAAATCATTTCAAAATGGAAAAATACACCCTATCATCAGACGGTCAGAAGATTCATTATAAAGAATCCGGAAAAGGAAATACATCACTTATTTTCGTTCATGGCTGGCTGGGAAATACAGAATGGTGGATTGATCAGCAAATTTTTTTTGAAGACCGGTATCATGTGGTTTCAATGGACCTCGCAGGGCATGGAAAATCCGACACAACCAGAGAGGAATGGACCAGTGAAGGTTATGCAGATGATATTAAAGCGGTAGCAGATGATATTCAGGCTTCAGAAATCATTCTGATAGGGCATTCTATGTCCGGAGCTTATGTACTGGAAGCTGCTTTAAAGATTCCGGCCACCAAAGCCATTGTACTGGTGGATACTTTAAAAAATCTGGATGAAGTTTATACGGAAGAGCAGGTTAAAGAAGTCTTATCCGCCTATCGCTCTGACTTTAAAAATACTGTGGAAAACTATCTTCCCCAGTTTCTGTTTGCAGAAAAAACACCTCCTCAGGTAAAGGAAAGGATACAATATGAATTTCTTCAAAACGCCCCTGAAATAGCTGTAGATCTCCTCAGACCTTTATACAAAACGGATTCCAGGCAAATTGCAGACCAGATCAGGGTTCCGGTAGTAGCGATCAATTCTGATGCATCCCTCACTCATCTTGAAAACAACCGAAAGCATCTGAAAAACTACGATTACGTGACGATTACAGATGTTGGACACTATCCTATGCTTGAAAAACCACAGGAATTTAACCTTATTCTTGATAAAGTTATTAAAAGTTTACTCTAAAAAATGCACAGCCATGCAGAATACCAGAATATTTACAACATCTTTTGCCAGCGTTTATCCCCATTATATACAAAAAGCAGAAAAGAAAGGACGTACCAGATCGGAAGTTCATGAAATTATTTTCTGGCTAACGGGATATAATGAAAAAAGTTTACAGGAGATCTTAGAAAACAAAACTGATTTTAAAACCTTCTTTGAACAGGCGCCTCAAATCAACCCTAATGTTTCATTCATAAAAGGTGTAATCTGCGGGTATCGTGTAGAAGAAATAGAAGATGAACTGATGCGGAATATCCGGTATCTGGATAAGTTGATTGATGAGCTGGCTAAAGGAAAACAGATGGAGAAGATATTAAGGAAATAATATTTAATGGCTTACTAAACTTTAGCATGATTGAAAAAGCTTACATTCATGAATATGGCAATAAAAAACTAGAACCGGAACATCAGGATGTGATTGATGTACTCGAAAAGAGATTCATAAACTATGAACTTTTCACAAACAAAAAAATTTTAAGAAATCAGCTATTTATCGACCATACAACATTTATTGCAGGAGATCATTTTGTCTTTTCTTATATTTTCAGAAAATACGGTCTGCAACCACCTGCAGACTGCTACCCAAAAGCTCTCCAACATTATTTGAAAAGAGACATCCGGGAAACAACAATACGCAACCTTTCCAACAGTTTTGATGGAAATATTCCATATATTTTTGTAAAACCTAAATTAAAAACTAAACTATTCACAGGGTTTACAATAGAATCACCGCTCGATCTTTATCGCCTGATGGAATTTCCAGGAAATACAGAACTCTACTATTCTCCCATTGTCGATTGGAAAGCAGAATACAGAGTATTTGTAAACAATTCAAAAATAGTAGGGATCAAGAGATATAATGGCGATGAAGGATATGAACCGGATATGACCGTTGTACAAAATGCAGTGCACGATCTTGAGAATTCAGAAGAATGTACTAAAGCTTATGGAATTGATTTTGGAATCTTGTCCACAGGAGACACCGCCCTGGTAGAATGGAACGATGGTTATGCACTGGGATCTTACGGCCTTGATAAAGAAGTTTATACCGATTTATTATTAGCAAGATGGTCCGAAATTATGACTGAAATATTTACTCCTCGATATTGACAGGTCTTAATGAAAATTAACTTTCTATTTTCTCTGTAAGATATCTTCTTATTGATAAATCCTATCAAAAGCATTTCTCCATTTCAAAAAACTTCCCGAAATTAGCGACCTGTGCGTTAAATACTATTCAATGAAATAAAAATTTAAATTACAACATACAGCAAAACTTAGTATAAGTTTTCTTCGGGGCAGGGTGAAATTCCCTACCGGCGGTTACAGTCCGCGACTCCTTTCCAACGAAAGGACTGATCTGGTGAAATTCCGGAACCGACAGTTAAAGTCTGGATGGGAGAAGAAAATGAGATGATCAGTAAGATTCCTTATGGACTCTTATTGTGTCGTATTTCATTTCCATGTACCGAAGACTATTTTAACTTTTAAAAGTAAAATAACATGGAAAAATTATTAGAACAATTCGGAGCTACCTCCAGAGAACGTGTAGAAAAAGCACTTCAAACATTACAAAAGGGAAAAGGTATTCTTTTAGTAGATGATGAAAACCGTGAAAACGAAGGTGACATCATTTTTCCCGCTTCCACTATTACAGAACAGGATATGGCTCTTTTGATCCGTGAATGCAGCGGTATCGTATGCCTGTGCATTTCTGAAGAGAAAAGCAAACATCTTAATCTGCGTCCGATGGTAGAAAAGAACAATTCAAAAAATCAAACCGCATTCACCATTTCTATCGAAGCCAAAGAAGGAGTAGAATCGGGAGTTTCAGCAAAGGACAGGGTAACAACCATCAGAACGGCTGTGGCTGCCAATGCTCAGGCAGAGCACATTGCAAGCCCCGGACACGTTTTTCCTCTGATTGCGAAAAAAGACGGGGTATTCGAAAGACGTGGCCATACGGAAGGCAGTGTAGATCTTGTAAAAATGGCTAATCTGGGTGATGATGCCGTACTGTGTGAACTGACGAATGAAGACGGTTCTATGGCAAGACTTCCGGAAATCGTAGACTTTGCTCTCAGAAAAGGGATGAGCGTGGTCACAATTGAAGACATCTACGCTTACCGTAAAATGATCCTCAGCAACTAAACATACTTTATTTAACGCACAGGGCAGCCGTCTGATTGAATCAGACGGCTGCTTGTATTTAAATATTTAATTAAAAACAAGTTAAATGAAAATTGAATTCTGTTTTTATTTAACTTTAACAAAAAAATTGACTATGAAACAATCACTACTTATTCTGCTGGGAACCTCAGCGGTTCTTTCGGCACAGATTACCCTTACCAAAGCTTCTCATGATCCTGTCATAGGAGATGTGGTAAACAATAATCTGGTAACAGGAACTGTAGACAATTCTGCAACAGGAGCCAATGCAACATTCTCGAATGGAGGTTTAACCATGGGTACTGCATCCCAAACCACTTATTCAACACCTACTTCTGCCGAGATAACAACTTTTCCGGGTTCTACGATTAAAACGACAGACGGAGCAACAACAATCTATTATAAGGCATCAACAACCAAACTGGAAATCACTGGAATTGTTAACCCACAGGCTACGTTAAACTTCAGTGTAGACAATGGTACTTATAATAACTATCCGACAACTTTCGGACCTGCTCAAAATGATACTGCTAAAGGAACCTTCACTTCCTCTGTTGCCAACGGTCTGTTCAGCGGAACATTAGCCACTCAGGCTGACGCATACGGAACACTGATTCTGGGTAATCAGACCTATAGTAACGTTCTTAGAGTAAAGTATACACAGAATTTTAATTTGTATGCATCTTTTGATGTAATTTATGCCAATCCGATCGGGACCGTTACCAATACAGCCTACGCTTATTATGACGCTTCTCACAGATATGCATTACTCAGCACTACCAATGGAAACATTAGTGTTCCATTACTGGGGATAAACCAATCTACCTCAAGTGCTCAGGCTTTAAGCGAAACATTCCTGGCCACCGGCAATGTGATGAAAAAAGCAAATCTTACCATTTACCCGAATCCGGCACAGGATTTCATCGGTTTTAAAGGAGACGTAGAAAATTACTCCACAGCGAAAATCTATAGTCTGGATGGAAAACTGATCAAAACTTCAGATATAAAATCAGGAAACATTCAAATCTCAGATCTGCCGCCCGCTTCTTATTTTATTGAAGTCAATGGCAAGAACACTGAAACGAGACAGAATACAAAATTCATTAAGAAATAACAAAAAAATCCCGTTCAGCATTGAACGGGATTTTTTTTGGCAAGGAAGCTTGAGGGTGAAAGCCGGAAGTACTTCCGGTCTGAAGAGTACTTTAACCCTATTTTTTATTAATATCCAATTTTATCACCATCAATTATTACAACCTTCAGAAGTATCTGCCAAACAGAAACTTCCTGCATTCATCCTATTTCTAAAAAGTGGCTGCCGGCGCCGTCTCATTATTAAGCTTTCTTTGGATCTCCGTCTTTTTTCCTTTAGAGAAATCATAGCTGAGCCCGAGTACAAACATCGATTTATTATTCATAATCTGTGTATAAACCCTGTAATCTACCAAACTTTCCGGTAAACTCTTTGTTTTATACTCAGAAGGCATTCCTATCCAGTACATTCCTGTAGAAAACGTCCAGTTTTTATGTTTATAGCTTACAAAAATATTGTTCTGGTTTTCGTTCGTATTAAGGAAGGCTCCACTTAGGCTATACGTAGGAATATTAAACTGATACTGCATTGAAAAAGCTTTGTATTCTGAAGAAAGTACAAAATAATTTCCCCAATAGCTGTTTTTAATCAATGCTCCCTTACTCGTTTTTACGGTTTCAGCTGTAGGTGTTATAACAGCTTTTATAACAAGAAGGCTGTTCCCGAAAGGCTTATATGAACCTGTCAATTGAGCACCATACCTCTGTCCGTTTTTTCCATTTTCATAAGTGAGTGCATAACCTTCCAAAACATCATCCTGAACATAATACTGGTTGATCACCCGGTCTGTGTAACGGTAAAACAAAGCTGCATTAAAATCAAAATATTTATTGTTAAAAGAATAGGTCAGATTGTTCGAAAAAACCTGCTGAGACTCCAGTAAAGGATTTCCCCGCTGTACAATATTGGGGGCGAGCTGCACTACATTACTGCTCAGGGCATTACTCTGAGGGCTCACCGGATTATAACTTCCTGTAAAACGAAGATTATGGTTATTTTTCAGCTGATATCCTAAAACAACTTTCGGGGTAAAAGTCCATTCATCAAAAGTATTTTCAGCGCTTTTATTGTAAATATGGGTAAGTCCTGCTCCGACACGGTAACTGAATTTATCTATTTTCCCGGAAAATTCTGTGTAAAAATACTGCTCCAGATAGTTGACGGTGTATTGGGAATATCCTGCAAGATTGTTCAGATCATTGGAAATGGAAGATCTCGAAATCCTGTATCCGGATGAAAGTTTTCCTGCCTTGAAATCATGGGTATGGGCAAGTTCACCCACTACACTGGTTTGTTTCGCTTTCAAAACCATATCATTATCATATACGGAAAGTCCTGAGGCTACAATCCATTCCTGAGCTGTTTCGGAAGTATGGGTTGTGTAATGGGAACCTACAACATTAATGCTCAGCTCATCCTTTTCACCTATTTTTTTTGAATAATAAAGATCAAGCTTGGGAATTACATAATCCGAACCGTTATTTTTAAACATTCCGTGTTCTTCATTGGATGCATTTTCTGAAAAAACACTTTGCCCTGTTCCTTTTGAAAATCTGCTGAAAATAGCCATATTCAATTTTGCCTGGAAAGAATAGTTATCAGGAACCAGCCTGGTATAGCGCAAGGCCATATTCTGGAAAGTATATCCGAAATGATCTTTCCTGTTTTCATCTGAACGGTAATGCTTTCCACCCAGCTGATAATCATAAATGCTATTGACTCTCCTGTCATTGTAATCTCTTAAATTGATTGAATATTCAAGGCCGAAATCATTTTTTCCTTTTGTATAGTTGGCATAGGCTGAACCGTTCACAAATCCTGTATTCAGGGCAGAAAAAACTTCGGTTCCGAATACATATCCCGTCTCGGCAGATCTTGTAAGGATATTCACCACTGTATCTGCCATGGTTGCCCATCTTGCAGGCGGAATATCATAATACTCCACTTTTACCACTTCCCGGGGAGCCACACTCCTGATCTGCAGGTCTGTAGCTTCAATTCCATTGATCAGGAAAAGCGTAGTTCCTCCTTTTGTACTGGTAATTGTATTGCCGATCGGATCAAGCTGTAGTTCGGGAAGAGTTTTCAGCAGATCTTTTGCATAACGGGCTTTTTCCAGGGCTTCTTTATCAAAGGTATAAACAGCCTTATCTGCAAATTGTTTTTTGCGCTGTGATTTCAAAATAACCTCCTGAATTTCTTTTGGTGTTGAAACCTCTGCTGTATCTTTTTTTGCTTCCTGAGAAAATGCAAAGGTCCCACAAAGAAAGAACATGGTATACATCGTTTTTTTCATATCAAAAAATGGGCTTATACTCTTAGGACAATTGATATTTAACAGTTATTACATTAACCAATAGAAGTAGTGAATAAGTTTTTTTAAATAAAATTTCATTATTATGTTAAATTCAGCCCGCTTTTTGCTGTTTTTTTGAAACATCACAAAATATAAAGTCATGAAAAAAGCAGTCCTGTTACTTCCATGCTTTCTGTTTGCTGCAACCCATGCTCAGGAAACGGAAAATACTCCGGCAGAGAAGATGAATATCGTCAAGACGAACGTCACAGCCTATGCTTTCCGGAATATTAATTTGTCTTATGAAAGAGTAATCAACCAATGGTTCTCCGTGAATATTGGATTCGGGACCATGCCGGAAGGAAAGGTTCCCTTCATCAATGCCTTCCTGAAAGATGAGGATGAAAAAAGATTTCAGAATCTCAGAGTAAAAGCAACAAACTTTACCATAGAGCCCAGATTTTACATAGGACATGGATATGGAAAAGGATTTTATATTGCTCCTTATTACCGGCATTCCGATGTTTCTTCCAATACGTTTGATTTCTACTATGATTATAATGGACCGGATGGAAACACCTATCAGATCCCTCTCAAAGGAGAAGGCAGCACTAAAGGTGACAGCGGAGGTGTAATGGTAGGCGTACAGTTTTTCCTCACCAGAAGCAGGAATCTGGTTCTTGATTTCTGGATTGCGGGAGCCCATTATGGAAGCGGCAGAGGAGATTTCAGTATGACTTCCAATTATGTGCTTACCCCGGATATGCAGGCACAGCTTAAAAGAGAAATAGAAAACCTGGACATCCCATTTGTAAAATATACAGTAGAAACGAATGCCAATGGAGCCAGAATAAAAGTAGATGGTCCATGGGCAGGTTTCAGAAGCGGGCTTTCTTTGGGATATAGATTTTAAAAGGATTCAATGATAACAATAAACTGTTCTTGTAAGAACGTCAACACTGGATAAAGACTGATCAGTCCCTTAGAAATCCGGCGCTGCAGAGTATCTGCAGCGCCGGATGTATTTTTAATGATAAGCTTGTTTAAACTTTTCTATGATATTGTCCAGGTTATGACGCTGAACATATACACTTTTTACCTCATCATACCTCGGTGATTTGTAGAAAACTTCGTGGAAATCCATACTGCCGTTCCCTACTTTTACCACTTTCTGTACTTCGATATTCAACTTTCTTAACTCGTCTTTAAAGACTTTAAATTCATCTTGGATACTACTGCTCATTAATATTTTTTGGATTTTAATTAAAAAACTATTTTTATGATCCAATACCCTCCTGATACCAGGGGTAAGTCTCAAATTCTGATTAAAGTTAGTAAATTTATTAATATATACATAAGACTTCAGCAATGTTTTATTGTTTTTTTTACAAATAACAGATATATTTTAAAAACTCTATAGAGATTCCGTATTTTTAACCCGATTAAAAACTTATATTAAACGATAAAAAACAATGTATATAAAAGCAATTTTCTCTTTATTCTTCATACTTCTTCTTATTACTGTATCTGCCCAGAAGCCGGAATTCAAAGCCCCGGATTATTCTTTGATTAAAAAAAATATTGAGGATAAAAAATCAGAGTTTTATTATCCTGAGCTTTTAAAAAGATTGCAACAGAATGATACCCTCCTTACGGGCAGCCAGTATCGTCATCTTTATTTCGGGTATACATTTCAAAAAGGTTATAAACCTTACAAAACCAGTAACAGGGCGGAAGAAATGACTAAATATTATCGTGGCGAAGGTATTACTGAGAAAGATGTGCCGGCAGGGATCAAACTTTTCCGGGAAGTTTTGGAAGAAAATCCGTTCGATCTTCGTGCTATGAATTATCTCGTTTATATGTACCGTTTGGTGAAAGATGAGAATATGGCCAAAAAAACAGCAGGTAATTTTCACGGATTATTAGGTGCTATCCTGGCTTCAGGTGATGGCATGAAATGTGAAACGGCATTCCATGTTATTTCCGTTACCGATGAATATGTGCTTTTGAATACGTTTCAAATGGCAATGAAATCCCAAAGCATTACCGGAAAGTGTGATTATATCGTATTTGAAAAAGACCAATACAAAGTTCCGGGACTCTACTTTGATATCAGCAGATTCTACGGAAAAATATTAGATTAATACAGAGTAGTCAGAAGAAGAAAGGAAAACTGTAGTTTTTATGTATCAAACTTCAGGAAAAGATTTTCGAAATATATTTTTTAAAATTAATGACTGAGAATTTTCGCTTGCAGCAGGGATTTCAGAGAAGGAAAAATATTTTTTTCAAAAAAAAATAAAATTCAGTGTAACATTTTTTCAAGGTTCGTCTCTAAAAGACAAATAAACCTTAAAACTTTAGAAATCATGAAAAAATTAACATTCCTTCTTATCGTCCTGTTATTTTTAGCAGCAGTATGTAATATATTCGGTCAGACAAAATCATATCCTTTTGAAGTAAAGAAAACCGGAAAAGGAAACCTGTCTTTAATTTTTATTCCCGGGTTTGCTTCTTCCGGAGAGGTGTGGAACGAAACGACTGCCAGATTTGAAAAGAACTTCACCTGTTATACTTTAACAATGGCAGGATTTGCAGGAGTGAAACCGGAAGCAGATGCCAGCTTTGCAGACTGGGAAAAAGAAATCGCTGCCTACATCAAAGATAATAACATTGATAAACCTATGATCATCGGACACAGTATGGGAGGAGGTCTTGCCCTGGCCATTGCTGCAGATTATCCGGAGCTGGCTGGTAAAATCGTCATTGTAGATACACTTCCTTGTCTGGCTGCAATCTCCGATCCTGATTTTAAATCTAAAGAAAACAATGACTGTTCAGCAACGGTTAATAAATTAACAGCAATGACAGATGAACAGTTCCGCCAGATGCAGATACAGACTATCCCACGCCTTCTGGCAGATACTTCCATGCAGGAAACCGTAGTTGGCTGGAGTGTGAAATCTGACCGAAAAATATTTGCCACGATGTACTGCGATTTTTCTAATACTGACCTCAGAGAAAAAATAAAAAATATACAATGTCCTTCCCTTATTCTGCTGGAGTCTTTTTTTGTCAACCTGAAACCAACTATTGATGGGCAATACAAAAATCTAAAAAATGCCAATATTCAATATGCTTCCAAAGGCTTACACTTCATCATGTACGATGACAAGGAATGGTATTTTAACCAGCTTAATAACTTTTTATCTGCGAAATAATGGTATTTGAAGAGATCTACGAACTCTACTGGCAGAAAATATTCCGTTTGTGCATGGGATATGTGAATGATCCTGAACTGGCTCAGGACCTTGCTCAGGAAACCTTTATCATTGTATGGCAGCAGCTTCCGAAATTCCGGAATGAATCCAGTGTCGGGACATGGATCTTCAGAATTGCCTCTAACAACTGCCTGCGCCAAATCGAAAAGGAAAAAAAATTTGCTAAGGCCGACCTTCCGATCAATCTGGAAGAAAAGAAACAGGAATCCCTTGAACCTCAGATACAGCTACTCTATCAGTTGATTTCTGAACTTCCGGAAACAGACAGAATTATCATCTCGCTGGAACTGGAAGAAGTAAAACAGGCAGAAATAGCGCATATTGTAGGGCTTTCGGAATCCAATATAAGGGTGAAAATTCACAGGATAAAAGATAAATTAACGCAAAAGTTTAAAGAAAATGGATACTAATATAGATTTCAAAAATATATGGAAGCAGCAGACTTCCAACAAACCTGATATGGAAGAACTTCTGGGCAGACTGAAAAAGTTTAAAAATGAAAACCTGCGAAGGCTTGTGATCACCAATCTTTTACTGGCTGCTACCTGTACAGGAATTGGTTTTGTCTGGTATCGCTATCAGCCTGAGCTGGTCACTACAAAAATCGGGATCGTATTGGTTATTCTAGCAATGGTTATTTTTTTACTGGCATACAACAAGCTTTTCATGGTCTTTTATAAAATAGATAGTAACCAATCCAACAGTGAATACCTTCAAAGTTTATATGTGGTAAAAAATAAACAGAGGTTTATGCAGACAACAATGCTAAATATTTACTTTATCATGTTGTTTACCGGTCTGGTTCTCTATATGTATGAGTATACTTCAAAAATGCCGTTCTCCTCTTCAGCTATTGCTTATACTACATTTCTGGCATGGATAGGCTTCAACTGGTTTTACCTGAGACCAAAGACAATAAAAAAACAACAGGCTAAACTTGACGGATTAATCGCTAAATTTGAAGAAATCAATAATCAATTAAAGGAATGAACAATTCTTCAGAACATAAAGACCATTGGGAAAACGTATACGAAACCAAAAATCCGGACCAGGTAAGCTGGACACAAGCAAAGCCCCAGACCTCACTTGACTGTATCAATTCTTTCGGTTTGGGCAAAGATGCCAGGATCATTGACATTGGTGGCGGAGACAGCAACCTCGTTGATTTCCTTCTTCAGGAAGGCTACGAAAATATTACCGTACTTGATATCTCTTCCAAAGCACTGGAAAAAGCAAAAAGGCGGCTGGGAGATGCTGCTGCTAAAGTGAAATGGATTGCAACAGATATCACTGCATTCGAACCTATCGAAACGTATGATATCTGGCATGACCGGGCTGCCTTTCATTTTCTGACTACCCAGGAAAAGGTTTCAAAATACATTGGCATTGCAGAGAAAAGTATAACCGGCTTTATGGTTCTTGGAACTTTTTCTAAAAACGGCCCCACAAAATGCAGCGGACTGGATATTCAGCAATATGATGAGGAATCTTTATCTTCAGAGTTTGAATCCGGTTTTGAAAGGATACAATGTCTTACTGAAGATCATACAACACCTTTCGGAACCACTCAGAATTTTGTTTTCTGCAGCTTTAAAAAACTTTAGAAGAGCTATTTTGGGAATGTATAGGGTATAAATTCACGATAAAAAAACTATTTAACCTATGTCTCCTTACAGATTATGATTTTTTCTCTTCTTCCATTTCCACTTCGTGACGCAGCTGGGCTTTGTACAGAGTAGCATAGTAACCGTTCTTATCTAAAAGCTCCAGATGCTTTCCTTCTTCAACAATTTTCCCATGCTCCATCACAATGATCTTATCGGCTTTTTCGATCGTGGACAGTCTGTGAGCGATAATAATGGAGGTTCTGTTTCTGGTAATTTTTTCGGTAGCTCTCTGGATCAGTTTTTCACTTTCGTGGTCTATAGAAGATGTTGCCTCATCCAGGATCAGAATTTTAGGATCAGATAAATAAGCTCTTAAAAAAGATAATAATTGTCTCTGTCCTAAAGAGATTGAAGAACCTCTTTCACTTACGACATAATCATAACCTCCCGGAAGTTGCTCTATAAACTGGTCAACCTCAATTTCCCTGGCTCCTGCTTTTATCTTATCCAGAGTGATACTGTCATTTCCAAAAGCCAGGTTTTCAAAAATACTTCCATGGAAAAGGAAAACATCCTGCAATACTACCCCGATGTGACTTCTCAGATTATAAAGCTCGTAGTCTTTCAGGTTCACATCATCAATCAGTATATTCCCGGAATTGATATCATAAAGTCTGGTAATAAGACTGATAATGGTGGATTTTCCTGCACCTGTAGCCCCCACAATCGCCACGGTTTCTCCCGGATTTACTTTAAAATCTATTCCTTTCAGCACCTCCTGCTTTTCATCATAGGCAAAATGTACTTTCTGGAATTCAATTTTTCCGGCAAAATGATCTTTCTTCACAGTTCCGGTATTCGGCATTGAATTGTCTTCATCCATTAGTCCCA
This sequence comes from Chryseobacterium sp. 22458, assembly GCF_052044975.1. Classification (NCBI taxonomy): domain Bacteria; kingdom Pseudomonadati; phylum Bacteroidota; class Flavobacteriia; order Flavobacteriales; family Weeksellaceae; genus Chryseobacterium; species Chryseobacterium sp. 22458. Next base: position 255,619 of record NZ_JBQEOA010000002.1, on the reverse strand, counting down.
AAACTCTTTCTGCACCTACAATACCTCTCTGAATATTATTGAAACGGTCAGCAATCTGTCTCAGCGGACGGATCAGCATTGAAATATACTGAATGAAAGCGATGACCACCCCGGCACTGATCGTAATATATCCTCCATAAAACAGGATAAACCCGATAAATAAAGAAGAGATAAGCTCTACTACCGGAAAGAATAATGAGAATATAAATACGGTTCTCAGTAAAGCTCCTTTCAGGGTAATATTAATATCGTCAAATTTTTTAAATTCAGATTCCTGTCTGTTGAATACCTGGATAATAGGCATTCCTGCCAATCTTTCCTGTACAAAAGAGTTTTGAGTGGCAGTCCAGTTTCTTTCATCCCCGAAAGCTTTTTTAAGTCTTTTCTGGAAAAATCTCGTAATGACTACCATTAAAGGAAGAATAGCCAATGTAATATAACTCAGGTGCACATTGGTACTGAACATCATGATCAATACAAATACAATTCTCAGAATATCCCCGAAAACCATAAGGAATCCGTCTGTATAAACCGTTGCAATGGTCTCAACATCTCCTACGGCACGGGTAACCAACTGCCCGATAGGGGTTTTATCAAAGAATGATGTTTTAAAATATATCAGCTTCGCATACAGTCTTTCCCGGATATCCCGGATAACGTTCTGTGAAATGAAATTTGAAAAGTAGACCAGGAAAAAATTTAAAACCGTTTCCGCAAATACCAATCCAACAAGGATATAGATATGCTTCATCATCAAAGCTTTATCATGCAGCTTGGTAATATCGTTATCTACCACTTCCATAGTAAGATATGGCCTGTAAGTAGAAACAATTGAAAGGATTACGGAAATGATCAGGGTAAGGATGAACCAGGACCGGAATTTCATTCCGATAAAGAACAGCCTCTTTACAATCCCCCAGGTATCTTGTTTTTTCATTGTACGAATCGAAGAAAGAATTAAAATAAAATTCTATGCAAAAATAAGACTTTATAAATTGCCAGCCTTTACAACTTTCACAATTCGTGATAGAAAATGCCTGATACCTGTAATTTACAATATGAATATATCAGGTATTATTTCGAAACCGGCCCGAAACATAAGCTGCCTATTCTTTCTCTACGGAGGATTTCATCCATGGCTGTTTGGATATGGAATTTAAAATTTAATCTTTATCAATCAACGTTTTTCCGATCTCATTGATTTCAACGGATGGCTTCAGCAGATTTTCTTTCTTAAACTTCCTCTCAAGAAACTGGTAGCTTCCCCAAACTGCGACAACGGAAATCAGCAAGCTGACCATATTAGCAGCAGAAAACCCCGTATAGTTCACGCTGTCCAGAGATTCCGGGTCTGTTGCAGCCATATATATTCCATAGCTAAGTCCTAAAATCACCTGAGTACCCAGGTAAATACCTATTGCCAACAGACCATAATGCCATTTGGTTTTGCCAAACTTTTCTGCCAGTTGTGCATAATACCGGTAAGCACCGATAAGAATAAAAATTGATAACATGGTTATATTTGTTTTTAGTTTTTTTTAAAATTCGTAGCCTACATCTACAAGGTATAACCCGTGGGCTGGTGCTGAAGTTCCGGCAGCGTTACGGTTTTTATCTTCAATCACTTTACGGAGATCTTCCGGCTGTAGCTTTCCTGTACCGATCTCCACCATCGTACCGACGATAGCCCTCACCATATTTCTGAGGAAACGATTGGCTGAAACGGTAAACTTCAGCTCAGAGCCGTTCTGTTCCCATTCCGCTTTATACATTTTGCAGATATTGGTCTTGTTGTCGGTCTTTAATTTGGCAAAGCTTGTAAAATCTTCATACTCAAACAATATCTTACAGGCCTCGTTCATTTTATTGATATCCAGAGGTCTTTTCCAATGCTGCCATGCCGATTCCTGAGTGAAAGGATTTTTTTCCAAAGAAATATAATATTCGTACATCCTGTAAGTGGCATCAAAGCGGGCATGAAAATCATCCTTTACAGGAAATATTCTTTTGATAGAAATATCCGGGGGAAGAAAGCTGTTTAATCTTCGTGGAAGCTCATCACTCAACGTCTGTTCCGTATCAAAATGGGCAAATATTTTTTTGGCATGCACTCCGGTATCCGTTCTTCCGGCACCGGTTGTTTTAATCTCTTCCCTTAAAATGGTGGATAGGGCCTTTTCCAGTTCTTCCTGCACAGAAATAGCATCCGGCTGTATCTGGTAGCCGAAATAATTCTTTCCGTTGTAAGAAAATTCAATAAAGTATCTCAATGTATTGTAATAACTCCACAAAAATACTTTAATTTAACGAAATATTTGTTGAAAAGTCTTTGAGAATATTACACCAAATGCTTATGAAAATTCCTATTTTTGCAATCGTATGAAAAGATGGTACCTTTATCCTTTTTCCCTCGGTTATCATTTGGTAACGGGTATCCGGAACACAATGTATGATCTGGGAATTTTTAAGTCGACAAAATTCAAGACCCCGATAATCAACGTCGGGAATCTTTCTGTGGGTGGAAGCGGAAAATCACCGATGGTGATGTATCTTGCACAGTTGTTATCCAAACATTACAGAACCGGAGTGCTTTCACGAGGCTACGGAAGACTCACCAAAGGCTATGAAGTCACTAATTATGAGAGTAATTATAAAATGGTGGGTGATGAAGCAATGCAGCTTTTTGAACGTTTCAAAAACCGTTTTGTGATCGCTGTTTCAGAAGAACGTGTTCCCGGTGCCAAAAAAGTGATTGATGATATGGATCTTGAAGTTCTGGTACTGGATGATGCCATGCAGCACAGAGCCATCAAAGCAGGATTCAATATTCTGATGACTGATTTTAATGATCCGTTTTTCAAGGATTACCTTCTTCCTGCCGGAGATCTGAGAGAATCAAGAGCAGGATATAAAAGAGCAAACATCATTATGGTCAGCAAATGTCCTGATGAACTGACAGAGGAAACAAAAAGGTATTATATTTCAAGAATAAGACCTTCATACGGACAGAAAGTCTTCTTTTCATCCATCGGCTATGACGAAAATGTGTACGGAAAAGATAAAATGCTTCCGGATAACAACCTGAACTATTATGATATTTTACTGATCACCGGAATTGCCAATCCCAAACCGCTTCTGGAGCATCTGGCCAAATTCTCGAAAAGGGTGAAACATTTAAAATTCAGGGATCATCATAATTTCACGGATGATGATATTAAAAAAATCCTTGCCGAATACAAAAAATTAGGAGAATATAAACTGATATTAACCACAGAGAAAGACTACGTACGTCTGAAAACTTTTGACTATCTTAGAGAAATTGTTTACTACTGGCCTATCAATGTACTTATTGATAAGAAGGAAGAATTCAATCAAATCATCTTAGATTATGTTAGAAAAAATTAAAGAGACAGCTGATTTTATCAAAAATATTATTCAGGAGACTCCTGATTTTGCTGTTGTTTTAGGATCCGGACTGGGAAAGCTGCAGAATGAAGTAGATCAGATCCATGTTTTAGAATACAAAGATATTCCTAATTTTCCTCAGACTACGGTTGCAGGCCATACCGGAAAGCTTATTTACGGGATGTTGGAAGGCAAAAAAATACTGATGATGAGCGGTCGCTTCCATTACTATGAAGGCCATTCTATGGAAACCGTAACTTTCCCTGTAAGAGTTTTTCATTTACTGGGCATTAAAAATCTTATTCTATCCAATGCCTGCGGCGGGGTAAATCCAGATTACAGCGTTGCTGATATTGTGATAGTAAAAGATCATATCAACATGATGCCTGAGCATCCGCTTCGTGGCAGGAATATTGATGAACTCGGACCACGTTTTGTGGATATGAGTGAACCTTATAACAAAAAAATGATCGCTGTTGCTGAACAGGCTGCTGCTGAAAATACAATAAAAATCCATCAGGGAGTTTACGTAGCATTACAAGGACCAACTTTTGAAACCCCGGCCGAATATGGCATGATCAAAGCTATTGGTGGTGATATGGTAGGTATGAGCACTGTTCCTGAAGTGATTGTTGCCAGACATATGGGAATGGATGTATTCTGCATGTCTGTGATTACAGATCTTGGCGGCCCTGATATTGCATTTGCCGTTTCTCACGAAGAAGTTCTGAATGCTGCCAACAAAGCTATGCCCAATGTGATTACTGTGGTCAAAGGACTGATTAAAAATTATCAATAGTATCTTTTTCTCAAAAGAAATTTTAAAACATTTAAGAATGCATAAGCTAATGCACACAAAAAAATTGAGCATTAGCGGTCATAGCATTATTCATAAGCATCTGCGTCATCTGCACAATCTGCGAGAGATAAATATTTTTTTTAAAAATCTTTTTCCTGGATACAGCATCCATAGAATTTCTCAATAATATAAATTTTTCCCAATTCATCAAAAATTAAGAGAAGATTGCCGTGCATTGCTTAGTTTTGTGTAAATGAAATTGTAAGAAATGAAAAAGTTGATATTAATTTTCATGATAGGGATTTTTGGAGCTGGCTCTGCTCAGAAGGCTCCTACTGTTCTGAAAAAGGGGTTTTCCAAAGAAGCTCTACAGCAGAAACTTGAAGATGAAGACGGAAAAAGCATCACAGTCCAGCAGATTCTGGACCAGCATAAAGGAAAAATATTAGTGATTGATTTCTGGGCCGGATGGTGCAGAGATTGTCTTCAGGCCCTTCCAAAAGCTGAGCAACTGGAAAGAAATAACCCTAATGTAGACTTCGTCTTCCTTTCGCTGGAAAGATCAAAAGAAGGTTTTGATAAAAGCCTTGCAAGATTTAATATGAAAGACAAAGATAATTACTGGTTTGCTTCAGGATGGAAAAATGATTTCAACAATTATGTTGACCTGAACTGGATTCCACGGTATATGATCATTGATCAGAAATCTTCTATTGCCAAATATTATGCAATATCTCCGGAAGATCCTGAAATTCAGCAAACGATTGACAGTCTTTTAAAATAATTTTTATCACCAACATATCGGCACTTAAGTTGTAAGATTTGTCCTGAACAATAAGACATTCCGTTAAAACTTAAGTGCTTACTTATTCATCAGACACCATGACCACAAGAGAAGCTACAACAGAGGATTTACCAACACTTTTAGAATTTGAACAGGGAATTGTTACGGCAGAAAGGCCATTCAATGTTACCCTTATTGACGGGGAAATTCATTATTATGATTTGAACCATTTTATACAGTCTCCGGATGCCACCCTTATTATTGCCGAGGAGAATAATGAAATCATAGGATCCGGATATGCATTAATCAAAAAAGCGGAGAAATATTATTATAAGTTTGAGAAGTACGCTTATCTGGGCTTTATGTATGTAAAACCTGAATACAGAGGGAAAGGTGTCAATAAAGTGATTACCGACGAACTGATCAGCTGGGCAAAATCCAGAGATATTTCAGAAATAAGGCTTGACGTCTATGCTGAAAATGAACCTGCTGTAAAAGCATATGAAAAAGCAGGATTTGAACCGCATCTTCTTACGATGAGACTGAAATTGTAAAAAGATGAAAGATGGAAGTAATTTTAGTATGATGAAAAGCTGCTAATTATTTTCAATAAATGGATTCCGTTTTATATTGCTCTCATTAACTTCCTACTTCTTAGCTTCCCTTCTTTAAAAACCAATTATCATCAATAAAGGAATCCATATCTTTGTCATATGGATTTTTCTTTGCCGCTTCGTAAAATTATACATGTAGATATGGATGCATTCTATGCATCTGTGGAGCAGCATGATAATCCTACTCTCAAAGGCAAAGCTATTGCTGTAGGAGGCCAGCACCGGGGTGTGGTGGCAGCGGCCAGCTATGAGGCGAGAAAATATGGGGTACGCTCTGCAATGCCCAGTAAAACAGCTAAAGAAAAGTGTCCTCATCTTATATTTGTTCCGCCCCGTTTTCCAAGATATAAAGAGATTTCAAAAAAAATCCGTGAGATTTTCTATGAGTATACTGATCTGGTAGAACCTTTATCTCTGGATGAAGCGTATCTGGATGTGACCGAAAATAAAAAAGGAATAGAATCTGCCAATCAGATTGCAAGGGAAATCCGTCAGAAGATTTTTGAAGAAACCGGCCTTACCGCTTCTGCAGGAATTTCAGTGAATAAATTTCTGGCTAAAGTGGCTTCTGATATCAATAAACCCAACGGTCAGAAAACTATTCATCCGGATAAAGTGGAAAGCTTTCTGGAAGAACTTCCTGTTGAGAAATTTTACGGTGTTGGAAAGGTTACGGCTAACAAAATGTTTAGTTTAGGAATTTATAAAGGAAAAGATTTAAAGAAAAGAACAGAACAGGAGCTGATTAAAATTTTTGGAAAATCCGGTAAGCATTATTACAATGTAGTACGGGGCATTCATACTTCTGAAGTAAAACCTCATCGTATTCAGAAAAGTGTAGCGGTGGAAAGAACTTTTTTTGAAGACCTTTCTGATGAACAACAGATCAATGAAAAGCTGGAAAGCCTGAGCCAGGAACTTCATCAACGGTTGCAGAAAAATAATATTCTGGGAAGAACTTTAACATTGAAAATAAAGTACAAAGATTTTTCGCTTTTTACCAGAAGTATCACCAGGGATGATTATTTTACATCACCGGAACAGTATTTTGATACCGGGAAAAAGTTGTGGGAGCTTCGTCCCTATGACAAAGCTGTACGTCTTCTGGGCCTATCTCTTTCCCATCTTAATACTGAAGAAAAAAAGCAGATTTCCGTTCAACTAAAAATCCCGTTTGAAGAATTCGAGAATCAGTAGGTTAATTTTTTTTGCTAACTTGTATCTACCAAATCAGCAAATTTATGAACCCAACAATGATTCAGTTTTTCCACTGGTATTCTGAAGGAGAAGGAAAATTATGGAAAGAAGCCGAAAAACAGGCAAAATATTTAGCAAAACTGGGAATTACCTCTGCATGGCTTCCGCCAGCCTATAAAGGAACAAACGGAAGCTATTCTATCGGATATGACTCATACGATCTTTACGACCTTGGAGAATTTGATCAGAAAGGTACCATCCCTACAAAATATGGTACTAAACATGATTACCTTAAAGCCATCAAAGCACTAAAAAAACAGAATATAGACGTCATTGTAGATATTGTACTGGGACATAAGGCAGGTGGTGATGAGCTTGAAAAATTCAAAGCTGTAAAAGTGGATGAAGATAACAGGGAAAAAATAATTTCCGATGTGATTGAAATAGAATCCTATACTAAGTTCACTTTCCCCGGAAGAGGAAAAAAATATTCTGATTTCGAATGGAATTTTACCTGTTTCAGTGGTGTAGACTATGCAGAAGGCATGGAATCCCATATTTATAAAATACAATCTGAATATGGAGATGACTGGGAAGAAATGATTCATGATGAAAAAGGAAACTATGACTACCTGATGTACAATGATATAGAGCACCGGAATCCTTTTGTACGGGAAGAGCTCAATACATGGGCAAAATGGTATTTTGACCAGACTGACTTTGATGGTGTAAGGCTGGATGCCTTAAAGCATATTTCATTTGATTTTTATAAGGAATGGCTTACTCTTCTCCGATCCAATACCGGGAAAAATATTTTTGCAGTTGGTGAATACTGGGCTCCGGGCTACCTTCACCTGCTTCAGAAATATATTGAAGTGACGGAAGGCTGCATGAGTCTTTTTGACAGCTCTCTTCAGAATAATTTTCACAATGCTTCCAGAGAAGGAGCCTCTTATGACCTCCGTAAGATCTTTGACGGAACCCTGACGCAAGCCGATCCTATGCATTCTGTAAGTTTGGTTGCCAATCATGACACTCAGCCTTTACAGGATCTTGAAGCTCCCGTAGAATCTTGGTTTAAGCCTATTGCCTATGCCTTGATTTTATTGAGGAAAGACGGTTATCCATGTGTTTTTTATCCTGACCTGTATGGTGCCCATTACGTGGATAAGGACAGAAGCGGCCATGATCAGGAAATATTTATGCCTAAAACTGATGGTATTGAAGAACTCCTTACAGCCAGGAAAGAGCATGCCTATGGAGAACAGCGGGATTATTTTGAAGATGCCAATTGCCTTGGGTGGGTACGTGAAGGAGATGATCAGCATACAGGATGTGCCGTCGTGCTAAGCAATAAAGATGCTTACAACAAACCTATGGAAATGGGAAAACGCTATGCCGGGAAAAAATGTAAGGACCTGTTGAAAAGATCCAAGGAAAAAGTAGTGATTGATGAAAACGGCTGGGGAGACTTTCCCGTTCCTGCAGGAAATGTGAGCGTCTGGATTCCTGAATAAACGATAATTGAAAAATAACATACATGATCAGAAGCCTTTCCGGTCATGTATGTCTGAAATACTTTACAAGGATGATATTGACCTTTTTTAACAATAAATATACCTGCAGCTATATGCGTCTTTAGCCCATTCACAGCATTGCCCGTCTTCAAGAGGTGTACAGCATACCCAATGAGCGGGAACAATGTCTCCTGCTTTCAAATTTTTGAGTTTCTGACGATCAATTTTCCTTGTATTCAAAGTGATTTTTGTTTTCATAATGGTTATATTTTTATGATAGATGTTCAAATATAACAGACTGTGAAGTGTTTTGTTTAGATTATGCTACAAACAGCAGGAATAGGTCTATTAAAACCACCCCGTCAAAAATTCTTTGAATTTTCGCCACCCCTCCAGTGGAGGGGAATGTTACGTCTTCAGTTGTAATGTATACAAAAAGGAGATTTCCGGGAACTGAGATCAACTTTTATGGATAAAGTTCGTCATTAAAAAAACCTTCAGTATTCAAAAACTTTTGGGGTATTCTTTAGGAGTAATACATTTTAAATCTTTTGAAGTTCCAGGATTTCCGGACGTTCGGATGAATCTGATATCTTTCCGGTACGGGCAAATTCTGCCCATAGCGCTCTCAGTTTTTTTCCATTTTCGTGAATACGGTTCCAGGGAATATTCTTAAGCATTTCAGAAGATTTCCAGGCCGATTCATTACCGAAAATTAATGGAAGATCGATACAATGAGGAGCTCCTATATGATTGTCTTTTAATCTGGAATGAATTCTGAATAAATACACGTTTCCACCACCGCTTGCGTAATTTTCTGCAAATTTCTTTGCCGGATCACCATAAATAAATGCTGTAGTTTTTTCAACGGTTTTATCCATGATCTTCAGTCCGATCCCTTTTCCGAAATATTTATTCAAAGCCTCGGAAGTTTTGAGGTAAAAAGCGGTTTCATCATTATTCAGACCAATCAGCACATCATATTTCCTGGCATTGGTTTTCCACAATTCTGTTGATTCTTCTTCTGTACATAAAGGAGGGAATCCGTATTGGATACCAAAAGGCATTGCTGCTTTCAGACCGTATTTCATTACAGATGGAGTCAGTTTGCCATATTCATCCATCATTTTTATAACATCTGTTTCATCTTTCAGAAATTCTGTTTTTTTCAGAAATTCTGCAGACATTTTCTGTCTTTTATGTCGTAATCCCAGTGGTGCACTCTGAATGATCACCCGTTGGAATAGGCCTTCCGTACCATCGGAAATCATCAGATGGGCAATTGCATCTCCACCTGAAGACTGGCCAAGAAGCGTAATATTTTTTTCATCACCTCCGAAACCGGCAATATAGCTGTTGATCCATTTAAGGGCTTCAATCATATCAAACAGTCCAAGATTGGGCGGTCTTTTTTCATTACCTCCCAAAAATCCGAAAAGCCCTAACCGATAGGATACTGTAACCACAATAATGTTTTGTTCTTTCACCCACTCTGCAGGATCAGCAGTGGAAATATCCCCACAGCCAATCTCATGGGAACCTCCATGAATCCATACAACTACAGGAAGTTTCTCATTTTCCATGATCTTTTCAGGACGGGTAATGGAAAGATACTGAGTAGATTCATCAGCTTCAAAACTTTCCACAGGAGTTGCTCCTATCATTTTTTCTACCAGCGGACTTAATGCCTGCGGGCAAACCGGGGTTTTATCCGGAGAAATAATATCTGTGGCGGAGGGTTCTGCGGGCGCAGGTCTTTGAAATCTTCCGGAATGGGCATACCGGATACTTTTGGCCTTGATGATTCCGTTTTCTTTTACGGCTATAATCCTTCCGAAACGTGTTTCAAAAATATGGGTTCCTGTCTGGTATGAGCTCATTTTAAACTATAACTATTTTATACTTAAAGGTAGTCTGGTTTTTTGAGAATAAAAAATTTATGGCATTAATTAAACACAAATGGCCAACGAGATTGAGAGCATTGGAGAAATATTTGTGTAATTTATGTTTCTGGTAATTAATTCAGGGATTTGTATTCACTTGGGGAAACTCCTACTTTGGTTTTGAACAGTCTTGTGAAGTGCTGGGGATATCTGAATCCAAGATCATAGGAAATTTCACTGATGGATTTTCTCTCGTCCAGGATCTGTTCTTTGGCTACATCAATGAGCTTATTGTGGATAAATTCCTGTGGGGAAATACCCAGTTCTTTTTTGATCAGGTCTCCGAAATAATTGGCAGAAAGGTTGAGTTTTTCCGCAAAGTAGTTAACCATCGGAAAACCTATATTTTTAGGATTTTCAGATTTTAAATAATCATCTACAAGGTTTTCAAATTTTCCAATAACTCCCTGGTTGACGTGGTCTCTTGTAATAAACTGACGGTCATAGAAACGCATGCAGTAATTCAGGAAAAGCTCGATATTATTTACAATTAAAGATTTGCTATGTTTATCAATAGCCTGTTCCAGCTCCAGCTTAATATTTTTAAAACAATCCAGTACCACTTCTCTTTCTTTTTCGGAAAGATGGAGCGCTTCATGCACATCATAAGAGAAGAATGAATAATCTTTCATATTCTTTGCCAGGTTGGTCCCTTTTATTAAATCCGGATGAAAAATCAGGGCAAAGCCTGCAGGCTGAACGTACTTGTCTTTATTGTAAATTCCATACATCTGCCCGGGAGCAATAAAAACCAAAGTTCCTTCCTGGTAATCATAGCTGTGTTTCCCGTATTGCATATCTCCACACATGACATCTTTCAGAAAAACGGTATAAAACCCAAATGTTCTTTTATACTGGCAAATAGGATCAGATTTGGAAAAATCAATAATACTCACCAGCGGATGCAGGGTTTCATGATTCGCCATTTTATTATATTCCGAGACCGTATTATATATTTCAACCTCCTGATTTTCCATGAAGTATATTTTTATTGCTATTCAAAATTACCAATTTCATTTGTAACTGAAATGGGGTCTGTAAAATTGGTAAGTAATTCGGTAATCTGTATAAGTTTAGTTTGTGTAAAAGTTTCGATTTTTGTACCGTTATGGAAACTTTTAATTCAACTATTTTTCCAAAAGGCGAAAGGTTCTTTCTGAGTATTTCTTCGGATGGGAAACCTGTAACACATGAAGGTTATCATAATTTTTAATTTGAAATTAATTTAAAACCAAATAAACAAATGAGCACATTTACAGTAAAAGCGTACGGAGCAGAATCCAAGACAGCTGATCTGAAAGAAATGAATATTGAAAGAAGAGAAATAACTTCTAAGGATGTAGAAATCGAAATTCTATACTGCGGGGTATGCCACTCTGATCTTCATACGGCAAGAAACGACTGGGGCGGAACCCTCTACCCTGCTGTTCCCGGACATGAGATTATAGGACGAATCACAAAAGTAGGAAATGAAGTTTCTAAATTTAAAGTGGGCGACCTTGCAGGAGTGGGATGTATCGTAGATTCCTGTGGGCATTGTGAAAGCTGTCAGCATGATCTGGAACAATACTGTCTGAACGGATTTACCGGAACATATAATGGTCACGACAAGCATTCCGGAGGTCATACTTTCGGAGGATATTCCCAGAAAGTAGTGGTGGACTCCCATCATGTTTTAAAGGTTCCTGAAAATCTTGATCCTGCTGCCGTAGCACCTATTTTATGCGCCGGGATTACAACATGGTCTCCTTTAAGACACTGGAATGTAGGTCCCGGTTCAAAAGTAGCTGTTGTAGGATTAGGAGGATTAGGACATATGGCTATAAAACTGGCAAAGGGATTAGGAGCGGAAGTAACTTTATTTTCCAGAACTCCGGGAAAAACTGAAGATGCAAAACAATTGGGTGCTGACCACGTGATTATTTCTACCGATGAAGAGCAGATGAAGTCGGTAAAAGGAAAGTTTGATGTCATTATTGATACGGTTCCGTATGTACATGATGTAAATCCTTACGTCAATACTTTAAATGTAAACGGAACTCATGTTCTTGTAGGCTACCTGGGCGGGCTGGAGCCGATCTTAAATACAGTTCCTTTAATTCTTGGAAGAAAGTCTGTAGCGGGTTCCGTGATCGGAGGTATTGCAGAAACCCAGGAATTGCTGGATTTCTGTGGAGAGCACAATATTGTTTCTGAAATTGAGATGATCAGAATGCAGGATATCAATCATGCCTATGAAAGAATGCTTAAAAGTGATGTAAAATACCGTTTCGTCATTGATATGAAGTCTTTGTAATTTTTCTATAAAACAGTAACAGAACAGGCGCTTCAGATTGAAGCGCCTGTTTTATTTTTAACATTCCGGCTATAGGCATTCTGATCCTGATTTACTATGTAATGGTTTCCTTCGACACTTCTGATATCATTTCTTTCCATATCCTGAAAAGCCCAAGCTGCCATGGCATCAATAACAGGAGCCAGTTCATTTCCTGCTTCACTTAGTTTATAGGTCACATGTGGGGGCACTACAGGTTTGGCGGTTCTGATGATCAATCCGTCTGCTTCCAGTTGCTTCAGATGCTGGATCAACATTTTTTCCGTTACGGCAGGAATTGCTTTTTTCAATTCGCTGTATCTTTTCTCTCCTGTGGAAAGGTTAAACAGAATAATAGGCTTCCAGAATCCTCCTATTCTTTCCATGACATACATTACAGGGCAATCCTGCACTATTTTTTTATTTTCCTGAATGGTTGAGCTTTCTTTTATTGCTGTCATCATTACATACTTTAGGGTAAGTACTTGTATAAAAGTAAGTACAAATATAACTTTGTTCTCAGAAATAAAAAAATATTTGTTATGAAATTGCTGATGCTTAATCAAACCTTTCAGCCATTTCATACGACCTTTAGAAACAATAAAAAATTTACTTATGAAAATTGTAATCACCGGATCATTAGGAAATGTAGCAAAGCCATTAACACAGCAATTAGCTGCAGCAGGACATGACCTTACTGTGATAAGCAGTAATGAAGCCAGAAAACAGGATATTAAATTATTGGGTGCAACTCCGGCTATCGGATCTATTACAGATGTAGATTTTCTTACTCAGACATTTCAGGGAGCAGATACCGTATTTGTAATGACTCCCCCAGCCATCAGTGAGAATAATATCGTGGAACATACTATCAGGGCAGGAAAAAATTATGCAGAGGCTTTAAAAAATGCCAATGTGAAAAGAGCGGTTATGCTCAGCAGCGTAGGAGCAGCATCACCCGTAGAAAATGGCCCTATCAAAGGGCTTCATCATATTGAAAATCTATATAATGAACTTGAGAACATTTCTTTCACATTTTTAAGAGCCGGATATTTCTATACGAACTTCTTTAACGATATTCCACTGATTCAAAATGCAGGAATTATCGGTGGTAATTATGCCGGAGATATAGAAATTCCTGTGGTACACCCCAATGATATTGCCAGGGCAGCCGCTGAAGAATTGGTGAAAGATCATAATAGTAAAAATATCCGATACATTGTAAGTGATCAGCGAAAGGCTTCTGATTTTGCAAAAGTTTTAGGTGCATCAGTACAGAAACCGGAACTTTCGTGGGTAGAATTCTCTGATGATGATGCATTGAACGGAATGCTTCAGGCAGGTTTACCTCAGGATATGGCGGAATTATATGTTGAAATGGGAAAAGGAATGAGAACAGGTACTGTACAAAAAGATTTTATTGAGCACGGTTCGCCTGTTACCGGGAGTGTAAAGCTGGAAGATTTTGCAAAGGAATTTTCTTCTAAATTTTAAGAATAAATAATTTCGGCGCACCAAAGGTGCGCCGAAATTATATTGTGAGTAACAAAATTATATCTGTCCGATTATTTAGTGGTAAAGGTCCAGATTAAAGCTTTTTCTTTACTGGCCCTGAAAATAGTAGCATGGGTTTCTTTAGGTGCTTTTTCATATTTCCATTTCACATTTTTCATATCCGTAGCTTTCAATACTTGAGCCAGTCTATTTACAGCTTCAGAAATTCCTTTTTCACCGGATGAAGTAAACCATAATTTTTTAGGGGTTTTGGCAATACCGACAAGGCTTTCTTTTGCTGTTTTTACTTCATATTCTTTATTCCACCATAATGACGGGTCGATAGCAATATAGAAATCAAACATATCGGAGTGGTGTAAAAAAGTCTCCATTACAAAAAGTCCTGCTAAGGATTCTCCAATGATTCCTTTTTCACTGCCGGTTCTGTATCGTTTGTTGATTTCGGTAAAAAGTTCATTATTGATGAATGCCCTGAATTTTTCGGAACCTCCTACAACAGGGGCAATTTTTTTATCCTCTTCATCTTCCGTAGGACCCGTAAGGTCTCTTCTGCGCTGTGTATTTTCAATCCCGACCAGGATCATAGGGGGAATTTTTTTTGATTTGATAAGCTTTGCCAGAGTATTGGCAACATGGGGAAAATCTTCCTGAATTCCTCCGTCTGCCATATATAAAACCGGAAATTTTGCTGAGCTTTTATCGTATCCGGAAGGCTTCCATACATTAATGGTTCTGGTTTCACCTACTTCTTTCGACTCGATTTTAAAATCATCATGTGCCGGAACAGGATCCTGACTCTGAGAAAATACCTGGCAGCTCAACAGCAATAAAAATACGAATAGTAACCTATACTTCATGTTTATTTTTTTAATAAAAGTAATGCTTTTTATTGATAACAAACCTATATTCAACAAAATCGCAATGCATCTGTTCATGATACATTGCGATTTGATAGTCTTAATTTCAGCTTAAATTATTTTTTCTCTTTCAGAGTTTCTTTCAGAACTTTCAGTTTTCCATCAATCGGATGATCGATCTTTAAACCTAAAATTTCAGCAACCAAAGGATAAACATTCACGTTGGCAAACTCATTGATGACAATATTGTTTTTAAACTCAGGTCCCCATGCAAAGAATGTGGCTTTCATTTCCGGAACAATACGGGGATCGTAGCCATGTTTTCCTACTGAAGTTTTCTTTCCTTTTTCTAAAAATATTTTCGGTGCTTTAGGAATCAGAAGAATCTGCCCTATTCTGTTGTAACGGTCATCTCTTGTTGCAAAATGCAGGTATTTTGGAAGCTTTTTATCCAGATATACTTCGTAATCTTCTGTTTTGTTTGCTTTGAGTTCTTTGTACACGGACTTTACCTCATCAGGATTTTTTACATATACTCTCAGCAGTGTCTGGGAATTGTAAAAATCAAACCGGTTTTTATCCAAAAGAATCGAAGGAATTTCTAATGGTGTACCTCCATCTACTTTGATCATACCATGATCTGAAACAAACACAAAGTTGACATCTTTTAAACCTAATGCATTTACTTTCTGAACCAAATCACCAATAGCCTGGTCAATCAGATGAACAGCTGTTTCGGTTTCTTTGGTGTCCGGACCATAATGGTGCCCGCTTCCATCCACTTCCGGGAAATATAATGAAATAAAGTGAGGTCTTTTATCTTCAGGCAATTTCAGCCAGTTCACCACTTTTTCCACTTTTTCGGAAGGGGTAAATTTTTCGTGATACGGATAATAATAAGAAGGTCTCAGTCCTCCGGCATCACTGGCAGAGCCCACCCACATCAGAGAAGCGGTTACCAGACCTTGTTTTTCTGCTAATCCCCAAAGTGGAGTTCCTCCGTACCAGCTTCCATCTTCAGCATTTTTCTTATTGCTCAGGGCATAAGATTCCTTACGCTTGTAATCATAGAAAAAATTATCGATCAACCCGTGATGGGAAGGATAAAGCCCGGTAATCAGACTCCAGTGATTGGGAAAGGTAATACTCGGATAGCTTGGGATCATTGCTTTTGCCTGTACACCGCTATTGGAAAGCCTAAGTAGATTTTGAGCATTATATTTTTCAGCATAATCATAACGGAAACCATCTGTAGAGATCATGATAACGTAAGGCTTTGACTGTGCTTCAATGTTATTGTAACGGTCCGGTACTACTACCTGAGCCGTATCCGTATTGGTATGCTGTGCAAAAACCGTAAAGGAAATAAGCAGCAGCAAAAGATGTATTCCTTGCTTCATTGTTTAAATTTTGGGCAAAGGTACATTCTCTGCTGCTGCCTGAAAAGTTTATGAGGTTAAAAGTATATTAAAACCTTTCATATTCAAAAAAATTTTATGATCAGATGCTTCGTTTCATTTCGAATTGCGAAACAGAATTTTTAAGTCCAATTGTTGATAAAAAGGCTGCTGAATCTTCAGAAATATCGTCCACATTGTTCAGGGAAATGGTTTCTCCATTATTTTTTTCTCTGACTGCGTTGAAAAGTTTTGTTCCGATTCCCTGTTTTCTGTATTCTTTATCTACTGCAACCTGATATACTTTTTTGGCAGCAGGTCCGTAAATGATATAACCCACAAGTTTTTCATCAGTATAGGCTCCCAGAGTAATATAATTTTCAGGCATTGGGTCCAGTACAAAAACAGATCCCTGCCACGAAGGCTCAATATCCCAGAAAGCTGATAGTTTGTCCCATTGAAAGTCTTTCATATTCTGAACAGATACTTCAGCATTCCCTTTTTCCGGTTTAATAGTTCCGTTAAAACAAAGCAATCTACGAACCTTGCTAAAACCTAAATTCTCATAGGCCCTGATGGCTGCATTATTACCTTCAATAACCTCAAGAAGAAGTGTATCTGCATTTCTCTCTTTCAATATTGGAATAATGAAGTCATACATTTTTCTTACAAGCCCTTTACCTCTGCTCTCCGGAACAACTCCCGTTCCTCCGTTGTATATAATTTTCCCATCATTCCCTGTTTTTTCAGCCTGAAGGATAAATCCTACCAGCTTATCATTTTCAAATGCGCCTACCGATATCCCCAGATCTATTTTTTCAGCTGCAATTTTTGTCGTCAACTGTTCTTTTGACAGATGAAAAGGAACGATATAGTCTGAAAAAGAATGGTTGAATACGGATAAAACATCTTCTACACTCGTATTTGAAAGGGTTTTGAATTCCATTGTCATATATTGTTTTAAAATTTAAGATTAAAAAAGACTACCATTCCCTGCCCTGATCTTCTTTCCAATCATAAGGCAGAAGTTCTTTTAATGTCGTAAACACGCCGTTTTTTACTTCTACTATTGCACTGAGATTTTCTTTTGACAGCTGGCTCATCAGTTCTCTGCAGCGTCCGCAGGGAGGTACGGCATTCCCATCATTCCCTACAGCTACCACTGCCCTGATAAGATGTTCACCATTTTTCAGCATTTCTGCCACAGCACTATGTTCTGCACAAAATCCCATAGAACAGGCTGTATCTATACTTATGCCTGTGTATACATTCCCTTCTGCTGTTTCAATAGCAGCGGCTACTCCTCCATATTCTATAAAGTCATTCAGAGTTTTTGATTTTGCAAACTTCGCAGCTATTTCCTTTAAATCTTTTCTCATTGGGCAAATATTAAACAATTGGTTTTTTATCAATGATGATTGAGATACCATTGAACGGCTTTTTGTTCTTCTTTTTTAATAAACGGATCTTTCCCTTCATTATAGTCATTCCCGTCGTACCATTCCTGCAGGCTGAGATGTTCTTTTAATTTTTGATATTCATCCCTTACCTCAGGATGTGTACGCAGATAATCTCTGAAAGCGATATGTCGAAGCCAATGTTCTGAAGAAACAGGAATGCTGTGAATATGGGCTATGCGCAGTTTGTGATCATGCATTTTCTCATGAATTTCATCTCCCTGATGAATGATTTCCGGAAGGTCTAAATTCTGCGGAAGGTCTTTAAGCTTAATAAAGAAACGCCTATATGACATATCTTCATTGTATTTTTCATAGTAGACATAAGTTTTCCCTTTCAGCAAAGATGGAATTTTATTCAGATCTTCTTCGCTCTGTACGCCGATCATAATGTCTATGATGGGCTTTGCTGACAAACCTTCCACCGATGTACTCCCGATATGCTCAATCTGTGGATTCAGGAAACCGATGTCTTCCATCAGTTCATTTTTAATGGATTCAAATTGTTTTTTCCAGGAAGGGTTGTATTTTTCAAAGGTAATTTTCATGGGGATCCGGTTCTATACAAATATATGGAATTTTAACCAAAGCCTTTAGAATAAAGGCCTTTCAATAATTTTGAAACCTATCAATAAAAAAAACACCTCTGAAAAATCAGAGGCATTCTTTTGAATATTTAGGTGTGTTTTTTTAAGGTTATTCTTTGATAAATTTCTCGTAAGAGGTAGTTCCGTCTTTCAGTAGAATTTCCACATAGTAGATTCCTGATTTCAGATTTTCTATGCTGATTTTTTCACCCTCAGGTTTTACCGTTTTTACTTTTCTACCTGTTGCTTCATAGATGTCAACAGATTTTATCTTATCCCCATTTTTGAAACTCACAGTTGTTTTCGCAGGATTTGGATAAAGAGCTACTTTTTTACTTTCAAGAGATAAATCATGAGTTCCCAGAACAGAAGCAAATGTGCCTGTTGCATACCCTGCAACTCCCCCATGTCCTCCTGCAACATTAAAAGTTGCTGAACCCGGTCTCACTCCGGCAATACTGATTGTATTTGTAGTAGCATACGGAAGCTGATAATCATTCGTATCAGTGTTGGTAAGATCTCTGGTTAAAGTTAAGGTTCTTATTCCTGCATTCACATTATCGCTTACAGTAGTCCAGTTTTGAGTTGCATCTACCGGAGGTTGCATAATTCCGGTGAAGTTTCTGTCTGTAAGAGCTGGTGTTGTTTGTGTTGTATAAACCAAAGCGTCTCCTGCTGACATACTAAACCCCTGATTTACTCCTATCCCGAATCCAAACCATCTGTCTGACGGCCCCTTCAAAACAAGTGTAACTTTAGAAGTTGCATTGTCCAAAGTAAAATTTGCAATCATACCATTGCCTGACAATGTCATATCTCCTGTTGATTTTTGTTGCGCAAAGCTCGAAAAATATGCTAACAGAGAGAGAAAAAATACAATGCTTTTCATATTTTAATTTTTTAAAAGGTTGATAATATCTTTATTGTTTGTTTGTAATGCATATTCAAAAGGAGTCATCCCCTGCAAATCTTTGATGGATTTATCAGCTTTATTTTTAAGTAATAATTCAGCTAATTCTTTATTTCCAAACTTCACAGCCCAAAATAATGGAGTGGATCCTGTTTCATCTGCAATATTCGGATCTGCATTTTTATTTAGCAGATACGTTACTAAATCTTTATTATATTTTACAGAAAGTCCTGATAAAGCAGTTCCTTGCCGGCTTTTATAATTCACATCCTTCACATGATCTATCAGGTATTTGGCAACTTCTGTATTTCCTCTGTAACAGGCCAATATAAGGGGTGAAAATCCGTTTTCATTAATCTGGTTGATGATATCCGGATTCTGCTTCATCAGCTCTTTTACTTCAACTACTGTTCCGCTTCTGGCAATATCATAGATTGATTTTGCTTTTTCCTGTGCAGATAAAAGACTGCTCAGAAATATACCCAGTACTAAGATGATATTTTTCATTGTTTGATCAGTACATAGTTATACTCGACATTTACATTTTCCGCAATTTTCTTCGTTACCATTTTCGGAATGGTCACTTTATAATCTGCCGGTCTGGCCACAAAGTTACCCTGCATATAGATTTTCCCGTCTTTTGCATAGATCGCAGCTGTAGAAGAAACCGCTTTATCCACCCCATGAAAATTAAGGGTACCCTGAACGGTATACTTTTGCGGGCTTGCCGTAAGTTTTGTTTTATCAAAGCCTGCAATTTTCCCCTTGAAGGTTGTTTTAGGATATTTTGCTGTTTCTGCGTAGCTTTCATTGAAATGCTCTTCCATGAGTTTTGTTTTAAAATGAAAGTTCTTTACAGCGGAAACAGAGGCCATTTCTCCGGTATCAGCATTGATCACAACGGTATTGTTGTCATCCTGGGCATAAATATCTTCAAATAGCGGTACTGAAGCTTCGAAGATAACCTTCCCTGTCTTGGAGCTATATTTCTGTGCTGAAGCATAACCGGCAAAAAGCAGGGATGCACTCAATAGTATTAACTTTTTCATATCAAATATTTTTTAATTTTCACTAAGCCCATCAGCCTTCCATTTAATAAAAGTGTTGATCTGCGTTGCAGATAATGAACCTCCTTTAGGCATTTTTTCCGGGTCGCCATTGGGTCTTTGGATGCGATCCAGAATCCCGTCTATATTGGCTTTCACCTGATCGTAAGTTGCCAAAGGTTTAATAAAGCCGTCTGCAGAATGACATCCGATACAGTTATTGTCTATAATAGGTTTTATGTCTGCTGTATATTTTACAGGCAATACAACAGGCGTATTGTCTGATATTTCTTCATAGGTCCTGCTGTCACAGCTGCTCAGGATGATCATTGAGGATAAGCTCAACAGATATACTAATTTTTTCATATTAAAAGACTCTATAAAGATTAAACCCAAAGAAAATATGTCCTTTTCCCCAATTGCCGGATGCATTGGTAAGATATCCTATATCTGAATTGATCTGGGAATTGGTGAATAAAAGCTGGAAAACATGTCCCCCGGTTTCTATATCTACCCCTAATGAAAGAGGGTTTTTATAAAAACTGTGATTATCGAAATTCACAAAATACTCTGCATTCACAGAGACTCTTTTTGATATTTTATAGCGTCCGCCCAAACCTGCCAGAAA
Organism: Chryseobacterium sp. 22458; assembly: GCF_052044975.1. Lineage (NCBI taxonomy): Bacteria > Pseudomonadati > Bacteroidota > Flavobacteriia > Flavobacteriales > Weeksellaceae > Chryseobacterium > Chryseobacterium sp. 22458. The sequence continues at coordinate 234,649 of NZ_JBQEOA010000002.1, read as the reverse complement.
CTGATTTTTATCTTCAATGCCCGGATCATAAAGGTTCTTATGAACATAGGAAGGGGTAAGCTGCAATGAAAGCTTATCATTAAACCGTCTTGAGATGAGTGCCTGGGTAAGGTATGAAAGTCTGTCGTTGAACTTAAGGTGTGGATAAGTATCTTTATCCAAAGCAGTATTTATGGCCATTACATTATAACCGGCAATATCTACCGGAAAGTTTTCACTTTGTCTTACCAGCCGATATTTGACAGCGCCTTCAAAGGTTTTCATATTGGTTTCTCTGGAGAGGCTGACTGAGACAGCGTCTGAAACACCATAAATAACGCCTAATTTTGTAGAAGCATTATCAAGACCAAAAAAATCCTTAAATCCTGCACTGATATCACCGAACCTATGGGCAACAATCATGTACCATTCTTTTTTTGCAGGAAGCTTTGTAGATTGTCCTGTAACAATCTGAAGGGCCTTGAAGGCGGGTTGTGAGGTTTCTGTATTGGTTTTGATGGTGTCAATATCTTTCAGCAGATCCTCCTGTGCAAAGGCAAAACCTGAAAAAAGTACCGACAAAAATAAGAGAGCTTTTGTCATATTCTAATTTGATTTTAATTATCATATGACAAACTTATAGAGTTCTCAATTCAAAAATGTGTGATAAAAGTCACCATGGAAATTGTTTTTATCAATCACGAAACAAAAACTTTTAAAACAATATGAATTAGATCAATCTAACATTCTCATTAACAGCTATTTTAATTCCTTCTTTAGTCTGTAGAATTTCTCCGTCGTTTTCAATTTTTTTTAATACTCTGCTTACCACTTCCCTTGAAGTTCCCAGGTTGTTGGCTATTTCACGGTGCGTTATCTTAATGGGGTTGTTTCCGGTAAGCGTAATCTGTTGTTTAATATAATTCAGCACTCTTTTATCCAGTCTGTGAAAAACGGCATCATTCACCATATTCATGACCTCTGAGAAACGCCTGTCATATTCACGGTAAAATAATTTATTGATTTCCGGAAAGCGGATCAGCCAGTCATGCATTACTGAGACAGGAATCAGCAGTGCTTCAGAATCTTCTTCCGCCACAGCATATACCCTGCTAACATAATCTGTAAAAATAGAAGAAAAGGTCATAAGACAGCTGTCGCTGGGCTTGATATAATAATAAATAAGTTCGCGCCCGTCATTCAGGGTAAAGACTTTAATGGAGCCTTTGATCAGAAAAGGGACATATTTATTTTTCTGCCCTTCCCTTATAATCTCTGTCTTGGCTTTTATAGAGGTCATCACAGCATGTTTCTCGAGTTCTGTCGAAAAGTCACTGCCTAAAAAACCAAATTTCTGAAGAATAAATTGGTTACTTATCATATCTTTTTTTGTCAAGTATCTGAAACAAATATATAAAATTGAACAACTCCTATGTTATATATTTAAAACTATTTCAATATCTCCGCAAAAACTTTAACAAATAACTAAATATAATATAAAAATAAGAAAGCATTATTAAGAATACACCCTATTAAAGTTGAAAAAATACCGGATATCTATTTTGAATTCCGAGTATTTTAAGGCAGTATCTTTAATAAAAATGCCCCGATAAAAACCGGGGCATTCTATTTTATTGTAAAAGAAATCTTACGCTTGTACGTTGTTTCCACCTAATACGAAAGGCTCAACTTCTTTGATTTCTCCGAACTGCTGCTCGTAGTTAGCGATGTTCTGCTGAAGAGCGTTTAATACTCTTTTAGCGTGAAGTGGAGCAAGAATAACTCTTGATCTTACTTTAGCCTGCTGAACACCTGGCATCAACTGAATAAAGTCTACTACAAATTCAGATGGAGAGTGGTTTACCAAAGCTAAGTTAGCATAGATACCAGCAGCTACCATTTCGTTTAATTCGATGTTGATGTTTCCGTCTTGTGGATTTTGATTGTTGTCCATTGTTATAAATTATGTTTTTAAAATTCGAAATTTGAGATTGTGAAAATATAAAAATAATTTCAAATCCCAAATTTCAAATCATTAATTTTAGTTAAGGTCTTCGAATTCTTTCTTAGAACCAACAATAACGTTCTGATACTCTTTAAGACCTGTACCTGCAGGAATTCTGTGTCCTACAATTACATTTTCTTTAAGACCGTTCAGATCATCTATCTTACCTGCAACAGCTGCTTCGTTAAGAACTTTAGTTGTTTCCTGGAATGATGCTGCAGACATGAACGATTTCGTTTGAAGAGCCGCTCTTGTAATACCTTGTAATACCGGAGTTGCCGTAGCAGGAAGAGCTTCTCTTACTTCTACCAATGCTAAGTCTTCACGTCTCAACTTAGAGTTTTCATCTCTTAATTCTCTTGCAGTAATCATCTGACCTGGTTTGAATTCTTTTGAATCACCGGCATCTACTACTACTTTAAGACCGAATACTCTGTTGTTTTCTTCAAGGAAATCATACTTGTGCTCAAGAGCTCCTTCAAGGAATTGAGTGTCACCTCCATCCACGATAGATACTTTTGTCATCATCTGTCTTACGATGATTTCGAAGTGCTTGTCGTCGATTTTTACCCCCTGTAGACGGTAAACTTCTTGGATCTCGTTTACTAAGTATTCCTGAACCGCTGTTGGGCCTTTAATTCTTAAGATATCTTCCGGTGTGATAGAACCGTCAGAAAGCGGAGAACCTGCTCTTACGAAGTCATTCTCCTGAACAAGAATCTGGTTAGATAGTTTTACTAAGTAAATTTTTCTTTCACCAGTTTTAGCCTCAACGATCAATTCTCGGTTACCTCTCTTAATTTTTCCGTAAGAAACTACCCCGTCGATTTCAGTAACAACCGCTGGATTTGAAGGGTTTCTTGCTTCGAATAATTCGGTAACTCTCGGAAGACCTCCGGTGATATCCCCTGCTTTTGCAGATTTTCTTGGGATTTTGATTAAGACTTTACCAGCCTTAATTTTTTCACCATCGTTTACCATTAAGTGGGCTCCTACCGGTAAGTTGTAAGCTTTTTGCTCAACACCTTTAGAGTCTACCACCTTCAAGGTAGGTACGGCTTTCTTATTTCTGGATTCAGAGATTACTTTCTCTTCAAATCCTGTCTGTTCGTCAATTTCAAGTTGGAATGAAATACCCTGGATGATATCCTCGTATTCTACCTTACCTGAAGTTTCAGCAATAATTACCGCGTTATATGGATCCCATCTACAGATTGTATCTCCTTTCTTCACTTTATCACCTGGTTTTACAGATAATATCGATCCGTAAGGTACGTTCGCTACCATCAATGGAGTTCTTGAATCGTTATCAGCAACTAATCTGAATTCCGTTGAACGTGAAACTACAACCTCAGCTGTATTACCGTTTTCATCTTCAGAAGTAATGGTTCTTACTTCGTCCATTTCTACGATACCGTCTCTTCTTGCAACGATAGATGGGTTTTCTGATACGTTTCCTGCAGTACCCCCCTGGTGGAAAGTTCTCAACGTAAGCTGAGTTCCCGGTTCCCCAATGGATTGTGCTGCAATTACACCTACCGCTTCACCCATATGGATTACTTTACCTGTTGCTAAGTTTCTACCGTAACATTTCGCACAGATACCTTTCTTAGCTTCACAAGTTAACGGAGAACGTACTTCAACGGCTTCTAATCCTGCTTCTTCAATTTTCTTCGCTAATTCTTCGATGATTACCTGATCTGCACTTGCAATAAGCTCGTCAGTTTCAGGATCGTAGATATTATGAAGAGATACTCTACCTAAGATTCTTTCAGAGATTTTTTCAACGATCTCGTCATTTTTCTTAAGTGCAGTAACTTCTGTTCCTCTTAAAGTTCCACAGTCGTCTTCTGTAACGATAACGTCCTGTGCAACGTCTACCAATCTTCTCGTTAAGTAACCGGCATCGGCTGTCTTAAGAGCGGTATCCGCAAGACCTTTACGGGCACCGTGGGTAGAGATAAAGTACTCTAGAATCGAAAGACCTTCCTTAAAGTTGGCAAGGATCGGGTTTTCGATGATCTCCGCTCCGGTAGAACCGGCTTTCTGCGGTTTTGCCATCAAACCTCTCATTCCTGATAACTGACGGATCTGTTCTTTAGAACCCCTCGCTCCAGAGTCAAGCATCATGTATACAGAGTTGAAACCACCTTGGTCAGTTTTCATTCTGCTCATGATCATTTCAGTTAATCCGGCGTTGGTGTTAGTCCAAACGTCGATTACCTGGTTATAACGTTCTGTATCGGTAATTAGACCCATGTTATAGTTCGCTCTAATTTCGTCAACAGTTTCGATTGATTGTGCAATCATCTGTTTTTTCTCAACAGGAACTACGATATCCCCAAGTGAGAAAGAAAGACCTCCTTTGAATGCGTTTGAATACCCTAGGTCTTTCATTGCATCAAGGAACTTCACAGTTGTAGGGAAATCTGTATCAGCAAGGATCTTACCGATAACGTTTCTCAATGATTTCTTCGTAAGAAGTTCATTGATATATCCTACCTGCTTAGGTACAATCTGGTTGAATAAGATTCTACCTACAGAAGTTTCGATCAGTCTTGTTACGATTTGCCCGTCTTCTTTGATTGGCAGTCTACATCTTACTTTAGCATTTAAAGATACTCTACCTTCAGCATAAGCAATTTCTGCTTCTTCAGGAGAATAGAATGCAAGACCTTCTCCTTTTACTTTCATCGTCTCAGTAGAGCTTAATTCTTTAGTCATGAAATAAAGACCAAGAACCATGTCCTGAGATGGTACTGTAATTGGAGAACCGTTTGCAGGGTTCAAGATGTTTTGAGAACCTAACATCAATAACTGAGCCTCAAGGATTGCTTCTGGTCCTAGTGGCAAGTGTACCGCCATCTGGTCACCATCGAAATCGGCGTTGAAGGCCGTAGTTACTAACGGGTGTAGCTGGATTGCCTTACCTTCGATCATCTTAGGTTGGAAAGCCTGAATACCCAGTCTGTGAAGCGTAGGTGCTCTGTTCAATAGAACAGGGTGACCTTTCATCACGTTTTCAAGGATATCATAAACTACCGGTTCTTTTCTGTCGATAATTCTCTTTGCAGATTTTACTGTTTTTACAATTCCTCTTTCAATTAGTTTTCTAATGATAAATGGTTTGTAAAGTTCAGCTGCCATATCTTTAGGAATACCACATTCGTGAAGCTGTAAGTTTGGACCTACAACAATTACCGAACGCGCAGAGTAATCTACCCTTTTCCCTAGTAGGTTCTGACGGAAACGACCTTGCTTACCTTTCAATGAATCAGAAAGTGATTTCAATGGTCTGTTTGATTCAGATTTTACTGCAGAAGATTTTCTTGTGTTATCGAATAATGAATCTACTGATTCCTGAAGCATACGCTTCTCGTTTCTCAAGATTACTTCAGGAGCTTTGATCTCCAATAATCTCTTCAAACGGTTATTTCTGATAATAACTCTTCTATAAAGGTCATTTAAGTCAGAAGTAGCGAAACGTCCTCCATCCAATGGAACCAATGGTCTTAGTTCTGGTGGGATAACTGGAAGAACACGCATGATCATCCACTCCGGTCTGTTGATCATTCTTGTATTAGCACCTCTCAATGCTTCTACAACGTTCAATCTTTTAAGAGCTTCAGTTCTTCTTTGCTTAGAACCTTCATTGTGAGCTTTGTGTCTCAAGTCGAAAGATAATGCATCAAGATCGATTCTTTTTAATAATTCCTCAACAGCTTCAGCACCCATTTTAGCGATGAATTTGTTTGGATCGGAATCGTCAAGATACTGGTTTTCTACAGGAAGGGTCTCCATGATATCAAGGTACTCTTCTTCTGTAAGGAATTCCATATTTTCGAAATCAGAACCGTCTAATTTCTTAGCAATACCTTGCTGGATCACTACATATCTTTCGTAGTAGATGATCATATCTAATTTCTTGGAAGGAATTCCAAGAAGGTATCCGATTTTGTTTGGCAATGAACGGAAATACCAGATGTGTGCAATTGGAACTACAAGGTTGATGTGCCCGATTCTCTCTCTTCTTACTTTTTTCTCAGTAACTTCTACTCCACAACGGTCACAAACGATCCCTTTGTAACGAATTCTCTTGTATTTACCACAAGCACATTCGTAATCCTTTACAGGACCGAAAATTTTCTCACAGAATAACCCGTCTCTTTCAGGTTTGTGAGTTCTGTAGTTAATAGTTTCCGGCTTTAAAACCTCCCCTCTTGAGTCTTGTAAGATAGACTCCGGTGAAGCTAAACCGATGGTTATTTTATTAAATCTACTCGTTTTATTTTTATTTGACATAATTTTTTTAGATTTTAGATTTCAGATTTCAGATTTCAGACGAAATCATCATTCCAAATTCAAGGATTATAAAATTCTTAGAGTGCCATAGTCTGACATCTTGTGTCTGACATCTGATATCTTACTCCTCCAATCTTACGTCTAATCCAAGACCTTGTAACTCGTGAAGTAATACGTTGAATGATTCCGGAATACCTGGCTCAGGCATAGATTCACCTTTTGCAATTGCTTCATAAGTTTTTGCTCTACCAATCACGTCATCCGACTTCACAGTAAGGATCTCTCTCAGGATGTTAGATGCACCGAATGCTTCAAGTGCCCAAACCTCCATCTCTCCGAATCTCTGACCTCCGAACTGAGCTTTACCTCCTAACGGCTGCTGAGTAATCAATGAGTAAGGACCAATAGAACGTGCGTGCATCTTATCATCAACCATGTGTCCCAGTTTCAGCATGTAGATAACACCCACTGTAGCCGCCTGTGTAAATCTTTCTCCGGTACCACCATCATAAAGGTGAGTGTGACCGAATTTAGGAAGACCTGCTTTCTCAGTATACTCAGTAATCTGATCAAGAGTTGCTCCATCAAAGATTGGCGTAGCAAACTTCAGTCCTAATTTCTGACCAGCCCATCCAAGAACTGTTTCATAGATCTGACCGATGTTCATACGGGAAGGTACCCCTAGTGGATTCAATACGATATCTACCGGTGTTCCGTCTTCAAGGAATGGCATATCTTCTTCACGAACAATTCTTGATACGATACCTTTGTTACCGTGACGTCCTGCCATTTTATCTCCTACATTCAGTTTACGTTTCTTAGCGATGTAAACTTTAGCCAGCTTCATGATCCCTGCCGGAAGCTCATCTCCGATTGAAATAGCAAATTTCTCACGGTTTTTAACTCCCTGGATGTCGTTATATTTGATTTTGTAATTGTGAATCAATTGTTTGATCAATTCATTCTTGTCAGCGTCTACTGTCCAGTCTGAACCGCTAACGTTTACATAATCTTCAACTGAAGTTAATAACTTGTGAGTGAACTTCACACCTTTACCGATGATTTCTTCATCAAGGTCATTTTGCACCCCTTGAGAAGTTTTACCGCTTACCAGTGTATTTAATTTTTCAATTAAAGTGTTTCTCAACTCGTCAAACTTAGCCTTGTAAGTGTTTTCAATTTCTTCAAGTTTAAGTTTTTCTTCAGTTCTTTTCTTTTTGTCTTTAATGTTTCTGGAGAACAATTTCTTGTTGATAACAACTCCTCTTAATGAAGAGTCAGCTTTTAATGATGCATCTTTTACATCACCGGCTTTATCACCGAAGATTGCTCTAAGAAGTTTTTCTTCAGGAGTCGGGTCAGATTCACCTTTTGGAGTAATTTTACCAATCATGATATCTCCAGGCTTCACTTCAGCACCGATTCTGATCATACCGTTCTCGTCAAGATCTTTGGTAGCTTCTTCAGATACGTTTGGAATATCAGCTGTAAGTTCTTCCATACCTAATTTGGTATCACGAACTTCTAGTGAATATTCATCTACGTGGATTGAAGTAAACCAGTCTTCACGTACAACTTTTTCGTTGATTACAATCGCATCCTCAAAGTTGTATCCTTTCCAAGGCATGAACGCTACCACTAAGTTTCTACCAAGAGCTAATTCTCCTTTTTCAGTAGCATAACCGTCGCAAAGTACCTGTCCTTTTTCCACTACATCACCTACTCTTACGTTTGGTCTTAGGGTAATGGTTGTACTCTGGTTGGTTTTTCTGAACTTAGTAAGGTTGTATGTTTTAGTAGCAGACTCGAATTGTACTAAATCTTCGTCTTCGCTTCTTTCATATTTAATAACGATTCTGTCAGCATCTACGTACTCTACAGTACCTGTACCTTCAGCGTTAATTAAGATTCTTGAATCTCTTGCAACTTGTTGCTCAAGCCCTGTACCTACAACCGGAGCCTGTGGCTTCAATAGAGGAACGGCCTGACGCATCATGTTAGATCCCATCAATGCACGGTTCGCATCATCATGCTCCAAGAATGGAATTAGTGATGCAGAAATACCAGAGATCTGGTTTGGTGCAACGTCGATAAGGTTAACCTGAGCTGGCTCAACTACTGGATAATCACCATCTAGTCTTGCAATAATTCTGTCTGTTAAGAAGTCTCCGTTATCACTCAATTCAACGTTTGCCTGAGCAATTACTTTGTCTTCTTCGTCTTCTGCATTCAGATAAATAGGATCAGCGTTAAGATTAATCTTACCATCTTCTACTTTTCTGTATGGAGTTTCGATGAAACCAAGGTTGTTGATTTTAGCATAAATACCTAAAGATGAAATCAAACCGATGTTTGGTCCTTCCGGAGTTTCAATCGGACAAATTCTTCCGTAGTGAGTATGGTGAACGTCACGAACCTCGAAACCTGCTCTTTCTCTTGATAAACCACCAGGCCCTAGTGCAGATAATCTTCTCTTGTGAGTGATCTCTGATAGAGGGTTGGTTTGGTCCATGAACTGAGATAGCTGGTTGGTACCGAAGAACGAGTTGATAACAGACGTTAAAGTTTTAGCGTTAACAAGGTCAAGTGGAGTAAAGATTTCGTTATCTCTAACGTTCATTCTCTCCTTGATTGTTCTTGCAATTCTTGAAAGACCTACACCGAACTGTCCTGCTAATTGCTCACCAACAGTTTTAATTCTTCTATTAGATAAGTGGTCGATGTCATCCACCTCCGCTTTAGAGTTTACAAGCTCAATCAAGTGTCTTACGATCGCAATAATATCCTCTTTTGTAAGAACTTCAGTTGTAGTTGGGATGTTTAGACCTAACTTTTTGTTTAGTCTGTAACGTCCTACTTCACCTAAAGAGTATCTCTGCTCAGAGAAGAATAATTTTTCAATGATTCCTCTTGCCGTTTCCTCATCTGGTGGATCTGCGTTTCTTAACTGACGATAAATATACTCTACCGCTTCTTTTTCAGAGTTAGTAGGGTCTTTTTGTAATGTATTCTGGATGATAGAGAATTCATTGCTGTTTTCTTTGTGAATCAGGATAGATTTCACACCAGCATCCAGGATAAGATCTAAGTGTTCTTTTTCAAGGATCGTTTCTCTATCTAAGATGATTTCGTTTCTTTCAATAGAAACTACTTCACCTGTATCTTCGTCTACGAAATCTTCGAACCAAGTGTTCAATACTCTCGCAGCCAATGTTCTCCCTTCCACTTTTTTAAGGGCAGCTTTAGAAACTTTCACTTCTTCAGCAAGGTCGAAGATCTGAAGGATATCCTTGTCAGATTCGTACCCGATAGCTCTTAATAAAGTTGTTAATGGTAACTTTTTCTTACGGTCGATATATGCGTACATTACGCTGTTGATATCGGTTGTAAATTCCATCCAAGATCCTTTGAAAGGAATAATTCTTGAATAGTAAAGTTTGGTTCCGTTAGCGTGGTAAGTCTGTCCGAAGAATACCCCCGGAGATCTGTGTAACTGAGTTACGATTACACGCTCTGCTCCATTGATAATGAATGAACCAGAAGGAGTCATATAAGGAACCGGACCTAAATATACATCCTGAACCACTGTTTGGAAATCTTCGTGTTCCGGGTCAGTACAGTACAGTTTAAGTCTTGCTTTTAGAGGAACTGAATAAGTAAGTCCTCTTTCCACACACTCATCGATTGAATAACGTGGAGAATCTACCAGATAGTCTAAGAATTCTAATACGAACTGGTTTCTTGAATCCGTAATTGGGAAATTCTCTTGGAAAGTCTTGTAAAGAGCTTCTGTCTTTCTGGCTTCAGGAAGTGTATCAAGCTGGAAAAATTCTCTGAAAGACTCGATTTGGATGTCCAAGAAGTCTGGAGTTACAATTTTTCCTTTCGCTGATGAGAAATTAATTCTCGGATTTCCTTGAGTTGTTGATTTTGTTTTACTCATAAAACTTTTAAGAAAGGGTTAAAAAATATTTTGATTCATTAAAAAATATCAGAAAAGAACAAGAAACAAGGTAAAGTAAAAGGTAAAAGTGTTTTTGGCGCTCACGAAGGACCTTCCAGCTCTTTAACTTTGTACTTGGCTCTCTCTAACTGCAACACTGGTATATCTTTTCACAGCGTAATGCAAAATATTTTTATTACTTTTGAGGCTATATTACCCGTAATACCTACAAACACAAAATCCCTTTCCTGTATCACACAGTGAAAGAGTTGATTTTCAGTATTTTATAAATTTACAAACAATTTTTAGCGCCAAAAGAGGGGCAAAGATACAAAAAGTTATCCACAATAACAAATAAATTACCTCATTTTTAAGCTGTTAAATAAAAAAGGCTGCCCGAAAACGAGCAGCCTTCACCTTATTATGAAGTTACAAGATTATTTTACAATTACCTTATAAGATTTCACTGTTGTTTTGGTTTCAATCTTGATGATATAAACTCCTGTTGGCAATGAAGCAGTATCAATACCGGTACGTGAAGAGAATTTATCCGATTTTACCACCTTACCTTCTACAGAGAATAAAGTATACACTCCTTCTTCAGCAGATGTAATCATAAGATTTTCTCCAGCCTTTACCGGGTTTGGATATATCTTCACATCATTAACAACCTCTGTAACGTCTGAAGCTGTAATTTTCGCTGCTGTATCAGATGCGTTTTTCAATAATGTGGCATATGGTGAAAGTGGTGAGTTTGGTGCACCTCTTTTCACAAGATCCGTATCTACTACAGCCTGAATACCGTCTTTATCCGCATCGTTAATCGTAGAGATAAACCCGCCTCCTAATGTATCAAGATTACCTTTTCCGATCTGATATAGATCCAGGTCTGATCCGTTGGAAGTGAGATCAAGGAAATCAGGTCTGTTATCTCCATCTGTATTTTTCAGCGTATATTTTAAAGTTCCGGAATCCGGATATGTTTCCAGTATATCGGCCAGACCGTTTTTACCTACGGCAACACCTGCATCAATAATTCCGTTACGATCTGCATCAATCTGACTGATCACTGATGTTGGAATACCTGATTCAAATAAATCCAGAATTCCGTCATTATCAGAATCAAGATCACGGTAATTTGGAATTCCGTCTCCCAATACAGGAGTAATCAAAATATCACCTTCCATATCATCATCTTCAAATTTACTATTCTTATCAAAGTCTTCCATTGAATCCGGAATACCATCATTATCAGAATCAAAATCACAAGCGTCCACAATACCGTCACCATCCGTATCCAGCGTTGGAGATTTATCATTAATTACAGTACATCCTTCCGCACAGTCAGGAATACCGTTACCGTTATTATCAATACTATCATCTCCGTTTGGACAACGGTCGAAACAGTTTGGAACCCCATCGTTATCATCATCTTTACTGGCAAAAGCATTATAAATATTATACCCCTGAGATAAATTTACAGATAGCAATGAACTGAATGTAATTTTTATACGGTTGAAAGGTTTGGTTGCCTTCCCTCCGATATAAAATTTATTGGATCCGCTGGTAAAGAAATTCCCTGTAATAAGGCTTCCTGAAGTAAAGGTATCCGTCAAAGTATTGCCGTTATAGAACTGAACGACAACTGCATCCAAAATACTGACTCCGATCAGACCGCCTGTTTTTTCAACAGTATATCCTGCGACAGTATTTTTAGGAAGTAAGCCGTTGCTTCCCACCGTTAAGTTTGCAGAGAAAAGAAAAGTTCCTAACAATGGGAAAGTAAGTCTTGCATAATTGGAAGGATTATTATCCACCACTGCCCCTGTATTGGTAAGGCTTGGAGAAAGAAGTCCCAAGCCAGACTGCGTCCATCCGAATCCATTCACAATATCGCCCTGAACTGAAGATCCGCTTGTCTGAATTTTATCATCACATTCACAGCCTACAGGCTCTTCGAATGCATAGTACACATTCAGTTTTCCTAAATTAAACCCTACTGTCTGAGTAATCTTTAGTCTAACCTCATTGAAAGGCTTGGTTGTAGTCAATGTTACTTTTTGCCTTCCTGAACCATAGCTAATAACTTTAATATTGATAAGACCTCCGCCGTCTGATAACTGTTTTGAATCCTGGAGCTGTCCGAATAAATAGGTTTCCACAGTAATATTCTTCAGGAATTCAGCACTTAATAATTTCCCCTGATCATCCGGTTCAATCACAAATCCGGTTCTGTTGCCTGCAGGGTATACCTGGTTTTTATCTAAAACTCCCACTGAATAAGAGCCTAACAATCCTACCGGAAGCACAATAGATCCATAAGAGTTTTTATCACCATCACCTATTCTTTCTCTGTTCTGAACATATGAAAGCGGAGCTAGAAAGCTGCTGCTTCCGGAAACATTTCCGTCAACACCACTTCCGGCAATGATATCATCACAAATTCCATTGTTATCTGTAGGTACTTTTGCAGGATCAAACGCAAAGGCATAATACACATTCATAGAACTGAATACTGACAGCACATTGGTTTGATACAGCCTTACCTCGTTAAATTCTTTTGTTGTTTTAAAATGAAGGAATATTCTGTTTTTATTGCCTCCAAATGCCGGCACAGACAATAAAGTACTGCTGGTGGTAGTTTCCTGCAGAACTCCGTTTTTATAGGTACTGATTCTCAGAGAGCTTAAAAGATCTACGGTAATAAAGCTTGTCCCAAGATCCACATTAAATCCTGTAATATACCCTGCCGGATAAGTGGTATTATTATTTTTTACAGAGATTCCGTTCCCGCTTAATAAAGAAGCAAAGTTCCCCATACTTACTTTATTGTCAAGATCAGCATCCACCACCGGGTTCATACTCCCGTTGTAACACGCCAGACAAATTCCTGAATTGCTGACAGGTTTTGCCTCTACTCCCATCCCCCGGATGGGTTCATAACCCTGCTGTCCCAATACTATTACAGACATCACTAATGTCATAAGCATTACAGCCAGTTTCCCGAATAATTTTTTGGTCATTTTGTATTGTTTTATAAAGTTTGTGTTTTTTATTAAAGTGTCTGCCATGCAAAATCAGTGGCATTAGGTCCTGTTTGTTTACATCCTAAAAAACTTCCTGTTGTGCCTATCAGTTCATATACAATAGTTCCTGCATTGGCAGCATTACAAGTAGGTTTTGTGTTGGCTTTAATCAGTATGGCTTTACTTACCTCCAGATCAGCAAAATTGGTTGAATTGGGAACCATATTGATGCCTATATCAGTAGTTGTGGTATTGTTTTCATTGAAAAATACGTGAGCGCCATTAGCATACACAGACTGCCCGGGATTTGCGGTTCCGGAAAATCCGGCTACGAAGGCTTTACCTCCTAAAGCAAAGCTTGCTGAGCCCACTGCAAAGCTGTTCGGGTCTACTGTATTTCCGCTTCCTATTGCAATTCCTCCTTTATTGGTATGAGCGTTCCCTAATGTTAATCCTGTTACACCAGTTACTGTATTTGAATTTCCAAATACAAAATGATTCGCTCCTGTTGCCGTATTGGAATTTCCAATGATTTTTGCTCCACTCGTTGCTGAATTATTTGCCCCTATAGCTATAGATGGAAAGTTTGCATTGTTGGCAGTAGCGGTATTATTTCTTCCTATCGCAACATTGGAAGATACAGCATTGGTTGTATTATTTGACCCCCAGGAAAAAGCTGCATAAGCACCTGTTGCATCATTAGAATTCCCACCTTGCAGGGTTCCGTTAACATCCAATATTGCTTTTACATTCTTCTGAGTAGCCAGAACAAGGCTCTGGCCATCAGTGGTTCCTAAATAATTTCCTTTGGTAATATCTGTTCCCAGTGTAGATGCGGTAGCAGTAGTTCCTGTATTTCCTATGGTATTCCAGTTTGTACTTAAACCATTCCATTTGGTTCCGTCAAAAAAGTAATATCCCGGAGATAATACATCTACAGTCTGTCCCGAAGGTGCTGCTTCAGCTGCAGTAACAAATACCAATGCCCCTGTCTGGGCAGACGTATAATTTTTTGCTTTAAGCTGAGCTCCTGTAAGCCTTGGAGCAATGATACCGTCTAACTTAGTTGCCGTTTCCGGCGTTCCTGTCACATCCAGGGTGGCCTGAGGTGATCCTGTATTAATCCCAACCTGTGCTAATGTTGGTAAACTTGCAGATAAAAGTGCAAGAATGAATAATTTGTTTTTCATTTCTAATGATATGTTTTTTTTGTGTGTTTTAATAGTAGACAGTCCTCTGATGATTTCATTTAAATAATAAATGGAATGACAAATGATTTCGCTAAGAGAACTGTTAAGTTTAGGAAATACTGTTTGAGTATAAAAAGGTTATATAAGTTTATCTGGAATTTTAATAATAAATTTAAAACCGTCAACCAACTTACAAGAATTAATGTAGAATTTCTTGATTTTTTCGAATTTGGTCAATATGTATTTATTGTATATCGCATGTAATGAATACCATTCATATGTGACGGTCAACAACTCAATATCATTCAGAAAAGAAGGAGAAAAATCTTTACTGTTTACAATAAAAGGGAACTTATAATTGAAAATACGATCAACACATCCTTGAGTATATTGATTATCCTTCTCGTTATCCAAAACGTTGGCCATATTTATCGTACTCATTGATGGATGTATAGAAACACCGGCAAGCTGTAATTGCAGATGATTATTTACATCTGTGTATTGCAGAAGGTCTGCTTTATCTGTGACTACAGATATAAATTTAGTGTTTAGTTTTCCTATAGCCGTCAGCAGCAATATCAATGCAAATTTATGACCATAGGAAAGAAAGTAATTTCTATCCAATTCTGTTGTGTTTTTTTTCAATACAAATATAATAATTTTTTAATCAAAATAATATTTTATTAAAAAAAAATCACTTAAACACAGGTAACAACAGTAATAAATTAATAAACTATGTTAATAATTAACAAATATACAATAATAAAACTATATCATAATTTTTAGTGTAATAATATTTAAATACACTTATATTTAAATTGTTGTAATTATAAAGGAGTATAGCCCAAAAAAGCCCGGGCAAATTGCCCGGGCTTCTATATTTATAATAAAACTGAAATTATTTCAATTCTACTTCAGCACCAGCTTCTTCTAATTGCTTCTTAAGAGCTTCAGCTTCGTCTTTAGAAACACCTTGCTTAATTGCAGCAGGAGCTCCGTCTACGATATCTTTAGCTTCTTTAAGACCAGCACCAGTTAAATCTTTTACTAATTTAACGATAGCTAATTTAGAAGCACCTGCAGACTTAAGAATTACGTCGAATTCAGTCTTTTCTTCAGCAGCATCACCTGCACCACCTGCAGCAACAACTACAGCAGCAGCAGCTGGCTCAATTCCGTACTCATCCTTAAGGATAGCAGCTAATTCGTTTACGTCTTTTACAGTTAGGTTTACTAGCGTTTCAGCTAAATTTTTTAAATCTGACATTGTTGTAATGTTTTTGTTGATTATTTATTTAATTTTTTGAGTGTAATTATTCAGCACTTGTTTCTTCAGTGCTATCTGCAGCAGCTTCAGCAGCAGGAGTTTCTTCTACCGCAGGAGCAGCTTCTTCAGCTTTAGCTTCTACAGTTTCAGGTTTGTTTTGAAGAGCAGAAACAACTCTCTGGATTGGAGACTGAAGTAATCCGATGATTTCACCGATCATTTCTTCTCTAGACTTGATGTTAGCCAACATGTCTAGGTTGTTGTCACCAACGTAGAAAGTTTCTTGAACAAAAGCAGACTTTAAAGCTGGCTTCTCTTCTTTCTTTCTGAATCCTTGGATAAGTTTCGCAGGAGCGTTAGCTGTTTCAGCAATCATTAATGCTGAGTTTCCTTTGAAAGATGGGAACATTTCAGAGTAATCTACTCCTTCAATCTGCTCCATTGCTTTTTGTAAAAGTGTATTTTTTACAACTTTTACTTTAATGTTTTGTTTGAAAGCCTGTCTTCTGAAATCTGAAGATTTACCAGCGTTCAAACCTTCTAGATCTGCTACGTATACTACTTTTGCATCCTGAAGCAAATCTTTGATCTCTTGTATCGCTACAACTTTTTGGTCTTTTGTCATTGTCTTAGGATTAAATATTAGTTAACAGATTTAGTATCAATTGCAATACCCGGGCTCATTGTAGAAGACAAATAGATAGACTTCACATAAGTTCCTTTAGCAGCAGTTGGTTTCATTTTGATCAATGTCTGGATTAATTCCTGAGCATTTTCTTTGATCTTAGCAGCATCGAAAGACACTTTACCAATACCAGCATGGATGATACCATACTTGTCTACTTTGAAATCAATTTTACCTGCTTTTACTTCAGTTACTGCTTTACCAATTTCCATTGTTACAGTTCCTGATTTAGGGTTTGGCATTAAACCTCTTGGACCTAATACTCTACCTAATGGACCTAATTTACCCATAACAGCTGGCATCGTAACGATTACGTCAACGTCTGTCCAACCATCTTTAATTTTTTGTAAATATTCGTCAAGACCTACATAGTCAGCACCAGCAGCTTTAGCTTCTGCTTCTTTATCTGGAGTTACAAGAGCTAATACTTTAACATCTTTACCAGTACCGTGAGGAAGAGATACAACACCTCTTACCATTTGGTTTGCTTTTCTTGGGTCTACACCTAATCTTACAGCGATATCTACAGAAGCATCAAACTTTGCAGTGTTCACTTCTTTTACAAGAGCTGAACCTTCTTCAAGGTTATAGATTCTTCCTTTTTCTACTTTGCTTAAAGCTTCCTTTTGCTTTTTAGTCAATTTTGCCATTTCTAATAGTTTTAAGCGTTAAAAGTTGGTTTAGTTCCTGTTACTCTTAATCCCATAGATCTAGCAGTACCTGCAACCATAGAAACTGCAGAATCCATTGTAAAGCAGTTAAGGTCACTCATTTTGTCCTCAGCGATTTTTTTCACTTGATCCCAAGATACAGAACCTACTTTGTTTCTGTTTGGTTCACCGGAACCTCCTTTGATCTTAGCCGCATCCATTAACTGGATTGCTGCAGGTGGAGTTTTAATAACGAATTCAAAAGATTTGTCTTCGTATACTGTAATTACTACAGGTAAAACTTGCCCTGGCTTATCTTGGGTTCTTCCGTTAAATTGCTTACAAAACTCCATGATGTTCACACCTGCAGAACCTAATGCCGGACCTACTGGTGGAGAAGGGTTAGCTGCGCCACCTTTCACCTGAAGCTTTACCATTTTAAAGACTTTCTTAGCCATTGTTTGTTTTTTAAATTTGAATAATTAATGAGTTTGGAAGCATTTATTATTCAGCAGGTTATCGCACTCACCTATGATAAGCCTACTTTTTGGACTGCAAAAGTATAAAATATTTTTGAAACTACAAACGGATATTACTGATTTTTAAAAAGTTTTAAAAAAATAATTGAGATCCTGAACTTTAAATATTCCTGTACTTCTGTTTTAAAACGGTTTCATTTGTATAGAAATTAGCAAGATTATAACTGACCTTTTAATTTGATTTATGATTCTCAATCTTATTCTAAAATATTACCTAATTCTTTCTTATCCGAAACACTTTTTCTGGATATAAAGCTCCGCCTTCACCCAGTCTTTAAACTTCAACACATCGACTGTATGGGTATACTTCTGATATTCTTTCCTGTTCTGCCCAAAGCAAAACACAAAAACATCCATCTATGCCAGGTAATTCGTCAAAATAAAAAAAAGATCATTTATTGAAAAATGACCTTTTATATTCTTAAATATTCTATCTGTTTTTAAAACCCTGAAGGTTTAGTAAGTGTTTGTGCAGAACCGTCCGTTCCACCCAGATTAGCATTTACATCGCTAAAATTCTGTTTTGTAATGAGTCTTTTATAAGCCATCAGATAAAATTCTACTGTAAAATTATTATAGGTTCTTGTAGGATTAGCTGATGTAAAAGCAATCAGTCTGCTATTATTGGTGAACGCTGCTTTAAGATGCCAGGTTCCATTACTTTTGAATGCAACCACATCCGGAGAACCCTGGCGGTTATCATTGATTCCGTTATCTCCAAAATCCAAAGCCACACTTGTACTTCCATCATTAAGCTTGAATGCATAATTATGAACTACAAGAAGGAAATTATTGGCATCAATCTTAGTATCATAATCTGTAATTCCCGCCCCTGACACTCCTGTTAAAGTAAGCTTAAGGTAATTAAACAATCCACTGCTTTCCAATGCTGGATTATACAGCTGAAGTGAATTCTGTGAAGTGGCAAGAAAGCTTCCCCCTGTCATGGTAGGTTCCCCCGGGTTCCTAAGATACAAAGCATCGGTACGGGTATCTCCGTTTACATCTAATGTCTCTGTGGGATTGGTTGTCTTTATTCCCACTCTACCGGTCTGAGCATTAAAAAAAATTCCCAGACACATAATTATGATCATATAAATTTTTCTTTCCATAAGTGTTGTTTTTATTGAAGTCCAAGCGGGGTATTTGTTGAAACTCCTCTATAACCTGCTGCTGCAGATACAGAACCATTAAACGTTCCCCAATCCTTTACCAGAGACCTTTCAAATACATTCAGAGTAAGCGTCCAGGTACCATTAGCAGAAGATACTGTACCGGCACCTTTAAAACTCAGATTAATGGCATGATAAGTCTTTCCTCCACTTGTAACCGGAGTTACTTCTGTAGAATAAGCTCCAAAAGATTTCGGATTTGTACTGGTATTGGCTCCAGAAATAGCAGCTGAGAAAGTGGCTCCGGTAATTGCAATAACATATTTATTGGTTTCCAGGCCTGTGTTAAGGTTCACTACTTCATCCTGGCTTACGTTTGTTAAAACAACTTTATAGGCATTTACAGGTGCTACATTTCTGAGAGCGATATCCATCATTTTCACTTTTCCTACCGGAGTGGTATCCTTAGAACGTGTCAAAAGAAAATAATTTCCTCCTGCCGGCGAATTTACCGTGTCCACAAGATAAGATTCCACTAAAGTTTCTCCCGCAACATCCAAAGTTGACTGCGGATTATTGGTATTTATTCCTACTTGAGCGTTTGCGGTAAAAAAAGTGCCACCGGCAAAGAGTAAGGTGATAATTTTTTTCATTATGTTATGTTTTTATTTTTATTGAATTAAAGGTGCAGCTGCCGCTCCTGTGGTTGAAGTACCCATAGCCTGTGTGGGATTAAACTCTTTTGCATAGGCACGGTCAAAAACCATTAGATTAAGCGTCCATACCCCTGTTGGTAAAGAGGCATCCGGAGCAAACCCTTGATAATCAGCTTTAAGCTTCCATGTTGTACCTGTAGAATAGGCAAAAATCTGAGGAACCGGTGTTAACCAATCTGCAGAACCGGTTTTAACTGGCTGGGTAAACCCGAATGAAGAAATTACAACTAAAAATTTGCTGGAATTAATTTTAGTGTCAAATTCATTCACCCAATCCTTATCTGTAGGATCACAGGTAATTTTATACTGGATCAGATTGATCGGTGCCGGTGAGTTAGGTACGAAAGCATCATTATAAGCCGTAATTTTATTTTCCGGAGCCGGAGACTTAATAATAAAAGTATAATTTTCATTAGCTCCCAGCTTTTCTATAGGTTTTTTGAAAACCATACCGGATGTTTTCATCGTACCGTTAACAGTGAGATCTTTTTCAGGTGTTTTGGTGTTGATACCAACCTGAGCATTGACCATAGAGAACAAACCCAACAAAAGGATTGTCGAAATAATTTTTGTCATTGGATATGTGTTTATTTTTATTATTTCACTTTTTCATGTTTCAGTATTTATTGTAATACAAAACAAGAAATCCTTTACACATAATAAACTGTGTATTGAGTAAGCAAAATAAATTTTTATGGATTAACTGAACAACAAGTTACAAGAAGCATGCCATCCATAGGAAATTATAAAGGTAAAACCCTCATCAGTAGAGCCTAAACCGGCGTTTATCCCCTACAAGAGATAAATAAATTACAGTTAACTCCCATACAGAAGGAACAGACAATCATTCGGAATTTAAATTTTTAATAAAAATAATGATGAAAAATTATGAAAATTCTAACACCTGAAAATAAAATTACAAATCAGGTTTAGTATATTATTATATTTTCTAATTCAAACACAGATAAATTAAAATTTTAGGGATGGTTAAGAGATATACTGGCCTATTCAATAACTCTGCGGATTCGATATTAAGCTATAAGGATAAAAGAACAACTTAGAAAAGGACTGAAATCAACCACGAACCTATCAGCAGGAAGGTTTATAAGGCACTATCAACTTAATATCAAACGAATGTACAAAACAAAAAAAGACCGCTAAAACAGCAGTCTTTTAAGTTTTATATAAGTAATTGTTATACTTTTTCTACTTGCATGTAGCTTAGCTCCATTGGAGTTTTTCTACCGAAGATCAATACAGAAACTTCAATTTTCTTTTTGTCTTCTAGAATCTTCTCAACTGTACCATTGAATCCGTTGAAAGGACCATCGATCACTTTTACGTTTTCACCTACTACATATGGAATTTCTACATCGCTTGCAAATTCTGAAAGTTCATCCATTCTTCCAAGCATTCTGTTCACTTCTGATTTTCTCATCGGAACAGGATCCCCTCCTTTTGTTAAACTTAAGAAAGAAATAACACCAGGAATGTTTTTGATAACGTGAGGAATTTCTCCCATCAGATCAGCTTCGATCATTAAGTATCCAGGATAGTAAGGTCTCTCTTTAGGAACTTTTTTACCGTTTCTAATTTGGATTACCTTTTCCATAGGAATAACCACTTGAGTAACGTACTGCTCAAACCCTAGACGTTTGATTTCTGTCTCAATATAGTTTTTCACTTTATTTTCCTGTCCGCTGATAGCTTTCAGCACATACCATTTCAATTCGCTCATTATGGGAAAATACTTTTAATTAATTGAACAAGTTGATTAGCATTCCGATGATGTTGCTGATTGCTTTTGAAAACAATTCATCAACTCCAAAGGTAAATAATGCCAGAATCACTGTCGCAATAGTCACTACAATTGTAGAAGACTGAAGGTCAGCCCACTTTGGCCATTCAACTTTATGTCTGAATTCGTTATAAGAACCTTTTAAAAAATCGACAAATGAACTCATAATTTATATTTGCACGGGCACAAGGATTCGAACCCTGATCAACGGTTTTGGAGACCGGTATCCTACCATTGGACGATGCCCGTAGTTTAAAAAAGCTCCGTAAAGAGATTCCTTACGGAAGCTTTTTATATTTTTAAGAGAATAATAATTACTCGATGATTTCAGTAACCTGACCTGCACCAACTGTTCTACCTCCTTCTCTGATCGCGAATCTAAGACCCTCGTTAAGAGCGATTGGTTGTAACAATTCTACAGTAATAGTTAAGTTATCACCAGGCATTACCATTTCTACACCTTCTGGTAAGAAGATCTCACCTGTAACGTCAGTAGTTCTTACGTAGAACTGAGGACGGTACTTGTTGTGGAATGGAGTGTGACGTCCACCTTCTTCTTTAGAAAGGATATAAACCTCAGCTTTGAATTTTTTGTGTGGCTTAACTGAATCTTTCTTAGCGATAACCATACCTCTCTTGATGTCAGTTTTTTCAATACCTCTCAACAATAGACCTACGTTGTCACCAGCTTCACCTCTGTCTAGGATTTTTCTGAACATCTCAACCCCTGTAATAGTAGAAGTTAATTTCTCATCACCCATACCTACGATATCAACAGGATCACCTGTGTTGATAACACCAGCCTCGATTCTACCAGTTGCTACAGTACCTCTACCTGTAATAGAGAATACGTCTTCGATTGGCATCAAGAATGGCTTATCCTGATCTCTAACAGGCTGCTCGATCCAAGTATCAACTGCATCCATCAATTCTTCAACAGTCTTAACCCACTTCTCGTCTCCGTTAAGAGCACCAAGAGCAGATCCTTGGATTACTGGAGAGTTATCTCCGTCATATTCGTAAGTAGATAATAAATCTCTAAGTTCAAGTTCAACAAGCTCTAAAAGCTCAGCATCATCCACCATATCAACTTTGTTCATGAAAACAACGATTCTTGGTACGTTTACCTGACGGCAAAGTAGGATGTGCTCTCTAGTTTGAGGCATTGGTCCATCAGTTGCAGCACATACTAAGATCGCTCCATCCATCTGAGCAGCACCAGTTACCATGTTCTTAACATAGTCGGCGTGACCTGGACAGTCAACGTGTGCATAGTGTCTGTTTTCAGTTTCGTACTCGATGTGAGCTGTATTAATAGTGATACCTCTTTCTTTTTCTTCTGGAGCAGAGTCAATAGAAGAGAAATCTTTTTTCTCAGCAAGACCCTTGTTCGCTAATACACTACTGATAGCTGCAGTAAGTGTAGTTTTACCATGGTCAACGTGACCAATAGTACCAATGTTCAAGTGTGGTTTGTTACGATTAAACGTTTCCTTTGCCATGATTTAAAATTATTTATTTATTGTTTTTCAAATTTTCGGTGTGCAAATATAATGAATTTTTAAATACCAAAAACTTTTTATTAAAAAAACTTTCAATATTATCTTCCAATGAAGGACAAACCTTATATTTCAACGTATTGAGACTGCAAATTTACACATTTTTCCGAATAGAAAAAATCTTTGTAAAACCTTTTATCGCTCCTTTTATGAAAAAGCCTGAAATACAGAATATTCCAGGCTCAATTAATATATAAAATAAAAGAATAATCAGGCATGAACAAGCTTTTTAGACCTGTTGAAGATCCAGAAAATGATTGGAAAAATAAGCAATGTAAGCACCGTAGCCGTAATCAGTCCTCCAATGATGACAATGGCCAGTGGTTTTTGGGATTCCGAACCGATCCCTGTAGATAATGCAGCCGGCATTAGTCCGATAGAGGCCATCAGTGCTGTCATAATCACAGGTCTGGTCCTGGATTTCACTCCGTTTAAGATCGCAGCATCTAAATCCATCCCGTTTTTAACGTTCTGATGGAATTCTGTAATAAGAATCACTCCATTCTGAATACAGATTCCCAAAAGAGCAATCATTCCCACCCCGGCAGAGATCCCGAAATTCATTCCAGTAACGTGCAGGGCAATGATTCCGCCGATCAGTGCAAAAGGTACATTAGCCAATACGAGAAGAGAATCCTTCATATTTCCGAACAGGATAAACAAAAGGAAGAAAATCATCAGGATACTTACCGGCACTACCTGCGCCAGCCTGTGTGAAGCACGCTGCTGGTTTTCAAACTGGCCGGTCCATCCTACAGAATATCCGTCCGGAAGTTCAACGGTAGCCACTTTTTTCTGTGCATCTGCGATAGTACTCCCCAAATCCCTGTCACGGATTGAAAATTTCACGCCGATGTATCTTTTGATATTATCCCTGTAAATAAATGCTGCACCGTTGTCTTTTACAATAGTACTGATTTCTTTCAAAGGGATCTTCGCCCCGTCCTGTGTAGGAACCATAAGGGAAGCAATATCATTTTCATTGTTCCTGTATTCCTGGGAATAACGGAGACGGATCGGGAATTTTCTTTCGCCGTCAAACATTTCAGAAGCCGTCTTTCCGCCAAACGCCATTTCCAGTACCGCCTGAGCATCTGCCGGCATCACTCCGTAAGCAGCCATTTTATCCCTATCCAATACCACACTCACTTCCGGCTGACCAATATTTTTAATGATCCCGGGATCTTTTACCCCGTCTACATCTTTAATTTTTGTCAGAATCTCATGGGCAAGCTTATCAAGGGTTTCCAGATTATCCCCATAAATCTTGATTCCGTTTTCTGCCTTAAAGCCGGCTACCGCTTCCGCCACATTATCGGAGATCGGCTGGGAATAGTTGAAGGTAATCCCCTGATAGCTCCGTAATTTCTGATCAATCTCATTAATCAGTTCATCATAGGTGATCTTGCGTTTCCATTCTTCCCTGGGCTTAAGGTTGACGGCAAACTGTACAAATCCGAAACCGTTCGGGTCTGTTCCGTCATTACTTCTCCCCGTCTGGGCCAGAACATCGGTCACCTCAGAGAAGCTCATAATGTCTTTCTTTAAAAGATTGGCTGTTTTCAATGATTCTTTTAGTGAAGAACTCATTGGCATTTCTGCAGTGATCCAAAGAGACCCTTCATTCAGTTGCGGGAGGAATTCAGTTCCCAGAAATTTGCCGGAGAATAAAGTGACTGCCAAAAATGAAATGGCCACGATCATACTCATTTTTTTATTTCTGAATGTTACATTGAAACCTTTCAGAACAATTCTATCCCAAAAGTTAACAAACGGATTGTTTTTTTCCCTCACATTTTTATTTAAAAGAATATGGGAAAGAACAGGAACCAGGGTCAATGTAAAGATCAAAGCTCCCATTAATGCAAATCCTAATGTAAAGGCCAGCGGTGAAAACATTTTCCCCTCCACTTTCTGGAACGAGAAAATCGGGATCAAGGAAGTAATAATGATGAGCTTCGAAAAGAAAATTGCTTTTCCGAGACCCGTTCCGGTCTGTTTGATCCAGCCACCTTTTGCCAGTTTATTGAATTTTTCCGTTCCATATTTATGGGCTTTGTGATCGAGCATTACGAAGAGACCCTCCACCATGACGACGGCTCCGTCAATAATGATTCCGAAGTCTACTGCTCCTAACGAAAGCAGGTTGGCACTCATCCCTGCCAGCTTTAAACATAAAAATGCGAATAATAATGATAGTGGAATGATGATAGAAACAATTAAGGTTGTTCTCCAGTCCGCCATAAAAATCAAAACAATCACGGTTACCAGTACAATCCCTTCAATAAGGTTATGCATTACGGTGTGTGTGGTAAAGTCCATCAGGTTATCACGATCATAGAAAGTGACCATTTTAACGTCTTTTGGAAGAACTTTTTCGTTTAATTCTTTGATTTTAGCTTTTACACCTACAAGAACTTCTCTTGGGTTCTCTCCTTTTCTCATTACAACAATTCCTTCTACAGTATCATCATGATTGTTCAGCGCTGCCTGCCCTACTCTCGGCATAGAGCTTTCATGCACTTCTGCTACATTTTTTACCAGAACAGGGTTTCCACTGTCATTCTGAATGGTGATATTTCCGATATCCGCCACGGATTTCACCAATCCAATACCTCTTACCACATAAGCCTGGCCGTTTTTTTCGATCACATCGCCACCTACATTCAGGTTGCTTTTCGTAACGGCATCGTATACCTGAAGCGGAGTCAGATTATATTTATCCAAAGCTCTCGGATCGATACTCAACTCGAAAACTTTATCCTGCCCGCCGAAAACATTGATATCTGCAACTCCGGGAACTCCTCTTAAAGCACGGTCAATCACCCAGTTTTGCAGGGTAAGCAACTTGCGGGAATCTTTTGTCTTGCTTTCCAGCGTATATCTGAAAATCTCGCCGGTTGGCCCGTAGGGTGGCTGTACTTCAGGGTCTACCTCATCAGGAAGGCTAATGGTTCTTAATTGGTTATTGACCTGATTTCTGGCAAAAGTATCATCCACCCCGTCGTCAAACAGAATTTTAACAATGGAAAGGCCAAACATGGTTGTACTTCTCACACTGGTTTTCTTCTGAACCGGGCTCATGGCCAATTCGATGGGGGTTGTCACAAAGCGTTCTACTTCTTCTGCACTCCGCCCATTCCATTGGGTAATAATTACGATTTGAGTATTGGTAACATCCGGGAAAGCTTCAATCGGCATATTTTTGAAGCTTATGAAGCCGGCAATCGCTAAAATAGCCACCCATATAAAGGTAAAGGCTTTATTTTTTAATGAAAAAGCGATTATATTTTTTATAAATTTATTCATGATGATAGATTGATGACCTAAAAAAGCCGTTGAAAGATTTTTTATAAATAGCTGAACAGATTAACTATTCAGTGAACGATAAATCAATAGCTGATTGTTGGTAATCACTTCTTCTCCTTCTTTTAGGCCATCTGCGATATAAGTAATGTCACCTACCTGCTTCAAAACCTTAATCTCTTTAACCTTCACATCTGTTCTGGATTTAAAGACCACCACAAAACTTTTATTGTCATCAAAGATTACGGCTTTGGACGGGATGGTCAGCATCGTTTTATTTTCCAGACTGGAAACTTTGATGGTTGCTTTGCTTTCCGGGATCAGAAGACCGTTGGCATTATCCAGAACAACTCTCGCCTGCATGGCATTAGTCTGCGGATCGATGATTTTAAATATTTTATCAATTTTCCCATCAAAAACTTTATCAGGATAGGAAAGTGTTGAAACCTGGGCTTTCATTCCAAGGCTGATCTTGTCAATATCAGACTCGTTCACGTTCATAATCGCCCATACATTGGTTGTATTGGCTACATCAAAAATATTATCACTTCTATCACTTCTCAGCTGCATATCTTTATTGATGCTCTTCTGAACAATATATCCGTCAATCGGGGCTAGTACATTGTAGATATTTCCTGACTTTACGTTATACACTGTGCTTACAGCTGTAGCCCGCTGTAGCTGATCTTCCGCTTTCTGCAGCTGGCTTTTGGCTTCCAGAACATCTCTTTCGGTATTAAGCTTTCCTTCGTATAATTCTTTGGCAACTCTAAGGTTATTTTTGGCAACCACAAGATCTGTCTTTGCATCACTCACATCTTTCTGAATTTCCGCAAGCTCTGTACTTCTGATTGTGGCAAGAACCTTCCCCTTTTTTACATAGTCTCCCAACTCTACATTTACACTCAATACATTTCCTCCTACGAGCGGGTAAACATCTATATAACTGTTTTTATCAGCAGAAATTTTTCCGTAAAAGCTGTATTCATCTTCTATATTCCTTTGTTCAGCTTTTGCTAATGAAATTGAACTGAGCATCGTATTGCTGAGTTCAAAGCCTTTTTTAGCCTGATTGTTTTTTTCTTCTTCTTTTTTTGAACAGGCCAATAATGATAAGACCATCAATACGGGGATAATATAAGTTTTCATTGTTTTAATAGAAGATTTTCGTTTGTACTAGTTGATTAAGCTGTTCTGCAGACTGCATGATCTCATTCTTCATATCATAGATCTGCAGTGCGGTTTCCCGGTAGCTGTCCATAAAGTCTGTAAATTCAATAAGGTTGACATTCCCTTTTCTGAAATTGGTCAGCATTCCATTATATACCAATTCCATATTCTGCAAATCTGTAGTTTTAATATCCAGCAGCTGGTCATACTGGGCTTTCCAGGTTTTGTAGGCAGACTGCACTTTTGTTTCAAGGGTTAGTTTCTGAAAGTCTGCATTTTTTTGATTTTGCTGAATGGCATAGTTGGCTTTTTCCACATTTCCCTGATTTACCCTCCATAAAGGCAAAGGAATTCCCAGGGTAAGATTGGCTTCATTATTAAAAGTACCTCCAGCCTGATCCCACCCTGCCCCTACATTCAGATCCGGGACATTCAGTGATTTCTGCCATTGGGCATATAGCTTACTATTATCTATCAGCTTTAAATTGTACCGGTAATCTGCGTTATTTTCCAGGGCTTTGCTTTTCAGTTCTTCTTCGTCTCCGAAAGGCTGTGCTGCGAGTGCTTCTTTGGCTTCCGATTCGGTTATCTGAGGATCTATATCTTCAGAAATACCAGTCAAAATTTTTAAATTCTGCTCAAATTCAAGAATGTTTTTATTGATTTCAAGCTTATCATGGTTCAGCTGGATCACAAGGCTCTGAAGTCTTACGGCATCTTTAAGAGAAACATTTCCCTTTGCCGACTGTATCCTGTAGGCGCTCAAAAGGTCATTCATATACCCCAGCTGCTTATTGGTGTTTTCCAATTTGAGTTTTTCGTAATAAAGATTGTAATAAGCAGTGCGAAGCTGGGCTCTGAGATCAACCAGTAACTGAGAAAACTGAAGCTGTGCGAGTTCTTTATTCGATTTGGCAAAGGCAATTTCATTTTTCTTTTTGCCTCCCATATAAATCAGCTGGGTAATTCCCGCTCCTTTTGAGTGCCCTACATCAAAAAACTTTTTGCCCTGAGGGTTGTAAGCATTGAATTGACCGCTCAGCTGTGGCAATTCCCAAATTTTAGCCTGCAGGATATCTGCATCAGCCATATTGATGTTGTATTGTTCGGCGAGCAGCTGGAGATTGTTCTTCTGAAATGCTTCTTCACATTCCACAAGAGACATTTGCTGTTGTGCTGCCACGAATGAGGAAACGGCAAGACACAGCACTGCAATTCTGTTCATTATTTTGATTTTAGATTACAAAATTGCTCTGATGCGATTAAAAGAAACTTAAATGGGCCTTAAAATAATATTAAAAATATCCTTAAACAGAGCGTTCAGGATGATATAACAGAAAATTAAATTTTATCTGCCTTTTGAATCTCAGTCTAAAATTTAATCACAGGTTTAACAAAAAAAGGAGTCTTCTTTTAGAAATGGATCAAGACAGAAAATTTATTTTTTAAAAATGAGTGTAAATGTATTCATAAATTCAGAGGGAGAAGAATAGATGATCTGAGCGTCATGATATTCAAGAATTCTTTTCACAATTCTCAGCCCTAGTCCCGAACCTGCTATATTCTGGGCATTATTTCCTCTGGTAAAGGCTTCAAAAAGCTTGCTCTGTTCTTCTTCAGAAATGGTATTTCCATGTGAGATGACTTCCACACTCAGACTATCATTCGTTTCTGTAATTAATACCTTTACTTCAGCGGTATCAGAGTATACTGCAGCATTTTTAAAAAGATTAATAAAAACTATGACTAACAATGATTGAATACCTTTTATCGTTAAAAAGGCATTTTCAGAGGTATCTTCAGTAATCAGAAAATCAAGTTTAAGCTCCGGATAACTTTTTTCCACTCCTTCAAAAGCTTCAAAGATAACCTCGTCTATCCTTACTTCTTCATAAATACTCTGAATATTTTCTTTATCAAATTTGGTAAGCAGCAGCAATGAGTGGGTAAGGTCAGACAATTGATATACATCCCGCTGAATCTGTTGCAGGGAAGACAATGTTTCCGGAGAATGTTTTTCGAATTTAATCAGATTTTCCAGCTGAAAAGCCATTCTTGTAATAGGTGTTCTAATCTCATGGGAAGCACTTGCGGTAAAATCTTTCTGTGACTGAAATACATCATCCAGTCTTGCAATCATTGTATTAAAAGACCGGGCAAGAACATTAATCTCGTCATTAGACTGCTGAACCGGAATCTGTGTAGTCAGTTTATGGGCGGTAACTTCAGAAATTTCTTTATTCAGATCTTCCAGAGGGCGAAGAAATTTTTCCACAAAATAATAGCTGAAAAAACCTATCAGCAGTGTACTCATTGCATAGGCCGTGATCAGAAGGTATTTAAGGTACCCCAATTTTGATTTCCCGTTGGTATCGAAAGCACTGGTGAGAATATAGTAATTTTCTCCTTTGATGTTTCTGAGCGCTGCATAAATTTCCGGAACCGTTTTCTCTGTATAAATAATTTTCTTTTTATCCAGTTCTTTCAGCATAGCATTATCCCAGGTTACATTCCTGTCCTTAATTGTGCTGTAGATAAGCTCTTTCTGCTCATTAAAAATCAAAATTTTCTCATTCAGTAAGATATTATCCGAGTTTTCATTGAAAAAAACCGGAGCTTCTTCTTCAAAATCTTTGGACTTGGATATAAAATGGGAGGTAAATTCAAGTCTCTGTCTGAATCTCTCTTTGAATTCGTCTCTTCTAAAATCATTAAAAGATAAATAAATGACAGCCATCACCATTCCAAAAAGCAATGAAAAGGCGATACTGATCGTTAAAGCTATCTTTCTTTTTAAAGACATTTATAATGGACTTAGGTAATATCCGAAACCGGAACGGGTATGAATGAGTTTAATTTTAAAATCTTTATCAATCTTTTTTCTTAAAAAATTGATATAAACTTCTACGGTATTGGTATTGGTATTAAAGTTATGTTCCCATACATGTTCTGTAATCTGCTGTTTGGAAACCGTCCTTCCCTGCGCTTCTGCAAGATATACCAACAATTGAAATTCTTTTAAAGTAAGAGTTATTTCATTACCGCTGCGATATACTTTTTGTTCTGTCTTGTTAATGATAAGGTCATCAATCCTGAGAATATCCTGATCGGAAGTTTCCGAAGGAGCCTTACGTCTCAGCAGGGAGTTGATCCTTAAAAGCAGTTCCTCAAACTGAAAAGGCTTTACAAGATAATCATCGGCAAGTCTTGTAAAAGCATCCTTTTTATCTGAGATATCGCCATAAGCGGAAATAATGATGATTGGGGTATTTTTATCAAAAGAACGAATTGTCTGGCAAACATCCAGTCCGTTGATCTTAGGAACATTGATGTCCAGCAGATACAGCTCGTAGGTATTATTTTTAATCTGACGCAGAAAAGTTTCCCCGTCATATATTTTATCACAGGTAAAATTGTTGGATTCTAAAAACCGGCAAAGCTCTGCAGAAAGAATGAGATCGTCTTCTAATAAAAGAATATTCATCAAAAATTATTTTACACGAATTTAAAGAAAATTTTTAGGATTGTGATTCTAAAGATGAAGTAAATAGAATATGAATAAAAACCAGATGATATCCCCGCTCTTCTGAATTATTTATTATAAAGTTTAGAGCAAAAAAAATCCCGGAATCAATCCGGGAAAATCGAGAGCCAACTACGGGACTTGAACCCGTGACCTCTTCCTTACCAAGGAAGCACTCTACCGCTGAGCTAAGTCGGCATCAACTAAAAAAATCACACTAACGAGCGTGATTTTTATTGAGCGGAAGACGGGGGTCGAACCCGCGACATTCAGCTTGGAAGGCTGACGCTCTACCAACTGAGCTACTTCCGCAATTTTGTTTCCAAAACTATTGGTAACGCTGTGCAAAACTAAGAAAACTTATTTAATTCTGCAACTTTTTTTTCTAATATAAAATGTGGGGAGAGCAGGATTCGAACCTACGAAGCCGAAGCAACTGAGTTACAGTCAGTCCCATTTAGCCACTCTGGAATCTCCCCAGATATTTTATATTAAAATGGAGCCTCCAGAGGGATTCGAACCCACGACCCCGAGATTACAAATCACGTGCTCTGGCCAACTGAGCTATGGAGGCATTTTAATAATGGACTGAAACTGATCGAGAAACTCTACTCTACACATTTCAGTGTTAAAAAAAATCACTTTTTACAGTGATAATTTTGAGCGGAAGACGGGGGTCGAACCCGCGACATTCAGCTTGGAAGGCTGACGCTCTACCAACTGAGCTACTTCCGCAATTTTGTTTCCAAAACTATTGGTAACGCTGTGCAAAACTAAGAAAACTTATTTAATTCTGCAACTTTTTTTTCTAATATAAAATGTGGGGAGAGCAGGATTCGAACCTACGAAGCCGAAGCAACTGAGTTACAGTCAGTCCCATTTAGCCACTCTGGAATCTCCCCAATATTTTATATTTTATGAGCCTCCAGAGGGATTCGAACCCACGACCCCGAGATTACAAATCACGTGCTCTGGCCAACTGAGCTATGGAGGCAAATATAAAAAAGAATTCAAAAGATCGCTGTTCCTTTTTTGCGAGTGCAAATATAGAACGGATTTTTTGAATTCTCAAATATTTTATAAACTTTTTTTAACTTTTTTTTCTATGCCATTTCTTTTTTCTTGATTAATAGCTTTTTAGCAGTATCAACACAAAGGTCCAAACTTTCTTCAAAACTTGTAGATGTCTTCTTTACTACGATATCGTCTCCCGGAACCGCCAAAATAATCTCGGCTGTTTTATTTGCTTTATCAGCATTATTTTCTACTTTCAAAAATACCTTACACTCCTGAATCTTGTCATAGAAGGTATCCAATTTGCTTACTTTTTTGTCGATGTGTGATTCTAGTGGTTCGTGTGGAGTTAAACCAATTGATTGTACTGTGATCTTCATAATTCTTCTTTTTTTGATGCTCGAGGATGAGCCTGATTAAACACTTTTTTCAATTGTTCAATATTAGCATTCGTATAGACTTGAGTACTGGCAAGACTGGAATGCCCTAATATTTTTTTCACTTTGGAGATCTCCGCCCCATTATCCAAAACGTGGGTAGCAAAGCTATGCCGCAAGATATGAGGACTTTTTTTTTCTTTCGTTGTTATAAGACTAAGGTACTTATTAACTACCACATAAACAAATTTTTCGTTAAGTTTTTTCCCCTTCTTATTCACAAAAAAACAGGATTCATATCCGGTCTGTGGTTTCCTTATATCCAAATAGGATGTAAGAAGTTTGGTGAGGTCTTCAGAAATCGGGATTACCCTCTCTTTATTCCCCTTCCCTATTACCTTCAATTCATTTCCGTCTGTATTAACATTCTCAAATATCAGGCCACAAAGCTCCGCTTTACGCATTCCGGTCTGATAAAGTACTTCCATGATACATTTTTCCAGGATATCATGCTCCTGTTCGAAGATTTTTTCATTAAGATCCTCCATTTCCTCTTTAGACATAGGAATTTGCTTCTCTGCATAAAATTTCAGAGAAGAAATACCTTCCATTGGAGAAACCGTAATTTCGCCTATTTTTAAAAGATAAAGGTAAAAACTGCGAAGGGAAGACAACTTTCTGTTGATACTTCTTTTGGAAATATTATTTTCACTGAGTTCAACAATAAAGTTTCTGATAATCTTTTTGTCAGCTTTAGCTATGTTTTCAGAGGATTCTGTCCTGAGGTAGAAATAGGAAAAGTCGTCAAGGTCTTTTTTGTAGCTTGTAATCGTATGAGGTGAATATCTTTTTTCGAACTGCAGATATTCTAAAAACTTTTCCAGCATCATGGGATATAAAAATAAAAATTCACTCCTCAAATATAAGAATTTAAGAAGTGAATTAATATATGGTTAAGAAAAAATCTTAAGCCTGCTCTTCCTTGCTAAGTGCTCTTTGTTTGTAAGCCGCTTTTAGTCTAGCTTGTCTTAACGTTACAGAAGGCTTGATAAACTGTTGTCTAGCTCTTAATTGACGAACTGTACCTGTTTTATCAAATTTTCTCTTGTATTTTTTTAAAGCTCTGTCGATGGATTCACCATCTTTAACTGGAATTATTAACATATTTTACATCTCATTTTGGATTGCAAAACTAGACATTTTTTATGAGAATGCAAAATATATTATTATAAACAATCATTATTACTGCTCAAATATTTTGATAAACCTTGTATTAAAGGTGGTTGACAGACAATAAGTTTTTTATCCACAATGGCCGAATATTCAATTCTTAATAGCTTTAAATCGTTTATTTTATTTCATATTTCTATTAAAACCATCAATATTAATGAAATGTAAACAAAAAGCACTATCTTTGCATTCACTTTATTCATGGGGTTGACTGGTTTCGACAGCAAGATCAATGGGTAAGTAAGCATGCAGAGAACCGTAGCGCGATCTCTATAATCCCTTGCTACAAAATTTTAACTGGCAACGAAGAGTTCGCTCTTGCAGCTTAATATCGAAGTATAGTAGATCAAGCGTTTTCCCGAAGATTTCAGTAGGGAAGCAAGATATTCCACAAATGCTCTGTTCTGCGGCGTTTGATCCTGGGATATAGGAATGCGGAAATAAGACTTTAGAAGCTTTGGCTAAAGTTCGAAAACCTCAGAAGATAAGCTGAAAGTTGGGTGTCTATCCTCTGCTTTCAGTCGAAAACCAATGGTAGAATAAGCATGTAGAAAGCTTATG
This sequence comes from Chryseobacterium sp. 22458, assembly GCF_052044975.1. Lineage (NCBI taxonomy): Bacteria > Pseudomonadati > Bacteroidota > Flavobacteriia > Flavobacteriales > Weeksellaceae > Chryseobacterium > Chryseobacterium sp. 22458. The sequence goes on along the minus strand of NZ_JBQEOA010000002.1, from coordinate 200,697 downwards.
TATTGCTTGTTTGGACGAGGGTTCGAATCCCTCCAACTCCACAAAAATTCATTTGAGACACCTCCAGGTGTCTTTTTTTTATTTACAGCTATACCATTTACAGACACCCCAACCCTGGATTTGTTTCATATCATTTCATTCAATACTTTTATCCATAAAAACATCATGAAATACATCAGCCGCATCGTTGTAAGTGGGAATATTCCGATCCCTGAAGACTTGGTTCATTTTTATACCAAAAGCTACAATGGCAGTAATTATACAGATATTCCTTTTCCTTTTTTAACAATGGATAAAGTATGTGAAGATCTTCATCATTATGACCACATCAGTGAGATTGACCTAGAAAAGGATTCCATTTCAGAAGATACCAAGAAGCTGACAGAAACCATTCGAAGACTTGGATTGACAACTTCCTTATCGAGAGTTTCATGGATGTTTCAAGCTCATATCCTATTTTTGATTTGATTCAAATCGTCATTAACGATAATCAGATTGTGAAAGGCTCACTGGAAAGCCCTTTAGACCCGGAAAACGGGTATCATTTTTCAGACAATTACGGATATGATCATTACGGCATCTTCTACTCCGGCTATGAAAATGCCAGGGAAAAATATCTTCGAAATCTTGAAGATCATCCTTAATGATTCTATAATCTAGACAACCGCAGCATTCAAAAGGGTAAAGAACAGCAAGCATAACAACATGAAAAAGGCCCCCAAAGGAGCCTTTAATCATTATTTCATATTTTTATAGAAATCGTACAATGCATCAATATCAGCAGAACATAATATCGGCATAGCATCTTTCAGAATTCTTTCATCCCACTCCCACCATTTCATTTCGAGCAGCAAGTCTATATGATGTTCACTGAATCTTTTTTTGATTGACTTTGCAGGATTTCCACCCATTATAGTATAAGGCTCAACATCTTTGGTAATTAAAGCCCGGCTTCCAATTACTGCCCCATCTCCGATTGTAATTCCCGGCATGACCATCGCCTCCGTTCCTATCCAGACATCATTTCCAATCACAGTATCTCCTGCCAGTTCAAAGGCATCTTTACTATTTTGGAAAAACTCTACTTCTGACATGTAAAAGAATGGGAAGCTTGAAATCCAGTCATGTCTGTGTCCCTGGTTTCCACACATTATGAAACTGGCACCTGTACCTATAGAACAATAAGAACCTATGATCAGCTTATCAACATCATTTCTGTCCGGAAGAAGATACCGGGCACAGTCGTCAAATGAATGACCGTGATAATATCCTGAATAGTAAGAATATTTGCCGGCAATAATATTAGGATTCTGAATATGGTCTTTTATGATTTTGCCTTTAAAAGGACTTTCAAAGAAATTTTTCATTTTTTAGCATTTAAATATAACAATAATAGCAAGAGAACAGTTGTAAGCTATCCTTTAGAAAATAGGATTTGTTAATATAAAAAAGCTAACGTGTCAATTTCATAACACACAAATATAAGTAAAAAAGTAAAGACTTCTCATTCAATTTTGTTCCGGGAGAGACGAAACTTATGGTTTTTTAAACATTTTGCCCGGAAAATAATTTGATTTACCTGAAATTCAAAATTAATCATCTATAATCCAATCAAATATAAACAACTGAAAACTAAAAGACTAAACCATCCTGATCTAAAATGAAAGCTTCTAGTCCACAAAAAAGACTAAAAAAATGTTTTATCGTAAAGAATTTTATATATTTGCAGCATCTAACAATTAAAAAAATAATTTACTATGTCAGACATTGCATCAAGAGTAAAAGCTATCATCGCTGATAAGCTTGACGTTGAAGAAACAGAAGTAACTCCTGAAGCTAGCTTCACTAACGATTTAGGAGCTGATTCACTAGATACAGTTGAGTTAATCATGGAATTTGAAAAAGAATTTAACATTCAGATCCCTGATGACCAAGCTGAAAAAATTACTACTGTAGGACACGCTATCGCTTACATCGAAGAAGTAGTAAATAAATAATATTCTTCAACAAAAAAGAAATTAAACAAAGTTTATGGAATTAAAAAGAGTAGTTGTAACCGGATTTGGAGCAATAACACCAATAGGAAATAATGCAAAAGAATACTGGGAAAATCTTGTGAAAGGTGAGAGCGGTGCCGCTCCGATTACTCTTTTTGATGCCACAAACTTTAAAACCAAGTTCGCATGTGAGGTAAAAAACTTCGATCCTTTACAGCATTTCGATAAGAAAGAGGCTAAAAAAATGGACCGAAATACCCAATTGGGACTTGTTGCCGCTAAAGAAGCAGTAGCACATTCCAGAATTATGGAAGACAATGTGGATAAAAACAGAGTCGGAGTAATCTGGGGTTCCGGAATCGGAGGTTTAGAGACTTTTGAAACGGAAGTGTTAGGATGGGCCAATACGGAAATTCCGAGATTCAACCCATTCTTTATCCCGAAAATGATTGCGGATATCACTCCGGGACACATCTCTATTGAGTACGGTTTCCATGGACCCAATTATACGACTGTATCTGCATGTGCTTCTTCAGCAAATGCTATTATTGATTCCAAAATGCTGATCCAGCTTGGGAAAGCAGATGTGATTGTATGCGGAGGCTCTGAAGCCGCTGTTACAGCAAGTGGTGTGGGTGGATTCAATGCAATGATGGCACTTTCTACAAGAAATGACGATCCAAAAACAGCTTCAAGACCTTTTGACAAAGACAGAGACGGATTTGTATTAGGTGAAGGGGCAGGATGTATCATTCTTGAGGAATATGAGCACGCCGTAAAACGTGGTGCAACAATTTATGCAGAATTATTAGGGGGAGGTCTGAGTGCGGATGCACATCACATGACAGCTCCTCATCCTGAAGGTCTTGGTGCTTATCTGGTAATGAAAAGCTGCCTGGAAGATGCAGGTTTAACTGCTGATGAAGTAGATCATATCAATATGCATGGTACTTCTACTCCATTAGGAGACATCGCAGAATCCAACGCAATTTCAAAGTTATTGGGCGAACACGCTTACGATATTCAGATTAATTCTACAAAATCAATGACCGGTCACCTTTTGGGTGCGGCAGGAGTTATTGAAGCTATCGCTGCGTTAGGAACTATTATTCATGGTACTGTTCCTCCTACCATCAACCATTTTACTGATGATGAAAATATTGACAGCAGACTAAACTTTACGTTTAATACCGCTGTGAAGAAAGATGTAAAAGTAGCCATGAGCAATACTTTTGGATTTGGCGGGCACAACGCTTGCGTTCTATTTAAGAAAATCTAAATTCAATGAATGGAGTTACAGAAATACTTTTCTAAATTCCTTCTCAAAAAAAGAAAAAGACAACTAACGGAGAGAGATTATTTTCTCAGTACCGAGCTTAGAAAAGTATTAGGTACCGAGGTTCAGAATCTTGCTCTTTACCGTGAAGCTTTTTCTTTAAAAAATTCTTCTAAAAATCAAGACAGCAATTACGAAAGGCTTGAATTTTTGGGAGATTCTGTTTTGGGTACAATTATTTCTTGTCATTTGTTTCAGACATATCCTCAGGCTAATGAGGGATATCTGACTCAGATGAAATCTAAGATTGTTAATAGGAAAAACCTTAATAAATTAGGAGAAGATCTCAAGCTTACCAGCCTTTTGCAAAAGCAAAACAGTTCGTCAGCCCTTGGGGAAAATATCTCCGGAAATTTATTCGAAGCCTTAATTGGTGCCGTTTATTTAGACTTCCATTATGATGCCTGTAAAAAGATCATTCTGGATAAATTGCTGACGCCTTCCGAAATCAACAAACTTGAAAATAAGATCGTCAGTTATAAAGGTCTTCTGCTTGAATGGAGCCAGAAAAAGAAGGTGAATATAAAGTACGAAACCTGCGAGGAGATCCAAGTCAACAAATCAGTCGTATTCAGATGCCATGTATGGCTGGGAGACGAAAAGATTGCCAATGCAACGGAGACCTCCAAGAAAAAGGCAGAGGAAAAGGCAGCACAAAGGGCGTTTTATATTTTAAATAAAAAAGAAAATATACTTGGAAATTCAAAAACTTTATGATTTTGATGATATAGAATTTGAAGATATTGCCATAGGATTGGTAAGATTAGCAAAAGATATACCCGCTCATGAGTTTTTTTATAAAATCAATCAGGCCAACAACCTGACATTCTCGAGAAAGAAAGATCTTGTTTTTCATGGAGGATATTATGATTATTTTTTTCCCAGATTTGAAGCCTACCACAAGTACTCCAAAACCTGTTTTACCTTTATTTCCAACAAATCTTCTGAAAGTAAGCAAAAAAAAGTTCAGACGGAACTCTTTACAGAAGAAGAAAACATTAAATTTTTATTAAATAATCAGGTAGATGTAGAATATATTCTGCATAGTTCGGAACAGTTTCCTGATTTTTCCGTAATTTTGCTCCCTGAAAATCTTGTGTTTCCAATTCAAGATTATACACTGAGTTCTGATGAGGAACTTTATCAAATTATCCAGTATTATGAATAAGTATTTAAAGAAGACAAAAATTATCGCAACACTAGGGCCTGCTTCGTCGTCGAAGGAGGTAATGTTAGATCTGATGAAGGCGGGTGTTGATATTTTCAGAATAAATTTTTCACATGCAGATTACGACTTAGTTCGAAAAAATATTGAAATAATTAGAGAGCTGAATAGCGAGTATGGGTATTCAGTGGGTATTCTGGGAGATCTTCAGGGGCCTAAACTAAGAGTAGGTGTTGTAAAAGAAGGTTCATATCTGAACCCTGGAGATATTCTTACTTTCACCAATGAAAAGATGGAAGGAGACTCTACCAAGGTATACATGACCTATCAGCAGTTTCCTCAGGATGTAAAAGTAGGGGAAAGAATCCTTATCGATGACGGTAAGCTGGTATTGGAGGTTACTGAAACCAATGAAGTAGATACTGTAAAAGCTAAAACGATACAAGGGGGACCTCTAAGTTCTAAAAAGGGGGTGAACCTACCTAACACTCAAGTTTCTCTTCCTGCATTGACAGAGAAGGATATTCAGGATGCCAACTTCATGCTTGATATGGAAGTGGACTGGATCGCACTTTCTTTTGTACGTCATGCTCAGGATATCATCGATCTGAAAGAATTGATCGCCGGCCACCCGAACGGTAAATTCAAAACTCCGATTATTGCAAAGATTGAAAAACCTGAAGGGGTAAAAAATATTGACGAAATTCTATTGGAATGTGACGGACTAATGGTTGCCCGTGGTGACCTTGGTGTAGAAGTTCCGATGGAGGAAGTTCCTGCAATCCAGAAAAACCTGGTAGAAAAAGCAAGATTCTATTCCAAGCCTGTAATCATTGCCACTCAGATGATGGAAACAATGATCAACAGCTTAACGCCAACAAGAGCGGAAGTAAATGACGTAGCTAACTCTGTATTGGATGGTGCAGATGCGGTTATGCTTTCCGGAGAAACGTCTGTAGGAAGATATCCGGTACAGGTTGTGGAAAACATGGCTAAAATTGTAAAGAATATCGAAACGACTCATTTCTATCAACACAAAAATGAGCCGATCGAAAAAGATTACAATTGTATCGATGAAAGATTCATTACAAACAGGGTTTGTCTTGCAGCAGTAAGAATTGCCAAAACAACCAACGTTTCTGCAATCGTTACCTTAACACATTCAGGATACACAGCTTTCCAGCTTGCAGCACACAGGCCAAATTCCCATATCATTGTATACAGTGGTAACAGAAGAGTTATTACTATGCTGAACCTTCTTTGGGGTGTTCACGCTTACTATTACGATATGAAAAAATCTACTGATGAGACAATCATACAGGTCAATATGCTTACGCATAACTACGGCTATATCGAAACAGGAGATTTCGTAATCAACATCAATGCGACCCCATCCTATGAAGGCGGAAAAACGAATACATTGAGACTGACTACGGTATAAGCAATAAGCAATAAGCAATAAGCAATAAGCGAAATTACTTTTTGTCAAAGCATATAAAAACTCCCGGAAATTAATTTTCGGGAGTTTTTTATTTATATTGTTAACTTATAAATGGTAGGTTGTCATTCTGAACGAAACGGAGTGAAGTGCAGGATCTCTGAGATTCCTCGGAATGACATTCAAACACTTTAATTTCCGACAATTGTCTTGGCAGTTACAAACTCTTTTAAAGCCAGTAAAGAGAGCTCTGTTCCATATCCTGAAGCCTTTGACCCTCCAAATGGGAAACGGGGATCAGAACTGGTCATTCTGTTGATATTCACTGTTCCGGATTCAAGATTATCGATAAAGAATAGCTGACGGTCTTTATTTTTTGTCCATACAGAGTTTGAAAGCCCGAAAGGAATATCGTTAGCGATCTGAAGCGCTTCCTCATCATTTTTGGCAATCATGATCATTCCAAGGGGTCCGAAAAGTTCTTCTTTCAGGATTGGATTTCCTTCCTGAACTCTGATCAGTCCCGGTTTAAATTCATTTTCTGAAATTCTTTCTAAAGGGATAATGATTTCAGCACCATTTTCCAATGCCCTGTTGAACTGGGCTTCCAACTCATCAGCAAGATCAGGTCTTGCCATTCCGGCCAGCTTCGTTTCTTTATTGAGAGGGTCCCCGATCTCATATTTTTTATATTCTTCAATGAAGATGGGTAAGAACTGATCTTCAATTTTTTCATCAATGATAAATCTTTTTGCTGCCGTACAGGTTTGACCGCAGTTTTGAAGCCTGGATTTTACTCCTGCCTTTGCTGCTGCTTCAAGATCCGCATCATCAAAAATGATAAATGCATCACTTCCGCCCAATTCAAGTAAAGATTTTTTGATATTTAATCCGGCTATTGAGGCTACTTCTCCTCCAGCTTTCCCACTTCCTGTCAGGCTCACTCCTTTTACAGCTTCATGCTCAAGGATTTCTTTTACGACTTTGTGACCTACTTCAAGGTTCTGAAAAATACCCTCAGGAAAACCTGCTTCCAAAAGAACTTCTTCGATAGCGTTTCCGCTTCCGAAACAAATTGAAGCATGTTTTAAAACCACCGTATTTCCGGCCAACATTGCCGGAACAGCGAATCTCAATACCTGCCAGAAAGGAAAGTTCCATGGCATAACGCCAAGAATTACCCCTTTCGAAGCATAATGTACTTCAGAGTAAGCAAATTCGGATTCAATTTTTTCAGGTTTTAAAATATTTTCTGCATCGGCATAATAGTGCATCATCAAAGCACATTTTTCTACCTCAGCAATTGATTCCGAAATCGGTTTATTCATTTCTGTAGTAATGATCCTTCCAAATTTCTCTGAATTATTTTTTAAAATTTCTGCTGCTTTTGCAATTAACTTCTGCCTTTCCTCAAACGGCACTTTTCTCCATACTGAAAACGCTTTATCTGCTTTAATAAGCTTGCTTTCAATTAATTGTTCCATAATATAATTTCTGTTTTAAATTCAGCTAATGAATTTATAAGCGCTTTTATTTTAAAAGCACGGTGAAATCAGCAAATTCCATTCCTTAAGGGTCAATAAAATAATGATTTTCTCTATCGGAAGAATATAGCTTTATCTTAAATCATCAGCCATTCATTTACCAGACATGCTGCCAGTCTTGCCGTCCTGTCCTGAAGGTCAAACGACGGGTTCACCTCAGCGACATCCAGCGCAACCAGTTTTTTATTTTTTAAGATATGTCTGTAAAAATGCATAAAGGTTGCGTCTGCAAAGATACCATTATATGCTGAAGCGGAAACCCCCGGAGCGATAGAAGCATTAAAAACATCCATACAAATGGTGAGATAAGCAAAATCTACGGAGTTGAGAAGATCATCAATACGCTGATAAATGGATGCGAGGTTCTCGAAAAACAATTCATCTGCCAGGATATATTTCATCCCATACTGATGGGCCGTATCAAAAAGTTTCAGGGTGTTCGAATTTCTCTGGATCCCGATGTGAAGGGAATTGATCGGTCCTTCCTGAGCAATCTGCCAGAATCCCGTTCCTGAGCTCGGCCCTACTCCTTTTTCCGGCTGTCTGTTGTCAAAGTGGGCATCAATATTGATGATTCCGATCTTTTGTTCCGGAAAGGCAGTTTTAATGCCTAAATAATGAGCATAGGTCACTTCGTGTCCTCCTCCTAAAACAAGGGATTTTCCTCCTTTTAAAAGTACTTTTGAGACATTTTTGGCAAGGTTGTTCTGGGTATTTTCCAGGTTGCCGTCTTCACAGGTAATGTTTCCAAAATCCAGCATTGAAAAGTCAGGAAGAATAACCGGAAAATTTGACATGTTTTTCCTGATGATATCCGGGGCATCTTTTGCTCCCAGACGGCCTTTATTTCTCCTCACTCCTTCATCTACCGCAAAACCATGCAATACGAAATCGTCCGTTGAAATATTATCGTAATTCTGTTCTTCCTTTACTCTCTGAAATAGCCTGTGGAAAAGAAGTTCTTCTCCATCTAATCTACCCTGCCAAATATTCTGAAACATAATTTTAAAAATTCAATTTAGTCACATCATTATATCCTTGTAAAGCTAACTAATATTGTTTAGATAAAAAAGCGCCTTGCACAGATTATGCAAAGAATTCAGTGTAAATACGATAGATTGCTTTTATACTTTTATCCGGATTGGCAAATGTGGAAGAAATTTTTTCTTCCACATTCCTGTATTTTAGCGCTAAGACAGTGATCAACCTGCCTATACAGCATTATTATAATATTCAAAAAACTGCCAGTATTTATCTTTAAAAATCCTGAATGACATTTGATATTCCGGATTGCTCTGTTTTATTTTCTGGAAAACCTTAGCAATCTGCCTGAAGTCTTTTCCTGCAAAAAAGCTTTCCTTGACATTATCTGCACTTTCTCTTCCTATATACAGGTATCCTGCTTCTTTCAGCTCTTCAACGGCTTTATCTTCGATATCACTCAACTTTTCAAAATCTTCTTTTTCAGGAAGGCCGTCATTATTATCTCCGTTATAATGGGCTTTAATAACCAAAATCCACGGATAAGAAGCTTTTGCATCAAATTGCAATAAAGGAAGATTCATACAGGCTATAAGCGGTCTCTCATTATCCAGCTGAGCCCTCAGGATTGAAAACTCATCTTCGGCTTCAGCTCTCTTTACACTTTTATACTTTTCTGTAAACTCTCTCTCCCGCCATGACAGGAAATCTTTTAGTTTTTCAACAGGAACCAGCTCTTTCTCCGCATGCTCTTTTCCTACCACGGTAAAGGTATCAATCTGTGTTGCAAAATTCAGTTCACCCAAAAAGCTGTCCAGAAAAATACAGACTCCCGTTGTAATGGCATTTTTGTTTTCAGCATTTCCATCGTACACAAAGACAAGATCAATTTCATCCGGATATTTTTCCTGCTCTCTGGAATAGAAAAAGATATTGTCTTTGGTAAACTGATAACCATCCATCGTGATATTCACTTTATTGACATCCATTGCCGGCTTTAACGCTGTAAATTTCCAGTGTTCCAGTACCGGAGCTCCTGCAATAAGTTCTTCGGCAAAAACAATATTCTTTATTTGCCCCTCAACGGTAATAATCAGCTCTGCAGTGGAATGATCGAACATTCCTGCCAGGAAATAATATCCTTCATTGACCTGTCTGAGTTTAGGAGAAATGACATCAAAAAAATCCTTTTCAATGGATTCCTGACCACCTTCTTTAACGACATCATAAAAGTTTCTTTCCATCGTTACAAACCAGTCCCAAAATTCTTTATAATCCAGCTTTTGTTTATTCTCTTTTTCTTCCATACTCAGAAAGGCTTTATTATTTAATCAATACGGTTTCCGTTAATATAAACATGTTCAGCTTTAAGGCTTCCCTGGCTATACAGTACATTCTGGAAGTTATTGGTTTTGAAAGTTACAAAATCTGCTTTCTTACCCGGTTCCAGTTTCCCTCTGTCTTCCAGATTAAGGGCATAGGCCGCACGGAAAGTCATCCCGGCCAATACTTCGGCAGTAGTCAGCTTCTGGAAAGTAGCCAGAATAGAAGCCTGGGTAATCAGATTTCCCATCGGGGCAGATCCCGGATTCCAGTCACTGGCAATAGCTACGATTGCTCCGGCATCCAATAATTTCCTTGCCGGTGTAAATTTTTCACCCAATCCTAAGCTTGCTCCCGGAAGTGCTGTTGCTACTGTATCGGATCCTGCCAAGAACTCTATATCTTCATCAATGGTCGCCTCAAGATGGTCTGCAGATTTTGCTCCAACCTCTACAGCAATTCTTGAGCTTCCCGGTGTAAACTGATCAGCATGAACCGTTATTTCAAAACCTAAATCTTTAGTTTTAAGTAAAAAATCTTTACTTTCTTCGGGCTGGAATGCTGATTTCTCAATAAAGATATCCACACGTTTAGCTAAATTTTCTTCTTTTACTTTCGGTAAAATCTCAGTAAGAATATATTCTAAATATTCAGGATTGCTTCCTTCAAAGTCTCTTGGTTTTAAATGAGCGGAAAGACATGTTGGAACTAAAGTGGCTTCAGTGGATTCCTGTGCCTTTTTGATGATACGAAGCATTTTCAGTTCGTTTTCAACATCCAGGCCATAGCCGCTTTTTACTTCAATGGTTGTGATTCCAAGATCAACAAGGAAACTGATTCTTTCCAATAATGTTTTCAATAATTCTTCTTCCGATGCATTTCTGGTATGCTGTACAGAGCTCCAGATCCCACCGCCGCTTTCAGCAATTTCCAGATAGGTTTTCCCCGCATTACGCATTGCAAAATCATTAGCCCTGTTTCCTCCGAAACAGATATGGGTATGCGAATCTACAAAAGCAGGAAGAATAACCTGTTCTCCCTCAATTTTTTCGATTTCTATTCCAGGATTTTCTGTTTTTAAGGTTTCAAAATTTCCGGTTTTCTGAATGGTATTATCGGCAACTATAATTCCTCCGTCAGCAATCACTTCCAGTTGTTCATCAGTAAGTTTTCCTCTTAAGGGTAAGTTGGCAAGCGTTACAACCTGCTTGAATGGTCCTATTAATTTCATTTATTTAGGCTAAAGGTTAGAAAATGAACTGTTTATTTAATACTTTATCATTTCCGGCACACTGAAGAAATCCGGATGACATTAATTTTACAGCTCACACTTTAATTATTCCTCTCAAAAATACTTAAAATATCTCAATTGGTTAAATCATATCCTGTCATCTCCTCTATACTTCTTTATCCTTCTGTTCTTTTCTCAATCTCCCTTTCAATCTTAGTCTAAATTTCCTATCTTTGAGGTAAATGAAATGAATTAATGCCAGATTTTTTACATCCAGATAAAGAAAACTACTCACGAGAGGAGCTGATGCAGGAAGAGCAGATCCGTCCCCAGAGCTTTAAAGATTTTGCGGGACAAAGAAAAACGCTGGAAAATCTTGAGGTTTTTGTAACGGCTGCCAAAAGACGTGGTGGTGCGCTGGATCATGTTTTATTACACGGTCCGCCCGGACTTGGAAAAACCACTCTTGCGAATATTATAGCCAATGAACTTGGTGTCAACTGTAAAATTACTTCCGGCCCTGTATTGGATAAGCCGGGAAGTTTGGCAGGCTTACTGACCAACCTTGAAGAAAATGATGTTCTTTTCATTGATGAGATCCACCGTCTTTCTCCGGTTGTAGAAGAATACCTGTATTCTGCCATGGAGGATTATAAAATTGACATCATGCTGGAAACCGGTCCCAATGCAAGAAGTGTACAAATCGGGCTGAATCCTTTTACATTGGTAGGAGCTACTACCAGAAGCGGAATGCTTACCAAACCTATGCTTGCCAGATTCGGAATTCAAAGCAGGCTTGAATACTACTCTATTGAGCTTTTATCTGTAATTATTCAGCGAAGCGCAAGGGTATTGGGGGTTGGTATCTATGAAGATGCAGCGATAGAAATTGCAAGAAGAAGCCGGGGAACACCCAGAATTGCCAATGCATTGCTGAGAAGGGTAAGAGATTTTGCAGAAATTAAAGGGAATGGAGAGATTGAAATCAAGATTACCAAATATGCATTGGATTCATTAAATGTAGATGAGTTCGGACTGGATGAAATGGATAATAAGATCATGCGTGTCATGATTGAAAATTTCAAAGGGAAACCGGTAGGTATTTCCGCTCTTGCCACTTCCATTGGTGAAAATCCGGAAACGCTGGAAGAAGTGTATGAACCGTTTTTGATTCAGGAAGGATTTATCATCAGAACTCCGAGAGGAAGAGAGGTAACTGATAAAGCATATCAGCATTTAAGCATTTCCAGACCTAAAAATCCGGGCGAACTTTTTTAATGTAAAGTTCAGGAATACTGATTCAAAGTTTTGAGTTAAAGTTTTTAAAAGAAGAGTTATTATTTATGTTTATTCCCAAGTTGTACCGAAGTGAAGATATGGATGTGATGAGAGAAATTATCAGAGAAAATTCTTTTGCCTTACTCATTTCTTCTGTTGATAAAATCCGTGCTACTCATTCCATGATGATGCTGAACGAAAATGATCCGGAAAATGTTTATATTGAAACTCATATTTCAAGAGCAAACCCACAAGCCAGAACTTTAAAGGATGGTGATGAGGTTTTATGTGATTTTTTAGGTTCCCATGCTTATATTTCAAGCAGCTGGTATGATCATATCAACGTTTCTACATGGAACTATGAGGCAGTACAGATCTATGGGAAAGTGGAACTTATGAACCATGATGAATTGTATGCCCATTTGGAAAAACTAACCTCAAAATATGAAAATTTCCAGCAGTGCCCGATGATGGTGAAAGATATGGGAAAAGAGTTTGTGGAAAAAGAAATGAAGAGAGCTTTTGGAATGAAGATAATTCCGACCGAAATATTTATCAAACAGAAACTCTCTCAGAACAGAAAAGAGAATGATTTTCAAAACATTATCTTACATCTTGAAGAATCTGCCGATGATAATGCCAGAAAGGTTGCTGAGAAAATGAAATTAATTAAAAAGAAATAATCAAAATATACATATGAAGCTATATCCAATACAATGTGGAAAATTTAAACTGGACGGCGGCGCCATGTTTGGGGTCGTCCCAAAGAGTCTGTGGGAAAAAACAAATCCGGCAGACGAAAAAAACCTGATCGAGCTTGGAACCCGCTCTTTGCTTATTGAAGACGGAAAAAAACTGATCCTTGTAGATTGCGGATTGGGCAACAAACAGGATGATAAGTTTTTTGGGCACTATTCTCTATGGGGAGATGACAATCTTGATAAAAATTTAAAGAAATACGGGTTTATAAAGGAAGATATTACGGATGTATTCCTTACCCACCTTCACTTTGACCACTGCGGTGGGGCTATAGAGTGGAATGATGACAGAACAGGATACAGACCGGCATTCAAAAATGCCAATTTCTGGACCAACGAAAACCACTGGAAATGGGCAACGGAACCTAATGCAAGAGAAAAAGCAAGTTTCCTTAAAGAAAACATCATGCCTATGCAGGAAAGCGGGCAGCTAAATTACCTGCCGCTTCCAACAACAGGAAATTATGGTTTCGCTCCCGATCTGAAAATGGATGTCATCTTTGTAGACGGGCATACAGAAAAGCAGATGCTTCCTGTTATTCAGTACCAGGAAAAAACTGTAGTTTTTGCAGCAGACCTTATTCCTACAGCAGGACACATCAACCAGGTATATGTAATGGGATATGACACAAGACCACTTTTAACCCTGGAAGAAAAAGGAAAGTTCCTTAAACAGTGTATAGATAATGAATACCTTCTGTTCTTTGAACATGATGCTCACCATGAGCTGGCAAGTCTTAAGATGACAGAGAAAGGAGTAAGACTGGATGAAACATTCAGCTTTAATGATGTTTTTGGATATTAATTTTTAAGTATGGAAGAATTACATTCAGAGGCACAACAGGCAGAGCCGCCCGCACCCAAGATCATAGGCCTTACCGGAGGAATCGGTTCAGGTAAAACTACAGTAGCTCATTTTATTGAAGAATTCGGATTTCCGGTGTATTATTCGGATGACAGAGCAAAAGCCATCGTCAATGAGAGCGAAGATCTTAAAACAAAAATCAAAGAACTTCTGGGCGAAGAATCTTATGATGAAAATGGTTTTTATGACAGAAAGTTTGTCGCCGACAAAGTTTTCAGTAATCAGGATCTGCTTCAGCAGTTAAATGAAATCATTCATCCGGCTGTACGAACAGATTTTGAAGACTGGGTAAAAAAACAAACCAAATATCTGGTCTTCAAAGAAACCGCATTATTGTTTGAGCTGAAACTTAACAGGCAATGTTATAAATCTCTTTTGGTAACAGCTGAAGATAATATCAGGATCAAAAGGGTCATGGACAGGGATAATAAGACTTACCGTGAAGTACAGGCCGTAATGGAGAAACAGATGTCTGAAAAAGATAAAATCAAAATAGCAGATTGTATCATCTACAATAATACCAATCTGGAAGAATTAAAAGAAGAGACTGAAAAAGTCATCTTTGCAATTGAATAAAAAAAACTCGTTAGAATAATTTCTAACGAGTTTTTTTATAATAGGGTACAATCAATTTTCTACTCTGAAAGCATTTAAGCAGCCTACTCTTTAATGAATTTTTTCTGTACGGTTTTACCATTGTCATCAATATCGATCACATAAACCCCATTGGTAAGTTTACCTACATTAATCTGGTTATTCAGCAGAATTCCATCTGCGATCACCTGCCCTACTGCACTATAGATCTTATATTTGGCTCTTTTGCCAATATTTTTGACAAACAGTACAGAACTTACCGGGTTAGGATAAATTAAGACATCATCCTGATTGATAGGATTAGGAATAACGTTTTTAGAAATTCTCACAGAATAATCTTCCACTTCTCCATTCTTAAAGCCAATGCAGTTCACAGGAACTCCATCTCTTTCCATTGCTACTCTCATTACCACATATTTATAGTCGGTCATACTTACAAAGGCATCTACCGGTACATTGAATTTTCCTGATACCGGACTGGTTGTATTTGGAGGTGAAGTAAATACTCTTTCATTAATATCAAACTCACCGTTTCTGTTGAAATCAATCCAGACTGCAATTCCTTCATTATAAGTATTTCCTGTCCATTTTTTTTCAATAATGATTTCATTATCTGTAGACCCCTGAATCAATTCTATGAATGTTTCAGGAACTCCTGTATAATCGGTATAAGTAGATGCTCCGGATTCATTTTCCATTACTTTCTTCCCATTTGGCTTTACTGTAACTTTAGAAATATGTTCCCCTGCTGAACTTCCTGAAGACATTCTACAATAGGTTACTGTAGGAGTGGTAAAGTAATAAGGTGGTGTGAAGGTGCCGGGAATACCATTACAGATATTAGCAACCTGCATTTCATATTTTGTAAGTTCAGATAATCCGGTCAGAGTATAATTATTTGTAGCAACCTGAATATTCGTCCAGCCTGGAATGCCTACTTTTCTGTATCGCAGAAGGTAAGTAGCTCCGGGGAAAGTATCCCATTGAACAACTGCTGATGTAGGCAACAGCTGAGTAATGGTAAGTCCCGGAGGTGGAAGTTCACAGATTCTCTCGGTAGTAAATATTACAGGATTTGAATAAGAATTCCAGCTAGTCTCTCCTGCACATTGGCTGGCAACCTGTACTTCATAGGTTGTGTACGGATCAAGGTTGCCAAGAGTATAGGTATTAACAGGTGATGCAGGCAAATTGATTTCCGGATTAGACCATCCTGTACTTCCCACTTTTCTCCATCGTAATTTATACTTTACTCCAACCACACTTGGAGCCCAGGTAATCAGGGCTGAATTTGTGGTAATGCTGCTTACCGTTACCCCCGGAGGTTCAGGATCACATCTTGTTGTAAATACCTGTACCGGTGTGAATGCTCCTAAAGATATTCCGCAGTTTGCAGCAATCTGAACTTCATAAGTGGTAGAAGGTGTCAGGTTATTCAAGGTATAAGGTACGCTGGTCACATAAATATTGTTCCATGTTGCTGCCCCTTGTATTCTATATTGTAAAAGATAAGTAATATTATCTGCTGCTGCAGTCCAGTTGATAACAGCAGAATTATGAGTCACTGTATTCACTCCAAATCCTGTAGGGGTAGCAGTGCTGCAAGGTCTTAATCTTACGGCATAATCTTCCACTTCTCCATCTGTAATATTCTGACACATTACAGGAGCACTTGTTTTACGTAAAGCTACTCTCATGGTTGTTGTCAATGGTCCTGAATAGGCATTTGAAGGAACATTAAATATTGCTGTAACCGGTGTATTAGAATTGGCTGCTGAAATAAGAATTCTTTCAGAGTTATCAAATTGTCCGTCTCTGTTAAAATCTATCCAGGCTGTAACGGCTGTACTTGTTGTTGCACCATTCCAGCCTTTAGCTACTGAAATTTTATTATTTACTGAGCCTATTTCCAGTGTGATCAGGGTAGCCGGTGTGGTATAATTGGTGTAATTATTCTGTACAGAAGTATTATTCATTACAGCTAAAGCAGGGTTGATCGAAGTTACAGTTACATTTGAAATATGTTCATTTGTGCCAGCACCCGTCATTGGGCAATACGTTAATATTGGTGTTGTAAATTGTTGTGAAGAAGAGAACGCTCCTTGATTATTGTTACATTTTGTTGACACCTGAACTTCGTATTGAGTCTGTTCTGTAAGCCCCGGAATGGTATAATTATTTCCTGGAGGCAGTACAGGATTTACAGTCGTCCATACTGTTGTTCCTACTTTTCTGTATCTTAAAATGTAAGTGGCTCCTGTAGTAGTGGCCCATGATACATTGGCTGAGTTGGGCGTCAGATTGGTAATGGTAATATTAGCAGGAGCTGCAGTGGTACATACTGCCAGATCGATCAGCTTTACAGCATAATCTTCCACTTCACCATTGGTAAAAGATCCACAGACAGCCGGACTGTTTGTATCTCTCATTACTACTCTCATCCTTGTGGTAAGAGGTCCTGAATAAGCTGTTGCAGGCACCTGGAATGTAGCTGTTACCGGAGTTACCTGGTTATTGGCTGCATTAAGCACTCTTTCTGTTGTTTCGAATGTTCCGTTCTTATTAAAATCTATCCATACACTTACAGCCTTATTGCTCATAGCCCCGGGCCAGAATTTGGATACCGAAACAGTATTATTATTCGTTCCCCGAACCAAGGTTATTAATTTTGTAGCATCCGCTGAGTAATCCGTGTAATTGCTAGCTGCCGAGTTATTACTCATGGTATAAGAGCTTGTAGCTGCTACCATGACATTTGAAATATAGCCATTATTGGTATTAGTGGAAGTAGCCGCACAATAGGGAGTCATAAAAACTGTAGATGCCGAAAAGTTACCGGTTACTCCGGAACAGATATTGGCTATCTGAACTTCGTAATGGGTACCAGCTGCAAGCCCAGTAAGCGTTGTTGTATTCACTGTTGGATTAGGATTAACCGTTGTCCACGCAGTAGTTCCCGCTACACGATATCGTACTATATAAGTCGCATTAAAAGAAGCATTCCAGGTAATAGTAGCGGTTGCTTGTGTAATAGCTGTGATTAAAATTCCACCGGGAGCATTAGAATTGCAGATTGGCAATGTACTTATCGGAGCATTTCCAATAGCATAAAATACATTATTGACAGCACTTATCCTGATCTTTGCAGTACCTCCTACCGTAAGCGGAAAAGGACTAAAGTCCAAAGATTCGGATCCATCATTAGGCGTTGAGGCCGCCACTACATTCCAGGTAACGCCATTATCTGTAGTAAAATCAATTTTTACATTAGGGGCATTATAGGGAGCTGTATTGGTATTCACGACATCCCAGACTACATTGGTAGGTCCGTTGTTATAAACAGTTGTAGGGTTCACTTTGAACGGTCCGTTATTTCCAACAATAATTGTTTGAGTAGCCGACTGTGTCTGTTGTTGTGTTGAAACGGGATGGTTATCACGTACCGTCACTGTAAACCTTGTTGTTCTGGCAACTGTAGAAACAGCTTCCCAAAGGTTGTTGGAATTATTTAAAACACCAGCCAGAACTGAACTTAATCTGGGGAAATAACGGCTAGGACTACCGGATGGAGCAATTGATCTGAAAGACGGCCCCGATGCTGTATTTCCTAAATTATTAGCATCAGTAACTTCATTGGCTATATCTACCTCCTCCCAGGTATAGGTCATTGGATCATTTTCCGCATCAGTAACTGATGCTGTTAATACGAAAGCAGTTCCTTTTGGGATATTATAAGTAGGTAATGCCCCTATCACAGGCGGGGAATTCACAATTGGTGTTTCTATGTCACATGTTTTAGTGATCAGATTCGCCTGAATATCTCTTATATTAGTGGTATTAAAATAAGGATCAGAATGTGCCTGAACATTATTCACAGGACTGCCTCCGTTTACCACTCCGGCATACCCCATAATAGTGGATCCGGAAGCCGGTTCTACACTTGTACCCGAGCCCAATTGCCCAGGATCATATGAGAAACTGTGAATTCCTCCCAGCTGATGTCCTATCTCATGGGCAACAAAATCAATATCAAAATTATCTCCCACAGGAGGTCCATTCCCCGGAGAAGTCCAGCCTGAACCTTTATCATTACCGGCAGGTGTCAGATTATCCCGGCATATACATCCAACACATCCGGCATTTCCGCCTGCTCCCGGAGGAGAGAATAAATGCCCGATATCATAGTTTGCATTTCCAACAGTTGAGGTGATGACATTCTGAACCTGAGAGTTCCATCCAACAATACCATTCTGGGTTCCATTCTGAGTTGCAGAATAAGGGTCAGTATTTGCATTGGTATAAATCAATCCGGGAAAATTCTGTAAATTCAAATGAAGTGCAAAGTCTTTTTCATACACTCCATTAATCCTTGTAAGTGTCGCATTCATGGCAGCCAATGCTCCTGCCACAGTTCCTCCATGATACTGGGTATATTCCCCGCATACACTTAATGCTAATCTTAGTGTTCTGTATTTTTTGTCAGATGATTTTGCAAAATTTGCTACCTGATTTGTAAAAGATTGTCCTTGCTTATGCAGCTTTTCTATCTCAAGCTTATCACTTTCCTTTTCCCCGGTTGAGCAGACAAATCCGGATTTTCCTCCTTGTGTTTTAGGATAAACTCTATAAAGTGTTTTACTAGTATTTGCAGGTTCTATAAATTCAGTTCCTTCCCCGGTGATAATCATAGACTGAAAGTCATTGGGTGCCAAACTGAATCTCAGGTATTTGCCAGGATCATCAATTCCTATTCCTACATAGGATCCAAGCTGGTACTGATCTGCCAGTTCTTTCACCACAACCGGAAAACTGTAGACCGAAAATTTTTCAATTTTCCCGTTTAAAACAGGTAATGATATGATAACAGGTTTTGCATTTTTCCCTGTTTCCTGCGCATTCTTCAATTGAGATTTTAGCAGTGAAATGTCTAAAGAGTAATAGCTGTCATTAGGCAAGCCATCTCTGATTAGTTTTCCATCGGGTGCTGCAGGAGACCATTGTGCATGAGCTATTGCAAACAAACAAAGGAAAAAGAAAGAAATAAAAGTTTTATTCATAATTTCTCTTAAAGCTTTGTATTAATCTCACAAAACTAATCACTTTAATATCAATAAACAATACATTAATTCATTTGATTGAAAACTTAGCAATAAAAATACAAATCAATTAAAAATATCAACAATTTTATTTAAAATCATGAAAAAATTCAAAACACAGTGATTAATTAACTAATAAAAAGACAAAAAAAAGGCCTCCATTTCCGGAGGCCTTTCTATCTGAAATTTAGCGTATTATTCTTTGATAAATTTCTTTTGAACAGTTTTACCATTATCATCGATATCGATTACATAAACACCGTTGATCAATCTACTTACATTGATCTGGCTGTTTAGCAATATACCGTCTGCGATCACCTGTCCGGCAGCATTGTAGATCTTATATTTCGCTCTTTTGCTAATATTTTTCACAAACAATACAGAACTTACCGGGTTAGGATAGATCATGATTTCATTCTGATCAAGAGGGTTAGGAGTTACCTGTTTAGAAATTCTTACAGTGTAATCTTCCACTTCACCATTTTTAAAGCTGGTACAGTTTACAGGAACACCGTCTCTTTCCATAGCCACTCTCATTACTACATATTTGTAGTTGGTCATGCTTACAAAGGCATCTACAGGTACATTGAATTTTCCTGATACCGGACTTGTTGTATTTGGAGGTGAAGTAAATACTCTTTCATTAATATCAAACTCACCGTTTCTGTTGAAATCAATCCAAACTGCAATTCCTTCATTGTAAGTATTTCCTGTCCATTTTTTCTCAATGATAATTTCATTGTCAGTAGATCCTTGAATCAGTTCAATGAATGTTTCAGGAACTCCGGTGTAATCTGTATAAGTAGATGCACCTGATTCATTTTCCATTACTTTCTTACCATTCGGCTTCACAGTAACTTTAGAAATATGCTCACCTGTAGAACTTCCTGAAGCCATTCTGCAATACGTTACCGTAGGTGTTGTAAAGTAGTATGGAGGGGTATAATTTCCAGGGGTACCATTACAGATATTTACTACCTGCATTTCATATTTTGTTAATTCCGTAAGACCTGTTAATACAAGGTTGTTAACCAGTGTAGGAACTTCTGTCCAGCTCGGGATACCAACTTTTCTGTATCTGAGAACATAAGTTGCTCCAGGGAAAGGATCCCATTTGATCTCAGCCGAAGTTGGTAGTAATTGAGTAATCGTTAATCCCGGAGGCGGAATTTCACATATTCTTTCCGTTGTAAATACTTTAGGGTTTGAATATGGGTTGATGGTATTTTCTCCATTACACTTATTGGCAATCTGTACTTCGTATGTAGTAAATGGCTCTAAAGGAGTTGTACTTCCCAATACATAAGTATTTGCAGGAGGGTTAGGTAAACTAACGTCATTCCATGGTCCAGTACTACCTACTTTTCTCCATCTCATTGTATAAGTCGCACTCACTGCAAGTGGAGACCATGTAATCAACGCAGTTGTTGGCGTAATGTTCGTTACAGTCACATTCGGAGGAGTAGGATCACATCTTGTAGTGAATGTAGTGATTGGAGTAGGTGTACCAATAACATCTCCACAAATTGCAGCAATTTCTACTTCATACGTTGTAGCCGGAGTCAATCCGTTGATCGTTAGATTTGGAAAGTTATTCAATAATGCAGAAGCATATACCTGTGTCCATGTTGTAGTTCCCAACACTCTGTATTTTACTAAATAGCTTACTCCTGCTCCTGAAATATTAATTGTTACAGAGTTATGTGCAGGTGTGAATACAGGGTTATTCGGTTTAGCATTACTACAAGGTCTTATTCTTACTCTATAGTCTTCAACCTCTCCGTCTACTGCATTTGAACACATCACAGGAGCACTTGAACGTTTTGCTACCACTCTCATCGTAGTAGTTAATGGTCCCGTATAAGCTGTTGAAGGAACCGCAAAAGTTGTTGTTACCGGTGTAGTTGTATTAGCTGCGGAAAGTATAAATCTTTCTGTAGTATTATCAAACTGCCCGTCTCTGTTGAAATCGATCCATGCAGTTACCGCTACGTTTCCTGTTGCTCCATTCCAGCCTTTTGAAACTGAAATTTTATTATTCTGAGAATTAACATCTAAAGTAATAAGAGTCTCAGGAGTTGTATAGCTGATATAGTTGGTCTGTACAGAAGTATTATTCATTACAGGTACTCCAGGGTTTGAAGAAGTAACGGTTACATTAGAAATGTGATCGTTTGTTCCTGAACCTGTCATCTGGCAATAAGACAACGGTGGTGTTGTAAATGTTACTGATGGCGAATAGCTACCTGTAGAAGTTCCGCACTTGGTAGAAACCTGAACTTCATAATTTGTCTGTTCTGTAAGACCAGGAATTGTATAGTAATTCTGACCTGCAGGTAAAGTCATCGTCTGCCATGTACCACCAGGTGTTGTTCTCCATCTTATGGTATAAGTAGCTCCTGTGGTTGCTACCCATGATACTGTAGCAGAAGTAGCAGTAAGACTGTTTACGGTAATATTTGTTGGAGCTGCCGTTGTACAGTTCTGAGGATCTATAAACTTCACAGCATAGTCTTCCACTTCTCCCTGACTGAATGATCCACAAGGATCAGCATCATCTAGATAAGTCATAACCACACGCATACGGGTATTCTGAGTACCGGTATATGCAGAAGGAAGTACTGTAAAATTAGCTGTTACCGGAGTAGTCGTGTTATAAGTAGTATTCAGGATTCTTTCAGTAACATCAAAAATTCCGTCTCTGTTGAAATCGATCCATGCAGAAACTCCATAAGAAGAGGTGGATCCTGGCCAGTATTTGCTAACAGAAATTTTATTTGTATTTCCACCACCTCTTTGTAATATAACCAGTCTGGTAGGGTCTGCAGTATAATCTTTGTAGCCGTCTGATGCTGAATTGCTCACCATAATCGGAGCATTGGTAGGGGTAACGGTTACATTATTAATATATCCACTTGTAGAGGTATTACCTGTAGGACCTGCCGTACAATAATTAAGTGCAAGTGTAGTAAAGGTCACACTAGGAGAAAACGCTCCTGTAGCACCACCACATACTGTGGCCACCTGAACTTCATATTGAGTCTGATCTAATAAGTTAGAAAGTAACTGGCTACTCGCTAATGTTGTATTAACGGTAATGGTTGACCATGTAGTTCCTGTTACAGGCTTATATCGCACCACATAAGTTGCCCCTATTGCAGGTACCCAGCTTACAAGAGCTGTACTTGCCGTAACGTTTGATACAGCGATATTACTTGGAGGTGCAGATGAACATGGCTGTAAAGCAATCACATTCAATGCAAAGTCAACATAATTACCGTAAGGTGCAGGACCACACGAATTAATATTTCCGGAATAAGACGTCGCAGTTCTTACTTTATAAGTTCCCGGTGGTGTTGTTGCAGGTATTGGAATAGTTGCAGTACCTGTTGCAGCATAATTTGTAGTTGCAAGGATTGTTTCACCCGGATCGTTAAAACTAAGATTATTATTCCAGTCAACCCATACATAATAATAGAAAGAACTGAAACTGCTAGGCATATTACTAGCAAGGTTCATTGTTAAAGTAGCTGAAGGTATTGCTGAAAAAGGTGCTGTAGAATTAACATACGCCGTATAAGAATTCGCTGTGTAACCTAAATTTGAAATCCCTCCCGTAGTTGTTACATTGTTCAGGTAATACTGGGTTGAGCTTGTTCCTCCTGTTGGTGTACAATATGCTGTATGGATGGAAATAGGACCTACCCACCAGCTTTGATTCGTCGCATCACATTTTGCTCTCACCCATATATAATAGGTTGTGTTTGCAACCAATGGAGAAATCGTTGCGCTTGTACCTGTTGCCACCGTTTGTGATGGTGGTGTTGCAGCTGTAGGAGCTGTACTTGAAGTACTGTAATAAATCTCATATCCTCCCGCAGGTGCAGGAGAAGGAGCTGTCCAGCTGATACCCGCACTTGTTGTAGTAGCAGAGGTTAAAGTGATCACTCCAGGAGGCGGACATGCAGGTGCCGGTCCGAAAGTCATCCTGATATTCGGTCTGTCTGATGTTACGGTTCCGTCTCCAGTAGGAGGATTGCTATCATCCCGGATATACATATGCTTCGAGGCAGCAGTAGAATAAGCAAAAGCATTTCCTGCTGTAGTACCTGTTCCGTATCCTCCATAGTTATTTTCTACATATACCATCAGGTTATCTGATCCGTTATAGTAGAATGGGGTTTGTAATGTTACGGTATTCCATCCAGTAGGCATGTTAGTCAGGGTCCCGTTATACACTAAAGTAGCACCACCAATTGCAGAAGCCCAGTTTTGTGCTGAAATAGTTGTCACAGCAGTTGCCACAGGCTTCACGTAAATCTTTACCGGAAGAGCAAAATTTGTAGATGCCGTAGCATTCCATGCTACGGAAAGTAAACTTCCTCCAGCAGGAAGATTAATTTCTGACGCAGTATAAAGGGATGCGGATCTTTCAAATCCGTAGTAACCGGCCAAAGGATACCTTTGAGTGCTGGTTCCTGTACCAATCGTAACTGTTTGTGCCTGTATGAGTAGTCCGAAAACCATACAAAGCAGTGTAATGAACGGCTTAAAACGCCTGTTCATTTTACCGAGTAAAAATACACTCATATTTTTTAAAATTTAATAATGAAAACTAGTAAAAGTAGTTATAGATCTTTTGTTTATGGGAGCCAAAGGCATTTTTGAAATCTCCCTTTTACAGATAAATCTGTAGTAAAAAAGTAATTTTTTATATCATACGCTATTATTTTAACAATCACACAAATCTAATCATTTTTTCATTATAATATATTCATTAAAGCATTTTTTTTGTAAAAATTAAACGATATTTCACTTTATACGTTAAATAAATAAATCCCCGGCAATACCGGGGATTTACTAAAAATTTAATGAAAAACTTTATTTCTTAATGAATTTAGACCTGATTTGCTCAATGCCTTTATCATCTATTGTAATTATGTAGCCACCTTTAATTAAAGTTGAAACATTTACTTTTCCATTATTGATATTTCCACTATTTACAAGTTGTCCTGCAGCATTATAAATTTTGTAAGCCGCTTTATCTGAAACTTTGGTTATGTTTAAAACATCGGTTGCAGGATTCGGATAAATCTGAATATCATTATTTTTAATATTGGTTTCTGAAGTAGAAAGAGGTGCCGGTGAAATTACCACATTATAGTCTTCCACTTCTCCATAAGGAGATTTTATTCCACATGCCCATGTTGCAGGTAGTGAATATCCAGCATTATTAGCACCTGCAAATAAAGCAAGTACCCTCATTCTTAAAGGTTTTCCTTCAATAGCATCATCCGGGATAACCACAGTAGAGGTAACCGGAGCGTTCGCAATACCTACAGGGAAATTAAGAACTCTTTCTGAGTTATCAAAAGTACCATCTCTGTTGAAATCAATAAACACAGCCATACCATCATAGTCCGGAGCTCCTGTACGACTTAAAGTCACAGATAACGGATAGGTATTTCCTTTTGTTAAATTAATTTGCAGAGCTGTGTTATTTGTAAAGTTACTATAACCACTTCCAACCTGAGTTGTATTGTTTACGTTAGCCAGTGTTACGTTTGAGATATGCTCATCAGTACCATTATTACCTGCTGCAGTACAATAATTAATAGAACTTGTAGAGAAGTTAACAGACGCAGAATATGTTCCAGTTGTTCCAGCGCACACTACAGCTACCTGTACTTCATAAGCAGAGCCGTCATCAAGATTACTTAAGTTAACAGAAGGTACGTTTGTATCTATTTCAGTCCAAACTGATCCTGTAGTCTTTTTATAACGGAATTTGTATGTTGCTCCCGTATAAGACATCCAGGAAACACTTGCTGAACTTGTTGTAATATAACTTACCACTACATTGGTAGGGGCTGCACTGCTACATGGTGAAAGAGGAGTTAATGTTACATTTCCTAATGCATAGAAAACATTTCCTATAGCAGATATTCTTACTTTGATGGTCTGCCCGCTCATTGATGCCGGGAACGTAAAGTTCTCAGAACCGTCATTTGGTGTAGAAGCTGCTAAAACAGTCCATGTATTTCCACCATCCGTTGTATAGTCGATCTTAACATTAGCAACATTATAAGGAGCTGCATTTGTATTAGCTACAACCCACTGTATTGGCGTCGGCGTGTTTACATCGGCAAACTGAGCTGCCAATCTGAAAGGTCCGTCATCTTTTACAATAATGGTCTGCTCTGCATATTGTGTCTGCTGCTGACTGGCTACCGAGTTATTATCTCTTACTGTCACAGCAAATTTGGTTGTTCTCGGAACCATTGATACAGATTCCCAGGTATTAGATCCGTTATCTAAAACTCCATTCAATACAGATGAGAATTTAGGGAAATACCTTGAAGGACTGGTAGATGGTGCTATTGATCTGAAGGAAGCCCCTGAAGAAGTTTTTCCTAAATTACTTTTATTGATAACAAGGTTAGCATTGTTAACCTGTTCCCATGTATAAGTCATCGGATCATTTTCCGGATCAGTTGCGGAAGCCGTCAATACAAACGCTGTTGCCTTAGGAATAGTATAAGTAGGCAACGCTGCAATAGCAGGAGGATTATTGGTAATTGGTGTTTCAACATCACAAGTTTTTTCAAGCAGGTTAGTCTGAACCTGTCTGATACTTACATTATGAAAGTAAGCATCGGAATTTGCCTGCACATCGGTATTAGGACCTGTAATCCCGGCATATCCCATAATAGAAGACCCTGAACCCGGCTCTACATTTACCCCACTGCTTTCAAGGCCATGAGAAAATGTATGGTTAGCTCCAAGCTGGTGTCCCATTTCATGAGCTACATAATCAATATCAAATGCATCACCTTCAGGCTGTCCGTTTGCAGGTGAAGTAAATCCTGAACCTTTAGCTGTATCATCAGCAGAAGCCGGGTTGATACAAACGCAACCGATACATCCTGCATTTCCACCACCTCCGGAAGCTCCGAACAAATGTCCGATATCATAGGCATCGTTACCTACACCAGGAGTATTTGTAAGGGTCTGCTGTAACTCTACATTCCAGTTATCCATATCTGCAGCATCCGAATAAGGGTCTGTAGCTGCATTAAAGAAGATAAGTCCGGGAAGATCCTGTACATTAAGGTGTAATGCAAAATCTTTTTCAAATACACCATTTACTCTTGTCATTGTTGCACTGATTGCATCCACAGCCCCTTGCAGAGTTCCCCCGTGATAGGCAGTGTATTCAGCAGTAACAGACATGGCAAGCCTCATTGTTCTGTATTTTTTATCTGACATTTTTGAAAAATCATTGGGCTGATTGGTAAATGATTTTCCTTTTTCAAGCATTTTTTCAATAGCTTTTACGGCAGCCGGGCTTTCATTGGTAGTACAAACAAAGCTCTTGCTTCCTGTCTTCAATGTTTTAGGATGAACTCCGTAAACTGTTTTATCACTATTTTGCGGATCGATGAACTCATATTGCCCATCCTGCATAATCATTGAGTTGAACCCTCTTGGCGAAACGGAGAATCTAATTGTTCTCGAAGGGTCATCAATACTTGCTCCCACGTAAGAACCCAGTTGATATCTATCAGCCAGAGATTTTACTACAACCGGGAAGCTGTATACATTGAATCTTTCAATTTTACCACTTAAAGTTGGAATAGAAATAACAACAGGCTTGGCATTTTTACCCATCTCCTGAGCCTCGCTTAACTGAGATCTTAATAAATCCAGATCCAGCTTATAATAGCCTCGTACGCCTGTTACAGCTAACTCTCCGGACTTCTGCTTTCTGTCTACTTTAGCAGAGGTGGGCGTCCATTGTGCAAACGCTGTTCCTCCTACCAAAGCACACATCAAGGTAGTAAGTAGTTTCTTCATAATTATTTTTTTAAATTCATATCCAACAAAAATATAAAAACATTCACTAAACAACGAATTAAATTAAAAATAATTCATACAAAAAACACAAATACAAAATAATACATCATCAATATATAAAATACGTTTACATTTTATAAAAAAATGAACACAATAAAAAACACATAATATTTACCATAATACAACTACAACAAACATTTTCATAAAAAAATACACCAATCAATTCATACAGTATCAAAAAAAATCCCCAGATACAATCTGAGGATCTATTATTTCTATAAATCTATTTCTAAAACTTGTAAGCAAGATTCCAGGCAAATCCCATATTGAATTTAGAAGAGCTTCTCCCAAAGCCAGGAACAATCATGGGAGAAATATCATCTTGCTTGGAAGTGTATACCCAATATCTGGGCTGAAGGTTTACATCAATATAAAAGTTAGAGTTGAACAACTGTACTCTACCACCCAATGTTCCTTCCAGCCAGAAAGTTGACTGTGAAGAAGAAGGGAACGCTACAGAAGAATTACTTCCTCCAAATCCACGAACCGGGATGGCCATATACTCCTGATTGTAGAATGCTCCAGCAACTTTTCCTCCCACGTAAAATCCGTTGAATTCATTTTCCGCATCTTTTGCCAGCATATAAAATGCACCTAACTTCACAAAAGGGCCGTTTACCTTGGCATCATAACCATTTTTCTGATAGATATTCTTTTCAAAACCAGCTTCTGCAACAGCATGGATATTTCCTTTAACTTTTGAAGAAATGAATCCCTGATACAGTTTCCTGTCTGAAAAGAAACCAACCCCGGCATTCAGAGCATCAAAACCAACCATAAAGTTCGGTTCGTATTTCCAATGTTCTTTTTTTTCTTCTTTTTTATCCTGCTTATCCTGTGCCCAGCTTATTACGCTTATTACACTAAAAAATAAGGTAAAGATTAGTCTTGTCTTCATTCTCTATTTGGTTTTGTCCTTGTTCCAGATCCATAACAGGATCCGGAGTTACTAACTCTGAAGCTAAATTCTCGTAAGATTTTTTAATACCGCATCCCGGAGATACATAAGTTGCCCTGGTAGTATATTTTACTCTTACTTTTGATTCTGCCCCTTTGATTCTGGTTTTAAAATACAGATCCGTATAAGGTGAATCGTCTACCCTTAAAGGAATCAGCCTTGATTCAACATTTGCAAGTTTTCCCAAATCCACTTTTCCTGAGCCGTAATCTACTGCTACATAAAGGGTATCTACATTCGTTAATTTCCCTCCTGACTTGAAAGCTACTTTCATCCTTGGAGTACCTTCCCCACTTTCGCAGATATCATCATCTCCTCCACAGGAAAAGAACAGTCCTAAGAAACAGATCGCTATGAGAAATTTAAAATATTTCATCTGTATATTTTTATTTTTTTATTGAGTCAGACGGAACTGGCGTTTTATATTAAGCTTTCAAATTTAATAAATTTATTTTTTCACCAGCAATGCGATATTCTCAACATGATGGGTTTGCGGGAACATATCTACAGGCAATATCTTTACTACCTGATAATGGTCTTTCATCAATGCCAGATCTCTTGCCTGGGTTGCTGAGTTACAACTTACATACACCACTTTTTCAGGAGAAAGCTTTAAGATCTGCTCTACTACTTTCTGGTGCATCCCGTCTCTTGGCGGATCGGTGATCAATACATCTGCTTTCGGATGGTTTTCCAGGAACTCGTCATTGAAGACATTCTTCATATCTCCACAATAGAAAGTACAATTGGTAAGGCCGTTCAGTTCTGCGTGCTCAATAGCGGCATCAATAGCTTCCTGAACAGATTCTATTCCTATTACCTGTTTTGCATTCCTGGCCACATACTGTGCAATGGTTCCTGTCCCCGTGTAAAGGTCATATACCACTTCATCTCCTTTTAAATCGGCAAATTCAAGGGTTTTTCTATACAGTTCCAGGGCCTGCTTATAGTTGGTTTGAAAGAATGATTTCGGTCCTATTTTGAACTTTAACCCATCCATTTCTTCCATCAGGAATCCTTCTCCAAAATAA
Organism: Chryseobacterium sp. 22458; assembly: GCF_052044975.1. Taxonomy (NCBI): domain Bacteria; kingdom Pseudomonadati; phylum Bacteroidota; class Flavobacteriia; order Flavobacteriales; family Weeksellaceae; genus Chryseobacterium; species Chryseobacterium sp. 22458. The sequence continues at coordinate 171,185 of NZ_JBQEOA010000002.1, read as the reverse complement.
ACTTCAATATCCAGATCATAGATAGAGTCATTCTGCTTAGGATTGATCGCATACACTAATGTTTTTATCTGCGGGAATTTTTCTAGCAGGAATTCAAAAAGCTTTTCCCTGTTTTCTTTTTCTTCTCTGTAAAGCTGGAAAAGAACCATCCATTCTCCTTTAGAGTTCTGTCTCATCATTAAAGTTCTCAAAAATCCTTCATGATTTCTCACATCAAAGAAGTCAAGACCATTCTCTACCGCATAGTTCTTCACCGCTAAACGGATGGCATTGGAAGGATCTTCCTGCAGGAAACATTCTTTAAGATCCAGAATTTTACTCCACATTCCGGGAATATGAAATCCTAAAGCATCTTTACTTCCGAAATTTTCTTCAGAACTGATTTCATATTGGGTAAGCCATCTTGCATTGGAGAAAGAAAACTCCATTTTATTTCTGTAAAAATACTGTTCTACAGAACCCAGGATAGATACTGTTTCAAAATCTTCAATACCTCCGATTCTTTTGATGTTGTTGTATACTTCTTCCTGTTTGAAATCCAGCTGTTTTTCATAGGTCATATTCTGCCATTTGCAGCCCCCGCAGGTTCCGAAATGCACACACTTCGGTTCTGCTCTGAAGGGAGATTTTTCCAATACTTCTACTGCTTCTCCTTCATAGTATTTGGATTTCGCTTTTTTTACTCTTACATTCACAAGGTCTCCCGGAATTGCTCCTGAAACCAATACTGTTTTACCGTCTTCCGTTTTACCAATAGCTACTCCTTTTGCACCGGCAGTTAACAGCTTAATATTTTCAAGAACTATATTTTTCTTCTTTCTCATTCCACAAATTCTATTTTTTCTAATCATGAACCCTTCCGGATTCATTCTGCAAAAATACAATAAAAAAAACCTTATCCGAAGATAAGGTTCTAACTATGTGAAAGTTTATTATTTTGTTGTAGCCGGTTGAGGATTGGCAGGCTGTGGAGCGGGTTGTTGCGCTGAAGGATCAATCTGCAACTGAGGCTGCTGCATTCCCGGATCTACCCTTGGTGCTGAAAGTCCTGTAAGCTTATCCAGAATCGTTACCAGTTCCTGCTCTCCTAAGTTTACAAAGGATCTGCTGGCGATTTTACCATCTTTATCTATAATGACAAAGCAAGGTAATTTGAATCCATATACTCCGTATTTTTTAGCAATATCAGATTCCATTCCTTTTTCTCCGTAAACATTTACTCCCTGAATTCCTTTTAATAAAGAATTGCTTGTTTTTACAAACTGATCTTTGGTATCGTCAACGTTTACGAATACAAAGTTCATTTTAGATTTATAGAAGTTAACCACCTCTTTTAAAACCGGGATTGTAGCTTCACTGATGTAAGGATTCCATGAAGCATAGAAGAATAACATATATGGTTTTCCTTTGTTTTCAGAAAGCTGATAAGCTTTTCCATCCTGTTTTACCAATGCTGCTTCAGGAGCTGCATCACCGATTTTAAGTCCTGTAATAGCTACCTGCATTTTCAAAAGGTCACTTTTGATTGTAGCATCTTTAATATCTGTATCGATAAGTTTCTTGATCTTGTCAATATTCTTTGCCGGAGTGGTAGGATGAATATCTGCCTGAGCCATTACGAATGCCAGAAGATAATCTTTTGCAGTCTGAGAAAGATCTTTTTTAGTCTTTAAATACTGCGCAAACATTTCTGAAGTTGTAATATCTTTTTTCCCTTTGCTGTTTGCCTCCGCATATTTCTGGAAATCCGGAGTCATTTTTACAAGAAGATATTGTCTGTAAAGAGGGATTGTTTTCACCATCGCATCTTTATCACTATCTAATTTTGTTTCATAATCTTTAAAAGCTTTGGAAGCTTTGTAAGACGGGTTCCCTGACATTGGACCATGCGACATTTCATAGTTCGCAAGAAGGTTCAGAATCGTTACTTTTGCATCGTTTTTCTTCCACTCCAGAAGTGCTTTGCTAGGGTTGTTTTTCTGAGCAAGATCATCAATATTCTTGTTGATATCAGCTTCAACTTTCTGCATTCCTTTTACGAATGCATTTTCGTCTCCTGCCATCAGGGCACCCAGGTTCACTTTATTACCATACTCACCTAAGAACTTCTGAGTTGCCGTAAGGAAATCATTATTCTTTTTAGCATCTCCCGTGATAACATATTCGTTAGGGAAAGTCATTGAATTTCCTGAGATGTTTACTTTTTGTCCACCTTCAAGATAGATCAGATTTTGTTTGTTGGCATAGTTGATGACGTACATTCCGTCTTTAGGCGCTTCAAAGCTTCCAGAGAAGTTACCGTCTTTATCTAAACCTATATTAATCAAAGGTAAGGTTCCTACTCCTGAAGCTTCTACAAATTCGATTCTTTCCAATGGTGAACTTCCAGTAATTTTTCCTTTAACCTCTACTTTTTTTGAACAAGACATCACGAAAGCTGTGATGATAAACAATAAAAGATATTTTTTCATTTCAATTTTAATATTATACAAAAATAAGCTTTTTAGGGCTTGCTAATTCACACTGATTATTTTTTTTAAAAATTTTATTACAACCGATTCAAAGGGAGTTTCCAAATACTTTTTTCAACTGTTTTCTATCGGTAAAAAGCCGTTTGAAATGTTTCTCACAATACAATTCAACGACCCTTCAAATATATACTTATTAAATAAAGAATACCAAAGCTTATCAATAAGTTAACAAATTTTAACAGGAAAATTGTGTTCACAAAAAAATCGCCTCCGAAATGAAGGCGATTTTTTACGTATTTTGAATCAATTCTATCCTTGATCTACAAGAGCAGCCATGTATTCTCTGTTCATTCTTGCGATATTTTCAAGAGAAATACCTTTAGGACACTCTACTTCACAAGCACCGGTATTTGAACAGTTACCGAATCCTTCTTCGTCCATAGCCTTCACCATGTTCAGAACTCTTCTTTTCGCTTCTACTCTACCTTGAGGAAGTAAAGCATACTGAGATACTTTAGCACCAACAAAAAGCATTGCAGATCCGTTTTTACATGTAGCTACACAAGCTCCGCATCCGATACATGCAGCAGCATCCATTGCTTTGTCTGCATCTTCTTTAGGAACAGGAATAGCATTGGCGTCCAGGGTATTACCTGAAGTGTTCACAGAAATGAAACCTCCCGCAGCCATTACTCTGTCAAATGCGCTTCTGTCTACCATCAAATCTTTGATAACAGGGAAGGCAGCACTTCTCCAAGGTTCAATAACGATGGTTTCACCGTCTTTGAACATTCTCATGTGAAGCTGGCAGGTCGTGATCCCGGTATCCGGACCGTGCGCTCTACCATTGATGTAAAGGGAACACATTCCGCAGATCCCCTCACGACAGTCGTGATCGAAAGCGATAGGTTCTTTTCCTTCGTTAATTAAATTTTCGTTCAGAATATCCAACATTTCCAGGAATGAGGAATCTGTAGATACATCTGATATTTTATAGGTCTCAAACTGACCTTTAGATTTATTATTTTTTTGTCTCCAAATTTTCAGCGTAAGATGTAAGCCTTTTTTTGCACTCATAATGTTATATTTATAGGTTGGAGATTATTTGTAACTTCTAGTTTTAACCTCGATGTTGTCGTAGATCAGTTCTTCTTTATGCAACACTTCTGCGTTGATATCCGGTCCCTGATATTCCCAAGCTCCGACGTATTTGAAGTTTACGTCATCTCTTTCCGCCTCCCCATCAGGAGTTGCGTGATCCCAACGGAAGTGACCTCCACAAGATTCTTCTCTGTTGAGTGCATCGATAGCCATTAATTGTCCTAATTCAAGGAAGTCTGCTACTCTGAATGCTTTTTCAAGCTCAGTGTTCATTCCTTCTCCTTCACCAGGAACTTTTACATTTTTCCAGAAATCATTTCTTACTTCTTCGATTTCTTTGATTGCTTCTTTTAATCCTTCAGGAGTTCTTCCCATTCCTACTTTATTCCACATAATGTGTCCCAGTTTCTTGTGGAAGTAATCTACTGAATGAGTTCCTTTATTATTGATGAAGAAATCAATTTTATCTTTAATTCCTTTTTCAGCTTCAGTAAATGCTGCTGAATCGGTAGGAATAGCTCCTGTTCTGATGTCTGCAGAAAGATAATCTGCAATCGTGTAAGGAAGTACGAAATATCCGTCTGCAAGACCTTGCATCAATGCAGATGCTCCCAATCTGTTTGCACCGTGATCTGAGAAGTTTGCTTCACCAATTACGAAACATCCCGGAATGGTAGACTGAAGATTATAATCAACCCATACACCACCCATTGTGTAGTGAACTGCCGGATAAATCTTCATTGGGGTTTTGTAAGGATCATCTGCAGTAATTTTTTCGTACATCACGAATAAGTTACCATATTTCTCCTCAACCCACTTTTTACCAAGGTCATAGATCTGCTGATCTGTAGGATTGTGAATATGTTTTTCGATAGCGGCTTCTTTACCTTTTTTCATGATCTCTGTAGAGAAATCAAGGTATACCCCTTCCTGAGTATCATTATTTTCGATTCCGTATCCTGCATCACATCTTTCTTTAGCTGCTCTTGAGGCAACGTCTCTCGGTACAAGGTTACCGAATGCAGGGTATCTTCTTTCCAGATAATAATCTCTGTCTTCTTCTTTGATATTTTCAGGTCTAAGCTTACCTTCTCTGATGGCTACTGAATCTTCAATCTTTTTAGGAACCCAGATTCTTCCGGAGTTTCTTAATGATTCAGACATCAAAGTCAGTTTAGACTGCTGAGTTCCGTGAACCGGAATACAAGTCGGGTGAATCTGTACATAACAAGGGTTTGCGAAGTAAGCCCCTTTCTTGTGAATCTTCCATGCAGCAGAAACGTTTGATCCCATTGCGTTGGTAGAAAGGAAATATACGTTTCCGTATCCTCCTGAAGCAATTACTACAGCGTGAGCAGAGTGTCTTTCGATTTCACCTGTTACAAGGTTTCTTGCGATAATTCCTCTTGCTTTTCCGTCTACAATTACAAGATCAAGCATTTCGTGACGGTTATACATTTTGATTCTACCTTTACCGATCTGACGGCTCATTGCAGAATAAGCACCTAATAATAACTGCTGACCTGTCTGTCCTTTTGCATAGAATGTTCTTTTTACCTGAACCCCACCAAATGAACGGTTATCCAGCTGACCTCCGTAATCTCTACCAAAAGGAACTCCCTGAGAAACACACTGGTCGATAATATTAGCAGAAACTTCAGCTAATCTGTAAACGTTAGCCTCTCTTGCTCTATAGTCACCTCCTTTGATGGTATCATAGAATAATCTGTAAGTGGAGTCACCGTCTCCCTGGTAATTCTTAGCTGCATTGATCCCTCCCTGAGCTGCAATAGAGTGTGCTCTTCTTGGTGAATCCTGATAGCAGAAAGCTTTTACGTTGTATCCTTGCTCAGCTAAAGTAGCTGCAGCAGAACCTCCTGCCAAACCTGTACCTACAACAATAATATCAATCTTATCTCTGTTGTTTGGTGCAACAAGGTTCATATGGTCTTTGTGATTTTTCCACTTGTCCTTAAGAGGACCCGCCGGAATTTTTGAATCTAACTTACTCATACTAGTATATTGATATTATTGAGTTATATAATGATAAATTGCGATGAAGATGAAACCTGCAGGAATAAGGATTGAATACCATTTTCCGAAAGCTTTGATCACCGGCGTATATTTTGGATGTCTTGCCCCGATTGACTGGAATGAAGACTGGAATCCGTGAGCCAGGTGTAATCCCAACAATACAAAAGAGATCACATATAAAGCCACTCTCCAAAGATCAGCAAACTTCTCATGAAGTTCCGGCCAGAAACGTTCTGCATCAGGAGTCAATCCATCTACATACTTGTAAGTAATTTCATGCAACCAGAAATCATATAAGTGAAGCGCAAGGAAAGCCAACACCACTGCTCCGGAAATAATCATATTTCTGGACATCCATGAAGAGTTCACAGATGCATTGTTTGCTGCATACTTTACCGGACGTGCTTTATTATTCTTGATCTCAAGCACAAATCCCATTACAAAATGGAAAATTACTGCAAAACCAAGAATAGGCTGCATTAAGAACTGCACAAAAGGATTATAGCCCATGAAGTCAGATGCTGTATTGAATGCATCCTTGTTCAGAACTGATAACAAATTGGTTGTCAAATGCAGTATAAGAAAAATCAGCAAAAACAGAGCTGATAATGCCATAGCGTATTTTCTACCTATCGTAGAACTCGTTAAACCTGCCATATAAGTTTAAATTTGAATTTCCACAAAATTAAGAAAGTTTAACAATATCGAAAAGTGAGAAATCTCACAATTAGACAGTTTGTAATCTTTCTAAATAAGAATCCGACCCGTTATAAATACAGGAAAACAACTAAATGGAGAACCATCATTTGAGATCATAAATCCTATCCCTGAAAACCACTTTACGGGCTGACAATGGAAGCGTCTTCACTTCATACTCGTCTATTCTTCTCGAAGAACAATAGGGCTTAACGATAAACTGTAAGGCCTTATGATAGTCTGTTTTATCTGAAATCCAGAAACAGACTTTAGATCCGCTCTTGACTGAGAATGCTTTATTCCTGCCCAAAGTATAAGAAAGCATCTCTTCTTTCCGGTTTTCAAAAACATTGCTCCCGGTTCTTACCATTAAAAATACTAAAAAAGCCATTGCAAGTCTCGTAGAATTTCTAAAATCAAATTTCAGGATCGCAGGACGTAGCAGAAATATCACTACTGAGACAGACAAAATTTCAATAAGATTCATCGGAATGTTTTCAAAAAACAAAACATCTGCTTCTGCAAACCAATGTATCGTTTTGAGCAGAATCTGAATAATAAAGTCATACAGATTATTAATTAATTCAAAATCAAAACCACCCGAAACAAGCGCTGTCATCAGAAAGGAAAATACAATGATCACTTCTGAAAAAGGGACAATAATAAAATTGGCAATCATTGAAATAAAAGAAAACTGATGAAAATAATACAGCACCAGCGGAAGAGTTGCCAGCTGGGCAGATAATGATATCGTAATAGTATTGAATATCAGCTTTTTGATATAATGATCCTGTCTTGGAAAATATTTCAGAAGCGGCTGATTCAGCCAGAAAATTCCCAACACCGCCACAAAGCTAAGCTGAAAGCCTACATCATAAAACTGCTGCGTATCGGAAACGAGGATGATGAGCGCAGACAAAGACAGCGAATGTAAAAGATCCGGCTTTCTTTGAAGCAATACCGATATAAAATAGATACTGAGCATCATGCAAGATCTCAGTACAGAGTTTCCAAAACCTATAAAAGCAGCAAATAACCATATAAAAACCAGGCTGAAAATAACAGTATACTTCCTGAATTTTAAAGGGCCTAAATATCTCATCAGAAAGTAAAATATCCCAAAAATAACAACAATATGGGTTCCTGAAATGGCCAGAAAATGAACAAGTCCGGATCTGTTGAAATCCTGTACGGTAGCAGCATCCATTTCTGTTCTGTCCGCAAGAATGATCCCTTTCAAAAATTCTTTGGTTTTTACAGACATTACCGTCCTGTCAATTTTCTTAAGCACCTTGAATCTGTACTGATGGAGCCTATCTGAAACGCTTAAGTCAGCACGTTCTGCTGAGGAAATTTCTTCCTGAAGATAAACCTGTTGCTCAATATTTTTCCGTTTTAAGTATCCTGCATAATCGAACTGGAAGTCGTATTGCGGAGAATAAGGCTGCGTAATAAAAGCGTCAGCTTTATAATAATGCACAAAATCCAGCTCTTTGGTGCTTTTAGGAAGGTATATAACGGCATTAAAGTTTTTGTCTTTCAACTGTACCGCACCTTCGTATTTCCTGTACTTCTCATTTGAATTTAATTTCCGGGTAATCCTGAAAACAATACTTCCCTTTTCTTTGTTTACTGGAACAGGATCCGTCTCAGGGGTATTATAGAAATGAAAGACACTGCCGGCACAAAAGAACAAAAGACCTGATAAAAAAGACCTTACAGTGTGCAAAAAATAAGAATGAAAAAACAGGAGAACCGAAGCTCCCAACCCAATCAGTATCACCAGATAAATGTAAATATCTGTCAATACTATTTTATCCTGAAAAACGATTCCAAGGATGAAGCAAACTGTGAGAATAAGGAGAGGCTGTTTTTGCAATTTCCAATCATTTGTATGACCAAATTATGAAATTCTCCCTTTTATTGCTATCTCTGTAATCGCTGATTAAATATAATTTAGCAGATAAAACCGCCAATAGAACGCTTGATTTTTTGCTGTTAAAATAACATTTAAATTCAAATTATTCCACTTTCAGAAACTTATCCGTCAGTCGTTTCGTTTCTTTGATATAAAACCATGGATCTTTCCCGTAATCTTCATAAGTAAAATCTCCAACCTTTTTAGGAACGGCAGGTTCTATCTGAGTTCCTTCATGCCATTCATTGAACGAAGTGATCCCGATAAAATCAGGTTTCACTTTAATAGCCGCATCAAACATATTTTCGTAATATTTACCTCCGTTTCTGTCTTTAAAATTAGTTTCATTCCATGGCCTTATCCGGGTATCTGAATAACCTGGTCCCACGCATGGAATAAAAATCAAATGATGGTCTTTTGCATAGTCTGCAAGAAACTTCCAGTTGGCTGTTGTACTCCCGAATACAAAGCCTTCGCTCGCAAAATAGGTATAAAAACCGTCAAACCCTGCAGTATCAAAGAATGCAGAATCATTCTGTTCTACCCACAATCCGATGTACAACGCATCCAATGGAGTATTTCTAAGTGTTTCTTTTCCTTCTTTTGATAAAATTTTTGCCCATTCTTCTTTAGGAATCTTATAGCTGTCATAAACATACAGCAATGGTTTCCCGGATTTTTTATAAAAGGCATGATGAGAAGAATATGTTTTGATGAGATAGGCGATCTGATCTTTAAATTCTGTGATATTTTTGTAGAACGGTTCTATATGAAAAGCTATTTTCAAACCAAAACGGTCTGCAATATCGAGATATTTCCTGGTACTTTTATCAGTAAAGGAATCTTTACCCAGCCAGCTGATCACCACTACTCCTGCTCCGGATTGCTTAATCATTTTCATATGCTTTTCAATGATGCTGGCATCGTTGGAGCTATAATTCCCCAAGGCCGGATAAAAATTTGCTCCGATATCGTCACCGCCTTTATAATGCCCGAGATTATTCCATTTGGGATCTTTCCAGTGAGGAAGAATCTCATGGTTCCAATGGGAATAACTTCCATCAGTTTGCGGATTTCCATACCAGCCATAGTAAAAGATCTGAACCTGATCCCTGCTTTTATCCTGCGCAGAGGTTTGAGAGAAGAAAAACGCAAATACAGCGAATAACAGAAACCGGCTAAAATAATTCATAGTAAAAAGTGGATTTAAAATCTCAAAAACAGTTACAAAACTTAAACTTTCAAAATAACATCGGCAGCATGATCACTGGCACCTTTCCCACCCAATTTTTCTCTTAAAAGGGCGTAGTCTGAGAGAACCTGTTCTCTTTTTTCGCCTTCCAAAACCTTTTGAAGTTCAGCGACAAGGTTTTTGGTATTCAAATCATTCTGGATCAGTTCTTTCACTACTTCCCGATCCATGATCAGGTTCACAAGTGAGATATAATTGATATTTTTAACCAGTCGTTTAGCAATGGCATAAGAAACTTTGCTTCCGCGGTAGCAAACCACTTCAGGAATATTCAGCAGAGCGGTTTCCAAGGTAGCGGTTCCTGAGGTGACAAGAGCAGCCTTTGAGCATCGCAACAGATCATACGTCCTGTTAGAAACAAAATGTACATTATCATCCACATATTTCTCGTAAAACTCTTTGGGAAGGCTTGGTGCTCCGGCAATCACAAACTGGTAGTTTTTAAAATGCGGTCTTACGGAAAGCATGATTTCAAGCATTTTTTCCACTTCCTGTTTTCTGGATCCCGGCAGAAGAGCAATAATTTCTTTTTCATTCAGTCCGTTCTCAGACTTAAATCCTTCAATACTGATTTCTTTCAGATCCGAAATAGCATCCAGCAAAGGATGTCCTACAAAATGAGAATGTACGCCATGTTTACGGTAAAAATCTTCTTCAAACGGAAGAATGACCATCATTTCATCCACATATTTTTTGATGATTTCTACCCTGCCTTCTTTCCATGCCCAAAGCTGTGGAGAAATATAATACACTACTTTAATTCCCAGTTCTTTTGCAAAACGGGCAATTCTTAAATTAAAACCTGGATAATCTACCAGGATCAGCACATCAGGTTTGTTGTTCTGAATATCTTCTTTACAGAATTTGATGTTATTCAGGATCGTACGCAGGTTCATTACCACTTCCAGAAATCCCATAAATGCCAGGTCCCGGTAGTGTTTGACTAATGTTCCTCCTTGAGCCTTCATCAGATCTCCACCCCAAAATCTGAACTCCGCATCCGGATCTTTCTGTTTCAAGGCTTTCATTAAATTACTTCCGTGCAGATCACCGGAAGCTTCTCCTGCAATAATGTAATATTTCATTTCTTCCGAAATCTTATTATTTGTTTTTTGTGCCTTCAGAACCTCAGATGATTCGGAATCATGTGAGATTTCTATGGCAGGGATAGAGAACAAATTAAAATAGATATGATCTTAATTCGTAAATTTGTTCAAAGATAATGATAAAAATGTCAGAAGAATTTGAAATCCGAAATAAAGTTGCCGAAAGCGGTCTTATCAATTTTGACCTGTCTACCTTAGTTCCAAAAGGAGAAAGAAAGGGGATAGATCTTAAAGATTTTCTGTTTCAGGAAATGATCCTTAAGGAAAAAGATTTCCGTGAAAAGGTAGAAGCCATCAATGTGGACGACTATAAAAACACTTATATTTATATTTACAATTCTGTGGATACCATTATTCCACTTTGGGCTTATTTTGTACTTACTGCAAAGCTTACGGATGTTGCCAAAAAGATTGTTTTCGGGAACCGTGAGGACCTTGAGGTTATCCTCATGCACAATGCCATACAGACCTATGACTTCAGTGATATGACGGGTAAAAGGGTCCTGGTGAAAGGCTGCTCAGACAAAGAAATTCCTGAAAATGCTTATATAGAACTGGTGGAACAGCTTAAGCCTCTTGTTAAATCACTGATGTTCGGTGAAGCCTGCTCTAATGTTCCTATTGTAAAGAATTAAGAATGAATAAATATCTATCTGCATTATTCATATTTATTGTCTTTCTGGGAATTTATTATATGGGGAGTTTCACAAGAATTCCTTTTGCAGATTGTGTAGGATTTGTGCTGACGGCAGAAAAAGAAATCTGGGTACCAACCGCTGATGCCACCAGTCATTTTTTATATAACAATACTGTTATTTTAGTAAAACTTCTCACGGGATTGAATGCGATAGAGGCCAGCCGGTTTGTAGTCGTTACCTCTGGAGCAGCAACGGTTTCTGTGATTTACATTACCCTTGGAAACCTGATCAGAAAAGACTGGGTTGCCGTCACTGCAGCTGTTGTGTTCGGGTTCAGCTTTTCTTTCTGGAGAAATGCAGAAATTGTAGAGGTCTACACTTACAATACTTTATGGGTAAGCCTTTTTTTCTTTTCTATGATAAAGGTTTTTGCAGAAAATAAAAATAAGTACATTATACTCAGCAGCCTCTTTTTAGGGATTGGCCTTTGGGTACATATTCAGAATATCCTGCTTATTCCGTCCCTGCTTGTTTTCCTTTTTTATTTCAGGCATGAAAAAAAGTATGCCTATACTTCCCTGCTTATTTTCATCGTATTATTTTCATCTTTGTTCATTGTAAATACAGCACAGGGATTACCACTAAACTCGCCTTATTCGTCACCCCAGGGAAACTGGGTGGAAAACTCTTTAAAAAAAGCTCCTTTGCAGTATGTAAAAGATTTTTTCATTTCACTGGCTTACCTTGTTCATAATTTTAATCTGTTCGTATTTTTCGGAATAGCGGGTGTGATTATGTTGTATAAAGCCCATAGGAGAATGTTTTATGTTTTCTTTACAGGAGCTGTATGTGTGTACGGTTTTTCAACATTCTATGCGGTTTCAGACAATTATGTATTTTTTCTCCCCTTTAATGTAATTTTTGCCCTTTCCATAGGCTATGGGTTGTCTTCTGTACAATATGCCGGGTTCAGAAGATTCTCATGGATATGCCTTCTTATTCCTTTAGGATATCTCCTTTCCTACAACATCGTTTTGTTTACCGAAAAAGGTAAAGAAACTGATCATTTCAAAAGCTATAAAGGAGGACTTGCGTATTATTTACTCCCATGGATGTACAATAATGCAGGAATTGTAGGCTTTACCCTGGATAAAAAAGAAGCTCCCGAACCTATTGAGTGGATGACAAGGAGTGCCGAAGAATATATCATGGTTTTGAAAAGCAAAGGATACACTGACGAGCAGATCAGAAAACTTTAACAATAATTATGAAGCGGAGGTATTTTGTAAGGCATATTTTTTGATAACTTTGGTTCACTTAATACTTAACAAACACAAAAATGAGTTTAATTGACCTACTTACAGGGAATACTAGCAACCAGGTTGCTGAACAGGCTGAAAATAAATTCGGAATCAGCAGAAATCAGGTTATTGCCCTATTGGCTGTAGCTGCCCCTCTTATTATTTCTTACCTTAGAAACAAGTCTCAGGACGCCAAAGAAGCAGAAGCTTTAAATAACGCTTTAGATAAAGACCATAACGGCAGTATCTTAGATGATCCTTCACAAGTTGAAGCAAGACAGGCTGAAGGCGGATCGATCCTTGACCATATTTTTGGAGGTCAGAAAAGCAGTGTAGAAAACCAACTATCACAGAATACAGGAATTTCCATTGATAAGATAGGCCCTATTCTTGCCATGCTGGCACCTGTAGTAATGGGATACATCGGACAGCAAAAACAGCAGAGCAATGTAGGAGCAGGAGGTCTTGGTGATCTTTTAGGGGGAATTCTGGGTAATGCATCCAACCAGGCTCAGGCTCAGCAGTCAAATCCTTTAAATGACATTCTGGGAAGTGTTTTAGGTGGCGGACAATCTCAGTCTTCAGGCAATCCTTTGAATGATATTCTGGGAAGTGTGCTGGGTGGCGGTGGAAACCAGCAACAGCAAGGCGGCGGCTTAGGCAGCATTCTTGGAAATATTTTTGGAAAATAATTAATTTAATTTGTATAAAAAAAAGACCGAAGAAGATTTTCTTTGGTCTTTTTTATTGTCATTACTTTTTAGATTTTTCTTCTGTCGTCACAAAAGATTTTGAAGCTTTTCTCGGTCTTCTCTTTCCATAACTTCCGGAATTGATCTTTCCTCTTCTGGATTTTTTGTCTCCTTTTCCCATAGTAATAAATATTTGTTGTTATGACGAATTTAGAAAATATGGATTAAAAAGCCAAGAAACCAGGCTGTTAAAATTTTATAAAAAGTAGGAAGATGGATGCTGGAAGATAGAAGGAGAATTGCCGGCAGGAATATAATTATCTGACAATTCTATAAATAATGATTCATATTTTCATTTGATCAATTTACAGTGTCTATTCCTTCTAAACTTTAATGGTTTTCCATTTTCCTCTTTTAAATAAAACAAATGCAACGATAGTAATTAAAGTCTCTGCTGCCGGAATCGAAATAAAAACACCCTTAGGTCCCATTCCCAGATATTTTGAAAGGAAATAAGCCAAAGGAATCTGGAAAAGCCAGAATCCGAAGAGGTTCACCCATGTCGGGGTCCAGGTATCTCCTGCCCCGTTGAAAGCATTGATCATTACCATCCCGATACCATAGAAGATAAACCCCGTGCTCATAATGTGAAGGGCATTCTGGGCAAAACTTTTAATCTCTGCTTCCTGGGTAAAGAAACTGACCAGAAAATTGCTGAAGAGGATAAATATCAAACTCACGGTCAACATGAAGATCACATTATATTTCACCGTTTTCATTACAGACTGCTCAGCTCTCAGCATTTCGTTGGCACCCATATTCTGTCCGACCAGTGTAGAAGCCGCATTGCTCAGTCCCCATGCAGGAAGCATAAAAAACATCATCAGTCTCAATGCTGTCTGATAACCGGCCGAAGCATTTTCACCACCTGTTGTAGCAACAAGTTCTGCAAGGAAAATCCAGCTGCATGAAGCAATCACAAACTGAAAGATTCCGGGAGTTGCAATTTTGATAATAGACTGAATCAAACCATAATCCGGTTTAAAATAAGCAAGCCTGATACGGATCTGGGTATCTGCTACCAGCAAATGATACAACTGATAAATTACTCCTATACTTCTTCCTATTGTTGTAGCCAATGCAGCTCCCGTAAGCCCCATCGCAGGAACCGGACCGAAGCCTTTTATCAGAACCGGACAAAGAATAATGTTGGCAATATTGGCAATCCATAAACTTTTCATAGCAATGGTTGCATTTCCGGCCCCTCTGAAAATACCATTGATCAGAAACAGCAGCATGATAATGGTGCTGCTCCCCATCATAATCCTTGTAAAATCTTTTCCATATGCTGCAGCTTCAGGTCTTGCCCCCATCAGAATAAGAATTTCTTCTGCGTATATTACTCCCAGTAAACTCAGGATCAATGTGACCGCAACCGAAACCAATAATACCTGCGCAGCACTTCTGGATGCCTGTTCCGGATTTTTCTCACCAATTCTTCTTGCTACCAGAGCTGTAGCCGCCATACTCATCCCGATGGCTATAGAATACATCACAGAAAGTACTGACTCTGTAAGCCCTACCGTCTGAATTGCAAAACCGCTTTCTTTCAGATGTCCTACGAAATACAGATCAACCAGAGCAAATACCGATTCCATAGCCATTTCAAGCATCATCGGTATTGCCAAAAGTAAAACTGCACTTCTGATATTTACCTTTGTGTAATCAGTATCTTCTCCATTAAAGGCCTTCTTCAAAAAATCAAGGTATCGTGTCATAATCTTTGTGATTTGTATGACAAAAGTATTGATTCAAAACCAATTGCAAATTGGCATATGAAAAGTTTTTTAAAAGATTAATCTCTGTTGAAAGGACTTCAGTTTTTACATCCTTAAAAAAATACAAAAAATAAGAAATTCTATTTTACAATAATTTTTTATTGTAATACAATAAATTTTTATACATTTACAACAAAATAACAACTATGAAATTAATTGGCAACAAATCTCTGTCTACCATTTTAAATAAAATATTACTGATCGGATGCATCGTTCAGCTTCTGTATTTAGGTTATATGGTCTTCGGTTTTATCATCTCTTATATCAACCTTCACAATGGAACCTATTATTTTTCTGATATTTTTATGGTTGGAAACCTCAGTAACGGAGAAGTAAAAGAGGCGCCGGATTCGCTGAATTTCCGGTTCAGTATGCCGTTTACTGATGCTATAACTATGGGAAGCTATACATGGCACAGTTTTATTTCAATTGTATTTTTCCTTGGGTTCTACAGTACATTTACCTTTTATCTGTTCAGAATATTTAAAGGGATGAGTCATGATCTTATTTTTAATGTTGAAGTGATCCGGGATCTGAAAAAGTTTGCAGTACTCAACATCCTGTTCATACCTATATACTGTCTCATTCTTTACTTTCTGAAACAGTCTCTTTACAGTATTGATCCCATGCAGGTATTACTCCATTTCGTCACAGGAATCATCATACTTTTTATCATGGAATTCTTTAAAAAAGGATATGAACTGCAGACCCAAAATGACCTAACCATATAATTATGCCCATTATTATCAACATAGATGTGATGCTTGCCAAACGAAAAATGCAGTCTCAGGAACTGGCCGAAAAAATCGGAATCACGCAGGCTAACCTCTCCATTCTAAAAAACGGAAAAGCAAAGGCAATTAAGATCTCCACTCTGGAAGCCATCTGCACAGCCTTAGAATGCCAGCCAGGCGATATACTAGAATTTAAACTATAAAAATAAAACACCATGAAACGTACACAAGTATTTCAAAAGAAAATATGTCTTATTATCGGGATTATTCTTGCTCATTGTATTTACGGCCAGGAACTTACCAATGACCACAAGCAAATGTTAAAGTACGACAATACAGCCTACTTTGCAGCTTTAGTCAATAAAGAAAATATCAATGCATGTTACCCTATAGAAAATACAGCATACACCCTCTTAGGATTAGCCATCAAAATGAACAGCAAAGAAGTATTTCAAAAACTGATTGATGAAAAAGCAGATCTGGAAAAAACCTGTGATGGAAAGACCCCGCTAATGTTTGCTGCAAAGTACGGTAATACTGAAATGGCCAAAAAACTCTTAACCAAGGGAGCCCAAAAAGATACCAAAACCGATAGAGGATATACAGCACTGGATTATGCAAAAAAGTATGAAAAACCGGAAATCATCAAACTTCTGGAATAATATTTCGTATATTATCTACTATAAACTCCCGGTCCGTGATCGGGAGCTTTTTATTATTTAACAGTCAGTTGTTATTCAAACCTACCATTTAACAAAGATCAATTTGTTAAAATTCTCTTAAAGCATAAATTTATATTGATAAAATTTACTTAAAAATTACTCTGGAATAGCTGATAAATTATTTAACTCACTAGATTTGGCAAAAATAAATACCATGAAAAAAAACATCATCACATTTTTGATGCTTCTGCCTTTCGCATACCAGGGACAAAGTAAAATTGATAATTTAAGCTTCGAAAATGTTGAAAACAATCTGCCGAAATCATGGAGCATCATTGGAGACAGCCCGGCAACGATTTCTGTTGATAATAAAGAAAGACAGGATGGGCAATACTCCGTTCTTGCACAATCTACCGTGAAAGGTATGGCAGGACTCATGTATACACTTCCTGAAAACTATGCAGGAAAAAAGATCACCATTTCCGGTTATATCAAAACAGAAAACCTTACTGACGGATTTGCAGGAATCTGGATGCGGATAGATCCCAAAGTCGGCTTTGACAATATGCAAAGCAAAAATATAAAAGGGACAACTCCATGGACGAAATATGAAACTACCCTTACCCTCTCTCCCGAAAACTCAAAAAAAATTGTAATCGGAACTCTTTTTACAGGCAAAGGAAAAGCATGGTTTGATAATATCAGAATAAGCATTGATGGAAAAGATATTCAGGATGCTGTAGCCTTTCAGAAGCCACAGGTGAATGCCGATCTTGATCACGAATTTGATAAAGGTTCAAAAATAAGCAGTATTGATACCGGTAAAAAGAATATGGATAATCTAAAAAATCTGGGTCTGATCTGGGGATATCTGAAATATTATCATCCCAATGTAGCCGGAGGAAAATATAACTGGGATTATGAGCTTTTCAGGATCTTACCTAAAATCAGTGGCGCTTCAGCGAAACAGAGAGATGAGATCCTGGCAGACTGGATCAAAGGTCTGGGAACATTTCAAACCGAGAAATTCACCTTCGATACAAAAAAAGTAAAGATAGCCCCAGATCTCAACTGGATCACCAATTCAGGGTTTTCAAAAGAACTTTCCGACCTTCTTCTTCAGCTCAAAGATGCTAAAAGACCTAAGGCAAATTATTATGTAGACTTCTATGATAATATTGGAAATCCTGATTTCAGCAATGAAAAGCCTTACGAGAATGAAGCATATCCGGATGCAGGTTTCCGTCTTCTTTCGCTTTACAAATACTGGAACATCATTCAGTATTATTTCCCGTACAAAAACCTCATCAGGGAAGACTGGAAAGAAGTGCTACCCGAGTTTATTCCCAAATTTGCCGACGCAAAAAATGAGACCGATTATACGCTTGCCGCTTTAGAGATTATTGCAAGAATTCATGACACTCATGCAAACGTATGGGGATCTAACAAGGCATTGGACAAGTATTTCGGAGCAAGACATGTTCCTGTAAAACTTACCTTCGCAGAGAATAAAGCAGTAGTAAGCAGCTATATCAATGATCAGCTTGGTAAAGAATCCGGACTGCAGACAGGAGACATCATCACAGAAATTAACGGAAAACCGGTAGATCATATCGTAAAGGAAATGCTGAAAATAAGTCCTGCTTCCAATTACGCTACCCAACTGAGAGATATTGCAAGAAAATTGTTGAGAAGCAATTCGGAAACAATGAATATTAAGATTTCCAGAAACGGAAAAACGGAAAGTCTGGCTGTAAAAACGTTTGAACCTAAAGAACTCAATATTAAAAAAGAACCAAAAGATTTTTTTAAAATGCTGGATAACCAAACCGGTTATTTTTATATGGGAAGTGCTGACGGTAAAAAGCTTTCCGAGAGCTTCGACAAACTCAGGAATACCAAAGGAATTGTAATTGACTTAAGAAGCTATCCATCTGATTTTGTTGTGTTTTCTATGGGGAAATTATTAAAAAAGGATTCTTCGGATTTTGTAAAGTTCACTCAAACCACCAACCAGATGCCGGGACTTTTTACATTTACTCCAAATCTTGGCGTAGAAGGAAACGGACCTGAGCATTATAAAGGAAAAATTGCAATTCTCATCAATGAAACTACGCAAAGTAGTGCAGAATATCATACAATGGCTTTCAGGACGGCTCCCAACTCAAAAGTTTTTGGTTCTACAACGGCAGGTGCTGATGGAAATGTTTCAAGAATTCTCCTTCCAGGAAATATTTCAACCATGATCAGTGGTATCGGAATTTATTACCCGGACGGAACAGAAACCCAGAGAACCGGAATTGTTCCGGATGTAGAGATTAAACCTACAGTAGAAGGAATCAAAAATGGTAAAGATGAGGTACTGGATAAAGCTCTTGAGTGGATCAAAAGCTAATTCTCAAACTGCCTTAGAAGGACTCAGACATCTTCAGTTATTCTTTTATCAGTAAAAAACAAATTCAAAAAAACTTCCTTTCGGAAGTTTTTTATTTATAAAACCTGCAAAAATCTTATCTTTGCCAACGAAAAATTCAAGGTTCGGAACTGAACCTTAAACATTGAACTTTAAACAAATAATTATGTTTCGATCACACACCAACGGAGAATTATCTCTGAAAAATCTGAATGAAGAAGTTACACTATCAGGATGGGTACAGACTATCCGTGATAAAGGATTTATGATTTGGGTAGATCTTCGGGATCGTTACGGAATTACCCAGCTGGTTTTTGACCAGGAGCGTTCTTCTGCAGCACTTATGGAAGAAGCAAAAAAATTAGGACGTGAATTTGTGATTCAGGCGACAGGAAGAGTTATTGAAAGAGTCAGCAAAAATCCTAATATTCCAACTGGGGAAATTGAAATTTTAGTAGAGAAATTAACGATTCTTAATGATTCTCAGCTTCCTCCTTTCACGATAGAGGATGAAACTGACGGAGGTGAAGAATTAAGAATGAAATACCGTTACCTGGATATCAGAAGAAATCCGGTAAAAGATAAACTGATCTTCCGTCACAAGATGGCTCAGAAAGTAAGAAATTATTTATCTGAAGAAGGTTTTATTGAAGTAGAAACTCCTGTTCTGATCAAATCGACACCTGAAGGGGCAAGAGACTTTGTGGTCCCAAGCAGAATGAACCCGGGACAGTTTTACGCATTGCCACAATCTCCGCAGACTTTCAAACAGCTATTGATGGTAGGGGGAATGGATAAGTACTTCCAGATTGTAAAATGTTTCCGTGATGAGGATTTAAGAGCAGACAGACAGCCGGAGTTTACACAGATCGACTGTGAAATGGCTTTCGTAGAGCAGGAAGACGTGATGAATGTTTTTGAAGGAATGACCAAAACGCTTTTAAAAGATATTACAGGTCAGGAATTCGGAGATTTCCCAAGAATGACTTTTGCAGATGCGATGAGAAAATACGGAAACGACAAACCGGATATCCGTTTCGGAATGGAGTTCGTAGAACTGAATGAACTGGTAAAAGGAAAAGACTTTAAGATATTTGATGACGCTGAATTAGTTGTCGGGATCAATGTAGAAGGATGTGCAGACTATACAAGAAAACAAATCGACGAACTTGTTGATTGGGTAAAGCGTCCTCAGATCGGGGCTTCAGGAATGGTTTGGATAAAATTCCAGAATGACGGAGTGAAAACCTCATCAGTCAATAAATTCTACAACGAAGAAGATCTCGCAAAAATCATTGAAAAATTCGGCGCTAAAGAAGGTGATTTAATGTTGATTCTTTCAGGAAACGAAAATAAAGTAAGAGCTCAGCTTTCTGCATTAAGAATGGAGCTAGGAAACCGTTTGGGATTAAGAAAAGGAAATGTATTTGCCCCTCTTTGGGTAGTTGACTTCCCTCTATTGGAATGGGATGAAGATACTGAAAGATACCATGCAATGCACCACCCTTTCACGTCTCCGAAACCTGAAGATATCCACTTACTGGAAACAGATCCTGGAAAAGCAAGAGCCAACGCTTACGATATGGTACTGAACGGAAACGAAATCGGAGGTGGATCTATCAGAATCTTTGACAGAGATCTTCAGTCTAAAATGTTTGACCTGTTGGGATTTTCAAAAGAAGAAGCTGAAGCTCAGTTCGGATTCTTAATGAACGCCTTCAAATACGGAGCTCCGCCACACGGTGGTTTGGCATTCGGGTTTGACCGTCTGGTAGCGATCCTTGATGGAAACGAAGTGATCAGAGATTATATCGCATTCCCTAAGAACAATTCAGGAAGAGATGTCATGATTGATGCTCCGGCTTCCATTGCTGACGCACAGCTTGATGAATTAGAATTAAAATTAGATTTAAAAGCATAAATGTAAAGCGGGGTATTTGCCCCGCTTTTTTTATATCCTCAATTACAGAAATCTTCAATATAAATCTTATGAAATAATTATTCATAAGGCAGCATTATCTGGAGTTCATAACCCTAAAGATTTCATTACACTTTATCAATTTATTAATAGAATAAACTTTATGCTGGTATAAAGTATGGTTTCGACCCGCATGTCAATTATTAGTGAAATAACTTAATTTGTTATTCGCTAGTAAAAAATAAAACACAACAAAATAATTAACGAAATAAATACATTTATCAATTAAAACAACAACAAAATAATCATTATATTATGTTATATACAAACATAATCTTTTATTAATATATTTACAACACACAGCTGGATTATAATGAAGGATTTAGTCAAACTTAAGAATTGATTAATTTTAATAATCTTTTGGGTAGGGTAATAATATAGCTGTTCATATTTAAAACCTGATCATCAACCAATATAAATAATATGAAAAGCAAACTATTACTCTTATCAGGATGCCTTCTTCTGGCATTGAATTCATGTAGATCGGATATTGAAAATGCACAGGCAGATTCAATAGATCAGACAACAACGAATCTGGGCAATACAAAGATTCACAAATTATTAATTGACGGAAAATACACCTATGTTAATGAAATAAATGGTGAATATTTTTATGCAGATGATATTACTATTAGCTCCGAGCAGTTTAATAATTTAAAGACTCAGGCAAATTCCGAAATATCCACAGCAGAAAAAAGCACAATTGTAAGCTCATTTATTAAGACATGGCCGGATGCCACAGTCTACTATACATTACCCAGCCAGGGAACTATGAGCACTCAGAATTACAATACGTTCCTTACCAATATCAACAAAGCGTTTGATATGATCTCTTCTCAAACCAGTGTTCAGTTTGTTGAACGTACCAATCAAACAGAATACATCACCTTTACTTATACAACATCCAACAGTTCTCCGCTTGGATGGCAAAAAAACAGAGTTAACGGTATCAAAATCTATAATATTACTTACCCCGCAATTATTGCTCACGAAGTAATGCATTCTATGGGAATCATGCATGAACAGTGTCGCCCAGATAGAGATCAGTATATTATTGTAGATGTTAACAAAGCCGTGGAAGGAAGCCGTCATAACTTCAATCTTTATAATGATTATGCAGGCCACGGTGCATTTGATTTCGGTTCAGTCATGATGTATCAATCTACAGATTTTGCCATAGACCCGAGCCAGCCTGTAATGACTAAGCTGGACGGTTCCACTTTTACCAAGCAAAGGACAGGATTATCTGCCGGTGATTATGCCGGAATAAATCATTTGTATGGGCCTGTTAATGCCTCCTCTGCAATCGACGGAACTTATACAATGGCAACAGCGTTAGTGAATGATAAAAATGTAGATGTTACCGGAAGTTCCACGACAGACGGTACCAGTATAATTTTGTATTCCGCTTCTACTGGGAATAACCAGAGATTTACTTTCAGCAAATCAGATCATGGATATTATATCATCAAATCTATACTGGATCCTTCAAAGGTGTTAACTGTAAAAGGTGGCGGAACAACGAATGGAACTGCTGTTGAATTAAGAACCAATTCCAATACAGATTCTCAGAAATGGCTATTATTCAATCTTGGAAACAATGGCTTTGGATTCGCTCCCAAAAATGCACCGGCATTGAGACTAGAGGTAAAAGATGGCTTAACGACCAACCTTACCCCAATTGTAATCGGCACTACAGACCAAACGGTTCAGCCTTCTACAAAGCAACGCTTTAAACTTACAAAAGTTAACTAAACTTTTATAACTTAAATAAACAGGTTAGAAAATAAGTTTCCTAAGAACAATTCATGTAATGATTGATTCACCTGTTTCTATTCCAGGTGTGCAGCATAATGAACGTATTACAATTGAATTTAAAAGCATATATTAGAGCGGGGTATTTACCCTGCTTTTTTATATATCAATAGAGAAAATTCGACAGATGAATAATTCAGAGGAAAAGACAAGCAATCCACTCCCTAAAAACAAAAAATGGACACCATGGACCATTGCAATCGCCGTCATCTGGTTAGTTGGTCTTTTTTTCTTATTTCACGGAATTGGCTATTCAAAATATAAAGATAGTTTAGATTTTAAAGCAGGCTATTTTGTAATCGGAATTCTTATGCTTGCTCCTGTTTATTATTATATTCATTCGACTATTGCCAGTGAAAAGGGATTTCCACTGGAAAATTTCAATAAAGACCTTATCATTGAGGATATAAAACGGTACAAAATCTGTGGTCTTGTAGATTTGAGAAATGCTATGATAGAAAATTTTGTTTTTGGTGTAGGAAAAGACCAAAATGATTATGTCAATATCTCTTACAATAAAGACGATATTGAATTTGTAAAAACCAAAATCACCGTAGAATATACAGAAGGGAATTCTATCCGATTGCTTACAGCATTTACTAATGTTGATAAGGTAACTTTAAAAGAAATTTTTAAGAATCAGCACTTTTCAACAACGGTTTATTTTGACAAATATATTCCCGGAAATTACTATCTTGATCTTGAGTTTCTTCACAACTGGAAAAAATAAAAGCGGAACTCAGTCCCGCTTTCTTTATTGGTAAAATCATTTCATTTTTATCATCTGCTCTCTTCCAGGCCCCGTAGAAAGATACCCTACAGGAATTTCCAGTTCTGCTTCCAGAAACGATAAGAAACTGATTATTTCCTGCGGCAGCTCAGCAGCACTTTTCATATTGGAAAAATCGGCGTTCCATCCTTCCATCCATTTCAATACAGGCTGGGCATTTTCGGGAAGTGTACCGGAAACAGGGATACTTTCACCGTTCAGTTCATAATGCGTACAGACAGCTACTGATTTCAACCCGCTCAATACATCTGCTTTGGTCAGAACAAGCTGAGTCACACCGTTGATCATTACCGCATACTTCAGTGCAGGAAGATCCAGCCAGCCTATTCTTCGTGGGCGGCCTGTATTGGAACCGAATTCATTGCCTTTCATTCTGAGATCATCTCCAAATTCGTCTAAAAGTTCCGTTGGAAAAGCTCCGTTCCCTACTCTTGTACAATAAGCTTTGGCTATTCCGTAAATTTCACCGATCTTTTTCGGTGAAACTCCTAATCCGCTGCTTGCCCCCGAAGCTGTGGTTGAAGAGGATGTTACATACGGATAAGTACCATGATCAATATCCAGCATGGTTGCCTGAGATCCTTCCGCCAATATTTTTTTACCTTCAGCCAAGGCTTTATTAAGATAAATTTCAGTTTCTGCACAAGTGAATTTTTTAAGGAATTCCACTGCATCAAAAAATTCTTTAGTGATTTCTTCTAAGGCAGGCAGCACAATCATTCCCCCATCTTCCAGCATTTTGTAATCTCTTTTGAGAATATGTGATGCCCTGCTTTCAAAATCCGGAGACCCGATATCTCCCACTCTCAGATTCTGTCTTAATATTTTATTGGAATACGCCTGAGCAATACCGTTTTTTGTAGTTCCAATGGTAGTGTATTCCGGATTTTCCTCCATAAATACATCCAGAAGCTTATGCGTAGGCATCACCACATGAGCTTTTTTAGAAATTATAATATTTTTTTCCGGTTGAACGGTATGATCAAATGCCTGAAGATTCAGAATCTCTTTTTTAAAACTTACAGGATCAAGAACCGTTCCTGTACCAATGATGTTCTGCACCTCTTTCATAAAAATCCCTGAAGGAATCATTTTAAGCGTTATTTTCCGTCCGTTTCTTTCTATACTGTGTCCAGCATTAGATCCGCCGTTAAAACGGGCTGTAATGTCATAATTTTCACTGATAAGATCAATAAACTTTCCTTTACCTTCATCTCCCCACTGCAATCCCAAGACAATATCCATATTTTAAAATTTTATGGTACAAAGCTAGGGAGGATCAGAAGGCAGACCATTGTCATTTGACAAAAAGAGAATTGAACTGGAAAATAGAAAATGTATTAATGACCAAAAGCCATCATCAATCATTCTAGACTATATTTCTCCTGATCCGGCTCAGCGACGAAGGTGTAATCCCCAGATAAGATGCCAGCATAGATTGCGGAACCCTATTGGCCAGACCGGGGTAATGGTTTAAAAAATGAATATAGCGGGATTTTGCATCCTGATTCAGCATAATGCTTGCCACCTTAAGTTTGTTTTCTGCAACAAAGCCATGAATTCTCGCAAATAAAACCGGCCATATTGTAATTTTTTCTTCCAGGATCTTAAAGGTATTAAGATCTATCACAAGTAATACGGCATCTGTAATGGCTTCAATATATTCATGGGCAGGAAGCTGATCAGTAAAGCCCTGGAAATCTCCGATGAATCTTCCTTCGTAAATAAAATACCGGGTAAAATCATCCCCTTGCTTATTGTAATATAAAGACCGGAAAACCCCTTCTTTCACAAAAGCAATTCTTTGGCTTACCTTTCCGGCTTCTATAAAGGGATCACCCTTCTGAACAGTTATTTCCTGAATTCCTTTAGCAATCAAAAGCTCATCCTGTGCATTCAGGATTCCGAATTTTTTGATGTAGTTAAAAAGCTCTTCCATGTTTTTGCTGTATCCGCCCATTTACGGAAAGATAAAGGTATAAAAGTCGTCCGGAAAAACCATTGTCATTTGGCAAAAAGCTTAACAACACGTACCACACAAAGCTCTATCGGCATGTTAATTGCTTGATTTTTAAAAACGTAAGACAATGAAAGCAATCTGGAATGGCGCCATTGGCTTCGGTTTAGTAAATATTCCTGTTAAGATTTACTCTGCAACGGAGACCAGCAAATTGGACCTTGATATGCTCGATAAATCCGATTATTCCAACATCAGATTTAAAAGAGTGAATGAAAATACAGGAAAAGAAGTAAAATGGGAAAACATCGTGAAAGGTTATCTCATGGATGATAAATACATCGTTCTGGATGAGGAAGATTACGAAGCTGCAAGCCCTGAAAAAACAAAAATCCTTTCTATTGATCAGTTTGTAAAGGAAAAAGAAGTAGACAGTGTTTATTTTGAGACGCCTTATTATCTTGAGCCGCAGAAAAATGGTGAAAGCGCATACAGACTTTTGCTAAAGGCACTTGAAGAGACCCAAATGGTAGGTGTAGGAACATTTGTTCTCCGTGAAAGTGAAGCCATTGGGATGATACGTCCTTATAACAATGATATTCTGATTTTGAACCGTCTTAGATTTGATCAGGAAATCAGAGATTATTCGGATTTAAAAATTCCTGCTCACAAAGCTCCTAAGCCTGCCGAGCTGAAAATGGCCATTAATCTTATTGAACAGCTTTCTCAGGATTTTGATCCTGCCATGTATAAAGACACCTATTCTGATGATTTGTTGAAAATTATCAAGCAGAAAGCGAAAGGTAAAAGTAGCAAAGCCAAAAAAGCTCTTCCTGCCAAAGAAGGTAAAGTGATTGACCTTATGGCTCAGTTAAAGGCCAGTCTGAACAGTTCCAAATCTAAATCTGCATCGTAATGGCTCTTAAAGATTATCACAGCAAACGTAAGTTCGATGAGACCAGCGAACCCAAGGGAAAAACAAAAAAAAGTAAAGACAAACTTATTTTTGTAATTCAAAGGCATGCCGCTACCAGACTTCACTATGATTTCCGGCTGGAAATGGAAGGCGTGCTGAAAAGCTGGGCAGTACCAAAAGGTCCTTCACTGGATCCTAAAGACAAACGTCTGGCAATGATGGTAGAAGATCACCCTTACGATTATAAAGATTTTGAAGGAAATATTCCTGAGGGAAATTACGGAGCCGGACAGGTTGAGGTATGGGACAGCGGAACTTATGAACCATTAGACGAAAATTCCAGACTTTCTGATGAAAAGGAACTGCTGAAGGAATTGCATGCAGGCTCTTTAAAATTTATTTTACATGGTAAAAAACTTAAAGGGGAATTTGCCCTTGTCAAAATGAAAAGCTCTGAAGATAATGCATGGCTCCTGATCAAACATAAGGATGAATTTACTGAAAGTCCCTATGATGCTGAAGAAAACACCTCACCAAAATCTTTGGTCACCCAATTTTTAGAGGAAAAAAAAAGCCTGAAAAAAAGCAAAAAAAAGAGGTCATAACTTCGGAAAAACACTTTCAGAAATTCAATTCCCTGACTAACGAAAAAAAATTAAAATCCTTTATCAGGCCCATGCTTGCCAGACTTTCTGAAGAAGCATTTGATGATAAGAACTGGGTTTTTGAAATTAAGTGGGACGGCTACAGGGCTATTGCAGACCTCAGCCGGGACACTCCCCTTTTTTACTCCCGGAACGGCATTTCATTTATACCGAAATTTGACAAAATAGCCCAGGATTTTAAACAACAAAAGCATCAGATGATCCTGGATGGTGAAGTGGTGGCCTATGACGATCAGGGGAAACCCAATTTTCAACTTTTACAGCAAATCGGGGACAATCCCAATCTTGCTCTCGTTTATCAGGTTTTTGACCTCCTCTGGCTGAACGGCCATTCTACAGAAGAACTTCCACTTATTCAAAGAAAGGAACTTTTAAAAGAGGCACTGGTAGAAACTGATGTCATCAAATATTGTGAACATATTCCGGAAAAAGGTATTGCATTTTTTGAGCAAATGAAAAAAATGAAACTGGAAGGTATGATCGCCAAACGGGCGGATAGTCAGTATGTGGAAAATCACAGAACCAGTGACTGGCTTAAAATCAAATTTTCCAATACGGAAGAAGTAATTATCTGCGGATTTACGGAACCCAGAGGTTCAAGAAAAGGTTTTGGGGCTTTGATTCTTGGAAAATATATTGACGGAGAACTGACTTATTGCGGTCATACGGGAACTGGGTTCAATGCTGCTTCTTTAAAAGAGATGTATGAAAGGCTTCAGAAACTGGTAATCAAAACCTCTCCGTTTACAATTGTTCCTAAAACCAATATGCCTGTAACCTGGACAAAACCTGAACTGGTATGTGAAATCAAATATTCTGAGATCACCAAAGACGGAATCTTCCGTCATCCGGTATTTATAACCCTCCGTGAAGATAAAGAACCTGAAGAAATTAACAACAACTCATCATTCAACGAAAAACCTAAAGAAATGACAACTAAAGCATCTTCCAAAAAAACACAAACTGCTGAGAAAGAAAAAGAGATCACCTTAAATAAACATAAAGTGAAACTTACGAATCAGGATAAGGTTTATTTTCCAAAAGATGGAATCACCAAAGGAGATGTCATTGAATATTATCAATCTGTTGCCTCTTATATTTTACCTTATCTGAAGAACCGCCCGCTTTCTCTCAATCGTTTTCCCAATGGAATTGAAGAACAAAGTTTTTATCAGAAAGATGCAGGCGATCATATTCCGGATTGGATCAAAACCACTGAGGTATATTCTGAATCGAATGACAAAAATATAGACTATATCTACTGTAATGATAAGGCAACCTTAGCTTATCTGAATAATTTAGGCTGCATCGATATGAATCCCTGGAACAGTTCTTTACCGGATCTGGAACATCCGGATTATCTTGTTTTAGATCTTGACCCTTCCACCAAAAATTCTTTTGATGAGGTGATTGAAACCGCCCTTCAGGTGAATGAAGTTTTAAATGCAGTTTCCGTAAAAGGCTATTGTAAAACTTCCGGAAGTACGGGTATTCATATTTATATTCCCATGGGTGGACGTTATGATTTTGACCAGGTAAAAGATTTTGCCCACATTCTGATGAAACAGGTCAATGAAAAAATACCGAAGATCACCACCCTGGAAAGGAGTCTTCAAAAAAGAGACCCAAAGAAAATTTATCTGGATTATCTTCAGAACAGGACCGGGCAAACCCTGGCCAGTGCTTATAGTTTGCGACCTAAACAAGGTGCTTCCGTTTCCATGCCCTTGGATTGGGACGAACTGAAGCCGGGATTAAAGCCTACAGATTTTAACATTCATAATGCGCTGGATAGGATCAAAGAAAAAGGAGATCTGTTTAAGCCTGTATTAGGCAAAGGAATTGATATGATGGAGGTACTGGAGTTTTTACAGAATATTGACTGACCAAAATAAAAAAGACGAGAAGAATCCCGTCTTTTGTTTTATTCCTTGATGAACTTATGGGATGTATTTCCCATTTTCAGATAATAAATACCTTTCTGCAGTTCATTTACATTAAGTTTATTGTCTTTAATACCTGTTTTTAATATACTTCTACCCGCTGCATCTGTAATTTCAACATTCAGATCTTTCGTCTGCCCGCTATTGATATGAAGAATATTTTTTACAGGATTAGGGTAGATACTTACAGATTCAATCTTAGAACGTTCTTCCTTAACGGACAATGCATTTGTATTATTCAGAATCTTTGTAATAAGCCCTTTAACCGGAGTCTGATAATTTCCAAATACCATAATTTTCTGATCAGGGGTAATAATGGCTGATCTCATCACCTCTCTATAATTCAAATCGATTTCTGCTAAACCATTGTTTCCAAAACCTGTATCTACAGTTCCGTTAGGTTTGAATTTCTTAACAAAAAGATTCATATCAGCACTATTTCCAGTAGAACTTACTGTATTTACAACAAATATGTTATTGTTATTATCCAACAACAATGTAGGATAATGTAGGTTAGTATCAATAAGATAATTATTGTTATTACTGTAATAAGGTTCATGTACAATCCCATTTGTTCCAAAACTGCTATCAAAATCTCCGTTTTGATTAAGTTTCATTAATGTAATAAAAGCAGTGAATGAATTTGTAGATGGAGAGATCGAATATATGTAAGTATTATTATCTTTTCCCACAACATTGAAAAGAGTACTTGTGTGGTCTACCAAAGGAGTATATTGTAGTACACTATTATTATAAGAAGTATCTAAAGTACCATCTCCAGTATATCTGAATTTCATATAGGTCTTATCAGCTTTCTGACCTATAAAAATTATTTTTGAATCATTTTGAAGAGCGAGATTACCATACTCAGCTACATGTAATAACAGCCCATTATTTCCAAAGGATGTATCAACAGAACCATTTTCATTAAGACGGGTAATCATATATTGTGATTCTTGATTTATGATGACCTTAATACATAATAAAATTTTGTTATCATTAGTTGGAAATATATTACTTAGTTTAAATGCACTGATTCCGTTAGGGCTGAAATAGGAATCATAAATATGCGTATCAACAACTCCATTATTACCAAATCCTGTATCATAAGTTCCATTTTCATGTAACCGAATTAACCTTCTTCCAAAGATATCACCCAATAAGATTTTCTGATCAGCTTGAATGTTCATCCTTAGAAAACGAATAGAATTTATAACCAATGGAGGAGGAATAGCCAGTGCATTAAATGTATTATCTAATGTTCCATCTGCATTTAATCTTTGGACAACTGTAGTAATATCCTGACCGCTAGTAGACGTAGGATAATAGCTTCCGCTAACTACTATTTTATTCTGGGATGTTACAATCCCTGTTTCATAATTAAAATTGGTTGTGTTACCAGGCGTATAAGTAACGACACCATTAGTACCAAAAGTAGGGTCAAGAAACTGATTTTGTGCTTTTACTGATAGTATTGAAAAGGAAATTATAGCTAGGAAAAGAAACCTGTTTATCATGTTTATTATGTTTTTCGTACAAATATAATTTAATATTTTTCAGCTTCAATATTAAAATACATTCCTTACCTTTTAATATTTGTAGAAAATATTCTGAAGGGAACCTTTAAAAAATCAACAAAAAAAGAACAAATAGAAATTCCCGCATTCATTAGATGCAGGAATTTTCAGTACAATTTAAATTAAAGTTATATCTATTATTGATTATAAACATGCACATCCCTTTGTGGAAAAGGAATTCCGATTCCGGCATTATCGAGGGCTTCTTTACATGCTATGATCAACTCTTCATTCATTGTCCAGAAATTTTCAGTGGAAGTACTTACCCTCACCGATACATTTACGGCACTGTCTCCAAGCTCTGTTACCACTACCTGTGGCGCGGGATCCGTAAGTGCGTATTGATTATTTTTAATGACCTGCATCAGAATATCTTTGGTCAGTCTGAGATCTGCATCATAAGCAATACCGATATCCAAAGAAGTTCTGCGTGTCCCTAATTGAGTAAAATTGGTAATACTGTTGTTTGAAACCACACCATTGGGAATAATAATCAATTGATTCTGCGGAGTGATCAGTTTGGTATGAAAAATATCAATAGCCTGCACCGTTCCCGATACACCGGAATTAGTAGAAATAAAATCACCGATTTTAAAAGGTTTTAATAATAAAATAAGAATTCCTCCTGCAAAGTTGGTAAGCGATCCCTGCAAAGCTAAACCTACAGCCAGACCGGCAGCACCAATCATTGCTACAAATGCCGAAGTTTGCACTCCCAACTGGGTTACCACTACAATAAAAAGAAGAATATTAAGCCCCCAATTGATAATATTTAAAAGGAAAAGCTGTAATGATGCTTCCATATTACGTTTTTTGAAAGCTTTCTCAACCAGCTTTTTTATCATTCTGATCATCCAAGACCCGATAAGGTAAATCAGTAATGCGGAAATGACTGCTGTAATAACTTTAGGTGCCCATGCAATGGCTGAAGAGATTAAGGTATCCCAATGCTGCTGAATTTTGTTCAATTCTAAATCGTCCATTTTTTCTACTGCTTATTTTTATATAATTATTCTTTGATTTTCTCTGACGGAAAGTAAAAATGAGGTGGAGTAAGTGAAATCTACTATCAAAAAGAAACCGGTCTTCAATCTTCAGATTAAAGAAACGGACAGGATATATGAAAATAGTTTGATGACGAAAAAGATGACGTCCGCCTTACTCAATGATCATTTTAAAATCAGGTCTTACTGAGAAGAAAATAATTCCGGGACATAGAATTACAAAAACGATACCGCTTTTAAATAATCCATGCAATTTTAAGACTTAGTTATCAGTTATCTCATGTACAAACGATATCAGAGCGATCATGGAAGTTTTGCCACCAGGCTTTCAGGCAGCAATCTCAGGATATGATAAATGATCTTCCATTTAAAATTCGGAACAATGGTAAATGATTTTTTTGCATTGACTATAAATTCTGCTACGTAATCCGGTTCCATAATCAAAGATTCATTCAGTTCTAATCCTTCATTTATTTTTGTCCTGATATAACCGATGACCAGGGCATTGACAATGATTTTACGGGAAGCCAGTTCCTGTCTTAATCCTGCAAGAAACTGAGTGAATGCTGCTTTTGTACTTCCATACACAAAGTTGCTTTTTCTGCCTCTTACTCCGGATAAGGAAGAAAGACCGATTATTCTTTCAAGATTTTTATTGCTTTTATCCATAGCAAGAATGCTCAGGATAGAAACAGCTCCCATATAATTGACCTCCATCATTTGTCTGGCACCTTTAAAATCAGTGAGTGCCTGTTGGTTATCCACCAGAAAACCGGCAGCATATACAACGATATGAGGTTTTATGGAAAGTGCCGAATAAAATACCTGATGGGAATCAAAATCTGCAGCATCAAAATACAAAACGGAAACCTGAGTAGGGTTCAGATGATTCTCTACAATAAAACTTTCAAGAGATTTCGTATTTCTGGAAGCAGCTATAACAGAAAATCCTTTCGATACATATTTTTTGATACATTGCTTTGCCACATCTGAATTGGCTCCCAGAATGAGAACTGTTTTATTTGTATTTTGACTCATGGGGCAAAGATAATTTTTTAATGAATACTATTTCTACTAATATTTTTACAATATTTTTCTGGAGTTATTAGATTAAACGTTGACAGCATTACTTCCGAAAGGTAATAAAAGGCTGCGGCGGGTGAACTTCGTTCACCCGCCGCAGCTAAATATTTTCAGACTGAATTATTTTTTTTCTTCAGTTTCTGTTTTTTCCGTTGCTTTTGCTTTATCTCCAAAACGTGCTTCAGTCATTTCTCTTGAAATGGCAGCTTTTTCGAATTTCAGTTTTCCGGATAATGTTTCGATTACAAAACCGTCATCCTGAACCTGAGCAATTCTTCCGTGAAGACCTGATGTAAGGACTACTCTGGTTCCTACTTTAAGGTTTTCCTGGAAGTTTTTTTCCTGCTTCTGCTTTTTCATCTGAGGTCTTATCATCAGGAAATAAAACCCGACAAACATTACCCCCATCATGATCAGCATCATTGATGAAGATCCTCCTGGCTGTGCCTGCAAAAATACTGTCAACATATTTTTATAATTATGGTTGGATGTTCGCTGTGAACGTTAATTTAATCGGAGCTTTTTCTACATTAGCAAAAACATCAGCATATTTCTGTACGTTTCCGTCAAAGCTTGATGAATCGAAATGCAGGGTAATTTTACCTTTTTTACCAGGCATAATCGGTTCTTTTGTAAAATCCGGTGCTGTACATCCGCATCCAGGTCTTACTTCAGAGATAATCAATGGATTTTTTCCGGTATTGGTCACTTCATATACGTGCTCTACTTTATCTCCTTTTTTGATTTTCCCAAAATCGAAATTGCTTTCAGATAAAGCAACCGTAGTAGATGGCTCATTTGAAGTTCTTGCTGTTTCCTCCACAGGAGCAGCAGGAGTTGCTGTAGAATCAGCAGTTACCGGAGCTCCGATAGCTGTAGAATCTGTAGCTACTGTTTCAGCAGTCTGGGTTTCTTTGTTTTCTTTTTTACATGAAACCAGCCCAAAACCTATAATAGACAAGGCGATAATTGATAACGTCTTTTTCATTTTATATTCTATTTTGATCTTTACAATATTTATCTAAAATACCATTAATGAAGATATTGGAACGGTCTGTAGCAAATACTTTTGCAATTTCGATATATTCATTAATAATAACTCTTGAAGGTGTGAAAGCAAAATTATCCAATTCTGAAATCGCAGTAGACAAGATAACTTTATCCATTAGAGAAACTCTTTCCAGATCCCAGTTTTCAAGTCTTTCTTCCAGCTTTTTCTCGTTGTTTTCCCAATTGTTCAGGGTATCTTTTAAAAGTTTGCTGGCAAAAGTCTTATCATCTTCATCTTTGATCATTTTGATCAGTGTTCTGCTTTCTTCATCTTCTCTCAGGAAACCGATTGTTTTCTGTACCATTGAGTTTGAAATATGGATGTCGTCATACCATGAAAGTTCCTTATCTCCAAGATAATCATGGAAATCATCATTTTCAGCAATATATCGTAAAAATAGTTTTCCGATAAATTTCTGATCTTCTTCAAAAGAATAACCTTCTTCTTTCATGAAATCCTGATAACGTTTCCCGGCAGTAATTCTTTGGAAAGTCTTTACCAGAAGATCATCGTGCATATCCCATTTCAGCTGTTTGTGCTGTCCTGTAAAGAATAATCTTTCAGGATTTTCTTCCAGCTTCTGCAATACCTGGTTGTTGATGAATTTCTGGTTAGGATTAATATCAGCATCTGTTTTAAGATATTTGTTCTTTCCGATTTCAATCTGGTGTTCTGCCAGATCTTTCAGGGCCACCAGGAAATTAAGCTGGTAGATATAGAGATAATAGATTTTCTCTATTCCAGCGAACATGTTTTTCTCTAAAACATCAAACTTTACAGGATTCTGATAGTAAGAATACACTGTCTGTACTACTTTTTCACGGATTTGTCGTCTTCCTAACATTCAAAGAGCTTTTTTATGCGTGCAAAGATACAAAATTTAAAATTGATGAAATTCGTAGTATGATGACATTTTTGTAATTTTGTGCAACTATATGAAAGCGCTTAAAACCTTAAACCCCTATTTTTGGAAACACAAAATACTTTTGTTTTGGGGGATACTCTTTATCATTGCCAGTAATTTCTTCAATATATATAAGGTTCAGTTTGTAGGAAAATCTGTAGATGAGCTTACCAAAAGCGGAAATCTTGGTTTCAATCAACAGGTGCTTATCTATGTGGGAATCATTGTAGGATGCTCACTTCTAACAGGATTCTTTACTTTTATGATGAGACAGACGATCATTGTTGCCTCCAGAAGAATTGAATATGAGCTTAAAAATAAAATTTACAGGCATTACCAGGATTTATCTTTAACGGATTATAAGCAGACAACCATCGGAGACCTGATGAACAGGCTAAGTGAAGATGTGGTTGCTGTAAGAATGTATCTTGGTCCCGGAGTCATGTATGTGGCCAACCTCATCGTTCTGGTCCTGATCACTGCTATTTATATGGTAAAAACGGATGCATCCATGACTTTATGGACTTTGCTTCCTCTTCCTATTTTATCTTTTGCTATTTATAAAGTAAGTTCCATTATCAATAAAAAGTCGAAGATTATGCAGAAAAGCCAGTCTGCGATTTCCACTTTTGTACAGGACAGCTTTTCGGGAATTCGTGTGGTAAAGTTTTTTGCAAGAGAAAAGTATATTGAAAAGAACTATGGAATAAAGGTTACCGATTATCAGAACAAGGCATTGGATCTTGCTAAGACGGAAGCTTATTTTTTTACCATTATTTTATTTGTTATCGGGCTCCTGAACGTTGCGATTATCTGGATCGGAGGAACAAAATATATTGCCGGAGAATTAAGTATCGGTAAAATTGCTGATTTTTTCATGTATATCAATACCCTGATTTTCCCATTCTCAATGGTAGGCTGGGTAACTTCCGTGAACCAGAGAGCGGAAGCTTCTATGCAGAGGATCAATGAATTTATGGATAAAAAATCGGAGATCGTTAATACCAATTTTGAGAACTATACCATTAAAGGAGATATTGAATTCAGAAATGTTTCGTATGTATATCCTAATACAGGAATCAAGGCACTGGATAATTTAAGTTTCAAAATCAAGGCAGGAGAATCTTTGGCTATTATGGGAAAAACCGGAAGCGGAAAGTCTACGATTGCTTTACTATTATGCAGGCTGATAGACCCTACTGATGGTGAAATTTTAATTGACGGTAAAAACCTGAAAGACCATAATCTAGATAACTACAGAAATTTTATCGGCTATATTCCTCAGGAAAGCTATCTGTTCTCAGATTCTATTGAAAATAATATTGGTTTTGCCATTGATCATCCTTCTCATGAAAAGGTAGTAGAATATGCTCAGATTGCAGATGTTCACAAAAATATTGTTGAGTTTAAAGAGCAATATAAAACACTTGTGGGTGAACGGGGCGTTATGCTTTCGGGAGGTCAGAAGCAAAGAATATGTATCGCCAGGGCCTTAATCAAGGACCCGAATATCATTATTTTTGATGACTCTTTGTCTGCATTGGATACTGAAACGGAACAGAATATTCTGGAAAATATTGATAAAAAAATCAGCAACGCCACTTCCATAATCATCACACACAGAGAGTCTAGCGCTCAAAAAGCCGACCAGATCATCAACCTTACGGAAATTACCAATTCTGTAACCGCATAGCCGTTTCGTTCTCAATTGTTAAATAAATCATAAAAAAAATTTTGTGATTAAAAGAATTCTTTTATATTTGTTCTTAACAAGATTAAAAAATATCTAACAATGAGTGAATACAAGGAACGCCATGAAAATGAGATTTTCACGAAGGTGTTAAAAGCAGGGAGAAGAACTTATTTCTTTGATGTGCGCGAGACGAAAGCAGGAGATTATTATCTTACAATCACTGAGAGTAAGAAGAATTTCGGAGAGAATGGGGAAGCTACATTCGAGAAGCACAAAATTTACCTTTATAAGGAAGATTTTAAAAGTTTCCAGGAGATGTTTAATGAGTCCACAGATTTCATCATTAATGAAAAGGGTGAGGATGTAATTTCAGAAAAACATGACAAAGACTTCAAAAGCAGATCATTCACAATTGATTCTGACGACGAGGTTTAAAAAAAGAATATCTAAAAACACAAGCATCTGAAAAAGATGCTTTTTTTTATGTTCTGAAGTCATTTCTATCTAAAATATGAATATAGATTTTAACTACCCAAGAGTACTTAAAGATTTTAGTAAGCCATTTTTGCATACTTACACAAGATTTATAAGTAGAAACTGAAAAAAGTATTCAATAAAAAATAAACAAAAACAGAGTTGCCAATGATTGAAATGGATAGAAAATAAAAAAGTACACTTTCAAAAAGTGTACTTTCTTTGGGTGAATGATGGGTCTCGAACCCACGACCTTCGGAACCACAATCCGACGCTCTAACCAACTGAGCTACAATCACCGTTTTCTGAGTGCAAATATAGGACAATTTCCTCAACTACCAAACAATTCCGTCAAAATTTTTCAAAGAAATTAATCTTTCTGACGTAAAGCCCTCAGCATAAGTCACTCCCGATAATCTTCCCAAATCCTGTGCACGGTAGGTTAAGCTTTCAAAAAAGTCTTTTGTCGTAATCGGAGTCTCGGGTTCTTTT
Source organism: Chryseobacterium sp. 22458 (assembly GCF_052044975.1). Lineage (NCBI taxonomy): Bacteria > Pseudomonadati > Bacteroidota > Flavobacteriia > Flavobacteriales > Weeksellaceae > Chryseobacterium > Chryseobacterium sp. 22458. Next base: position 133,987 of record NZ_JBQEOA010000002.1, on the reverse strand, counting down.
GAAGTCGGGTCATAAAACTGGGTTTTATAGGCCATACATGACGCAATCTTTTTATCCAGAAATTCTGAAATATCAATAACGAACTCCGGTTTGACATCTTTCCACTGAATATAATGAAAAACATGCTTTGGTCTCCATACTTCCTGGGCTTCTCCATCCACTACGGTCTCAATTTTTCTTAATCCGGACAAAAAGCACGCATCCGACACTAATTTCGCTCCTTTTGCATGGTCCGGATGTCTATCATCAATCGCATTGGCTAAGACGATTTCCGGCCTGTATTTGCGAATCATTTTTACGATCCTCATCTGGTATTCTTCAGAATTGACCAAAAAGCCGTCTTTCATCCCAAGGTTCTCTCTTGCAGAAAGCCCCAAGATTTTGGCAGCTTCTACAGCTTCTGCTTTTCTTGTTTCATCTGTACCTCTGGTCCCCAGCTCTCCTCTTGTAAGGTCTACAACAACACATTTTTTTCCTTCTGAAACCATTTTGGCAATAGTTCCGCCACATCCAAGCTCTACGTCATCCGGATGTGCTCCAAAAGCAAGTATATCAGTTTTCATATATTTCAAAGATAGGTTTAAAATAAAAACTTCCCAAACATTAAGAATGGGAAGTTTTAATATCTATAATTTAAATTTTAAATTACTTATTGATTTCTGCATTTAATTTTACAGCATCCTGGTAAGTAGGATCCAACTGTAAAGATTTTGCAACATAGTCTTTTGCTTTTGCCATATCAGAGTCTTTGCTCATATAAGCTACTGCAAAGTAAGCATAGGCAAGAGTCTGCTTGTTAGCTTCCTGATCAGCCGGTTTTACTGTACTGATGAATTTTTCGTACGCTAATTTTGCAGCATCATTGTTTCCTGCCTGCTGGTAAGAATATCCCTGGCTGTAATATGCCGGAGCCCAGTCAGGAAGAAGTGCAGACATTTTCTGCCATGTAAGGATTGCTCCATTCCAGTTTTTAACATCCTGGTAAGCTGTTGCTAATTTAAACAGAGCATCAGAATCCTGGCTGTTAGCAGCTACCTGTTTCTTCAGAGCTTCAATGGTAGGGTTAGTAGGTCCTTTATCAGCTTCAGCCTGAGAAGCACCACCACCTCCAGCGATGTTGGCCAATTCTAAATCCCACTTCATTGTTTCATCTTTTGCAGCTTTTGCAATCGCCACTTTCTGCTGAGACTCAGTCATTAAAGCAGATTTTTTAGCAGCATCTTTTTCATCTTTTGCTAATCCTGCAGCGATAAGCCCCTGTAACCCCTGGTCAGCAGGCTGGATTCTTGTTTTCTCAGCCTGAGAAACAAATGTATCCATGTTTTGCTTTGCATCTGCATAGTTTCTGTCAGCATAAGCCTGGTAAGCTCTTAATTTGAACTTGATAGGGTCATCAATTTTATCAAAGATTTTATCTAAAACTGATTTAGAGTTTGCATAATCTTCGTTGGTGAAATATAATTTAGCAATTTCTAACTGAGTATACGGATCCTCATCAGCATATTTTGTATAGTTGATAAGGTCCTGTGTAGCTTTTGCATTTTGCTGGTATCTGATATCATATCCTGCCAGTGCCTTATATGCAGGAGCATATGTAGGGTCTACAGCGATTGCTTTATCAACACTTTCTTTTGCTTTTTGCCATACCTGCGCAGCCATCCATAGAGTTGCCATTCTTGTGTAAACGGAAGCTTTATTTTTAGCTACAGGTAATGCCTTATCATAAGCAGACATTGCCTCACCCGGAGCTCTTTTCAATCTGTAAGCATCTCCTAATGTATAATAGTAGTGTGCAGGAACTCCTTTTTTCTCAGCTTTTTCAATCGCTTTAGTCAGATATTGGATAGCAATATCAGGAGAACTGTTTTTTTCGAATAAAGTTAAAGCTTCAGCAGCTCTGAACAGTACTTCAGCATCTTTCTCTCTTGAATCTGTTACTACTTTCTGAATTTCTGCAACAGCATTTTTATCTCCTTTTCCTAATTTAACGGTAGCAAGACCGATTTTGTTAAGGTAGCTTTTGCTGTCAGCAGCCAATCCTTTGTTGAAGCTTTCAGTAGCTTTTGCATAATCCGGCTCTCCTTGTTTTAAGAAAGTATTTCCTAAATAGAAGTAGTTTTCAGCAGTAGGTTCTTTAGCGATCATATCAGTGAAATTTGTTTTTGCCTGAGCAAATTTATCACTGTCTATACTGTTGATACCGTCCTGCAATGTCTGTGCAGAGGCAAAACCCGTAAAAAATACTACGGCTGCTCCAAAAGCAATCTTCTTTACATTCATATTCATTATATCTTTCATTTTATATTTTCTAATAATTGAGTTATATTCTACACAATTTTCAGACCAAAATCATATTTTTTTTAAAGGTAAATTGTGAGTTTAATAATTTTTAACGCATCTGTACTTCTCTTTTGTACAGATTATAGGGCTGAAGGCCTTCTTTCTGAACAATTTTCTGCCCTAAATGGGTACATGAAAATCTTATAAATCCATTGGCAATGTTAAAGTTACCTTCATTTACAAGGAAGTAAAGTACTCTTGTAAAAGGATATTCCATGGTACTAAGGCCGGCATGGTCTGCAGTATAGGTTACTCCTTTATCTACCACAGGCAGAACTTTCACCATATCTCTCAGTTTCTCTGAGGCTTTATCATAAGGACGGCTGAAAGTATTCAGTCCTACAACGCCTATTTTATCAGGATATTTTCCCATTTCCTCTATGATTTCCTTATTTCCGGGAATAATGGAGTATTTAAGGTCCTTCGGCTGTTTTTTCAGTTTTTCAGCTACAAAATTCAGGTTACTGGAATTATTTCCGTCAAAGATAAACTCTTTTTTATCTGATAAGAGACCGCTGTTGATCTCATCCATCGTAATGCTTTCTTTCGGAGAGTCTTTAGGAACTACAAAAACAACTGCATCCGCTGCAAATTTGGCAGGGAGAAATTTAAGATCTGTTCTTTCTTCAAATGTCTTTATTTCCTCAGGATTAAGGTTTCTGGACATTACCACTACCTTTGCATTTCCCTTCAACAAATCAAGAAAACCTAAGTCTTCTTTCTTTGTTTCTACTTTGATACGGGTATCAGGGTAGTTGATCATATAGCCTTCAGCTAATGCTTCGGTAACACTCTGAAAAGATTCGTCAGTAAGAATAGTAAGATCACCTTTATGATAAGAGGGAGATTTCTCTTCTTTTTTACAGCCTGCCAGCATCATCATCACAGCAAAAAGGGCTGTAATTTTAAAACTATTCCTCATCTCTCGATTTTTTTATTTTTGAAACTGCCCTGTAAATTCTGAATATTCCATAGATCACCAGCAGCACACCTAATGCATAGGCCACTGCAGGTTCCAGAATGGTAAAGAAGAATTTATAGACAATCACTACAATTCCTAAAACGATATAAAACAATCCCGTGATCAAGGATAACCAATTGAACATCATGTAACAAAAATACAAAAAAAATAAAAAGGGAAGCATATGCCTCCCTTTTTATTTATATTCTGAATAAATAAGTCTAATTATTCAAAGTTCATAGTAAATGGTACGCTATAGTAAGATCTAACGCTCTCCCCGTTTCTCTTCGCAGGAGTCCATTTTTTCAGTTTCTTAACTACACGCATTGCTTCACTGTTGAAGTCGCCATTTGGAGATTTCTCTTCAATGGTAACATTGGAAACAGTTCCGTCTTTTTCTACAACGAACTTAAGCTTAGCTTTAAGTGTACCTTCACCTCCTTCCATCAGGGAAGTATCGAAGTTATCTCCTAAGAATTTTCTTAATGCACCCATACCTCCAGGATATTCTGCAGACTGGTCTACATCTTTGTAGATTTCGTTAGGGTTATTCGCTTTCACTTCTACTGTACTTGCTTTAGTACCTGTAGATGGTGGTGGCGGTGGTGGTGTATAAGCCGGAGCTTTTACCCCCTCCTGATTCTGTAAACCAGTTTGAGTTTCCAACTGTTTAGAAATCGGTGGTGGTGGAGTTTCAATTTTCGGAGCTTTTACAGGCTCAGGAACAACGTTCTGAATAACCTCAATTTTCTCCTCCTCTTTTGGTGGTGGAGGTGGTGGTGGTGGTTCTTCTTCTTTCGGCTGATCAATAATCGGCTCATCTTCAATAATCTCTACAAGATCTGCCTTTACTTCCTGCTTAGGCGGAGCTGTAAGATTTTTAATCGTAAGATAGATGAACGGTGACAAAGCTGCCAAAAGGAATAAAGCTGTTCCGATGATAAATGACTTCGTTAAAAGTCTCGGATACTGATGTCTAAGATCATAGGCACCATATTCCTTGTTTCTATTTTCAAATACAATCTCATCTAGTGTTAGATTCTGACCGTATACATTTTCATCTGCCATAGTAGATATAACAATTTTATGGTTAAATTACTTTGTAGCAGCTGGTGCAGCAGCACCTCCTACTTTCTTGTCGTACACCGCTTTTTCCCAAGGCTTCACATCGGTCACACCGTATTGCTCACTTTTGGTAATTGCCATTTCGTCAAGAATATCAACAAAGTTCTTATATACAGCATCGTCAGTCGGCTTAATGATCACGGTAAATTTCGTTTGATCTGCAGCTCTAGATTTTGCCTGCTGAATTACTTTTCTAATTCCTTCTCTATCAAGAGTAGTTTCCATAAGAGTCTGGTCATTCAAGGAAGTTGCATCCTGCTGGTGCCAGAAAACTCTGTTATTTTTTCCTAATAAGATAGAAATTGAGTTAGAAAGTTTAATTTCTGTTGGAGGTGGTTTTTGTTTTTCATCTTTCGGTTTAGCCGGAAGACCCAAATCCATAACATTCGGTTTACTGAATGTAGTTGTGAACATAAAGAAGGTAATCAATAGAAAACCCAAGTCCACCATCGGAGTCATATCGACTCTGGTACTCTGCTTCTTGGAACGGACTTTGCCGCCCTTGCCGCCTTTCTCTTGTACTTGTACTTCTGCCATTTCTAATGATTATTATGGTTTACCTTCTTGTGATGTAATCAACCAAAATTTAAGAAAATCAATATCTCTTAAACCTTCAAACAGACTCTTAACTTTAGGATATTCAGTTGTAACGTCACCTTTAATAGCTAATTTGTATTCAGGATTAACGCTTAAACTTTCTTTTACCCAGTCAATTAATTGCTTATTTGTACTGTCCATAGGAACTCCTGTAGGACTCTTATAATTCTTCTGCTCATCTTCAGACATATCCAGGTAACCTTTAAGTTTGTTCATAGGAACACCGATTGCCTGAACTTTCTGGAATGCCGCTTTTTGTTTAGTGTCAAAAGTAATACCATACTTTTGTCCCATTTTATCTAAAAGTGCAAGTCTTTCTGATGCGTTTTCTACCGGCTGGAAATAGAATTTTCCGTCCGGAGTAGCGTTGATAGTCATTAAACTAGCATCAGGAAGCAATTTTTCCGAAATTGAAGATGGCGGTTTGATCTGCTCCACGTCAGGCTTTTTAAACTGAGTGGTCAAGATAAAGAACGTAAGGAGTAGGAACGCAACGTCACACATTGCAGTCATGTCCGTAATTACTCCATGTCTTTTTGGTTTGACTCTCGCCATTATTATAAAGTATTTTTAATTAAACTTCTTTTAATTGCTAATGCAAATATCTTGCTAATTCTTAGTTGAATTCAGCGAAAGATTGTTGGATACTCATAGAGATCTCATCGATCTTGTAAGTTAATCCGTCAATTTTAGACGTAAAGAAGTTATAAAGGATAATAGCGATAGCTGAAGTACCAATACCTAATGCCGTGTTGATCAAGGCTTCAGAGATACCTGTAGATAGAGCAGCAGCATCCGGAGTACCACCTCCTGAACCTAATGCAAAGAACGCCTTGATCATCCCGATTACCGTTCCAAGTAGTGCTACTAACGTTGCAACAGTACCTAAAGTAGAAAGGATCATCATGTTTTTCTCAAGCATTGGCATCTCAAGAGTAGTAGCTTCTTCGATAGCTTTGTTAAGTGCTACCATTTTCTGCTCTTTATTTAAAGTTGTATCATGAGCAAGAGCTTTGTAAGTTGTAAGACCTTCTTTTACTACGTTACCTACAGAACCTTGTTGTCTGTCACACTCTTCGATAGCTTCATCGATTTTGTTTTGGTTTAGTAAGCTTCTTACCTGTACTACGAAGTTGTCTAAGTTTCCTTTTCCAGCAGCTTTACCAAGAACGAAATATCTTTCAAAAGAGAAAACGATTACAGTAATCATGAAAGTAATCAAGATTGGTACGATAACCCCTCCTTTGTAGATAATCCCTAAAAACGACTCTGGGTGAATGTCTTTTCCTTCAACACTTGAGAAAGCTACAGACCCACTTCCTAGTTTTTCTGCATCTTTAAAGTTTCCTGGGCTACCAAGAACGAATAAATAAATACATACTCCTATAGCAAATAGAATAGGAATAATAACAGCTGGATTTAAACCTCCTGCCTTTCTAGCAACTACTTGCTCATCATTTTTTGAAACATTCATTTCCATATTTAACTAAATTATATTGTTTTAAAATTTTACAGGGTGTAAATTAAAGGCAAAATTAATTAAAATGCAAGAGTCTTAATTAAACATTTTGCTTTTTTTTGATAAAGAAATTTTAATACGATTTCGAAATAATAATTATTTTAAATTATTTTATTTATTTTTTCCAAATTTAACATTTAGGTTAAAAAATCAAAAAAATAAGACACCCATTTTTTTTAATTTCCCAATGTTAATTTTTTTTTAAATTACGATATTCACAATACGGTGAGGGACTACAATGATTTTTTTAGGGGTTTTTCCTTCCAAAATCTGTTGCATTTTCTCATTTGAAATCACCAAATCTTCTACCTCCTTAGCAGATAATTGAGCAGAAAGCGAAATTTTGAACTTCATTTTACCATTTACGCTTACAGGATATTCAATTTCATCCTCGATCAGATAATCCTCGTTTAATGCCGGAAACTTCTCGAATTCGACAGAGGTGTCGTGTCCTGATAAACTCCACAATTCTTCACAGATATGCGGCGCATATGGAGAAATGATAACGGCAAGAGGTTCTAAAATATTGCGCTTGTTACATTTTAATTTCTGAAGTTCGTTTACGGCAATCATAAATGATGATACTGAAGTATTGAAAGAGAAGTTTTCAATATCATAAACGACCTTCTTTATTAAGGTATGTAAAACTTTATATTCTGCTTTTGTAGGCTCTTCGTCTGAAACTTCAAATACATCTCCGTTGAAATACAGGTTCCAGAATTTTTTAAGGAAACCGTATACTCCGCTAAGTCCCTGTGTATTCCAAGGCTTGGACTGTTCCAATGGCCCTAAGAACATTTCATATAATCTTAAACCGTCTGCTCCGTACTCTTCACAGATGTCATCAGGATTTACTACGTTATATTTTGACTTGGACATTTTTTCTACTTCACGGTCTGTGATGTATTTTCCGTCTTCCAGAATAAATTCTGCATCTGCATAATCCGGCCTCCATGCTTTGAAGGCTTCAGTATCCAATTCGTCAGAGGTTCCTTTTAATAAGGATACGTCAACATGGATCTGCTGAGTCTGATATTGATTGGCCAGATTTTTAGATACATATTGATTCGTACCGTCAATTCTATAAACAAATGCACTCATTCCCAAGATCATCCCCTGGTTGATCAGTTTCTGGAATGGCTCATCATGACTGATATATCCTCTGTCTTTTAAGAACATGTTCCAGAAACGGGAATATAATAAGTGGCCGGTTGCGTGCTCACTTCCTCCTATATATAGGTCTACCTGTCCCCAATAATCTGCCAGTTCTTTTTTAACAAAAGTTTCTTCATCATTAGGATCCATATATCTAAGGAAATACCATGAGCTTCCTGCCCAACCCGGCATTGTAGATAACTCTAACGGGAAAATAGTTTTGTCATCAATTAAATCTGTAGCTACTACTTTCTGATTGGCTTCATCCCATGCAAATTCTTTTGCATTTCCTAGTGGCGGATCTCCATCTTCTGTAGGTAAATATTTTTCAACTTCAGGAAGTTCCAACGGTAAAGCAGAGGTTGGCAACGTGTAAGGCATTCCATCCTTATAATATATAGGAACAGGTTCTCCCCAATAACGCTGTCTTGAGAAAATTGCATCACGCTGTCTGTAGTTTGTAGTTCCGTGACCGATTCCTTTCGTTTCAATCTCAGCAATTATTTTTGTTTTTGCATCATTATAACTCAATCCGTTTAAGAAATCAGAGTTTACACAAACGGAATCTTTGGAATCAAAAGATTTTTCCTGAACATCTTCTTCGGTTTCTACAACCTTTTTAATTTCAAGGTTAAATTTCTTTGCAAATCTGTGATCACGCTCATCATGTGCCGGAACAGCCATTACAGCTCCCGTTCCATATCCCATCAGTACATAGTCTGAAATATAGATCGGCATCTTTTCTCCGCTGAACGGATTGATCGCATAACTTCCTGTGAAAGCTCCGCTCACGTTTTTCACGTCAGACATTCTGTCTCTTTCCGTTTTTTTGGAAGTTTCTTCAATATAAGTATCTACTTCTGCTTTTTGAGCATCTGTAGTAATGGTTTCCACTAATGGATTTTCCGGAGCCAAGACCATAAAAGTTGCTCCGAAGATCGTATCAGGTCTTGTAGTGAACACCTCAACGATTTCGTCGTGCCCTTCTACCTGGAACTGAACCTGTGCTCCCTGAGATTTCCCGATCCAGTATTCCTGGGAATCTTTCAAAGGCTGTGGCCAGTCTAATGTATTTAATCCCTGTAACAATCTTTCAGAGTACGCAGAGATTCTCATACTCCACTGCATCATTTTCTTTTGGAATACAGGGAAACCTCCTCTTTCGGATTTTCCATCCTTTACTTCATCATTCGCTAAAACAGTTCCTAATGCAGGGCACCAGTTTACAGTCGTTTCTGCTCTGTAAGCAAGACGGTAGTTTAATAAGATATCTTCTTTATCAAGATCAGAAGCATTTTTCCACTCTTCTGAAGTGAAATTTAATTCGTCATTCTGATTGGCATTTAATCCTTCTGTTCCTTTTTCTTCGAAATGCTTGATCAGGGTTTCGATAGATTCTGCCTTATCTGTATTTTTATTATACCAGGAGTGGTACAGCTGGATAAAGATCCACTGTGTCCATTTATAATAAGAGGCATCTGAAGTTCTCACCTCTCTGCTCCAGTCAAATGAAAATCCGATTTTCCTTAACTGCTCTTCATATCTGTTGATATTCTGTTCTGTTGTAATCGCCGGATGCTGGCCTGTCTGAATGGCATACTGCTCAGCAGGAAGTCCGAAGCTGTCATATCCTACCGGGTGAAGCACATTAAACCCCTGATGTCTTTTATATCTCGCATAAATATCTGATGCAATATATCCCAGCGGGTGACCTACGTGAAGCCCTGCCCCGGATGGGTACGGAAACATATCGAGTACATAAAATTTAGGTTTATCCGTGTTATTGGAGGTTTTATAGGTTTGATTTTCCTCCCAGTATTTCTGCCACTTTTTTTCTATCTGCTGATGATCGTAAAACACTTTATTATATCTGTTATATGTTAGACTTTAAATATTGAATAATTTTCTTTTTAACAAGATTCACAAAATTAGTGATTTTAAAGGAAATAAAAATTTAATTTATAATGAATTGCCATTCTCCGCTCAACAAAAAAATCCCATCCGGAGATGAGATCTGTTTTTATATCCTGAAGTATATACTATTATTGAGGAACTCTTTTGAAGGTATATGTTCTTGTCTGGAATATAGTAGGATCCTGCGTCTCCTCTCTTACAGCAAGATTGAGCGTTGTAGCATCCAAAGTAATAACCTTTGCATTCTGTGGCTCTACGATCCCCTGAATTTTCATCTGAACGTCTTTCCCTTCCTTATTATAGGTATAATTGAATTTTATATCTGAAAGAATAGCACACTGACCAGGTGTAGCGGTATCTCCCCAGTTCGTTTTGCCTCCTTTAGAGTCAACGCTGAACCACCATCTTGTCTGTTTCTGACAATCTGTATAAGTAATCGTGTTAGAAACCGGGTCTTCACCAACTTCTACAGTGGTAACTACTTCTTTCAACGGTTGCCATGTCCCAACAAGAGGAGCTTCCAGAACAGTATCATTGTCATCACTACAGCCTGTAGCTACAGCAAACAAAGATAAACCTGCAAATAGTAATGCTAATTTCTTCATAGATCAATTTTTTCAAGCGCTAAAATTATAATTTTTTTGATTTATATTACTATTTTTTATGAAAAATTATTTCATCTCCCTTTATTTATATATATTTAAAAACGTGAAGACCTCATTTTCCCTTTATTTAACAAATAATGAATGCATGAGCACTGAACATTTTATTAAAAAAGTTATTTTTGCAGGAAACAAAATGCAAATGCAGGATATAACGAAAAACAATTTTGATTTCATCCGTGTTCTCCTCGCCTTTATTGTCTTTGTGGGACATCTTGGCACCCTCAGCGCCTCTCCTGATCTCAAGATTTTTGAGCACAGCCCTATAGAAATTGCCGTATTCGGCTTTTTTGCAGTGAGCGGATTTCTTATTGCAAGAAGCTACGACAGATCTTCAAGCCTCAAAAGTTATTTAAAAAAGAGAATCAAAAGAATTGTTCCCGCTTACTTATTGGTTATTTTTTTATGTGCAATTTTATTAAGCCTGGTAAGCACCTATTCTTTCACCGAATATTTCAGTAATACACAGGTTTACAAATATCTTTTCTGGAATTCATTATTTTTAAATTTCAAGGCACCATGGCTTCCCGGAGTGTTTGGAAATCAGGCAGTGAATGGTGCGCTGTGGACACTGAAGATAGAAATGTGTTACTATTTCTCTGTTCCTTTGCTCTTTTTGCTTTTCGGAAAGAATAATAAGTACAGAAATATAAGTTTGGTTATTTTATACTTCCTTTCGCTTATTTATCTGAATTATTTTGAATCTTTAAATAAAATCTCAATTGCCAAACAGCTTCCCGGAACGTTATCCTATTTTATCCCCGGAATGCTGATTTATTTCAATTTTGATAAATTCATCCAACATAAAAATCTCATTTTCATCATTGCGTTTGCCACTGTGTGGATTGATCTGTATTTAAATATTCAGCTTTTTTCCCCAATGATGATTGGTGTTATCGTAATGTATATTGCCTATTCATTCAAGTTCTTAAATAATTTCGGCAAATACGGAGATTTCACCTATGGCATTTATATCTTCCACTTCCCTATTATCAGGGTGTTCCAGACATTGGGACTGTTTGAAGATTATAACCCTTATATGATGAGTTTTGTCTGTATGCTGACCGTAATTGGAGTCGGAATTGCCTCATGGCATTTTTATGAAAAAAGATTTTTATAATTTTACAGATATTTTACAGCACAAATGAAAGATCTTGTCTCCATCATCACCCCCTGTTACAACTCAGCAGAATTTATTGAAGAAACAATACAATCTGTTCTGAACCAGACCTATGAGAATTGGGAATGGCTGATCACTGATGATCTTTCTAAAGACAATACGGTTGAGATCATCAGAAAATACAACGATCCCCGGATAAAACTTCAGGTTTTGGAAAAAAATGGCGGGGCCGGTAATGCAAGAAACAACAGTCTTGAAAGAGCCCAGGGGCGGTATATCGCTTTTCTGGATTCCGATGACTTCTGGTACCCGGAATACCTTGAAACCATGACGGATCATATGCAGGAACACCACGCAGAACTTGTTTATTGTAATTATTCCAGATGTAATGAGCAGCTTCAGCCTATCCTTAAAGATTTCCTGGCTGATACAGTGGTAACATTCTCTAATCTTCTCAAGACCTGCCGCCTGGCACCGGTTTCAACAATGTACGATACAAAAAGGGTTGGAAAGTTTCTGTTCCCGGTAAAAAGCAAACGTGAAGACCATGTGATGTGGCTTAATCTTTTAAAAGTAATTCCCGAAGGAATGCCCATCAATAAAACATTAGCCAAATACAGAATGCGTGAAAACAGTGTTTCCAGAAATAAGAAAAATATCATCAAAGACCAGTACCTCGTGTATAAAGATTTCATGGGATTTTCTACCCTGACTTCTTTGTATTATACGGCTAACTGGGCATTAAACGGATTCCTGAAATATTCGAAAATTTTCAATTAATGGAGTATTCAAAAGAATTTAAAGCGGCATTGAGTGCTTTTTCCGGTCCTGAGAAAGATAAACTGATCTTCAGATTGCTGAGAAAGGATAAATTGCTTTCTAAAAAGCTGTATTTTGAGCTCATTGATCCGGAAACTACGGATGATAAAAGAGATGCCATGGAAGACCATGTAGAGACACAGACTCTTCTGGCTACAAAATATGTGGGAAATGCTAAATATTTTCTGTCTACTGTTAGAAAAATAAGTGCTGAGATCACAGAGCACGTAAAAATAACAACTGATAAATTCGGAGAGATTTCCCTGAATCTTCTTCTTGTCAACAAGATACTGGAAAACAACAGCGATTTCAGCAGACAAAGGTTTGACAATGTTTACAAGCTTTATATTTATATTATCAACAAAATCTTTAAATCATTGATCCTGGTAAAAAAACTGGACGAAGATTATTGGATGGAAATTGATGAATATTTCCGTAATACTCAAAAGAAGATCTCAGAGAATCATTATCTTCAAAAACTCTGTATCAATAATGGTCTTGACATTAACTGGCTGGAATGTGACAGGATTCCGGAAAATATTGACCAGATCGTGAAAGACATTAAAAGCCAGGGATTTTTAAGATAATATTTTCGCTAAAATCATAGCGGTAGAATCAGGTTTTTCATCTACAAACTTTCGGGCATTCTGTGACATTGAGGCAAGCTCTTCTTCGTTATCTCCGTTGGTCAGAAAAAGAACAAATTCTGCTGCTGCATATTCGTCTCCAAAAGACTTTCCACCATCATAAGAAATCAGTTCATCTGCTTCAGGATTCTTTTTGTAACGGTTTCCAAAAACTACAGGAACTCCAAAGGTTGCCGCTTCCAAAATATTATGCAGTCCCGCATCATGAAATCCTCCGCCTACTACTGCTACATCTGCATAGGAATATATTTTTGATAATAAACCTATACTGTCGATGATTAAAATTGAATAATCAGTAATCGGTAATTCACTGGTTTCTATTTCACTGTACAACAATGCATCAGGATACAGATTTTTTAAATGCTCTACTCTTTTCAGATCATGGGGCGCTATAATAATTTTCAGATAAGGATTTTTCCTGTAAACTATTGCTGCAATTTTCTCTTCTGCCTGCCATGAGCTTCCAAAAACAACAGCTTTATTGTCTCCTATGAAATCTTTGATATGTTTAACATGATTATCACGCTCACGAAGCTGTTTTACCCTGTCAAATCTCGTATCTCCTGTAACTGAAGATTGAGTAAGGCCTATACTTTTAGCCAGCGCAAAAGAAACCTGTGTCTGATGAAAGAACCAGTCTACATTTTTCTGAAGCTGTTTTACAAACCATTTCCCATATGAAGTGAAGAAGGATTGGTTTTCGTAGAAAAGGGCAGAAATCACATAGACCTTTACATTCCGGTTTTTCAGTTCGGCAAGCAGGTTATACCAGTAATCGTACTTCACCGTAAAAAATAGTTTAACATCAAATTGTGAAACGAACTCTTTTATAATCGCTTTTTTATCAAATGGAAGGTAGCAAATCGCATCGGCTATATGTTTCTTTTTAATAACATTTTCATAACCTGACGGAGAAAAAAAGGTGACGAGGATTTTATGGTCCGGAAGTTTTTCTTTGAGCTTTTCCAATACGGGAAGTCCCTGTTCATACTCTCCTAAGCTTGCAGCATGCATCCAGATTACTTTATCTGTTTCTGAAAAAGCAGCCTGCACTTTATGCAGAGATTCTTTTCTCCCTTCAACGCCTTTTTTAGTTTTTGTATTAAAGAAAGAAAATACTTTCATTCCGAAAGTAAGAAGGCTGATAAATATATTGTAAAGCAGTTCCAATGTTGGTTTGATTTAATCGTCAGATTTTTGTTTCTTTCCTGCCTGGATGGCTTTTACCATACCTACTCCAAGCACTACAAACAGTAATGCTAAAATGAAGAAAACAGCATTGCTGAGTTCGGTTTGTTTCCCTTCTGCAATACGTATACTTTCTACAACAATATCCAGGAATAAGAGCATTACAGGAAACTGCAGGGAAAACATATACAGCTCCAGTGTTTCTTTATTACGAAAGCTATCAGGGACGTTCACCAAAGGAGAGTTAGGATTTTTAGGTATTCCCCAGAAAACAAAAGAAATAAAAGCAGCAATACAGGGCGGGATCCAGATCATTGATTTTTCTGACTCTCCGTCTACATTTCCCTGGAGATCAAAATGGGTAGGAATAATTTCCGGAAGTTCCGAATACTTTATGCCTGTAAAGATCCAGATCACGATAAGCAAAAGGATATTTACAATCAACAGTATTCTGGAAGTTTTCATATTATCTCGTTCTAAATAACACTTCTGAGTACCCTCAGCTTATGAGTATGCTTATTCATTTCTTTATTGAAAATCCCTGTAGAATCCAGAGTATCGATTCTTACTTTTCCTGATGCGTGAATGATCTTCTGGTTTTCCAGCATAATCCCTACGTGGATGATCTTTCCTTCGGCATTTTCAAAAAAAGCCATGTCTCCCGGCTGTGTTTCTTCCACAAAGGTAAGGGCTTCTCCCACTTCAGCCTGTTGGGAAGCATCTCTTGGAATTTTGATTCCGTGAATTTTATAAACCAGTTGGGTAAATCCGGAGCAGTCTACTGCAAAAAAGCTTTTCCCGCCCCATAGGTAAGGGATATTAAGGAATTCTTTCGCAGTCAGGGCAATACTTTCTCTTACATCATGACTTCTTCTTGAAGCCACTACAGGAAATTCTACTTCCGATCCCATAGACAGCAGCATTTTCCCGTCATTCGTTAATACGGAAGAAAAGTCTTCAGTAACTACGGTTGTTTTTCTGTTGGTTAGCTCCTCATCTGTTACAGGTTTTATCTGTTTCGTATCCATCCATCCTTCATAGCCGTCATAGTGCATTTTTATTTTGGTCCAGTTTTTATCAACTTCCAAAATATCCGCACTTTCCCCGAACAATATTTCCGTAACAATTTCTGCTCTGTCAGAATTTTCTGCCCGAACCGGTGCTACCGTAACTATACAAATTCCTTTATTCATTGATTAAAATTAAAAGATTGAATGATTTAAAGATTAAAGAATCAGATTCCGTAAAATATTTTAATTTTTTAATTTTTAAATCTTTTAATTTATTTTCTTCTAAGAAAATTTACTCCGTCCCGCAAAGGTAAAATAAGATTTTCAAAATCGTCGTCTTTTGCCACTAAATCGTTTAATTCTTTGATAGACTGTGTGGATTTCTGTTTCGGGTTTTCTTCCAGCACCTTCCCATACCACAGTACATTGTCAAACAGAACTACGGTTCCTGATTTTGTATGAGGTTTTATCAGTTTAAAATATTCAGCATAATTCTCTTTATCTGCGTCTACAAAAATCAGGTCAAAAACCTCATCGGTTTCTTTTAAAAATTCTTTAGCATCCTGCAGTCTGAAATCAATCTGACCGGCAAATTCACTTTCTTCAAAGTATTTCTCCGGCAGATACGCCAGATCTTCATTCACATCAAGCGTAGTGATTTTCCCATCCTTACTTAACCCTGACGCCAGGCATAATGTTGCATAGCCTGTAAAAGTTCCTATTTCAAGAATATTTTTCGGCTGCAGTATCTGGGAAATGATTGTAAGCAGCCTTCCCTGCTGGTATCCTGAGATCATATGCGGCTGCGTTGTTTTTTGATAAGTTTCTCTTCTCAGGTTTTTCAGAATTTCAGATTCCGAAGAAGCGTGTGCTTCCAAATATCGATCCATTTCGGGATTTTTTTCTTCAAAAAAACTCATACAATTTTAATTTAAACAAATTTACGGAATTTTAAAGTTTATTTCTTGAATACTGTGGCTGTATTCACAAGATTAAACGGAAAAGAGAGAAATTAATCTCTCTTTTCCGTTTAACTGCTTTGATGCATTGAAGCTTAAATTGCTATACAATATTGTCCTCTTCCCGGGCATGCCCATCCCGGACAGCAGTCTGTATGTCTCTGACAAATTATCTGCGGGTTACAATCAACGGCAGCTCCCTGCACATTTTTCATCTGTCCTCTTGAAAGTTTTTGTAGATTTTTCATAATGATTTTGGTTTAGTTTAATTTCCTACTCTTAAAGATTTTCGGATACCTCTGTAATTATTTCATCAATAAGAGATTTTAATATACATATTTTTATTTAAATAAGCAATTGATTTCATATAAGTTAAGATTAGTGCCACCATAAAATAAATTCATAGTTTATTATATCCTGAAACCGGAAAAAATAATTTCATCAGGGAAAACCCCATATAAAATACCGGGAAAATACGGATGTTTTTGATGTGGTATTAATAATAATTTTGTGAAAAGAAAAACGGGTAAAAACACTAAGAGAACAAATGATTGCAGGAGAAGCACAAACTAACCATGGGAATCAAACTGTTCTGCCGAAAGGCAGAACAAATTCTTCTGCCAAAAAAACTAAGACTGAAATATCCAATTCATTTTTACGACGAATTATTTCGCTCTTGAAAAAGGAAGAATTAATTTGATTAACAAAATAAGCTCCGATCTCCTTCGGGGCTTATTTTTATTTGCATTAAAACAACTCCTGAGATCTTGCTTTAAAATCTGTCCCTATTTAACTTTCACTATTTCATTTCTTTATAAAGCTTCCAATACTATTTCAAGCCTCAATAATATTTATAAAACTTTTTTATTTACGCAGACTTATCAAAAAGAACAGTTTGTATTCCAACATCTGCGGAATCACTTATAATCTTCTAATAGTTTGTTTAACACGGCTATTTGTTCGTTGACACTTTCTGCTTTTTGCGGATTCTGCTTCAGAAACTCCATTTTCCGGGCAATCCCTTCTTGCAGCATCTGAGAAAACTTCGCTTTGGTTTTCGGATCTTGCAGAACAAAATCTTTTACCTGTCTTAAAATTTTAGCCATTCCTTCTGTTGCTGCCTTATTATCAGACGACATCATCCAGCTGAACCCTTCCGCTGCAGATTTTTCCAGCTCCGGATTTTTCTCCCGGAATAACGGATAAAGCACCACAACCGGAACAATATGCTGCATTTGGGAAGTCACATTATTCTTAACAACAATGGGAATCATACTGATAAGTAAACTCTGGGATGCTCCGGACAGATCAATTTTATCAATCAGCTTATCGGCTTTGGAAGGATCCGTCGTTATAATAGCCTTCAGTGAATTTCCTTTTACGGAATTGGATACCGCATTCACTCCTTTCTCAAACAGGGAAAGGTATTTTTTATTTTTTGTTTTGGCTAAAGCAGAAATAGCGGCTGCCTGCACCAGGGTTTTAGGATCATTACCGGCTAATTTTTCTACATCAGCAGTAAGAGCTTTCGCCTGGTCCTTATGGGTAAGATCCAGCAGCTCCAAAGCTTTAATCCGGATTCTGAAGAAAGGATCTTTCAGGGCAGCCTGAAACAGTTTGATTGATGCAGGATCATCCGGAATATCCTTTATCCCCATCAATGCCTTATATCGGCTTAAAAATTCTCTGGACTGGGTAAACTGCAGCAGGTTCTGTGCAGCCGTTTTTTTATCTGCAATTTCAGAAAGCAATATTCCGTCAGCATTGATATTGATCAGATCAGGATTTTTTAGAACATTAAAACTGAAAGTATTCTTAGCTTTAGCATTTACCCAAACGTTATACCGTACAGGTTTTCCGTTATCATATACATCAATTGCCAGGGGGAATTCAAAAGGTTTTTCCTGAGACTGGCTGATCACCAGTTCGACCTGCTTTTTTACCGGTTCAAAGGTATATGAATAATCTAATTTAGGATTTCCGCTTCCATAATACCATTGATTGAAAAACCAATTCAGATCTTTTCCTGAAATTTTTTCAAACGATAATCTTAATTGCTGGGCCTCTGCATTTTTATATTCATAGGTTTTCAGGAAATCACTTATTCCTGTAAAAAAGGCTTCATCACCCAGATAATTTCTCAGCATATGCAGAATTCCGCCTCCTTTCTGATAAGAGACCACATCAAAAACATCTTCCGGGGATTCATAACTAAACCGTACAAGATCTTTAGTGAAATCCGAAGGGCTTCTGAGGTACCGGCCGACATTTGACATTAAATGATAATCAGCCTGGTCTTTTCCGAATTTATATTCATTCCAGAGATATTCGGAATAATTGGCAAACGACTCGTTCAATGTAAGATTGCTCCAGCTTTCATTGGTCACCAGATCTCCAAACCAATGATGAAACAGTTCGTGAGCAATGTATTCTTCCCATTTATTTTCATCAATCAGTTGTCCCGGCTTCTGCAATACATCATGACTATGAAGGGTAGCGGTTGTATTTTCCATGGCTACACTTGTATAATCTCTTGCTGAAATTTGCGCATATTTTGGCCACGGATAATCATAGTCTAATTTTTTAGAGAAAAACTCCATCATTTCAGGGGTATTTCCGTAAATCTGTCTGGCATAAGGCTCATATTCCTTTTCCACATAATAATCTATCGGAATGTTTCTCCATTTGTCTTTTACCACTACATACTCTCCAACTCCCATGAAGAAAAGATATACAGAATGTCTTTTGTCCATCACCCAATGATCCGTCCTCATTCCTCCGGATTCTTTTGCTGATTCTTTCAAAACACCATTGGAAAGGGTCAGATATTTATCCGGAACGGTCATATAAATTTCCTGAGTAGTTTTCTGATTGGGCTTATCTATCGTAGGAAACCATACTGAAGAATATTCCGATTCTCCATCTGTCCAGATCTGAGTAGGATAATTTTTATCTTTTCCTTGTGCATTGATAAAATAGAGACCTTTTGCGGGACTTCCCTGCTTCTCCGCTTCATTAGGGCGTGCGGTATATTTTATATAAACCGTATAATCCTGATTCCGGTTATAGGTCTTATCCAGAGTAATTGTAAGAACGTTATTGGTATAATTATATTTTAGCGGAACTTTATTCCCACTCTTATCCATTGCTACTTCGTGGATCAGCATTGCCTTGGCATCCAGTATCAATGAATCTGACGGATAAAAATAAGGAGATGCGGTGAGCCATTCTTCCCCATTCATTTGCTCATTCTGATAATCAAAATTTACTTTCAGCTTCGTATGTTTCAGCTCCGTACTTTTGACGTGAGTGGCTTTATATATTTTTTCTCTTCCTGAGGTTTCCGTTTGTGCGAAGGCTATTGCGGGTAAAAGCAAGCCCAATAAGCTTACCGATAGAATCATTTTTTTCATATGCTAATATTTTTATGGATAATTTTCTGATAAGCAGTGGTGAACTTCCTTCAACATTAGCATATTATTCTGATTCCCAAAGGCTGTATCGTTTTTTTAATAGGTAGTCCTATTGCTTTAAAAGTTACATGAGAAAATAACAATTCATTCACAAAAAAAGATCCCGGGAAAATCCGGGATTTAATACTTTAGCAGTAAAGTTTTTAACATTGATTATGTGAACTGATGTCAGATCTGATCAACAACTGAAGCCTGTTAATCTTTCTGGAATCCCGGTATGGGTTTTATGACCCAATTATCCTGAAATATTTTATTAAAATCTTCCTGTTCTATATTTTTATTCTGAATTCTGCTGTATATCTGAAAACCATTCTCTATAAAAAAGCTATATAATTCTTCAGGAGTATGAGAACCTTCTTCCAGAATCCATTTTCTGTCGTATTCAACAAAAATTACGGGTCTGTTCTTCAGAATGATTTCTTTATTTCCCAGTATAACTACAGCTTCATATCCTTCAACGTCTATTTTCATAACATGAAATGAAGTGTCACCTAAAATATTGCTGAGAGTATCAGTTGTAACGGTTATTTTATGGGCATGTTCATCAGCTCTGTCTATAAAAGAGCTTGCTCCGGCATGATTGTCAATGAAATTAAATTCCTTGGTTTCACTTCTGTTGCTGATTCCGAGATTATATGTTTTGATATTTTTAATATCATTTTTAGCAATACTACTTCTGAATTGGTCATACACCTTTGGAATAGGTTCAAAGGCATATATCTGTTTACAATAGGAACTTAGAATTAAACTGTGCTGGCCTATATTGGAACCGATATCCAACATTATTTTGGTATCATCCAGTTCAGCATATATATCATCTATAATATCTTTTTCATAAATACCATGTTTAAAAATCATCATATCTACGAATCCAAATTTCCTGTTAAGAATGATTTTAGTTTTTTTACCCCGATAATCAATGGTATACGTCATGATACTATCCAGATAGGTAATATTCAGCTTTCTTTTAATGTAATTAATAATGCCTTCTTTGAACAGTACATGACTGCCTTTAGTAATAATTTCTCTCATACAAATTGTGTTATAATATTTTTATAATTGCTTCTATAGTAGCGGTTATGAATTTAATAAAATTTTCAACTGTAACATCAACTTATCGTAAATTTTATTAAAAACTGATTTACAACAACTTACAAACACCCCAAATTATAATAAAACAAAAAGCCACAAAAGCTAAAAACTCAAGTTATTTTTAAGTTTTCAGCTTTTGTGGCTTATATTATTAAAGAATAACAGAAGTTGCAGAAAGTTTAACAATCTCCTATCAATCAGTTATTATTTTTTCGGAGCAATATCCATTAACTTCATGAATTCATCCAGCTTAGGCATAATGATGATTTCTGTTCTTCTGTTTTCTGCTCTTCCTGAAACGCTCATGTTTGTTGCTTTAGGATTGTATTCGGAACGTCCTCCTGCTGTAATTCTTGCAGGATCTACTCCAAACTGGGTCTGAAGAACTTTAGCTACAGAAGTACCTCTCAGTGCAGAAAGATCCCAGTTGTCTCTTGGCAGGTTTGCAGAATTCAACGGTGCATTATCTGTATTACCTTCAATCAGTACAGAATATTTGTCATAATCATTGATCACTTTAGCCACTTTACCCAATACTTCCTGAGCTGCAGGTAAGATATTGTAATCTCCTGTTTTGTATAGCATTTTATCAGAAAGGGAGATCATTACCACACCTTTCAGCACTTTCACCTGTACATCTTCATCAGATACATTATCCAAAGATCTCTTCAGCTTGTTAGACAAGGCAAGATTCAAACTGTCGTTTTTAGCATTGCTTGATATCAATTGCTTGATATAAGAGTTTGAAGCATTGATCTCGCCTACCAGTTTATCAATGTTAGCAGAGCTTTTTCCAGTGTTGGACAGACATGCATCAAGAGATGATTTCAAAGCATCGTGCTGAGATTTCAATAAGTTATTTTCTCCTGTCAATGCAGAATTCTGAGATTTCAGATCCTGAATTTCTCTTTGTCTTTCGCCGATATTTTCAATACACTGCTTATAGTTTGTGCTCAGCGCATCATATTGCTTCTTGCTTACACAAGATGTCAGCCCCAGTGCCATTGCAGAAACTGCTACAATTTTTAAAATCTTCATAAATAATCTTTTTTAGACCAATCAAAGTTAGGAAAATTCAATTGAATTATATCGGTTATCTTTGCATAAAAGAAATTCTCAACGTATATGTTGAAAAAATCAAGCTTTAGTTATCAGTTAGAAAATCTTGTTCAGCAACCTGAAAAACACACTTATCTTCTGGCAGTGAGCGGAGGGGCAGACTCTATGGTCCTGGCCTCATTATTCAACGGTTTAAGAAACACAACGGGCCATTCAGGATACCCGTTTGAAGTAGCACACATCAATTATAAGCTGCGGGGAAATGATTCGGATCTCGATCAGAAAGTCGTACAGGATTTTTGTGAGAAAAATCATATAAATTTTCATTTGTATGAGGTTTCCGACAGAGATAATAAACCGGAAAACTCCATCCAGCTTTGGGCCAGGGAACTTCGTTACCGTTTTTTTAAAGAAATTCAGGAAAAGAAAAACCTCAGATTTCTGGTTACGGCACATCATCTGAATGATCAGCTGGAAACGTTTATCATCAACCTTTCCAAAGCTTCCGGCATCAGTGGTCTGAGCGGAATTCCTGCCAACGACAATGATATTCTTCGTCCGCTCCTGAGTTTTTCAAAAAAAGAAATTTATCAGTTTGCAGAGCAGAACCATATTGAATTCCGGGAAGATCTTTCCAATAAAAAAAGTGATTATCTGAGAAATAAGATCCGAAATGAAATCGTCCCTGCATTGATGGAGACCAACGATCATTTTCTGGAAAATTTCAAAAAGAGTTCTTCTTACCTGAACCAAACCAAGAATTTTGTACAAAAACAGATTCAGGAAATAGAAAATAAACTGAGTGTATTTAACCCTGAGCATAAAATCTTATCAAAGGAAAAACTGGATCAGGAAAGCGATTTCGTAAAGTTTGAAATTTTAAAAAAATACGGATTCAATCAGGAAGAAGAAATTCCTAAAATTTTTAAAGCTGAAAACAACAGTTCTTTTTTTTCCAAAGATTATCAATTGACCATAAGCCGGGATGAATTGATCTTCACGGATAAAAATAAAAAATCTGAAACCCCGGACGAAATTATACTGACTGATCATTTTGATTTTTCGGAAAATCTGTTCCCTGTCAATCTCGGAAATTCTATCGAAAGCATCGATGGAATCAATAAGAGTTTTGATTGGGATTTTGATGCTGAAAAACTTCAGTTTCCATTACGGTTGAGAAAGCAAAAGGATGGCGATGAGTTTTATCCAGCAGGTTTTTCAGGGAAAAAGAAAGTTTCTAAATTTTTTAGGGACGAAAAATTATCTATTTTAGCGAGGCAAAAAATCTGGATACTGACTGACAGTAGTGATTCTGTACTTGGGATCATCCCTTTCAGACAGGACAGAAGATATGCAAAAGATGAGAAGACAAAATGGAGTCTCAAAATTTTTAATGAAATGAACAATGAAATTTAGAAATTGGTTTTTATTAATTCTACTATTTTTAGCAACGGGAATTAACGCACAGATCAAAAATCCCGTAAAGTTTAAATTTACCATCAACGATCTTGGCAACAACCAGTACGAAGCGGTGTTGAATGCAACGATGGAAAGCGGCTGGCATATTTATTCAAAAGACCTGCCCGAAGACACGGGAATCCCAACCGAATACAAAGTAACCGGAAAGAATATCGAGCTGATCGGAAAGTTTACCGAAACAGGTAAAAAACACGAAGAGTTTTCTGAGGCTTTCGGGGGAACGATTGTCTACTATTCCAATACTGCGGGGTTTAAGCAGAAATTTAAATTAAAAGATCCTTCAAAACCTGCAGATGTTACTTCCGAGATCACTTATCAGACGTGTGACGACAGGGTTTGTCTGGCTCCCAATACGCTAGAGTTCAATCAGAAGGTTACCCCAAAAGGAGCAACTGAAGAAGCGCCCACTGAAGAAACAGCGGAACCTGCAAAAGATTCTGTAAAAGCAGTTGAAACCGTAACTGAGAATCCTGCGAAACAGGAAATTACCATTTCTGAAGGACCAAAGCTTGATCCTAAACAGCTGAAAATTGAAACGATAGATTTCAAAAATCCATTGACAGATTGCGGTACCGCATCAGAAAAGGTGGATGAAAATTACTGGACTTACCTGTTCTTAGGGTTTATCGGTGGATTAATTGCATTACTTACTCCATGTGTATTCCCAATGATCCCACTGACGGTATCTTTCTTTACCAAAGGAAGCAAAAACAAAGCAAAAGGAAAAAGAGATGCTCTTATTTATGGCTTTTTCATCCTGCTGATCTTTGTTTTATTAAGTATTCCTTTCCATGTTATCGACGGAATTGCAGGAAATATCTTCAATGAGATTTCTACTAGTGTATGGCTGAATATTGCCTTCTTTATCATATTCATCTTCTTTGCCGGAAGTTTCTTCGGGTATTATGATATTACTTTACCAAGTTCAATTGCCAACAAATCTTCAAAAGCGGAAGAAGCCGGAGGAATCATCGGAATTTTCTTCATGGCATTAACGCTGGTAATCGTTTCTTTCTCTTGTACAGGACCTATTTTAGGAAGTTTATTGGGAAGTGCGGTAACGGGATCCACCAATGTTCCCATGTTATTGACCTTTGCTTTAGCCGGATTCGGACTGGCATGGGCAATCGTTTTCGGATTATTGGCTTTATTCCCGCAGGCATTACAGAGTCTTCCGAAATCCGGGGGATGGATGAACACGGTGAAGGTTGTTTTAGGTTTTGTAGAACTGGCTTTGGCTTTAAAATTCTTATCAAAAGCAGACCTTGTATCTAAAACATTCTTGCTGAAAAGAGAGCTTTTCATCGGTATCTGGATCGTTATTGCATTAGGATTAGCTTTATATTTATTTGGTCTGATCAGATTCCCGCATGATGATAAAAAGCCTAAGATCTCTGTTACAAGAAAGATTCTAGGGGCGTTGGGAATTGGTTTTGTCATTTATCTGGTTCAGGGGTTAATTCCTTCTGATCGCCCGAAATTACAGCTCTTAAGCGGAATTTTACCTCCATTGAATGTAAGTTATTTCCATGATGAAAAGGATGGAATTTTAGGAATGCATCCTGAGCACGATTTCTTTAAGGCAATAGAAATTGCTAAAAAGGAAAATAAACCTATCCTTATTGACTTTACCGGATATGGCTGTGAAAACTGCAGAAAAATGGAAGAATTCGTATGGAGTGAAGCAGACATTTTGCCAATCCTTCAAAATGATGTGGTGCTTGCCTCTCTATATGTAGATGATAAGGAAGAGCTTCCTGAAGATCAGAAAACTAAAATTGATCTTGGAGACGGGCAGATCAAAAAGGTAAAAACCATTGGTGACCGATGGAGCTTATTCCAGCAGGTCAACTTTAACAACAACTCACAGCCTCACTATGTTTTAATAACTCCTGAGGGCAAGGTAATCAACACTCCTGTTTCAGGATACATGCCAAAAGAAGATTTCAAAAAATTCCTGGAATGCGGGGTTAATTTTTATAAAAAAAGTAAATAATTCTTTTTACATATCTTTTACAACTCACACTTTACCGTGTGAGTTTTTTATTTAAATGAATTTAATAAGCAATAAAAACATTACAGGTAATTCAAAATTAATTACATTTGAGCAACTAACACCAATTCAAATACATATGAGATATTTTACCTCTACTTTTTTATTTCTTATCTGTTCTACGCTAGCAGCCCAGGCCTCTCCTTCCATAGAATGGCAGAAAGCTTTGGGCGGAAGTGACGGAGATCTGGCAAATTCTGTTCAGCAAACTTCTGACGGAGGATATATTATAGCCGGTGGGTCTGCTTCCAGTAACGGAGATGTTACAGCCAATCAGGGATATTTCGATTACTGGATCGTGAAATTAGACGCCTTAGGAACTATACAATGGCAGAAATCATTGGGTGGAAATAATGATGACAATGTAAATTCTATTCAGCAGACTTCTGACGGAGGGTATATTGTGGCCGGAGAATCTTCTTCCACCAACGGAGATGTTACAGGCAATCACGGAAACTCAGATTACTGGATCGTAAAATTAGATCTCTCAGGAAACTTACAATGGCAGAAATCATTAGGCGGAAGCAATCAGGATAAAGCAAATTCTATTCAGCAAACTTTTGACGGAGGATATATTGTGGCAGGAGAATCTTATTCTAACGACGGAGATGTCACAGGAAATCATGGAAATTCAGATTACTGGATCGTAAAATTGGATGCTTCAGGAAACATACAATGGCAAAAATCGTTGGGTGGTACTTCTTACGATAGAGCAGAATCAATCCAACAGACTACGGACGGAGGATATATTGTAGCCGGAGGAGCTGCCTCTAACAATGGAGACGTTACTGGAAATCATGGAAACGAAGATTTCTGGATCGTAAAACTGGATGAATCAGGAAACATACAGTGGGAAAAATCATTAGTAGGCAACCTTGCCGATGCTGCAGAATCTATCAGACAAACTACGGACGGAGGATATATTGTGGCAGGAGGTTCCAACTCCGTAAATTCAGAAGTTCCGACAGCTTTTGGAATTTCCAATTATTGTGTAGCCAAGTTAGACGCTAACGGGAATCCCTTATGGCAAAGATATTTCGGTGGTAACGGTAACGATTATGCCTATTCTACCCAACAGACTTCTGACGGAGGATATATTGTGGCAGGAGAAGCCGCATCTGCAAATATCACAGGAACTCATGGAGGTGCTGACTACTGGATTGTAAAATTAGACTCTTCAGGAAATACACAATGGCAGAAATCGTTGGGTGGAAGCGCTTTTGATCAGGCTTATTCCATTCAACAGACAACTGATGGCGGGTATATCATCGCAGGAGAATCCTTTTCTACAGACGGAGATATTACGACAGCCCATGGCAGCAGTGAAGCCTGGATCGTAAAATTGGCTCCTGAGCAATTAAGCACCTCGGAAAGTCATATTATCAGCAAACCTGTTGTTTATCCTAATCCCGTAAAAGATTTTCTTTATCTGGACCATCTTCCTAAAGAAACGGTGATCAGCATTACCGATATGTCCGGAAGGCAGCTTTTCTCTCAAAAATATCATGAAGAAAAAATAAGAATCAATACCTCCCCATTCACCAATGGGATCTATATCGTACAGGTAAAAAATAAAGAAGAAGTTATTTTATCTGAAAAGATATCTGTCAGCAAATAGTGTCTGAATCAGTAGCCCATAATTTAAATCAATTGATTTTAACAGTATTTAAGTATAATTATTTAAATAAAATGAAAAATTATTGATGTTTTATAAATTTAGGTATAAACTTTGTATCAACTTTTCAAAACTACGATCGGGTTTTTAAAGTTTTCATCAAATACCGTTTAACATTTTAAAATATTAATTATGGCTGAAGTAATCGCACAAGAAAAACAAAGCGGCAAGCAAAAGAAAAAACTGATCAGAGTAGACATGACTCCTATGGTAGACCTGGGATTTCTGCTCATCACATTCTTTATGTTCACAACCAATTTTACAAAACCCAACGTTATGGATCTGGGACTGCCGGCAAAAGATCCTAATCCCAATCCTATCAATATACCTGTAATTGGAGATAAAAACCAAATCTCGTTTATTCTGGGAAAAGACAACCGTGTTTTTTATCATCAAAGTAATGCAGCTGATCTGAATACAAGCAATTTTAAAGAAACCGATTTCAGCGGAATAAAGATTTCAAAAATCATTTCCGAAGCTTATAAAAATGCTCCAAAACCGGGAAACTTTACCGTAATTATCAAGCCTACTGATGAGGCCAACTATAAGAATTTTGTAGACATGCTGGACAATCTGGCCATTGCCAAAAAAGAACGGTATGGAGTAACAGATATCAAGCCTTGGGAAACGAAAGTTTATAAGGAATTAACTCAATAAAAGAGAAAGGGCATTTTCAAAATGCTCTTTTTTGTTTACATTTGAAAGTACAACTAAATAGCGGCACAGCTGTTGCTGCATTATTTAACTCTATAATTTTGGAATCATGCTGAACTTTGAAAGAAAAGGAAACGGAAAAGAAACACTTGTACTTCTCCATGGTTTTATGGAAAACCTGTCAATATGGAGTGATATGGAACCTCATCTTTCCAAAGATTTCTCACTATTAAAAATTGATCTTCCCGGTCATGGACAGTCTGAAATCTTAGGAGAAGTTCACACCATGGAAATGATGGCAGAAGAAGTCAAAAAAGTACTGGATAGCCAGAATCTTGATAAAGTGCACCTGCTGGGCCATTCTATGGGAGGCTACACTTCACTGGCCTTTGCCGAGAAATATCCCGATACTCTGAAAAGCTTAACACTCTTTTTCTCGACTTATTTTGCAGACGATGAAGAGAAAAAACAGCAGCGCATCAAAAGCTATAGAATCATCAAAGATGCATTTGCCCATTATGCAAGAGCCGGAATTCCTAACCTGTTCAACCCGAATGAAAGGGATATTCTGGAAGGAAAAATAGAAACCGCACTGGAAACCGCACTTTCCACCAACAATATGGGCGCTCTGGCATGTGTAAAAGGCATGGTAGAACGAACAGACAAAAAACATATCATACAAAATCTGGAAACCAAGATCTTAGTTTTGGCAGGAAAGCATGACAATGCCGTAAAAACGGATATGATGATCAAAAACCTTCCGGACAGAACCAATATAAAATCTTACATTCTGGACTGCGGGCACAACGGACATTGGGAAAAACCAGGTATCTGTGCTGAAATTATCAACACTGAACTTCTGCATAACCTTCCTAAAAAACTGGTATTTTAGAAACTATGAGAATTGCCATAACTTCCCTGCTGTTTCTTTCGCTTTTAAGCTGTAAAAAAGACCATCAGCCTCCTTCTGATAAAACACCCGTAGACACTGCTGCGACAGTATCAGCTAAGACTGACACTTTAAAAAGCAATTCTGCTCCTAAAGAAGAACTCTTTCATTTCGTAACCGATTTGTGTGACAATAAAGGTTATTTTGACAGCAATATATACTCCAGAGCAGAAATTGAAGGAACCTACAAGCTCTGGCTTGAATTGGGAGGCATTCTGCTGGATACTCCGTCTGTATTTAACCTTCGGGATCTTCAGGAAATAAGACAGGACAAGGATCAGATACTGGCAAAACTCGATAAAGATTTCGCAGAGAAAAAAAAGATGCTCCAGGACCTTACAGTCGTGAACACACCCTATTGGCAGAATGTAAAAAAGGTACAATCCGAAGCTCTTGCCCAACGGTATGAAATGGAGAAAATACGAATAGCAGCCTATTCCGATCCTTCAGTACTTCTTAAGAGCAATACCTGTCAGAATTTCACAAAAGCTCTGAATTCAACTGACGAGCAGATGATGGAAGAATGGAAGAAGCTCAGAGAACAAATAAACAAAAACAATGCGGATCCGGAAGGAAAAGCTGCTGAATTCAACAGTCGTCTGAATTCACCGGACAGGAAAGATTATGCTACGATTGACCTGATTACTTTCGGTTGGGGAAACTGCTCCAATGATAAAATCAAAAGGGTTGAACATGATGCAAGAATGAACAAAGAATTTTATTCATTATTCCTCAAAACCGATTCTGAGTGTGATGAACCTTAACCTGCATTTACAAAAAATCCTGTATATTAGTAGAGAATAATTGCTGCGATGGGTTTATTCTCGTTCAAAAAAAAGAAACCACCGGTTATCGGGCTTACACTTTCAGGCGGAGGAATGCGTGGGATTGCCCATATTGCCGTTCTTAAAGCTTTGGAAGAATATAACCTGAAACCCCATATCATTTCCGGAACCAGTGCAGGCTCTATCATCGGTGCCTTTTATTCTTTCGGGAAAAGCCCGGATGAAATGATGGAAATTGTACGGCAAACCTCTTTTTTCTCCCGGTCTGCTTTAAAACTGTCTAAGAACGGAATTTTCAGCTCCAATTTTATTTTAAAACTCTTCAAAGATTATTTCCCGGAAGATAATTTCAGCATTCTCAAAATTCCGGTATATGTAACTGCCACAGAAATGACTCACGGCATTGTAGACTTCTTTTCTGAAGGGGAACTGTTCGGGCCCCTGTTGGCATCTTCCAGCGTTCCTTTCATTCTGCCTCCGGTGAGAATGGGCGATAAAATTTATGTAGACGGCGGCGTTCTGGACAATCTTCCTATAGAACCTATTATTGACAAATGTGATTTTCTGATTGCCTCCCATGTCAACTCGATCAGCTATGATGAATTGAAAAAAATGAGTCTGATGAAAGAATTTGACAGGATTCTTCACTTAGCCATTGCCAAATCGGTATATTCCAAAGTAAAGCACTGCAATATATTTTTAGATCCTCCGAAAATGACAAAATTCAGTCTTTTCAACAAGAAATATATAGACGAAATGTTTCAGCAGGTATATGAATATACTTGTATGGAGCTTGAAGAAAAAGGCTACAGCAAAAGTTGGGGTGCCGAATTACCGAATCACTAGAAAAGCTGGATGTTTATTTCCGCTTACATCCCTTAGCTTTGTTATAAATTCTCTTCAATTAATCTCGCTTTGAACTTTTCAATCGTTCCCGGTAAAGAATCATTGGATTTACCTCCTGCAGCATTAATGTGACCGCCTCCGTTAAAGTATTTTCTGGAGAACTGGTTTACATCTACATCATCCTTACTTCTGAATGAGATCTTGATAAAGTCCTCATACAGATCTTCCATGAAAAACGCAGACATTTTCACCCCGGCAATGCTTAATCCATAGTTTACAAAACCTTCCGTATCTCCTTTCTGGAAACCAAATTCTTTAAGCTCATTTCTTGTCAGGCTTAGAATAGCTACTCTGCCGTCATTCACCACCTCTATTCTTCCTAAAACCAGCGCCAGTAAATGAAGACGGGAAACGGTATTGGTATCCCAGGTATTGGACGTGATCATGGCAGGATCTGCTCCATTTTCAATCAGGTTTGCAATAATTCTGTGCGTGGTAGCACTGGTGGAACGAAAACGGAACCCACCCGTATCGGTCATAATTCCTGTATAAAGACATTCCGCCATATCCTGATTCACCAGTTTTTCATCATCCATTGCTTCAATAAAATGATAAATCATCTGAGAAGTAGCCGGGATTACGGTATCAGAGTAGACAAAGTCAAACGGTTCCGGCTGCTGGTGGTGATCAATCAGGATCTTTTTTCCCTCCGCTTTTACGAGCCAGTCTCCTAATAATCCTATTCTTGACGGAGAATTAAAATCCAGACAGAAAATAACATCTGCCGCCGCAATCATATCGGCAGCCAGTTTTCTTTTGTATTCAGCGATGATTACTTTTTTGGATTCCGGCATCCATTTCAGAAACTTTGGAAAATCGTTCGGTACAATTACCTCAGCATGAATTCCCTTTGCTTTCAGATAATGCTTTAATCCCAGGCTGGAGCCAATAGCATCACCATCCGGATTATAATGCGTCAGGATAACTATTTTGGTTTCAGGGCTAAGTAATGTATTGATTTCTAAAAGTTCTGCTGGTGTAAACATCGGGTGTTTATTTTCGTTAAAATTAAAGTTTTCAAAGATAGAGCTTTTATATAAATCATTTAAATATTATTTTTGCACCGGAAATCAGGGATCCTGTAAGGGTTTGTAAATGTTTGACAGAAAAACATCTCAAATATTTTCAAAAAAAGATTATTAAAGTTTGTATCTTATAAAAATTTCTATATCTTTGCAACCTGAAAATTAATAGATTAATTACGATTTAAACATATAGTAATGAGTAAAAGAACATTCCAGCCATCAGAAAGAAAGAGAAGAAACAAACACGGTTTCAGAGAAAGAATGTCTACGCCAAATGGAAGAAGAGTTTTGGCTGCGAGAAGAGCTAAAGGCAGAAAGAGTTTAACTATAAGTGCTGCACGCGCTAAGAGATAATCTTTTTATTATCATATACAAAACATGCTTGAGAAGTTACTTTTCAGGCATTTTTTGTTGTTAAAATTTATTAAAATTAGAGTCAGATAGACTTCTTTTTTCTATTTTTAAAGATTGAAATTTTTTGTTAAAAATAGCCTTTAAAATTAAATTATGCCGCATACCAATATCTCCGGAGACAATATCATAAGTTTACAAAATGCAAAAATTGCACAAAAAAACTTTACTGTTCTTTCTGATGTAAATCTTAACATTAAAAAAGGTAGATTCTGCTACCTTATCGGAAAAACAGGTTCCGGAAAAAGTTCACTGCTAAAGACGCTTTACGGGCACATTCCTTTAGCATCAGGACACGGAGCTGTTGTAGGGTTTGATCTGGCCAAGCTAAAACCATCTGATATTCCTAACCTCAGAAGAAAACTGGGAATCGTATTCCAGGATTTTCAGCTGCTTTCGGACAGAACTGTTGAAAAAAATCTGAAGTTCGTTCTTGAAGCTACAGGATGGAATGATAAGGTGAAAATAGAAGACCGTATCAATGAAGTACTGGGAAGCGTGAATATGAAAAGTAAAAAGCATAAAATGCCGCACGAACTTTCCGGAGGAGAGCAACAGCGTATCGCTATTGCAAGAGCACTTCTCAACCACCCCGATCTTATCCTCGCAGATGAGCCTACAGGAAACCTTGACCCGGAAACATCCAATGAAATCATGACACTATTGAAACAGGTAGCCCTTGAAAATGGTGCAGCAGTAGTAATGGCAACACACGATTACCACATGATTCAAAACTTCCCTGGTGAAGCGATCAGATGTGAAGATGGAAAGGTATCTGTACTGGATACAGCAGAATTGTTTGAATAAGAATTTAAAAATTAAGAGATTCAGAAATTACTAACTCTAAAATCTAATTTCTAACTTCTCTATTTAAAAACATGAAACTCCTTTGTGAGTTCAAGATATTGGTCCGAGTATACTCTCGGACTTTTTTCTATAATAAATTCAGATTCATTAAGCTGCTTTTCCGTAAAAGAAAACTCAAGGACCAATCTTTTGACTTTAGCGCCTTCAATCCCTTTGATATTTACCTTACGATTCAGAAATAGCTTATTTTCCTGTGCTATAGAAATAAAAACGTCTCCTGCCTCAACAGGAATGATAACTGAAAGAAGGCCGTCTTCAGACAAAACCTGAGCAGATTTACCGATCAGCTGCATGAAATTCAGTTCCACAGTCTGGCGGGCAATCTTATCTTTTTCAGATCCGGATTCTTCAAAATAAGGCGGATTGGAAACGATAAGATCAAATTTTTCTTCTGTTTCAAAAGTTTTAAAGTCCTGATGAATATTTTTCATCCTTCCCCGGAACGGTGCATGATCAAAATTGAGAGCAGTCAATGCCGCTGCATCTGCATTAATGTCCAGCCCTAGAAAAACAGCCTGTTGATTTCTTTGCGCTAGCATCAGCGAGATAAGCCCCGTCCCCGTCCCAATTTCCAAAACACGGAAAGCAGATTCAATATCTGCCAAAGCACCAAGCAGAACACCGTCTGTTCCTACACGGAAGACGTCTTTGGACTGCTGAATTTCAAATTGTTTAAATGTAAATGGCTTCACTATAAGTTGGTAGGCAGTGTAATGATGAATGTAGACCCCTTCCCTACCTCTGATTTCACGGAAATCTCACCTTTATAATCTTCTATCATTTTTCTAACCATAGATAACCCAAGTCCCATTCCACTGTTTTTGGAGGTAAAATTCGGTTCAAAAATCCGTTCATACATATTTTCAGGAATTCCGATTCCGTTATCCTGAACAGAAATGATCACTCTTCTCTGGTGCTGTTCCACATCTACGTTGATAATAAGCTTTCTTTCGTCGCTTTCAGCCTGTTTGGCATTGGTAACAAGATTGGTAATGATTCTGGACAGATAAATCCTATCCATATTGATCATAATATTGCTCTTATTAGCATGCATAAAGATACTGTCGTCATTGAATACACGGAGAATATCTGCTACTTCTGTATTCAGATTGATGACTTCATTATTTTTTTCAGGAAGCTTGGCAAATTCTGAAAAAGCAGAGGCAACCGTAGCAATCAGATCAATCTGATCAACCATGGTTTTACTCATCAGTTTTACCCTTTCCCTGATATTCGGATCTTCCGGATCAAATTTTCTCTCAAAATTCTGAATGGTAAGTTTCATAGGTGTAAGAGGGTTTTTCACTTCATGCGCCACCTGTTTTGCCATTTCTCTCCAGGCCTCCTCCGATGCTTTAAAACGCAGCCTCTCTTTCTGATCCTGGATCTGAAGGATCATTCTGTTGTAAGCTCTTGCCAGTGCATTAAGCTCATCATTTTTATAGTACCTGATAGGACGCATTTCATTCTCAAATAATGTGATACGGGTAATCATATCAGAGAATTTGGTAATGGTCTTGGCAAGACTGTTAGACGTCACCCAGCTGATCCAGATACTGAATAAAATAAGGAATATATCGACTAAAAGAATATATTTTACATATTGATGAAGAACTTCCAGATAAGCAGATTCGTTATGATATAAAGGAATATAAACTACACCTATCGGTTTCAGTTCATTATTTTTCAAAAGCAGATAAGAAGAGGTAAGTTTGGCATCTTTAGCAGCATCATACCTTGTCATATCTACCCTGGCATCAGTAGCCAGCATCTTATTAACAATATCGATCGGAATTGTTTTCTGCTCAACCAAAGCTTCGTCTTTATTGGAGAGCAGATAATTTCCCTTCAGATCATAAATAAAAATATCATGCTGATTGATATCCCCTATTTCGAAAATCTTACTTCCCAAAACTGTTGGTAAATCTTTGGTCTCCACAAGTGTACGACTTACTGCATAATCCAGATATCTCATTACAGCAGTTGTTTTCTCCTGCATATCGATATTACTTTGCTGCAGAGAATTATTCCTCAGCACAAAATACGGAACAAGTGAAGTGGCCACTACACTTAAAAAACATACCAACAGAAAACCGAAAAACACCCGGTTCCTTAAGCTATATCCTTTATATTTATTAATCGACATTCTACTTTTTAATTAACCTAGCAATATACTTACCAACAATGTCGAATTCAAGATTTACTTTATCACCAATTTTCAGATGATTCATATTGGTAAACTCCCAGGTATAAGGAATGATGGCTACAGAAAATTGAGCTTCCTCACTTTTAGCAACGGTAAGACTGATTCCGTTGACGGTGATTGATCCCTGAGGTACAGTAACAAAGTTTTCATCTGCTTCATATTTCATGGTAATGAAATAGCTTCCGTCTTTGTTTTCAATTCCTATTACCTCTCCGGTTTTATCAACATGTCCCTGAACAATGTGTCCATCCAGTCTTCCATCCATTTTCATACAGCGTTCAAGATTGACAACGGTTCCCAGTTCCCATTTCCCCAGGTTGGTTTTTTCAAGTGTTTCGTTGATGGCAGTTACCACATATTGATTCTCTTTAATCTCCACTACAGTAAGGCAGCATCCGTTATGCGCAAGGCTCTGATCAATTTTAAGTTCGTTTGTAAAAGGGCATGTCAGAGTGAAATCTATGTTGCTTCCTTTTTCTTCAATCTTTTCAATAATGCCAACTGCTTCAATAATTCCTGTGAACATATTATTTTTTGCTAAATTTGTAAATTATAATCTTCAAAGATAATCAAAATGAGCCCAAAAAACCATAAAGTACGAGTAGGAATTTCAATCGGTGATTTCAACGGCATCGGCCCGGAGATCATTATGAAGTCTCTGAAAGACAAAACCATTACAGATTTTTTCACTCCTGTAATTTTTGGTTCGGGGAAATTATTCACTTATCAGAAAAATATTTTCAAGCTGAATCTTAATTTCAACTATATTAATGAAGCTTCACAGGCTCAGGCCGGGAAACTTAATATGGTAAATCTTACCAAAGAGAACGTTAACGTAGAGCTGGGTGTTCCTACGGAAGAATCTACCAAAATGGCGATTGATTCTCTGGAGGCTGCTACCGAAGCTTTAATGAAAGGAGATATTGATGTTCTTGTAACCGCTCCTATCAATAAAGATGAAATGGTAAAAATGGGCTTTAAGCATGCCGGGCACACCGGATATTTTGAGGAAAAATTCAGTAAAAAAGGCTTAATGTTCCTGGTAACTGAAGATCTGAAAGTGGCAGTTTCTACGCATCATATTCCTATTTCCCAGGTGGCGGAAAACATTTCTAAGGAAAAAATCAAGAAGCAGATCAGGGTACTGAATCAGACTCTTATTGAAGATTTCTGCATTCAGAAGCCGAAAATTGCCGTTTTAGGATTGAATCCTCATGCAGGTGACGGTGGTGTGATCGGGACCGAAGAGATTGAGATCATTGCACCAGCCATCAAGGAACTTTCTGATAACGGCATACTGGCATTTGGTCCTTTCCCTGCAGACAGTTTCTTCCAACCCGGCAAATACAAAAGCTTTGATGCAGTTCTGGCGATGTATCATGATCAGGGGCTTGCTCCTTTCAAGACACTGGCTTATGAGGAAGGTGTAAATTATACGGCAGGACTTCCGTTCATCAGAACTTCTCCGGATCATGGAGTTGCCTATGATATTGCGGGGAAAAATATTGCCGATGAGCAGAGTTTTACAGAAGCAATATTCACTGCCATCAAGGTTTTCAGAAACAGAAATGAATACAGCGAACTGATGAGTAACCGTCTTCAACCGAGAAAAATGGCTGTTGACAATGGAATAGACGAAGATCTTCCTGAGGAAACTGAAGCATAAATCTTTAAAACAAATTTTAAATTAATTTGTTTGGAATTTTATTTGTTATTATAAAAAAAATGCATATTTTTGCACACTCATTTTATGGACAAGTTAAGAAACTATGACGTAAGCTTTTCCGGACTTAAAAACGGAAAACACGAGTTCAAGTTTGAGATTGATAAAACGTTCTTTCAATTATTTGACACTGAGCAGGAATTTACAAATCCCAGAATAGAAGTGAATGTCTTACTGGATAAGCACACTACTTTTCTAGAGTTTGAGATTAAAATTAATGGATTGGTTGAGTTGGTTTGTGATATCACAAATGAAAATTTTGATTATCCTATTGAGAATGAAATCAAGATTCTGGTGAATTTCGGGGAGGAATATGATGACAGCAATGAAGATGTTATTACGATCCCTACCAGCGACCATGCATTCAACATAGCACATTTGATTTATGAGAATGTAATGCTTTCTATCCCGATGAAAAAGATTTCACCGAATGTAAGTGATGAAGATCTGAAAATTCTTGAACAGTTCAGTCCGAAAGATATTGAGGAAACTGAAGAGGAAGAACATGAAAGCGACCCTAGATGGGATGCTTTAAGAAAATTAAGAGACAATAATTAAATAGAATAATTTAAATATGATGAGATGATGAATCTCATCGCTCATCAATTAAAAAAGTTATTAGAAAATGGCACATCCAAAGAGAAGACAGTCGTCTACAAGAAGAGATAAGAGAAGAACTCACTACAAAGCTGTAGTTCCTCAATTAGCTAAAGATGCAACAACAGGAGAGCTTCACCTATACCACAGAGCTCACTGGCATGAAGGAAAACTTTACTACAGAGGTAAAGTAGTATTGGAAAAAGAAGTAGCTGCTACTGAAGAAAACTAAGAGTCGCTTTTCGCTGAAAAAGCCTCATTTTAATACAAAAACCGCCCAATTTTGATAAAATTTGGCGGTTTTTTGTTGTTTTTTGCGTTTTTTTGGTATCTTTGGCATCAAATCAAATATCAAATTTATGGACATTAAAGACATACAAAATCTTATTAAGTTTGTATCTAAGGCTGAAGTATCAGAGGTGAAGTACAAAACTAAAGATTTCGAAATCACTATTAAAACTCCATTAGCTGGAAGCGATGCTGTTTATGCACAACCTGCAGTATACCACACTGCGCCACAGGCAGTAGCTGCTCCGGCACCTGTTGCAACTCCTGCTGCTGCACCTGCTGAGAAAGCTGAAGCGGCATCTGATGACAGCAAATATGTAACGATCAAATCTCCAATGATCGGTACTTTCTATAGAAAACCATCTCCTGATAAAGATGTATTTGTAAATGTAGGTGACGAAGTTTCTGTTGGTAAAGTAGTTTGCGTAATTGAAGCAATGAAATTATTCAACCAGATTGAATCTGAAATCAGCGGAAAAATCGTTAAGATCCTAGTTGACGACGCTACTCCTGTAGAATACGACCAACCATTATTCTTAGTAGATCCATCTTAATTTAGAAGTTAGATGTTAGACATTAGATGTTAGATTAAATTCTACATTAAAATAACACTATCTAATTTTCAAATTATCTAATTTTCAAATTGAAGAAGATGTTCAAAAAAATATTAATAGCCAATCGTGGCGAAATTGCAATGCGTATTTTACGTACTTGTAAAGAAATGGGGATCAAGACCGTTGCGGTATACTCTACTGCTGATAAAGACAGTCTTCACGTAAGATTTGCTGATGAAGCGGTTTGTATCGGTCCTGCGATGAGCAAAGACTCATATCTTAAAATCCCTAATATTATTGCTGCAGCGGAAATCACCAATGCAGACGCAATCCACCCGGGATACGGATTCTTATCTGAAAATGCTAACTTCTCAAGAATCTGCCAGAAGAACGGTATCAAATTCATCGGTGCTTCTCCTGAACAGATTGAAAAAATGGGAGACAAAGCAAACGCTAAGGCTACCATGAAAGCAGCAGGTGTACCATGCGTACCAGGTTCTGACGGTTTGATCGAATCTTACGAACACGCTGTAAAAGTTGCTGAAGAAACAGGATACCCTGTAATGATCAAAGCAACTGCAGGTGGTGGTGGTAAAGGGATGAGAGCTGTTTGGAAAGCTGAA
Organism: Chryseobacterium sp. 22458; assembly: GCF_052044975.1. Taxonomy (NCBI): domain Bacteria; kingdom Pseudomonadati; phylum Bacteroidota; class Flavobacteriia; order Flavobacteriales; family Weeksellaceae; genus Chryseobacterium; species Chryseobacterium sp. 22458. The sequence goes on along the minus strand of NZ_JBQEOA010000002.1, from coordinate 95,552 downwards.
GACCTTAAAGATCACTGGGAATCTGCTATTCAGGAAGCTGTAGCAGCCTTTGGAAACGGAGGGATGTACATGGAAAAACTGATTGAAGAGCCCAGACACATCGAAATCCAGGTTGCGGGTGACCAATTCGGTAAAGCTTGCCACCTTTCTGAAAGAGATTGTTCTGTACAGAGAAGAAATCAGAAATTAACTGAAGAGACTCCTTCTCCTTTCATGACAGATGAGCTTCGTGAAAGAATGGGTGAAGCTGCTGTAAAAGCTGCTGAATTCATTGGATATGAAGGGGTGGGAACTATCGAATTCCTTGTAGACAAACACAGAAATTTCTATTTCATGGAAATGAATACAAGAATCCAGGTAGAGCACCCTATTACTGAGCAGGTAATTGATTATGACCTGATCAGAGAACAGATTCTTCTTGCAGCAGGAACTCCTATTTCAGGAATTAACTATTACCCTAAATTACACTCCATCGAGTGTAGAATCAACGCTGAAGATCCTTACGCAGACTTCAGACCGTCTCCGGGAAAAATCACAGGATTAAACATCCCTGGCGGACACGGAATCAGAGTAGATACTCACGTGTATTCCGGATATACAATCCCTTCCAACTACGACTCTATGATCGCTAAGCTTATCACTACGGCTCAGACCCGTGAGGAAGCTATTGCAAAAATGAGACGTGCCCTTGAGGAGTTCTATATTGAAGGAGTAAAAACAACAATTCCTTTCCACAGACAACTGATGGATAATGAAGATTATCTTGCAGGAAACTACACTACAAAATTCATGGAGGATTTTGTAATGGATAGAAAATATGATAATCACTAAGATTATTTAAAAATAAAAATTTGAAACTGTCTCTTTTTGAGGCAGTTTTTTATTTTACCCTATAAGAACATTACACTTCCCTGAAACATTTCACCAACCGTTAATAAAAATTAACCTGTAAAAATCCTGTACTTATAAAGATATAATACCTACAACTTCCCTATTCGTAAAGAAAATATTCTCTGACCGGACTTTATTCTGCCTCAAAATTTACTTCAAATCTGACTATTAACTGCATCAGGTATTTGTTCATTCATCTGATTAATATTACGTAAATTTGTTGAAAACCAAAACATATGTCAACAGCAGAAACAACAAAAAACTCACAGTACTTTATTGACCTTGAAGACAAACATGGAGCACATAACTATCACCCTCTTCCAGTAGTTCTGGACCGTGGAGAAGGTGTTTTCGTTTGGGATGTAGAGGGCAAAAGGTATTATGATTTTCTTTCAGCATATTCTGCTGTGAACCAGGGCCACTCCCACCCTAAAATTGTAGGAGCATTGGTAGAGCAGGCACAAAAACTGGCTTTAACATCAAGAGCATTCTACAATTCTAAATTAGGAGAATACGAACAAAAGATCACAACTCTTTTCGGGTTTGACAAAGTTTTACCGATGAACTCCGGAGCTGAAGCGGTGGAAACTGCTGTAAAGCTTGCCAGAAAATGGAGCTATGAAGTAAAAGGAATTTCAGAAAACGCAGCAAAGATCATCGTTTGTGAAAATAACTTCCACGGAAGAACAACAACGATTGTTTCTTTTTCTAACGATCCTGATGCCAACCAGAACTATGGCCCTTTTACTCCAGGATTTATCAAGATTCCTTATAATGATATTGCTGCCCTGGAAGAAGTTCTGAGCAGAGAAGCAGATACTATTGCAGCATTTCTTGTAGAACCTATCCAGGGAGAAGCCGGAGTATATGTTCCGGATGAAAATTTCCTTAAAAGAGCTTCTGAACTATGTAAAAAATACAACGTTCTTTTCATTGCTGATGAAGTACAGACCGGTATTGCCAGAACAGGTAAATTAATTGCCTGCCATCATGAAGATGTGCAGCCGGACATTCTGATCTTAGGAAAAGCACTTTCCGGAGGGATGTATCCTGTATCTGCAGTGCTAGCGAATGACAATATCATGAATGTGATCAAACCGGGACAACATGGTTCTACATTCGGAGGAAACCCTATTGCCTGTGCAGTGGCAGTAGCAGCCCTGGATGTAGTGGCTGAAGAAAAATTATCCGAAAGAGCGGAACAACTCGGACAACTGTTCAGAGCTGAAATTGAAAAAATCATTGAAAAATCTGACCTGATTACCAAGGTAAGAGGAAAAGGACTTTTGAATGCAATCCTGATCAACGATACTCCAGAAAGTTCTACCGCATGGAATCTTTGCCTGCAACTGAAAGAAAACGGATTACTGGCCAAACCAACGCACGGTAACATCATCAGATTGGCCCCACCATTAGTGATCACTGAGGAACAACTGATGGATTGTGTAAAAATTATTGAAAAAACAATTCTTGAGTACAGATAACTGAGATTTTCTTGAGTGATGCAATAATATAATCAGCAGTATTTCAATTGCTGGTTCCTGAAAAAATAAGGGTATGGTGTTAGTAAGCCATACCCTTATTATATCAAAGCATGATATTTACCCCGAATACTCTTAAAAATATATAAAAAATCAGGCTTTTTTCAATTTAGGAATTGTATTTGCTGTATGAATCAGGATAAAATGAAATCTGCCTTCAGCACAGTATTTCAGCGGGATATAGAGAATAGATATAAATGACAAAGATTCGTCTATAAAATTCAAATTAAAACTTATCTTTGAAGATTAAAACTATTTAGAATGACATTAAGAGAGATATTACGTATTTCCTTATTAAACAAATCGTTGTGATGAATATAAGTGGTTTGATCATAACATACAATGAAGAAAAAAATATACAGGAGGTCCTTGAATGCTTTGATTTTTGTGATGAAATCATCATAGTAGACTCATTCAGCACGGACAAAACTGTAGAAATTGCCAAACAATTCCCCCATGTAAAGGTGATTCAGAATACATTTGAAGACTTTACAAAACAAAGAAATTTAGCGCTTGATGCTGCCAAAAACGATTGGGTATTATTTTTAGATGGAGATGAGAGAATTACTCCTGCCCTGAGACAGGAAATTATAGAAGAGCTCAATAAACCTGCACAAAAGGACGCCTATTATTTTTACAGGAAATTCTTTTTTGGCCAAAAACCGATCCACTTTTCAGGAACACAGTCTGATAAAAACTTCAGGCTTTTCCGGAAATCCAAAGCCAGATATATGGAAGGGAAAAAAGTACATGAAACGCTGGAAGTGAACGGAAGCATCGGGATTTTAAAAAATAAATTACTTCATTATTCCGTTTCAGATTATGAGTCATATAAAAAGAAAATGATTCACTACGGAGTTTTAAAGGGAAAAGAACTGGCTGCAAAAGGGAAAAAGTACAGTGTTTTAGTTCAATATCTTAAAACAGCTTTTAAATTCTTTAAAGCCTATATAATGAGACTTGGTGTTTTAGACGGAAAGGAAGGATATCAGCTATCTTACCTTCAATCTTTAAGTGTGTTTGAAACATATGAATCATTAAAAAAAGAGCAAAATTAGTTGGATGAAGATTTGTATCATTAGTTATGATTTTTGGGATTATGATAAGTATATTGTTGAAACATTATGCAAACGGGGTATTTATGCGCATCATATAAAAATCAGTTCCGTTACTCATTCCAACTTCAACGAAAGAGCAGTCAATGCTTTAAGCAAAACATTTTTAAATAAAAACCTTAAAACGGAAAAGAGACAGAAATACGTTCTTGACTCTTTGGAACAGCTTGGGCATCAGGACCAGATTTTGGTTTTGAATCCTGATACCTTCGATCTTTCCACTCTTAAAAAGATCCGGGAATATACAGACAGGCTGATCACTTATCTTTATGACAATCTTGAAAGAGTTCCGGTAGAGGATAAACTTTATCTTTTTGATAAGGTTTTCTCTTTTGACAAGATGGATGTAGAGCAGCACGGTTTTGAAAAAATCACCAACTATATCTACCTTCCCCATACCCCTAAAGAAACCCAGCACCCGAAAATGGATCTCTTCTACATCACGTCTTATGACAACCGAAGAGTTTCTATGATCAAATTATTAGCTAAAAAGCTGATCGATCAGGGACTGAAGTTCCAGATCATGGTGATCGGAAAAAAATCATGGAAGCATCAGCTCACCAATATTTTCATTAAAGTTCCAAAAAATCTGTTCCTGATTTTCAGTATCAAAAAGATTCCTCATAATGATCTTCCCAAATATTATAAAAACTCAAAGGTTCTTCTGGATCTGATGCGTGAAGGGCAATATGGCCTTAGCTTCAGAGTGTTTGAAGCCATGGCTCTGGAAAAGAAAATCATTACCGATAATGAGGCCATTACCACTTATGATTTTTACAATCCCAATAATATTTTGATTTTAAATGAAAATATCAGTAATCTTGACAAATCTTTCTTTGAAAAACCTTACGAAAAAATTCCGGATGAAATCTACTACCGATATACACTGGACAGTTGGGTGAACAAAGTCTTTGAGCTGGACACTAAAAAGTAACAAATGGGGATCTTAAAAAAAATAAAAAAACACTTCGAGAGAAACGAAAGACTCAAACATCTTCAGACTCAGGATATCGTCAACATTCACCTGTATGATGCTTCCCAAAAAACAATCCTTTTTGCCTCAAGAGATTTTCCTGCCCATGATAAAGAGTCTGGTGCCAACAGGCTGAAAGAGCTTATTCTGATCTATAAAGAACTTGGATACAACTGTATTCTGTTTGCCCCCCATATCTTTGAAGACAATTCTTATGTGAAGTTTTATCAGCAGCATAATATCATTGTTTTCGTTGAAAACAGCAGGCATAAAAATATCTATGATTTTCTCTCCTCATTTAAAAATATAGATTACGTCTGGTTCAATGGTCCACTTGCCCTGAATCTGTTCTATAAAAAAATGAAAAGCATCCTGCCGGATACCCGTTTTATTTACGACATGGTAGACATTCATTTTTTAAGGTTTAAAAGAGCTATAGAACTGGAACCGAACCGTATTTCATTAAAGAAAAACTACAAACACTTTTTCCGCCTGGAAACGGTTGTTGCCCCGCAGCTGGATTATATCATTGCCATTTCTGACAAAGAAAAAGAAATCATGGCTCAGTATGCGGATAAAAATAAAATCATTACCGTTTCCAATATCCATTATCCTAAAATTGATATTTCTGAAAGGAAAAGCTTCAATGAAAGCAAAGGAATTATTTTCATCGGCTCTATTCATGAACCGAATATTGATGCTGTAAAGTTTCTCTATGAAAAGATCATGCCCCTCGTCTGGAAAACCAATCCTGAACTCGAAGTAAGCATCATTGGTAATGTGGCTGAAAAGCTGGATATCAAACAATTTCCGAAATTTAAATTTTTAGGTTTTGTGGAAAGCATCGAAGAGCTGTTTATGACATCAAAGATCATGGTAGCTCCCCTGAGATTCGGTGCCGGTGTGAAAGGAAAGATCGGCCAGGCTTTTGAATATTTCTTCCCTGTTGTTACCACAGACATCGGTGCTGAAGGAATGAAACTTACAGATCAAAAAAATGTATTGATAGCCAATGATGAAAAGAGTTTCGCAGACGCCATCCTTGAACTGGACAGTAATGAAGAGCTCTGGAACACCTTAAGCCGGAACTCTGTTGACAGTCTGAGAGCATTTTCTCCCGAAGAGGTAAAAGAAAAGCTCAAAAGATTATAATTCAATTTATTAAATGTAAATTACATCACTTTTTTGACGATTTACATTCAATATTATTTCAAATAACTAATCGCTAGAATGAACTCAAATAAAAGAATATTATTTTTTTTCCCGGAAAACCCGTTTTCAAAACGAGCGGGCAATGTAGCAAGATCATATACCAATCTCAGACATTTAAAATCTTTAGGATTGAATATTGACCTGGTGGGCGTTGATGAGTTTTACAGAGGCTTCGATGATTCGGTTGAAAGTGTAGATAAAAATATCATTGACGATGTTCTGATCCTGAAAAGGAGACCGGTAAGAGACTTATCAAGCTATACTTACTGGAAATACAAAATCATAAAGTTATTCACGAAGCAAAAAACAGAAAATAACGGCTACTTTTATACCCGGTATTTCCTGGATACATTTGCGGAATTCTATCAGAAAAAGAATTATGACTATGTTCTGATCAATTATGAATTCTGGACAGATCTCATCAGAAAAATAGATTTGAAGGGGGCCACCACCATCGTTGATACGCATGACTGGATCACCCTTAATGAATATTACAAAAATAAAAAGCTCAATATCGGGGAAAAATTTAATGAAGAAATTCAGAATCTGGCGTTCTATGACAAGGTGATTACCATATCCAATGAAGAACACTTTATTTTTAAAAGCTTTTTAGGAGATAAGGTCATTAATATTCCGCCCAGCTTCCCGGAAAATTTTGAAACTGAAGCTATCAGGAAAGAGTATGATCTTATTTTTGTAGGTTCAGATAATCCGTTCAATGTAGATGCTCTCAACTGGTTTATAGAACATGTGTTGCCGTTATTGAATAGTGATATCAGAATATGTGTGATAGGAAGGATCTGCAAGCGTATCCCAGACCACAACAATATTGAAAAGTTCTTCTTTGTGGATCAGCTTAAAGAGTTTTATCATAAAAGTAAAGTAGCCATCTGCCCGATGCTTGGCGGAACCGGCATCAAAATAAAAGTAGTGGAAGCCTTATCCTTCGGTATACCGGTAGTGGGAACCGATAAAGCTGTGGACGGATTCTTTCAGAAAACAGGAAACGGCTGCCAGGTAAGTGATGATCCCCAAAAGTTTGCTGATATTGTCATGCAGCTTATCAGTGATCCTGTTTTGTATGAAAAACAAAAAGAAGAAGCCATTCTGTTCTTCAAAAACAATTTTACGGAAGACAAGGCCATTGCGCTTTGGAAGTCAATTTTAAATTAATATACCATGGCTGCAGCTCCTTTAATTTTATTTGTAAAAACCTACAGACCCGATTTTGAAAGAACACAAATTCTTTTACAATCTATAGAAAAGCATAATAAAGATAATATTCCCGTTATTATTTCTGTAAATGATTCTGATTTTGATTTCTTTAAGGAGAGAATCAGCAATTATAAAGTGATTAAAGACTCGGAGGTAATTCAGTGTGATATTAAAGACGGCTGGAGATACCAGCAAATTATAAAGGTGAACGTCTACCGTTTGGGGATCTGTGAAAATTATCTGTGTGTAGATGCAGATTCAGAATTCATCCGGGATTTTTATTACTCAGACTTTATGTATGATGATAAAACACCTTATACCATTATGCATGAATCCAAATCTTTTTTGGAGACCATGGAAAACATAGGCATAGATTCTGAAAAAATTTTCTTTAAGGAAGCTTTAAGAGCAACCCGTCCTTTTTTCGGAAACAAAGGAAAAGAGTGGGATTATGGTCCGTCACCTTATCTTTGGAGCTGTAAGGTCTGGGAACATTTAATTGAAGTATATTTAAAGGAACAAAATAAAAGCTTTGTAGATTTCTTTAACGATATTGATGCCATAACCACCCCTTCAGAATGTGTGATATACGGAGAATATCTTCTAAAGACAAGATTGATCGATATCTATCCTATAGAAGGATTTTTTAAAGTATATCATTACGAAAAACAATATGCACTTGAGAAAAAGTTTTATCATATTGACAAACTGAAAAAAAATTATTTGGGAGTTATTTTTCAGAGTAACTGGAAAATAAAAAAGAGAAAATTCTTATTATTTAAATGAAAATATCAATAGTTACAGCCTATTACAACCGGAAAAAATTATTTGAAAATACCCTTTCAAGTATTGTAATCCAATCTCCGGATCCTTCAATGGAACTGGAAGTTATTGCTGTGGATGACGGCAGTGATGAAGAAGAAAGACTGGAAGATCTGACGGAACAATACCCCTTCTTAAAGGTCATCAGATTAGAAAAAGCGGATAAATGGTATTTCAACTCATGTATTCCTTTTAATATTGGCTTCAGAGAGGCTAAGGGTGATATTGTGATCTTACAAAACCCTGAATGCCTTCATTATGGTGATGTATTAAAATATGCCCAAAAGCATATCAATGACAATAATTATATAAGTTTTTCCTGTTTTTCGCTTGGAATAGAAAGTACGGATAATCTGCATACCCTATTGAAAAATCCTGGAAAGCTTCAGAAATTAATGGCGGATAATAATGTAGGATATATCGGAGATGGGCTGGACTGCTGGTACAATCATTCTGTAACCAATCCCAAAGCATATCATTTTTGCGCAGCCATTACGAAGAAAAATTTATACGATTTAGGAGGTTTTGACGAAAGGTTTGCAAGGGGAATTGCTTTTGATGACAATGAATTTCTACACAGGGTCAAATTAAAAGGTCTACAGATAGAGATTATTGATCAACCTATTGTACTTCATCAGAACCATTATCAAAAAATATCGTATACTACAGATAAAAATCTGCTGGATGACGAAACATATCAGAAAAGACTTAAGCTGGCTGAAAAAAACAGAATTTTATTTGAGCTGGTCACCAAGTCGGATAAACCATGGAGAGCCAATTATTTTCACGAAAATGAAGAGCATAAAGTGAAAAGGAGCTTCATAGAAAAAATAAAATACAAAATAAAAAAACGTCTCTGACAGATAAACTCTGGATTTTACAGAAGAAAAATTAAAAACATTACAGGTTATGCAGTTGAGTGTGAATTATCATGGCTTTTTTAATGGCAACTTTGGAATTTCCGAAGCAACCCGGCTGAATGCTTTAGCTCTTGAAACAATTGGTATCAGAGTAAACCGGATTAATTATTCCAGTGAAACTTTCGAGAGAATTGACGATACTGCTTCAGAAAATGAGGCTTCCATTAATATTTTCCATATCAATATTAATTTCATCAGTGATTTTTTCTCTAAAAATCAGGACATGAAACTGAATGACTATTATAATATTATTTACTGGGCCTGGGAATTTCCGGAGGTTTCAGACAAGGTCATCAAGATTTTAGGAGCGTTTGATGAGCTTTGGGTTCCGAGTGATTTCTGCGTCAATATTTTCACACAATATACCGGAATTCCTGTCATCAGGTTTTCCCACCCTATTCAGAAATTAGCAGAGTCAAAAGATTTTGACCCGGCTCAATACGGTATTTCCGGCAGTCAGAAAGTTTATCTCACTATTTTTGATTCACTGAGTACTACCATCAGGAAAAATCCTGAAGCTACCCTCGAAGCCTTTACTTCGGTTTTTAAAGACAGCAAAGACAGTGTTTTAATCGTAAAAACCCATAATCTTGAAAGAAGCAAGGACGCACAAAAAGCATTGGAAAGCTATACCGACATTCCGAATGTTATTATCATCAATGAGCATTTCTCCAAAGAAAAATTACATTCTTTAATTCAGCAGTCCGATATTTTGATTTCACTTCATGGTTCAGAAGGTTTCGGCCTGACGATGGCAGAAGCTATGGCCTATGGAAAAATTGTGGTAGGAACAGGATACTCCGGTAATCTTGATTTTATGAATGTGAACAACAGTTTTCTTATTCAGTATGACTTCATAAAAACATCCAACACAAAAGGGCTGATTGACGAGGGGCTTACTCTGGCCAAACCAAGACTGGCTGATGCGATTGAGAAACTACAGTACATCAAAGATCATTTTGAATCCCTGAACAACATCAGGGAATATGCCAGGCTCCAGATCGAAAATAATTTTTCCATTGAGTTTATAGGGAATTTATTTAAAATCAGATTAGGCTTTATTGAGAATTCATATCTGAAAACAACGGAAAACAAGACCTCCAATAATGCCAATGATGTCTTTTATTTGAGTGAAATTGAAAAATTAAATAAGAGAGTCAACTATCTTGAACGGACTTTGTATAATAAAATCAGGAAAAAGATCAACCTTTTCTTTAAAAAGATAAAAAACAAATAAACGGAATACAATAAATTTTATTCACAAAGACAGACTCTTTTTATAAAACAATAAACTACCTATGAAAACGGGTAGTTTATTGTTTTATAACCCGATTGCTGCAGAATCCTTCTAAACAATTCATTTTTTCGGGTTACTTTAAGTAAATTTGCACAAAATTTTAATTGAAATGGAGAAAGTAAGAGTACGTTTTGCTCCAAGTCCTACGGGACCTTTACATTTGGGAGGCGTAAGAACCGCATTATATGATTACCTTTTTGCAAAAAATCAAGGGGGAGAATTTGTATTGAGAATTGAAGATACAGATACCGCCAGATATGTGGAAGGTGCTGAAGAATATATTGAAGAAGCTTTGGAATGGTGCGGAATCATCCCTGATGAAAGCCCTAAGAAAGGAGGGAAATTTGCCCCTTACAGACAGTCTGAAAGAAGAGACATCTATGACAGATATACAGAGCAGATCTTAAAAACAGATTATGCTTATATTGCTTTTGATACAGCAGAAGAACTGGATGCCATCCGTGCAGAATTCGAGGGAAAAGGAGAAGTTTTCTCTTATGATAACAAAACAAGGAATCGTTTAAGAAACAGTCTTGCTCTTTCTGAAGATGAGGTTGAAACCTTATTACTAAAAAAAACACCGTATGTAGTACGATTTAAAATGCCTGTTGACAGAGTATTAAATCTTGAAGATATCATCCGTGGAAAATCATCTGTAAATACCAATACTTTAGATGATAAAGTTCTGGTAAAAAATGACGGAATGCCTACTTACCACTTCGCCAACATCATTGATGACCACGAAATGGAAATCTCCCACGTGATCCGTGGTGAAGAATGGCTGCCATCTTTAGGGCTGCATACTTTATTATATGAAGCAATGGGCTGGGAAGCACCGCAGTTTGCCCACCTTTCTCTAATTTTAAAACCTGATGTTTCAGCATTAATCAATAAAGATAATATTGACGGAATCACAAAATCTTTCACGGATGAATTTGTGGCGAAAAACGATCAATTCTCTTTTGATGAAGCTGCTCCGGTCATCAAATCATTCTTCTCAGAAGTAAAAAGCCCTAGATTCAAATCGATGCTGGGGGAAAATGATAAGGACAATCCATTAACTGCTGCGGTAAAGCTATTTTTAAAGAAAGGCCTTTCAGGAAAATTAAGCAAAAGAGACGGTGATAAATTCGGATTCCCGGTATTCCCGCTTGATTTCAAAGATCCTGCAACAGGTGCTGTTTCTAAAGGATACAGAGAAAACGGTTACCTTCCTGATGCTTTCATCAATATGGTGGCATTATTAGGATGGTCTCCTGCAGATGATAAAGAAGTTCTTTCTCTGGATGAAATGGCTAAAGAATTTGATCTTCATAAGGTACATAAGGCAGGGGCAAGATTCAGCAAAGAAAAATCAGAATGGTTCAACCACCAGTATATTCAGATGAAAACGGATGAAGAACTTCTTGAGATGCTTAAAAACTCAGGTCTTGACTTATCCAATGCTTCTGACGAAAAGCTTTTAAAAGTAATTCCTCTGATGAAAGAAAGAGCAACTTTCCCTAAAGATATCTATGAAAACGGGAAATTCTTCTTTGAAGCCCCTACATCTTATGATGAAAAAGCATCTAAAAAAGCATGGAATGAAGAAACATCTGCCATTTTAGGTGAATTGTCAGCAGCCCTTGAATCTACAGACTTTGTTGCAGAAACATTAAAGCAGACCATGCATGATTTCGCAGAAAACAAAGGACTGGGGATGGGTAAAGTAATGATGCCGCTCCGTTTGGCTTTGGTAGGTGAATTGAAAGGGCCAGATGTTCCGGACATTCTGGAAATCATTGGAAAAGAGGAAAGTAGCGCCAGAATAAGCAATGCTATAAATAATTTTAAATAAAATTACCATAATTTTTCATACATTTGAAAGATTTAATTTACTTCAAGAAATGGAATATTTAAGTTTCGAACTTCCTATCAAAGAATTGATGGACCAATACCAGACGTGTTCTTTAGTAGGAGAAGAAAGTGGTGTTGATGTAAAATTAGCATGCAGCCAGATTGAGGATAAGATTTTAGAAAAGAAAAAAGAAATCTATGGCAATCTTACACCTTGGCAAAGAGTACAACTGTCCCGTCACCCGGATCGTCCTTATACCCTGGACTACATCAACGGAATGGCAGACAAAGGCAGTTTCTTAGAACTTCACGGAGACAGAAATTTCGCTGATGACCCGGCAATGATTGGAGGATTGATTACCCTTGATGGTCAGAGAGTGATGATCATAGGAACTCAAAAAGGAAGAACGACTAAGGAAAGACAGCACAGAAGATTCGGGATGCCTAATCCTGAAGGATACAGAAAAGCTTTAAGACTGATGAAGCTTGCTGAGAAATTCAACATTCCTGTGGTAACTTTGGTAGACACACCGGGAGCTTACCCTGGGTTGGAAGCTGAAGAAAGAGGGCAAGGAGAAGCTATTGCCAGAAATATTTTTGAAATGGTTCAGCTGAAGACACCTATCTTCACTTACATCATCGGAGAAGGTGCCAGTGGCGGAGCATTGGGAATAGGTGTAGGAAATAAGGTATACATGCTGGAAAACACATGGTATACGGTAATTGCACCGGAAAGCTGCTCTTCTATCTTATGGAGAAACTGGGATCACAAAGAAGATGCGGCCAATGCATTGAATCTTACTCCAGCTGATGCCTTAAGAGAAAAGTTCATCGACGGAATCATTGAGGAACCGCTTGGAGGTGCTCACTATGATCAGGAGACCACTTATTTAAACTTGAAAAATTCTATTTTACAAAATATCAAAGCTTTTTCCAAATTTACAGGACAGGAGCTTGAAACCCAGAGACAGGATAAATTCATTGCGATGGGTCAGTTTAAAGGATAAAAAATAAAAGGTTAAGAATTGCTTCTTAACCTTTTTTACTTTAGTTTCCTTCTCTTTTAATCAGATACATTGAGAGCAATCTCAATATCCTGAGTAATCTTCTTCAATGATGAATATTTGGCGTCACACACCATGGTTGTCAAAACATATTCTCCTTTATCAATCAGAATGAAGTTTTCTCCTTTGGCAGGAACACTCAGATTATAGTATTTCTTACCATTGATTTTTACAATCAGATTACAGGAAGATCTGTTTTTAATGTTGATATACGCTTCATTTTTATTGATATCATTATTAAAAAGATGGGTAAGCATGGCTGCAGTTTTCTTATTGGCTTCACTTGGGCCTGCTTTAGCAGAAGTACCGGCACTTTTTGCAGTACCTGCCGAAGCATAGCTCGCCAGTCTTTCTTCTTTCAATGCATTGATGGCATTATTTACTTTATCAGAATTATTGGTATTATTTTCAGTTTTGGTGGCTGTTGCTTTATTGGCCGCAATTACTTTACCACTGTTCAGCTCGTTATTTTTAACGATATTTTCAATTTTTTCTTTACTTATAGGTTTAATGGTAGGCTTTGCTTCAGGAGAATTATCGGCCATGATAATTTCCATCAGCCTTTTTTTAAAGTAATCATTGCGGGCATGCCCCGGATTTTGTTTAATAAAACCGGCAATCACCCTTGTCTCCTTTGAAGTTTCAGCTTCTTGTTCTGTATAAATAATAACGGTCTCTTTTTCTACAACAGCTTTAGATTTTGATTTCTTCTTTTTCTGGCTAAAACCGAGAGAAAAAATGCATATAAATAGAAGGAGGAAGATTTTTTTCATTAATCAAATCTTTAAAATAGTATTAAATATATTAATAACGTGAAAAGTCATTTTTTAGTTTATCATTAAAATCATTATCTTTGCACTGCTCTAAATTTAAGCTAAAAATTAATACTAATCTTAAATAAAAAAATAATAGATATTATGTCTTATACACCAGTTGCTGCAGACGTAGCGAAATTAAGAAACCAAACAGGTGCAGGTATGATGGACTGCAAAAAAGCTCTAGTTGAAGCTGAAGGAGACTTCGAAAAAGCGGTAGATATCCTTAGAAAAAAAGGACAGAAAGTTGCTGCTAACAGAGCTGACAGAGAGTCTACTGAAGGTGCAGTAATCGCAAGAGTAAACGAGGACAACACTTTAGGTGCTATCATCTCTTTAAATTGTGAGACTGACTTCGTTGCTAAAAACGAGGCTTTCATCGAGCTAGCTTACGAATTGGCTGAAATGGCTATCTTCGCTGCTACTAAAGAAGAACTTTTAGCTACTGACTTCCACGGGATCACTGTTGCTGAGAAATTAGTAGAGCAAACAGGAGTTATCGGTGAGAAAATCGAGATCGGATCTTTCGAAAGAATCCAGGGAGATTTCTTAGGAGCTTACATCCACGCTGGAAACAAAATTGCTGCAATCACTTCTCTTTCTGCTAAAGTAGACGGAGCTGACGAAGCTGCTAAAGCTGTTTCTATGCAGGTTGCTGCTATGAACCCAATCGCTCTTGACGAGAATGCTGTTTCTCAGGAAACTATCGACAGAGAATTGGAGATCGAAAGACACAAACTTACTGAAGAAGGTAAGCCTGCAAACATTATCGATAATATCCTTAAAGGTAAAATGCAGAGATTCTACAAAGACAACACTTTGGTACACCAGGACTTCATTAAAGACGGAAATATCTCAGTTGCTGACTATGTAAAATCTGTAAACGGAGATCTAAAAGTAACAGGATTTGTAAGAGTAAGCTTATAATCCGTATACTTAAAAAAATATCTGATCCCGGTGAAAGTTTCACCGGGATTTTTTTTATGAAAATACAGCGATCATTAACGCAATATGAAGCCAACTTTAAATATTCAGCAATTAAACCAAAAACTCAGTTTCAATGTTTTTTTTATATAAAAAGTTGACCATTAATGCTTAAATTTGCGGCCCTTATAATAACGCATGAAAAAAATTCTACTCGCTTTTTGCACTTTTATTTGCTTAATCGTTAATGCACAACTGGACAGTGAGCATTGGTTTGCCCCAATGTCTGCAAGCTCTCTTCAGGGAACACCGGAATGTTTCTTATATTTATCAACCAACGAAACCACTCCGTTTTCAGTGCAGGTTTCTAATAACAACATTGTATTTTCTACGGTACAGGTAAGTAAAAACAATCCTGTGCAGCTCACCATTCCGAACAATTACATGATTGCTTCCACGCCAAACAATCTGTTTACCGCAAACACGATGGGACTGCATGTAAAAGGAACTAAAAAATTCTTTGCCAACTTCAGGTTTTCAGTTCCCCAACAGGCTGAAATTATTACTTCTAAAGGAATGGCAGGGGTTGGAAAAACATTTTTCATCGGAACTGCGCCTACAACCTCACCAAAAGACTATGTAAATTCCACAGTAGGAGTAACAGCTACGGAAGACAATACCACAGTAACCGTATCGGGATACAACCCTAATATTATTTTCTCTAACGGTACCAGCTCAGCGACCAAAACCTTCACTCTAAGTAAAGGGAAATCCTATATTCTTGATGTTAATAGTAATATGGGCGGAACGACTAACAGAAGAGGATTATTAGGAGCTAAAATTGTTGCCAATAAGCCGATATCGGTAACTAACGGAAACTTCAATGGTCTTTATACCGCTCAAAACAATACCAACGTAGATATATTAATGGACCAGGCCGTGCCTACGGAAAGACTTGGGAAAGATTTTATCATGGTAAAAGGAAACGGGCCTAATAGTGTAGGAATGGAAAAAGCAATGATTGTTGCTACAGAAAACGGAACCAACCTTACCGTAAACGGAAATCCTGTGAACGGAGTAAACCTGAATGCAGGTGACTATTATATGATTGAAGGTAACAACTACATCAATCAGGGTAATGGAAATTATAATATGAGTATTTCCTCAAGTAAAAATGTCTATGTATATCAGCTTCTTGCAGGAGCTTCCGGAAGTACGGTTTATCAGACAGGAGGAATGAACTTTATCCCGCCATTAAGCTGTTTTCTACCTAAAGAAATTAATGAAATAGGATATATTAATAAGATTGGTAATACATCTTATGATACTAAGCTTAATATTATTACCCAGACCGGAGCAACAGTAACCGTAAACGGAGCTCAGGTGACAGGATTTGTACCTGTAAACGGAAACCCTAACTGGGTTACCTATTCAAAGACCAATGTTACCGGAAATATTACCGTAACATCTACAAAACCTGTCACTGCAGGAATTGCAGCAGGAAACGGAGCTGTGGGATACGGAGGTTATTTTGCAGGTTTCTCTTCTATTCCGGTGATTACCAAAACCGGAGACTGTTATCATGGGGTATCGCTGGAAGTAGAAAGTGGCTCTGATGCTTATCAATGGTACCTTAACGGAGCTATAATTCCTGGAGAGACCAACCCTACCATCAATCCAGATTTATATGGTTCAGGGTTATACACCTGTTATATTACGAAAAACAATTGTGAATCAAGATTTACAGCAGCCTATGATTACACGAAATGTCCGCCGATCACCACAACAGTCTTTGATATCGGGTCATGTAATACCAAAGTGATCGATCCGGTACTCACCAATTCTACCCAGGCTGTTGATCCTGCTTATACCACTGTAATTGTACAACCTGCCAACGGAACTCTTACCATCAACCCAACAACAGGTCAGATTATTTACACCCCGAATCCAGGTATTACGGCTGATATTACAGATACATTTACTTATTACATTCAGGGCGATGGCAATCCTGCAGCGTTTGAATATTTTAATATTGAAGTCAATACACATGTTCTTCAAACGAGTAATGCTTCTATGAGCTCATGCGCAGCAGCCAACGGAAATGGTACATTTGACCTCACTACTGCCGTTGTAACACAGGATGCTACTGCCACGAAAACATATTTCACCAATGCTAATCTTATAGGTCAGATTATGGCTCCTGCTTCATATTCAGGGCCAGCCGGAACAGTATATGTGAAAATAACGTCCATATATGGATGTTCCCAAACAGCTACGATCACTTTAAATGCCTATCCTACTCCAAACCTTAATACCGCCAACTTCAACGCAACTATTTGTGATAACAACTTTGAGGGTGTTGTGAATGTTAATTTTGCCACCGTCACTCCGCAGATTGTAACCAATCCTGCCAACTTCCAGGTAAGCTATTACCTAAACCAGGCTGATGCCAATGCCGGAAATAACAATACGCTTCCTGCCAACTGGACTTTTACAGCCAATACAACGGTTTATGTAAGAGTATCTGCCAATGTAGGGGGATGTCCTCCTGCTTTAGGACAGATCAACTTTACCATCGGAAATAAAATACCTTTGATAACCGGTAATGCAAAAGCTGAAATCTGTGACAATGATCTTAATGGTTCTGAAACTTTAAATCTTAATGATTATAAAAACCTATTCACCACTGACCCTGGAGTAATTCTGTCTTTTTATTCTTCATTAGCCAATGCCCAGACAGGAACCAATCCTATTGCAGCATCACAGGCACTTACCGCAGCAGGTGGTATCTTCTATATAAGATTCCAGAGCAGTACAGCATGTCCTAATACTGCTGTTCTGACCCTTAATCTGAAAACGCCTAAAAAATCTGCTACCCTTAATGACAAGGTTATCTGTTCCAACGAGAAAATCATGCTGGATGCAGGACCTGGCTTTACTTCATACCTATGGAGTACCGGTGCTGCTTCCCAATCTATTTCTGTGGGGGCGGGCACTTATTATGTAGATTTAGGATTCAATGGGTGTGTATACCGTCAGTTTGTCAACGTAACAGCATCTCAGGCTCCCAATATTACCCGAATTGACGTGACAGGATCTACTGCTACAGTCTTTGTAACCGGAGGAACAGCTCCTTATAAATACTCATTAAACGGAATCAATTATCAGACTTCTAATGTCTTCACAGGATTATCCAGAGGGCTGCATACCGTGTATGTATTAGGAGCAGACGGGTGTAGTCATGTGACTAAAGAATTCCTGGTCATCAACCTTATCAATACCATCACTCCGAATGGAGACGGCATCAATGACGTATTAAACTACTCTGAATTAAGAATAAAGCAGGATGTCATGATTGAAGTTGCAGACCGATATGGAGCTTCTGTATACAAATCTTCTGATAAAAACTATATATGGGACGGAAAATCCAATGGCAGAAGCCTTCCTACAGGAACTTACTGGTATGTAATAAGATGGACAGAGCCTGATACAAAATTACCAGTTTCATATTCAGGATGGCTTTTAATTAAAAATAGGGAATAATTTTTTAACATTTATTTATATTTTATTAAAAGTATTTCATTTTTTATTTTAATTTTGTAGAAATCCTAATTCCATAAACATGAAAAGATTTCTACTCAGTTTGGTATTAATTTTTTTTACAATTAATACTCTTTTTGCACAAAGGGATACCGAGCACTGGATTGCTCCATACTATGACAGTTACGGAGGCTATACAAATATGCTATACCTCTCCACTGATTCGGTAACTCCTTTTGATGTAGTCATATACAATAACAACGCTGTTGTTACAACTGTGACCATCAGTAAAGGAAACCCGCAAACCTACAAAGTAACCAACAACCTTATTTCGACAGGAACGCTCACAGAAGCCTTCAATATCGGGACAAAAGGACTTTATTTAAAAGGAACAAAACCATTTTATTGCAGCTTAAGACTTGCGCAGGATATCCATGGAGAAGTAATCACCAGTAAAGGAAAGGCCGGAATAGGGAAGAAATTCTTTGTTGCGCAAAGTCCTAACACAGACACGAGCTCTTTTTATAACTTTACAGCCGGAATCCTTGCTACTGAAGACAATACCAATGTAACGGTAACCTGGAACAATACTCCCGGAGTAACATTCATCAATGGATCTGCAGTTACCGGTAACACCCATTCTGTCACTTTACAAAAAGGACAGTCTTTTATTTATGCAGGGTCAGGTAGCCAGGCTACTAACCAAAACGGGTTCATGGGAGCCAAAATTGTTTCGGACAAGCCTATCACTCTTACCAATGGAAGCTGTAATGCTAACTTCTCAGCAAACCCAAGCGGAACAGACCCGGTTCTTGACCAATCGGTTCCTACAGACAGACTTGGAAATACGTTTGCTATGGTAAAAACAAGATCTACTCAGCCTTCACTGAACATGGAGGGAGGTCTTATCATTGCTACGGAAGACAATACAGAGGTTTATCTGAATGATTCTACAACTCCGGCAGCTACTTTGGATGCAGGACAATGGTATAGAATCAATGAAACCAGCTATGCTACTCCTCCTGGAGCAACCAATCATAAGAACATGTTCATTTCAACAACTAAAAATGTTTACCTGTATCAGTTTATTGGTATTGATAGTAATGCTGCTACTAACGGTTTCAACTATATTCCACCTTTGAACTGTTTCCTTCCAAGAAAAATTGACGAAATCGGAAAAATCAACGAAATGCCTCTTGGAACCGGAGGTGCGAGTGTTACACAGGGAGATTTAGTTGTAAAATTAAATATCTTAACAGAAGCTGGAGCAACCGTACTTGTAAATAATAACCCTCCGGCAGCAACTGATGGACCTTTCCCACTAACCGGAAATACGAACTGGGTAACCTACGCAATAACGGGAGTAACAGGAAATATTGCCATCACCTCTACGAAAGCAGTAACAGCTGGTATCAATGGCGGATATAGTACTGCAGGATACGGAGGTTATTTTGCAGGATTCTCATCTATCCCTCTTATCTCTAAAAAAACAGGAGAATGTGTTCCTGGTATTATTCTGGAAGTAGATGACGGATATGAAACTTATCAATGGTTCCGTGAGGGGGTAGCCATCTCAGGTGCAACGTCTTATACTTACACTCCTACACAATCCGGAAATTATACGGTAAGAGTAACAATGGGAACATGCCCTCCTGTTACAACACCTATCTATAAAGTACAGAACTGCTTAAAAGAAACAACACAGACCCTTAATGCTTGTTCAACTAAAATTATTACTCCTACATTTACTTCATCAACCCAAACTGTGGTTCCAAGTACGGTAGTAATTTTAACGCCACCGGCACATGGTACAGCTGTAATAAATTCAAACGGAACAATTACCTATACACCTACAACAGGATATTTAGGCCCGGATAAAATCGTCTATAAATTCTGCGGAAATTCAGTAGAATTCACAGATTGCGAACAGGTGACTTTAAACCTGACTGTAGTACCATTTATTGTATACGATGCTGTAATCAAATCATGTTGGTATGATGTAGATCCTTATGCATATTTCGATCTTACTAAGGCTAAGCTTTCTGATTACGGAGCCATTACAAAAAAATACTACCGTACACTGAATGACCTTACAGCGGGAATCAACGAGATAACAACACCTGACAACTTCCCTTCAACCGGAGGATTTGTATATGTGAAAGTAACAACTGCTGAAGGCTGTACGGCTAATGCAAAAATTCAATTGATCACACTTCCAATCAAGAAGTCTCCGGTATTGGTAGATCAGTATATCTGTATTGATGCAACAACCAATCTGGATGCAGGCCCTGGATATGACTCTTATCAATGGAGCACAGGAGCTACCACTCCGGGAATCAGAAACGTAGGTGTTGGAGAATATACCGTAATTCTTGGTAAAGACGGTTGCTTCCTTACACAGACTGTAAGAGTAAGAAAAGTGGAAGATCCGGTAATCCAGACGATTGAAATCAATAACAACAGTGCATCAGTTATTGTAAACGGTGGTAAACCTCCTTACAAATATGCTGTTGACGGAACTGTTAACTGGCAGGATTCAAATACATTTACAGGATTAAGCAGAGGGCAACATACCTTCTTTGTGAAAGATGCCAACAACTGTACACCTATATCTGTAGAGATCACAATTCCTAACCTGCTGAATGCAATCACTCCTAACGGAGATAATGTAAATGACTTCATCGACTACAGCGAATTAGCTTACAAAGAAAATCTTACGTTTGTAGTATATGACAGATACGGAAATATGGTATTCACAGGAAACAAATTCAACAACTACAAGTGGGACGGAAAACATTTCGATAAAAAAATCGTAACAGGAACCTACTGGTATCACGTTAACTGGAATGAGTCTAACAAGGACAAAACTCCTATCAAATATACAGGTTGGATTCTTGTAAAAAACAGAGAATAATCTACTGAAACTATAGTTTAAAAACCACGATTACTGCAATCGTGGTTTTTTTATTAATATATTAACAGATTATTTAAAATATTTCAAAAACTAATCGATTATTCTCATATTTTTGTAAAAACCATAATATCCTACAGTCTATGAAAAAAACTTTACCCTTTTTTCTCTTATTTTTTGCAACCATCAATCTGCTCTTTGCCCAGAGAGACACAGAGCATTGGTTTGCACCCATGGCAGCGAGATCTGGCAAAGTAGTCACTCCTATGCAGGCACTTTACTTTTCTACTGATTCCGTGACACCTTTCAGCGTGGATATCTACAGTAATAATACCGTGTTGGGTACTGTCACAATAAGTAAAGGATCTCCGCAGACTTTCAACGTTCCTTTAAACAGAATGGTAGCCAGTACCAACGGAGAACTGTTCACTCCGGGGAACAAAGGCTTATACACGAAAGGTTCCAAACCTTATTTTGTAACCTACAGGTTTTCGGTAAGCCAGCATGGTGAAATTTTAACATCCAAAGGAAAGGCAGGAATCGGTACAAAATTTTATGCCGTAACAGCACCTATTGAAGAGCTCAACGCTGAATATAATTTTACGACCGGGATTCTCGCAACGGAAGACAATACGCATGTAACGGTTTCCAATTATTCTTCAAATATTATTTTCACCAATGGATGGACGGGAGCTACCAATCCTACCCTTACGTTTACTTTGAATAAAGGTCAGTCTTATATTATTGAAGGTATAGGTAATCAGGTAGTCAACAAAGAAGCTTTTATCGGTGCTAAAATTGAATCTGACAAGCCCATTTCGGTAACCAACGGAAATTTCAACGGCCAATTTGCAATGGCAGCCGGTGGCTCTTATCAAGGTTCTGATATTATCATGGACCAGTCTGTACCGGTAGACCGTCTTGGAAACGAATTTGTAGTGGTAAAAGGAAACGGAGATATCAGCCGGAGAATGGAAGATGCCCTGATTGTAGCTACAGAAGGAGGCACTCAGGTATACATCAATAATGGAACAACCCCGGTTGCTACGTTGGCAGAAGGTGAAAGCTACAGAGTCAACAAGGTAAACAACACCAATTACATCAATCAGGGAAACAATCATTACAACATGTACATCAGAACCACAAAAAATGTATATGTATATCAGCTGATGGCCGGAGTAGCAGCCAGTAATGCCACATTGGGTTTTAACTATATTCCTCCATTGAACTGCTACCTTCCAAGAAAGATTGATGAAATCGGAAAGATCAAAGACCTTCCCTATTCTACTACCCTCAGCGGACATATTGTAAAACTTAATATTTTGACGGAAACAGGAGCTGCAGTTACTGTAAACGGCGCTGCTTTACCTGCAGTACAGGGACCATATCCGGTAACGGGTACTCCTAATTGGGTATCTTATTCCGTCCCGGATATTACGGGGAATGTTACCATAACCTCCACCAAAGCTGTAACCGCAGGGATCTCCGGAGGAAGTGGTGTGGTAGGATACGGCGGATATTTCTCAGGATTCTCTTCTATTCCTGTTATTGCCAAACAAAACGGGGAATGTATTCCGGGAATTGTTCTGGAAGTGGACGACAGTTTTGATACCTACCAATGGTACAGAGAAAACATTCCTATTCCCGGCGCCAACGCCAACAGCTTTACTCCCACACAATCAGGAAATTATTCTGTAAAAATCACTGTTGGATCATGTCCTCCGGTAATTACTCCTGTGTATAAAGTATATACCTGCCTTAAAAAAACGACACTGAACGATACGGTATGTAACGGAGTAAAACAAATTGTACCTACTTTCACCAGCTCTACTCAAACCGTAGTTCCGGGGACAGTAACGATCCTTACTCCTCCGGCTCATGGTAACGCAGTTCTTGATCCTACTACAGGAGTTATAAGCTACGCTCCTAATTCCGGCTATTTCGGGGCAGACACTATTGTCTATCAGTTCTGCGGAAATAACCCTGATTTTACAGATTGTGAACAAATAACACTTAATCTTACCGTTTCAGAAAACCCTAAAGTAAATGATGCTACTGTAAGAACCTGTTTCCTTGAATCTAATATTGCAACAGGTTTATTTAACCTTACCAATGTAAATGTTACAACAGCAACAGGGGTTACTAAAAAATACTACCCTTCTCTTACAGATGCCCACGCAGGAACTAATGAAATTTTAACTCCGGCTAATTATGTTGCCCCTAACGGAGTGGTTTATGTAAAAGTAATCAATGCAAACGGATGCTATAGCGTTGCAGTGATAACGCTTGTTGTACTCCCTCCGGTACAATCCGATGTTCTTAAAGATAAAATCATCTGTATGGAAGATACAACAACCCTTGATGCCGGACCTGGCTTTAAAAGCTATGAATGGAGCACGGGAGCAACCACTCAGATGATTAATAACGTAGGAGTCGGTATCTATTGGGTAAAGCTGAAGACCGGGGAATGTGTAACGATGCAGACGGTGAAAGTCTATGCTTCTGAGCAGCCTGTTATTTCGGATATTAACATTTCAAACAATACCATAACTGTCAATGTAATTGGAGGTACACCACCTTACCAATACTCAATTGATCATATAAACTGGCAGGATTCCAATGTATTCACGAATCTGGCGAGAGGAAACGTAAGTGTATATGTAAAGGATAATTATAACTGTGAACCGATAAAAGTAGATATTACCGTTCCTAATCTTATCAATGTCATTACGCCTAATGAAGATGGTAAGAACGATTTTATCGATTACTCGGCCCTGGCGGTGAAAAACAATCTGATCTGTAATATTTTTGACCGCTACGGAAGCAAAATCTTCCAGGCAGATAAAACCAACGGATACAAGTGGGACGGAACTTCAGGAGGTAAAAGAATTCCTACCGGAAACTACTGGTATGAAATAGGATGGAACGAACCTAATAATAAACAGACTGCTATAAAATACACCGGCTGGATTATGGTGAAAAACAGAGAATAGCATTTCTACAATACTTTTAAAAACCACGATTGTGAAATCGTGGTTTTTTTATCATATTTTCAAGCGCACAATGCTTTTTATTATTAAATTTGTGATAAAGACTAATACTGAATGAAGAAAATTCTATCTTTTTTATTTATATTTTATATTTTCACCTCTGCTTTCGCCCAATTAGACAGGGAGCATTGGTTTGCCCCGATGATTGACAGGAGTGGCGCAACCAATCCATATCAGAAACTTTATTTATCTACCAATAGAACCACACCCTTCCCGGTCAGTATTTTCAACAATAATGTTCTGATCGGAACGGTGAATATCAGTAAAAATAATCCTCAGAAATTTGATGTATTAAGAGATTATATCATTACAACGAAGCAGACAGATCTGTTTACTCCCACTACAAAGGGATTATACCTGAAGGCTGAATTTCCGTTTTATGCCAACCTGAGATTTTCAGTATTCAACCATGCGGAAATTATTACTTCAAAAGGGATTCCTTCTACGGGAAAAAGCTTTTTTGCGGCTTCAGTTCCTATTTCCGTGAGTAACAACATTCTGAATTTTATGACCAGTGTACTGGCTACAGAAGACAATACGACAGTTACTATTTCCGGATATAATCCTGCTGTACAGTTTTCAAACGGAACCACCGGTACTGCCAATCCAACAATGACTTTTACCCTCAACAAAGGACAATCTTATATCATTGACGGGATCGGGGATATTGCCGGAAACTTCAACGGTTTTATTGGTTCGAAAATTATTTCAGATAAACCCGTTAATGTGACCAACGGAAATTTTAACGGACAATATGCCGGAAACTATCCTACAAGCTCCGATATTTTAATGGATCAGGCAGTCCCTGTCAACAGGCTCGGGAGCGAATTTGCTCTGGTTAAAGGTAATGGGGGCATCGGTGCCAATATGGAAGGCGCTGTCGTCATTGCTACTGAAGATAACACCCAAATATTTGTCAACAATGAAGTATTGCCCGTAGCTACCCTCAATACCGGAAAGTATTTTGTAATCCCGGACACGAAATACAGCCTTCAGGGGAACGGACATTATAATCTGTACATCAGAACGACCAAAAATGCTTATGTCTATCAGATTTTAGCCGGCGATTCCGGGTCAGGAAACGAAGTGGCTACCGGAGGTTTCAATTTTATCCCTGCTTTGAACTGCTATCTTCCCAAACAGATCAATGAACTGGGATTCATCAATGAGAACTTTGTTCATTCCAACGGAAATCCCGGCGGAATTCTTAATATCCCTACAAAACTTAATCTGATTACAGAAAGAGGAGCCACTGTTACGGTAAATGGCGCAACACCTCTGCCTGCCACCGGCCCGTATGATATGACCGGAACCACCAACTGGGTTACTTACGGAATTCCCAACGTAACCGGAACCATCACTGTTGTTTCCAATAAAGCAATCACTGCGGGTATCACTGCCGGAAGTGATGCGGTAGGATACGGAGGTTTCTTTGCAGGATTTCCTACCCAGCCGGTTATCTTAAAATCAGGTGGAGACTGTGCTCCCGGAATAGTACTTACAGTAGACCCTATTATTTATGATACTTACCAATGGTACAGAAATGGCATCCTGATCAATGGTGCCACCTCTTCATCCTTCAGTCCTACCCAATCCGGATATTATACCTGTTCTGTGACAATGGGAAGCTGTGCTCCTTTAATTACGGAGCAATTTAAAGTACAAAGCTGTACAAAACTGAGTACAGCCGTTTATAATATATGTACTTCACAGACGATTACACCTGCTTTCAGCAATTCCGCCCAAACTCCGGTTCCCGGTACTGTTGCCATCACAACTCCTCCTGCCCTTGGAACTGCAGTAATCAATCCCGCTACAGGAGTCATTACCTATACCGCCAACACTCCGGGTACCGCAGCAACTGATACATTTACCTATACATTCTGCGGAAATGATCCTGACTTCCCGGATTGTGAAACGGTAACCGTAACCATTAATATCCTGGCTCTTACCGTAACCAATGTAACATTATATGCCTGTGATATCAACGGACAGGGAACATTTAATCTTACAACGGCCAATGTAACCAACAATACCCCTGTTACCATCACTTACTATCCTACATTAGCAGATGCACAAACCGAAAATCCTGCCGCACTGATCAATACGCCGAATACGTATACAGCTCCAAACGGCACAATTATCTATGCTGTTGTAAAAAACACTATCGGCTGTAAAAATATTGCCCAGATTACCCTTTCACTTTTCAACAAAGCTATTGTGCTGGATAATTACAATGGAGTTTTCTGTGATGACAATCTGGACGGAACCGTCACTGTCACCCTATCCAATATTACCGGTATTGTTCTTAATAACCCTGCCTATTTTACCAATGTAAGATACTATGCCAATCTTGCGGATGCCAACGCCGGAAATACAAATACACTTCCTAATAACTGGAGTTATACGGCAACAACAACCATCTATATCAGGGTAGATTCTCCTGACGGATGTGCTACTGTTATTAAACCTTTACAGTTCAGTATCGGAAACAGGCTTACATTAATTACCAAATCCGTTACGGAAAGTGTATGTGATGATGACCTGGATGGAATCAAAACAGTAAATCTGGCTCAGTTTATTCCTCAGTTTACTTTAGACCCGAATATCACGTTTACATTCCATGGAACTTTAGCTGATGCTCAAAACGATGTGAATCCAATTGCCGCAACAGTCAATATTACAGCTTCCCAGACTTATTATATCCGTTTTGAAAAAAATGGAGTTTGCCCGGAAGTGGGTACAATCAAGATTACCATTAAAGTTCCTAAAAAGTCTGACCTGCTGAAAGACCAGGCAATATGCCCGAAAACCACAACGACCCTGGATGCCGGCCCCGGATTTGACAGATATCTATGGAGTACGGGAGCAACAACACCTTCGATCACCAATGTTCCTGTAGGAAGTTATTGGGTAGAATTAACCTCTAACGGATGTGTTTACAAACAGTATGTGAATGTAACTGAATTGCCAAGTCCTGTAATCAGTTCCATTGAGATTGAAGGAACCACTGTAAAAGTTGGAGTAACAGGGGGTACACCTCCTTATGAATACTCTTTGGATGGTGTGGTATGGCAAAGCTCCAATGTATTTAATAATGTACCGAGAGGTGCCCATACTGTATTTGTAAGGGATTCTAAGTTTTGCGAGGTCGTGAAGAAGCCATTTGCGATCATCAACCTGATCAATACCATTACTCCAAATGGAGACGGGTATAATGAAGTGATCAACTATTCTGCCCTGATGGCTAACGATAATCTCGTATTCAGGATTTTTGACCGCTATGGAGCCGAAGTTTTCCGAGGAAGCCGTGAAAATCAATATACCTGGGACGGAAGAGTGGGCGGCAGATATGTACCTACTGCTACTTACTGGTATTTTATTACCTGGACAGAATACGGATCTACCCTTTCTATAAAACATTCAAGCTGGCTGCTTGTAAAGCACCGGTAAAATAAAAACGGAAGAAGGCCGGAAGAAATCCTATTTAATTTTCAGCCTTCTTTCTTCCATTTTTTATACGTAAGTACTGTGTTTTTTAGCTTCATTACCGGTTTATAACACTCATTAACAATTTAATGCTAAAGTTTAATATAACTTTAACCTCTATTCTTTATCCAAATAGTCACAAATTGCTGTATTTCTATGTAATTTTGCGCATTATATGAAGAAACTGTTTACTCTGCTGCTATTGGTTTTTCTTGCAAAAATTAATGCACAAACATACTCCGGGGAAGTATTCCTTAGAGACCATTCAATTTTATATCTCAACCAGGTATATGTTACCAATCTGAACACTCAGAAAACCGTTCTTACGGATTTCAACGGTAATTTTACGCTTCCTGCTAATCCGGGAGATGTTGTCCGTTTTACCTCTATTGTTACTGAGAGAAAAGATATCAAGCTTACCCCTGAGCTGATGCAGCAGAAAAACCTGGTAGAACTTAAGGTTGCTTATTATGAAATCCAGGAAATTGTACTCAGCAGATTCAAGCCTACCGGAAATCTTCGATATGATGTCAATTCTTTGAGAAAAGAAGATAAAGCCTATGCACTCAAAAAAGTCATCGGACTTCCTGAACCTAAAGGTGACGGAACTCCTCCGGAACTGCCTGTAGCCGGATTCAGAGATGGAGGTCTTACCTTTAGTCTGGAGAGCATCTATGATATGCTTTCAGGGGAGAGAAAGAAAAAACAACGTTATCAGGCTTATGAAAGAATGAACAGCTCTGTGGCTCAGATTAAAAATTATTTAGGTAAAGATTATTTCCTGAAATTTAAAATTCCTGAAAATTTAATTGACAACTTCCTTCAGTTTGTCTATACCTCTGAAAATATTCAGCCTTATGTATTGGCCGGAAACTTTGAAGCCATCAAGGTACCTATTGAAAAATATCTTCCGATTTACCAGCGAAGGCTTAAAAATTCTCATCTTCAGGAAGTCATCAAATAAATAAAAGTACGGAAAGAATATTTCCTTACAACTGATATAAAAAGAATCATGTCATAGCGCATGGTTCTTTATTATTGTAAATCCTGAAAGTTTTCAAGCCCCAATCTATTGATTTTATAATTTTCACAGTATATATTTCTGTAATATTCAAAAATATGTTTATTTTTATATCACAATCATGTGTTTAAAATAAAAAACACAGTATTCCGTTATCTTATTAAAACTAATTGACCAAACACAAATTAAGAGAAGTAGTTACTGACAACTAATATTAATTAATGAAAAAAATACTTTTACTTCTTGTCTCGGTTTTGTTTTTTAACCTGTCTGCCCAAAAAAGAGGGAAAGACTACAGCAACATTCTTAAAAGCAATAACATCTATGAGATCAATGCTTTTCTAAGGGATGCCCATCCTGATGATCCCCGAAGATCAGTTCTGAAACCACGGGTTATGGAAATGATGAAAGAATACATCAAAAATGCGCATCCGGCAGATCAGAAAGTAAAAGATATGCAGGAAATGCTTGCGTTACTGCGGAGAAGGCCTTCTACAAAAATTACTTTTGATGAAATGAATGCCATTATCAAGCAGAAACAGATCGCCAAATATAAAGCTGAATTGGCTGCAAAACAGCCGACCACTGTTTACACTCCGAGCAATGCTCAAAACACCTTCGTTGTCAATACTTCAGCCAATGCTGCCATACCCAATGCAGAAGCTGAGGAATTCAATATGCTGATGGCAGTATCACCTGTAGAACATCAGAACAGAACTGTAAAAATCCTTAACTCTCTTTTTGATAACGATCCCAATGCCAAAGAATGTATTGTGATGATCCAGAACAAATCGGATTGTAACATTATTGTAAGGATGGAAGGAGTAGGTACCACGAAATACAGACTGGCAGTACCCGCTCATGGCGAGGGTTCAATTGTTATACAAAAAGGCCAGTATCTTTTCACCAGCCTTGTCTGCGGAGCACAATATGCTTCTCAGAAAACCATACAAGGAGCCATTGTTGTAGCTCTCGGCAGTCAATAGCCTTAAAAGGAAACAAATCATATCTCTGTCTTTTGAAGTAAAAGGCAGAGATTTTGTGTAAAATTTACTATTTTTGCACTCATTTTATAACTCAATGGGCAAGAATAAATTAGCAAGATTTGCAGAAAACAAAATATTACCGAATGTAATCCAACCTACAAGAGAAGATGCCTTAAATGGTTTTGATCTTAAAGGAAAATGGAGAGAAAATTTCTTTAAAAATGACAACCCTGTCGTTCTGGAATTAGGTTGTGGAAAGGGAGAATATTCTGTAGGACTTGCCAAAACATTTCCTGAAAAAAACTTTATCGGGATTGATATTAAAGGAGCAAGATTCTGGTTCGGGGCAAAGGAAGCCGTAGAAAATAACATGAATAATGTTGCTTTTTTAAGAACACAGATTGAACTTGTTGATTATTTCTTCGCCGAAAATGAAGTGGATGAGATCTGGATTACCTTCCCGGACCCTCAAATCAAATACAAGAGAACCAAACATAGATTAACGCATCCTGACTTTTTGAACCGATATAAAAAGTTTCTGAAGCCAGGAGGAATTATCCATCTGAAAACCGATTCAGAATTCCTGCACGGTTATACTCTGGGATACCTTCAGGGGGCAGGATATGAAATTATATCAGCCCATCACGACATCTATGGAGCACCCGAATATGATCCGGACACGGAACATCTGAGAGATATCAAAACGTATTACGAAGAACTATTTTCAGCGAAAGGAAAAACAATTACCTATATCAAATTCCGGATAAGCTGATGAGATAAACTACATTGATGAAAAAAAAATTTTTAACCATTATATTCTTCGCATTTCTACTCCCAGGCTTTACATATGCCCAGAAAGGCAGTAAAGACATCTTAAAAAGCACAAATATCAGGGAAATTGAAGAATACTTAAAAAACGCACATCCTGACGACCCGAAGAGAAGTGTACTGAAACCAAAGCTTATCGCTCTGAAAAATGCGGAATGGACGAAAGGAGCCCGTACAGCCAAACCTATGGAAGCAAGGCCCATTATCTCAGATATTCCTAAAAGTATCATGAGAAACCCTGCTTCTGATGATGCAGAAGAGTTTAAACGGCTTATTGTAGAATCTTCTTCTGAACACAAGGAAAAAACAGTCAAGCTTCTGAACGCCATGTTCAATGAGGACATTACCCGCAAAGAGGCTATCCTTTTATTCAAAAATAATTCAGACTGTAACATTGTACTCAGGATAGAAGGGAAAGATTATTATAATCTTGCCGTACCTGCTCACGGAGAGAATTTCATCGTCATCAATAAAGGGTCATACACCCTTAGCAGTAATGTTTGTGATATGAAGTATATCTCACAGAAAGATATTAAAAAAAGTATCTTTGTGACAATTGATAATCCTAAACTGCCTGAAACAGAACCAAAGCCTGCACTGAAGGAAACTGCCAGAAAAAAAACTTTGAAGAAAAGAAAAGTAAAAAAATAAAATGGGTATGAAAAAGCTATTAGTCTTTGCCGGAGTTTCATTAGTCCTTGCCAGCTGTAATGTCAATTATGGAGGGTATCCGGTCAGAACCTCCTATCCTGCCGGAAATTCCGGGAGTGCAGCTAATACAGCAAGAGAGTATAATGAACTGATGAAGACCTATAAACCTGAAACAGCTGAGGTTCTTAATGATCTTTTGAATAATGATGACCCTTCTAACCCCAGAACATCTATTTCCGTAGAGAACAAATCTCCGTGCAATATGGTTCTTACCGTAAGCGGAAACGGATTCTTTAAAAAGATTCCTATAGGAGCAGGAAAGATAGGCTACACAATGGTTCCTAAAAATCAGAATTACAGATTATCCGGGATGCTTTGTAATTCATCTTACCAGTCTACAAAGTTTATAACCACTTCCTATTCTATAAAACTTTCACAATAATATAAAAGCTCCATCACTTTAGATGGAGCTTCTTTTTGCATTATCTTCTAACTCTTATTCTATCATTTAATTTTTTATAAACTTATAAGTGCCTTTTCCATCAATAGAAAAAACATAAGTACCTTTTGGCAGTACAGATACATTTACTTTATTATTTGATACATTCCCTTCCTGTATCAGTTGACCGGCCATGTTATTAATTTTATATTGCAGTTTATTTACTTCCAATTTTGAAGACGAAATTATATTCAGTTCATTGCTTACCGGGTTAGGATATATACTGAATATCGGTATACTTTTAGCTTCATTCACAGACAAAGTGCTATTAACACATTCTCCACCGGTTGTAACACCTACAGCGCACCATGCTGCCTTTACTGCTAAAACCTCCGGAGAGTTTGCCCCATATAATATACCTGCTTCCTGAATTGTAAAATCCCGTACATCCGCATATACAGACTGTGATTGCACATAACTTGCCTGTGTAGAATACACAAGATCTGCCGCTTTCTTTATACCTATTCCGGAAACATTATAAGAATAGCCATTATCATTAGTTCCTGATCCCCCTTCTGTCAATAAATAATACCAGTGATTTAGTACTCCGGAATTAGTATGTACACCACATTTATCATTCGTGTTATCAGGTGTTGCACACCCCGTAGTGGTGGCATCTTTCCAATATTGTCCCAAATAAGTATCAGGTTGATTAAATAATTTAGGATTAGCAAAAGATCTTATGCCATCCGGTTGAGACAGTACAAAATCTTCACCCATGATCCATCTTTGCTTTTCTGGTGCCATTTTAGCTTCCACTGATGCTCCCCAAATATCTGCAAATCCCTCATCTAAGGCCCCCGATTCTCTTTCATATACAAGATTTCCAAATGCCGTATCCACACCATGCCCAAATTCATGAGCGTCAACATCAAGCCCTGTTAAAATATCCCAGTTCAATGATGTGTTAGGCTGGCCACCATTACCAATGAACATATAACCACCGGAAAAACTAGGGTTTATAGTAGCTAAACTTACCCACGCAGCATTATAAGATGTACCGTTAATAGTTGGATGAATGAAAGATCTTACCTGTGAATTCTGATTATCAAATCCGTTTCTGTTATATTCGGTCTTAAAAAAATCATAGACTTTGGAAAATGCCCAATGTGTTTCCAGGGCGCCATCATCTTTAGTAGCTGCATACTCAGCACTTGTCCAGTTATTATCTGTGTCTATGTATTTTGTAGCTAATGATTCTGCAAAGTCAGGCCCAAAAAACGAGGTCATAAGAAGAAGGTTAACAGCTTCTCCTCCTGTATAATTCAACGTTTTAACAAATCTGGAGCTGTCATTCAATTCATAGCCATTTGTAACTTGTAATGTTTCTATTGGTCTCGAACCGCTATATCTTGTCTGGGCTGTACCTTGGACAAAAAAAGGTATAGGAATTTTGGATGAAGAAATTTCCTGCTTTTTATTCAATTCTGCCAGATTACTAATATAATCTGTTTGTTCTTTGTTTAGTACTGTGGTTTTTGCTTGATGTGTCTTAAGAATCCCTTCTTTTTTCAGAATATCTCCTGTAACTGCATCCATATAGACTTTTTCAACATCACCAGGCTTTATTGAGATAAGACTAAATACATAAGCAAACCGATCTGCTGTACCTGAAATATCTTTAGCCAGAACAACAAGAGTATTATAAGGGGTTTTATCTTTAAACTCATCAGGTAATTGGTAGCTGTTTCCCAACTGAGCCAATCCAATTTTGTAAATTTCATCAGGAGTTTTAATTGATGATTTTCCGGATGGAATGTCTATTGGGCTAAAATCCCCGTTCATAGAAGTGATAAATCCATTTTTTGAATGAATTGTATAAGATTTATAAGCCACTTCTACTTCGTTGAAGTATTGCTTGTAGAAATCATGCTGCCCTCCCCAAAGATCAGTTTCAGATTTAATTTTCTTCAGCGTGTTGATTGTACCATCCAGTTTTGTAATTTCTTTAAGTAACCTTTCAGTATTTTCTAAAGGAATTTTAGATTCAGGTTTAAAAGAAATAAACTTAATCATTCCTGAACTATTAACTCTCTTTGTATCAACATACTCGGATTTAAGATAATGCTGGGCAATACATAATGAACTTAGTGTCAATGCAACACTTAAAAATAATTGTTTTTTCATATTTTCATTTTTTAGTCATCAAAAATGAAAAACCCGTCACAAAAAAACAACCTTAACGGTACAAAAATCAAATAAATACCACAAATACCATTAAATAAATAAAAAATGATAAATAAAATAAATAAAAACACAAAAAACAGCTGAATAAAATTAGTCACCCACAATCATCAACACATAACAGTCTAATAATAAAACACATACAATCAATTATATTTCTCTATATTTAGAAATAAATTGCTTTTAATTTAGAAAAATAGTCAGATTAGAAAAAAAATAAAACTAAATTTAAAAAAAATAAAAAAAATTTCAATAAGAGCATTAAAAAACAAGTAAAGAAAGATTTAAATTAGGTACAGATCGTTTAACACTAAAATCTGGCAGTACAATCCGGGATTGTACTACAAGCAAAAAAAAAACGCTGAACCTAAGTTCAGCGTTTTTCCTATATTAAAGAAAATCTTTAATTATTCAGCATCGAAATCAGCATCTGTATCAGCAGATACTTTTTCTCCTTCTTCTTTAGATTTTTCTTTATCAGCTTTTCTTTGAGACTGACCTTCTTTGATAGATTCAGAAACTACGCTAAGGATCATATCAATAGACTTAGAAGCATCATCGTTTCCTGGGATAACGAAGTCAACTTTTCTTGGGTCAGAGTTTGTATCAACAATACCGAAAACTGGAATACCTAGTTTCTTAGCTTCAGTTACTGCGATGTGCTCTCTTAAGATATCAACTACAAATACAGCAGATGGAAGTCTCACCATGTCAGCGATAGAACCTAAGTTCTTCTCAAGGTTAGCTCTTTGTCTGTCAACTTGTAATCTTTCTTTTTTAGATAAAGTTTCGAACGTACCGTCTTTTTTCATTTTGTCGATAGCATTCATCTTCTTTACAGCCTTTCTGATAGTAACGAAGTTCGTTAACATACCACCTGGCCATCTTTCTGTAATATAAGGCATATTAAGTTCAGAAGCGTGTTTTGCAACTACTTCTTTCGCTTGCTTCTTAGTAGCTACGAAAAGAACTTTTTTACCTGCAGAAGTTAATTTTTCTAAAGCGCTGCACGCTTCATCCAATTTAACTGCTGTTTTATGTAAGTCTACAATGTGAATACCGTTTTTCTCCATAAAAATGTATGGAGCCATATTTGGGTTCCACTTTCTAGTCATGTGACCGAAGTGTACACCAGCCTCTAAAAGGTCTTTTACATTTGCTTTTGCCATGTTTTCTGTTTTTGTTAGTTTACTTTCCGTCTTTTAAACAATCAACAACTTCTTTAGATGGGAGAAGCGTTTGGATGCTAAACGTAACGGGCAATTTTTGCTTTAAGCTTCAGGCAGTAAGCCATAGGCTTTGAAGCGAATTAAAAATTTTAATAAGTTTTTCAAAAAGCTTATTGCATATTGCTTTAAGCTTATCGCAATTCTTAACGTTTTGAGAATTGGAATCTCTTTCTTGCTTTTTTCTGACCTGGCTTCTTTCTTTCCACCATTCTTGCGTCTCTTGTAAGTAAACCAGCTGGCTTCAATGCTAATCTGAACTCAGCGTTGATTTCGCATAAAGCTCTTGAAATACCTAATCTGATAGCTTCTGCCTGACCTGTATTACCACCACCGAATACGTTTACGGTAACGTCATACTGACCAACAGTCTCAGAAAGGATGAACGGTTGGTTTAATTTGTAAACCATCACGTCTGTAGAGAAATATTCTTTAGCATCTTTACCGTTTACTGTAATGTTTCCAGAACCTGGTCTTACATAAACTCTTGCTACAGAAGTTTTTCTTCTTCCGATTTTGTGAACTATAGACATAATTAATTATTTAAATTCGTTAACATTAATTGTTTTAGGCTGTTGAGCTTCATGTTTGTGCTCAGTTCCTTCATATAAATAAAGGTTCTTAAGGATAGCAGCTCCTAATCTGTTTTTAGGTAACATACCTTTTACAGACTTCTCCAATACCTTTAAAGAATCTTTCTTTTGAAGTTCAGCCGCAGTCATAGACTTCTGTCCACCAGGGTATCCTGTATGCCAGATATAAGTCTTATCAGCCCACTTGTTTCCGGAAAGTGTAATTTTCCCAGCATTCAAAACGATTACGTTATCACCACAATCTACGTGAGGTGTAAAGTTCGTTTTGTGCTTACCTCTCAAAATCTTTGCAACCGTAGAAGCTAGTCTTCCTAACGGCTGTCCTTCAGCGTCTACCACAACCCATTCTTTATTAGCAGTAGCTTTGTTCGCTGAAACAGTTTTGTAACTTAATGTATTCACACGTTTTAGTTAAAGATTAAACATAATTTACCCCTAAAAGGGTGTGCAAAGGTACAAATTATTTTTGTAACCCAAAAACATATTTTATTTAATCTATAGAATATCTGCTGTTCAGCCCTCTAGCCATAGATTTTAACATTAATTAAGCTTTTGGCATAAATCTTGTAAAATGTTGTGCGATGAAAAAAAACGTCTAGAAGATTCTAAAAATACAAATGGTAAATAAAGAGTTTGTTCCCTCAACTCTTTTTTATCCCAAAACCCTTCTCTGTTAAATTTACTTTAAAGATTTTCGCAAAAGCTTAGTGATATCATTATTTTATATATTGAAATAATTATATTTGCGCCAAACGTTTTACCCATGAGTCACGGAAAAATCCGAGAAGATAAGACCTGCCTGAACTGCGGGCACCAGGTAGAAGAACGCTTCTGCCCCCACTGCGGACAGGAAAATATCGAAAGGCGCCAGCCATTCTACTTTCTGTTTACCCATTTCATTGAAGATTTTACACATTATGACGGCCAGTTTTGGGGAACTGTAAAAAATCTGCTGTTCAGACCGGGAAAACTTACCAACACTTATTTACAGGGAAAAAGACAAATATTTGTACCACCTGTTAAATTGTATATTTTCGTCAGTTTTATTACGTTTTTTGTATTTGCCCTCTTTCCTATGGTGAATATCGGTTCTTCAGATCAAAAAAGTGAAGAACATGGCAAAACCGGCCTTTTAAAAATATCCAAGCCTGTTGGGACACAAAAACTGATTGACAGCATAGAAGCCAAAAAAATTCTGACTCAAGAAGATTCTCTTGCCATTAAAAGTCTAAAAGCAATTCCTGATTCTGCTGATATAGAAGAAATAATGGATATGGACAAAACAATAGAGACCGGATCTGGAATGTACAATACAAAGAAATCCTATGATTCTGCCATTGCTAAAAATCCCGGCTTTTTTGATTTTATTCAGACACCGGTAGTTCATAAATTCTACGAACTCAGAGATCACGGGATCACAAAAAAGGAGATTATGAACGGTATGATCGAAAAATCCTTCCACAATCTGCCTAAGGCCCTTTTCATTTATCTTCCTTTGTTTGCATTCTTTCTATGGGTATTTCACAGTAAGAAAAAATGGTGGTATTTTGATCATGGAATCTTTACACTTCATTATTTCTCTTTTCTGCTGCTCACTATTCTGCTGATATTCCTGCTTGGAAAACTGGCTGCATTAACGGAGATTAAAGTACTTAATGCTCTTTTATACTTAGTAATGACAGTACTTATAACATACAGCATGGGATATTTCTTTATTGCTCACAGAAGGGTTTATCATGCACACGGGATTGTAAGTCTTTTTGTTGGTATAATATTACTGATGATTAATTTCTTTGCCTTTATGTTCTTACTTACAGGTCTGGCGCTGATAAGTTTTATGATGATTCATTAAATAAAAATAAGGCTGTCACATTGGACAGCCTTATTCTTTTAGTTTATTTTCTTAATGATTTAGTTCCTCTGAAACTTGCAATAAGATAATAGGCGACAAAGACCATTGAAAATTTCAGGATGGATGGAATGGCCAGTTCAAGCTTAAAAATTAAAGTTCCCACCAGAACCAGAATTCCCATCACTACAAAAGACAGTCCCAGTTTTTTAGGCAATGTAAAATCCGGAGTATCCAGATAATACGCAACGCCCCAGGCAGCTCCAAAGGCCACTGCATAATAAAGTTCCAGGCCGATATTCTCTGAACTTAAAAAGAAATAATTGATCAGGAAACTTACTACTGTTCCCAATGCGAAATATATCAACGCTTTTTGCATGTCTGTAAAATATGGTGCAAAAGTAAAGATTTTAATTTGAGTAAAGGCCGATCTGCCGATTCGTAAACAAAATCCTGCAAGTCTTTTTAATTCTGTAACTACCGAACCTGTGAACTTTGAAATTCTCAAACCTGAAATTGGAGACATATTATTAAATAACCCAACATACTAAATTGATAATCAAAACAATAAAATCAAACACAGGGTTGTTTTTTTATTATTATATTTGAAAACTTAGAAACTTTCTAGAATTTTTATGGAAACCCAAAAATATACTCCAACCAATAAGGTAAGAATCGTAACAGCTGCGTCTTTATTTGACGGCCATGATGCTGCGATCAATATTATGCGTCGTGTCATTCAGGGCACAGGATGCGAAGTGATTCATTTAGGACATGACAAATCAGCAGAAGAAGTTGTAAACACAGCAATCCAGGAAGATGCCAATGCTATTGCATTAACCTCCTATCAGGGTGGTCACAATGAATATTTTAAATATATCTATGACCTTCTTAGAGAGAAAAACTCTCCACAGATCAAAATTTTTGGCGGTGGTGGCGGTGTAATTCTTCCTGAAGAAATCAAAGACCTTATGTCTTATGGGATCGACAGGATTTATTCTCCAGATGACGGTCGTGAGCTGGGTCTGCAGGGAATGATCGATGATCTGGTACACAGATCGGATTTTGCAACAGGGAAAGATGTTACGGCAAAAGATCTGGCTGATATCAGTTTTGAAAACCCTTCAAGCATTGCACAGATCATCTCCGCTGTTGAAAACTTTTCAGAAGAAAAACCTGAATTGGTAAAAGCCATCGATGAAGAATCAAAACACCTGAATATCCCTATTATCGGTATCACAGGTACCGGAGGAGCCGGAAAATCTTCGTTGACAGATGAACTGGTGAGACGTTTCTTACGTTCCAACACCGATAAAAAAATCGCAATTATCTCCATTGACCCTTCGAAAAAGAAGACCGGAGGAGCTCTTTTAGGAGACAGAATCCGTATGAATGCGATCAATGACCCAAGAGTCTATATGCGTTCTATGGCGACCAGAGAAAATAACGTTTCCGTTTCTCCGTTCATTCATTCTGCATTGAATGTATTGAAACTGGCCCATCCGGACGTGATCATTCTTGAGACTTCCGGGATCGGGCAGTCCGGGTCTGAAGTTTCTGATTTTGCTGATGTATCCATGTATGTAATGACTCCTGAATATGGTGCTTCTACGCAGCTTGAAAAAATTGACATGCTGGACTACGCAGATCTTGTAGCTTTAAATAAATCTGACAAAAGAGGAGCTCTTGATGCCCTTCAGGCAGTAAGAAAACAGTTCCAGAGAAACCACCTTTTATGGGAAAGTCCGTTAGACGATATGCCGGTGTACGCAACTAAAGCATCTCAGTTTAATGATCATGGAACAACAGAATTATACAACAGATTAGTTTCAAAAGTAAACGATAAGTTTTCAGATTTAAATTTAAAAACTTTTGTAGAACAAGAAGTTACGGAAGAAGTAACGATTATTCCTCCGAAAAGAGTGCGTTACCTGTCTGAAATTGTAGAAAACAACAAACAATATGATGCCAACATTGAGAAGCAGGCTGAACTAGCCAGAAAAATGTATCATATTGAAGGGGTAAAAAAGATCCTTTCCAATGAAGTTTTAGAAGCTGAATATCAGAAGGCAGAAAAAGAACTTCAGCAGGAAAATATTGATTTCCTTAAAACATGGGATGATACGAAAAAGGCTTTCCATGAAGAGTTTTACTCCTATTTCGTAAGAGGAAAGGAAATCAAAGTTGAAACGTCTACAGAATCTCTGTCTCATTTGAGAATTCCGAAAATTGCATTACCAAAATATAACGACTGGGGTGATCTGATCCAATGGAAAGGCCAGGAAAACCTTCCGGGAAGCTTCCCTTACACCGCAGGAATTTATCCTTTCAAAAGAACCGGTGAAGATCCTACAAGGATGTTCGCAGGAGAAGGAGGTCCGGAAAGAACCAACAGAAGATTCCATTACGTTTCTGCAGAAATGCCTGCAAAACGTTTATCTACGGCTTTTGACTCTGTGACACTATATGGCCAGGATCCGGCTTTACCACCGGATATTTATGGTAAGATCGGAAATGCAGGAGTTTCTATCGCCACTTTAGATGATGCGAAAAAACTATACTCCGGATTTGATCTGGTGAATGCATTGACATCCGTTTCCATGACGATCAACGGTCCTGCACCGATGCTATTGGCTTTCTTTATGAATGCTGCTATTGATCAGAATGTAGAAAAATACATTAAAGAGAACGGTTTAGAAGCTAAAGTAGAAGCTAAACTTAAAGAAAAATTTGATGATAAAGGTTTGGAAAGACCGAAATACAACGGTGAACTTCCTCCTTCCAACAACGGTTTAGGACTACAACTTTTAGGACTTACCGGTGATGAAATTATTCCTGCTGATGTATATGCAGAAATCAAAGCTAAAACAATTGCTACTGTACGTGGTACCGTTCAGGCTGATATTTTAAAAGAGGACCAAGCTCAGAATACCTGCATCTTCTCTACTGAATTTGCTCTAAGATTAATGGGTGACGTTCAGGAGTATTTCATCAAAGAAAAAGTAAGAAACTTCTATTCTGTTTCCATTTCCGGATATCACATTGCTGAAGCAGGTGCCAATCCTGTTTCCCAGCTGGCATTTACATTGGCCAATGGTTTCACCTATGTGGAATACTATTTGTCAAGAGGAATGGATATCAATGATTTTGCACCCAACTTATCTTTCTTCTTCTCCAACGGTATCGACCCTGAGTATTCAGTAATCGGACGTGTAGCAAGAAGAATCTGGGCAAAAGCTATGAAACTGAAATATGGTGCTGACGAAAGAAGCCAGATGTTGAAATACCACATCCAGACTTCAGGACGTTCTCTGCACGCTCAGGAAATTGATTTCAATGATATCAGAACGACGCTTCAGGCGCTTTATGCGATCTATGACAACTGTAATTCCCTTCACACGAATGCTTATGACGAGGCGATCACGACTCCTACTGAGCAATCGGTAAGGAGAGCAATGGCAATCCAGTTAATTATCAATAAGGAATTAGGATTGGCTAAAAATGAGAATCCGCTTCAGGGATCATTTATCATTGAAGAATTAACGGATCTTGTAGAAGAAGCGGTATACACAGAATTCGACAGAATCACTGAAAGAGGTGGTGTTCTCGGCGCCATGGAAACCATGTACCAGCGTTCGAAAATCCAGGAAGAATCTATGCATTACGAATGGCTGAAGCACACAGGAGAATATC
Source organism: Chryseobacterium sp. 22458 (assembly GCF_052044975.1). NCBI lineage: Bacteria > Pseudomonadati > Bacteroidota > Flavobacteriia > Flavobacteriales > Weeksellaceae > Chryseobacterium > Chryseobacterium sp. 22458. The sequence continues at coordinate 54,407 of NZ_JBQEOA010000002.1, read as the reverse complement.
CGATCATCGGGGTAAATACTTTCTTAGGAAAAGACGGTTCTCCAACTGTCCTTCCCGGCGAGGTCATCCGTTCTACCGAAGAAGAAAAGCAGGCTCAGATCGAGTTTCTTCATAACTTCCAGAAAGCGAATGAAAGTAAATCTGAAGAAGCATTGAGAACATTACAGCATGCTGCCATCAACCAGCAGAACTTATTCGAAGTGATGATGGACGCTGTGAAATACTGCTCTTTAGGACAGATCACCAACGCTTTGTTTGAAGTGGGTGGTAAGTACAGAAGAAATATGTAAGCCATACTTGGCAGACATTTTTTATAAATTAAACCTTAAAGGATTTCTTTGAGGTTTTTTTGTATTTTTAATTTTAAAACTAATTAATAATGAAAAACATAATCATGAAAATTAATTTTGAGAAAATCCTATTCTTAGTCATCATTTGTCTTACATCTGCTTTATGGAGCCAGAAACGTACCGAACCATTTACCATAAGTCTTCCCACCCACAAGCTGGAGAAAAGCTATTATAAAACGATAAAACTTATTGATAAAAGAGAAGATACCACTTCTTTAGGAATTGTACAGCAGGGAATGTTGAATGCCAAAGCTAAAGTGATTCCCACGTCAAGCATATCAAGCCAATTCCAAAGTATACTGAACAGCATCAATGGAGATGATACCGAAGAAGGAACAATGGTTCTGTACCTGAAACAATTATACTTTGCGGAGGTTACTGCCAAACTCAGTGAGCATGGATACTGCTATTTTCAGGGATTTCTATTTTCAAAAAATAATGATGGGACTTACTCTTTGATAGATCAAACTGATACAGTAATTGATATCAAAGCAACAGATGTTACCGCAAAAACGCTAGAAAAAGGAAGTGAAATGCTCGTAGATTTCATCAGTAAAAATGCATCTAAAAAGCCTGAAACAAACAATCATTATACGATGGAACAAGTAATGACTTTTGATGATACAGCCAAGCAGTCAATCAGTTTTTACAATTCACCTCAGCTGAAGGACGGAGTATATAAAAATTACAACGCTTTAAAAAATCAGCAGCCTGACCAGAAAATTACAAATGTCAAATTCTACGGAAATGCTCCCAAAATTGTAAGAATCTATGAAATGGCAGATGGCAAAGAAAAGGAAATCAAAAAAGGCGATATTTATGCTATTGTATATAAAGGAGAGCCGTATATCTACCTTTCCATAGAAAACCTTTTTACGAAGGCAATAAAAAGAGATAATGATTACTATTTTATCGGAAAAATAAGGTCAAATCCCAATGCCGGAAGCATGATGCTAACCGGAGCTGCATTTTTTGGAGCAATTGGTGTTTTGATCATGAGCAATCCGGCCTATCCTTTTGAAATGAAGATTGATTACTTTAATGGTGGATTTATTCCTATCAAAGAAATTCAAAACAAAAATTATTAAGCCATAAAATCTCCTTATTTTTGGGAGATTTTTATTTTTAAAATGAAACCAAAAGCTTTATTCAACTGGAGCAGCGGAAAAGATTCTGCCCTTGCCCTTTACAAAATACTACAGGAAGATCAATATGAGATTTCTACACTGCTTACAAGTATTAATGAAGAATTCCAAAGGATTTCCATGCATGGAGTTCATGTTTCTCTGTTGGAAAAACAGGCAGAAAGTCTCGGAATTCCATTGATTAAAATGGAACTTCCCAAAGAACCGTCAATGGAAGAATACCAGCAAATCATGAGTACAACAATGGCCGGAATTCAAGCTCAGGGCATTACTCATTCTATTTTCGGGGATATTTTTTTGGAAGATCTGCGAAAATACAGAGAAGACCAGTTGAATACCATCGGAATGCAGGCCGTATTTCCCCTTTGGAAGCAGAATACTTCTGACCTCATCCGTGAATTTTTAGATCTTGGTTTTAAAACCATTGTAACCTGTGTAAACGGAACTTATCTTGATAAAAGTTTTGCAGGCCGGATTATTGATGAGAAATTCCTTGATGATCTTCCTGAAAATGTAGATCCTTGCGGAGAAAACGGAGAGTTTCATACATTTACTTTTGATGGTCCTATTTTTAAAAATCTGGTGCAGTTTGAAATTGGAGAAACAGTCAAAAAGACTTATCCTAAACCTAAGAGCTCAACCGAAGAAGAGGATAGCGAATATGTTTTCTGGTTCTGTGATTTGCTGTTAAAATAAGCCTGTGAATATTAATCCACAGGCTTTTCAATATATTATTTTATTTCAGTAATGATTTCATTCATGAGATCAAATACCTGTCTGATATCTTTTTCACCGGTCATCCAGTTTACAAAGGCGGCTCTTACTCCTTTATGCTGATTATAGAAAGTAGGTGTCATAAAAACTTTTCCTGTGTTATTAAGCTTTTCCAAAAATTGCTCCACCTCATCCTGTCTTGTATCATCTTTTAATGTAAAACAGACCGTATTCAATCTTACCGGAGCCAGCAGTTTAAAATCATCACTATTTTCAATCAGCTGGCCAAACTGTTGGGCCCATGCTATGTTATTATCTACAATCTCCTGATAGCCTTTCTTCCCATAAGACATGAGAGAAAACCAGGCCGGAAGAGCCTTTAACCGTCTTGAATTTTCAGGAAGAAAATTCAAATAGCTGAAATTTTCCAACGGATCTCCCAGATAAGGAGCATTTGAATTCTGAAATGTTTCTACCTGTAAAATTTTATATTGCTCTTTAATAAGGAATACTGCACTTTCATAAGGTACGTTCAGCCATTTGTGACAATCTACTGTAATACTGTCGGCATATTCCCACCCTTCCACAAGATGCTGATGAGTTTCAGAACAAGCTGCAAAACCACCGAAAGCAGCATCAATATGCCACCAGAAATTGTATTTTTCTTTTAATCTGCTGATTGCTTTGAAATCATCAAAATCCACAGTATTTACTGTTCCTCCACTTGAAATCAGAATAAATGGCTCACCGTTAAGCTTCAGAATATTTTCTTCAAGATCTTTGATATGAATGGCTTCCCGGTTTCCTTCTTCGGTTTTGATCTTAATAATATTACTGCTGCCAAGCCCTAATAATGACAATGATTTTATAGAAGATGAGTGTGGCGTTGCGGTAAGTATCTTTGCCGTTCTGGAAACGCCTTCTTTAGCAATATCTCTTTCCTGTTCTTTTCCCAGCCATTGGCGACCCACAGCCAGACAGGTAAAATTAGACATCGTAGCTCCCGATACAAAACCTCCAAGAAAGCTTACCGGAAGCTGAAGAAGTTTAAGCAAAAGATGTATGGTTTCCATCTCTATGTTTGCAGAAATATCTCCCAGACCTTTTACAGACTGGGTATTCTGATCATAAACCGTTGCAAGCCAGTCACCGGCTACCGATGCCGGTGTAGCACCTCCTGTCACAAATCCCCAATATCTCGGTCCTCCGGATCCAACCATGATCGGTTCAAATTTTTCATTGAAAATCCTTAAAGTTTCTTCTGTTCCAAATCCTGATTCCGGGAGATCCTGCTCTTCCAGTGTATTATTATTGATTACTGATGTTAATCTTTCTTCAATAGAATTCAGGTAATTTGTGCCCTGTTCTTTGATGATATTCAGCAGATATCCAATGTTTGCTGAATCATTTTTCAAGTGTTCATTCATATTTGTGATACATTTTCTATGTCAAATGTATTAAATGCCTACTAAAGAACCATTAAAATCCATATTAAATTAATTCGAAGCCCGTTCTAGCACGCATTTTGCATCCCTTAATGCTCCCGGATATTTTCGTATCTTTAAGTATCCGAATAACAATCTTAAAAAAATAAAACACCCGTGATCAGAAATTTAGTATTCCTTTCCCTTATTTTCATTTTATTTTCCTGTAAGACAGAAACTCCCCAGCCTCCTGTGGATAAGAAAGCAATTGTTGATTCTACCATAACGGCTTTTCAAAAGACTTTATTGGAACAACAGATTGATTCTGTTTTCAAAAAGTACCATTTCAACGGAAGTATTGCCGTTTTTAAAGACTCTCTGCCGCTTTACAGAAAAGAAAACGGATATTCTGATTTTAAAAGAAAAACAAAGATCGACAGCAATAGCATTTTTGCCATCGGATCGGTAAGTAAGCAATTCACGGCTGTTCTGATCTTACTTCAGATGGAACAGGGTAAACTGAATGTTACGGATAAAGCTTCAAAATACCTGAAGGAATTCCAGAACAAAGAATATGAAAATATAACGATCCACCAACTTCTTAACCATACATCCGGACTCAACCTGATGGGCGGAAAACTGATGTTCAAAAGCGGTTCGGATTTCTTTTATTCGAATGACGGATTTAATGCGCTTGGAAAGATTGTGGAAAAGGTCTCCGGCAAATCTTATGATGAAAATGTTCTGGAACTTTTTAAAAAGGCGGGTATGATGCATTCTTCTACCGGGGATATTTTTAAAGGAACTCATTTTGCAAGTGCCTATCTGGGGAACGCCAATGCCTTCGAAGAAGTCCCGAATATGCCTAAAAGACTAGGCGGAAAAGAAATAGGAGTTCCTGCCGGTGGTGTACTTTCTACCATCCAGGATCTTCATACATGGAACAATGCCCTTTATCGCGGTAAAATTTTAAAGCCTGAAACACTCAATCTCTTTATGGCCAAAAGTGCAGAAAGACGTCATGCTATTTTCGGAAAAATGGGATACGCCTATGGCATTATGCTGAACATTGGCAAACCCAATTCTTATTTTCACAGCGGATATATCAAGGGATCTCCGTCTTTAAATATCTATTATCCTGATACGAAAACATCTGTCATTATTCTTTCCAATATAGCGGATGAGGCCAAAGGTAAAGGCATGACCTTCAAACCACATATTGAGGTGAAAAAGATTACAGATCATCTTGAAAATACGCTGAATCAACTCAGATCAGCACATTAGTTTTCTTTGCATTGAAATAAAGAAGCTGGATTTTAGCAGCCATAGCATATAAAAAGAAGACTTTCATCAACTCTTTTCCTACAACAGTAAAATTATTACAAGTAAAGAAATGAGAAAAGCACAATTCCGGTAATTTTATTTAAAAATAATTAAATTGCTATATGAAAAAGATGTATTTCATTGCCATTTACCCTCCTGACACAGTTATTGAGGAAATAAGGCTTTTTAAAAGGGACCTTGCCACTGCTTATGATAATTCCAAGGCTTTAAATAATGAAGCCCATATCACACTTTTCCCTCCTTTTTCCAGAGAGGTTGAACTGGAAAGCGATATTCATACGGCATTCCGGAAGATTAATACGGAGATGTCTCCTTTTGAAATGGAGATGAACGGTTTTGGAAGTTTCGCCAATCCGAAAAATCCTGTAATTTTTGTAAAACCGGAAGAGAATGAGAATTTAACAGCTCTTTATCATCAGGTAAAGCAGCAGTTTAATTTCATGATCTATTCATTCAATCCACACATCACTGTAGGGTACCGGAACCTTACATGGGAAAATTATCTCCGGGCCTGGGAGGTATATAAGAACAAGGAATACAAAACTAAATTCTTAGTTGATAAAATAGTACTACTGCGTCGTGATGGTCATTGGGTTCCTATTGCAGAGAAAAAACTGGGAGAATTGTAAAAAAAATAAAACCGGCTGTAATAACCGGTCTTATTTTTAGTTTATTGTTTAATAATTTTCTGTGAGATCAGCAGAGTTTTATCTTCCGTCACATTCAGCAGATAAGTGCCTGCCAGTGCATTTTTAATATCAACCTTTAAGGTTTCCGGATCTTTTAATTCAAATCTGCCGGAAATCAGTTTTCCGGAAACATCATAAATCTCAATTTTTATATTTTTTGAGAAATTCTGTTTTCCTTTAACAAAGAATTCTCCATCTGCAGGGTTCGGATAGATGCTGTATCTTCTTTCTTCAGCTTTTACTTCTGAGACTTTAAGGGTAGATTTACTCAAGGTCCAGGTAATATTGGTAAAATGAAGCGTACTGTGGTTATCTACTTTCAAAAGCGGGTTATTATCTGTTACCGAAAAAAGCAAAGTATTATTTCCGTTATTCAGCTGAGAAGGAGTGATTGTAATGGTATTCCCTGTTTCAGTAAGCGTTGTCCCGTTCAGCTTCCAGGAATTGAGCAATGTATTTGGAATGGGTAAAATTTCATTGACTGTAAAGGTAACATTGGCCGTAGCATCCACAGAGGAAGCATTCGCAGGGGTATAAGAATCTACAGGAGATACCAGTGAATGGATTCTTTCAATAATAGCTTCTTTACATACGGAACAAAATTGTTGGTTAAGATACCTCATCTCACAGCTTTGGTGCGGTCTGAACCATGACGGACTTTCTGCATGGGCATATATTCCGACTCCGTTTAATCCTACCCAGTTTTTCCATTTTATGGTAGCAGGATTTGAGTTCTGTGTTTTATTAGCTGACTCAAGGGTTCCGGCAAACCAATATTCATCTGCGAGTTTTCCGAATGAATGCCCCATTTCATGAACAACAATTTCATTGGCGGATGAGTTTAACGATGCGAAGGCATATGTACCGCCACAACCGCCATACTCAGGAGAGTTCCCTAATACATAAGTAATGTCATAATCAGGAATATTAGCAGCCAGAACCTGCCCTACTTTATTGGTCGTATTGCTGTAGATGCATCTGTGAACATTCACATCAAAAGTAGACCCAAGGTAATTATTAGGATTGGTCACAGGGATTACCGGCTCTGTAACATCTGTTGCAGTCCCCGGATGTTTCACACCTGATTCGGCTGAAATAACTTTGACGGCATACGCATTAAAATAATTTTTATATTCTGTATAAGGGCTTTTGGTAAAGAGGTAATTTACAGTTGCCTGTGCAGAAGTAACAAATGCGTCCTGTTGGGTAGCGGTAAAACCATCTCCTAAAACAGCAATCACCACCCTTTTGCTATTGTCACCAGTCTGTAAAAGTGGTACTGTCTCAAATACCTGAGCTCCATAAATGCTACTTATAAAAAGGAATAATAAAGCTTTTTTCATGATTCTAGTTTTTGAGTGAATAATAACTGTATTCCTGAATCTGTTACTTTTTCTACTCTCACAAGCTGAACATTTTCGGAATAGGAAAATCTGGCGCTGAATTCCGTGCTTTGAAGAGAGGCTTTATGCCTGGAAATTCCTTCTTTTTCATATACTTCCATGACAGGATTCAAAGGATCCTTTATGAGCTGCCTGCTCAATTCTTTACCACCAGATTCAGCAACGGTAATGATATAATCACCTTGCTGCGCATCATCCCGGTCAAAAGAGGGCTGTAATTTCAGTTTTCCCTCTGAAATTTTACTGTTCTGAAGAATTACTTTTTCATTACCTGACTGATCTTTATCTGTTTTAAAGAACAGGTAAATGATACGTTCACTTTTTACAGGAGATACAGATTCTGTTTCAGTCCGCTGTTGATCATTTTTTTCCTTCTGAAAGCTACAAAGCAGAAAGACGGGAATGACTAATAAATTGAGTACATTTTTCATATTTCATTTTATTTAAGGTTTCATTTTAAGGAAGGAGGTCTGAAGGTGGAGGAAGGAAGTTATTGAGCCTACAAGAGCAATCTTATTTCATTTCTTATTATTTTTTAAACCCATAAAAACATTTTTTAAAATAATAATCAGCAAATCACCTGTACTGTAGTAACTTTATTCTTCTTTTTTCCAACATCATGTCAAGAATTAAAGTTAAGAAAGTTTAAGATATCATGAGATGTTTTCCTGATAATTTTCCATCATGTAAGAAGTTGGAAAGTCATATCTTTGCAGCAATGATTTCAGAGAAAATAATTTTAGGGATTGACCCGGGAACGACGGTTATGGGATTTGGTATTATCTCCGTTAAAAAAGGTAAAATGGAGATGGTTTCCATTCATGAACTGATCTTAAAAAAATACCCCAATCACGAAACCAAACTCAAATATATTTTTGAAAGAACCCTGTCACTTATCGACGAATTCCATCCTGATGAAGTTGCCCTGGAAGCCCCATTCTTTGGAAAAAATGTACAAAGTATGCTGAAGCTCGGCCGTGCACAGGGTGTTGCCATGGCTGCCAGCCTTTACCGAAATATTCCCATCACCGAATATTCACCTAAAAAGATCAAAATGGCCATCACCGGAAACGGTAATGCCAGTAAGGAACAAGTTGCAGGAATGCTGCAAAATCTTCTTAATTTAAAGGAATTTCCCACAAAATATCTGGATGCATCCGACGGTCTTGCCGTTGCGGTATGTCACCATTTTAATTCCGGAACTGTTGCCGATACCAAGTCCTATTCCGGCTGGGAAAGTTTTTTGAAACAGAATCCGGACCGGTTGAAGTAATCTAGCTCTTAGAATATAGAAAGAGGCTGTCTTACTTTTGAGACAGCCTCTTGAAAATTTAGTTATTGAGGAATTTCTTAGATTCTTTCTTATTCTTATCTGAGTAATTGATGATAAAGGCTCCTTTTGGAAGAACTGTCTCAACTTGAATCTCATTTGTTCTGGCATTTCCTTTCTGAATCAGTTTACCACTTAAGTCATAAATCTGATATTCTCCAAATACTTCATTCCTGTTACCTGCCAGCTTTAGCTTGTTTTCAGTTTTCACATATACTAGCTTTGATTCTGTATTCGATTTAACTTCTGAAGTTCCCAGGGTACCCATAATCTTTACAGCATAATCTTCCATTTGCCCATATTGTAACTGAGAACACGCTGTCATCTCAGGTAAATTGGCACCGCCGAATGTAGCAGCATCTACAGCAATTCTCATCCTTAAATAAGTATCTGTAACCGCATTGGCAGGAGGTGTAATATTATTGGTTACAGTAATCCCGCCACCAGATGCTACAGAAGCAGATAAATTATTGACTACCAGCTCTGATTCATCAAACGTTCCATTATTGTTATAATCTATCCAGACTTTTGTTCTGAATTTATTTGCCTGGCCGAACCCGTTTTCATAATTAACTTTTAATGTGGTCGCTGAATTTAAAGGAATTTCTGTATAATAAGCAGGTCTGATGCAGCTGGCAGTGGTATAGTCTTCATAAAACTTAGGTGCCGGCTCATCTGAATCATAGCCATTGGTTGTACTGCTTATTGAACCAAACAGAACTCTTGTAGGGCCAATTGCAAAGTTATTATTGGCAGGGTTTACAATTCCCGGCGGATTACATTGCGCTGCTACCACAGAAACCGGAGATGGAATTACTACAGATGGATCCTGCCCTGCTGTTGAATTGATCAGATTCTTTCTATACTCCATCATCAGCATAATAGCTCTGTCTCTTTGCCCTTCTGTGAACTTACGGTTAGAATTTGTATAATTCATTACATTATACTGGGTTCCGTCATAATTTTGATTGGTACAAGGATCTATACTGGTATTCCCCGGAACAGCTACACCATACATACTTCTGGATGGTGAAGTATCACAAACTCTGTCACCATCTGTCGCACAATTAGCATTTGCCGGACAAGAGGTCTGGTTAGTATAGTTGACTCCCTGGAAAGTGTGGTATAACCCAAATGCATGTCCTAATTCATGAGTAAGTGTAGTATCATGAAGATTTTTCAGGGTAGCTACTTTCATGAAGCTTTCATAAAAATAATCATAAGAATCCGGGAATCTGGCATAGCCCATCAATCCTCCGGCATTCTGCTGCTGCCCGTCAAAACCAATAACAACATAAATATTGAAGTAAGAGGTCTCCGGCCAGTGTGGGGCCATCGCTTTTATATCTGACGCATTAGCACCATTACCTCCGTTATTGGAATCTACTCCTCTTGTATCATATAAAGGAATGGTACTTCCATTGTATCTTACAATACCGCTGGTCGGCAGACAGCTTGGTGATCTTTTTGCTAATACCAGCTTAAAAGGAATCACATTTCCACCTGTTGCTCCTGCTCCTTCAGGATAAAATCCATTTCCATAGGTGGTTGCATACATACTGTTTGCCCTGTCAATCCAGTCTTTGATATTCTGATCAGTAAGAATTAAATTTGAATTATTGGATGCACTGGATTCAATGACATGAACTACAACCGGAATTTCAAATACCTGCCCAGCATAAAGGCCATTCCAAGAGGTTGCACCTCCTACTTTATTAAGAAAGGACTGTTTATCTACGTTTCTTAACTTGGTTTCAACTTCTTCCCTTCTCTTTTTCAATTCGGGGAATTTCATGTCCATTTTCTTCATCTCTTCATCAAAGCCACAATAGTGGTCCTGGCTTTGTGAAAATACATTAGAAAACAGTGACACTAACAAAACGATAGTAATCTTCTTCATATTTTACATATTTTTTAATTATCCGGAAACAAAAATATCATTTTAAAAACATTCTGTCAAAAATTTAATCATATTTTTATTTTCATTTTTCCGAATATTTATTCTCCTCTTACAACCGCCTGTTTTACAGCAATTTTATAAGATAGATTAAATTACTTGGTAAAACATAATACTATCTTTTACATTGGTATGATTTTTAGTATTACATTTGTATAAATTTTCAGGTATGAAAACAAAACAACAAACTATAAATCAGGGGGATCATAAAATAAACTGGTTCCAGCATTTTCTTATGATATGTTCCGGCGGGAATATTCATATTTTAAGAAAAACTCCGAGTGAATGGAATAAATTTTCAGGGATCGGAGGGATCGTACTTTTCACTGCAGTATTTGCTACTTTGTCTGCAGGGTATGCCATGTATACAGTCTTTGATGAAATATGGACCGCTATAGGATTCGGAGTCCTCTGGGGGCTGATGATCTTCAATCTTGACCGTTATATTGTCTCTTCCATCAAAAAAACAGGAACATGGTGGAATCAGATTCTCATGGCCATTCCCCGTTTGATTCTCGCTACGTTTTTAGGAATTATTATTTCCAAACCATTGGAGCTTAAAATTTTTGAAAAAGAAGTCAACAAACAGCTGAATACCATCATTCAAAGAAATAAAAAACAGCTGCAGGGAGAAATGAGCGGAAGGATTCTTCAGCAGAGCGGCCCATTTGAAACAGAAAAACAGCAGATTTCAGAGAAAATTGCCCAATATCAGAAATCTTATGATTCTGCTTCGGTAGAACTTGAAAAGGAGATATTGGGAAAACAATCTGGGCTAACCAGTGGAAAAGAAGGCTATGGACCCAATGCCAAACGTAAGCAGGAATTAAAGGAACAGCGCAGACAGGATCTTGAGAATTATCAGAAGCAAGCTGCTCCAAGACTGGAATATTTAGACAAAGAAATTTCCAAAGTATATACCAATCTGGAAACTGAAAGAAAATCCACAGAAACCTTTGAAGACAAGTTCAATGGCTTTGCAGCAAGACTTCAGGCACTGGATGAGCTTGGTAAAAATTCAGCCATTATAGGACTGGCAGCTGCATTTATCATGGGGCTGTTCATCTGCCTCGAGATTTCTCCGGTTTTAGTAAAGCTGATTTCCCATGTAGGACCCTATGATTATCTTTTAGAAAAAACAGAAAATGATTTCAGATTGTATTCTAAAGAAAAAATTGAAAAAGGAAATGCCCTCACTGATTTCCGGATTGAGGATTTTAAGGATAATCTGCATAAATAGTTTATTGCCGGAAGATGAAAGAATGAAGCTGGAAGAAATCTTTATTTAAATAATTTTAAGTTTTTTCCTGAAAACATTGATAATTTGTAATAAAAAAATATAAATTTGAGAAACTGCTATAAAGCAAAAATCAAAAAAATTAATTATTATGAAAAATTTAAAAAAAGTTTCAAGAGAAGGCTTAAAAAACATTAAGGGCGGATTTAAAATGTGCAACAGCGAATTACCCAATTTCGGATGTGGTGATGCAGAAATTTTTTGCTGTGGTCCCGGAGGATGCAGAAGAATCTCAGACCTTCCGCCAGGTTCCTGCTCTATTTTATAACGGATATTATTATAAACCCCATACTGATGCAGACTTTTGTTTGCTTTAAATAAAAACCACGGCTTTGCTGTGGTTTTTTTATTTCTATTACCGTAAAATGATTTTCAGTGTTGAAGAGACGGTATTTAAACAAAAAACATTAGAGAAAAAATCTATTTTTTTACATATTCCAATTAATTAAATCTAAAATAATAATAAAATATTAAATATTTTTCTTTAATAAATTATTATATACGAAATAATTTCTAACTTTATAATACTAAACACTGCTATCATGAAAAAATTACTTTTTGCATGTACACTGCTCATCAGCAGTGCATTTGCACCTACCTTAAAGTCTCAGGCATCAGACCCTTTCTTAGGACAAATTGCATTCGTACCTTATACTTTCGCCCCAAAAAACTGGGCAGAATGTAACGGCCAGATATTATCCATCGCTCAAAATACCGCCCTTTTTTCACTTTTAGGAACCACCTATGGCGGAAATGGAGTGACTACTTTCGCTTTACCGGATATGAGGGGAAGGGTACTTGTACATAACGGGCAGGCTCCCGGAGGCCCAACCACTTACACCATGGGGCAAATAGGCGGAGCTGAAAGTGTAACATTGACAGTAACTCAAATGCCGGCCCATACCCATACTGTAAACGCTGTAACCGCCGAAGGAAATCAAAGTACACCTACCAACAACCTGCCTGCAGATACCAAGGGACTTGATAAAGAGTATTCTGACACAGCCAACAATACCACCATGAAAAACACCATGATCGGTACAACAGGAGGCAATCAGCCTCACGAGAACAGACCTCCGTTTATTACCCTGAAATGTATTATTTCTTTAACCGGTGTATTCCCATCACAAAATTAATCGCTATGAAAATTCTTTACTTATTATGTCTGATAGTCGGAAGTACCGTTTCTGCCCAGACGATAACTTTTAAGGGATGTACCAATTTATTTGACGATCAAAATTTTGTGTTTAATAAAACCGGAGTTGATGTCAACAATAAAAACATCTACATGACTACACCTATTGATGGCCAACCCTGTAGCGGATTGGGCAGCTGTGAATTCAAAATCCAGTGGAACAATGCCCAGACAAGATGGGAATTCCTTGCGGATGAAGGATATGGTACATTTACTACTCCTAACTTAGTTTTTTATAACGCAACCGGAAATAACAGTCTTCCCATACCTCCAGGTAACAATATTGGAGTATGGATTGAAAACACAGCTTATACAACAGGACTGTGTGCCGGCAATCTTACAGCAGCCAACTCTACAATGACCGGAGATGTGCAAACCATCACACTGGGAACTTCAGATGTTTCTAAAAATAAAATACGGATCTTCCCTAATCCTGTTTCAGACTTCATCAGCATTTCCGGACTGGATAACGGACGAACGATAGAGATTTACAATATTGACGGGCGCCTGGTAAGATCTGAAATATTTGACCCAAGAGTAGATGTTTCACAACTTATCCCGGGAATCTATGTATTAAAGGTTATCACCAAAGACCTTCAGCATCATGAGTTTAAATTCATGAAAAAATAAAAGTTAACCCAAACCCCATAAACCACTTAAGCGTCAGTAACTTGTAGGGCTTTTTATTTCATTTCGGGAACATTTTTTGCTATATTATTGGATGCCTTCAAGTGTTGTACATCATTTCATTTATTTTCCGGACACTGAAATATTGAGAATTATATATCAGTCGGGGGAAGTATATGATTATCTCCGGGTACCTCCGGGCATTGTCGAAAAATTCGGAAAGGCAAGATCTAAAGGGACTTTTCTGAATAAAGTCATTAAACCCGGATTTAAATTTACCAGGGTTAAATAAAAAATACCTCCATTTCTGAAGGCATTTTTATACTATTTTTAATTCTTATAATGAATAGTTAGGAGCTTCCTGTGTGATGATTACATCATGCGGGTGAGATTCTTTCAATCCGCTTCCTGTGATCATTACCAGCTTGGAATCTTTTTGTAAAGCTTCAATATCTTTTGCTCCACAGTATCCCATACCTGCTCTTAAACCTCCGGTCAACTGGAAGATCACATCTTCCAACTTCCCTTTATGAGGTACTCTTCCTTCAATTCCTTCCGGAACGAATTTTTTAGCTTCACTCTGGAAATATCTTTCTTTTCCTCCTCTCTTCATGGCAGAAAGGCTTCCCATTCCCTGATACGATTTGAATTTTCTTCCCTGGAAGATAATTTCTTCACCCGGAGCTTCATCCGTACCGGCTAACAGTGATCCTAACATTACTGCTCCAGCACCACTTGCAATAGCTTTTACAATATCTCCTGAAAGCTTGATTCCTCCGTCTGCAATTACAGTCACATTCTGAGACTTTGCATATTCGTACACGTTATAGATTGCGGATAGCTGAGGAACTCCTACTCCGGCAACAACTCTGGTTGTACAGATAGAACCTGGCCCTACACCTACTTTCAGAACATTGGCACCGGCCTTAATCAGGTCTTCTGCTGCTTCAGCTGTTACGATATTTCCTCCAACGATATCAAGATTAGGATATGCTTTTCTGATTTCAGAAATTTTATCCAGTACTCCTTTGGAATGTCCGTGTGCAGAATCGATGGCTACAATATCAACTCCGGCCTGTACCAGAGCCTCAATTCTGTCTAAGGTATCTTCACCTACTCCTACTCCGGCACCTACAATAAGACGTCCGTTCTGGTCTTTATTGGCATTCGGATATTCAAGCTGGTTGTCGATATCTTTAATCGTAATCAAACCTACAAGCTTATTGTCTTTATCTACGATCGGAAGTTTTTCTACTCTGTTCTTAAGAAGGATCTCTTTTGCCTTTTCAAGGTTGGTATCTTTGTCTGAAGTGATCAGATTTTCTTTGGTCATGATCTCCTCTACTTTCATACCAAGATTTTCCTGATATTTTACATCTCTGTTGGTAATGATTCCGATCAGAACATTATCTGCATCTACTACAGGAAGTCCTGAGATTTTATATCTTGACATCATCTCTTTAGCCTCACCTAAAGTGTGGTCCTTAGAAAGGGTAACCGGATCGGAAATCATTCCGTTTTCGGAGCGTTTTACACGGTTTACCTGTGCTGCCTGCTCAGCAATCGTCATGTTTTTGTGAATAAATCCTAAACCACCTACTCTTGCCAGTGCAATAGCAAGATCAGCTTCAGTAACAGTGTCCATCGCAGCGGAAACTATCGGAACATTCAGCGTAATTTTGTCGGTAAGTCTTGATTTTAATGAAACCTGATTAGGTAAAACTTCTGAATAAGAAGGGACTAGAAGAACGTCATCGAAAGTGATGGCTGTCTCTACAATTTTGTTATGAATAGACATCTTTACTTTCTTTGCAAAATTAGGTTATTTTGATGACATATGAAAATCCTTTTTGATAGTTTAAATAAAAATTAATAATCAATAACTTAAATCAAAAAACCGCTCTTTTTTCAAGAACGGTTACGGTACAAAATAATTGAATAAGTATGAAACTACTTGTTACATGTTAGTTTTTTAACGTTAAACATCCTATTTAACGAGGTTCCCATTTTCATCTAAATTTTCAATATGGGTATTGTTGTTTTTATCAATATATAATTTTAATCTTACTGTTCCTTTGGTATCACGGATAAAAATTCCTACATCGCCATTGGCTGTTTTACCGGCAAAAAATCTTTCATTGGTTAATTTGCCTTCTTCCCTGAGTTTTGCATATGCTTTTTTGCTGGCTGCAGGATCATTAAGTTTTTTCAGGGAGTCTTCAAACTTTATAATGTCTTCCAACGGAAAGTCATCCGGGCGGTCCCAGAGCTTTAAACCATATACTCTTTTTTTATCTTTGCCCGCTTCTTCAGAATATTGCAGCTGCATAATCTGGTCTGTATTTCTCTGATCTACAGAATATACCATTCCGGACCCTTCTTTATTCCCATCATATACAAGTCCGCCACACTCATCTCCCAGCGAATTAAAGAAAATCATCCCCGCTTCTCTTTCTCTCTGCTTCATGTTTTTATGGTTCACCATTCCCGGATGTTGCCGTTCTTTATTACTGATCACCATTTTTAAGGTTCCGTCTTTTTCAATAATGTTGATACGTTCCACATCGATCTCCTTAAACCTCTCGTTGGAATACTGGTTTTTGAATGCAAGAAAGAAAAATACCACACATACCGCAGTAAGCGAAACAGCATAGATTTTAAGGATACGGACTTCTCTTATTAGTTTTTCCATGCTCAGGTAATTTAAAGATTAAATATTTCCTATTATTTGTCTGTAACAGAATTGATCATTTTTGAGAGATCATCAGGGGTAAAATTTCCTTTTACATCTACAAATACGAGATCGTCAGTACGGGAGCCCAAAGTGATCAGCATATTTTTAATGACATCACCGTCCTGCTTTACCCTTATATTAATATTGTCTCCGTCATGTTTTATGGTAGCCCAGTCTTCATAACGGTTGTCATGCAGATATTGGCTGTAATCATCAAGCATTTCTTTATTTCCGTTGGAGACGGTAAGAACTTTTATTTTGGATGCTTTTTTCACGAGGCTGATCGTCTCTTCACTTTCACCTTCTTTCCGTAAAGCTTTTTTAATATAGGATTTGGCCAGAACCATGGGTACATTGATGCTTGTAAATTTTGCTCCTTTAAAATCATAAGCTGAATTGGAGAAAAATTCCATATTGGGTTTTTCTGAAACAATACAGGATTGTAGCAGCATCATTGTTAAAATGGTCAGAAAAATGTTGGTAAGAGTTTTCATGGTTGGTTTTTATTTAACTTGTCTAAGACTTCCTCCTGAAATTTTATCCACTTTAGCATCCAGTTCAGGATTTCCTTTCAATTTGACGTCAGCTCCCGAGGATACACTTACTTTCAGTTTATCTGTAAAAAAGATTGAAAGGCTTGCTCCCGATGTAGCTTCCACAACTCCTGTAGCAATCTTAAGATCGTCTGCTTTGCAGGAAGCGCCGCTACTGGTATCGATCGCTGCTGATGCTGCCTGCCCGGATAAGCTTACACTTGCACCGCTTGATGTATTTAATGCCATTTTAGTAGTTGTAATACTGGCATTCAAAACAGAACCGGAACTCACTGAAACAGCTGTAGCCTGCTTAATATTGAATTTCCCTTTGATAATGGAACCAGAATCTGCTTCAATTTCCAAACTGTTTTCTGAAACAGGATTAACTGCTGTAAAAATACTTCCTGATGAAGTTTTGATTCTTTGAAGGTTAGGAGAAGAAACGTTGACATTCAGATTTTTAAATCTCAGATTCCTTACTCCTTTATTATCGATATAAATCTTTAAAACCCCATCTTCTACCCTGGTGATCACATACTGAAGTTTATCAGCATCTGCAATTACTTTTACGCTTCTCGCATTTTCCTGTTTATAGGTAACTGTCACCCCTTCGCTTACATCTATTTTTGAAAAGTCACCAACGTTTCTGCTATCTCCGTTCAGATAAGAAGACGTATTTTCTGAGGTAAGGTCATTTTTCACAGAAGTTTTTACTGTGTTTGTGGCAATTCCTCCTGAGCTGATGATTTTATTGACATCAGACATCTTCATTTTTCCATTGAGGATGAAAATAATGTTCTCTTCTTTAGAATCCACATTAAAAACCAAATTCTCCAGATAGTTATCTTTTTCTTCTTCGGCCAGAAACTTCATAGAAGTGCCATCATTATTCATTGTCATCAGCTCATTGAAATTAAGGGACTTCAATGCTCTGTTTACTTTTTCAGACTTCTCTTTGTTCAGCTTTATATTTTCCACATTATCATCTTCAAGATCATCCGGGAATGTTGCTTTAGGAATGATCAGAATTTTAAGACCATCCACCTCATTCAATATAGGTTTTATTTTTCCTACATAGGCATCGTTCACATCAATGGTATTCAACAGCTTGAACATAGGCTTCTTAATGTTGATGGATGTAACTCCGCCATTTTTTTCAAAATCCTGAAAAAGTTTATTCAATTTATCAGTCTGTGCAGAAGAAGTTGCAAAACCGCTTAAAATTATGGCTATTATAAAAAATATTTTTTTCATGGGATTGATTTGATTTTTAGTATTCGCTGTCAAAGTTTTCATTTTTCTGAGAAGATGCTACTGTTTTTTTAAACTCGCTTCCTAATTTCATGAAGGAGTATTTGGTAACATCAATGGCTTCTTTTTCACTGCTGATTCTTTTACCGTTTACAATGACATAAGAATCGTTATAGGCTGTGGAATCATTTAGGTTTTTATTGCTTTTAGCAGAGGAGTTATCAACGTATCTCGGCCTTGTTTCTTTTTTAAGTCTCCCTCTTTTAGGAAGAATTTCATCCAGCACATCTTTTTCCGCTACCTGATTTTCCTGAAAAACAGAGTCTTTTTTGGTTCCTGAAATAGAATCTGTATGGTTCACCGCCACCTGTTCCTGATGGTCATTGTTTTCTTCCAGAAATCCTGATTTCTGTTTCAGAATTTCATTTTTCACCATAGTTTCTCTGTCCTGCACATCCGTACCGGTATTTTTATTATTAAAAAAGAATCCGATCCCGAAAATCAGCATTACACTGGCGGCCATCCAGAACCATTTGGGAAAAGACGGTTTTTTCTTTTCTCCTAAGGGAATAATGGGAACAGCATCTGTATCCGGTTCTTCCTCTTCTGCCTTTTGAAGAAAATCTTCAAAGCTCCAGTCCATTTTTTCTTCCTTGAGATCCCGGAAGATTTCGTTGTATTTATCTTGTAATTGATCTTTTTTCATAGCTCATCAGTTGTGAGATTTGTTCTTTTACTTTTTGTCTTGCCCGCATAAGGTTTACCCTTACCGCATTTTCTTCCATTTCCAGCATTTCAGAAATTTCAGAAATATCATACTCTTCTACATCTTTCAGGTGGATCACCATCTTTTGCTTTTCCGGGAGCTGATTGATGAATCCTACAATATGTTCCTTAAGATTATCAACCTCCATACTATAGAGCTCCGAGCGGTGCAACTGCATATCTGCAAAACCGATCTTTACATCGTGATGCTTCAGCCGATTGAGGCATTCGTTCCGGACAGACTTCAGCGCATAGGACCTGAAATTTCCAAATTGCCCAAGCTCGTCTCTCTTTTGCCAAAACTTCATCATGAGATCCTGTACCACATCTTCTGCTTCATCACTGCTCATGACGAACCGTTTCGCAAAACGATACATCTCGTCTTTGAGAATAAACACCGTATTCTTGAAGGTTTCCTGGGTCATGAGTTTTGTTTCTTATAGGTAAGACAACCAAAGTTTCTAATCTATTACATCAAAAATAAAAAAACTTCAAAAAAATTTGAAGTTTTTATTATAAGTAAGATTAATACATGTCAAAAATATGTTTCAGAACAGCTTTATCCTGCTCTGTCATTGCTACTTTTCTTCTGGCCATAGCTCTTTCTGCCACTTCATATACTTTATCCAGCCTGAATCTTTCATCATCTTTCATTCCGCCCCATGAGAAGTTTTCCACAAGGTTAGGAGGAAAGCCCGGTTTGAAAATATTGGAAGCTACCCCTATCACTGTTCCTGTATTTAACTGTGTATTGATCGCCGTTTTGGAGTGATCACCCATAATAAGTCCTGCAAACTGTAAACCGGTATCTTCAAAGGCTTTGGTTCTGTAATTCCAGAATTTTACATTTCCGTAATTATTTTTCATGTTTGAAGAATTGCTGTCTGCACCAAAGTTACACCACTCCCCGATCACTGAGTTTCCAACAAAGCCTTCATGCCCTTTACTGGAATATCCGAAAATGATAATATTATTCACTTCACCTCCTACTTTACAGTGTGGCCCTACTGTAGTGGCTCCATAGATCTTTGCTCCCAGGTTAAATTTAGAATCATCACACAATGCAATAGGCCCGCGAAGATGACAACCTTCCATCACCTCAGTATTTTTACCAATATATATTTTACCGGTCCTGGTATTGATGGTTGAAAACTCAATATAAGCTCCTTCTTCAATGAAAAGGTCTTTTTTATCTCCTATAAAGCCATTGGTGGAGGATAATTCCTGTGAGGTTCTGCCTTTAGTCAATAAGTCAAAATCAAAATCAATGGCATGATGATTATAGGTAAACAGATCTTTTGGTCTTTTAAAAAATACAAGCTCTTCTTTGATATCCGTCATTTTCTCAATCTGGTTCAAAGAAAATCCTTTCATATTGATTCTTGCGGCAATCAGCTCATCTTCATATACCAGAGCCTCTCCCATTTTAAGCTCTTTGATCTGCTGAATCACAGTCTCCGTCGGCAGGAAATTCGGTACCAGAAAAAGGCTTTCTTTGTCTTCCGGACTTTTAAATTTATCCTGAAGGTACATTTCTGTAAAATAAGTTACCTCTGTATTTTCCAGGATTTTCTGCCATCTTTCGGAAAAGGTAAGGATTCCGCATCTCATGGCTGCAACCGGGCGGGTAAAAGTAAGCGGAAGAAAGTCTTCCCAATATTGTGCGTCTGAAAATACTAATTGCATTTTTTAGAAGTTAGAGATTAGATGTTAGAAATTAGTATCTGAGATTAAGTTCATTGAAATGATACGGCAGGTTCTAATTTCCGTCTAAGCAAAAATACAAAAAGATGAGAGAAGTTGGGAAATGTACGATAAGTTTCGGCTAAAGCTAATGAATAGTTTTTTTTTATTAAGTAGCTTCCTTCGTCTAAGCTCAGGATTATAGCCCGTTTCTATTGAATGAAATAAAAAAAGTCTCCCAAAAATTGGAAGACTTTAATATTTTAATTTTACAAAAATTACTTAGCGAATTTTTTGTATTTGTTCATGAACTTATCAACTCTACCTGCAGTGTCAACTAGTTTCACTTTACCAGTGTAGAAAGGGTGAGAAGTTGAAGAGATTTCCATTTTGATTAGTGGGTACTCTTGTCCTTCGAACTCGATAGTGTCTTTTGTTTCTGCAGTAGACTTGCAAAGAAACACCTCGTCGTTACTCATATCTTTGAAAACAACAAGTCTATAATTTTCTGGGTGAATTCCGTTTTTCATAATACAATTTTTAAAAAAATTAAAGTTTGCTTTCGAAATAGTAATGGATATTTCTCTGCTAATTTTAGGTTGCAAAAGTACAACATTTTTTCTAATTTCCAAATACCCTCTTCAATATTTTTTTATTGATAAGAAATTTAAAGTATTTTCGTTAAATTTGAAACCTACTTAAACTTTAATTTCAATGAAATTCAAATTATTACTGGCTTTTTCTTTCTGGATGCTCCTGGTAGCAGTATCATGTAATAAGGATGATATTACTTTTGATGCGCCTTCACAGCAATTAAGTTTTTCAAAAGACACAGTATTCTGTGATACGGTTTATCATCAGGTACGTTCAGAGACCTATGTTGTAAAAGTATATAATAATGAAGATAAGGATATTCTGATCCCGAGGGTGAATCTTGAGAAGGGAGCTTCTTCATTATACAGAATCAATGTAGACGGAAAACCCGGCTATGATTTTAAGAATGTTCCTTTGAGAAAGAAAGACAGTCTTTATATTTTTGTTGAAATAGCACCTGAAGCTACCGGGCCTGAAGCCATTGCCGAAGACAAGGTTGTTTTCACAGGTCCTGCCGGGCAGCAGCATGTGACTTTATTCTCTGTGGTACAGGATGCAGAGTTTTTTATCCAGACTCCTACCAATCCGAATGTGATTTCCAGTTCTACAACATGGAGTGACAATAAGGCAAAGATCATCTATGGAGACCTTACCATCAACCCTAGTGTTACGCTGGACATCGATCCCGGCACCAAGGTATACTTCCATAAAAACAGTGGCATGAAGGTTTCTTCCGGAGCGGTCTTAAATATCAACGGAACTTTGGATAAGCAGGTGATCATCCGTGGAGACAGAAATGATCCTTATTATGATACGATTTCCAAAAACTGGAATGCCATCAGAATGGAAAGCAATTCTATTCTTAATATGACCCATGCAAGACTTTTCGGTGGAACAAGAGGGCTTGACATGAGGCAGAATACGGCCAATATCAGCAATTCATTCATCCATACTTTCTTTGAATACGGAATTTATGCCGTAGGTTCTACAGTGAATGCCAGCAACCTTGTGATGAACAATTGCGGATTATCATGTGTAGGAATCTTCAAAGGCGGAAAACATAGCTATACCCATGCTACGATTGCCAATTATTCTAAGACAATGAACTCATTTGACAGAAAAGGGATTTTTGCAACCAATGAATGGAAGAATGATGCAGGACAAACGGAACAGGGCGCTCTGCAGCAGCTTAATATAAGAAACAGTATCGTTTACTCTGACAGGGACAACGCTATTCATTTTGAACAGACGCCGGGCCAGCAGTTTGAGTTTCTCATCCAGAACTGCCTGTTAAAATATTCCGGAACCTCTGAAGCCGGTTTCCCTTTTGACAATAATGTGAATGTAGTACAAAGCATCAAAAACGAAGATCCGCAGTTTGTCAATTACTTTATGGCTAAAATGAACCTAAGGGTAAAAACAACTTCGCCGGCAAAAGGAAAAGGAAATACCACTGTAGCCGGAAGCGTACCTTTTGATATCGTAAATGTATCAAGAACTACCAGTCCTACTCTTGGAGCTTATCAATAATGGAAATTACCCAATTACAGCAGCAGGTCGATGAGTGGATCAAAACCATCGGCGTAAGATATTTCAATGAGCTGACCAATATGGCCATGCTGACGGAAGAAGTAGGTGAAGTGGCCAGAATTATTGCCAGAAGATATGGTGAGCAGAGCGAAAAGGAGAGCGACAAAAGCAAAGACCTTGGAGAGGAACTAGCTGATGTGCTTTTTGTAACTTTATGTTTAGCCAATCAAACGGGAGTGAATCTGCAGGATGCCTTTGACAGAAAGATGAAGATCAAAACAGACCGGGATAAAGACCGGCATCAGAACAACGAAAAATTGAAATAATAATAAATGATGAGTTATAAATAATACATCAATTTGTAACTCATTATTTTTTTAAATAAAATGCAGATTATAATGAAGCTAGAAAAATCAACCTTAATTGCAAATAAAACAGTACAGATCAGCGGTTCGAAGAGTATTTCGAATCGTTTATTGATTCTGGAAAGTCTGTTCAATACTATAAAAATCGGGAATTTATCTAATTCTCAGGATACCCAATTGCTAAAAAAAGCTTTATCTGAGACTACAGATGTTGTAGACATTCACCATGCGGGAACTGCCATGCGTTTCCTTACTTCCTATTATTCTATTCAGGAAGGAAAAACTACTGTACTTACAGGCTCCGGAAGAATGAAGGAAAGACCTATCAAAAATCTGGTAAGGGCTCTGAAAGATCTTGGTGCTGAAATTGAATATATGGAAAACGAAGGTTTTCCACCTTTGAAAATTTCCGGAAAAAAGATTACCCAGACATCCGTAAATGTTCCTGCAAATATTTCAAGCCAGTTTATTACTTCTCTGCTTCTGATTGCCGGGAAACTTGAAAACGGACTGGAAATTAATCTTGTGGGAGAAGTGACTTCGAGATCTTATATTGAAATGACGCTTGATATTCTGACCAGATTCGGGATCAGAAACAGCTTTGAAGGAAATACGATCAAAGTAGAACCATTTATAGATAATCATTCATCACCAGTCAGCTATGAAGTGGAAAGTGACTGGAGCTCGGCTTCTTACTTCTACTCCATCTGTGCATTGGGAAGAAAAACAATCCACCTGAAAAGCTTCTACAAAGAATCTACTCAGGGAGATTCGGCCATTGCAAAAATTTATGAAGATTTCTTCGGGATCAAAACGGTTTTCTCTGAAGATGAGCATAAAATAACACTGGAACCCCAGCAGGATTTTTCATTTCCTGAAAAGATTGTTCTGGATATGAACAATTGCCCGGACATTGCCCAGACATTATGCGTAACCGCTGCTGCATTAAAAATCCCTTTTGAAATTTCAGGCTTGGGAACTTTAAGGGTAAAGGAAACCGACAGACTTCAGGCTTTATATAATGAACTGAAAAAACTGGGAACTGAAACAAAAATCACAGACCTGACAATAGAATCAGTAAGTTTCGGAGAACCGGAAAAAAATATTTCAATCAAAACGTATCAGGATCACAGAATGGCGATGAGCTTTGCTCCGTACTGTCTGATCGGGGAGCTCAATATCGAGGATGAGGATGTGGTGGAAAAATCGTATCCTATGTTCTGGAATGACCTTGCCGATATAATGACGAATTAATATAAAAAGCTGATGATATGGTAATCTGAAATGCATCTTTTCAGATTACTGTATTATCTTCCATACACCCAATCCAATCATGAAAAAATACATTCTTCTGTTTACTTTTATATTTCCATTATCCCTTTGGGCACAATATCTGCTTCCCAATGAAGAAATCATTTATTCCTTTGAAACCAAAAATGGAAAGAAAATGACGTTGGTAAAGGATAAAAAAGATGCATATATTCAATACCGTTTCGGGAGCAAGAATCGTGTAGAAATGGAATTTCCTTCGGAAAGGACAGCAGAGAGCTGGAAAAAATTCAAATACAATTCCTATTACCGAGGCGGCGGAAAACAGAATGCCGGAATGTCTCTCAATTATCTGACATTTACCAACAATGGATATCAATATCAGTTATTCAAAACGTATCAGGCGGAAGATGAATCTTACTCTACAGGAGTTACTGTAACAGATTCCAAAGGTAAAGAAACAGATATTGACGGAATTTATAAAACGATAAAAGGCTGCCTGTGCCGTCTGGATGATTCTCATCTGATACTCAAAGAGGATACGGGATTATAATTTACCTTGGTTCATCGACATGAAAAAGCTGTTTTCGTTCCTTTCTCTCACACTGATCATTACTTCGTATGCCCAAACCCTGAAAGATTTTTCAGTTCACGAAGGATATAAGAAAATCTCTGAAGCCAGAGGCGATCTTGACCAGGATGGCAGGGATGAGATAGTAATGGTATTCAATACCAATACAAGAGCTACCAAAGAAGAATATCCTGAAACAGACTATAAAAGAGTACTCTATATTCTTAAAAATACAGCTAACGGTTTGAAGGTATGGAAAGAAGCTTCCGGGTTTCTCATTTCCAGTGGAATGGGTTTTAGCCCGGAATACAACAGCCCACCCGAAGTTTCTATAAAAAACAACGCCCTGACAATACACCAGGAATTTAATACCAATTCCAGACATCGCCTGGCTTACAGGCATACGTTCAGATTTCAGAATAATGATTTTTATCTGATCGGCTCACAGGAAAATTTTGACGACACCTGTGAATTCAACATCCTTCATGAAGTGAATTTCTCAACAGGAAAAGTTATTGTAGATGAACAATATTATCCATGCTTCGAGGGAGATAAAGCACCCCAGGAAAATTTCTACAAATCTTTTACCCATAAACTTAAGCATCCTATAAAAATGTCTGATTTCAAAATCGGAGAAAACCAGTTTCCTGTTCCCGGTTCAAAGAGGACATTCATTTTCTAAAGAGCTTCACTCTGTCTTTTAAAACAAGTTAATTTTCCCTTAAAGTTAAATTAACTCCTCATATCTTGATATATTCTTATTTTTAAGTGACAATAAAAATAAAATAAAACTATGTTTAAACACAACATGAGACGTTTAAGAGTGATGAGCCTTGGTATTGCTGCCGCAAGTCTATTACTTTCCTGTTCCAACGACAATATTCTTGAAAGAGATTCCAATGAAACGGTTATAGCTTCAGGGAGAGCAAACCTTAAAGCGTCTTTGGTTCCTGTTGCGATGAATAGCTGGATGGCTGGTCTTCAGGATAATATTTCCATTTCAAAAATCTCAATTCCCGGAACGCATGATTCAGGCGCTCGCATAGATGCCCCTGTTGTATCAGGTACTGCTAAAACACAAGACCTCAGCATTGCCGAACAGCTGAATGCAGGAGTTCGTTTCCTGGATATCCGCTGCAGGCATATTGACAACTCTTTTACGATTCATCACGGAGCAATTTACCAAAAACTGAATTTTGATGACGTACTTAATGCCTGTTATGCTTTCTTGAACAGTCATCCGTCTGAGACAATTATTATGTCAGTAAAAGAGGAGTATGACGCTTCCAACACATCAAGAAGTTTTGAGGAGACTTTTGATTCTTATGTTCAGAAAAATTCTGCCAAATGGGATCTGGGAACTACAATTCCCAATCTTGGAGATGTAAGAGGAAAAATCAAATTATTAAGGAGATTTTCTGCAAACACGGCTAAAGGAATCAATGCAACATCATGGGCGGATAATACGACTTTTGAAATCAACAATGCTGCAGCACAGCTTAAAGTTCAGGATTATTATAAGGTAACCAATAATGATGATAAATGGAACGGAATACTGAACCTTCTGAATGAAGCAAAAAATGATACAACCGGGAAGCTTTTCATCAACTTTACAAGTGGTTACAAGCCGGGAATTTTTGGGATTCCAAGTATTCCTACCGTTTCCAACAGTATTAATCCTAAGCTTAAAACATTCTTCCAAAACAATACTCAGGGGACATCCGGAGTAATGCCGATTGATTTTATAAATGCCGAACTGTCTGAA
Source organism: Chryseobacterium sp. 22458 (assembly GCF_052044975.1). Lineage (NCBI taxonomy): Bacteria > Pseudomonadati > Bacteroidota > Flavobacteriia > Flavobacteriales > Weeksellaceae > Chryseobacterium > Chryseobacterium sp. 22458. Next base: position 27,869 of record NZ_JBQEOA010000002.1, on the reverse strand, counting down.
CTGATTGTAAATACTAACTTCTGATCAATTTTTGTTAGATATATTTAAAGGCTGTCTCTCGTTGGGGAGACAGCCTTTTTGTTCTTAATTTTAAATGTCCGGCTTTTAAAAATAATAGATTTTTTATCGCTCGCTGATTGAGCAGATTTTTTTAATGCTTCATGATCTGCGTAATCACCAAAATCTGCGAGAGTTTAAACGAATACTCAATACATTATTTCCGGATTCCGTAAGCTTCCATAATTTTAGTGAAGATCTCTGTATTTTCAAACAATCCTGTGAACTCTTTAGAATTCGGGCCATAAGCAAAAACACTTGACGGAATTGAGGTATGATCATTGGTACTGAAGTTTCCGAAAATCCATCCTTCCTTAAGACTTCCATCCAGAAGAGTCAACCCTCCGGTTTCATGATCACCCACAACAATCACTAAAGTTTCTTTATTTTCATCAGCAAACTTCATCGCTTTTCCCACCACATGATCGAAATCCAGAAGCTCGGTAACCAGCTGCTCAATATTATTGCTATGACCTCCGCCATCTGTCTGGGAAGCTTCCACCATCATAAAAAATCCTTTTGTATTATCCTTCAGATTGTTTAATGTAAGATCAAAGGCATCAGCCAGCCAGTTTCCTCTTTGGGATACCCTTTGTGAGGCCAACGGATCGATGACCAAAGTACGATTTGCAATTTTATTTACAGATTTCAGATCCTGATATAAATCTATTTTGGATTCTTTAAATTTCAGCAGGTTTTCCTGGGAAAGTCCACTTGTAGGCCCACCAATCAGAATTTTCGTTTTGGAAGCTGCAAAATCTTTCAGAATAGGTTCAGAGCTGTTTCTGTTATCAGAATGTGCATAGAAATCTGCCGGAGTAGCATCTGTAACATCTCCAGTTGAAATCAATCCGGAAACCATTCCTCTTTCTGCAATGATATCCGGAATCTGTGCCAGTGCTTTCCCCATATGATCAACTCCTACAAATGTATTATTGGTTTTTACTCCGGTAGCAAATGCAGTAGATCCCGGTGCTGAATCTGTAATATAAGCATTGGAAGAATTGGTTTTGGATAAGCCTGTAGATTTCATGTTGAAAACATTCAGCTTTCCTTTATTAGCTGTAAAAGCAGCGTAATATTGGGGTAATGAAGTTCCGTCCGGAATGAAAAGGATAATATTCTTTACTTTTTTGCTGATACCATCTGTTTTATAGGTTGGGGAATAGACGGGATATTCCTTTGTGTTTTTATAGAAGTTTTTCGGAATGGTATTCATGAATTTTTTAAGATCAGGAATATGGTCTGTATTGATATAGTCCACACCAAAATCCATAAGGTTTACCCATGCATTGGGAAAATCCGGCGCTCCATAGAAACGCATTGGTTTCTGCAAGGCGTGTGCTTTTTCCACTGCCTGTTTTATTTTTTCTGTTTCTTCGTCTCTTGGAATTCCTTTTCCATTCCACTTCACCAGTCCCGGAAGATCTGCACTGAACATTCCGATTCTTTTCAGCTGGTCAGCTGAATAGTTTTTATCAAGATCACCATCGAAATAAAGATAATCCGGATAGTTTTTAAAATCTGCCGGCTGGGGCCTTCCTCCTGTGATCACAATTTTAACGCCTGAATTTCCGGTAATTTCCGGGTATTTTTTCAAAGTATTGACTAAAATATTCAGTGCTGTTTTGTAGTCCTGTTTGATATCGATCAGCAATTGCAGCTTTTTATTGGTATCATGATAAATATTCCCTTTATTCAGCTTAATCTGTTTTGAAATATTGTCAAGATAGAGGTTTTCCAGCGTTCTGTCTGATGAAAGTTCCTTTTCCGTATGAGCTACCCAAAGTTTACCTTTTACCGGATAGACATCTGCTTCAATAGAACCGAAATTTGCATAATAAGCCTGCCAGAAAGGAATTTCCTGCATATAGTCATTATGTGAATGTGCATTTCCCACATTATAGTTCAGATAATTCTGTGCCTGATTCTGAGAAAAAACAGCTAAGGCTATTACAGCCAATATTTTTGATAGTTTCATTTTGTTGATCTTTTGTTTGCAGGTAGAATGGAACGTTTTTACAATCTGCTCATACTACCTTTGAAAAAACTATATCACCACAGAAATTCCTGTGATGATATAGGGGATTATCTATAAGATTGAATTTTACCAGCCTTCATTTTGCTTAATAATTCCATGACTGTTTACGATTTCAGCCTGTGGAACTGCCCAAACATTATGCACAGCCGGATTAAAGTTTCTTGCCGCCCAGACTACCTGTCCGTTGATCCCATGTAAAGGCTTCGCATAAGTCTCCTGCGCATCTCCCCAACGTACAAGATCTCTGTGCCTGTCTGCCCATTCACCTGCCAGCTCGCAACGTCTTTCATGTTTAAGATCGGTCATTGTACATCCGTTTTTCGGAGATAAGCCTGCACGGGTCCTGATCATATTGATTTCCTGGTCAGCAGGTTTCCCCTGCATCAGTAAAGCTTCTGCCTTGATCAGGATGACTTCAGCATAACGCATGATAGGAACTGCCAGGTCTGTACAAGGATAATCTCCGTTAGCACTTACGTGGCCGCTGTTCAGCTGGTATTTGAAGGCATCCATATATTTGTTGAACTGATATCCTGTAAGGGAATTGGTAGAAGCATATGTTCTTTCCTTTCCGTTGAAGGTAAATTTATCTCCAATCTTCAGAATGGTAGTGCTTCTTCTCTGGTCCCCGGTTTCATATTCATCATATAATTCTTTTGTAGGCTGAAAGTATCCCCAGCCATTGTATTCTCCCCATCCTTTATTTTCAAGCATTACCCCCGGAAGGATACTTCCCACTGCATTAAATTTCGGAGTACTTGGTATGGACCATATATATTCTGAACTGTAATTATTTTCAGCTTTGAAAACATCAGCATAGCTGTTCAGCAGGCTTCTGTTTCCTTTGTTCATTACTTCATTCGCCCAGTATTCTGCATTCTTCCAGTCTTTCATAAACAGGTATACTTTCGCCAACAACGCCCATGCTGCGGCTTTATGAGGTCTTCCGTAATCTTTAGCCGGAAGCTCTGCCTGGGTAGGTAATAATTCTGCTGCTTTTTTCAGGTCGTTCACAATATAATTGTAGTTTTCCATAACATTGGCAGCTCTGGGAATAGGATTTGGGTTGGGCCCCTGTGTACGGTCCACAATCGGAATACCTGCTTTCTCATTTCCATAGGAATAAGCCAGCTCAAAGTACATTCTGCTGCTCATAAACAAAGCTTCGCCCACATACTTGTTTTTCACTGTCTGTGAAGCCTGAATATTATCAGCATTACGGATAACACTATTGGCAATTCCTATTACGGCATACCTCTTGTTCCATTGTGTTTCCAGATCTCCTGCAGCAATATAATTACTGCTGAAGTTCTTCACATTATCGGCTTCACTTTTGGATCTTCCGGTTACCATATCATCGCTGGCATTAATGAACCAGAAAAAACCTCTCCCATAAAATTCACTGTCGGAAAGTGGTCTGTACATCGCATTGGCACCGGTGATCAGGTCATTTTCTGTTTTCCAGAAGTTGGCTTCTGTAGGCGTTCCTTCAGGGTCTATATTAAGTTCGTTGGTACAGGACAGCATTGCTGCGGATATTCCTGCTGCTAAAATTATGGTATTGAAAAATTTCATTTTTTTTACTTTTTAAATTATTTTAGGTTACAATCCCACTTCCACTCCGAAAATAAATGAACGGGCCTGAGGATATCTTCCGGTATCCACACCATAAGTATCCATTCCTACTTCAGGATCAAACCCTGTATATTTGGTAATGGTAAACAGGTTACTGCTTGTCACATACACTCTTACTTTATTGACATTAAGCTTATTATAAAGTTCTTTTGGTAACGAATATCCTATTGTAAGGTTTTTCAGCCTCAGGTAAGAACCGTCTTCTACGTAGAAATCCGATACTTTTGAATAGTTACCGCTTGGATCCCCATGGGCTAGTCTTGGAATATCGGTGTTGGTATTCTGGGGAGTCCAGGCATTCAGGATGTCACGGTCCATATTATAGTTTTGTCCTGTACCTCCCGGATTTAGTGAAATAAATTTCATCCCGTTGAATATTTTGTTTCCGTATACCCCCTGGAAGAACAGGTTAAGATCAAAGTTTTTCCAGGCCATGTTGTAGGACAGTCCGTAAGAGAATTTAGGATAAGGATTTCCGAGGTTTACAAAATCATTGTTATTCAGTGTTCCTGTATTGCCTTCTTTCTTCAGGAATTTAATATCTCCCGGTTTAGCATTCGGCTGGATCAGGTTTCCGTTGGCATCTTTATAATTGTTGATTTCTTCCTGCGTACGGAAAATTCCATCAGTTTTATAGCCATAATAAGAATAAAGGGATTCACCCACTTTTACACGGGTAGGTTTCAATACTCCACGAACATTATTGCTGTTGATAAAAATCTCATCTACAGTTGCCAACTGCTTCACCGTATTTTTTAGTTGACTGAAAGTTGCCCCGATCGAATACGTGAAATCTCCTGACTTTTTCCCATTGTAATTTATTCCCAATTCATAGCCTTTATCCTGAAATAAACCGGCATTTACATATTGATCAACAAGTGTAGCCGTACTGGAAAGGTTAACATTGAAAATCTGGTCTGTTGAATTTTTCACGAAATAATCAAACTGTAAAGAAAGGCTGTTGTGCAGGAACGAGGCATCTACCCCAAAGTTGGTTTGCTCAGATTTTCCCCACTTTATATCAGCATTCGGAAGCGTTGTAGAATAATAAGCAATATTCTGGGTTGGATCCTGTCCGAAAATTACGTTGTTATATCTTATCATTAATGGATTCACTGCCTGATAGGAGGCTCCGCCAAGATTTCCTAAAATCCCGTAGCTTCCTCTCAGCTTCAGACTGGAAAGCCATGAAACGTCATTCAGAAAATTCTCTTTGGAAACTACCCAACCTCCTGAAACGGAATAATAGTTGGCAAACTGATTATGTCTTGCAACGAGAGAGGTTCCGTCCCTACGCCCAAGTAAACTGATGATATATTTTCCTGCATAGTCATAATTCACCCTGCCCAGATAGGATATCAGGGCCTGCTGATATTTATAGCTGTAAACTTCTTTGTTGGTATCTGCTGCATTTTGAAGATATCTGAACGTTTCCGCTTCACTTCTGAAATCGAAAGCCTTGGCACTGAATCCTTCTTCAGTGGTTTTCTGAAAAGTAAACCCTGCAAGGACATCAAAATTGTGCTTACCTGATGTTAATTTATAGGTAAGGAGCTGCTCAGCAAGAGAGGTTGATAAGGTGTTCGATTGATATTCAAGACTGTTGGTATCAAATATTTTTCCTACTTCCAATACTCTTGGGGTAAATTCTTTGATGTTTCCTATCCTGAATGTTTGGGAAAAGTTAGAACGGAATTTCAAATCTTTTAGCAAAGCCACTTCTATGTATGGATTGATCAAAATCTCATGGGTTGGGTTTTGAATGCTGATCCTTTTAAGGTAAGCAACAGGATTGATCATATCTCCATATCCTCCCGCCACATCAATAGGCAGTCCTGAAAAGGCTCCTGTTGGTGTGTATACCGGAACATTCGGCGGATAATACATAGCAGCAACCAACGCTCCTGTATAACCGTTCTTGGTATTGGCCGTGTTGCCTGCAGAATAATTATAATACATATTTTCTCCGATGGTAAGCCAATCCTTTACCTTATGTTCTGAGTTTACTCTGAAATTATATCGTTTTGCCTGGGTATTCAATAAAATCCCTTCAAGATTCCTGTGGTTCATTCCTACAAAAAATCTGGATTTTTCACTTCCTCCGCTCAGGTTTATATTATACTCCTGGATAGATCCTGTACGGAAAATCTCATTCATCCAGTTGGTTCTGGTGATTCCTCCGTCTGTGTATTTTTCAGCATTGAAGGCTAAAGGAAGGCTATTCGGCTTTCCTGCATTATCGTATGCCTGGCGCATAACATCCTGGAATTCGGCTGCATTTAGGGATTCTTTCAATCTCCATGCCTGGTTGGTTCCGTATTTAACATCAAAATCTACTGTTAAGCTTCCTTTTTTACCCCTTTTTGTCGTAATAAGGATAACCCCTCCGGAAGACCTTGCCCCGTAAATGGCAGCAGAAGCATCTTTAAGAACAGAAATATCCTGAATATCATTAGGGTTAATAGATGGTGTTCCATTAAAAACTACTCCGTCTATCACGTAAAGAGGTGTTTCTCCGTTTACCCCGCCCAAGCCACGAATGTTTACTTTCGGAGAACCGTTGGGGTCTCCTCCTTCATTCACCACCGTTACTCCGGGAGCTTTACCCTGAAGCACCTCTCCTACTCCGGATAACGACCTGGAAGTAAGTTTATCCAATGAAGCCTCCGAAACGGCACCGGATACTTTAGACTTTTTCTGCGTTCCGTATCCTACAACAACAATCTCGTCGATGGATTTTTCATTCAAACTGTCTTTTTTCTGGGCAAGGAACAGCGGTGAAGCTGACATTGCACCAATAAGTAATACCCTACCCGTTAAATAAGTTACTGAGACAGGGATTTTAAATACATTCATGACATCCTTTTTGATTAGATGCAAAATTAGAACAGCTCTTTCCCTCGCTCCATTAAGATTTTCTTATGTTTTTATTAAGAATCTTTAGCTTTTTACAGTTTACATCTACCATAATCAAAAATTAAATAGCTGTTTTTCAATACAATAAACAGATAAAGTAATCATTCCGTTTTTATTCATCTTCTTATTTTATGTTAAGTTTGTTTTAAGTTTATGATCAATCAGAGACAATACTTAACACAGATAAATATGTCAGAGATCGGATGGAAACTATTTTCGGAGATAATAAATCACAGACTTCATTTTTCTTTTTTTACATTTGCTGAAATTAAAATTGTACAGATCAAATGACCATCATCATTACAGGAACCTCATCAGGAATCGGATTTGCATTAGCCGAATATTTTGGTAAAAAAGGGCACAAAGTATACGGATTAAGCCGGAAATATACGGAGAGTCAGTATTTCAAATCGATCCCTGCTGATGTTACCGACAACACTGCTGTTCAGAATGCTATTGCCGAGGTTTTACAATCAGAAAGCAGAATTGATGTCCTGATCAACAATGCCGGAATGGGAATGGTAGGAGCTGTAGAAGATTCTACAAAGGAAGACATCCTGAAATTGTTCAGCCTGAATCTGGCAGGTGCCGTTCAGATGATGAGTGCCGTGCTTCCGAATATGCGTGAAAATAAATTTGGAAAGATCATTAATGTTTCCAGTATCGGGAGTGAAATGGGCCTTCCTTTCCGTGGATTCTATTCTGCTTCAAAATCTGCCCTGGACAAGGTGACTGAAGCGATGAGGTATGAAGTGTATCCATGGAATATTGACGTTTGCTCGCTGCATTTAGGAGATATTAAAACCAATATTGCAGAAAACAGGGTGATCACTCAGGTTTCTCAGCCCTATAAAAAGGTCTTTGATAAAGTATATGCCCTGATGAACGCTCACGTAGATGAGGGGACAGAGCCCTTGGAAGTGGCAGAATATATTGAAAAGCTGCTGGGGAAAAATAAATGGAAAGCCCATTATTATTTTGGTAAATTCGGGCAGAAGATCGGAGTTCCGTTGAAATGGATTCTTCCGCAGGGCGTTTATGAGAATTTAATGAAGAAATATAATAAACTGGATAAAAATTAGTTGATTGATAGGACGCATTGTCATCCTGAACAAAATGAAATGCTGTGAAGATCTTTTTGTATTTTTATAAAAATTCTTCATCCGCTTCTGAAAGTGTTCGTAAGCATTGATGTATATTGACAAATTGAAATTACTTTTAAAAATATTTTTTGTGCTGTTCTGCGTTTTTACCCAAGCGCAGAAAAAGCAGTATTGGCTGATAGATACCGAGACCAAGGTTAAAAAAAAGGTAAAAGATTCAGTATCTGCGGTAAAGTTTCTGGATTCACTGGCTCAGAATAATTATTTTTTCACACAACTGAAAGAGGTCAAAGTAAAAGGGGACAGCACAGAAATTTTTTATGATAAAGGGAAGAATTTCAACGAAACCTATGTTGATCTTTCAGATTCAATTGCCCTGAAATTAAAAATAAGGAAAGATTTTTTCACTAAAAATTTAGATTCTACCAAGAAAAGCATTAACAAAAGCTATATTGACGACGGGTATTCTTTCAGCAGAATCAAATCCAAATACAAGTGTCAGAAGAACGGATTTCCCATCTTAGAGCTGGATATCAATAAAAACGATAAAAGAACTATTGACGGTTTTGTGGTCAAAGGATATGAAAAAGTTCCCAAAAGATTCATCAAAAACCTGGAAAAGGAATTTAAAGGAAAAAATTATGATGAGAAGAACCTTCTGGCCATCAACAAAAACTTTCAGAGTCATCCTTTCCTGACACTGGAACGGCAACCGCAGACCCTCTTCACCAAAGATTCCACGAATATATACCTGTTTCTGGAAAAGAAAAAGACCAATACTTTTGATGGGGTCATAGGTTTTGGAAATGATAAGACGGACAAATTCACCTTAAACGGAACCATGAATGTGAATTTCAGGAATATGTTCAATGGTTTTGAAACTATTAATCTTTACTGGCAGAGAAACCCTGACAAAGGGCAGAATTTCGATCTTCAGGTGGATATTCCCTATCTTTTCAAATCGAATGTAGGGATGAATGCCAAAGTGAATATCTACAGACAGGATTCAACATTCGCCAATGTAAAATTCCTTCCCGCCTTTTATTATCACATCAATAACCGCAACAAAATCGGGCTAAGGGGAACTTTAGAAACCTCAACCATTATTGATTCATTATATGTTCAGGGGAAGGATTATAATAAAAGAGGGATAGGGATCTGGTATGAAATGACAGAACCTACCGATATTGACCTTTTTCTTTACAAAACAAGGATCAATGCCGGATATGATTTCCTGACAACCACTTATTCCAAAGACAATACCAAAGCCACGCAGAACCAGTTTTATTTCTTCGGTGAACACAATTATAATATTTCCGGTAACCATTTCCTGAACATCAAGGCCGAAGGTGCGATGATGGATTCTAAAGTAGAGTTTTCTGCCAATGAATTATACCGTTTCGGAGGTTGGAATTCTATGCGGGGATTCAATGAGAACTCTCTCGCCGCCGATTATTATTATTACGGAAGTTTAGAATACCGGTACCTCATAGGCAATCAGGCATTTTTTGATGTCTTCGGACAATATGGGCAGCTCAACAACAAATCGCTCAAAGTAAAACCCAAACTCTACAGTGTGGGCCTCGGTTTCAATTTCTTTATCCCGATCGGGCTGATGAGCTTCCAGCTGTCGAATGGTAATGAGTTTGGAAATCCTTTTAAATTCAATGATATTAAAATCCACTGGGGAATCCTGAGCAGGTTTTAAAGAAGGAAGATCAATATTAATTCCCAGCTTTTACTTAAATACAAATGGGCGAAAACCACAATAATTTCCTGCCTTCTGCCTTATATTAATAATTATAATAATAAAACAAAAATCCCTATACAAAAACTATTCTTCATTTTACCGTTTCATTAATTATTTCCGTTAAAAAATATTAAAATCGTATTTTTATTTTAATATCACATTAAACTTTACGTAATAGTGCCCGGCTAAATTTGCATTCAAAAAAAATGAAGAAAGCTTTAGCTACGTTTGCAGTTTTTTTACTTCCATTATATATTACTGCTCAGGAGGTTGCTATCTCCGGAAATGTAAAATCTGAAAGCGGAATGAGCGTTCCCGGAGTAAATATTACGGACAAAAACACTGGAAAGACTGCTACAACAGATGAAAATGGTAATTTTACCATTACAGCCAATCCGAAAGACATTCTTGAATTCTTTGCTCCTGATTTTTCTGTATATACTGTTGAGGTTTCTTCAAAAAGGCAGTATTCCGTTGTTTTAACAAAGCCCAATGAAAAGCAGATCGAGGGAGTGGTCATTACCGCACTGGGCATTGCCAAAAAGAAAGAAAAGATAGGATATGCCACTCAGGAAGTAGGCACAAAGCAGTTCGAAACAATCACTACACCAAGTATCGGTAATTTGTTTTCAGGACAGGTAGCCGGTCTGAATGTTTCCAATCCTACAGGGATGCAGCAGGCACCTCAGTTTACGTTAAGAGGAAACTCCAATCTGGTTTTTGTTATTGACGGAGTGATTGTAGACAAGGAGGTTTTTCAGAATTTAGATCCTAATAATATTGAAAATATCAACGTACTGAAGGGAGCTACCGCTTCTGCATTATACGGATCAAGAGGCCGTTACGGAGCCGTTCTGATCACTACAAAAAGTGCAAAAAAGAAAGGTTTTTCTGTAGAGTTTTCTCAAAACACCATGATTACGGGAGGCTTTACCAATCTCCCGAAAACCCAGACAGAATACGGAAACGGTTCCCACGGAAAATATGAATTCTGGGACGGAGCCGATGGCGGGGTGAATGACGGAGATATGATCTGGGGGCCCAAATTTGTTCCGGGGCTTCAGATTGCTCAATGGAACAGCCCGATCAGGGATAAAGTTACCGGACAGGTTATTCCATGGTATGGAGCCGTGACAGATACTCAGTACAATGATAAATCAAGGTACGAAAGGGTTCCTATTGACTGGACTTACCATGATAATTTAAAAACATTTTTAAAGCCTGCAGTGATCAACAATAACAACTTTGCGATCAGCTACAGATATAATAAGGATACTTACAGACTTTCAGGAAACTTCATGAACTATGATGACAGGGTTCCTAATTCTTACCTTCAGAAGTACGGCATCAACTTCGCCTCTGAAAATCATCTCGGAGAGAAATTGATCTTTGATACGAAATTCAATTACAACCAGGCTTTCACACCGAATATTCCCAACTATGATTATAATCCGAGCGGACATATGTACACGATCCTGATCTGGATGGGAGGGGATGTAGACGGAAGAGCACTGAAAAACCATATGTGGGTTCCCGGAAAAGAAGGAAGGTCTCAGGCCAACTGGAACTATGCCTGGTACAATAACCCATGGTTCGGAGCTGAATATTATAAAAACCAGAACAGGACCAACATTATCAATGCTCAGACCGGATTAGAATATAAAGCTACAAAAGATTTCTCCGTAAAAGGTAAAATATCAATTGTTGAAAACCACATCAAAAGAGAAACCTTGAGCCCGTACTCTTATTTCAACTACAGTGCTCCGAGAAGCGGGGGCTATATTCTGAAAGATAATAAAACCTGGAACCTTAACTACGATGTACTGGCAACCTATAAGAAGAAAATATCTGAGAATTTCGATATTGCCATCAATGCCGGAGGTTCAACCTTTTATTATAAAAACAATATCAATGAAACGTCCACAGACGGGTTGAAAATTCCGGAAGTGTATACATTTGAAAACTCAATCGGCGCTTTAAAAAAATATACTTACCTGAAAGAAAAGTTGATTTACAGTGCCTATTCAACGATTGACATCGGCTTGTACAATGCCTTTTTCATCAATATTTCCGGACGTAACGACTGGTCTTCCACACTTCCTAAAGCCAACAGATCTTATTTTTATCCTTCAGCATCGGTGAGTGCCGTGATTTCCAACCTGGTCAAACTGCCGGAGTCTGTTAACCTTTTAAAAGTTTCTGCTTCATGGGCGAAAGTGGCTTATGATTTCCAGCCTTATTCCATCAGAAATTATTACCTGAATAATAAAGGAATCACTTTCAACGGTAACCCTACATTTTACTACCCTACCATTCTGAATGTTGAAAATTCTCTGAAACCAGAGCAGACAAAATCTTATGAACTGGGCCTAAGTGCAGGATTTCTCAATAACAGAATTACTTTAGATGCCACTTATTTCAGAACCCTGGATTATAATAATATCCTGGAGTTCCCAAGTGCAGAATCTTCAGGTTTTACCTCACAATATGTAAACGGTAACGAATACACGACAAAAGGATTTGAAATCTCTCTTGGTTTAGTTCCTGTAAAAACGGCTGACTTTACCTGGAAAGCGTTGATCAACTGGAGTACATATGAGCAAAAGCTGACTTCCATCTATAATAATATGCCGAATTACAAGAATATCAAACTGGGTGAAAGAATGGACAGCTATTATGACTACACATGGCAGAAGTCTCCGGACGGCAAAGTGATTCTGGATGCGAAATCAGGAATGCCGACTAGAGCAAATACACCAAGCAATCTGGGACATTTCAACCCGGACTGGACTTTCGGTTTCAACAACACTTTCAAATATAAAAAGCTGTCTCTGAATATCGGAATTGATGGAAGCATCGGCGGTATCATGAGATCTCAGGTCGTAGAAAAAATGTGGTGGGGAGGAAAACATCCTAATTCTGTAGCCTACAGGGATCTTGAATATGCAACTCCGGGAACTTACTATTTTGTACCGGATGGAGTTAATTACAATCCTTCTACAGGTCTTTATACACCGCATACCAAAGCCATAAGCTTCCAGGACTGGGCGCAAAACTACCCGTATCAGGCAAGGGTAACACAGGACGAAAGTGAAGAATTTGCCAATGTATTCGACAGGACTTTTATCAAACTAAGGTCTGTAACATTAGAATATGATTTCTCTTCATTACTGAATCCTAAAGGAATGGTAAAAGGCTTCACAGCTAATATTTCTGCCTATAACCTGGCCATGTGGAAAAAATCGAAAAACCTTTATTCGGATCCGGATTTCCAGATCAGGTCAGGAAGAACGGATGATATCACGAATGACATACAGGATCCATCAAGCAGATGGTTTGGGATAGGGTTTAATCTTAAGTTTTAATTAAAAGCACTTCAATACAATGAAAAATACTATATACACAAAAGGAATCAATCGCAGAACGGCAAAAGCATTCATAAGAACGGTAATTGCCGCCGGGTTTCTGTCATTGGCATCCTGTGAGTCTAATCTTGATAAGATCAATGAAAACCCTAATGACCAGGCAAGCATTGATCCCAAATATCTTTTGACTTATGCATCAAAAGAAACCTTCCAGGTGAATGGTGATAATATGTATGCATCAAGAATGATAATCGGTACCGATGGAGAAAATACCTATCAGTACATGAAGTGGAATGATACTTCTTTTGAGGTCTACACAAAAGCGATTCTGAATACGGTAAAAATGATGCAGGAAGCTGAAAAGATCAATAATAAAAATTATGTTGCGATTGGTAAATTTTTAAGGGCTTATCATTTCTTCAATATCAGTTTGAAAGTGGGAAGTGCTCCTTATTCAGAAGCCGTAAAAGGTGAATCCGGGATTACCCAGCCTAAATATGACAGCCAGGAAACCATCATGGCCGGAATTTTATCTGAGCTGAAAGAAGCCAATGATCTGATCAATACCAATGATAAAATTGAAGGAGACATTATCTTCAAAGGAGATGCTTCGAAATGGAAAAAGCTGATCAATTCCTTCCGCCTGAAAATCTTAATCACCCTTTCTAAAAAAACTACGGTAGGAAGCTATACTGTTGCTGCGGAATTTGCATCTATTGCAGGAAGTCAGCCTCTGATGACCTCCATTGCCGATAACGGAGAGCTGAAGTTTGCAGATGCTGCAGACAGCAGATATTCTATGTTTAACAACAGCGGATACGGATCAAGTTTATATATGGCTGATTACTTCATCAACCTGTTTAAAGACAGACAGGATCCCCGCTTATTTACTTTTGCTGCCCAAACTACCGGTGCGAAGGAAGCAGGAAAGCCTATTACAGATTTTTCAGGATACAATGGCGGAAACCCTACTTCCCCATATTCTGATAATGCCGCTCTGATTACGGCAAAAAATATTTCCAAAGTCAACGACCGTTTCTATAAAGATCCTACCAATGAGCCTTCTTCTGTATTAAGTTATTCAGAGCTTGAGTTTATTCTTGCTGAAGCAGCCGCCAGAGGATGGATTTCCGGATCTGCCAAAACACATTACGATAGTGCTATCAAAGCCAGTTTCAGTTTTTACCAGACCTATGTGAAAAATCCGGGACAGTATTTTACTGGTTTTGATGTGAACCAGTATCTGACAACTCCTTTAGTGGTTTATAATGATGCGGCTCCATTGCAGACCCAGCTGGAACAGATCATGACTCAAAAGTATATGACCATGTTCCATCAGGCACAATGGACTTCTTATCAGGATTATTTAAGAACCGGATATCCGAATTACCCATTAAAAGCCGGAGTTCCTGCTCCGTTCAGGTTCAGATATCCGCAATCGGAATACAGCTACAACAGCAATAATTTAAAAGCTGCCCTTGCTGCCCAATACGGAGGAAATGACAATATCAATTCCAAACCGTGGTGGTTACAATAGAAAAACTGATTATTTTTTATATAAACAAAGAAATCGCAGGAAAATCCTATTAACTTGCGGTTTCTTTCTTATTACGACTGAACATGAACAGAAGAGAATTTTTAGAAAAATCAAGCATTTTATTGGCAGGATTGGGAACTTCAAGTGTTCTTCACCCTTCTATTTTAAAAGCATTGGCTATTGAACCGGCTGCCCGGTCTACTTTTTATGATGCAGAACATGTGGTCATTCTTATGCAGGAAAACCGCTCATTTGATCATGCTTTCGGGGCCCTTAAAGGAGTCCGTGGTTTTTTAGATAAGAGAGCTTTTATAAAACCGGATGGGCATTCCGTTTTTTTTCAGAAGGATAATACCGGGAAATATGCCGCTCCTGCCCGTCTGGATCTGAGAAATACCAAGTCTACGTGGATGAGCTCCCTTCCCCATTCATGGGAAAACCAGCAAAACGCTCTGAATAAGGGAAAATATGATCAATGGCTTCAGGCAAAAGCTTCCGGAAATAAAGAGTATAAAAATATTCCGCTTACATTGGGATATTATAACCGTGAAGATCTTCCTTTTTACTATCAGCTGGCAGATGCCTTTACCATATTCGACCAGTACTTCTGCTCTTCACTTACGGGAACTACTCCCAACCGTTTATTCCTTTGGTCCGGAACTTTGAGAGCACAACAAAACGGAAAAGTGAAAGCTAACGTTGTCAACGAAAATATTGATTATGATAAGGCCAGACAGGCGAAATGGAAAAGCTTCCCGGAAATTTTAGAAGAGCAGAATGTTTCATGGCGAATTTATCAGAATGACATCAGCCTTCCTAAAGGAATGTCCGGAGAACAGGAAGCCTGGCTGAGTAATTTTACAGATAACCCGATTGAATGGTTTTCCAGGTTCAATGTTAAATTCTCTAAAGGATATCATCAGAATATCCCTAACCTCATTGAAAGACTGAAAAAGGAAATTGAAAAAAATCCTAAGCAGAAGGAAAGACTGGAAGCCATGATTGCAGAGCTGAAAGATGATGAGGTAAAATACCATCCGGATAATTATTCAAAACTTTCGAAGGAAGAGAAAAATCTTCATGAAAAAGCATTTACTACTAATTCCGGTGATCCGGATTACTGGAACCTTGAAACCGGAAAGGATGAAAACGGGGAAAGACTGGTAGTTCCTAAAGGAGACGTGCTGTTTCAGTTCCGTAAAGATGTGGAAGAAAAAAAGCTGCCATTGGTTTCATGGCTTGTCGCTCCCGAACATTTTTCGGATCATCCGGGATCTCCATGGTATGGAGCTTGGTATATTTCAGAGGTTTTAAATATCCTGACCAAAGATCCGGAAACCTGGAAGAAAACAATTTTTATCATCAACTATGATGAAAATGACGGTTATTTTGATCATGTACTCCCTTTCGCTCCCCCTTTAAATCCGGGCCAGCCTGTAGACATGAACGGAAAAGAGGGTGTGGAATATGTTGACCGTTCCCAGGAATACATGTCTGATCCTTCTCTGAAAGATTATGAAAAAACTGAAGGTACGGTAGGTCTTGGCTACAGGGTTCCTATGATCATCGCTTCTCCATGGACGAAAGGAGGGTTTGTGAACTCTGAGGTATCAGATCACACTTCTGTGCTTCAGTTTCTGGAAAAGTTTATTATGAAAAAGTTCAGCAAGGATGTACATGTTGACAATATCAGCGATTGGAGAAGGGCTATCTGCGGAGATCTGACTTCAGCATTCAACAGTCCGAGTGTGAAAGCCCCACAGATGGACTATCTGAACCAGAAGGATTACGCCAGAACCATCAATGCAGCCAGAAACAAACCTGTACCGGATCTGAAATGGTATTCAGAAAACGAGCTTAAAGACAATTTACTTGAGATCCAGGAAAGAGGCATGAAACCTTCTCATGCGCTTCCTTACAATTTTCATGTCAATCTGGAAGGGAAAAGTATAAAGATGACTAATTTAAAAGAGAACGGTGTTCCTCTACTGGTTTACGACAGAACACAGTTCGACACGAATAATTATCATTTCTCTTATGCTTTGTATTCAAAACAGGAACTGTCTCATGCCGTACATTCCGGGGTTTATGATTATGAAGTTTTCGGACCAAACGGATTCTTCCGAAAGTTTAAAGGCAGCTCTGATCCGGATCTAGAAATCCTTCTGATCAATACTGTTTCAAAAAATCAGGTAGAGCTGATCATCAGAAACAATAAGAAGAAAAACATTTCTGTAGTACTGGAAGACCTTTACGGTAAAACAAAAACAACAATATCTGTACAAAATTCTGAGAAAAAAACAGCTTTTGACCTGGATAAAAACAAAGGCTGGTACGATTTTAACATTACTGCGGGCGACCATCAGTGGCACTTTGCGGGGAGAATAGAAACCGGTAAAATTTCCGTCTCGGATCCGCACTGGGCATAGAAAAACCAATCAATAACTCAAAAAAAATCCTGCACCCATTTGTGCAGGATTTTTTCATATAACTCACTATATGATTATCAAATATATCGTATTATGTAAATCAAATCATCACAAATATTAAAATTATACTATATTTTTTTTACAATATTCTTAATTTTATTATATTCACTTAACTAATTATCAGCATCATGAAAAAACTAAAATTAACGATTGCCTTGTCTTTATTGGCAGCTGGAATATCCGGAAATCTAAGTGCTCAGGATACGAATACAGATAACCATACGATCACTATTTCTATACCTAAAGTTGCTTTGGTAGACATTGAACCTTCGGCTACAAAGAATCTTACCCTTGGATTTACGGCGCCTTCAGAAGCAGGAAACCCTGTTGTTGCAAGTCCGGCCAATAATAGTTTATGGCTTAACTATTCATCAATCAAATCCGGTTCTGATACCCGGAATGTAACGGTAAAACTAAACGCCCTTATACCCGGAATTGACATTAATGTAACAGCGGCTGCAGCTACAGGAGCCGGGGCAGGAACATTAGGTACACCGGCAGGGTTGCTTACTTTAAGTGCCGCAGATCAGACTATTATTTCCGGTATAGGAAGTGCTTATACAGGCAATGGAGCCAACAATGGGCACAATCTTACATACGCCCTGGCAGCAGGAAGCGGTCCCGGGGGAGTTGCCAATTATGCAGATCTACAGGTTACAGCAACCACAACGGCTACAGTAACTTATACCATATCAGATAACTAGAATTAATACAATTCTATTCTGCATTTCAAAAACAAGAAGAAATTGGTAAGCAGTTTCTTCCTGCTTTTGTATTATTAATAATTTAAAGCTAAATTTTATATGATGATAAAGCGTATTCTTCTTTTGACCGCCTTTATGTTGCAGTTTGGATTTTTGCATGCCGGTATTGTGGTTCTCAACGGGCTTACGCATTCCTATAAAATAGAAAACGGAAAAGTTTACAAGGGAAAAGTAGTCATTGAAAATACAGCCAATGCTCCCCAGAGTGTAAAATTATTTTTACAGGACTTTAATTACCATGCTGACGGGACCATCAATTATACAGCATTACAGACCAATCAACGCACCAATGGAAACTGGATTAAACTAAATACAAATCTTGTCACCCTGAAGGCCAGAGAAAAAACGGAGGTATTGTATGAAATCACAGTCCCTGATGAGGTAACAGCTCCCGGCAGCTACTGGAGTGTGATCATCGTGGAACCTGTAGATGATATAAAACCAAGTGATGATAAACCAGGGGTAAATATTACTTCTGTGATACGCTATGCGATTCAGGTCATTACAGACATTGAAACGGAAAAAGCAAAACCGGAACTTAAATTCGAAAGTGTAAAAGTAGAAAAGGAAGAAGGGAAAAAAACTGTAAAAATTGCCATTGCCAATCATGGAAATCTTTATTGTAAACCAACGGCCTCCATTGAAATCTACAACCGTAAAACAGGAGAAAAAATAGGGGCTTACTCCAGTTTAACCATGGGACTGCTGCCTTCTACTTCCAAAATTTTCCCTATTGATATCAGTAAACTACCTCCGGATAAATATACCGCTACGATAATAGCCACAGATGAAGAAGACAATGCCTTTGCCCTCAATGTGGAACTAGAAGTAAAAAATGATTAAAACCTGGACATTATTTATTATCCTGTTAGTATTCCCGGTATCTGCTTTTTCTCAACAGCAGTCAGAACGATTGATCAGTAAAAAAGATAGCTTAATGCCTGGGATGTCTACTTCTGTTCCTTTTACATTAGAAAATAACTCGGGGGAAAGCAAAAACTACGATATTTCAGTTACAACCTCAAGTCCTCATATCACTCCTATTTTAGCAAAAGGAAAATTCCAGATTCCGCCTTATGAATCTTCTGTATATCCGGTTCCCTTACGTATTGCAGCGGAAACAGCTCAGGGAGACTATTCAGTAACGTTGAATATTACAGATCTCAATACCGGAATTGCTTTTTCTAAAAAAGTATCGGTAACAGTCTCCGGAAACAGAAAATTCTCATTGACAGTATTGGATTCTCCTGAATTTACAAGAGCCGGAGAAACCATCCGGTCTTCGTTTCTTTTAAAAAATAACGGCAACGTAACAGAAACTCTTATTCTGGAAAGTAAGTCTGCGATCATTGATCACGATGCATCCATTACTTTGGGACCAAACGAATCCAAAGTCATTACAATACACAAAATAACGAATGCTGAGCTTAAGCAGAACGAATTTCAAAACCTGAACCTTTCGGTATATTCAAAAGATAATCCCAAAGAAAATCAGAATCTCTATGTAAGCACCCAGGTGATATCGGTAAAACCTGCCAACAACGATATTTATCACAGGTTACCCATTGCAGCTTCATTATCTTTCATTGGAATGAAAAATATGGGGGTTTATAATGATGGCTTTCAGGGGGAACTCTATGGTAAAGGGACATTGGATCAGGAGAATAAAAATCAGATCGAGTTCCATGCAGTTACCCGTAATCCTATAGAATTCAACACGTTTACCCAATACGAAGAGTATTTCATCAATTATAAAAGGGAGCGCTTTTATATTCATCTTGGAGATAAAACCTATTCTTCTTCTTATTTAACTGAGTTTGCGAGATATGGCCGGGGGGCAGAAATCCGGTATGATTTCAATAAAGTGAGTCTGGGTGGCTTTTATAACCATCCCAGATTTTTCCGTGATATTAAAGATGAATTGAATTTCTACTCAACCTTCAAGATCCGTAAAGAATCAGAAATTTCTGTCGGATATCTGTACAAAACCCCGAGAAAGGTAGACATGTATTATGGTGATGCGAGATTAGACTCTGATGCCCACCTTCCTTATACCAAGGGAAAATTCAAGATCTCAAAAAATATTAATCTCTCCGGGGAATTTGCTTACAGCACTACCAAAGCTACCGATGGAACAGCATATATGCTTCAGTCTGATGTCAATTTAGAAAGGCTCAGCGGAAGTTTGATGTATATGAAAGCAAGCCCTATGTTTGCCGGCTATTTTACCAATACCCATACGTTTAACGGAAATATTCAGTACAGGCTATCAAAGAAAATCAGTGTAATGGCGACCTATACCCAGGATGCCAAAAATTTTGAAAGAGATACTCTGTTGTTAGCAGCACCTTACAGGCAATACTTACAATATGGGGTACAGTATAAGTATCTGCCGAATGGATTTGTCATGTTAAATAATGGCTATCAGAAGTATCAGGATCGTCTGGAGCCCAGACAATTTGATTATTACGAACGGTTTTTCAGAATGAGCCTGAATCAGAAAATCGGAATATTCCAGATCAATCTTGAGGGACAAATTGGAAAGACAGACAATTATCTGACGGGATTCAGCGGCAATTCCAGCTTCTATTCTGCCAATCTTTCATTTGAAAAATTCAAAACATCCTTTAATGTATTCGGAAGTTTTGCTATCACCTCCCGGTACCAGCTGCAAAATCAAAAACAATTTTATTACGGAGTCAGGATTTTCAGCAGGTTTTCTGATAAGACGAGCTTAAATATTTTTTATCAGAATAATTATATTCCTGAGGAGTATTTTAAAGACAGAAACCTGTTTGAGCTGTTGTTTCACCAACAGTTATTTCCGGGAAATGAGCTGGACCTCTCAGGCAGATATTCATTGCAACGGGGTGAGATAGGCAATAAAGATTTTATATTTTCAATGCGGTATACCTGGCGCCCTGATATTCCGGTACAGAAAGTGGCCGAATACGTTTCCTTATCCGGAAATATCCATCATCTTGGGATCAAAAGAACAGAGGGAGTAAGGCTGATGCTTGGAAGCTATTTATCCGTGACAGACAAAGAGGGTAATTACACATTTAAAAATGTGACTCCGGGAAATTATTTTCTGGAAATAGACCGTTCAACAACAGAAATCAATGATATTCCGACTTCAGCTTTTCCCGTAGCTTTAGTGCTCACTGATAAAGAAAACATCTATAATTTCGGATTAACCGCCGCTGCAAATGTACAGGGGCATATCCGGATGATAGAAACGGAAACGGAACCACAAACCCTTCAAAAGGGTAAAAATAAAAAAGAAAGTATCATTCTGGAAGCTGTCAGCAATGAGCAGACTTATCGTAAGATCTGTTTCATCGGGGAAGATTTTGATTTTACGTATCTGCGCCCCGGAGACTGGACCGTGAAAGTCTACCGGAATGGTCTTGATAAGCGGTATAAGATTTCAACGGATAAGTTTGAGTTTACCCTGAAGCCTGCAGAGACCAAAAAATTAAGTATTCAGATCGTCAAACAGAAATTAGAAATCAAATATCAGCAAGAATCCCTGAAAGTAGGATATAATGAAATAAAAGGCAAGAAATGATTCTCACACGTTCCATATTATTAACAGCATCATTGATGATGTGCAGTATATTGTACTCCCAGTCCACCGTTAGCTTCACGCTACCTGTTGTAACTTTAATGGATATAGAGCCCGCAGGAAATATTTCATTAAACTTTACCGCTCCTACTGAGGCAGGAAATCCTCTCGGTAACCCGGCTCCCAATACTTCAAAATGGATCAATTATACTTCCGCAATTACCGCCGGAGGGCTTCCACGAAAAATCACAGCTGCTATTCTTAATTCGGGCATCCCCGGAGTAAATATCAGGCTTCAGGCAGCAGCAGCTTCCGGCGCAGGAGGAGGTACATTAGGAACACCTTCGGCACAGGTTACCCTTACTACCACCCCTGTTACAATCATAAGCGGAATCGGAGGAGCATATACGGGCAATGGAGCTAATAACGGGCACCGCCTCACAATTTCCCTGGTTCCGGGCACTTATGCCAACTTATTAGCCCAGACCAATACAACGGTTACAATAGTCTATACCATCACAGAATAAAACTGAAACATGAAAATGAACAGCCGCTTTCCCGGAAAAAATTACTTAAAAAGATATCTATTTATGATGCTTTTAATCATAAGCTGCGGCCTTAAAGCACAGCTGGTAACGGTCTCCGGAGATTGGGCAGCCAGCATACCTGCGATCACCGAAGCCGGCAGTAATTATGCAGGAACTTATAGCAATGCTTCCATCCCGACAACAACGATAACATTATCCACCACATTATCCGGGAATTTCCTCAATGTTCTTGCAGGAAAAGGAGCAAAGATGACCATGCGTTATACTTCCAATGCCTGGAACAGTTCTTTAGGGCTTTCTGCAAAGAGAACAGGTACAACAACAGGTACAATTTCAGGACTGTGCGTTCTCTGTACAGCTACCATCAGTGGAGGAGACAGCTTCATTCCTATACAATCCGCTTCAGATACTACTTTTTTCAATTTAAATTTTGCAGGTGTTTTAGGAGTAAGCAATACTGCAAATTTCTCGGATATTAACCTGATCTTACAGTTATCCGGTGTTTCTGTTACCATTCCGGCCGCCCCCTACAGTGCCCGGATCATTTTCACCGTGGTCGCCAACTGATCGTATTGACAGCAGATGATTGATTTAAAGTTCTTCAAGCAAATATCAAAAATAAATCCTCTTCAAAATTTGAAAAGGATCTATTTATACTTAAGATTTAATGTTTCGCCCACCAAAGAGGGGTTAATACTGCATCAGCACCACCCAACAGCTGAACGGCCTGGTCATAGCCGGTCTGATCTGTATTTCTGAAAATGCTTGGATATCTTAATCTCTGAGGGAAGTTCTGGACAGAATTGGTCATATAATTTCCTGAATTCAGATTAGGTAGATTCACCAATGGTGTTTCTATTGCAGGATTTTCCATAAAAGGCAGTCCCAATCTTCTGTGATCACTCCAGGATTCTAGAGGTAACCATGGCATATTGGCCAGATACTTTTGGGTAATGATCTTCGTTAATTTATCATTCTTCACGGATCCGTTCCTATAAATAGTATTCACCGGATATTTAATATCAACCGAAACCAGATTTCCTGAATCAGGGTCTTTATATTTCATAACATGGCTTGTCCCAGGTTCTGCCGTATGAGAATAAGAAACAGATGTTCCGTCCCTGTTATAATCTGTTGAAGCAATATACTGCCCATAAAACTGAGGTACTCCATTGTATGCAAAACTATCCTGTATTCCTTTGTTATAAGCAGCTTCATCACTCATGGGAACAGACCATCCTTTCAGCGCAGCTTCAGCCATCAGGAAATAGGTTTCCCAGCTTGCGAAGAAAATTCTGGAATTGGTTCCCTCCCTGTATTGTTTTCCTAAAGCAGGCATACAGCCGATCACCGTTCTCAGTCCGTTTCTTTGTCCTTTTACTCCCCAGTTTCCTATTGTGGTCGCATTCCAGGTATTTACTGTATTGATGGTAATTTTAGACCCATTGGCAAAGGTAAGATCACCCTTATTAGTAGAAGCCTGATTGTTGTAGGTTGGATAAAGAGAGTAAATAGGATTTATAAAATCCCCTGGAATATAAAATGTTTTATAGGCCCTTGGGTCTATTTTGTTAGGTAAACCATCTAACCAATATCCTGCACTTGGGTCATTGGTCATTGTGGAGAACTGTTCATCATATTTTATTCCAATATAATCTGAAGTCTTCACTGCTGTATGCTGTGCTGCCGGTAATTGTTCCGTAGAATTTATTCCTCCCAGGCCTATATACATATTATTAAGTGTTGCAGACAGGATCTGGGAATTCCATTCTCTGGACATTACTCCTGACAAAGGATTCCAACCTTTATCTTCTTTAACTTTAAAATTATCATCACTTGTACTAATCAGCATATTGGAATTGGCCGCCTCTTCAAACTCTGATTTTGCCTTTGCCGGATCCACTTCTGAAATTCTCATCGCAATTCTCATTCGCATGGAGTTAGCATACTTTACCCATTGCCCCCACTTAAAGCCATAAGCCATATCAACTGCATTAGGGTTTGAAGGAACTGGCTGGCTGATATCCATTTTAGCAGCAGCATCTTTCAGCTCACTCAAAATAAAATAATACACTTCTTTTTCTGAATTAAACCCCGGATTAACGCCTTTAAATGCCTGAATAGGCTGTGGACCAAAATTATCAGAAAACTCACTCATCAAATAAGCTCTCCAGATTCTGGCTGTCTGGATGAGATTGTCATAATGGGGCTTACCCTGACCTATAGCTTTCTTCTCATTGGCGATTTCAATAGTAGCATTGGCATTATTCAACCATTCGGAAATTCCTTTCCAATACTCTACAGTCCAGGAATCGTCATAGGAGCCACCTGCAATTCCTGTTGACAGATGTTGTCTTGCTGCAGTCTTCCAATAAAGAACAAAAGTACGTTCCGCAATATTGGGGTCCTGCTGTGCTCCCAGAATAGAATTATTTAAAAAATATTCAGGTTCAGCTTTATTAATATCTACTGAAAACGGATCATTATTAATGTCTTCAAAATCATTACAAGATGTACTAAATGCCGCCAGTGCAATGAGAGATAAAATATATTTTTTCATGATGTTATTATTAAGGTTAAAATCCTAATGTAATGGAAAATAAATACGATCTTGTGGTAGGAAATGAAAGGTTTTCAAACCCTACAGCATTGGAATTGATAGCAAATACAGACTCAGGATCTATTCCTTTGGCTTTGCTGTAGATCATCCATACATTGTTTGCTGTAAAAGAAATCTTAGCACTTTGTAATGCTAATTTTTCAAAAATACTTTTCGGAAAATTATAAGACAGTTGAATATTTCTCAGCCTGATATTGGTAGCATCATAGATATTCTGTTCTGTAATACCTAAGTTCCCTGCCGTTACAGCTGCCCAATAATCCTGTTGTGTGATTTCTTTTGTATTGACAGTATAGGCTCCATTCTGCTGCACTACTGCATCGAGAACAAAATTATCTCTTCTTCCGCCAGGAGCTGTATCTGCTGCCAGCCCTGCTTTCTGTAATGCTGATTGCGTTGATGAATAAAACTTCCCACCGATTCTTCCGTCAATAAGGAAAGAAATTCCAAAATTCTTATATACAAAGCTATTGGTGAATCCAAATAAAGCCCTTGGCGTCTGATCTCCTAAATAATACTGTTCAGCAGTAGCCTGAGGCAAGCCATTCTGTCCTACAATAAGTTTTCCGTAGTGCGGACTGTTAGGATCTTCCACTCTTAAAAATTTTGTTCCGTAAATAGATCCGTAAGGCATCCCCACTTCTGCAAAGAAGCCGACATTATCAAACCCTCCTAAAGGGTATTTTAAAACTTCTCCGTCAATTCTGTCAATTACACTTTTTAATTTAGAGAAATTGGCATTCACATTCCATGTAAAATTTTCTTTTTTAACAATATCAGTATTGACAACTACTTCAATTCCACTGTTACTAAGTCCTCCTGAGCTTATTTTTCTATATTCATACCCGGAAAGCGGATTCATAGGTAAATCTATTAATTGATCTGTTGCTGTATTTTTGAAATAACTTACATCCAGAGAAACCCTGTTAAAAAATTTAAGATCTGCCCCTACTTCAAAAGTTTTAAGTTTCTCCGCATGCAGATTCGAATTATAAAGGATTTTCTTCCTGCCAAGAATAGCACCACCATTTGGATCTGCACCCAGTTTATAAGTATTGTACAGTTCATACGGATTCAAGGAATTTCCGGTTATTGCATAAGCAGCACGAAGCTTGGCAAAAGTTAATATTTTCGAAGTATTTCCATTCAGTTTATTCAGCATTTCCGTTAAAACCAAAGAGGTACTGACTGAAGGGTAAAAATAAGATCTGTTTTCAATAGCCAGTGTAGAAGACCAGTCATTTCTTGCAGTCGCATTAATGAACCAATAGCCATCGTAATTAATCTCAGCAGAAGCAAACACTGAATTGATCTTCTTCCAGAAATCGATCTCATTATTTGCAATACCTGCAATATCGCTGGTATTATTCACACTGAAGACATTCGGAACGATCAGGTTTTGGGTACTGAAATAAAGAGCTTTGGTTCTGGTTTCCATCATTTGACCATAAACAGAAACTGAGCCGCCCCATTTTCCCAATAAATTATCTTTTTTAGCAGTAAGACTTGCAATATAGTTATTCTCATAAAACTTTTCCTCACTGGTTGCATATGCATTTCTACGGGAAGACCCTGTCCATACTCTTGCATCTGCATTCAGTGCATAAAAATCTGTTCCCAGTCTGACATCTCCGCTCAACCAATCATTGAATTGATATTTAAGATATCCGTTTAATAAGAAACGGTCTTTTTTATCAGCATTAAGACCATTATAAGCTGACCAGTAAGGATTAATCCCGTTAGGAGTTATCCAACGCGACTGCACATTATTCTGCATCTGTCCTTGTTGGTAATCTCTTATATCAATATTTTGAGGCATGAGAAGAATATTAGGATAGTAATTACCGTCTCCTTTACCTCCCGAAGGTCTGTTTTTGGCCTTTGTGCTTATATATTGAGCTTTGACTTCAGAGGTCCATCTTTTATTGGCTCCAAAATTAGAGTTCATCTTGGCCATAAAATTAAATCGCTCAAATTTAGAGTTTGGAATCTGGCTGTTATCATTTAAATAGTTGGCTGAAGTGTACAGGCTGGTACCTTCTCCCAAATTTTCCTGAAAACTTAAAGTATGTTGTGAGTTAATTCCTGTTTTAAAGAAATTTTTCAGATTATCATACCGCTTCATATCAGATCCCTCAAAAGCAGGTCCCCAGGAAGTTGTATTATCGCTATTTGCAGGGTTGACGGTACCATTTAATCCTAATCCGAAACTATCCTGCATATCAGGTTTCATAAAAATAGTTTCGAAGCCTAAACTTGTAGAGTAGGTAATTCCTAATCCTCCTTTTCTTTTTCCGGTCTTGGTAGTAATTAAAATAACTCCGTTTCCTCCTCTTGATCCGTATAAAGCGGAAGCAGCTCCACCTTTAAGTACTGAAATACTTTCTATATCCTCTGCATTAATATCTGCCAATCCATTTCCCATATCTAAGTCAGGGTTCCAGAAATCATTATTATAATATCCGTCATTTTGTTTCGCTTTTGACCCTGCACTGTTACTCAAAGGCACTCCATCTACTACAATAAGAGGTTGATTATCCCCTTTAAGCGAATTAAACCCTCTAAGATTTATCTTAGATGAAGAAGCCGGTCCAAAACCTCCCTTTACCACCTGAAGTCCGGCTACCTTGCCCGCCAAAGCATTTGTTACATTCGTTTCTTTTGCATCTACCAATGTTTGGCCTTTCACATCCTGGAAAGAGTATCCCAATGTCTTCTTCTCCTTTTTAGCACCATAAGCTGTTACTACAATCTCATCAATTTTTGCGGCCTTCGTAGAATCTGTATTTTGTCCATACAAACCATTCAAGCCTACAAATAAAGATGGGAGAAGCCCAATCTTAATTATTAATTTATTCATATATATTCAATGATTTAACGCAAATATAATATTTTAACAGTATTTAATATCATATTGACAACAAATAAAGAATATAATACAGATACCATTGATATAATGACAGTTAACTTAACAGATAATAAATAAATTAAATGTGATGATGAGAAAAATAAAGATTTTTAAATGCAAAAACTGATATCACATAACCCATATTCTGTAATCAGTGGTAAAATTATAAATGATATCAGAAGATGAAAGTAATCTAAATATCATTCACTATCCCTTTTATCATTGGCGTACGCATATCCACTCACTTTTCATTTGACCAGGCTATCACCACACCTTTTGTCATCCCATAGAAGACATTTTATCTGTTAAAAACCTGTGTTATCTGTAGTAGATTATAAAAAACAGCATATCATTCTGGAAAATGAGAATATAACAGATAAGAACAAGAACAGAATCTAAATCTGGATAAAAGAAAGTAAGGGATAGCAATATAAGTAACCACACCTCATTCAATAGGGACGGGCTTTAGCCCGTTCTCATCCAAAAGAATAAATTCCATAGGCTTTAGCCAAAACCTGGATCTATACCTGTTGTAAAGTAAATGGCGAAAGATTCTCTGAGGATACAT
>NZ_JBQEOA010000001.1:1632362-1656453 GCF_052044975.1 Chryseobacterium sp. 22458 | reverse complement strand
CGACTCGGTAGCTCAGCTGGTAGAGCAATACACTTTTAATGTATGGGTCCTGGGTTCGAATCCCAGCCGGGTCACAACAAAAAGAACTACTCAGACAGTAGTTCTTTTTTATTTTATATACATATTTCCTCATAAATTTTGGATCAGATCTAAAGATGAGCCTTACCTGTCAGGCATTTTATCAAAAAAAACTATGATTTATCAATAGTAAATATCAATTGTACCGGTCCAAAAGGTTCTGAATCAGCTTTGTCAGGTTTTTCTTACCTTATTATTTCATTAAAGAAAGAGTTTTGCAGGTGTCAATATTTGGTAAAAACGTCCTGTTTTTTTATTGAAATTATGTATATTTATAACAAAGAATGTAAAAAAAACAATCAGTATTTAATGTTTACGCTTATATACTGGCAAAATGATAAGCAATTCAAAACCTGACCGTATTAAAAATTATAAAACATATCCGGAGATCATGGCTAAAGCCATCTTCATCTCAATTTTTACAGGGCTGCTGCTGTTTATGATTTCGTGCAGCAAAAGCCCCGGTGAAAAGGAGAGAGACCATTTTGATACCTCTCTGCTCAACCGGAATTCAGAACTTCATCTTTCCGGTGAATATGAAGCACTTATCCATTTTAATATAGAATATCTTAAGAAAGCTGCAAAGATGAACTATCAGGCAGGAAAAGGGCTTTGCTATCTCAATATAGCAGATGTCAATGTTTCTGCCGGAAATTATGAAAAAGCACTGTTCTTTTTCAACAAGGCGGAAAAACATCTGGAAAACTCCGGGAATATGTATCATAAGGCACTGTTCTATAATGATTACGGCTTGTATTATTCTCATCTTGAATTGTATGATAAAGCGATAGCATGTGACAATAAAGCATTTTATTATTTAAAGAAGGCAAATAGTTCTGCACTGAAAACAAAGTTATATTCCAGACTATATATCAACCGAGGGATTTATTATGCTAAAAAAGGATGGCGGGGAACCTCCCTGAAATGTTTTCTTAAAGGTAATGCACTGGAAAATTCAGCATACAGCAATTGTATGGTTGCCCAGTATTATTTGTACACCCGTCAGCCGGATTCTGCGGGGATATATGTAGCAAGAGCAGATCAGAAAATGCTCAGTCAGAAAACAAGTGATGTAGAATCCCTCTGGGTATATTTTACCATGGGCTATTATTATAACGAGGTCAACAATAACGTCAAAGCCGAAGAAGCCCTGAAGAAAGCGCTTGAGATCAATATAAAAACAAGACGTACCTATTCTACTCATATTAACGGAGTCTATAAGGCTTTGGCAGAACTTTACAAGAAAAAAAATGATGGGGGTAAAGCATACCATTATTTAAAACTGTATATGGAAGAAGAAGGGAGGATTAATGCTGCCCGTATGGCTTCAATGAATAAGGCTACGGAAAATTTTATTTCTGATGTTCAAAAAGAATCCGACTGGCATAAAAATGAGCTGCCTTTATTTATAGCTTTATCCATTACCGTACTTACAGTTTCAGGAGTATATGTCAGAAAAGTAGTCAATGATATGAAGCAGAAAAAAATAAAGCTGAAGATGGAGACCGATGAGCTTAAAAATCATGTATATACCAAACAGCTTGAAGAAGTCATTGAATTAGCAAAAAAGAATGATTCAGCTTTTTTATTGAAATTCAAAGAATTATATCCGGATTTTGTGAGTACACTCTTAAAAATCAATCCTGATCTTGAAAATTCTGAACTGGCTTTCTGTGCCATGTTGAAACTGCGTTTTTCATCTAAAGAAATTGCGGATTATACTTTTGTACAACACAAATCTGTTCAGCAAAAAAAATACAGAATCAGAAAAAGGCTCAATATCTCCGGTGAAACAGATATTTACGATTTTTTCGAAAATATAAAGGGGTGAAATATACAAGATTCTATTTTTTAAATGCTATATATTGCATGGTTTTTCAAAAAATATCATAAATAATTAAAGAAAATATAATATTAATCACTTTATAAAGTTATTCTTTTATCATAATTTATACAGGAATTTCAGCTTAAATTAAAGAAGTATATGATACGTATTTTTCTTTTGGTTTTACTTGTTGCTTTAGCTTCATGCCACTCTCATTCTCAGAAGGAACGTGAAAAAAACTTTGATATTCCACTGATGACGGAAAATGAAAGGCTCCGGCTTTCAGGAGAATATGATTCATTGGTCAGTCTTAACAAACAATATTATAAAAAAGCAGAGCAGGCAGGGTATGAGGACGGTAAAGCGTTATGCTATATCAATCTGGCACAGATAAATATCTCACTGGAAAATTATCAGAAATCAAAAATACTTTTTGATAATGCAGAGAAAATATTGAAAGACTCGGAAAATAACATCCATAAGGCTATATTTTATAATAACTACGGTCGGCTTAATAATGAGCTGGGAAGAAAAGACAAAGCACTTGAATATAATAATACAGCACTGAGCTGCATTGAAAAGGCTACAGGGTCCCCGCTAAAAAATAAGGTGCTTTATAATGTGTATATCAGACAAGGCGAATATTATATACAGAAAGAACAATATAAAAAAGCCCTGGAATACTTTAATAAAGCAAGAAAATTTGATAATACCGGCATTGCTGATTGTGCTATAAGTGATTATGTATACATGCATAAAAATAAAGATTCTGCGTATAAATATATTAACAGGGCTTATAAGCAAATGAATCTGACAAAGCGGGAGGATGCCATTACTCTCAATATACACACCATTATGGGAGAATATTATCTTACCTACGGAGAGCCTGAGAATGCAGAAAAAGAATTCTTACGGGCTCTGGAGATTGATAAGAAAACCCGGCGTATCTTTTCTCAATATACCAAATATATCTATAATGATCTCAGAACTCTGTATAACATAACCGGAAATAAGGAAAAAGCGTACTTTTACCTCAATGCATATACAGAAGCAAAAAGTAAGACCAATACAGCTTTACTGGCAACAATTAATCAGGATATGGAATCCTTTATTACCCTTACTGAGGAAAATACAGAAAAGCATAAAAGCAATTTACAATGGGTGATTCTTTTCTCAATAGCGGGGCTTTCATTATTAGGAATATATGCCTGGAGAGTAATAAGCCTGCTCAGAAAAAGAAAAAAAGACCTTAAACTTGAAGCAGAGCAGCTGAAAACCCGTATAAATGATAATAAGCAGGACGAAATCATGGAGTTGGGAAGAAGCAATGATCCTGACTTTCTGAACCGTTTTAAAGAAGGCTACCCAGGCTTTATCGATAAACTTCTCACAATCAATTCCGGTCTGGAAAACTCCGAACTCGTTTTTTGTGCCATGCTTAAACTTCACTTTACCTCCAAGGAGATTGCAAGTTATACTTTGGTTCAGCACAGAACCGTTCAGCAAAAAAAATACAGAATCAGAAAAAAATTGAATATTCCCGGAGAAATTGATATCTATGATTTTTTCGATGCTTTGGGACAAAAAAAAACTGTCTGATTCATCAGGTCAGACAGCACTCGAAATATTCTCTTTTCACCACCTGTATTTTTTTAAGTGGTCTCGTACTCAAATTTGAAAAATTTTAACCAAATAAGAAAAAAAAGCTATACTACACAAATACTACAGATGAAAAATAATGATGTAAATGTTTGATAATTAGGGTTTTGTTTGTTTGGGTGAAATATAGTGACGAATTTGTACAAACCAGTAATTGTATAAATGATAAATTCATTTTTTGCAGAAATCTGATCATCATGATAAACTTTTTACAGTCCATTCAAGATCAGAATTTTCTGTTTTTTCTTATGTATTTTATTGTTTTTTCTATGTCTTTGTTTTTATCTTAAAATTGATTTAAAAAACAGATTGATTTACAATTTTCTGTTTATCAGATGTTTATTCGAATGTTGTATATGTGTAGTAGGCTGTTTTTATGTTTTTTTGAATTTAAAATATAGTTTTGCAGTAGATTTTTAATACAAAATAGTTACTGAACTGATTTTTTTAATTAATCAGTAAATGTATAACACAAATGAATCTCCGAATCAGGATCTAATGGAGAGAAAAAAAATTACTTAAGAGGGAAAAAGTCGCTGTCTCTGCTATGGGGACAGCCTTTTTTTATCATGACTGCAGATGACTGTTGAAAAATTCCAGCACTGTTATCAGAGCTTTCAGAATGCATCCTTTCCCGTTTCAAGTGAATCTTTTATGGCTGTTGCTGGCCTTTGCCCATGTTGTTTTAATAAGAGGAAATAGCTTCCTGTAAGAAATAGCCGGAGAGATTGAACAAATAGGAGCTTTTTGATCGAAATGTATCTGACGGCTTTTACAGCAACAAAGGCCGTAAAACTGTTAAGGTTTGGAAAAAATAAAAAGACTGACAGGGTTGAATTTGAACTAAAATAGGTAAACATTTTCTTAGAATTATTCCTATTTTAGCCTGTATTATTGCAGTATTTCATGAATAAATCATCGATCAACAATTATTTTCATTCCTTATTCAGTATCAAAGATGAAGTGGTGGAACAGATTACAGAAACTTTCAGCCATTTTGATTTAAAAGCAAATGCTGTTTTACTGGATAAAGATACCATCAGCACCAAAACTTTCTTCCTGGAAAAAGGATATGTGAGATCTTATCTATTGAATGAAGATAACGAAGAAATTACTACCAACATTTATGCTGCACCCTGTTTTGTGAATGATTTTCTATCCTTTTTCAGACAGCAGCCAACCAGAGAAATTTACCAAACAGTTACCGACTGTACATTTTGGGCAACCGGATTGGAGAATGTGCAGTATAATTTCCATAATATTCCTGAATTCAGGGAGTTCAGCAGACTTCTTTTTGTTCTGAATTACTACAATATTCATGACAGACTGATTGAAATGGCGAGCCAGAAAGCATCAACAAGGTACTCCAATCTGATGAAGAAAGATCCGGATATCTTTCAACATGTTCCTTTGAAGATTATTGCGTCATATCTGGGGATCAAAGACAGCTCACTGAGCAGGATAAGGAGAGAAATCAAATAGGCCGAAACAGGAAGCTGGAGGAGAGAAGCGATTCAGATTTTTACAACCATCATAATCCTAAATTGATTTTTCATAAAAACATAAATAAAATTAAAATTAGCGTTATTTAAAATGTATAACAGGTTAAATTATTACTTTTAATTAAATTTTAAACTGTCTATGAAAACTGAAGAATTAGAGCATTTATTGGAAGGCCGAAAAGAGCATCCAAGTCTAGACTTTAAAGCAGCTTGCTTTTGGGATGTAAAAAAATTAACAAGAGATATATTAGCGATGTCGAACCTACCGGATGGCGGTCATATTGTTATCGGTGTGGAAGAGGTAGATAATTCCTTTGTTAGGAAGGGAGTTGAGTCGCAACATTGCAATACCTTTATTT
Organism: Chryseobacterium sp. 22458; assembly: GCF_052044975.1. Lineage (NCBI taxonomy): Bacteria > Pseudomonadati > Bacteroidota > Flavobacteriia > Flavobacteriales > Weeksellaceae > Chryseobacterium > Chryseobacterium sp. 22458. Next base: position 1,651,030 of record NZ_JBQEOA010000001.1, on the reverse strand, counting down.
TAGATGAGATGAAAGATCAGGTGGGCAAGTATGCTGACCCAATGGTTGACTTTGATGTTCATATTGTGGAAGATGTAAATGGGCTAAAATATGTTGTTATAAAAGTCTATTCTTTCCGTGAAACGCCTACTATCTGTAAAAGAGATCTGGACAAAGAATTAAGAGCCAGTACCATCTATTACAGAAATACTAATCGTAGGGTGGAAAGTGCAGCAGTATCGAACGTAAACGACTTGCGTGACATTATAGAACTGGCTGCAGTCCGACTGATGCAGCGCAGGCAGAGTTTTGGTTTTATAGTACCCGACAACGATCATGAATTTTATAAAAAAGAAATAACAGCTTTAAGTAAAATGTCTATTGTTGAAAAAATCAAAAAAAAGGGTTATTTGGAAATTAGTATTACACCTATTGTAAAAAGTAGCTTGCCCTCACTCTTCTCTTGTTTAGAAGCTGTAGAAAAAGCGCAGGTAAAGCTTTTCTGGAACTTTCCTTTTATACCAAGGAATAATTTTGAAGGTAGCGTAGATGTTGCAGAAAATTGTTATCAAGGTACATCTGATAATGGTGCAAGAAAAGAAATCTGGCGTATGCATTTATCTGAGCATTATTATATGATCAATGCACTTGTAGAAGATTGGATGGAAGGAGATATCCTACGGGGCGGTTTTGCTAAAACATTTCTGAGTGGTTCACATTTTTTCTTTTATACCAGTCTGTTACATCCATTGACTCAGCTGTTTGAGTTCATTAAAAGGCTTGCGATACAAGGGCTATATAAAAAAGGGGCTCGTGTATCTATTGCATATCGTAACATGGCAGATAGGGAACTACATCTTGACGACGGCGAAAGAATACCTTTTGCTAGAAAGCGAAGAACAAAAGCAAATGATATTGTCATCAATGAAGAATATAATCAAGCGGAACTTGTTAGTGCTAGCATGACATTAGCCAGTGATGCTATTTTAAAAGTATGTGAATATTTCCAGTATCATCCTTCTGCTGATTTAATTCTGGCTGACCAGCTTGGCTTTTTAGATCGAAAATAAGCTTTTAATGAATTAATTAACGATATAACCACTATTAAAAATAAAATTGCATTATTTTAAATTTGATGGATATCTAATATACTTTTGTACTCTCTTTTCCGGTTTGCAGTACAAAATCTCATTTCTTTTCATTTGTCAAGTGATGGATCAAAATTTGTCCTGCATCTTTGTCAAAAATAATTTTCATGAACAAAAAACATATTGTGGTTATCGGATTGGGAGGGGTAGGCGGATATTTTGGATTTAAAATAAATCAGGCGAATGAAACCTCCGGAAAATATAAAATTACTTTTGTAGCAAGAGGAATAACTTATGAGAAAGTAAAAGAAAACGGACTGGTACTTTTATCTCCTGAACATGCTGATCACACAACACATCCTGATGCTATTGAGGAAAACATTCAGGCTGTTAAAAACCCTGATCTGATCCTTATATGTGTAAAGGAATATGATCTTGAAAATGTATGCAGGCAGCTGTTACCGGTGATCAATAAAGATACTGTACTGCTTCCGATGATGAACGGAGCAGATATCTATGACAGGATCCGGAAGATCATTCCTGATCATATTATTTTACCTACCTGTCTGTATGTAGCTTCCCATATTAAGGAAAGAGGAACGGTGGAACATAAGGGAAAAGCAGGCAAGATCATTGCAGGAAAAGACCCTGAACACTTTTCTGCAGAGGTGAAATGGATCATAAACCTGCTTGAAGAAAGTAAGATTGATTTTGATTTTAAGGACAATTCATTATCGGATATCTGGACCAAATTCATTTTCATTGCCAGCTTCGGACTGGTGACTGCAAAACATAATTCGTCAATCGGCAAAGTATGTACTGATGAAGAACAGAAATATGAAGCGACAGAAATTATGAAAGAGATTAAACAGATCGCAGCCCAAAAAGAAATTCACCTGCCGGAAGATATTATAGAAAAGACATTTGAGAAAGCTTCTGCTTTTCCTTTTGATACCCCCACTTCTTTGCAGCTCGATATTCATTCCGGAAAAAAAGAGAATGAGCTGGAATTATTTGCAGGAGCAGTATTGAAATATGGAGCAGAACTTCATATCGATACCCCGTTTACTCAAAAAATATATGATGAGATTAAACGGAAACAGGGATGAAACTATAAAAATAGACACAATTCAGGCCGGCTTTAGCCGGCCTGAATTGATATTTTAAGTATCAAAAATGGAAATTTAAATATAATATTAAAGCTTTTAACAATTCTGTAATTTTCTGTTTTAATGAAAATTTATAGAGTATTGCCAATCAAAAGTCACGTCCCATGCATGAATTTTTGTCTGTTCAGTAATACTTCCTCCGTTTCCTGGTGGTCAGGATCGTCGATACAGCAGTCTACAGGACATACGGCTTTACATTGCGGCTCTTCATGAAAGCCTTTGCACTCAGTACATTTTCCGGACACAATATAATAAACTTCATCTGAAACAGCCTGATTATAAGCATCGGCATCAGCCGTTGTGCCATCCGGAAAAGTGATGCTTCCCGAGAGTTTCGTTTTGTCCTGCCAACGCCAGTCGATAGCACCTTCATAAATGGCTGAATTGGGGCATTCGGGTTCGCAGGCTCCGCAGTTGATGCAGTCATCGGTTATTTTTATAGCCATATTATTTATTTTTAAGAGCTTGTAAAAGGGATTTCTTCAGCATGTACTGCTTTAGAAATCCCTGCTAAACTTAATTAAAACAGTTTCAACAATTTATATACATCATAAACTGTGCAAACTTGTATCTTGAATCTGTTAATCTGCTGCGATCTTTACAGAAAGTCCGTCCATTTGAGCGGTAAGATGAATCTGACAGGCTAATCTGCTGTTTTCCCCGGAGTTGAAAAGTTCGGAGAGAAGTGCTTCTTCAATATCACCCTTTTCAGGCAACGTTGTTTCTCCATCAAGGATATAGCAGTGGCAGGTAGCGCACATTGCCATTCCGCCGCACATTGCTTCCATAGGCAGATCGTAGGCTTTACAGATGTCTTTTAAGGTAAGTCCCATCTCCAGAGGGCAGATCAGGGTATGCTGATTACCATCCTGATCCGTTACGTTAATTGTAATTTCATTCTCCATGGCATCAGTCAATCGTCGCTACTACTTGTTTTTCTGCCTGTTTTTTAGTTCCGTCAAAACCTTCAATTCCGCTTACTGTAGTATATTTCAAAACAAACTTTTTGTTGGGGTTAAGACGCTGATAAATGCTCTGACAGGCAATGGATGCTTCGTGAAAACCACAAAGGATCAGTTTCATTTTATAAGGATAGGTATTGATGTCACCCACAGCATAAACACCTGGGATATTGGTTTGAAAATCAGTGCTGTTGTCTACCTTTATGGCATTCTTTTCCAGTTCCAGTCCCCAATCCGTCAAAGGTCCAAGTTTAGGTACCAATCCGAACAGAGGGATGAAATGATCCGTTTCTATCGTCTGAAGAATGCCTTCCTTTTCTACAATGATTCTTTGTAAAATACCATTTCCTTCAAGTCCGATAACTTCAGCAGGTGTCATCAGATTAATCTTTCCTTCATGTTTCAATTTTTTCACTTTTTCCACCGAATCTAAAGCTCCTCTGAATTCATTCCGTCTGTGAATCAGAGTAAGTGAAGAAGCTATTTCAGCAAGATGAATAGACCAGTCCAGGGCAGAATCACCACCTCCGGCAATGACAATATGTTTCCCTGCATAATCTTCCGGACGCTTAACGAAATAACTGACACCCTTTTCCTCAAAATCAGAAATATTTTCAATGAGAGGTTTTTTAGGTTCAAAGCTTCCCAGTCCTCCGGCAATAATAACAGCCTTGGCCCTATGTCTTGTTCCTTTATCCGTGATCACCTCAAACAGGTTTTCTTCCAGCTTCAGAAGATGCACAGCTGTTTCATTGAAAGTAAAACCCGGTTCAAACTGCCGGATCTGTTCATAAAGATTATCAATCAGATCACCGGCAAGTACACTGGGAAATCCCGGAATATCGAAAATGGGTTTCTTGGGATATAATTCTGATAACTGGCCTCCCATCTGAGGTAATGCATCTATAATATGGCATCGCATTTTGAGAAGGCCGGCTTCAAATACCGTGAATAACCCTGCAGGGCCGGCACCAATGATCAGTATATCTGTTTCTATCATGTTACAAATGATTTATAGTCGTTTTTTCTATTTTTTTTGAGGCTGCAATGCTGATAAGCTTTTCAAACTTATTGATATACAGCGGAGAAATTTCCTTTTTATCGTTCCCGTCAAATAATGCAGACCGAACGATAGGAACACTGAATGGGAGGGGCCATGCCCGTAATGACTTGGCTATAGCATCCATCGCATTAATGCCCTGCATAGCCTGTAAGCCGTCTGCCCAGCATATCAGTCCCACCGTCTTGTCTGTCAGGTAAGGCTCATACCTGTTAGCTGTAACTTCGAGCCAGTCCAGGCAGTTTTTCATCACTCCCGGAATGCTCCCGTGGTATAGAGGTGCCAGCCAGATGTGAAGATCAGCACTGGTAAACATCTGAGCCATGCGCTCTACGGCTAAAGGTGTTTTGGTAAGTGTGACATCAAACAGGGGGATTCCCGAATCCGCAAGGGTAAAAATATCAGTCTGTATTCCCAGTGCTTCCAGACGATCTGAGAAATAGCTGGAAATAATCCCTGAAGTAGACTCACTTCTTCTTTCCAGTGATCCGTTGAACAGGATTGCTTTCATGTTGTTTTATTTTTTGAAAATTACTTTTGGCAGACCTATTTCACCATACATCAGGCTTTTTACCAAAGGCTGCAAAAGCCCGGTGGCCAATAAATACAGGGCAGAATCATGATCTGCATTTGCCCTTACCACTACTTTCTGATCCTTATAGCACTTCAGGTCTGAATAGATGAGACGGCGTTTCCATAGATCGAGCAGTATTGTTTGGGCATTGTTCAGATCTGTATAAACAGCATAAGGAAACAGTTTTTCCATAAGGAACATATAAGCCCATGGCGGAATAATGGCATCCGTAGAACATACGATCCCCACTGCTTTTCCTTCATAGATGGAAAAGTCCACAGCAGCAATTGATTCTTTAAACTCTTTTTCCTTGACAATCATTCCCATGAAAAGATGGTCTTTGATATCCAGTTCTACAATTTCCGTAGTAGGTTTATAGGTTAAAAGATCAAAAGCAATGATACCCGATGCTTTTGCTTTATTGATAAAAGTTTCCATTGATCGTTGAATTTTCCAGTCAGTATTTTGATTACCTTACTTTCGAAAGGGCTTCTTCATATTTTCTTTCTACAGCAGACCAATCCAGTACAGACCAGAAGGCGTCAAGATAATCTGCTCTCTTATTCTGATAATTCAGGTAATAAGCGTGTTCCCAGACATCAATTCCAAGGATTGGAAAACCTCTGTTCATTGAAAGAACATCCATCATCGGGTTGTCCTGATTGGGAGTAGAACTTACTGCCAGTGAGCCGTTGAACTTTACATACAGCCAAACCCATCCTGAGCCAAACTGAGCCAGACCTGTTTTTTTCATTTCTGCCTTTAATTCGTCCAGGCTTCCGAAAGTGGCCGTAATCGAATCATCAAGCTGGCCTTCAGGCTTCAGTTTAGGTTGTGGAGAAAGAATTTCCCAGAATAAGGAATGGTTATAGTGGCCACCACCATTATTTCTGACAGCCGGGCTATATTCACTTATTCTCTGTAATAATGAATCCAGATCCGGATTGGTTTCACTGGTTTGTGCCAAGGCAGCATTAAGATTATCTACATAAGCCTGGTGATGACGCTGATGGTGAATGGTCATTGTTTCCGTATCAATAAAAGGAGTCAGGGCATCATAAGCATAAGAAAGCTGAGGTAGTGTAAATGGTTTCATTCTGTTTATTTTTTTGATTATTGTGTGACAAAGGTAATAATATATTTGAATAAAACAACTTTTTGGTTGTTTTATTTATTTTTATTTCAACTGTTGCAAAGTGCTGTAAATGTGTTTCTTAGTATTTGTTTTTTGAGATTATAGAAAATGACTATATTTGTTGTTGAAAAATAAAACAACCAAAATATTGTCAAATGAAGAAATCAGCGGCTGACCGCATTCTGATGTTTTTAAAGATGAGGGGGGAGGCAACTTCACTTCTTATTTCTGAAGAGCTTTCCATCACCAAGGAAGGAGCGAGGAAGCATTTGCTGAATCTAGCCCAGGAAGGTCTCATCCAGCCTAATGTGAAGAGCGAAGGGGTAGGCCGCCCATCTACTTACTATGTTCTTACAGAAAAAGGACTCGCTCAGTTTCCGGATACTCATGCTGAAGTGACGGTACAGCTTCTGAAATCGGTAAAAAATCTTCTGGGTGAAAATGCACTGGATCTCCTGATCAGCGATCGTGAAAAAAATACCCATGACCGGTATGAAAAAGCACTTTCAAAAACCAGAAATCTGGAGCAGCGCCTTGAAGTACTTGCAGAAGCCCGAAGTAAAGAAGGCTATATGGCAGAATGGAAAAAAGAAGGTAATGAATATTTCCTTATCGAAAACCATTGCCCGATCTGCGCTGCTGCTACAGAATGCCAGGGGTTTTGCCGTGCCGAGCTTTCCAATTTTCAGTCTCTGATCGGAAAAGAATATACAGTTGAAAGAGTAGATCACATTATTTCCGGAGGGCAACGCTGTGTGTATAAGATCAGCTGAAATACTAATCATTCATTTTTATCCGCTTCTTCCCAAAATGCCTGTGCTTTAGGGAAAAGTCAATTTAACAAAGACAAAATAATCCTGAAAAATCAGTATTTTGTCAATAGCTCCATCAAAAGCAGGATAGAGATCAGTTTTTTAGATGACTGATAGTCCGGAGCCAGCTGTTCACGGATCTCTCCGAGAGCCTTGCTTAATTTGTTGCTGACGGTTTTATTACTGATTCCCAAAGCTTCTGCTGTTTCATTGACCGACATATTCTGCCGGATTCTCATATCATATACCTGCTGCTCTGTAGAAGGAAGGCGTGAAACCACTTCATCAATCATGGATAATAAAACGGAGATTTCATTTTCTTCGAGGATTTCAAAATATTCAGTATCGGAAATATCTGTTTCTGCAGGCATATCAAACTCGTCAATGCTCAGTGTTGGCGGAGCTTTTTTATAACTGTTGTAATAATCCAGAATCCGGTAATGAAGGTGGCGGAGCAGGTAGCCTTTGGCACTTTCTGATTCATCCGTTTGTATGGCATCTGTATTTTCAAGGATTTTTATCCATAAATTCTGAAGCAGTTCTTCAGAAACTTCCTTATCCTTTGTCCGTATAAAAACGAAACGGTACAGACTATCCCAGTAACGGTCGTACAAAAGCATAAATGCAGGGCGGTCGCCTGATTTTATTTTCTTTAATAAAGTAGAGTCTGTTAGGTTCATATTGCTGCAACAAAATTACCTAAAGGAAAATTAACTTTTTGTGAACTTTAATTATGGTAAGGTTAAATATTTCTGGAAAACAGAGCGTGAATATGAAGTTAATGTTGAGTAAATGTAAAAAAGGTTGAAAATAATAATGAAACGGGCTTTAATATGAATAGAATGTTAAGAATAGCCTGGGGAAGTTTTTCATTTTCGCTGTCTTATCCATAGAAGCATCTGTGAATACGATGAAATATTTTATGAAACGTTTTACCTATAAAAATATAGAGACCTTTGTTTTCAGACTTTGGAGACGGGAAGTTTCAGGGGAAAAGATCTCTGAAAAAGAAAATGAAATTTTAAACCAATGGAAGCTCCGGGCAGAAAAAGATCTGGACCCGGTTCATATGTCAGAAGCAAGAGAAAGGATATTGGCCGGGCTGAATCATTATTTTGGGTCTGATGAAAAAATAATTCCTGTCAGAAGATTTCAGAAGAATGCCTATAAAATTGCAGCGGTTATCATTCTGCTGATCTCATTAGCAGGGTTCTTTACCTATAATACTTACATCAAGGCAGATGTTTACCTTGCCGGTGCGGGGAACAGGATTGTTCATCTTGAAGACGGATCTGTAGTCACCCTATTACCAGGTTCAGAACTTACCGTTGAAAAATCATTTCCGGCTGATACCAGAAGGGTTAGTCTGAAAGGAGATGCTTTATTTTCAGTAGCTAAATCAAAGATCCATCCTTTTATTGTTCAGGCAGATGGTTTCAGTACAAAAGTATTGGGAACGGTATTTAAAATTTCCCAATCCGGGAAGAAAAAGGCGGTAGATCTTTATGAAGGTAAAGTGGCGGTGTCTGCTGCCGGAGGACCTGTATCTTTCCTTAAACCAAATCAGAAATGGACCAATTTCGGAGTTGCTCATACCAATGCGGTAGTTTCATTTGAGCCTCACAGGCTTTCCGGAAAATCAGCACCCGAACTCCTTTCCTTAAGTTTCAATGATGTTCCTTTAAAAGAAGTAATTGCTGTTCTGGAAGGTAACTACAGCACAAAAATTCATTATCCGAAAGATGCTGAAGATAAAAAGATCACCGCAGATTTTACCGGGGGAACAGTGGGAGAGAATATAGAATCCCTGGCCTTTATACTGGGATTTGAAGTACAGAAGCAAGATAATATTTACATCCTGAAGAAATAAATCATAAAAAATAATAATCAGATAATTCTTAAATCTAAAGAGAACACTTACGTATGAAAAGTTTGAAATGTGGTTTTACCATAGCAGCCTTATTTTTTACTGTTGCAGCAGAAGCACAGGAGCTGGTTCAGAAAGTTTCGTTTTCCGTTTCTTCCAGCAGACCGTTAATTGAGGTTCTGGAGGAGTTTGCAGGAAAAACAGGAATGAGACTGGCCTATTCAAAGGTAGATATCAAAGAGCTGAAGGTAAAAGGGGTAAAATGTGAAAATTCCACAATCAATAGCTGTCTGAAAGACATTACCAACGGACTTCCCGTAGTATTCCGCTTACATGGGGATCTTATTTCAATAAAATATGAGGGTTCCGCAGCTTCTGTACCCGGCAATGGACGTATATCAGGAAAAATAGTGGATGAAGTGGGAAATCCTGTTGCCGGAGCTGAGGTAAATATTGCCGGAAGGACTACAGCAACAGATAATAACGGTGATTTCTCAATAGATCTTCCTTCGGGAATGTATAACCTGACGATAAAAGCTTCTAAATACAATACACTTCGGGTAGAAAAATTGATAGTAACGAATAAAGAAACCAATACGGTTTCATTTGCACTGAACAGAGCTTCAGATAAAATCACGGACATCAAGGAAGTGGTAGTTACCGCAACCCGCAAAGCAGATACCCAGGCAGGATTATTGACACAACAGAAAAAAGCAGCTCAGATGAGCGACGGAATTTCAGCTGAACAGATTGCCAAAACCCCTGATAATGACGTAGGCGGAACTTTGAAAAGAGTAACGGGAATTACGACCATTGATAACAAATATGTGGTGGTAAGATCTATGGGAGAACGCTGGAACACGGCAGCCATGGACGGCATAAATCTTCCCAGCACTGAAACCTATAATCAGAATTTCTCTTTTGATATCATTCCTACGGCAATGGTAGAAAGTGTTGTGGTGAGCAAATCTGCAACTCCGGATATGAATGCGAACTTTGCAGGAGGTTATGTGGAAGTAAGAACTAAAGATATTCCCAATGAAAATTTTACAACGGTAAGCATGGGAACTTCTTATAATGATCAGGCAGCTTTCAAAGAGTTTCTGACCCGCCAGCGGGGAAAATATGATTATTTCGGGTATGATGACGGAACCAGGGATTTTCCAAAAGGTCTTGAAGCTGTTGTGCAGACTGACCCCAGGTTTTTCGAGCAGTCCAGGCAGTTTACCAATGATAATTTCACCACTTATAAAACAAGAGGAGATATGGGATCTAATCTGCAGCTTGCATTGGGAAGAACCTACGCTCTTCAAAATAATAACAAATGGGGATTTGCAGGAGCATTTATCATCAGGAACGAACAGAATAAGCTTGATATAGATCATACAGGAAGGGGAAACTGGCTGGATACGACCGGGGTGCCGGATGCCAACGGAAAAATTCCTTTTTATAATTTTAAAAACAAAGGGGCATCCTACAATTATAATTCTACAGTTGCAGGAATGCTTAACTTCGGTTTTCAGCTGAATAAAACAAGAATATCATTCCGTAACTCGTATACCCATATCTATGATAATACACTGACGAAAATTACAGGTTGGGATGAATACACCGGAGGAAGCGGCCTGCCTTCCAACGCAGAAGCCTCATATAATTATTTTTATCACGGTATTATTCCCAATAATGATCCGTCACAGATTCCTTCTTTAGACAAACCTTTTACCGGAAATACAGATTATCCTGTATATCAGACATTCCTGCAGAATAAGCTGGAAGGGAATCATAAGTTCAGTAATATGGAAATCAACTGGTTTGCAGCCAGAACAGGTGTTTCTTCAGATACTAAGGATTATACATTGCACAAGAACCTCTACAGTTTTGTGGGAAGTGAAATTTTAAGCTATTATGAGGTTAACAATTCTTCGAGTGATTTTGCCAGGGGATACATTGCCAGCAAAGAAACGGATTATAATTACGGAGCCTCTTTCAAATGGAATTTCGACAGACAAAACTTTAAAAACGATATCAAGATAGGATATGCCGGAGCATCCAAAACCAATACCAATCAGCAGCAGAAATTTTTACTGAGAGTTGATGAAAGCAGAGCCGTTCCGAATCCCAAAATTCTCCATATGTATGGCGCTCTTGCCGATTGGTTTGATGGCTCTCATTATGCACCCGGAGGAATTGGCTGGGAGACGAGACCTTTATTTGTAGATGGTAAATATGAAGGGGAAGTAGAGCAGCATGCGATGTATGTAATGTTTGATAACCGATGGAAAAATAAATTCAGGTTAGTCTGGGGATTACGGGCTGAATATTTTCAGTATGATCTGATTTCCCAGCAAATGGATTCTAAAGACTCCAGGAATTTTACCCGCTATGGGCTTGATGATAAACCGTGGCAATGGATGCCGTCAGCCAATTTTACCTATAGCCCCACCAACAAAATTAATCTGAGACTGGCTTACAACAAAACGGTTATTCGTCCTCAGTTTAATGAAAGAACCGGATTGCCTTATTTTGATCCTGTTGCGAATGGGCAGATTTTTAATACGGAGATGGTATCATCCGTGGTCAATAATTATGACTTTAAATTTGAATGGTTCCCGGGGCTTGGGGAGATATTTTCAGCAGGATTGTATTATAAAAATATAGATAACCCTATTGAGCGGGAAGGATTCATTTCCAGCGAAGGAAACCTTTATCTCTACAACGGAAATTCAAAAAATGCCAAACTGAAAGGACTTGAGGCGGAAGTCAGAAAAAACTTAGGTTTTATAGCTCCGGATACTTTTCTTTCAAAACTTTTCGTCAGCGGAAACTTTACCTATAATGACACCAAAGTCATTGCTTTTAAAGATAAAGAAAAAAACGGAGAAAATGATCCTACCTATGAAGTGGAAAGACCTCTTTACGGGCAGACTCCTTATGCTTATAATGTCGGGTTAATGTATGATGGTTCGAGACTGGGAGTAAGCTTTTTATATAATGCGAAGGGGGACCAGTATATCACAGTAGGATATGCCTACAACGGAGAAGAAATACAGAGAGCCTATGCGGTGGCAGATGCACAGATCTCCTATAAATTCCTTAGAAACAGAAACCTTGAAGTGAAACTGAACGTAAGAAATCTTTTTAACAGGGTTAAAGAATATTACAACAATTATAATTCCTATGTCAGTAAAAAAGATGCAGGAAGTAATCTGGACACGGTAAGGGAATCAATGGAACTGCTGCCGGGTGCTACCAATAAATACGACAGGGATATTGATAAAATCCTGTTCCGTGCGTACAGCGGCAGAATATTCGGGTTGAGTGTAAACTATACATTCTGATGGCTCATTAAACTAATACATAAACCAATAAACTCATTAAGAATGAAAAAATTAATCCTCACTGCGATAACCGGACTATCACTTACAGGCTGCCAGAGTGATCAGCTGTCAGGTTCTTCAGAATCTTTTGATTTAAAACCTGTTTCTTCAGAGTATATTACAGTTTCATCTTTACCGGTAACGCCGGTAAGCGGAGATATTACCTCCAATACAACATGGAGCGGGGTGATTGAAATGGACGGAATCATTACGGTGAAAAACGGAGCAACATTAACGATTCTTCCGGGAACTTACATTAAAGCCAAACCTAATACAACAGGAGCTGCTACAGGTATTCTGATTATTTCTAAAACCGGAAAGATCAATGCAGCCGGTACGGAAAATCAGCCTATTATTTTCACGAGCTATAAACTACTGGATGGAACTGAAGATACTTATCCTTCTCCCGGTGATTTTGGCGGAGTAATTCTGTTGGGTGATGCGCCTACCAATGTACCTTCCACAACATCCATTGAGGGATTAAGTCTGAATAGTGACCGCTACTTCGGCGGTTCCAATCCTTCTCACAATGCAGGAATAATGAAGTATGTGCGCATTGAGTTTGCGGGCTATGACTATTTGGGCGGAAATTCAGGGAATGAAGTGAATGCTCTGTCATTAGGTGGCGTTGGGAACGGAACGACTTTAGACCATATTCAGGTTTCTTACAGCAAAGATGATTCTTTTGAATTTTTTGGAGGAACAGTTAATGCGTCCAATCTGATCTCTTTAGCAGCCGAAGACGATAATTTTGATTTTGATAACGGATACACAGGTACGATCACCTGCGCCCTTTCTTTGGCAGATTACAACTCATACCATTCACTGAGCGGTATCGTACCGGATTCTAACGGAATTGAGCTGGATAATAATTCTACAGGTACAACTACAACTTTGATGACACATGCTGTGATCAATAATCTTACGATAATTGGAGTGAAATACAGCAATTGGGGAAATAAATACGAAAACGGGATTCATATCCGTAGAAATGGAAGGCTGACATTAAATAATGCCGTAGTAACAGGCTATCCTACAGGAATCAGGGTAGAAGGAACAGGTTCTCAACTTTCTTCATCATCTGATTTCAATAGCATTCAGGTCCATGGATTTTCAACGGCTGTTACAGGAGCCGGAACGGCAGGAATTCCTGCAGCCAACCTGCTTACAGGATCTGCAGCTGCATTGTTTGGAATGAAACAGCCATTCTATAACGAAGGATCGTGGAATATATCACCCAGAAACTGCGGAAACTTCCAGGGAATCTGGACGAAATATGACTTTTCTATTGTAGAATAGGACTTTCAGAAGTTCAGAACCTTCTCTGCTTTTGAAAAAGATAAGATAAAAAGAGCTCTTGATATATAGAAATGTACAGGTTTCGGAATCCTGAACATGAGCCGGATCTATACTGATGATGCGCACAGCAGTACCGGATCAGCAGAAACCGGACGCTATTGTCTTTTCCCGGGCAGTAGCGGAACAGAAGGGAACACCGGATATCAGCTCCTCATGAAATACCGGGTGAAACAAAAACCAAATCGCAGAAATATAGAGGCGGATATTTCTGAATATTAAAAACTTCCGGTCATAAAAATAAATAACCGGGAAGACCAAAAAATTATAACAATGAAAAGATTAACTTTAATTGCAGTTGCTGCATTATCCCTTACTGCTTGTCAGAACGATCATTTGGCAGATTCTTCTACTCCTTTCGAAATGAAGCCTACTTCAGCTGAATACCTTACAGCTTCTTCACTTCCTGTAACGCAGGTAAGCGGTCCTATTACTTCCGATACAACATGGAGCGGGGTAATAGAAATTGATGGTACGGTAGCCGTGAAAAACGGAGCAACTCTTACGATTCAGCCCGGAACTTTTATCAAGGCAAAACCTAATGCTATAGGAGAAGGTTCAGGAATTCTTGTTATTACCAAAACAGGTAAGATCAACGCTACAGGAACTGAATCTCAGCCAATTGTTTTTACAAGTTATAGATTACTGGATGGTGATGATCTTACAACAGCTACTCCGGGAGATTTCGGAGGAGTGATCCTGTTGGGGGATGCACCTACCAATGTACCTGCTACCACTACAATCGAAGGTTTAAGCGGTAGTGATTATTATTTCGGAGGAACTAATCCTTCCCACAATGCAGGAACAATGAAGTATGTACGTATTGAGTTTGCAGGTTATGATTTCGTAGGAGCCAACTCAGGAAATGAAGTGAATGCATTATCATTAGGAGGTGTAGGTAACGGTACAACTTTAGATCATATCCAGGTATCTTACGGTCAGGATGATTCTTTCGAATTCTTCGGAGGTACGGTAAATGCTTCCAACCTGATCTCTTTCGCAGCTGAAGATGATAACTTCGACTTTGATAACGGATATACAGGAACCATTACTTGTGCTTTATCTTTAGCAGACTACAGATCAGCGCATACCGTGAGCGGAGGATCTCCTGATTCTAACGGTATCGAATTGGATAACAACGCCGGAGGTACTTCTACATCATTGATTACCAATCCTGTGATCAACAACCTTACCATCATCGGAGCTAAAAACGGATTGGCAGGACAAGGCCTTGCTTATGAAAATGCTATCCATATCAGAAGACACGGAAAATTGACATTGAACGATGCCGTAGTTACAGGATATCCCGTAGGAATCAAAGTAGAAGGAACAGGTTCTGAGCTTTCTTCAGCTTCTAACCTAAACTCAATTTTTGTACACGGATTCGGAACTTCTGTAACGGGAACCGGAACTTCCGGAATTCCTGCAGCCAACTTATTGACAGGTACTCTTGCTTCAGTATGGGGGATGAGCCAGCCGTTCTTCAACGAAGGACCTTGGAACGTTTCTCCTAGAAACTGTGGAAACTTCCAGGGAACTTGGACAAAATATGACTTCTCAGTTCAGGAATAAGACCTAAAAACAGGGAAAGCATTGTGTCTTTCCCTGCTTTTATTCTTCAAAAATCTTAATAATAAGTATTATGAAAAAATTATTTTTATTATCTATTGCATTGGTATCACAGGCCGTATTTGCACAGGAGCTGGTATGGAGCAATTCTTTTGAAACAGCTGATGACCTTCAGGGATGGACGCTCCATGATCTGAACAACAACGGAAACGGATGGATTCAGGGGAAGAATATCTACCACAACGGTACTGCAATGGCGTATGGAACTTCTGGAACAATCCGCCATTCTATCAATCTGGTGCCTTCAGGTACTGCTCCTAATTTTGCTACGGAAAACGACTGGATCACCTCTCCGGAGATTGACCTGTCTTCAGCTTCAGGAACTGTTACTTTAGCAGCTTATGTAGGAAGACAAAGAGCAAGTCAGGCAGCCGTTGCCAGAGACCTTTATATCTACGTAAGCACTCCTCAGAAACCTGTTCCTTCCTTGGCAGATTTCCAGGCACTTGCAGTAGATGCGAACGGAAATGATCTTCCTAATCCTTATAAAATCAAAGGTGGATATACTGAAAATCCTTTTCCTGCAGATCTTACCCAGTTTGTAGAAAGTCTTGTGGATCTGTCTGCTTTTGCGGGAAAGAAAATTTACATCGGGATCTGGTCTAACAGAAAATCGGCGGGAAGCAATATTCAGAATATCAATATTGATGAAATGGCTATTTATGCTTCATCATTTACCCTAAGCACAAAGGATGTAAAAAAGAACGAAATTCTTACTAAAATAGCAGAAAACCCTGCGAAAGATTTCCTACGCCTGAAACTGAATCCTGCATTGAAAGAAAACAAGACTGTGATAGCCATTTATAACGGGGCAGGGCAGAAAGTTTTTGCCGTTCCATATACCGGATCAATCCATATTGCAGATTTACCTGAAGGAGTTTACGTAACAGAAGTTACTGACGGAAAAATTAAGGAACACCTGAATTTTATTAAAAGATAAAAATTCTTCCCTTCAAAACTGATTTTTTAGAAATAAATGAAATTATACAATAATGGGTAGCTGATGAGTAAAGCTATCCAGAACATATCCAACTAGTTTTTTTATAATTATATATTGCCCTGCACAATGGGCGGGGCAATATTTTTTAAGTTAAAATAAATAAAAGATGAATAAGATCTTTGCACTTTTGTTATTGACCCTGTTATTTTCATGCACAGATAATACCGTGATGGAAAGATATGATGCTGTTCAGAAACCGGGTGAAATAACCATTAAAGGATATTCCAGGCCTGATGTGCTTCAGCTGAGGTTCAATGGCGAACCTGTAACCATAGGCGGGAAGACTTCCTACACCGATAAAATAGAAACCAGACTCCAGTTTGTTCTTGATCAGGGAGAAACCAACAAACTTGCTGTATATAATAATGAAACAGGTTCGGAAATAGCAGGATATAATATCAGTTATGATAATGTAGAGGATTATAAAAATATATTTTTCTTTAACCTGCCCGGCATTTTTCTACAGGCGGATGCTGTAAAGCCACAGGTGAATCTGGGAAAAATAGGATTCGAATTTATTTTTCCTAATCTGGGAGAATATTCAGGATCTTCATTTAAAAATGTAAAAGGGATCTTGAAAAGAGAAAACGGGGTAGTGCTGGCAGAATTTGATAATATTGGAAAAGAAAGTTTTACATCTGTTAAAATTTATAATAATTTCAGCATTACGGCTCCGGTATACCTTGAATTATATAAACCGGGAACTACAGAACCTTATGCAGGGTCCCAACCCATTAAAGTTAAAATAAAACAGCGTATGGGAGCCAATATGATCGTACTTCAGGAAAAATCAGAAAATGGAGTATGGGTTGTAAAAGGAGATATTGATATTGCAGAATATTTATAATCAGGAATGAGGAATTTTTTTAAACTTCAGTGTATAGCTCTTTTTTTCATCCTTATTTCCTGCACCGGTAATGATGAAAATATTCCTGTTTTTCCGGAAGGAAGTACGGAATCTGTTAATGTCTGGGTTCAGGATAGTATGAGAAGATATTACTATTGGGCAGACCAGATGCCCGCCAAGCCGGATTATCATTTACCTGTAAAAGATTTTTTTAAAAGCCTTCTGTCTCCACAGGACCGGTTTTCTTTTATTGTGAATACAGAAGATTCTTCCAGCTATCCACGTTCTGTGCGCAATATGTATGGTTTTGATTATACCGTGATTCAGTTGGGGAACGGGAAAATAGTTACCGTAGTAAAATTGGTTCTTCAGAATTCTCCTGCTTTCAATGCCGGGCTGGAACGGGGAACAATCATTACCAAAATCAACGGAAAAGCCGTGACGGGAGCCAATGCAGAAACTATTGCCGCCTCTATAAAAGATTTTACTGTTCTGGATCTTACCATAGGAAGCTGGAAAAACGGGACGGTGGCTGATGAAAAGGACATTAAAGTATATTACGGTCTTTCTTTCCCGCAGTCTACCTTATCTAAAATATTTGAAAAGAACGGTAAAAAGGCAGGCTACCTTTATATCTACGACTTTCCGGAGGGAATGATGCCGGTTCTCAGTCAGAAATTTGCTGAGTTTAAAGCTGCAGGAGTACAGGAGCTTATTCTGGACCTAAGATACAACTACGGAGGATCGGTATCTGCTGCTGCTGCCCTTTGTTCACTGATCCCTTCAGGAATATCGTCCAATTCTCCATTCATTATTTTTAAAGGAAATAAAAACGGTGGTGAAGTGAAAAGAACTTTTTCCCAACAGATTGCCTATGAGCCCAAAGCTATAGATTTCAATACACTAAGGACTCATGCATTAGGATTAAAAAAAGTCTATATTCTTACTTCAAACAGTACCGCTTCGGCGGCTGAAATCGTCATCAATAATCTGAAACCTTATATGCAGGTTATTCAGATCGGGGATGTGACATTAGGAAAAGATATGGCCGGATTTGTTGTAGAAGACCGTCGTAAGCCGAGAAAAATCCCATGGCAGATTCATCCTGTTATTTATAAAGTATTTAATGCTAATGGAGCCGGAGAGTACAGCAGCGGAATTGTACCACAGGTTTCTGTAAATGAATATAATGAGCTTCCATTATTGCCTTTGGGTGATCCCAATGAAACCTTGATTTCCTCCGTCCTGAACGGCAATTATTTTAAAACTGCCAATGATGCAGCGGTTTCCGGAAAAACCAGGATATTGTTCCAGAGCGATGTACCTCCAATGGTTGTTGGAAAAGGAAGATAAGAGGAAAACCTGAAATGAAAGACCAATCTTTTTATCAAAAAATAATCAGAAAAAAATAAATAGTATGCAGGGAATAGAGCCAAAACTTCACACGAGCCTGACCAGCCGTATCGAATATTACCGCCTGCTGATAGAAGCGGTAAATGATCCTGAAGCCGGATCATCCGATGTCACTACCCAGATTTCAGAATTGGGACATTTGTATGAAGAATATCTGCTTAATAAAAAAAACCTTGAACAGAGTATTAAGAACTACAGGGCCTATCATAATGATTTAAGAAGAAAACTGACGGTAAGGCTTCGGGAGCTCAGAAGAAAAGAAAGACAGAAATAGTGTACAGCCTGCCATAAGGTTAAACGCATTAAAATGATGTAGTTATTATTTATTTCTCGCAGATGATACACATTGTACAGATGTTTGTACATAAGAAAAACAGAGATTTCAAAGCTCTTTTGTGTT
>NZ_JBQEOA010000001.1:1080331-1632262 GCF_052044975.1 Chryseobacterium sp. 22458 | reverse complement strand
ACCATTAAGGAAAATGAAGGCTTTAAGATAAGTTAAGGTAAAAATCAAAGATTTTTTAAGGTGTAATTCTTAAAGCGAAGCTCTTCTTAATATTCTTATCTTCTTAATGGGTCTTAATGGTTCAGTAAAAAAAATAAAATTTATTTACAAATCAACACAGAATCTTTTGTAGTTATTATTGATTTCTTGCATATGATACACATTGTACAGATGTTTGTACATAAGAAATTCAGAGATTTTCAAAAATCAATTAATTGAATCAATTATTCTGGGAAAATTTTAATGTGTTTGACCTGGCCTGCCATTCTATGCTTCACTTGTTTTGTTTTTAAATTCATACATTTATAACTTCAAGTTGAGAGGAGGTATTTATGAATTATTATGCGTCAGATTTATCGGGATATTTACACCTGTTTTGGCAGTTTTCCTGGCCGCAGTGGCTGGTGTTCAGTCTTATCATCAATATTTTTCTTTATCTTTTTTCCATAGGATTGTATCTTTTTATAGACAAGACCTGTCGCAAAAAAACTTTGCAGGAAAAAGATCATCCTGTTACAAAATCTGATTTTCGCCTGAGCTTTCTTACCATTATCTGTAATAGTCTGGTCATGCTGATTGGTGTTTTTTTATGGAAAAACGGCTGGATTCAGCTGGGATCCGGACAGTTGGTAATAACAATTTTCCTTGAAGTGATTGTATTACTTCTTTTAATGGATCTTCTGATGTATTTTTTTCATTATGCAGCTCATTTACCCTTTGTGTACAAATTCCTGCACGGGAAACATCATGAGCATGTGAGTACCAATTACCTGAGTCTTTTTGTGCTTCATCCGTTAGAAACGATGGGTTTCGGGCTGATGATGCTGGTGTTGTTGATGAGCTATGATTTTTCTGTAATTTCAATTTCCATTTATCTGTTGATCAATCTGATATGGGGAACCATCGGCCATCTGAACAGAGAATTTTTTCCTGCTTCTTTCGACAGATTTTTTGTGGGGACAACAAGATTTCATAATCTGCACCATCAGGATGAAACCAAAAACTTTGGATTTTATACATCTCTCTGGGACAGGCTGTTTGGAACTTATAAGTAAGAATTATTTACACAGTCGCTTCATCCAATCAATTGAAAATCGATTTACTCTTAGCCCCTTAAAATTCAGCATGAACAAAGATAGACTTTGCGTTTGGAAAAAGTTATATGCTGGAATTATTTCTCACAGATTCTGCTGACTTCACAGATAAGCGGAATTATTTACACACTGCCTCATCCGTTAAAACCTGAGATGCCCTAAAATCTTACCCAACAGGTAATTAAATTGATCCAGTTCTTTCGGAGTTAGTACGGCAGAGGTTTGCCGGGTGATATTTTTCCGGAAGGTTTCTGAATTTTCGATGATAAACCGGCCCTTTTCCGTAACAGAAAGGTTAAATTTCCGGCGATCCGTTTCATCCTGTTTCTGAATAATAAGATCGTGACTGATTAAAAATTTCAGCTGCTTTGAAATGGCGGCCTGGCTTATATTAAAAGCTGCTGATATTTCTTTTCCCGTTGCGCCTTTTTTCCGGAGTATAAACTCAATAATATTATAATGAGCAGCTGTCACACCGTTAATATTCCCTCTGTTCATATGAGCCAGAATGAGGCACTGAAAATCAGTAAATGTGTTAAAAAATTCTTTTTCAATGGGTTTCATGAGAAATATACTTAACTTAGTTAATTATTAACAAAGGTAATCATTGTATCATGGAAAATATAAAAATTACGAATGCAAGGCAGAATAATCTTAAAAATATTTCCATAAATATTCCAAAAAATAAGATGGTTGTTTTTACGGGAGTATCGGGTTCGGGAAAATCATCTCTGGTATTTGAAACCATTGGCGCAGAAGCTCAGAGACAGATCAATGAAACTCAGAACAGTTTTGTAAGAAACAGACTGCAGCATTATGGTATACCGGATGTAGATAAAATTGAAAACCTCAATGTTCCTATTATCATCAATCAGAAAAGACTGGGGGGCAATGCCAGGTCTACAGTAGGAACGGCAGCAGATGTTTACGCCTCTCTGAGACTTTTGTTTTCAAGAATGGGAAAACCCTTTGTAGGATATTCCAATGTTTTTTCTTTCAACAATCCGCAGGGGATGTGCCCGGAATGTGAAGGATTGGGATTTATTCAGACTGTGAACATTACAACACTGATTGATAAGAATAAATCTTTAAACGAAGGAGCTGTACAATTTCCGACTTTTCAGCCTGGAGGATGGCGCTTAACAAGATATACTTTATCCGGTTATTTCGACAATGATAAAAAACTTAAAGATTTTACAGATAAAGAATGGGAAATACTTTTGTATGCAGAAGAGCATAAACCGAAACATCCTCATAAAGATTGGGGGAAGACTGTAAAATATGAAGGCATTATTCCAAGAATAGAAAAAGCATTCCTTAAAAAGGATTCAAAGGAAAATATAACAAGGAAAGATGCCCTCAAAAATGTTATCGTTACGAAAACCTGTCCATCCTGTCACGGAAAACGTCTTAATGAAAAAATATTATCCTGTACAATTAAAGGAAAAAGTATAGCAGACTGTACAGCACTTTCTATTGATGAATTGTCCGGATTTATCAATTCTTTAGAATCGAAAACCTATGAAGTAATCATTAAAGAACTTTCCGGAAAATTACAGAACATCATCAATATCGGATTGCAGTACCTGACATTGGACAGAAGTACCAATACACTTTCCGGAGGTGAGTCCCAACGTATAAAAATGGTCCGGAATCTGGGAAACAGCCTGGTAGATCTGCTCTATATTTTTGATGAGCCAAGCATTGGCCTTCACCCGAAAGATTTACAGAATATCATCAGCATCATTGAACAGATCAGGGACAAAGGAAATTCTGTACTGATTGTGGAACATGACCCTGATATTATCAAAACGGCAGACTGGGTGATTGATATAGGGCCCGGTTCCGGAAAAAACGGTGGCGAAGTAATATTTGAAGGAACATTTGATGAGCTGATGGGCTCCGAAGGAAAAACAGGATCTTATTTTGCACAGAAGCCCGTCATCAATAAGCAACCAAGGCCACACTCAGGTTATTTGGAAATCAGGAATGCAGATCTTCATAATTTAAAAAATATAAATGTAAGTATTCCAACCGGGGTGATGACAGTAGTAACCGGTGTGGCCGGTTCAGGGAAGAGCTCTTTGATCAATAGGGTTTTACCTATGTTTTATCCTGATGTTACTGTGATAGACCAGTCTATGTTTGCAGCCAGTGCCCGTTCCAATCTGCTCACCTATTTAAATATATCCGATACTGTACGTCAGCTTTTTGCCCATTCTAACCATGTTTCTGAGAAACTGTTCAGCAGAAACAGTGAAGGGGCCTGCAAAAATTGTAAAGGATTGGGGGTCGAAAGAATAGATCTTGCTTTTATGGATGATATTGAGCAGCCTTGCGAAGAATGTGGCGGTTCCGGATTTGACCCCAAGGTTTTAAAGTACAGATATAATCAAAAAACGATCGTAGAGGTAATGAATATGACCGTTTCGGAAGCCGTCTCTTTTTTTACGGATCAATCGGTCGTCAGGCATTTTGAGGTACTGATCAGATTAGGGCTGGATTACCTTACTTTGGGACAGCGTTTAGATAGCTTTTCCGGCGGAGAAAGACAACGGCTTAAATTAACCAGAGAGCTCAGACACAGCCATCAGACAATCATTCTGGATGAACCGAGCACAGGCCTGCATCCCAGTGATACCCGAAAGCTTTTATCTTTTTTCAACGAACTTACAGATCAGCATAATACCCTGATCGTTATAGAACATAATCTGGATATTATTGCCCAGGCAGACTGGATTATTGATATAGGACCGGGAGCAGGAAAATTTGGAGGTGAGGTTATGTTTGAAGGAACTCCGGAAGAACTGTTGAAGGATAAAGCCTCCTATACCGCCCGTTTTTTACGAAAACATCTGAAATAATCAACCATTAAGATTTGAAGATGATAGGGCAAATTCCTAAAAGAGAAGCTATTTAGCTATTCTTAAATTATTATCTTACCACTAAAATTCTCTTCACATCTTTCAGTAGACTCCATGGGAACAAAATTAAAAGTCTGTTTGGGAAAAGGTTTGAAGAGAAAATTAATGTTGTTTTTAAAGATTATTCATACTGGAATGGGAAGTGTTCGATCAAAGCAAAAAACTGTTTTCATGAATGCTTGAAAACAGTTTTAAGAAAGTGTTATCACCATCTGAATTCTAATTGAAAGGCTTCAAAAGCTTTACCAAATTCTTCTGTGAGTTCATAATTGCTGAATTCATATTCTTCCCTAAGTCCTGTCATCGTGGAAAGTCTGATATTGCCATAACGTACCACCGGGATCTGATAATTACTTTTGAATCGTTTATCTCGTGTTCCGTTTTTATTGACTTTAGCCCAGGTTTGACCAATGACTTTGGTATCCCGTGGAACAGTTGAGGTTTCAGTAAAACGGGTATACGTTTGTTGGAAATTCAGCTCATTGATTCCGATAATGGCAAAATTATTTTCATTGGTATACATTACAATAAATGTTGGATATATGTAAATGTCGGCCCCATTTGCATTTTTCATATACAATGCATAATAATCCGATTTTATATAAGGAATTGTTCGTAATGCAAAATGAACCTCTCTTCTGCTCACAATTGTGCTTGCAGAAGAACGCATTGCCACTCTGTCCTGAGAATAAGCACTTGTAATATCCCATATTTTATGAGAAGTAGCAAGCTTTTTGAAAGATTCGTAAACTTTTTCAAATTTTCTTTTAATATCAATGTCAAAATCAATGTCGAGATTTACATAACACTTCTCAATCATTTCTTTTGTTTGTTTAATAGCTTGTTGCTGAGCCTTGATATCCCGGTTTGAGTTTTGTGGAATCTCTTTTTTTATCAGCCCGTAAAGAAATACATAACTTAGAATTTTTTTCGCTTTTGTAGCAGAAAGAGTTCGGGTAATTTTTCTGAGATCGGAATTCAGATCTTTTTTTTGTTGCTGAGCCAAAATAATGGCTTCTTTAATGCCCTGCATATTTTGGCTTGTAATTTCATGGATATCAGCACTGAAAATATTCTCTTCAAAAAAATGAGTATAATTCACAGAAGGTTCAGGATTCAGAGGAATCGGATCAGGTCTTGATTGAATACCGGATAATTTATAACGGTTAGAAAATCCAAGTACATTGGTATTGAGAGTTGTACCAGATTTACTGAAGTTGATGCTGGCACCTTTTACTCCAATAGTGGTGGATATTCCTCTTTTACTAAAGTTCAGATGTACACCAGGAATTACTTTAATTCTCTTTCTGTAGCTCCACGCCATGATTATTTATTGTTTTATAGATTACCTGTCAAAATTAACAAGCAATACTATAATGTATTTACGGAAAACCGTAAACTAAAAATCTCTTTTTACATCTCAGATCCTAAATTTCTGGCATCATGAGTTCCTTCCAACAATAAAGTCAGTTCATCACATTGTATTATTTTTCCATCTGAAACAGTAAACTCTGCCAATACCTTATGAATAACAATACTGCCGTCCTTTAATACAGATCTTGCGATGTGTTTGGTGAAAATACTATTTTCGTTTTCAGCATAGCTGATGATCTCTATTTTCTGTTCGGAAACTTTGTCTTTAAGCTTTTTGATGTGCAGGACAAATTCATCATAGTTGAGCCGGGTATGATCTACCAGTTGCACATATTGTCTTGAAAAATACTTTTCAATCAATGTTTCGTCCAATACAGGGTTTTCTAAAATTCGGCTGAAAACCTGTTCGATAATATGTTTCATAATTTTTGTTTAATACAAAGCAAAATTACCTCTGCAGATTATGACTGAACGATAACAATTGTAAAGAAATATCAGGAAAATAAAATAGACAAAACATACTGAGGGATATAAATCACCTGCGGTTCCGGATTCTGCTTAGGGAAACACTGGTAATTCCCAGATAAGAAGCAATATAATGCTGAGGAAATCTGAGAAGAAGTTCCGGTCTTTTTTTTAGAAGATTGGCGTATCTTTCCTGAGGAGAATCTTTAATGAACGACATAAGTCTTGCAGTGATTTCGCTGAAACGTTTATAGAAAAGAATATTGAATTGCTGCTGAAATTCAGGTTTTTGCATCCATTCCCGGAAGATGGAGACCGGAATTTCATAGATAACTGAAGGCTCCAGGGTCTCAATTAAAAATTCACTGGCAGTTCCGTTTAAAAAGCTGTCAAAAGAAGCAACAGCCTGATTTTCCGTTATAAATTCCAGGGTAAGCTCACGCCCGTCCCTGTAAAAGTATTCCCGTAATGCTCCGTTTTTAACCATAAACATTTTGGTTGAGATCTGACCTTCATTAAGGAGTATGGTTTTTGCAGGATATTGTATTTCCTGAAATAAATGATCGGAAGTATTGAAGAAGGATTCTATATCTGATATTTGCATAGTGAGGAATGGGCGGTAAAGTTACTCAAACTTTTAAAGGTAACCGGCTGTTTCATGAATCGTTTTCTGTCATGGGTAGGCGAATAGAAGAAAATTCGTGCATTCGTGGCTATTATAAACAGAGGCGGGCTTTAGCTCGCCAAATTAATTTAAATATTCCATTGGCTTCAGCCAAAACTTAAAATTGTATATTGTTGCAGAGCATTTTTCAATAATTTTTCTCAATTTGCAGTAAAAAATACCAAAATTTATATTATTAATACTATGAATATATTTCCGGAAATTCTGTCAGATGAAAATGTTAAGGAAAGTCATACCGGTTTCAGCAATGCATTACTGAATCTTTCTTCAAAGCATATCAATCCTGAAAATTTTGAAACCTTGACCCGGATTTATAAATCCACGAAGCAAATTCATTATCGCAATAAGATATTGAAATTGCTTTATGATTTCCCCAATCCTGAACTTCAGCAGTTTTTCGAACAGGCTTACAAAAAAGAAAGATACCTTGATATGAAAATCTATGCCTTGAGAGGGCTGGCTCAGTTTTCTGATGAAAAAGAAATTGAAAAGCTGATCAGTAAGCTTAAACCTATTTTAGCAAAACGTGAAGAAACAACACCTTACAATTATCAGGAGTATGAATTACTGAGAGGTAAAAATGCTTTACCGTTTATGGTAGAAAAATATGGTTATGAGTGTTTTAAAGATTTGCTGAAGCAGGTGAATGAGCAATATGAAAGAATGCCGGATGCCTTTAAAGGTCATATAACAACCGGTGAATCCGGAGAGATTGTTTGTTTGAGACCTGCCAGCGAAAGTTCAGCGATGATCAGAGCATTTTTTGACCGGCAGAAAATATAAAACCGCATTGAAACAAGTCCAATGCGGTTCATAATGATCAGGTAGTTTTAATGAAATGCAGATCTTGTTTAGTCATTATCCACTCTGATCCACTTTCCGTTTTCCACTCCTTCATAGAAATGGTCATTGTGATAAATGACTGCTCCCTGAATATGTGTTTTGTTGGCCGGAAGAGTCAGCGTTTCAGGCAAAGCATCTCTATTACGGATCATATAGACTTCATTTCCTTCTTTTATTACAATTCCTGTTCCTGAGATTGGTCTTGTAACTCCTGCATCAGCCGGAGGGTTCAATACCGTTGCAGGATTCAATTCTGAAAGACGTCTTGCTCCCAAAGATGCCGTACATCCTCTGAGAACATGATCCATCAGCATCATTACTCCGGGAGTAGGGCATTCAGGATTGATATTCACTATGATCTCTTTATCGTTAATAACCATAGGGCAGGCATCTCCACTTGCAAATCTGATCCCTTTGAGACGGTAAACAAATGTTCCGGTCTGGTTTTTAGAATGCAGGATAATGGCTTCACCATTGGATGCTGAAGTAACCTCCTGATCCGGACCATTATTAATGGTATAGGTGAAAATATAGCTTTGTGCAAGAGATCCTTTAAACTTTACCTGTACGTCACCTGCAGGCTGCTTCACGGCACTCGTTACGGAAGATGCTGTATTATCAGCAGGTAATGCAACAGATGAAATCGTAAAATCTTCTGTAATGTTGCATCCATCCTGACTGTAGGTAACATTTACCCTGTAGGTTCCCGGCTGTGTGAAGGTAACCATACGGTCTGTGCTGATGGCTCCCTGGTTAGGACTATTTGTTTTGGTCCAGGTATATGCTGCATTGGTATCTGTCCCGAATAATGTGGAGGCATCATATGTTTTGGGAAATTCTGAAGCACAGAGGGTTTTATTTCCTCCGAAGCCCGCTGCCTGTACATTCGTAGGAACGATGGTAAGATTATTGGTATTTCCCAGATCCTGGCTGTTTCCGAAAGCATTTACAGGACGGGAAAAGTTCATATCTTTAATAGAGGCATAGAACATGGTATAGAGAGCTGCCGGATCAAGACTGATGGTATTCTGGCCTGCGATGGATCTTACTACGGAAATCCTGTTGCAAGGTGTTCCTGTCATAAAGAGATTTTCAGTTACCGTCTGATTATTATCAATCTGGTAAGACCCGGGATTGAAATACAGTGTTTTATATTTTCCGGCAGAAACAAGGGTACTTACCGAGCTTCCGGTAGTACTTCCCATGAAGGTCAGTTTATTAAAATTCCAGACTTTGGATCCGGTATTTACACTTCCGTCTTTCCATATCGTAAGATCCCCAAAGTTGAAGGAGTCTGGTGTAATGGTTGTAAAATATCCTACATTGGCTTTTGCATCAGCTGTATTCAGTATTATTGGGTTATTTCCGGAATTGATATAAAAATAAGGACTGTAGAAGCCATAAAAAGGAAGTGAAGCCATATAGTAATTAGCTGTGCCTGCACTGTTTGCTCTTGTTCCTGTAATCACAGATTGTCCGAAATCCACCACAGGATTATTATTGATGGTCTGATTCCAGCTGAAATTCAGCAGAGTAATAGGGTAGCTGTTGGTTTTGAAACCTGCAGTATTCGTAAAGTTCATATCTCCCTGATAAGTGCTTTTCAATTCAAAATAATCCTGAGCGTTGATGTTCAGATAAGTATAGGCTCCTTTGGTGTCAATATACCGTGTTCTTCCTGTTGAAGCTCCCTGAGCCATAATGATATTACGGGTAAGGCCGTAACTGCTTAACGGAACAATGATCTTAAGGTCACTCTGTAAGGTAAGGTTTCCATAAACCGTCAGATAGTAAGGATTACCGCCATCGGTACCAAAATCCATAACAGGTTGGCCTGTAGCATTGGTAAAAGTAACATTATTGGCTTTTGAAAGGCTGATTCCTTTAATGAATATCTTATTCAGAGCAGGAGTAAATCCTGAATTCTGATCAAAGAATACATTATCAGCAGATGTTGGAATATCACAGTTGGTAATACCAGGTCCGCCTGAATTTAATGACCAGTGTGAAGGATCTCTCCATTCTCCCTGTCCGCCAATCCAGTAAAGATTTCTAGGGGCCGAGGTTGTCATATCCGGGAAACTGATTCCTGTATTCCCTCCAAGATCCGTCCCTTTGGATGCCGTATAGGTTTGCCCTCCGGAGGAAGAAATCGCTTTAAACTGAACCCTGTCTATGGTGTAGTTGGAAGGGTTGGTGCCGTAATTCGGAAGTACAAGCGTTTTGGTCTGATTACTTGAAGAGGCAAAAGTCAGTCTGTCTATACAATCTCCAAGCATAATGAGTGAGTGATTGACCTGTAAATTGGCATCTAAGGCAATATGATTATTCTTTTCTACTGTAAGATTATTCACATTCATCGGGAATTTGAAGATCACCGAAGGATTAATTTTATCCAGTCTTGCAGCAGATGCAGAGCGGATCGTAAAATGATTGATCATTCCTCCTGGAAAGCTGAAGGCAATAGCCTGATCACCTGAGCCTGCCGTATTGGTAAACTCTATTTTTTCGAAATAATGATTCAGATTGTTGAAGATGATATCATTTCCCATACTGGTATACGGTTTAGCCAGTTTTAGGACACTGTTGGCAGTATTGGTTATCGGTAATGAAGTATTGACAGTAATTCCGGTATTGACGGTAAGATCAGCATTGTCCATCACCAGCTGGGTTCCGTTCAGTGTCATGGAGTTTAGGCTTATGACTGTGCCGCTTATATCCAATATATTTCCTGCAATATTGTTCTGGTTAATAACAGAATTGACAAGGTCGTACTGCGTCGTACCTCTGTTGATTTTCCATGTGGCATTTCCTGCAAAAGTAAACACAGAAGTTGCTCCGTTGGGAGTTATATTTTTGAGAGTACCCGCAGGTTTATTGGTATTTATGAAATTAAATCCGCTAAAATATCCGGCATCATAATATCCGGGGTGCAGAACAGTATTTCCGTTGACCAGTATTTTATAATAGTTGTTATAGCCTGTAAAATGAGACTTTGTATTGGCCGGAAGACCGCTGAATGTAATGTCATTTACAGAAACATCGCTATTCAGGGTGATCCCTGTAATATTCCCAGCCGGAAACCCTGAATACTGATCAAAAAATACATTATCATTGATCGTAGGGAGCCCGCAGTTGGATGCCAGTCTTGCACTTGACGGATCCAGAGACCAATGGCTGATATCGTTCCAGCTGCCGTTACCACCTTTCCAGTAAAAGTTTTTAGCTGTAGGAACGGTAAAATTGATCCCTGAATTATTTCCGCTGTCAATAGAATTATTTGCATTTACGGGTTTAGAGCCTGCAACAGGAGTCACATATCCGGCATTGATGCCCTTAATATTCATACGGTTGAGTTCAATAAAACCGGTTCCGTTAATATTGTTTCCGAGTATAAGATTATTTCCCCCCTGGCCTGTAAAATTAAGAACAAGATCACAATCTGCACGGTTATAAGCAAAACTGTCCGTTACAATCAATTTTGTAAAAGAATCAAACATGGTAATATTAGAACCAGTATTGATGGCTACATTACCGGCTTTATTGGTATAGTAAAATCTGATATCGCCGGCATTGATCTGGAATGTTCCGGTATTTATAAACTGTATATCTCCTATTGCCGTTCCTTCTTTATAGACCTTGCCAAAAAAGTGGTTGATATTTCCAAAGTTATTGTACCGCCCGTTATAATTGGTGGCATATATCGTGGAATTCGATGCGTTAATAGGCTGTTTGGTACTGATATTAAGGGTTGTGGCACGCAATAAAGCATTATCAATACTGACGATGTTTCCTCCCAGCCAGAATTCACCCGCTTTTATTTTCCTTCCATCTGCATACATCGTACCTGTGAGTGCATTATTGTCGAAATTAAGTGTGGCGGCAACCTCCAGATCATAAGGAGCAGAACTCGCTGATGGTAATAGGTAAAAATTATCATTTCCGGATATCGACAATTGATAAACCTTTTGCCCTTCAAAATTCATATATCGGTTTGTGACAGGATCATTAACGGTATACTTCTGTATATTGAATGTTGTATTGACACCCGTTGTCATATCTTTCTGAAGGTAAAGATTCCCGTATACAAAAGCTGTGGCATTGAAAACAGGATTGGAAGGAGCGTTGTTCCAGGTCATATTCCGTACAGAAACCCCGGCAGTGCCGTTTACAGTATTATTTCCTGTGCTGAAGCCGGAATCGGTGTTAAAAATCACATCATCATACATCGTAGGAACGCAGTTGGAAGAAGGGCCTCCCGAAGTGAATGACCAGTGCACGGGATCATTCCAGTTTCCTCCGCCACCTATCCAATAATACGTTTTCGGAGAGATTCCGGGATAGGTAATATTGCCGGTGTTGTTTCCTCCATTTATCCCGGCAGTTACGGAAGCGCCGCCTGTAAGTTTTACATTGGCAATATTGTACCCTGCAAAAGATGCGATCCCGTTTCCGTTGATGCTAGATGGAATAATAAGGTTAACAGGGTAGGTCATATCAGTTCCCCCGAATTTTGGAATAGCCCCATTACAGGCAGTATTGGCGGTAAGGCTTTGATTGATCTGGAAATAATTGGGGGCAGGATTGGCATTCTGTCGGAAATTATATTGTCCGCCATTAAGTATAAGATGATTAATATCAAACTGTTGAGCCTTAAAGATATGATTTCCTTTACCCAATGTAAGGTTATTAATTTCATACCGTATTCCTGAAAGATCAACCGTTCCGTCACCTACAGCCATATCATTGGCTTTGAATACATTGGCAGTAACAGAATAAGCATACATGTTGATCTTGTTGATAATAAATTCATTTCCGCCGATACTGCCGCCTGTGGTTCCGGTTCCCAGGATTTCATCAACTTTCAGTGAGTTACCCCCTGTTATCTGGACATATCCGGCAATTGCAGGCAATGCAATCTTTTTTATATCCTGTGTGGTCTGAACGGTCAGGTTTGAATAAGAAAGAGTGGCTTGGGTAAGATTGGCCGCAGCATTAAAAGTGGCAAGATTACCGGCCAGCGTTGAGGTCCCGAGCTTAGAAGCAGTGGTAGAACTGTATACAAACTGCTGGGAAGTAATGTTTTTATTATCAGTATCAAGAAAAGCACTTTCGCTGACATTAAACTGAAAATAACCGTTGCTGACAAAGTTCCTGACCAGTTTGAAGGTTCCGTTTCCTTTAAGATTAATAGAAGATGTGTAGTTGATATAGATATAATTAGGATCAATCAGATTATCCGGAATATCAATCAGATTAGGGGTTGAATTTGAACTGTCAGCGTACAGGTTCATGGTCATATTGTAAAGAGCTCCTGCATTGGATTTCCACTTCAGATTTCCATAGATATTGAAGATACTTCCTGCCGGGAAATTCACTTTTCCTGTAAATGAATCATCAATGATAAAGTCTTTGCAGGTTGCAGAAGAAGGAATCGTAAGGGTGACGGAACCACTTGCAGGAAATCCGCTTCCCGAATTGATGTATACATTATCATAGCGTGAAGGAATAATGGTGGCGGTCTGTCCTGATGACGAACCAATACGCCAGTGGTTGAGGTCGGTCCAGCTTCCGGCGCCGCCTACCCAGTAATAATTGTTCTGGGCAAAAAAACTCTTACCGATCAGCAAGACCAGTAGAATATATAATTTAAGTTTCATGTTCTTTGAATTACAAAATTGGTATGGACTGAGATTGTTATCTCAGCCTTAGCTACACTCAATAGAATCAGAATAGGATCTGAATTCCTGTTCCGTTATTTCGTTTTTTTCAGCAGCTGTATCTCTTTCTGTAATTCGGTGATTTTTTTATCCTGTTCCTGAACGGTATGTAATAATAAAGGAATCAGTTCATTATAATTAACGGATTTGTATCCTTCATTGTCTGTACTGACGATATTAGGTAATACTTTTTCAACTTCCTGGGCTATCAGACCGTACTGAAGCTGGGGATTTCCGCCTTTCATTTTTCCTTTTTCATTCCAGAAATAGGAGACAGGTCTCAGCTTGCCTAATAGTTCACCGGAAGAATAGATGGAGGTAATGTTTTGTTTTAGTCTTTCATCAGAATTATAATCTATAGCACTTGCTTTCACAGTTCCTGCCACATCAAGCTTTGCAGAAGCTGAAGGTGTAGTCCCGATCCCAACACTTCCACTTCCGGAAAAGACAAGGTTTTTACCATTCAGGTCCACATTTCTTTCAGCCAGTGGAGTAGTAATGCTTCCGTCTGCTGTGTAGATATTCGGGCTTACCATACCTTCCCAGTTGCTGCCGTTCCAGAAATAATAACCGGGTTGGGTGATCCTTGCAACTTTTGCTGTTGGAGCAGCAGGAGCAGCAGTGGCATAAATCATAAGAGATTCCGTGCCGGGCTGCATGTTTGCGGTCATAGTCTGGATCTGGTCACCTGTAAGGCGTGGGATCATCAGACCTTCTGCTGCGGCTGCACCGTCTGTTTTGGCTGTAATGTCCAGAGTGGCTTTAGGGTTGGGAGTATTGATGCCTATTCTACCGGCTTGGGAAAACATCATTGAGCTGATGGAGATGCTTCCGATAAGGCATAACCTGAATACTGCAGAATGTTCTTTCTGCAGGAAAATAGAGTTTTTCATAGTTTTTTTGATTGCTTTTTTTTCGGGTATATTAAACTCTTCCTTAGTGTTAAGAAGTTAAGAGTAGATTTTTTACGATTGTTTTAGAGGTTTCGATTAATTCATTGGACCGGTAAAGCTGGCTGGTTAATATGCAGCTTTCAAAGAGAAGATAAATATGATCTGATAAAAAAGGGTCTTTGAGATCCTGCATAAAGGCATCCCTCAATGTTTTTTTATGATTCCGGATCACATTGTGAATTTCTGTTTTTTCTCCTGGTATTTCAGATAATATATTCAGAAAGCTGCATCCTCTGAAATCTTCCTTTTCATTCATATAGATCAGAAAATCGAATGATTTAAGGAATTTTTCCTCAAGGGTCTGTGCTCCAGAGGTAAAACTTTCCAGCTCAGATACCCAATAAGCGTATCTTCTGTCAAGAAATTCGATACAAAGATCATCCTTTGACTTAAAGTGCTGGTAAAAACTTGCTTTCGATACTTCAGCATCTTCAATGATCTGATTGATGCCGGTACTGTTATAACCCTGTCTGTGAAACAGGACCATGGCGGTACTTAATATTCTTTCACGAGGCTTACGCATGGGCAAATGTTTTTTACAAATGTAAATAAAATATGAACAGACTGGTATGTTTGTTAATAAAATCTTAAAAATAATATTTTATTACTGTAAGATAAAATGATGTATAATAATTATGACAGGTTTTTTACTATCATAACAGGAGGTATTCCCGGCCGGAATTATTCTTATCTGATCGGTTTTAAAATGAGAAAACAGAATCAAGACCGAAGGAGATCATATTGATTATATAAAGCCTCTTGCGTAATAAAGCTGTATAAGGAAAAACAATAACGTAAAGAACCATACAACATACGGATGGTACCGGAAATTTTCTTTCAGGATATAATGCAGAGCCTTAAATAATTTTACCAGACCGATAGTGCTAATGATAAAGAAGACGGCGAGAACGATGAAGAAGATCAAATCTCTGGAACTGTAATTTTCTGAAGCCGAAACCTTTTCAAGGTGGTGCAGATAGGACTGTACATTCATGGTCTGCCCCAGAAACATGGTGGAAATGATCAGTATAAAAAATGGAGTGGAAGTGTATACGGTAGTATAGATAAATGAGAACAGTAATGTTCGAAATGTTGGTGAATTGATCTTTTCTTTTTTGTACCATAATAATACCACACTGAAGACAACAGCGGTAAAATTATTCATCAGGAATATAAATAAAGCTTTTTCTACCATACTCAGCCCCTTGATCCTGGAAATAAAGTTTTCTTCCCCGCTATAGTCCATAAGAAGAACGGAAACAATGACCGATGTATAAACAGAAAGCTTGATGGGAGACAGGTAATCATGAAAGCGTTCCGTTTCTTCTTTTTCCATTTCATGTACAGAGAGATCATAGCAGCGGTGAGGAGCCTGAAACAATTTGAAAACAGTCACGGGAACCAGCAGAATTTCAATGATGATCTGCAGGCAAAGCTTTTCAAAGCTGTCAATCAGTTTTTCGAACATATACAGAGTATTAGGGAACGGGTTCAATATGCAATTTAAAGAAATTTCAGATAGTATTTCAAAATTTAGTGTACGAATATTAGAAAGTACCACATAAAAAAATCAGAATAGAGATGATCTATCCTGATTCAAATATTTTGGTCTTTCTTATTATTTTGGAAGTCCTTTCTTTAGGGCAATATTGGCTTTTTCAACAGCTTTTCTTTCCTTCCAGTCCATGTATCTCTTTTTATACCTTCCTTTCATGAAATTATCAAAATTACGCTGAATGGCGAGATTCCAGAGGGAATGTGCTTTTACAGCCCAGCTTTTGTCCCAGGCACGCAGAGAAATGGAGAATGAACCATCCAGATATTTCATCCAGTGCCACCAGCCGGTTGGCATAAACAAGGTATCTCCATGTTCCAGGAAACACTCAATGCCCTCAATACCATCCAGTGCCGGGAATTTTTCAAAATCCGGATTGGCAATATCATAGTCCTCCAGTGCATAGGTTGCATAAGGAAGCTTATACAGACGGGTTTTCCATTTATATTCAAACAGAAGAACGTGTTTTCTGCCATTAAAATGAGTATGGAAAATATGAGGCATGTCAATATCATAATGCAGGAACGTTACTGAACCTTTACCTCCGAAAAACATACTCGGGTATTTGTCTAAAAAGCCTCCCATCAGATTTTTTGGCGGAACATAGTCGTCCAGCAATTTAGGGGCAAATTTAATAGGATCAAAGAAAAAAATTCTGAGGTCTGTAGGCTCTCTCTGAATAAGATCTACGTACTCGCTGAACTTCATTTTGGTTGTCGGAGTATTGATAGGAGCTGCAGGGTCAGCCTTGGCACTGTCATATAAAGGTACTTCTACATCTCCCACCACCTCTTTCATGTACTCCATTGTCCATTTTTGATACGCAGGCCAGTTTCTTGCCATATTTCTGATTACCACTGGCTTGCATGGCTTTAGATACTTTTCACGAAAATCTTCTTGCGAAATGTCATCTACAATATCAATAGGTTTAAGGAGTATTCCCATTCTTTTCAAATTATTATGCTAAAGTATTAAATATTTGTGAAAATTGATGAGAAGGATTTAAATTATTTGGAATTGATATAAATAAATAGATTTTACGAACTATATATTTGAACTGCTATATATTCATTGGCTTTTTACGAGAATGAATGTTTTAATATAATCATTAAAAAGGAATATGTTTAACTAAAAATAACAGGCTCTGCATAAGAAAGAACAGTTGTGAAATATGATAATTATATGTATACTTGCCAAGTTAAAAACAATCATGAAACGTAGCCTTACCATTATATTATCCCTTGTATTTGCAGGGATCTCCGCTCAAAATTCAAATACAATTTTTACTTCTGATATAGACAACTTCTGGAATGCCTATGACCAAATCAAAAAGAGTGATGATTTTTCTAAAAAGCTCAATCTGATCAATGAACTTTACATCAGCAAAGGAACCAAAGGACTTAAAGCATTTATGAAAGCCAGAGATTATAATGATTCCGCTTATGTAAAACTGATTGATGAATACCCTAAATTCTGGAATTCGGTAAGACCCAACACACTGACTATAAAACAGAAGAATGAAGCACTCAATAATGCTGTGGGACAATTAAAGCAAATCTATCCTGAACTGAAAGAAGCCGGGATGTACTTCACAATAGGAGCACTTGGAGCGGGAGGAACTACAGTTGAGAATATGGTATTGGTAGGAGCCGAAATCGGAACAGGAACTCCGGCTACAGATACTTCCGAATTTAAGGATGACTGGTTGAAAAATATTTTTGCAGCACAGTCTTTAGACAATATTGTATCATTAAACATTCATGAATATATCCATACCCAGCAGACCGGATATAGCAAAACCGTTTTGGGATCTTCCATTAAAGAAGGTTCCTGTGATTTTATTGCTGAACTGGCCATCCGGAAACCTTTGCAGACAAAATATCTGACTTACGGGAATGCGCATGCAGCCCAGGTCAAAGATCAGTTTAAAAAAGAAATGTTTACTGACAGGCTTTCAAACTGGCTGAATAATGGCAGGAAAAAAGGTGAAAGTGCAGAGTTGGGATATTATATAGGGTATGAGATCTGTAAATCCTATTACCAGAATTCAAAAGATAAAAAACAGGCGGTAAAAGATATTATTGAGCTGAATTATAGTGATGAAAAAGCTGTAGAGGAATTCCTGAAGAAATCCAGATTTTTCAAAGAAAAGATAGATAAAGTAAAGCTGATCAAGGAATACAATGACAGTCTGCTTACCGTGGTAAAAACAGATCCTGAAAACGGAGCTGTCAATATAAATCCGGATACCAAAGAGATCAAAATCACTTTTTCAAAAGAAATCATCCCGAATAAATATTCTATAAGCCTTTCAGACAAAGGAAAAGAGAACTTCCCCATTACGAAAATAATTGGTTTGGTGAATAATGATAAGACCCTGGTCCTGTCAATGGATCTGAAGCCCGGTAAGGAGTATGAATTTGTTCTCACCAATAAAACTTTTGAGTCTAAAGACGGCTATCCGATGAAAGATGAAAAATTCATTGTGAAATTTAAAACAAAGTCTCAGTAATTTATTAGGCAAATGGTTTTAAGCATCGTGCCATTTGCTGTTACGAGCTTTTAAAGTGAATTTAAAGAGTTTTCAAAGGTAACAATCAGTGTAGAATTCCGATTCTATTCTTATATTTGATCTATGAAAACAGGTTTACTCGCATTATCTTTTGCCATTGTGAGCAGCGGATACCTTGCACAGATGAAATCACTGCCCAAACTGGAATCCGGGGTTTCTTATGAATTGGCTCAGTTTAGAAAAAGCTTATTAAGCGATATCAAATACCAGCTCGATCTGAAGATTCCTGAAAGTAAATCAGAAAGAATCTCAGGGACGGAAATCCTGTCTTTCAATTATAAAAAACAAAATGAGGCGCCATTACTGATCGATTTCAAAGAAGAGGCCGCTTCAATGGTATCAGTGACTGTAAACGGGCAGGTAACAAAGCCTGTATTTAAAAATGAACATATCATCATTGATGCCCAATACCTGAAATCAGGATTGAATCAGGTTCATTTTACCTTTCTTGCAGGAAATGGAGCTCTGAACAGAAGGGAAGGCTATCTGTATACTTTATTCGTTCCGGACCGTGCCCGGACGATGTTCCCGTGTTTTGATCAGCCCAACCTGAAAGCCAACTATTCTTTAACCTTAACGATTCCTGAGAAATGGAACGCCATTGCCAATGGAAAACTTAAAGAAACCCGGCAACAGAAAGGAACAAAAACCCTTTATTTTGAAACATCAGATTTAATCCCTACCTATTTATTTTCCTTTGCAGCCGGAGATTTTAAAGTTTTTGCCGACAAAATTGACAAGCAGGATTCAAGAATTTTATACCGTGAAACAGATTCTGCAAAGATCAAAAACAGCATGGATTCCATTTTTACGTTGTACAGGAATTCTCTTGATTATTTTGAAAAATGGACCGGGATTCCGCATCCCTTTCAAAAGCATGGAATGGTAGCCGTACCGGATTTTCAGTTTGGCGGAATGGAACATCCGGGAGCAATCCTGTTTCAGAACTCCACCTTATTTCTGGATAAAAATGCTACCCAGAATCAGCTTAACAACCGTTCCAATCTTATAGCGCATGAAGTGGCCCATCTCTGGTTCGGGGATATGGTTACCATGGATTGGTTTAATGATGTCTGGATGAAGGAAGTTTTTGCCAACTTTATGGCAGATAAAAGTACAGGAGCGGCTTCGGATAAAAGTGTTTATGACCTTAAGTTTCTTACCACACACTTTCCTGCCGCCTATTCTGTAGACCGTACCCTGGGAGCTAATCCGATCAGACAGGTGCTGGATAATCTGCAAAATGCAGGTATGATGTATGGACCAATTATTTACAGCAAAGCACCTATTATGATGCGTCAGCTGGAATTACTGACCGGAGAGGAGAATTTCAGAAAGGGAATAGAGGAATATCTTAAAAAATATGCCTTCAGTAACGCCACCTGGCCGGATCTTATCGATATTCTGGACCGCCGTACCGAAGAAGACCTCCAAAGCTGGAATAAAGTATGGGTCAATGACCCGGGAAGACCTGTGGTAGAATATAAAGTGAAGTATAAAGGAGATAAAATCGAAAATTTTACAGTTTCCCAGCATCCGGAATATGGAAAAGAACAAAAAAACTGGCCGCAGGAATTTCAGATCAGCTTATTCTATCCCGACAATGTTGAAAAAATAGACGTAAAGTTGTCTGGAATGCAGAAAGAACTTCCTGAACTGAAAGGAAAAGCGAAACCTCTTTTTATTCTGCAGAATTCTTCGGGGATCGGATATGGCGTATTTGCCATTGATAAAACGGCCATGTCAAACTTTTCATTGATCAAAGATCCTGTAAACCGTGCGAGTGCCTATATTTCGATATATGAAAATATGTTGGGAGGAAGGTCGGCAACACCGGAAGAAGCATTGCACTTTTTTGCGGAACAGCTGCAAAAAGAAGCCACAGAACTGAATATTCGTCTCATAGCCGGTTATATTTCCACAATCTATTGGGAGTTTTTACCGGAAAGTAAAAGACTGAAAATATCTGAAGATTTAGAAAATACCGTATGGCAGGCATTACAAATCCAAACTGCAAAGAATAATAAGAAAATTCTGTTTGACTGTTATCAGGGAATTTTTCAGTCCCAGCAGGCATACAATAATCTGTACAAGATCTGGGAATCAAAAACAACGCCTCAGGATGTTTCCCTGAATGATGAAGATTTCACCAATCTTGCTCTTGCTTTATCATTGCGCAATAAGGATAATAAAGAATTGTTACAGAAACAGCTTGACAGAATTACGAATACGGACAGGATCAATCGTTTTAAGATCATTATGAAAGCAGCTTCATCAGATCAGAAAACCCGTGATGAATTCTTTAATGGTTTGATACAGAGAGAGAACAGGGCTAATGAGTCCGCTGTGGTAGCAGCTTTAGGATATTTACACCATCCGCTGAGGCAGCAGACTTCTATACATTACCTTCCGGAAAGTTTAGAATTATTACAGGAAATCCAGAAAACAGGAGCAATCTTTTTCCCGGACAACTGGCTTCGGTCCACATTCGGAAATTATCAGGATCCGAAAGCCCTGGAAGCAGTCAATCAGTTCCTTATGAAAAATCCGGATTACAATCCCATTCTTAAAAATAAAATACTACAGGCAACCGATAACCTGAAGAGAGCTCAGATATTGATAAAATAAAACAGTTGTGTAGAAATCAGCGACAATCCTGAAATTTAGATTTAAATCAGGATCTTTATTTTAGGGAAAAATTGAAATAACTATGTAGCTATGTGGTTAAAAATATTAAACCACATAGTTACATAATTTATAATTTTTTCTACTTTTTATGGTTGTGTTTGACGTTGCTATAGCCAGGTAGGGTTTTCAATTTTTGTGACTCATCTGGAAAATGGTTATATTCGGCTTCATAAAAAAATGATATGCAAGTATATGAAGCGGTTTCTGTGGGACTGTACCTGTTGCTGATGATAGGTATAGGCATATATTCTTATAGAAAATCAACAAGTAATTCAGAAGAATTTTTAATAGGCGGGCGGAAAATGGGAGCTGCGGTTACAGCATTGTCTGCCGGTGCTGCCGATATGAGCGGATGGCTCCTGATGGGAGTTCCGGGAGCAATGTATCTGGCCGGGATCTCAAGCTCGTGGATCGCTATAGGCTTAACGATTGGAGCTTATCTCAACTATATTATTGTGGCACCAAGGCTCAGGATTTATACAGAAGTAGCCCAGAATGCCATTACATTACCCGTATTTTTTGAAAACAGGTTTAAAAATAAAAACCACCTGTTAAAAATTACGTCATCTGTTTTTATTCTGGTATTCTTTACACTGTATACCTCTGCAGGAATGGTGTCCGGAGGGAAGCTTTTTGAATCGGCTTTCGGAATGGATTATACCCTTGGTTTACTTCTCACAAGCCTGGTCGTGGTATTGTACACCTTTTTAGGCGGATTCCTGGCGGTGAGCCTTACCGATTTTGTACAGGGGACCATTATGGTGCTGGCGCTGGTAATTGTTCCTATTGTAGCGATTACCCAGATCGGAAGCATAGGGGAGACTTTTTCATTGATTGAAGCGAAAGACCCCAAATACCTGGACCTGTTCAGAGGAACAACAACCGTAAGTATTGTCTCTTTGCTGGCCTGGGGCTTAGGATACTGCGGGCAGCCCCATATTCTGGTACGTTTTATGGCAATTGATAAACCTAAAGACCTGGTTAAAGCAAGAAGAATCGGGATTACCTGGATGATCTTTACAGTTGCCGGAGCATTGGCTATAGGTCTGGTAGGAATTGCTTACCTGCAGAAATTTGATATGGAAACGATGCTGAAGTTTGATGGTTCCAAGACCGAAGCCGAAACTATTTTCATTTATTTCTCCCGTATTTTGTTCCATCCGTTTATTGCAGGTTTCCTTCTTACGGCGATTCTGGCTGCGGTGATGAGTACTATTTCTTCCCAGTTACTGGTAACTTCAAGTTCATTAACCGAAGATATTTATAAAGCTTTTCTGAATAAAAAAGCAACCCCAAAACAATTGCTGACTGCCAGCAGAATTTCAGTTTTGGTAGTTGCTGTTATTGCTGTTCTGTTATCACTGAACCCTAAAGACAGCATCCTTAACCTGGTAGGAAATGCCTGGGCAGGCTTTGGTTCAGCATTCGGTCCGCTGATTCTATTGTCACTGTTATGGAAAAAAACAACCTGGCAGGGTGGCTTTGCAGGAATGCTGGTAGGGGGAATAACGGTATTGGCATGGGTATATCTTCAGCATCCGATGAAAGACTGGTATGAAATAATCCCCGGATTTAGCCTTTCATTAATCACCAATATTATTGTTTCTCTGTTAACCTATAAACCTGATTCAGTGATTGAAAGTGAATTTGATGAAATGGAAAAAATAATGCAGGAATAAACTGATATTCTGACCACTCCGTGATAAAACAAACCCTTGCCGTTGAGCGAGGGTTTATTATTTTTTAATTCGAAAGCAAAGAAAGCTCAGGGATTAATTTACATTCTATTGGACTTTAGTGGCTTAAAAAATAGAATATTTCTATATTGTGAGGAGATTTTAATTAAAAATAAGGCTTATTATTGGGAGAATTCTCCTCTCTTTAAAATTTTGGAAGATTGAAGATCTGTTTACCCTGTTATAACAATACAACGCAGCTGTATATCATAAAAACAGTTAAATAATCCCCGGTTATTCCTGAATAAGTTGGCAAATTCATATTATTGTAGAAGAGAATATCAGGATCCCTTTTGAAAAAACTAATCAATCATTTAAAATTCAGAGTCAGCCAGAGTTTCAGACTCTTAAACCTTACTCCAAGGGCAAGTATACCGGCGTTACTTATTTTCATTGTTCTAATAGTAATGAAGCTTCCGGAAAATTATTACTACCCGCCCTTATTTTTTATACTCACACTGCTGTTTCATTACGAAAGGAAAGATATTCCTTTTCTGAAAAAAGTCTTTGTCAGCAGCTGGAGAGGGGTTATTGTACTTGAGGCGGCATGCATTTTCAGTATTTTACTGTTTGGAAATATTCATTATCAATTTGAAAAAACAGGATTAGGTTCCTTTCTCCTGATCGCTTTATTAGGGTTTCTGACACCCGGTGCGGTAACTTTACCAGCCTGGAAATGGAACTTTATTCCTGAAGATTTGTTTGAATGGAAAAGCTTTTTTAGAAAAAACAGCTGGATGGCAGTTTTAGGATGGATGATTGTTCTGCTTTCCTGCTACCATCCGGCATCATTAATTCTTGCAGGAGTTTTTGCCCTTGATTATGTATCCCATATCTATGAACCTAATGAAAATAAAGAAATGCTGGAAATGTATTTCAGGAAATATACTTTAAAAGAGAAGCTCAGAAGGAATTCATTATTTTTCAATGGACTGCTTTTACCTGCCTATTGTCTGTTTATGATCCTGAATCCGGCTGAAAGC
Source organism: Chryseobacterium sp. 22458 (assembly GCF_052044975.1). NCBI lineage: Bacteria > Pseudomonadati > Bacteroidota > Flavobacteriia > Flavobacteriales > Weeksellaceae > Chryseobacterium > Chryseobacterium sp. 22458. Next base: position 1,608,631 of record NZ_JBQEOA010000001.1, on the reverse strand, counting down.
CTGTATGTGCTGTATTATTTTGCTTTTATGAATCTTTATTTCTTACTGATTCTCACCAGAAAATACAAAAAATACCACTATAAAGAAAAGAACAATTATTACAATATGGGCGTTTACTTTGAATACTTCATTTGCAGTATGACCGTTATTCCTGCCATACTGCTGCTGAAAAACAATATAAAAGACGCTGAACAAAATATCAGAACCTATGCTGGAGATTAAAAACATCAATGTTGAATTTAAAAACCAAAAAGTATTAAACGATCTTCATTTATCCATAGAAGAAGGCTGTATATTGGGAGTACTCGGAAAAAACGGAGCAGGGAAGACCACTTTATTTGAATCATTATACCAAAGTCTGAAATTCTCAGGAAACATTACCTGGAAAAATGAACGTTTACAGCGGAAAATGATTTCTTATCTTGAAACCGAAAATTATTTTTATCCTTACATCACAGGCGAAGAGTATCTGGCCTATTTTACTTCAGGAAAAGAAGCTGAAATCATAGAAATCATCCAAAAATTCAACCTTCCGCTCAAAAAATATGTGCAGTATTATTCCAGTGGAATGAAGAAAAAGTTGGCTCTTATAGGAATGCTGATGCTGGATAAACCGATTAATATTCTGGACGAGCCTTTCAACGGAGTAGATTTTGAAGGAGTTCATATTCTGTACGATATCATCAGACAGTTGAAATCTGAGAATAAAATAGTGATTGTAAGTTCTCATATCATCGAAACCCTTTTTCATACCTGCGATAAAATAGCGGTGCTGCAGAACGGTAAAATTGCAATCATATATGATAAAGAAGACTTCGGTCAGCTGACTACACTTAAATTTTAAAATTCTTAAAATAGTATCGATACTTAGAGCTTCAATTATTCTTCTGATAGTAATGTGATTTGTTTACATTTGAGAACCGGATTCCTGCATCAAATTTTGTTGAAAAAACAGAATATTTTGATCTTACAATGAAGTGCGGATACTGTAAGAGAAAAGTTTTTAGGTTGGTCTCTGGTTGATTACAGTGTGCTTTTCCATCTTGATAATTTTTATTGTCTTTCATATAAACCATTCAAAATGAAATATAAAACCTACCCGCTATACATCATCACCGGTGGTCCCGGAGCCGGAAAAACAACTCTTCTGAATGCGCTGGAAAGTATTGGCTATCTTACCGTTCCGGAAGAAGGACGGAGAATCATCAAAGAACAGATTCTGATAAATGGAGAAGGGCTGCCATGGATGAACAAAAGACTTTTTGCGAAGCTGATGTTTGAAGCCTCTGTAAAAAACTATCAGAAAATCATAGAATGCGGCAGTTCCGGAACCGTTTTCTTTGACCGTGGAATATTGGATACTGTTGGATATCTCAGATTGGAAAATATTCCTGTTCCTGAGGAAATGAAAATAATAGCCCGGGAAATGATCTATCATAAGAATGTATTTATTCTTCCGCCCTGGAGAGAAATCTATGAAAATGATCCTGAAAGAAAACAAGATTTTGATCAAGCTACCGCCACTTACAATCATATGAAAGAAATCTATCTGGAATATGGTTATCATCTGAATGAAGTCCCTGAAGCCCCGGTTGAAAAAAGAGCAGAATTTATCCTTGAGATCATTGAAGCCGGTTCATACTGAATTGAATATTTTATAACTTGTACCATTAAAAGTAATAAATATTGCAGACAGAGGTACACAGAGTTCCTGAATATCTGATCAAAAAATAATAAAAATGAATGACAGACTGGCAAAAGAACTGACAGAACTTGCAGATCATGATTTAGCTATAAGAGAAGAGCTGTTGGCTGCAGGAAAACTTTCAGAAGGCTATCATCCCGTAATGGAAAAAGTTCATCGGGAAAATGCAGAACGGCTTCGGGAAATTATTGCAGAAATAGGTTTTCCTACCATTTCAAAAGTAGGTGAGATGGGAAGTGATGCTGCCTGGCTGATCATCCAGCATTCCATTGGTGAACCTGATTTTATGAAACAATGCTATCGGATGATGGAAGAACATTCCGGTGATATAAATCCAAAAAACAAAGCCTATCTACATGACAGAATAAAGTTTTTTGAAAGCAAACCTCAAAAATACGGCACCCAGTTGACAGCCAATGGTGTCCCTTTCCCGGTAGAAAATAAAGAACAACTGAATAAAGAAAGGAAAAAGGCCAATCTTCATGAATTCTCTCAGGAAGAAATCAACAGCATTCCTGAACCGGATCGTATTCCTGAAATAGAGGCCGATGACAATGGATACACAGCCTGGCGAAAGAAAGTAGGCTGGCTCTGAAAGGAAACGAATAGCTGCTTCAGCTTAAGATCTTCCAGTCTTGTGAAAACAAGGGAACATCGTGCATAAAAAATCTATAGATGAGATAAATAATTTGAATGACTCGGGCGTTCCGAAGGAACGCCCGAGTCATTGATATCTGATCAGAAATTAATCTAATAATGGTCTTGGATCAAATAATACTTTAAATGTATGGATCTTCCCGTCTGTGATATGATACCATCCGGCAGCCTGCAGGGTTTTCTTTCCCATATCAATATCATACCAGATGCATACATCTTCTCCGGATCTGAAGGTCTGAATAATCTTGTATTTGAATTTCATTTTCTTCATGTCATTGATATAGACAGAAGCTCCGTCTCTGGTTCCCATTACTCCTATGAATTTAAAATCAGCATCAAGACAGCTTTCTGCCTTATCAAACTCTTCCTCATTCAGATAATGAATAAATTGTTCTGCTACATTTTCGGTTGTATTGCTCATAATATTGTTTTTTATTTCAACAAAATTAGCTGATCAGTATCTTTTCTTTTTGTGATTATCGTCACAAAATAACAGGTTAATTTTTTTTACTATTCATGATCACAATAGGAGGGCGGTGTAAATGTTGCTGAAAATCAGGGCGAAGTTTCAAAAGTTCCTGATCAGGACTTGGTTCTTTCAGGTTTTTCAATACCAACCCTGCAGATAAAATCGCTTCGACTATAGTACTTAATGAATGATGGTATTTTTCTACTCCTTCTACCAGCCAATTCTGTTTTCTGAGACCTTCTTCAGAGTAGCGGTTCATGAGCGGGTAATTTTCACCATCAGGATCTTTCCACGGTTTCAATGTTGCTGTACATACCGGATGTTCCATCGAAAATAAAAACTGTCCGCCAGGTTTTAAACTGTCTGCAACTTTTTGGAAAAGTGAAGTAAGATCATCAATATAGTGTAACGTCATTGAACTTATGACCAGATCAAACCTGTTGTTACCGAAATCAAAATCTTCAAGGGCAGAACATACCCAGTCAACTTTTGGAGATGAAATCCTTTTTTGCGCCTCACTGAGCATTTTTTGAGAAATATCCAACCCTGTAATCTTCATGGGTTTCTGTTGTAATAGTGACAAAATCTGATGCCCAAGGCCGCAGCCCATATCAAGAACGGTTTTGTCCTGAACAGGAATCAACAGGTTTCTCATCGCTGGCTGTTCCAACAATTCATTCAGCCCTTTATCCCCATCACGGAGCGCTTTGTAACCGGCGAAAAAATCCGGATTGTCATAAATATTCTGCTTCATAATCTGCTTCTGTTTAAATGGATAATAGTGGGAGTGAAAAGCTAATGTTTTCAAATACCGGTTTTCAATACCGATAGAAAATTTAAATTCGGTTTAAATTACAAAAAATGAATGATAGAAACAGAAAAAGTTGTATTTATGTCCAAAAGACTTTTTAAATAGTTATTAAGTGCAGGCGGGCAATATTTTTGTAAGCTGACATTATTTAATAAGCAATAAGCAATAAGCAATAAGCAATAAGCAATAAGCAATAACCAAAACTGCAGGATAGAATAAAATAATATGAAAAATAGAAATTACAGTTGGCTGGCCGCATTCTCACTTATGGTGGTTTGTAGCTGTTCCAAAGCGGATAAAAAGGAAAAGTTACCACAGAATCAAAAAAACGAAACTGCGGTGGAAGCTCCTGTACAGGCAAAACCATCTGAGGAAACGAAAAAAGAAATCATTGATTTTGTTCCGGAAGGATATGCACTTTTCGAAAAATCATTCGGAGATCTCAATAAGGATGGCGTGAAAGACTGCATCCTTATTATCAAGAAAGTTGACCCTAAAAATATTGTTAATGATGAGAATCGTGGTAAGCTAGATCGTAATCGTCGCGGAATTATTGTTCTCTTCAAAACAGATGAAGGATATCAGCCGGCATCAGAAAACTACAGCTGCTTTTCTTCGGAAAATGAAGAAGGAGGAGTGTATTATGCTCCCGAGTTAATGGTATACGAAGAAAAAGGCAATCTTAATATTCATTATGCCCATGGAAGATATGGCTATTGGAAGTACACTTTCAGATATCAGAATTCCGATTTTGAACTGATTGGTTATGATAACAGCTCAAATACAGGACCTGTTGTCAACAGTACCACCAGCATCAATTTTTCTACGAAGAAAATGCTTACACAGGAAAATACCAATGAAGCTGCAGACAGCGGAGAAGAAGTGTTCGAAAAAAAATGGACGAATATTAAAATAGATAAGTTGTATAAACTCTCGGAAATTAAAGATTTTGACGAACTGGAAATGTGGTCGATGTACCGGGAATAGCTCCCGGGATCTTTGTAGTATCATTCAATGCTGTTTCTATTTTGTTCCTGCTAACGCTGATATTCTCCCTTTTGCATAATCAATCTGCTGCTTTTCTTTTGCCTGATCAGGTTTGTTTCTAAGGTACAGCTGATAATAGGTGACGGCATTTTTAGGCTGTTTAAGGTTGAGGTCGTAAAGAAGTCCCAGGCGGTAATAGATGATGTTGCTCTCACCAAAAGTAAGACCTCTTTTATAAGCGTTTAGTGCTTCATGATACTGATTTTTATCTTCATAAATACCTGCCAGTGCGGCGTAGTATACTGTTGTATGGTCTGAAATAGCTTCGTCAATGGTTTTTTGGGCATAGATTGCCGCTTTGTCATAATCTTTCAGTTCACGATAGCTCAGGGCCATATAATATAATGTACCTTCATTCTGCACACCGAGGTCTTCCAGTATTTTATACATGTTGGCACACTTCTGATAATCTTTCAGATAAAAATAAGCCTGCCCAAGATCATTCATGACATTGGCATCAGCATTTATTTTCAGTAGTTTTTCACCCGTTGTAATGACTTCGATATATTTCCCCAGCTGATTAGATACGGGCAGCTGAGCCTGCTGTAATGTGAAATTTTCCGGATCAGCACTGATGGCTGTTTGTAATACATCATAAGCCTGCTGGTATTGCTTAAGCTCACGGTAACCATAGAAAGATCATAAGCCACATCCGGATCGGTTGCCTTCAGCGCATTGGCTTTTTTTAGAAATCTGAGTTTGGCATCTGAAGTATCTTCATAAGCTGCCAGCTGTTTATAGGCGTTAAAATTCATACTGTCCAGTCTGATGATCTGCTGAAGATAAGATTTCGCTTTGGCTGCATTTCCCCTTCTGGAATTGATGCTTACCAGACTGAATAAAGTTGATGGATTGTCAGGCTGTATTTCGTTGATTTTCAAATAACCTTTTTCTGCTTCCGGAAGCTTTCCTGCCATCATATTGCAGTAGGCGATCTGGCTCAGCGCTTTGATATCCTGTGTGTCGTCTGTATAGATGCTTTGAAGATATTTTGCAGCATCTTCATAACGCTGATTTTCATAGTATTCAAGTAATTTTTCAGTGTTGATTTTTGCGGACTGGCCAGTCATAGTTCCGAAACTCAACAGCAGCATAAGCAGTGTTATCCAGGTTTTCATCATGGTTATTTTTCACTAAAATATCAGATATTTGATAAGCTGCCAAATTTTAACAGCAATTATTAGGGATTTTCTATATCTAAATTGTTTTTTATGGAAATTAAATCCCGTTTTAAGATTTCTTATCTTCACAGGAAGAAATAAATGGCAGTTCACGATTGATGATTATTAAAAACGAAATACATGGAAATAAAATCAGTAAAATCTTTTATCGATTATTATGAGAAAATAAGGGAAAGAACAAACCGGATCATTGAAGTAGTTCCCCCTGAGCATATTGATTTTTCCTATAAACCAGGAAAATTTACCATTGGGGATCAGATCAGGCATATTGCCGCTATTGAACGGTATATGTATGGCGAAACCATTTCAGGAAGAAAAAGTGCCTACCCTGGATGTGGAAAAGAGCTGGCCGACGGCTATGATGAAACGGTACAGTTTTTTAATGAAATGCACAGGCAGACCCTGGAAATCATCAATGCCATTTCTGATGAAGACCTTACCCGTAAATGCTTAACGCCTGCCAACAATGAGATTTCAATCTGGAAATGGCTTCGGGCAATGATAGAACACGAAATTCATCACAGGGCGGAAATCTATATTTACCTGAACCTGCTTGATGTAAAAACACCTCAGATCTATGGCTTTTCTGCAGAAGAAGTACAGGATATGAGTGTAAAACTATAGTGTAGAAAGTAGGTTTCAGGGATCATAAGATCGGTTGAGGTTAATTTGTATATTAGCCGATTAAAAATTAACAATGACCAAACCCTTTATCATCCCACTTTTACTGCTGATGAATACCGCTTATGCGCAGACCGGTTTAGAACTGAAACCGGGAGATACCCTGAAATATACACCAAAATCCGACAGATCCGTGTGGATATCGGTAGAGTCAGGTGATGCCAATCTTGGAGTATCATTATTCATGGATGGCAAAAAAATAAAGGAACAGGATGATTCCAGAGGAATTAAAAGTGTTGAACGCTTATATTTTTCTCCGGAGAAAGGTAAAAAATATGAATTTAAAATCTGGGCTAAATCCTATCTTGAGAAAGCCAAAGTCGCTAAAGTATCCGTTACCGAATCCAAAGTTTTGCCAGTTCTGAAAGACCAGATCACTTCAGGGCAGTTTGTAGAAGACCTTCATACCTTCCGCACCATCAGGGAAAAGGTAAATTCCGGATTATACGTATACAGAACCAGGAAAGAGATAGACAGTATGTATCAGCTCGCAGAAAAAGAAGCCGCAAACTGTAAAAGCATCTTTGACTTTTATAAGGTAATTGCCAGACTTACCGGATTTGAAGGCAGCTGCCATAATTATACGGATCTGCCCAATCATGCTTCCTATTATCTGACCCAGAAGCCGGAATATCTGCCGGTTACTTTAAAAAATATTGACGGACGCCTGCTGCAGGATTCAAAAGATATAGCTGTACCTCTTGGTGCTGAAATTCTGTATGTTAACGGAGTTTCTGCCAAAGAAATGATCACCCGCTTTTCACAATACTATTTTTCTGACGGATATTCAATGCCTTATAAAGAAATTACAGGTTTTGAAAGAGGGATGCTGGATAAGTTTTATATTGAATTCGGAACCCACAAAAATTATGTGATCCGCTATCAATGGAACGGGAAAGAGAATGAAGTTTCCCTGCCCGGAATATCTCTGGAAAACTTTAAAAAACTTCAGGAATCAAGACATTCGCTTACCTTCGATAAAAAACTGCTTTCCGAAAAATACAGCTTTACAAAAGAAAGAGAGGGAACTTACCGTCTGTCATTGAGAGGTTTTGACTTTGCAACCGGAAAGGAAGATTCTGCCTATAAAAAATTCAGTACTTTTCTTGACCGGATGATGGATACGCTGGAAAGAGAGAAAATACAAAACCTGATTGTTGACCTGAGAGGGAATACCGGAGGCACAGGAGCTCTTTATGAGAAAGTTTTCTCTTATCTTACACAGAGGCCATTCCGGGACAGCCATTATGCTTATACAAAGTTTAATGAAGTTCCTCTGGAAGAAAAGCTGGTCATCACTCCGCTTTTCCTTACCAATGGAGTAACCGATAAAAATGGACTGAATGCCTATCTTAAATCATTATATCCCAAAGCCATCCAGGAAAAATACTACTGGGCAGATGATAAGAACCCTTCAATTCTGCCGAACGAAAAAACTTTCCAAGGCCAGCTTTATTTGTTGGTTGACCACCGTGTTGCTTCAGCAGCTTCACATCTGGCTTCACTGATAAAATCGTATACCAATGCCATTGTTATAGGAAAAGAAACTGTTGGAGGCTATTATGAGCACAACGGGCATCTTCCGCTTGTCTATGAACTTCCCAATACAGGAATTCAGACCGGATTTTCTATTGTTCACGTGATTCAGGATGCTCAGAATCTTCCGGATCAGAAGAAAGGTCAGGGAATTATTCCCCATATTGAAGTTCATCAGACTGATCAGGAATTTTTGGACCAGACTGATGTTTACCTGAAGAAAGCTCTGGAGCTCAAGAAAAAACAATAAAATCATAAAATAAAGGTTTCACTCACTGGTAGTGAAACCTTTGTGGTAAATATGATCTTTTACTTGAATCGGAATTTATTAAAATGCTAATTTGAGTATAATATTTTCTACTATTAAAGGGTGATCTATTTATTATTTACTATGGATTTTACAAAAGTATTAATGTTAAGTCTTTGAGAATTCAGTATTTATTTCTCCGGACAGTGGGTAGAAATGCAGGTTGTTTTTTTTGAGATAATTTTATAGTGGTCTGATGTTTAGTGTGTTTCTTGTTGATCTTCAGATTCATGAATGTAGAGTTATTGTGTAAAAGTCGTAGAACTACTACAAATTTTCAGATTGATGCCGGAAAATTTTTTGAAAATCAATTCCCGTTTTATATTTGTTATACCATCACATTATTATAAAAAATTAACCAAATCCAATCTCAATATATTATGAAAAAAATATTCTCAGAAATGAAAGGTTTTGTGATTTACAGCCCGGAACTTTTATCGAAATACCTGCAGGAATATAACCTGCCCGGTAATAATATCTTAAAATATTTTGTTGAAAACGAACATGGTGATGAAATAACAAAATCCGGAATTGCAATCCCGATCATAGGAGTGGAAGAAGACTATTATTCTTTTCAGATATCTACAGGCGAAGAATATATTCTGGATCATAGCGAAGTTGAAGCACAATCTACAGGGTGGATCTTCCAGACCAGCAATAATGAGGTGCGGGTAGTGGGGATCGGTTATTTGAAAGATATCACTTTGATCAGTGATGACAACAGCATTATCCTTCCTCTGGAAAACGGATGGTATTCTTTGAAAATACGTGCCGGAAGAAAAAACGGTGAGCGGCTGTTTGAGCTGAATATGCAGAAACAGGATTTCAGACCTGATTTCAAAGGCGATGTTACCTCTGAATACTATTACGGATAACCTTTTGATGTACTAAGGTTGTCTCCTGACAAAATATTATTCTGGAAAAAATATAAATGGAATCTGTCTCAAAGCTGATGATTAGGCTAATATCGTAGCCTGTTAATGCATTATTGGGACAGCCTGTTTCTTATTCGATTATTTTACAGGCTTCTTTAATTTATAATTTCCGCTTGTCTGATCTTTTTCTATCGTGTAGCCGTTGCTGAGTTCCAGAGTCCAGCCATCTCCGGATATTTTTTTATCTGTTGTCTGGGTAGGATTGGATATGGAAATTTTATCCCAGTTTGGGCTCATCAATGCTCCGTTTTCAACTGTCAGGATGCCCCATTTATCTGTCACCCTGATGTTAGGATACACCGTACCTTTATCTTCTATCGGTACAATATTCCTTGGATCAAAAGAGATATTCATTTTCTCAAATTTGATCTCAAAATGCGGCTGATCAATGAATTTAAGCGTATACTCAGCAATCAGTTTTTTTGTTTTTTCTTCTCTTTCCGTTTCTTCTTCAATGATCACTCTTCCGTTATAAACATCAGCCCGGTTGCTGGCAGCTTCTTTTAAACCGTCAGGAATTTTGATCCGGAATGCTTTCACAAAATAATCCGTCAGATCGGTTGTGTCAGAAATTTTCCTGTTCCAGCTTTTATTTTTGGTATGCAGCAGATATCCATAGACCGGAGTTGTATGATAAGCAAATGAACGTACAAAGGTGGGTTTTTTTAAAAACTCGTCGATTCCGCTCGTGAGAAATTGGGGCATCTGTGCTTTGCTTCTTCCGCTGAACATGGCTCCTGTAAACTCAGCAATTCCTTCATTAAGCTCCAGCAAATTTTCAGTGGTATTTGAGTTCTTGTAAAGCGAATGCCTGTATTTTCTGAACATCAGAGCGTTAGTCAGATGCTTTTGTATTTCTTTTTCTGATGATGACTGAACTGCTTTCTTCAATGCCTCCATTTCCAGGCGGAGGTAGATTCTTCCGTCTTTCTGGTCCAGATGATTATTTTCAGCGTTGCTGAGCGTAAAACCTAATGAAGGCTGTATGCTATGAAACGACTCATGAGCCAGTAAATTGAGCCTGTTTTCCTTATCTTGAGGAAGCGGAAGCATGATCATTGCCCATCTTTTTCCATTCCAGTTGATTGCTGTATTGGCAATATTGATCTTATCCTGTAAAATCCCTGAATAGACATTTCCGGTAAGCTTTAACAGACCTTCAGTGTCAGGTTCATTGGCAAAAATTTCCCTTGTTTTAGGATCAACCAAAAGCATGGGGCCATATAAATCTTTATTCCATAACCCGGTATTCTGCTTTGAAGCTGTTTTTATTTCATCAAAAAAAACAGGAATGTTATCATAGGGTTTATGTTGTTCCTGAGCGATTGCGTTTTTTGTCAATAAAAGAAATGCAGTTATTAAAACAGTCTGTCTCATCGTAAATTTTTCTTTAGAATATGGTTTATAGTTTAAAATGCCTTGCTTTCGGGCGGTCCGAATATCTTAAAATTTTTTGTTTATCTCTTATAAATCTGTTTGATAAAACCCGCTGTCAGAATACATCCTGTTGTAGTCATTAAAATGTCGTAAAAATCCATCGGGCTTCCCATAAAGTATTGAATGATTTCCCAAATAATTAACCCGACAAAAGTAAAAAAAGTGGAGAACATCAGTTTTTTATTGAATGAACTGTCAGTCTGGAAAATCAATTTATAGTAAATGAAAAATACGGCACAAAATCCTGTTGCAGCAAAGAAATTGGGTAAAGTACCCTGGAGAAAATCAATGGCAGGAGAGAGCTGTAAATGTTTTGCTCTAAACCATTTCAGAATAAAAACAGCCGACATGGAAATTATTCCCCAATACCAGATCAGTTTTAATTTTCGATCGGTTTTTATATTGGATCTTATCTCATTTTTAATTTCATTAAAAGCCATCCTTGTTATTTTGAATAATTTATCTGTTTAATTTTGAATAAATGACCGTATCGATGAATTTTCCGTCATAAAATTCATTTTCTTTAAAATGTCCTTCCTTTATAAATCCGCATTTCTCCAGTACTCTTGCAGAAGCTATATTCTCAGGATCAATAAGCGCCTCAATTGAATGAAGTTCCATAGCAGAAAAACCATAATCCACCACAAGATTAATAGCCTCTGTGACATAGCCTTTTCCCTGATAACCGGGAAGCAGCATATAACCTATTTCTGCCCGGTAATGCTCCGGTTTAATATGATAATATCCTATTGTACCAATCATTTTAGAATCATCTTTTAGCGTTATGGCCCAATTGATAAGCTTATTGCTGCTGATTTTCTCCTCGATTATTCTTAGGTGTTCCGAAATCTCTTCAAGATTGGCAGCCGGTGGCTTAGGAATATATTGCATTATCTGAGGATCGGAACGTAAGGCAAAGAGCTCATGAATATCATTGGAGTCAGCACGCCGCAGTTTTAATCTTTCCGTTTCCAGCTCCGGAAATGTTGAGAAATCTATTGTAAGCATTATTAGTTTTGTATTTCGGTAAAGTTATAAAACTTTTCCACTGGCTGCTTCACAATATGGGATGATTAAAGAAATATTTTAAATTATTTAATGAAAAGGTTTGCCTATTTCATTTTCTGTATAAGAAATGATTGTTATTTTCACTCTTCAATGCTTATTGTTTTTTATCATTTATATTCCTTTGTATCATAAGTACAATGCAAATTCATGGAATAATTAAATATGGTATTAGTCTTTGAATTAAGTTAAATTCAACATACATTTATACCTTATTATTAAACATGAAAACGATAGAAATAACTGAGCTGAGATCAGAAAGGTTGATCCTTATTCCGTATACTGTAACCTTATGTGAAAATTTTTTGAACAATAACTTTAATGATCTTGATATTCTGAAGCTGAAAAGAGGTGAGGGCTGGCCTGATGCGGACGTGCTTGAAACATTGCCCAGGATCATCAATAATTTATCCAGGGTAGAAGGACCAACGGGATTTGAATCCTGGATGATCATAAAAAAAGATACAGGAGAGGTTATTGGTGATATTGGTTTTAAGGGTTTTGATGAGGAAACCAATAGCTGTGACATAGGATATGGAATCATTGGATCTGAACGCAGAAACGGTTATGCTGAAGAAGCTGCAGGAGTACTCATCCGCTGGGCATTTTCAAATGAGAGAGTATCCCACATCACAGCCCGATGCTTACCGGAAAATACAGGCTCTGTTAATCTGTTAATCAAACTGAATTTTGAAGAAGACAGGAGGGATGCCCAAATGATTCATTGGATTCTTCGCAGGCCGCTAACTAATGGGTAAGTTAATTACCCGTATTTTCAGAATTTTATTTTGTAGTAAGAACAAACTTCAGGTTTGCAAAATCTGTTTTAGCTTCAACCAAAGTACAGATTCCGCTGCTGTAGGTATAAGTAGTAGTGTTTCCGTTGGGCAGATTGATTCTGTATCTTTTGGAATCAACCTTCTGAATAGGAACCATTTTCTGGAATTTTTCCGAGAAAACAGATTTTAAATTTTCTGGCTCATTAAAATACAGAGTTGCGGTGGAGCAGAAAACAGACTGTTTTAGAGAACCATTCGCACCATCTTTATCCGAAAGATTATAAAAACTCCCGTTCCAGGTCGTTGTATTGTTCACTTTTAGTTTTCCGTTCATTGTCCGGTAAAGTTTTGCCTGTTGCAGAATATTTTGTTTAAAAGTAACATCCATTTTGTCATAAATCTCAATACTGTAGAGAATTTTTACTTTAGCCCGGGATTCAAAAAGATATTCGGTGGTATTGTCTTTTAAAGAACGTTCCACACGGATGGTGCCAATGGTTTTATAATCTTTTATAATAGAATAATTCAGATATTCTTTGATAACCGGTGTTACCATATTAGGTTGAAAATACCCCGGCAGCAATATTGAAAAAATCAGGAATGCTTTCATTATATGTCTTTTTTATAATAATTAACAGTTTCTTTGATAAGGTTGGCTATTGGCGTGCAGTGAAAGTTCAGTTTTTTACATTGGTAAATCCTTTCCTCTGCATTCATAACAGACATATCTGTAATGCAAATTTAGATATGCGAAAAGATTGAAATGTTCCGTAAGATAAATGCGAACTTATTAAATTAGTGAATTTTAATTATTTGAAAATGAGGTTGTTAAAATAAACCTACGTTCCGGTTTATAATCCTGAACCATTTTTTAGGGATCAGTCCCAAAAGTTGTGGATGTAGTGTTAAGTTTCTAAATTTGGAGGATGTATATTCCTGATGAATTAGTAAAGCTGTTACTTCCTGATTTTTTAGTAGAGCATTTTGATATCCTAAAAGCAGAAGATATTAAGGGAGTCCTTCATATCGAATTTGAGGAGAAGAATATTATCCCCCAAGAATTTTCTCATCGCCCCTATTTGTCTAATGGTTTTCATTCTTCGATTCTGGTTGAAGACTTTCCCTTAAGAGGAAAACAGGTTTTACTCCATATAAAAAGGAGAAGATGGCTTGATAAAACCACAGGAGAAGTACTTCAAAGAAACTGGAGTCTGATCGCAAAAGGAACTCGTATGACTGAGGATTTTGCGATGTTCTTAAAAAAAATTAGTCGATACTAAAGCATTCTCCTGCAAAGCTATTGCAGAGCTTTATGGACTTAACGGGAAAAAGTTTCAGAGACAATACAAAAACAGTCTTAGCCGGTTTGAATCCTGGCAACAAAAAACCCATGCTGAATATTGGCTTATTTTTCCTGAAAATATCTCAGAGCAACTATCAATTGATGAAGTTTCCTTATCAGATGGTGAGCTTTACACTGTCCTTACTTCGAAAATAGCAAAAGGCAGAAAAGGTAGTATTGTAGCCATTGTTAAAGGTACCAGGAGTGATAGGGTTGTAGAGCATCTTTTAAAAATAGACAGAAGGCTTCGTCTGAAGGTAAAAGAAATTACTCTTGATATGGCAGGTTCAATGAAGCTTATTGCCAAACGGTGCTTTCCTGATGCCTTGCAGGTAATAGATCGTTTTCATGTTCAGAAATTAGCTATAGAAGCCCTTCAGGAACTTAGGATCAGACACCGTTGGGAAGCTATTGAAAGGGAAAATAATGCTATTGGAGCTCCTTCAGAAGGAAACCAGGATATACAGAGTTTTGAGAACGGAGACAGCCGGAAACAACTTTTAGCAAGAAGTAGATATTTACTTTATAAAAGTCGTGAAAAATGGACGCTCTCTCAAAAACATAGAGCTCATATTCTTTTTACAGAATATCCTGATTTGAAAGAGGCTTATCAGTTAACGGATGACCTTAGAAAAATATATAATCAGAATATTCAAAAGTCTGTAGCGATGACTAAGCTGGCTCATTGGTTCAGAAAAGTGGAGGAAGCTGATTTTAAATCATTTTCTATCCTAAGAAAAACAATAATGAATCATTACAAGGAGATCTTAGCTTTTTTTGATAAAAGAAGCACTAATGCTTCCGCAGAATCTTTCAATGCTAAAATTAAAAACTTCAGAATGCAACTCAGAGTAGTGAAAGACAGAACATTTTTCCTCTTTAGACTAACCAAACTTTTTGCTTAGTCCACAACTTTTGCGCTTGATCCAGCGTACGTATATTTACCGAATATATAAAAAACAAATCCTCGAAAATCTTAGATTTTCGAGGACTTTTGCGGAGAGTGAGGGATTCGAACCCCCGGACCTGTTACAGTCAACAGTTTTCAAGACTGCCGCAATCGACCACTCTGCCAACTCTCCTTAAACTCCGGTAGTACCGTTGTTTTCAGTGGTGCAAATATAGAAACATTTTTAATACTGACAAAATATTTTTCCAATAAAATTGATTTTTTTTCAGTTGTCATCAGGGTTTACAGCGGTATGAAAACAAAAAAACCAGTGCTAAAACCTAACTTTCAGTTACTTAAATCTATGTTTGCTATGTTGTGAAAATTTTAAAATTTAACGGGAGTTTAAACAAATAGGTTCAAACAGAAGACTGAATTTGATTTCGAATATAAATAAGCTTTTCAAAAATGATGCACATTACCTGAAAATATATTCTGTTTTTGAATTGTGTATAAGAAAAGATGAGACAAATTCTTGCCTCATCTTTGATTTTTATTAAGGTAAACTTATCTTTTTACCCTGTTCAGGAAAAATATAATTAACCTTTAAAGGATTGTTTTCCAGGAGCTCCTTTTTTATAATTTCCGGATTATCTTTTGTCGGTTTTCTATGGGTAACTACAATATTCAGATCCTGTAGATTTTTTTGTCCCGTTTTTTCTCTGAGTTTTTCCAGTTCTTCCAATAAAAGATTGGGAGTAAGGTGACCAAACAACAGATGTTCCGGCTGGCTGTTCGGGAATGAAACTTCTATGAGTATGGTGTTTAATTGCTTCTTTTTCACCAGTGGAGTGATGCGTTCCCAGAGTTTATTAAGCTGTTCAGACTTCTCAATCCGGTCAGCTCCTGTATCTCCCAGGTAAAGAAGATAATGGTCATCTCTTCTGACAAGGGCAGCACTGCTTTTATAGGGATTTACGTGGCTCAGTTCATAGCCTGTTATAAAAAACGGAGTTTGAGGTGCCGGAATCTCTGTTCCTTCCTTAAGTTCGTTGTAATGATATTTTCCGAGCATCGGTTTTTGTCCCTGATCAGCGAAATTGATCCAGGTATCTGTGATGAAATAATGGTTTTGTAAAATTTGAACCACCGGTGACATGGCAAAAATATCCTTTTTAGAGTCTGCAGGAGAATTGATAATAAGGCCGGATAAATGATCCAGGTGGCCATGTGAAATAAAATAACCTTTGATTTGCTCTTTCAGAACCATTTCTTCCGGTCCGTTAAGGCTGTTCATCTGAATGGCTTTTCGTATGCCGGCATTCACTGTACCTGCATCAAGGCAGATAAATGTATTGTCTTTAGGGGGGGCTACTAAATAGGCAGATAAGTTGTCCTCTTGTTCCCCGCCATAGATGCCTAACGGAATAAGATCAAAATTTTGTGCCTGGCAGGTCATATGCATGATGAAGGCAAGTAAAGAAATTGCTGTTTTTTTCATTTTTTTAAGCTAAAAAACCTATCCTTTGGGGATAGGATAGGCAAATTTACATTATTTTTTCCCGATAAGAGGCCTTGCAAAAAGGGAATCCTTTGCCGTAGTCGTTAAAAATAAGCATGAATTGATCTGCTTTTCTGTCTTATGGATAATCAGGAATGTTTTTACCCAGAATGATATCTCTTCTGATTGTCATAAGCCCATCTTGCATATATGGCTTTACGATTCCTGAGCCTCCTCTTCCGGGTTGTTTTTTTCTCATGGCTTTTGTCAGGGAAGGATCATCATCAAACAGGTATTCATCCAGATAGTATTCATTTTTATCCGGTTCTTTGATGGTGATATGGATGTGCTCAGGTTCACTGCCGTCAGGATAGGCAGCAGGCCTGAAGGTATAAAATGTATATTGCCCGTTTTTTCCGGTCTTTACCCAACCCCGGAAAAATCCATGCCGTTTTGCCCAGCCTGTTTCATTGCCTCTGGTTTCATAAATCCCTTGTCTATTGGTGTGATAAATGTATACAATGATATTTTCTGCCGGTGTTTTTCCGTCTTTTTTGAAAACAGTTCCGGTTACCTTTAGCTGGGGTTTGTTTTGCCTGAATTTTGGAAGTGTATCTACGGGAGTTAATGTTTTATTTTGGTACTCATAGATCGCTTCACAGCCTTCACAAGGTCCTCCTATATTTTTTTTGATCTGACCTTGGCAGGATGTTAAACCTGATATCGTCAGTAGAATCCAGAAAGAAATACTTTGTTTTTTTAAGTCCATAGCTTGTCATGTTTTTTATGTGAATGTATTGGCGAAATTATGGACTGAAAAAAGGTTGTAAAAATAAAATGTTTTATCCTGATGAATTGGTAAGCTGACCTGAGGTACCTGTCGTAAAGCGTTTTTTGAATTCAGAAGCATAGGTCCTGCTCAATCTTACCAGAGTACCATCTGTCATCTGCAGATCATAATCGCCATTCAGGCGGGATTTGAATGAGCGTATTTTGGAAAGATTAACTACAGCGGATTTGTGTACACGGATAAAGACCTGATCATCCAATTGTTCAAGCATTGATTTCAACGTTTCAGAATGCAGATATCTTTTGTTTTCAAGGTGAATAGAAACATATGGAGTGGCAGAAGTGATCTGTATAATGTCTTCCGTATGGATGATCACATTATCTTTTCCATTATGGATAACGAATGTAGGAGAGACTGTGGCTTTTTCTGTATACACAGCATCAGGTTTCCGGACCGGGAGATATTGATAACCTAGAACAAATCCTGCATAGATAAGAACGGCTATAGAAAAGTCGTGGGTGAGTGTGTAAGAAAAGAATTTAAAAAGATCATATCTGCCCTGATAAAAAAAGAGAGACAAAATAGTTGCAATAAAAGGAAGCATTATAAGATGCACCGTAATCGGTAATATGATGAATAGTGCTGTTTTTGTATAGCTTATATGTGTTTCAGATTTCAACTTTTGATATAGAACCATTATTATGGGAATGTAGAGGACCCAAACGATCTTAAACAACAATGATTCGCTGAAATGAAAACTATAGCCGCTTCTTTTGGCCTCCCAGAAATCCTGAAACATATTTATAGTTGTAATGACAATAATGATTCCGGAAAGTATCATGAATAACTCTCCTGTATTCAAAGGAAAACGGAAGGGGGTTATCTTATTTGAAATCGGGGATGTCATCTCTTATAGTTTTTGTAGACTTTCGTTTTTTATCAAATATACTAAAATCATTGTGATGATGTTGAGTTACAAAATCTCTGTTGTTAAATCCGGAGCAATACCGCTACCTTCCGGAAATAGATTGAAGAATAAAGCTAAAACAGGGTGTTTAAAAAATATAATCAGAGATTTTATATGGTCAGTCCATGGTTGTTTTTGACTTCAGCCATGACAAATGTACTGTGCGTACTCCCGATAGAATCTACTGATCCTAGCTTATTGAATACAAAATCCTGATAATGTTTCATATCCCGGACCTGAACTTTGAGAAGAAAATCAAAATCCCCGGAAATATTATAGCATTCAGCAACTTCTTCGATTTCCAGAATTTCCTTTACAAAATCATACCCCACAGAACGGTCATGAATCTTTAATTTGATCTGGCAGAAAACAGTGAATCCACGGTTAAGCTTTTCAGCATCTAAAACAGCAGCGTATCTTTTTACAAAGCCTTCCTGCTCAAGCCTTTTTACCCTCTCAAAAACAGGGGATGGAGAAAGGCTTACCTCTCTGGCGAGCTCTTTCACAGTGAGTTTTGCATTTTTTTGAAGCAGCCTGAGAAGCTGTACGTCCTTATCATCGAGTTGTTCCACAGAATATTATTCTTTTAAATTATAAAATCGGTCAAATGTACAGAATTATATTCTTTTAAAATTATTATTAAAAGATTTGTTTGCTTAATTTAATGTGTCTAATTATTCATTTATTCTGTATGATTAATTTTACACAAAATTAAAATCTTTTATCAATGCTGTTGAGTGTTTATAAAAGAAACCGTTCTTTATATACTTCATCAAACAGGAAAGGTTTTACTTAAGGTAAATTAATAGGGAATCATGTGAGAATCATGAGCTGTCGCGCAACTGTAAGCAGCATATCAAAGGTTTCTGTCCAAAGATATCCACTGCCAAAAGCGGGAAGGATGACGGAAACCGCTGCAAGCCAGGAGACCTGCCTTTACTGAATTGACAATGCTTTCGCGGTCTGAAGCTTTTGGTCAAACAGATGATATATTGTATGCATTTTCTTTTTTGAGGATTTGCAGCATTCAGTATATCATTGTTTTCTATAGGTTTTCCGCAGAAGTATTACGAAGCATTTCAAAGAGCTTTATCATTAAGTTTAATTAAAAAAGTTTAAGAAAATGCAAACTCACATTCTGGGCTATCCGCGTATTGGTAGCAAAAGAGAACTTAAAAAAGCCTGCGAACAATATTGGTCAGGTCAAATTGTTTTGGAAGAACTTCTTGCTGCAGGAAGAAAGATCTGCAACCAAAACTGGACTATCCAAAAAGAGGCCGGGATAGACCTCATCCCGTGTAATGACTTTTCATATTATGATCAGGTATTGGATATGAGCCTTATTGTAGGTGCGGTACCATCACGTTACCACGAAGTAGTGCTTAAGAAAAACAATACTGAGCTGGATCTTTACTTTGCTATGGCAAGAGGCTATCAGAAAGAAGGATTGGATATCACAGCGATGGAAATGACCAAATGGTTTGATACCAATTACCATTATATTGTTCCTGAGTTTTACAAAAATCAACAGTTTAAACTAAGTTCGGATAAAATATTCAATGAGTTTGCCGGAGCCAGACAGGCTGGAATCAAAGCAAAACCTGTTATCATAGGGCTTGTTTCCTATCTTCTTTTGGGAAAGGAAAAAGAGGAGGGGTTTGATAAGCTGGATCTGGCAGAAAACCTTCTTCCTGTGTATATTGAAATCCTTACAAGACTTAAGGAACAGGGCGCTGAGTGGATCCAGTTTGATGAGCCGTTTTTAGCACTGGACCTAACGGAAAAAGCAAAACAAACGTATCAGTGGGTGTATGCTGAAATAAGAAAAAAGTTTCCCAAATTACAGTTTATTATTACTACTTATTTTGACGGATTAAAAGACAATCAGTCTCTTGCTGTCTCACTTCCGGTAGATGTTTTGCATATAGATCTGGTTAGAAATCCTGAGCAAATGGAAGAAATAGTGAAGATCATTCCTGAAAATTTAAGTCTTTCATTAGGCCTTGTTGACGGAAGAAATATCTGGAAGAATGATTATGAAAAGTCTTTGAAATTTATTACAGAAGCCGTTGATAAACTTGGATCTGAAAGAGTATTCATTGCTCCATCTTGTTCCTTACTTCATTCACCTTGCGATCTGGATGTTGAGACTGCCCTTAATCCTGAAATTAAAAACTGGCTGGCTTTTGCAAAACAGAAAGTAAAAGAAGTTGTTACCCTTAAAGAACTTGCTGCCGGAACAGACAATGAAAATAGTCTTGCAGATTTTGAAGAAAACAAAAAGGCTGCAGAAAGCAGAAAAACATCTTCCCTTATTCATAATGATAAGGTAAAGCAAAGAGCTCAGGCGGTCACCAAAGAAGATGCGCAAAGGAAAAATGCTTTTAAAACCCGTAAAGAAGAGCAGCAGAAAACATTACAGCTTCCTTTGTTTCCTACCACCACTATCGGATCATTTCCACAGACAGCAGAGGTAAGAAGCTGGAGAGCCCAATTTAAAAAAGGAGCCCTTACGTCCGAACAATATGATGCTTTGCTGAAAGAAGAAACCCGAAGAACTATCCGCTGGCAGGAAGATATCGATATTGATGTACTGGTTCACGGAGAGTTTGAACGAAATGATATGGTGGAATATTTCGGGGAACAATTGGAAGGATTTACATTTACGAAAAACGGCTGGGTGCAGAGCTACGGAAGTCGTTGCGTAAAACCTCCTGTAATTTTCGGTGATGTATCACGGCCAGCGCCTATGACCGTTTACTGGTCTCAGTATGCACAGTCTCAGACTGATAAATGGGTCAAGGGAATGCTCACAGGACCTGTTACCATCTTACAATGGTCTTTTGTTCGTGACGATCAGCCTCGCTCTGAAACCTGTAAGCAGATTGCCTTAGCGATTCGTGATGAAGTGGTGGATCTGGAGAACGCAGGGATCAGAATTATCCAGATCGATGAACCGGCGATCAGGGAAGGCCTTCCTTTAAGAAGAACCGACTGGCAGAACTATCTGAAATGGGCTGTGGAAGCTTTCAGAATTTCAGCCAGCGGAGTAGAAGATGCCACACAAATCCATACTCATATGTGCTATTCTGAATTCAATGATATTATTGAAAATATTGCTGATATGGATGCAGACGTGATTACCATAGAATGTTCCCGTTCCCAGATGGAACTTCTGAATGCCTTCGCCGACTTCCAATATCCGAATGAAATAGGCCCCGGTGTTTATGATATTCATTCGCCAAGAGTTCCGTCCAAAGAAGAAATGGCTGAGCTGTTGAGAAAAGCGCAGAACGTAATCCCTGCCCATCAGCTTTGGGTAAACCCGGATTGTGGATTGAAAACCAGGCATTGGGATGAAACTGAAAAAGCTTTAATAGCTATGGTTGCTGCTGCTAAGGAAGCATCTGTTGCATATGCGGTTTGTTAGTTTATTAATAAAATAATACCAACCCTTTACAAATAGTAAGGGGTTGGTTACTTATAGGCTTAGTATTAATAAAGTTTCTGAATGCGAAAGAATACCTCTCGCTGGTACAAGTGTCAGTGTATAGCAGGTTTCTCTCTGATCTCAGTGCCTGTTATTATAGGTGATGGTAAATTATCTTGGATGATTATGAAAAGCGAGACGTTATATTACCCAAATATCCTATTTTTACAACTTCTTTAAAAAACAATCAATAACCTTATTTAACCATTCTTTCAGACATGCAAAACACTTTTCCGGAAATGAGATCAGAGTCTTATAACCCAGGATATATTTCCGGGTTGAAATGGGGAATTACTGCTCTATTTGCCCTGTTGGCGATTGTTTTGCTCGTATTGCTTATATCAGATTTTTCTTCTAATCATATTTCTTCCCTCATAATCTATTGATTTCTTTTTCTTATTTTCGGGGCATTGGCTGGGGGATTGGTTTATGATATTGTCAGAAGTAAAGAACATAAAGTCAGTTGTTTGATAGTCAGCCAGAAGGGAATCTTATTTCTCAATAGCAATAACAAGGTTCTTTCGGAAATTAAATATCAGGATTTGGTGAAAAGTGAAAATCCGTATACAAAAGATCTGTTTTCTGAGACGGCTACAGGAAAAACGGATTTCAGAAAAAATTTTTTCGTTCATGAAAAAGGGGAGAACCGGAAAGTAAAAAAGAAACAAGTCAATTTTGATATCATTCCTTTGAAGAACAGGTATGATCTTATCGGACATTTTCTGAAAGGAGTAACGTTATTCAGGCCGGATCTGAGCATTGATCCTGAAGTGTATAAAGATTTTTATCTTGATGAAAAAACGTTTCGTTTTATGCCGGAAAACCTTAAAAAAGATATCGTGCTGAAGGTTGTTATTCTTGCAGTTGTTATCCTTGTGCTTGTCTTTATTATTCCGCTTTTTAAATAATTGATTGCAGTGATCATTTGTGTTTAAGAAAAAATCACTACTTTTATCACAACCAAGTAAATAGCTCGTTTTGAGAAGAACTCTTAAACTTATTACAGCTTAGTATCAGTCTCAGTAACCACAGGCTGATCATTCTTTCGTTCGGATAAATCTTATCTGAACAGGTTTTCATTTCATCCTATTATTACTCACATTGCTTGTAAGAGCATAATGATTTGCTATTCCGACATGGCCGGTTTTACCGATCAAAAACCGGAGTAGGAATCCACCTGTATCTTTTATTGAAGTATACTTCTCTGAAGCCTGTAATGCGTGAATAATAGGTAAAACTTACCAAAGAATATTAAGCACGATTATAAGTAATGAGTATACAGCATATATGGGAGATCAGAGCGAAAAACACTCCCTTGTTAAAAAAGAAATGCAATCATTGTGACAGCGACAGATTTGCATGCAGCGATAAATTCAGATTAAATGCCCAAAAAAAGAATATTGATATCTGGTTAATTTACAGATGTGTAAAATGTAATAATACGTACAATATGACCCTGTTTTCAAGGATCAGGACAGAATCTGTCAGGAAAGAAATATTCAGTAAAATGTCTGAAAATAATACAGAAATAGCCTGGGAATATGCATTTTCCCATGAGATAAGACGTAAAAATAATGTTGAAGCCGATACTGATAGCGTAGAATATGAAATATTATACCATGAAATTCACGAAGAAGAAATGATAAATCCGGATAGTGAAATGCTCACATTTAAAATAAGGTAACTATACGTTACTTTACACAAACATAAAAAAGTAAAGACCAACTACGACAGTTGGTCTTTTTTATTAATAATTTTAAATTTAACGTTATGAGAAATAAAAAAGAATCTATTTATCAAGCCCTTCAAGTATTAATGCAACTTGTTCAGGGCTTAGGCTTGCTTCCAATGAAGTCTTCACAAGCTGCTTAGTGTCTTCTATTGATTGGTTGTAAATAACTAATTGTTCTCCTGATAAAGAATCTTTAAGAGCTTTTAATTTATAGCCTAAGATAATTAAATTGACATTAGTTCTAAATTCATCTTCTTGTTGTGGTGTCATAATTTTTTGATTTTTAGTTTATCCAAATATAGTGAAAAAGGTATAATTTTTGTATTTTTGTAGAAATATTTATCGAACAAAAAAGGAAGCGTTAGCTTTATTCTGTTAATCTGAAATCTGGAAAATTTCTTTAATACAATGCAGAATAAACAGTGGACACTTGCACCAATATGGTGTGGGGTTGTCTTGTTTATATTGTATTGGCAATCCAGAGCCACAGATTAATAAGCAAGAGTTACAAACCCACGCCTTTCTTATTTATAATCAAATTTCTACATCGGGTTTGGGTGGATTTTAAAAAATTCATCTTATGAAAAAACTATTTTTTACACTTTTAGTAGCATCAACACCAGTATTATTTTTTGCACAGGAAGAAAAACCGAAAGAAACTGCAAAAGAATGTGATTTACCTAAAGACTTCAAAGAGCCAATCAAGAACAAACGTTTGAAAAAATTCGTAGCCATTGATAATGGAGTTGAAGAGAAAGAAGTAACCATTATCAGAGCACAAAACGGATTAGGTAGCGGAATCTATACAGCCTGTGTAAAGGGTCAGTCTATCCAATATCAGAAGATGGGGACTGTCTTTATGAGGGAATCAAATAATCCTTTCAAAAAGTAATTAAAGGATTTGCACAAATGCAAAAAAATAAATTCTTGAAAGTTCTTTTTGATAATGAACTATTCTTTCCTAAGTATAAGAATACTTCCAAAATGACATTTGGAAATTATTTGAAAACAATGGTATTAAATTGTATTTCATTTTCGGGTGGAGTGATATTTTTGGGTATGATTATTTTAGGAGCTGATATGCTTTTGAATTTAATTACGAGAAATAATGGAGAAAAACATATACTATATTTTGAACCACTATCAATGAATTATTATGTGATAGTTTCATTATGTGTTCTATTCTCTATTTATGCTTTGTTTTCTTTGTTTCACTATATATTTTATAGTTTTGATTACTTAGGAAAGCTATTAAGAATGAGTAAAAACGGTAAAGAATAATAAAAGGATTAATCGTGGAATTAATGCTTTTTGATTAGACATACAGTATCCTTATTTTTGTAATAATATGATTAACACCAATATAAAATCAGCTTTTGAACTTGCTCAAATTTTTCCTACTGAACAGGCTTGTATAGACTATTTGGAGGTTATGAAATGGAGCAAAATTCCTGTAAGCCCTTTTGATTCTACATCCAAAGTATATAAGTGTAAAAACAATCAGTATAAATGTAAAAATACTGGTAAATACTTTAATGTTAAAACAGGAACAATGTTCGAAAATTCAAAGGTTAGTCTTAGAAAATGGTTCTTAGCTATTTGGCTTGTTACTTCTCATAAGAAAGGAATAAGTTCTATACAGTTAGGAAAAGACATCGGAGTAAGACAGGCAACCGCATGGTTCATGCTCCAAAGAATCAGAGCCTGTTTTGGTATCGAAAACAATAACGAGCTAGAAGGAATTGTTGAAGCAGATGAAACATTCTATGGCGGTAAGAACAAAAATCGCCACAAAAATAAAAAGGTTCCACACTCACAAGGTAGAAGTTTCAAAGACAAAGTTCCTATTATGGGTATGCTTCAACGTGGAGGAAAGATGAACGCTTTTGTTGTAAATGATACAAAGAAAGATAGTATTCAACCTTTGATTTGTAGATATGTGAATCCAGAAACAACAATATTAATAAGTGATGAATGGTGGGCTTATAAAGGCTTGGATAAATATTATACTCACAATGTAATCGACCATTCTCGGAAAGAGTATGTAAGTTTGCAGGATAATTCAATACACACAAATAATATAGAAGGTAGTTGGAAAATCTTGAAAAATTCAATTTCAGGAATGTACAACCATGTTTCTAAAAAGCATCTTCAAAAGTATGTAGATGAATTTGTGTATAGATTTAACCTGAGAAAGGTCACAGACCAAGAAAAATTCATACATTTACTACAAAATAGTAATGTAAGAACTAGATACACAGAATTATGTCAATAAAGACAATTAAACAACTAAAAGAACAAGGAATGAAATACACTATTATAGATGGTGAAACATATTTCTTGGTAGAAGATGTCAAGAAAAATGAAGACTATCTTATAGTTGATTTAACACAAGTAATTCATAAAAACGGAATAGATATAATTCACGAAAAATACATTCATGAATTATCAGATTTCGATAAAATGATAAAACGAACATTAAAAAAAGATAACTAAATTGTTAATTATCTTTACCTTAATATAGTTTGGCTTTATATTTGTTACAATAGAAAAAGAGAGAGTGCCTCAACACTCTCCCTAAAAGTTCCCTTAAAAACTTTTTAATCTACATATTTAAACAGGAACCCACATAGGGAACGGTCTTTTGTAATATATCTTCACCCCGTTTACCAGACGAGATTTACGAAATATTAACTTATGCAAAACGCCATTAATCATCTTCGTTTCTAACATAATCTATCGAAATTTATTGAGGATGGTTAAACCTTAACAATTGCATCCTCTGACAAAAGTCAGGCGCTATCCAAAGGGATAACTAAAGCCCTCTTTATAAGGATAAGAGGGCTTGTTTTTTCGTTATTAGTAAAAAATATTCACTTAAAATAATTTTTGGGGTTATAGCATTGCTATAAACTTTTGCTTTGTTTCTTATTTCATGTAATGATTTTTAGTTTTAAAGCAAGTGAACTTTTCACATTGAAAAAGCTGGTAACAATTCCAAATACTAACAACAATAAATCTCGATTAGATGATGATTAATGTATGGCAAATATATAAAAACTTTAATAAGAGAGCAATAATAGCTCTCTTTTATTTTAACACGCTTGTGTAAACTTGCGTATAATTACCTAAAATAAAATGTCCTTTTGATTTTAATCTCAGAATATCAGCTGTTATCAGAACAGCTCTGAACCTTTCATCGGCTAAGCTGATCCGGCTTATTGAAGCTGATGCCATATGGTTTGACGGAAAACCCCTGCTAAAGAAACATAAAATTAAAAATGGAGATATTGTTCAGGTGCATAAGGCGAAGCTGAAGAGCGTTCTATAGAAAATGAATTCAATATAAAGATTGAATAAAAGTAAGGACCATTTCACCCGAAATGGTCCTTTTTATATGATAAAACAGTTTCTGTTTAAAAAATTAAGACGAAAAATCATCCAGCATATCTGCCGATGGAACAAAAAATAAAGTTCCGGTTTCTGCGGTGCTGAAATCCAGAATACGGTCGTAATTTCCTGCCGGATCTCCGATGAACATATTCGTGAGCATTTTCTCTACCGTACTGAAGGTGCTTGCATAGCAGATAAAATACGTTCCCATTTCGTTGGTAGAAACATTCCCGAAAGGCATATTATCCCGGACTACCTTAAAATCATCCCCTACATTGGCCAGTGCGATATGGGAGTTTTTAGGTTTTACCTCATCATCCATTTCTATATCCTGTTCTTTTGACCGGCCGATGACCTTTTCCTGATCTTCTACAGACAGAGATTTCCAGGCGTTCATATTATGGAGGTATTTCTGTACAAACAGGTAGCTTCCCCCTTCATATTGTGGATCTGCATCTCCAATGATGGCAAAAAAATCACGGTCTTTCCCATGCGGATTTTCAGTTCCATCTACAAAACCTAAGATTGATCTGCTGTCCCAATAACGGAATCCCTGCACCTCAACCACAGAGTCTGCAATATCATTCATGAAATCTGAAATGGTGGCAGCCATATCATAAGCAAAGCTTTTTTCATCGGCACGGATATGGAAGTGAAGATCACCTCTGGTACTTACAGCCGTATGTTTGCTGCCCTGTATGGCTTCGAATTTTTTGAATTCTTTTGGAAGGGGAGCAGGCAATTCGAGCTGCAGCCACGCTTCATACCCAATTCCCATTACACAGCTTGCTTTTGAATCCGGGAAACGGTCAAGGGCAGAATTATTCAGATTAATGATAAGAGCACACATTCTCTGGAAAACAGATTTTATTTTAGAAGGATCTGCATCCTGCTTGAAATTCCACACCAGAAAATACGTATTGTTATTGGGATAATCGGTGACATTTTGGGCGTTCATGTTTTTTTGTGTTTCGTTTGCTGGCATTTTTATTTCTTCTGATAAATTAAATTTAATAAATGATTATGGTACCGGGAGGTTTTTCTGTTCTTTTTGATTATTGCTTTTGTGTATTCATCGGTAGGGTTTGGGGTGGCTCCGGGTATTTGGTATTGGCAATTGGTTTTTAAGAGCTTTTCTCACTTTTCATACGCATTCAGAATCAAAACAGGTTTCACTCCGAAAAGCTGAGGAAAGAATCCAATACTTATCCAAACAACAATCAAACAGAGATAAGCGTCCGGAATACACTTACCGCATTTCCTGTAATTCTGATTCTTTGGGGAATGCTGTTGGAAACGGTGACCTCTACTTTCATTTCTCCCATCCGGTTGAGAGTTTCCCCCTGTCTTCCCGTAAATGTAAAAATTCCATCAGATATATTGATGATTTGATTCTGAATGAGATAGCCGCCCAATGGGCCGTTGGCATTTCCGGTAACTGGATCTTCCTGAATCCCGATTGCAGGAGCAAACATGCGGCCGTAAGTAAGAATATCTTTGTCATCAGAATCAAAAGTAAATACGAAGTAACCGTTGCATAATATTTCTCTGCTAAGATCTGCCAATGCTGCAAAATCCGGAGACAGATTATTTAATAAAGTCCTGCTTGTGATCCCGATCATTACTTTTGAATGGCCGGTAGAAGCAATCTGTACCGGACATCTCTTGTCAAGTTCTTCCATTTCCAATCCTAAAGCATGAATAATTTTTTGAGTAATTGAAGGATCAAAAACAGGATTCATACTAAAATCCCCCTGGGTCATGGTAATCTGATAATCATTGTCCTGTCGTATAATATCAATAGGTAAGATTCCTACCTGGGTCTGTATTCTAACCGTACAGGAATCCATCTGATCTTCTATTGCTTTGGCATATAAGGCTCCAATAGTGGCATGTCCGCAGATCGGGACTTCTGTTGTTGGGGTAAAATATCGTATGGAATACTCAAAATCATCACTGTCAGAGCCTGTAATAAAGGCTGTTTCAGAATTATTCAGTTCTCTGGCGATCAGCTGCATTTCTTCATCAGTCAGATCTTCAGCATTCAATACTACTCCGGCAGGATTTCCTTTAAATTTTTCTTTAGTAAAAGAGTCAATCTGATGTACAATGATTTCCTTCATCATCAATTATTAAACGTAAAGTAAATATAGTAATAAAAGGGAAACGAAAATATCCTGCCAATGGATTCAGACAACTGATTTACCCGATCAGTTGCCGGAAACTAAAGTCGGGATGGCGCATTTCTATTTCATTTTCCGATGATGCCCGTTGAGCTTCAGATGCATAAATAAACATCTGTTGTTCATAATCATTGACTGCTGCCTGTATTGACTCATATTTTCCGCAGGTAAGGTTTTCAGATAAAATCAAAGCATCCATCAGCCCGGTATTGACGCCCTGACCGGCAAAAGGTGGCATAAGATGAGCCGCATCGCCTATAAGGGTAACGGGCAATGGGCGTGATGTCTTCCATGGTTTGCTTAAAGGAAGCTTTCGTGTAGGCAGGCTCCGGAAAGATGAGGTTAATTGAAACAGCTGCTGATACAGCTCTCCCCAATTGGAAAAACGTTCTAAAAGAAATTGACGGATACTTTCCTCTCCCTGAAAATTATATTCTGTCTTATCCGGTATTTTAAAGATAACACCATAGGCCAGATTACCATTATTGTTAGGATTTATAACCAGTAGATTTCCCTCATGGGCAGCCATCAGCCTGTTACCATTGCATAAGCGGTACAGCTCAGGATACTGAATTTCAGGTTGTGGAAGATCACCCTGCAGGATCATCGTTCCGGTCTCTTCAATGGCAGTATCCGTAATGTATTTTCTGATACCGGACATTCCACCGTTGGCACCGATCACAAAATCTGCTGAAGCCTGTGTTCCATTTTCAAATAAGATCTGCCATTGGCCATCCGAAACCTTAACATCAGTACATTTTCTATCCCAAACAACGGTATGCTCCCAGAGGCTGCCCAACAGTAATGTTCTGAGGTTATTCCTGTTAATTTCAGGGTTGTCATACCTGTTTTCGTCAGTTATTGCTTTGGTAAACAGAGGTTTTGCTTTTTCATCAGTAACCGTAATTCCCATAGGCACGGCGATATCATAATAGGCATCCAGTAGTCCGGCTTTTTTCATGGCTTTCTGGCCTGTATCTTTATGCAGATCAAGGGTTCCGCCCCAGATCCTCGCCTGCGGATCTTTATCTCTCTCATAAACCGTTACATCTATATGGTGCTGCTGAAGTAATCTTGCCATCGTGAGCCCTACCGGACCAGCTCCTATAATAGCTACTTTTGAATCTTTTAATAACATATTTTTTACTTTTAAATGCTGGTACAAAGTTGAAGGTCATTTTAGGAATAAAATAACTATATTAGATTTAAAAATAATCGTAAAAGACTTTATATTGCAAGATAATCATACCATTCCGGACGTTCTGAAGATATTTGCCGAATTGTTGGGAACGAATCTGAAACAAAGGAAACTGGAAATTCCCTCCCGGTTTGGGAGTGGATATTGTGCCGGATTTATTTTTAATGAACACATACGGATGCTGATCAGCAATTATCAGCTTCATGAGAATATTGTCATGAAGAACCCTGAATTTAATAAGGTCAAGAAAATGCTCTTTTTTAAATTTCAGAATATTTTTCCCGGAACAGAAAAGCGTTCTGAAAAAAATATTGTACGAAAACTGCCTTCAGTACTGATAGGAACAAGTCGGCTCAATACGGATGACAGGGTTTCCATTCATACCAATACGGATACCATTAATATAGAAGTTGATGCAGATTATTTGCGTAAATTATTCCATGACGCAGATCAATCTCCTGTATTGAAAAGCCTGCTGCAAAATACAGAACCTTTTCTGTTTGAGCAGTTGATTTATCCTTCCCTTCAAAATATTGTCAATGAAATCGTTACTGAAGAAGTGGAAGATACTTTCAGACTGTTTTTTTTAAGGATTAAAGCTGAAGAACTGATATGCAGGTTACTGATGGAATTGGAAAAACGGAATGAAAAGCGCCTGTATGCTTTGAATACCCATGATATTGAAAAGATCTATGAGATTAAAGAACACATACTTGAACGCCTTGATATACCACCGGTTATTGATGATCTTGCCCTAAAAGCGGGGATGAGCTCCACTAAGCTGAAACGTCTTTTCAGGCAGATTTTTGGGGACAGCATTTTCAGCTATTATCAGGGGTTCAGGATGAAAGAGGCTGCATATCTGTTGAGTGAAAAGAGGTATACTGTTTCAGAAACAGGTTACGCATTAGGTTTTACCAATCTGAGTCACTTTTCAAAAATCTTCAACGAACATATAGGCATGAAACCGAAACAATATTCAATGATGAACTGACAGGGATCAAAAAATGGGTATTGTGGCTATTAAATATTCTCGCAGATTATGCAGACCCTTATAGAAAATCTGTGTAATCTGCACAATCAGCGAGAGATCATAATCATTTAAAACCTATGGCTTTCAATTTTATTGCAGCTAAAAGTTGCAGAGCAGAGATAGAGTAATTGTATTGTTTTTATTCTCGGGCAGCATTTATCAATCCCATTTATTACCGGTAGAAACCGCATATTTTCCTGCTCCGGTAAAGAAAAAGCTTAAACCGATTAACATATAGATTGCTAAAAGTTCCAGTGCCCAGCCTCCAAAGTCATTAAGTTTAAAAATATTAGCCGTCTGCGCAAGAATGGTCGCCGTAAAACAGTTTGCGGCAAAGATAAGACCCGCCAGCCGTGCCCTGAATCCTATAATCAGCATTACCGGTGCAATGATTTCACCTGCAAATACTCCATAGGCAAAAAAAGAAGGCAAACCATGCATGGTCATCATATCTTCAATAAATCCGATACCGTGGATCAGTTTATTAATTCCATATACCGACATTGGAAATCCAATGGCTATTCTGCTGATTAAAACTCCTAGATCAATGTTCTTTTTCATTTCTTAAATTATTTAAAAGTTATATTTTACA
This sequence comes from Chryseobacterium sp. 22458, assembly GCF_052044975.1. Taxonomy (NCBI): domain Bacteria; kingdom Pseudomonadati; phylum Bacteroidota; class Flavobacteriia; order Flavobacteriales; family Weeksellaceae; genus Chryseobacterium; species Chryseobacterium sp. 22458. Next base: position 1,576,911 of record NZ_JBQEOA010000001.1, on the reverse strand, counting down.
AATGCCCCGATATTTTCCAGGGTCTTTTTTCCGTTGTTGAACTGGTCAAAATTGGTGGCGGCACCATACATCATTTTATTCTGCTTTACTCCTAGTCTGATAAACTGTAATCCTCTCGGATAACCGCTATTGTCAAGATTTCCGATAGCCAGTACACTGAAATATCCCTGCAGGTTTTCTTTCAGGTAAGGCGTATATTCGAAAGAGACAGACTGTTCCAGTGAAAAGCCTTTCTGGTAAGTTGCTCCTATAGAGTAGGACAGTGAATAAGTGGGTTGGGTAATTTTATATTGTACATAAGCACTGAAGAAGGCACCCGGATTTTTCATTCCGAAAGCGGCATTCATGCTCAGCTTTTTGGTAAGATTATATACTAAGGTGTTTCGGATGAAGAATATATTCTCCTTGTCCCGGGTATATTCGGTATCGAACAGGGTAAGGTTGCTCAATTTCAGTCTGTCGTTCAGCTGATAATTGATCGTATGCATATAGGTATAGGAACGGTTCCCTAAGACAAGATCGGGGGTGTAAGAAAGTTTCTGTGCATTCAGTTCTAAAACCGCTGAAGCTAGTATTGTTATGGCGATTAATTTTGCCTTCATATTTCACTCATTAAAATCTGTGAGCAAAATTATTCAGGCCGGAACGGAATAAACTTAAGAAATCTTAAGAAACGTCTGAGAGGTGTTTTTTTCTCAGATAGCTCAGATATTCTACGGTGATTCCCAGATAGGAAGCGATCATGTATTGGGGGAAACGCTGTTCAATATTACGGTAAGCGGTAACAAAGTTTCTGTATTTGGTGTAAGCGTCTACCCTGGAATGTTCAAACGTTCTTTCCTGCAGGGTAACATAGGCAGACTGTATTTTCAGCCGCCAGAATTCAGAGATGGCAGGAACTTCCGTGTATAGTAATTCCAGATTATTTTTGCTGATCTGTACGATTGTAGTATCTTCATTGGCCTGGATAAACATTCTGGAAGGTAATTCACTCAGATAACTGTACAGATCATTCACCCACCAGTTCTCAATACCCAGCTGGGTGATATTTTCCTTACCTTTTTCATCAATATGGTAGGCATAAAGACTTCCTTGGACAATGAAACGCATATGTCTTGAAATCTGCCCTTCACGGAGCAGGTAATCCTTCTTTTTAAGGCTGATAAATTCCAGCTTTTGAATAATCAGATCAATTTCGTTGTCTTTTAAAGGAACAATTTCCTGGAAATGTTGTGTCAGCTGAGAAATAATGATATCTGTATCCATAATGAAGAATTGAAAACCTGCAGTTTCAGAGAATATTGCAGAGCTGCAAATTTACGTAAATATTATGGGACTTCCTGAGCGGTTAATTAAGTCGAAAATAATAGCGTTTCCGGTATTATGGGCAAATTGATGATGAAATTTTATTATATTTAACTGCGTGAATTGTAAGTTGTCAGATTCCGGACTTTTTTAGAAAAAGGTTGATGTATGATATTGAAAATTAACTATGGCATTAATAAACGATTTAGGTAAAATTATTGTATTTCTGTTCTTACTGTTGAGTGTTTTTCTGATAACAGCAAAAGCAGAACGCAAACTACCCAATTATTTATTTGCGGCCTTTCTCTTAATTTCTGTGGTTGATCTTTCCGGCTTTTTTCTGCCACCATCGGACTCTAAGATCATTAAAGGATTTAAACTGTCCAGTATCTTATTACAGCTTCCTTTGTATTTTCTATACGTTAATGCAGCCTGTTATTATAATTTTAGACTTAAGAAAAAGCACCTTTTACATGCCTTGCCTTTTGTATTCTTTTGGGGGTGGTTTGGGATAGCAGGAATTACCGGGCAAAATGACCGCATACTTGATATGGCTTCTACCGTTCAGTACTATGGTTATATCATTGCCGTATTTATAACCCTGAGAACATTCAGAAGATTGTACCGGGAAAACTATTCCAGCAATCATCATCTTACGTATAAATGGCTGATGCAGACCACGATTCTTTTTCTGATCGGGAACTGTTTTGTTATGCTGAGAGGTTTTGTAGAAGATAACGAAACGGTTTTTATGTATTTGTATACATTCTCGTCCCTTTTTGTATTATTTGTGATCAGCTGGTTTGTCTTGAATGCACTCTACCGTCCCAACCTTCTGGCAGGAATCAACAAAGATCTGGAACCTGTAAAATCTGTAGAAAAACCCAAAGAAGAACCTGAGCAGCTGAAAGTACTCCTGAATTTTATGCAGACAGAAAAACCTTACCTGGATGATAAGCTTACCCTTCAGAAACTTTCAGAGCAGATTCAGCTTCCGGAAAAGCAATTATCTGTACTGATCAATCAATATACAGGTAAACACTTCTTCGATTTTATTAATGAGTTTAGAATTAATGACGCTAAGAGATTCCTCAAAGATCAGCCCCAACTTACTGTAATGGAAATATTATATGAAGTGGGATTCAATTCCAGATCTTCTTTTTATACAGCATTCAAAAAAGAAACAGGGGTAACTCCTACAGATTACAGAAAATCAGGTGTTTAATAAGTGTCCGGTTTAAAGTCGGACTGATTTTCTTCCAAAAAAGTGTCCGGTTTCCGTTACCCGGATGTTTAAATGATCACAAAGTTTCAGATTTGCTTCATCATTAAATACTACAACAAATGAAGCCAACAATTAAACTGACACTGTTTCTTTTTTATGTCCTGAATTTCGGGATCTTTTCTGCACAATCCGGAACAAAAGATGAAATCAGGAAAGCTGATTCACTTATCAACAGTTATTCTGATCCCAACGCTCCCGGAATGGCAGTAGGGATTATAAGAGACGGAAAAATTCTTTACAAAAAAACATACGGATTTGCTAATCTTGAAGACAAAATTCCGGTAACGGATTCTACAGCTTTTGATATTGCATCGGTTTCCAAACAATTTACTGCATTTATTGTGCTTTTAGCCGGGAATGAAGGCAGACTGTCTTTAGAAGATGATATCAGAACGTATCTGCCGGAACTGAAAAATCTGCCTTATAAAATTACGATCAGGCAGCTGGCTAACCATACTCACGGATTGCCGGACTTTACAAGTATTAAAAGGCTTCAGGGATTTGGAGACGAATTCCGGGTAACGAATGATCAGGCGATAAAAACGGTTTTAGCTATTAAAAGCATCAATTTTAAACCGGGAGAACGGTATGCTTACAACAATACAGGCTTTATGCTTCTTGCTGAAATTCTGCACAGAGTTTACAAAAAAGAGTTCAGAGAACTTCTTAAGGAATATATTTTCAAGCCGCTGAAGATGACCGGTTCCATGGCTGTTAATGATCCGTTGAAAATAACTCCCAACAGGGCAGAATCTTATCAGGTAAGCGGTACAACATTTTTTAAATATCCTCTTGGGCAGATGGAAAACGGATCTTCCAATATTTTCACCACGCTGAATGACCTGTGTATATGGGCTTTGAATTATCAGCAACCTGTGATCGGAAGCCGGGAGATCTATGATAAAATGCAGCAAAATACTTTCCTGAATTCAGGAGAAAGAGTAGAGTATGGCCTTGGTCTGCAGACCGGAAAATATAAAGGGCTGGATATTGTCTTCCATGGAGGGGGTACAGCCGGGTACAGATCTTATATACTGCATATTCCTGCTTATCGGTTATCTGTTGTGTTGGCTGGAAATAAGGGCGCTTTTGACGGGCTTTTCATCGCCTATAAACTCGTTGACCTGTTTCTTGGAGATCATCAGGTGCTGCCTGCACAACCTCAGAAAAAGAGCTATACCTCTGCCGAACTTAAAAAATTTGAAGGAATGTATGAAATTAACCCTGGAAATTATCTCGATATATCAACGGACGGGAAGAACCTTTATCAGGGAGAAAGTAAAATGCCCTTAACCATCATGGGAGGTGATCAATTTGGTATTCCTGCCATACCAACAGCGAGCGTGACCTTTCATAAAGAGGCCCTTACTTTTAACGTAGGAGATTTTGCATTTGCTTGTAAGAAAGTAAAACTGGAACCGATAAAAGGGAATAAAGCAGATCTCGATAAGCTGGCAGGCTTTTACAGAAATGACGAATTCAATACCATTTATCAACTACTTGTAAATGATAATAAATTAATAGCCAGGCATCCCATCAACCCTGATGTTCTGTTGTATCCTTTAAGCTCAACCAATTTTTATTCTCATAAATCATTTTTGGGGCAGTTGGATTTCAGAAAAGATAAAAAAGGAAATATTACAGGATTTGTACTTGCCGGAGCCAATATTGCCAACGTAGAGTTTAAAAAAATAAAATAATTGACCGATCTTTTCTAAGTTGATTTATAGTCTAGGGATTGTGAAAATCATGTTATATGTATGGTTGTTTCAGGATTTGAAACAACCTTTTTTCTTATAGAATTTTAAATATAACTTTATTCGGCATTTATTTTGAAAGAAGAAAATAAAATGATAAATTAAAACAAAATTCGATAAATTAAAAACATATGAAAAACGTAAAAATTTTTATTACAGCAATGACCGTTCTCATGTTTGCTTCAGGCGTTTCAGCACAGCTTAGTCCAAAAGGGGCCGGTTCTGATAAAGACAAACATGGATGCAAAGGCTCTGCAGGGTATACTTTTTCAGTCTTAAAAAATGATTGTGTAAGACTTTTTGAGCAAAAAATACAGCTTAAAGAAGTGGATAATAAGAAAAGCTATACTTCTAATGCAACCATCATCATGAGTGAAGACGGCAAGCAGGCAGAATTATTCCTGCCTTCATCCGATGGAAGTCTTGTACTTGATAAAAAGGCATCCAAAAAAGCGGTTATCTATACAAAAGGGAAATATACGCTTACTAAAGTAAAAAATATTTACACCCTGAAACTGGCCAATAAGTTGGTTTTCAAAAGCTAAACAACTGAAAAAAACAATCTTGATTAGCATACAGAAGCTTATACATAGAAACCGGTTCAAATGAACCGGTTTTTATTCTATCTAAACATCATGGACCGAAAAAATTACCTTGCTTGCCCAATATCCAGTCTGTCAAATTTTCCTTCAGGATTTTTGTGGAATTTAAAAAATACCGGGAATGTGCCCCATTTTCCGGCATTAAATTTTCCATAAAGAGTTTGTCCGTCATTTTCAACCCGATCTATGCTGAGAAACGATTCTTTTCCCAGAGCATTGGAGAAAAAAGATTTGAAATCTACAGTATTGCCGTCATCTGTCATGACAGGGTTTTCTGTGAAAAAGCTATACCATTTTTTATCGCCTGACTGTAATGCTTCTATCGCCTGTTTTACAGTAGGATCTGTTATTTTTGATACATCCATTGTCTGTTGTTTTTTTGAAAGTTGTATTGTGGTCTTTGATTGTTGTTGATCTGTTTTTTGTCCACAGGCTATACATGAGAAACTTATCACCATGATGCTCATCAGTTTGTATTTTTTTATCATTGCTTTAGCTTTTAAGTGGGTGCTGAAGATAAATAATAAGCAGATTCAGACAGAGAAACGGAAGTTCTATGGCAACACCTTTTAAATCCCTGTTCATAAGATGAAAACACATGATCAGCAATATACCTGCTGCCATCAGAAAATTTCCCCAGACAAATGTTTTAGGGAACAGGATCATTACGGAAGCAAGTATGGTAACGGCGCCATTGATCATAAGTCCGGTTTTGTCAAAGCCCCATTTGCCAAACATTTCAGCCATTTCAGGTTTTCCTGAAATCATTGCCCACCCTTGTTTGAAGCCCATAAAGACCGCTGCAAGAATCAGTATTGAATTAATAACCTTTATAATCATTGTCCTGTTTTTTCATATTATTCATACAAATTTGCACGAAATGAATGAATGATCAATGGTGAATTTTTCGGAATTTTATTTTTTAATGAATTTTTATGAGAGACGGCTCGAATGCTTTTTAAAAGAAGAAAACCACAGTATGGCTACCACTGTGGTTTTCTACAACTAAGAACTATTAAACTATGATTCTGTCTTTAGGTAGCCAAAATGTAAAGCAGGTTCTTTTCCAAAAAGGCAAGAGAAAATATTCTGAAATTCATGAATATATCTGCATTTTATGGCATTTCCATATATCTTAAGTCCTTCCAGTATTTTTCTGGAACTCAGGTCGATATCGTATTTGATAAATGTTTCCGGCCGCTCATACCGTATCCGCTGTTCCGATGAATAGGTTCTTGAAAAACCGAATTTTTCAAGCCATTCCTCCGTAATCTTAATAGGTTTTATGGAATCAGCAGGAACTGAAACACTATGGATATCATTTTCAATTTTAACAAAATATGTCTGCCCGACACGCTGAAAAATCTCAGTGATCGTATAAATCTGGTTTTTGTACTCGACTAAGTTTCTGATTTTTAGATCTGCTACATTCATAATATTTTGAATTTTTAATGGTGAAAAGGTAAAGATGAAACTGCAAATACTATGCCCGGCATTGCATTATTAAGTCCTGTTTCAGGGAAGATTAGGTTAAATTTTTATTATAAAAAATTAATAAAGTGTTAAAACAACAGGGCTACAGCCTTTATAAGGATAATCTCATGAAAATGAATGTGGTACCTATGTGGTACTAGTTCTTCCAATCTCTTTGGGTATAATTAGCGGTGGCGAGCAGAAGAGCGGTAGTAATGGCGATCATCAGAATGCCAATGAAAACATTCCATGAATAGGCATGAAGTAGATAGCCGGTACCGCTTCCCAGAATACTTGAACCAAAATAATAAAACAGCCAGTAGATAGAGGTTGCTGAAGATTTTCCCCGTTTGGCATAGAGAGCCGTCATCTGGCTGGCCATAGTATGGGCGGCAAAAAATGAAAGGGTAAAGAGCCCAAGACCGGAAATAAGAACGAATATATTCTCTGAGAGCAACAAAATAGCTCCTAAAAGCATAGAAACAACGGATACCTTCAGGATATCATTCATCTGAAATCTTTTGGAGAGACGGCCCGTAACCATAGTTCCGAAAACACCGAAAATATACATTAAAAATATAAATGCAATGATGAAATGGCTTAAAGAGAAAGGAGCAGCCTCTAATCTGAAGGTCAGATAATTGTAGACACTTACAAAAACACCCATCAGCAATGCTGCAATGAAATACAGGCGAAGCATATAAGGGTTCGTAAGGAAAAATTTCATCTGCTTTACCTTCAGGTGATAATCTGTTTTCTGAGGATTAAAAAATTGAGATTTGGGAAATAATTTCCAGAATACCATTCCAAGAATTAAACTTTCTATTCCGATGATCAGAATAGCATTACGCCAACCGAATTCTCCGGCAAGAAGGGTTGAGAATATTCTTCCACTCATACCGCCGATCGTATTACCACTTAGATACATACTGATTGCCATTGGAACAGCTAACGCACTTACTTCCTCTGTAAGATAGGCGAGGGCTACCGCTGAGACTCCTGAAACAACAAAACCTTTGAGAATACCAATGACAATCAGAAGGTTGAGGCTTGGAACCCATGTTGACAGGATAGTGAGTAAAGCAGATGAGATCAGAGAAAATACCATCAGCCCTTTCCTGGAATAACTGTCGGCTTTAAAGGCAAAAAACAGAAGTCCCAGCGCCATACCGATTGTAGAAGATGATACAAGCAGTGAAGTATTGCCAACTGATACCTTAAAATATTCCGCAGCCATGGGCAGCAGTGGCTGAAAAAGATAAAGCTGTGCAAATACCGAAAGTCCGGAAAGAAAGATACAAAGTTTTATATACCGGAAACGCTGGCTTCCCTGGTCTGCTTTTTCAGATAGATTCATGATTTTTGCAGTTAAAAATGCACTGATTTCATAGAAAATAAGGTTTTGTAAATTTCCTGATTATTTTTCGAATGTAAAAATCATTATCTCAATCGCCATGATAGGTACTGCTTATAACGATATGAACACCGAATCGCTGAAAAATCAGTGATTTTATTAATGCATCATATCATAGACTTTGATCAGCTCAGCAATATTATTCACATCCAGTTTCTGAAAGATCCTTTTTTTATAGGTACTTACGGTAGACATCTGGATATTAAGCTTGTTGGCGATTTCGAGATTTCCGTTTCCGTCTGCCAGCAGTTTAAAAATTTCATATTCACGGGTCGACAGCTTCTCTGCAGGATTATCTCTTTTGTTCTGAATAATAAGCCCGATCAGTTCTGCCGGATAAAAGTAACCTTTTTCAATCACGGTTTTTACAGCGGTTTTGATCTCTTCTTCACTGCTCTGTTTATTCAGATAGCCTTCAGCACCTTCTCTGATGTACTGTATAGCCACATCCTTATCATAGCCTGAAAAAACAAGAATTTTTATATCTTTCCGTATCCCTTTCAGTTCGGAAATCATTTTTTTGTATTGGGTACCGGGCATATCAATATCCAGAATAAGAAGGCCGTATTGCTGGGTGGTTAGCTTTTTTTTGACCTGCTCATAGTTTTCTGCAAAATCTATTTCAAGACCAGGGAAAGCTGTTTCCAGTACCAGCGCCGTTCCTGCTCTTACTACGTAATGATCATCAGCGATTAATATTCTTTCTTTCATATAAATTAGTTTTTATTGAGCATAATTTCCACAACAGTTCCCTTGGGATGATTTTGTCTGAAACTGATTTCAGCATTTATCTTTTTGACCAAATGAATCACCATATGAAGCCCAAGGCCTTTTCCTTTAAAGCTTGGGGTTTCCAGTTTAGGATTTTTAAACAGGTTCATATAGGTGCTGATCTGATCTGCAGACATACCTGCTCCCGTATCAGCAATTGTTATTGTGGGTGTTTGGTTGTTTTCTGTAATATTCAGGGTAATTTCCCCATCAAAAGTATTTTTGACCGCATTATCCAGAAGATTGTGAATGATAGCTGTCAGAATACTTTCATTGACTCTCGAATAAACGGTATGTACCGTTATATTGGTAATGGAGGTACCTTTCTCTTTGGCAATTTCATGGAATAATCTTTTCTTGATATCCAGGATTTTATGAACAGGATATTCCTGCTCTTCAAAAATATTTTCGGCTTTATAAAGTTCTGTATATTCCTTCAGATTCAAAGTAAACTGATAAAGCTGTTCGGAGGATTTATAAATACTGTCAAAATACTTTTTCTGAAGCTCCACATCATCCGATTCATGAAGCTTTTGAGAAAGCATGGCAATGAACCTTATCGGCGTAGTAATATCGTGGCTGATGGTTTCTACAAGTTTTTTCTGATATTCTGTCTCCTTCCGCAGATCACTTTTTACCCCTTCAAGAGTAAGAGAAGTTTCTTTAAGCTCTGAATTTTTATTATGGACAATCTGCTTGAGTACCTTGTTTTTGATCCGTAAAAAATTGGTCATCAGCTGAACAATCACAATAATGATGATCAGAATAATGATGGATAGTGATACCCGGAACAGCAGCGTCTGATAAAAAAGCGGCTGGATCTTGAAGCGGATTGTTTTTTCTTCCAGTTTTCCATCCGGAGAAATAAGCATTCTTACGCTGAGCGTATATTCACCCGGAGTGAGATTGCTGATGCTGTATTTCAATTCCTTGCCTATGGCGATCGGTTCCCATTCTGTACTTTCTTTACCGGATATTCTGGCTTCTAAATAAAGATTTTCAAGGTTAGAATAATAGGGAATGTCTATAAAAATATCTGCTGTTTTATAATCATTCCTTAAATCGAGGGGCTGATGAAAATATCGGGTTTCGGCATTTCCGATCTTTATTCTTTCAATATAGAATCGTTTTTTATCAGGATAAAAAGTTTTGATACTCTCCGGATTGAAAAATACAAAACCATCCATTGAAGGAAATACAAATTCTCCGTTCTCCAGCGCATAGGCATTAGGTTGCGAATTTCCATTGAATTCATTGGACAGGAAACCGTCACGCTTGGTAAATCGATAATAATAAACAGGAGTTTTGCCGTCTGAAGCATATTGCAGAAGTTGGTTTTTCGGCACCTTAAACAAGCCGTTATTGGAAGATATCCAGTAAGATCCCTTGCTGTCTTCAAGGATATAATGGGCAGACTGAAGGTAGTTATTCCTGTCGTTAGGCATCTTGATCAGCTTTTGATTCCTGAAAAGATAAAAGCCATCCTTATCAGTAGTCACCCAGATCAGGTTATCCTTTGTTTTTATAATGTTTTTTATATGAATATTTCTCTGAATAGCTTTTACGGTACCGGTTCCAAGACTTACAGTATAAAGGCCGTCACTACAGCCTGCCAGGATCTCATTATTATTACACTGGATCAAAGTATTGACAGGATTTTTAAAATGACAGGTAAAATCCGGTTGGGAAAATATATCCTTTCTGGAAAGTCTTAGCTCATATCCGGAAGCATCTGAAATAGTGGAAGCATAAAAGTCACCGCTTTGAAAAAAAGCTTCAAATCCCTGCTTCATAAAAGTAGAATCTTTCTTTTTGAAACCAGAATTTGGATCAAATCTTATGACACTGCCTCTTTTTCGGATCAGAATATTTCCGGACCGGTCATGCATCATGAAATTGCTGTCGTTATTTCCAAACGGATACCGTCTGACAACACCATTTTTGTCAAATACAGTTCCATCTTCCGTAATGATCGTATTCTTACCGAGTGGCAGAGAAGCATAATAAATGTTATTGGAAAAAGGAGTTTCCTTTTTTGCCACATGAAAATCCGAAAGTTTGAGCACATTAAGACCGTTATTCAGAGTACCCAGATAAAGCCTGTTAAAATCCTTGCCATAATACATGGAACAGTAAGAATGGCTGCCTATTTCATCATATTTTACAAGAAACTTTAAAGCCAGATCAACACCGTTGCATTTCACAATATAAATGTTATTACGGTTGATGATGAAGATCTGTTTTGTGACCTGCTGCCAGTAGATTTTGGTCTCAGGATTATTGAACAGGGTAGGCTTTGCAGATACAGAAAGCTTTCCCTTGTCTATAGAATAAGTCTTCCGGGCTTTCATATCATTAATGAAAAGAACCCCATTGAATACAAAAATATTGTTAAGGTCCCTGTTGGAAAACGGAAGGGTTATTTTGGTTTCTTTTCCTTTTTCATCCCTGTAAGTTATGGTGTTTTTTTCCTTAAAAAGATAAGTTGAATTCTTTAGCCTGATATAATAATGAACATCATTATAAAAACTGGAGTTGATAATATTGTTGGTTACCCGGTGTAAAGAACTGTTGTCTTCAGAAAAAACGGCTTTATCATTGCTGTAAAGTCTGGTCAGCCTTGGGAATCTGTTTTTAATAATAATCTTATTTTGCTGAAAATTATTGAGAACCGTAATACTGTCTTGCAACGGATCTCCGATAAATTCTCCGAAATGAAGATTATTGACTCTGAAATTATTGAACGTGATGAATGAGCTTCCGTCATACCTTACAATTCCGTTTTCTGTAGAGATCCAGATAAAGCCGTATTTATCCTTGGCAATGGCCTTGGCGCTGCTTTGCGGAAGTCCGTTGTCTATATTATACCATGTGGAAGTATAGCGTTGTCCGTAGAAATTTATATATAAGCAAGCAAAAAACAATGCCCAAACTCTCATATGTGCAAAACTGATCTATGCTTTCTGCATCAGAGCAAAAAACGGTTAATAATAGTTTTTGTACAAGTCCAAGTTTTTTTAGTAAGCGGGAACGATTGAGAATAAATTTTTATCATTAAGGTTTCGTGGTCTTTCGTGTTTTATTTTTTTAAGTTGTAAAAGTAATGAAATTATAGACATAAACAGATATCTTCCAAACTGTTTTCATATGAGTTTTGTCTTTATTGGTAATGGATAAGGAGAATTACGGGATGGTTTTTGTAGAAATATTTCTACGGTTTGTGAAAATTTATTCTACAAAATAAACCTGTTTTGATACCAACCTGTTCTTTTTAACATTTAAAAAAGAACAGGTTGGTATTGGATACTTGTAGATTAAGTATAATGATTTTAAATGCATTACGTTGATTTTTAATATATTGATCTTGATGAGTGATTTTGAAAAATGCAATGATGAATTGTTTTAGACTTTGATTAAATATTTTTTGCATATTAGTATTTTTGTAGAAAAAATTTTACAAATGCATTGTGAAAATTCTACAGGAGATTTTTTGACCTGATGAAATGGTATCCCTACTTTTGCAAAATAGTTTTCATGGCTATCACAATTGGTTTTTACATTAAATGATTCTGAAAACACAAACAGTTTATCTCAATAAAAAGATCTCTCTTAAGGGATCTTTTTTGTTCTGAGCCATAATTCACAATAGGCATGATGGGTGTATCCTGTGTTCAAAGACTGTTGCTGAAGCATAAATGTAAATACCCGAAAAGTTCACCATGAAGTTTTATTTCTTATCATTAAATTTATATATTTAAACTGATTGCAAGAACAGATAACATGAAAAGAAGTGAAGAGATTACCCGCCACTATTTTGCCTTTTTAGAAAAACACATTCAGGATGTTATTACCGGTACTGTTCCCGAATTTTTGGAACTGAATGAGATCGCCGGAGAGCTTGCTGTATCCCATAAACATCTTACCGATACCATTAAAAAAGAAACCGGTCAGCATCCTTGTTATTTTTATGATGAAAAAATTATTGAAGAAGCTAAAAAGATGCTCGCTGCTTCTGATTATTCTGTGGCAGAAATCGCCCGTATATTTACTTACGATCCATCCAATTTTTCCAAGTTTTTTAAAAAAATGACAGGACTCACTCCTGGTCAGTTCAGAACTTCTGCCAAAATTTAATTTTTTCCTGTAAAATATCTCAGATGCTCCCGGTAGCAGGACAATTTTTGCATCTGTCTTCTCGTATTGGAGACTTAATCTTCCTCTGATTTTAGCGGAATGAAGAGTTTTTATCAATAAAAGAAAGAAGATGTAAAAAAAATAATCTTTTATAAATGAGAGGGTTGTAAAGAATAATCGTGCTTTTTTATTATTAATTTAGTTATATAGCTTTATTATTTTACTTTTTTTGTTAAATTTAGATAATAAAAAACTGATTTATATAAAAAAAACGGTTAGAGTTGCAGATATAAAATGAAGGAGTTTGGTTTACAGTGCAAAAGAATAAAATTATTGTGCCTTTAATAATATTTAATCTTTTATGCGTACCAAAGCCCTTTAAATAGTCATATATTTGTTTTTCGAACCACAACAAACAAGATTAAGGATGAGCATCAATTTCACAACAGCAACCATTAAAGACTTTGAGAATATACCAGACAATGATATGGCTCAAAGAGCTGAAATATTTTATGAATATTTAGACTTTGTAAAGTCTAACGGGCATATGAATTACAGACTGAAGAACACTTCAGGAACCAATGCCGTATTGAACGTAAATATTGCGGATCAGAACAGGGAGTTTGTTAGCTTTGTATCAAGTGATTACCTTGGGTTTACCCAACACCCTAAGGTAAAACAGGCAGCAATAGAGGGAATAGAGAAGTACGGAACAGGTACAGGAGCTACACCTCTTATCGGCGGTTACTTTGATTATCACAGCGCATTAGAGAAAAAAATAACAAGTTTCTTTAACCGTAATGAGGATGAAGCCGTTGTATTTACCACTGGCTATACAGCTAATAGTGCTACTTTGCAATGCCTGATGCTGAAAGAAGATCTGGCCATTTTAGATATGGCAGTACATGCCAGTGTGCATGAAGGATGTGCTTTTACAAATAAAAAAACATTTCCGCACAATAATTTGGAATCTTTGGAACACATTTTGAAGGTATCTGAAAATCTGTACCGTACGAAACTCGTTATTGTAGATGGAGTCTATTCCCAGGACGGGGATACTTCACGTATTAATGAGATCTATGACCTTGTGAAAAAGTACAATGCCTTTCTTATGGTAGACGACGTACATGGCGTTGGTATCCTTGGAGAAACAGGAAGAGGTACTCTGGAAGAAGCAGGATTGCTGGATAAAGTAGATATCATCACAGGAACATTCAGTAAAACGTTTGGAAACCTTGGAGGGTACGTAATTGCCAATAATAAACTGGCTTCTTTTATCAAATTCCAGTCCCGTCAGCAGATCTTCTCTGCAACAGCACCCCCATCATCCGCAGGAATCGTTAAAGCTATTGATCTTATTGATGAAGAACCCATCTGGAGACAAAAGCTTTGGGACAATATCAATTATTTCAAAAAAGGGCTTGACGACCTTGGATTAGATACAGGAATTACCCGTTCGGCAATTGTTCCCGTAAAGATCGGAGATCCGTTTGTAACGGGAGAAGCGGGGAAATTACTAATAGAAAAAGGAATTTATACAAATCCTATTCTCTATCCGGCAGTACCGAGAAAAGATGCGCGTATCAGAATGAGTGTAACGGCAAGACATGAAAAGGAACATCTGGATAAAACACTGAACGCATTTGAAGATATTAATAAAAAATTGCATATTGCAAAAAAATAATAAATTATGCCTAGAAAAGTAGTGCAGGGCCCCATTAGGGACAAAGAAAAAACCAAACAGAAACTGCTCGCTGCAGTTGGTAAAATTTTAAGAGTAAAAGGATACTCCGGTTTAAAAGTAAGTAAAATCGCAGCTGTAGCAGGCTTTGATAAAAAACTGATCTATGAGTATTTTGGAAGTACAGATAAACTGATCGACGAATACATCAAATCTCAGGATTACTGGAGCCAGGTGAATCAGGATGTAGATATGGATTTCTCTGACGGTGGACACGAACTCACCAAAATGGTAGTTCTGAACCAGTTTGAGAACCTGAAGAAAAACAAAGAACTTCAGAAAATCATCCTTTGGGAACTTTCAGAAAGTAAACCCATCCTTAAGAAACTGGTAGAACAACGTGAAGAGGTAGGAGAAGTATTATTCGGGAATATATCAGATCCTTATTTCGGAGGAGATATGGCAAAAAGACACAGAGCAATTATGGCACTGATCGTTTCCGGAGCCTATTACCTGAATCTTTACACCGGATACAATGCCAATAAATTCTGTGGGATTGATCTGAAAACAGAAGACGGCAGAAAAGAGATTGAAGAGGCTATCGTTGAGCTGATTGATTTTGCATACAATAAAAAGAAATAAAAATTAAAAGTTTTCCAATTTGAGCAGAAATAAGTTTTTTGTTGACAATTTGAAAACTTTTAATTTTCAAATTAAAACTATATTTCTTATTTTTGGCCAATGGAAAATTTTATAGTATCTGCAAGAAAATATCGTCCTCAGGAGTTTGATACGGTTGTAGGACAATCCCATATTACGGATACTTTAGAACATGCAATTGAAGAAAGCCAGTTAGCTCAGGCATTGCTTTTTTGCGGACCTCGTGGGGTGGGTAAGACTACTTGTGCCAGAATCCTGGCAAGAAAGATCAATGAGAAAGATGGCTCGGTTTCAGAAGACGGCTTTGCCTATAATATCTATGAACTGGATGCAGCGTCCAATAACTCTGTAGATGATATCAGGGAACTGATAGACCAGGTACGCTTTGCCCCTCAGGTTGGTAAATACAAAGTATATATCATAGACGAGGTGCATATGCTGTCTTCTGCCGCTTTCAATGCATTCCTTAAGACACTTGAGGAACCGCCGGCTCATGCGATCTTTATTTTGGCCACAACGGAAAAACATAAAATCATTCCTACGATTTTATCCCGCTGCCAGATCTATGACTTCAAAAGAATCGTGATTGAAGACATTCAGGCACATCTTAGAAATATTGCTCAGAAAGAAAATATCCAATACGAGGATGATGCATTGTACCTGATCGCCCAAAAGGCAGATGGAGCTTTAAGAGATGCACTTTCCATTTTTGACAGGCTTTCCACATTTTCCCAAAAAAATATCACCCTGGCTAAAGCTGCCGAAGTTCTGAATATTCTGGACTATGACCAATATCTCAATATTGTGGACCTTGCCAAGGAAAATAAAATTCCTGAAGTGCTTTCCGCTTTTAATGATATTGTTAAGAAAGGATTTGACCCTCATATATTCATTGCCGGATTGGGAAATCATTTCAGAGATCTGATGATGGCACAAAATACTTCTACAATTGATCTTATTGAAGTGGGAGAGAAGACCAAATCCAGATTTGTAGAACAGGGGCAGAAATGGGCCGCCCAACAGCTGATTGATGGTATCGAAATCTGCAACCATGCAGACATTAATTATAAAAACTCTAAAAATCCCAGACTTACGGTTGAAATTGCACTGATGCAGCTGGCTTCTCTGACAGCTAATTCAGGTGATACTAAAAAAAAAAATTCCTGATACTGGCCCCGTTTCTCAGTGAGAAGCAGGAAGTGAAAATGCCTGAAAAAGTTCAGGAGAAAAAGGAAGAAGTTAAAGCAGAACAAACTGCTGTTCCTGAGAAAGTTCAGGAAACTGCCGTAACGAAAACAAACAAACCATTATCAAGACCGGGAATTTCTTCCGGCTTCAGCATCAATTCTTTTTTGACGAAGGAAGAGAAGGTAGAAACAGCAGAAAACATTGCTGTGAAAGCAGAAAACCTCCCTCAAAACCATTTTACAGATACAGATCTGCAGATGGAATGGAAAATCATGCTTAAACAGTTGCAGGTAAAAAACAATTTTGTTTTTAATGCAGTAAAAACCTTCAAACTGGTAAAAGCAGACGAGCATAAGATCAAAGTTTTATTCCCTTCAGATTCTGCTAAAGTGGAATTTGATAAAATAAGTGGAGAATTTTTCAATCATTTCAGAACAAAAGTTCAGAACCACAGTATTGAGATAGAATACGAGAGAGACGTTGAAAATCTGAAGATTGAGGTCGTTACCAAAAGAAAAATATTTGAAAAATTTATTGAAAAAAATCCACTTTTGAAAGATCTTGATGATTTAATGAAGTTTGATTTGACATAATTTTTATATATTTGTCGAAGATTTCTGAGAAAAAACATTTTTCAATGAGATCAAATTATAATCAGAAACGCTGAAACAAAGACATTTCCAGAATAAAATGGAAAAATTATCTAACACATATCAGTCTTTTTTTGCACCCGCTAATTACTTTTTTAGCGGTTATTTTAGCTTTTCTGCTTCTTATTATAGAAATTTCAGAACGTATTACCGATTTTACTGGTATTGTTAACTGAATTTCTTTCCAAAAAATACAGGAGAAGTAGAGCCCTTTTATTATCCTGATTTCCTTTAAACAATTTTTTAACGGCATTTTTTGAAAAGAATTATAAATTAAATTTTATAATCAAAGGGCTATTGCTGTGAACTTAAAAAAAATATAAAAACAATAAAATTTAGAATAATGAATTTAAAAGATTTAAAAAATGAGTGGATCAACGGGCTTACACAACCCCTAATGATTGCTGGACCATGCAGTGCGGAAAGTGAAGCTCAGATGCTTGAAACAGCCAGAAGAATTAAAGAATCCAATGCACAGGTATCGGTTTTCCGTGCAGGAATCTGGAAACCCCGTACCAAACCTAACGGATTTGAAGGTGTAGGTGTAATCGGTTTGAACTGGCTGAAAAAAGTAAAAGAGGAATACGGCTTTAAAACAGCAACGGAAGTTGCCAATGCTCATCACGTTTTTGCCGCTTTAGAAGCTGATGTGGATGTTCTTTGGATTGGGGCACGTTCTACAGTAAACCCTTTTACAGTACAGGAAATCGCTATGGCATTAAGAGGTACTGACAAGCCGGTATTCGTTAAAAACCCTGTAAATCCGGATCTTGCATTATGGATTGGTGCCTTGGAAAGACTTTTGGGACAGGATATTAAAAACCTGGGGGTAATCCACAGAGGATTTTCAACATACCAGAAGACAAAATACAGAAACAACCCGAACTGGCAGATCGCCCTTGACTTCAAAAGCCAGTTCCCGAATATCCCGATGCTAATAGACCCTTCTCACATCTGTGGAAACAGAACTGGTCTTGCGGATATCACCCAGGAAGCTCTTAACGTAGGGTACCAGGGAGCTATTATTGAAACGCATTCCAACCCAGATGAAGCATGGAGTGATGCTGCTCAGCAGATTACTCCGGAAGTACTTGCTGAAATGATTGGGAATTTAAAAGTAAGAAGTACAGACCTGGCAGGTTTTGAAGGAGAAATGGGAAGACACAGAACATTGATCTCCGACCTTGATTTTCAATTGATTGAACTTCTTTCGCAAAGGATGAAGATTTCTGAAAAAATCGGGAAACTTAAAAAAGAAAATGACATTGCCATCTTCCAGCCGGAACGTTGGAAAGTAATTACAGAATACGCCACTCAAAAAGCAAAAGAAACAGGAATGTCTCAGGAGTTTATTGAAAAAGTTTTCAAAGCAATTCACGAAGAATCTATTGAAGTTCAGAATAATATTATGATCAACAGATAAAAGATTACAGGAATCAGGACTTAAAGATGAGGAACTTCTTCTGAATCTTTAATAAAAATTTTTCTGGAGCCTATAAAATCAGGGCTTAGGTATCGGGATTAAAAAGCTGAAATATTTGTTTAGCCCTAATTTCCGAATCCTAAGCCCTAATTTCTTATATTTGCACCAGTATTATCTATGAAAGGAAAAATCATTAAATCTACGGGCAGTTGGTATCAGGTTTTGGAATTGGAAACCAATAAGATTTTCGAGGCCAGAATCAGAGGAAAATTTAAATTAATTAAAACCAGACTTACCAATCCGCTTGCTGTAGGTGATTTTGTTGAGTTCCAGCTGGAACAGGATGATATTGCATGGATTACCAAAATAGAACCACGCACCAATTACCTGATCCGTAAATCTGTCAACCTTTCAAAAGAAGCCCATATTATTGCTTCCAATATTGATCTTGCCTGTTTTATTTTTACCTTAAAACATCCTGAAACTTCACTGGGATTCCTTGATAGATTTCTGGCATGTTGTGAAGCCTATAATATCACACCATTGATCCTTTTTAACAAAATTGATGTTTTACACGAAGAAGAAATCGAAATTGTAAAGGATATTGAGTTCCTGTATCAGGAGATTGGATATGATACTCTGGAAATATCGTCTTATTCGAAGTTGAATCTTGATCAGCTTCAGGACCTGCTTAAAGATAAAACTTCTGTATTTTTCGGGCACTCCGGTTGTGGAAAATCTACATTGGTGAATGCATTGCAGCCAGGGCTAAACCTTAAAACTTCAGAAATTTCCGATACCCATTTAAAAGGAAAACATACTACAACCTTTGCTCAGATGCATTTCTGGGACTTTGGCGGAAACGTGATCGATACTCCGGGAGTTCGTGAATTCGCTATGATTGATATTGAAAAAGAAGAAGTACAGCATTATTTCCCCGAAATTTTCAAAAAGAGGGAAGAATGTAAATTTCACAACTGCCTTCATGTCAATGAGCCGAAATGTGCAGTAATAGCATCCCTGGAAACCGGCGAGATCCAGCATTCCCGTTATGCCACTTATATCAAGCTTATGGATGAAGCGGAAGAAGCTTCTCAGAAATAATCAGACAGCTTAAAAAAACTGTAAAGTACTGAATTCTTGTAAAAAAATAAGCAGATTTAAATTTTTTGTGACTTTATGTCACTCGGACAAAATGTACATATTATCTGCCATTTAATCAAGTGTCATATTTTCTTATATAAAAAATCGATTCTGGAAGGCTTTTTCGGAATATACTTTTCCTATTTTATCTCTTTAATTGTTGTTCCTGGGTTAATCTGAATATATTATTCCGTTAGTGTATTTGAAAATGTATAAAAATGATCTATTTCTCTTTTTTGATGAAAAATATTTTGCATTTTTAAATAAGTCTTCTTTTCTGATTCATTTTTTCTGACAATAACTCTACTTTTTTCAGATTTATGCGTACTATCAAAATAAGAATGTCATAAAAAATGGTATACTGATGTTTGTTTCATTGATTGAGATAGAAGCAATAACGTAACAATAAGGTTTTAGAATGTTTTTTATGTTACAGTATTGTTAATAAACCTTGTTATTTTTTGGAAATAAAAAACCCAGCCGAAGCTGGGTAAAAACTAATAACCATGAAAACTCAAATTAAACATGAGAATCGCAATAGAATAAACAATTACTGTGCCAAAGTTTGGTTCATAATTTCTTAATAAAAGTTATTTTTATGTTAAAAAAAAATTAAAATAAAAATAAAAGATATTTTTTGTAATTTTGCCGCATTAAAAAAATTATACATTTATGTCTAACATTACATTCACTATGATTAAGCCTGATGCAGTAGCAGACGGACATATCGGTGCAATATTGGGTAAGATCGCTGAAGGAGGTTTTAAAATCAAAGCTTTAAAACTAACTCAGCTTACAGTTGCTGATGCAAAAAAATTCTATGAAGTACACGCTGAAAGACCATTTTATGGAGAATTGGTAGAATTCATGAGCTCAGGTCCTATCGTTGCTGCTGTTCTAGAAAAAGACAACGCAGTAGAGGACTTCAGAACATTGATCGGTTCTACTAACCCCGCTGAAGCTGCTGAAGGTACTATCAGAAAAATGTTTGCAAGAAGCATCGGTGAAAATGCAGTTCACGGTTCAGATTCTGACGAGAATGCATTGATCGAAGCTCAGTTCCATTTTTCAGGGAGAGAGATTTTCTAAAAAAATCATCTTACAAAATAAAAATCCGGGGATAATTCTCCGGATTTTGTTTTATATCAATAAGGCTGAATGTTTAAAGATTATTCTCAACAGCGCCTACCTTTTCTGTATAGAGTTCAAGTGGCTTGGTAAGAAGAACAGCAATGACCGTCATATTTTTATCAAGTCTTTCTTGGGGAATATCAACGTAAACACTGCCGGGTCTCGGGCTCCAGTAAAGCTTATTATAGATTTGGTGAGAAAGTAAAGTTCCTTCACCTACAACTCTTATCCTTGCAATTTCATTTTTTATTCCTTTCAGGGCAATGGGTCCTGTAGGGATTCCTTCTACAAAAAGATAAAGGGTTTGTTTATCCTTTGATAAAGCACTCATTCCCGGATAATGCCCTTCAGGTAATCCTTTTTCCGTTTCAAAAAAAGCCTCTGCATGTTTGCTGATCCAGTTAAAAGTTTCTGTATTCGCCTTGGAGGTTTTACCGATATTCATTTGAAGGCCGTCAATAGTAAGACCTTGTTGAGTCAGCAGGTTCTTGCCATGATATAAAGTATTCGCTAAATCATAAGCTGCCAGTTGGGAATTCTTGTTTTCCACTATTTCTTTAAGCGGATGTTCTTTCTCCTGAAAATCTTTCAGAAATACAGGCTGGGTATTAAAAATAAGCTCTGCCACGGTAACATCTTTGTCAAATTTTACCTTTGACAGATCCAATGTCAGGGTGTTGTCCTGATAATCCATATTGACCGGTGACTGATCATCTCCGACAATTTTTACGGCTTCCGGCTTGGTTGCCAATCCATGAATTTTAGTGAAGTTTTTTACCTCTTCAAGATAAAGAAACAGAGATTTTTTTGATGCGGATACGGTAGATTTTCCTTTATAGTTTTCAAAGGGAATTCCACGGTCTGTTTCATAGATGGCTTTTTTATATTTGGAGGTCCATCGGCCAAGATCTTTCAGTATTTCAACCTGCTTTTCAGGAATGCTTCCATCTGCCTTCGGTCCGATATCAAGTAGCAGATTTCCTCCCATACTCATCACATCCGTTAATGTCCGGATGATCATATTGGAACTTTTATAATTATTGTCATGAGGCTGATATCCCCATGAATCATTCATGGTATAGCAAAGTTCCCAGTACGGAGTTTGGGGTGCTGTTACAGGAATACCCTGTTCCGGAGTGTCGTAATCTCCATGCTTGTCAAGCCTTGAGTTGACAATGATTTCAGGGTTGGACTTTTTTAAAAGATCTAAAGTCTGGGCGGCTTTCCATTCTTCAGAGGTGTGCTCCCAATCTCCATCAAACCAGAAAAGATCAGGATGATACCGGGAAGAAAGTTCAGTAAGCTGCATTTGATAATATCTGATAAAATTCTGCCATCGTTTCGGATCATTTTTGATATCATATCGTTTTTGGGCACGGGTATAAATATCATAAGAGGAGTGGCTCCAGTCAGGCAGTGAAAAATAAAGACCTGTTTTCAGTCCTGAATTTTTAAGACTGTTAATGAAAGGACTTAATACATCTTTTTTTGCTGAAGAATTTCGGGGAATGGTAATTGCACTTTCTGCATTCGAGTTCCATAATGAAACTCCGTCATGGTGTTTCGTGGTAATTACTGCATATTGTGCTCCTGATTCTTTTATCAGATTCACCCATTGGTCCGGCTGATATTTTGAAGCTGAAAACCCGTTCAGCTGTTTCATGTAGTTTTCATGATTAATATAATTGTTGTAGAAAGACCATGATTCAGAAATTCCGTTGACAGAATAAATTCCCCAGTGAATAAAAATACCCAGTTTGGCATTTTTGAACCATTCCATTTTTTTGTTACTCTCAACAGATTGAGCTTTTGTAGCAATACTGCTGACTGATAAAGCTAAGCCAAGGAAAACTGCTTGAAACAGCCTGTTTTTCATTTTTTAATTTTAATGCTAAATATAAATAAATTCTTCAAGAATAAATTATTGTATTTTTAGATCTGAAAATAAATGGAACGTTTATTGTAAATTTTACTTAAAAAGAAGTTATGAAAATTCCAGCATTATTAATGGCGAGTTTAGTGGCGGTAGGAGTGTCTGCACAGACTACAAAACCTGCAGCCAAATCTAAGAAGCCGGTAAAGAAAGTAAAAAAGGTTGTGGCTACGGATACTACAGAAAAGCCAAAACCGGGAAAACCTAAACCTATTGTGAAAAAAGATACACTTGTACTTGGAGAACACGGCTGCCCAGCCTGTGGAATGGGATAAAAATGAAAAAGCCACTCTTAGGATTAGCAATGATGCCCGAAGCAGATTTTGTTTCTGCTATTTTACCCTTACTGCAGAATAATTCTGTGGAAGTAATGGAGTGGTCATTTGATACTTTTTATGAGGCAAAAGAACCGGAGTGGCTGGATGAATTGCTTAATTTTTATTCAGAAAACCAAAGATTGATCGGTCATGGGGTTTACTACTCACTGTTTGATGCCCTATGGACTGAAAGACAGGAGAACTGGCTGAAAAAATTAAAAGAAGAAGTCCGTAAAAGAAAATACAACCATATCACGGAACATTTCGGTTTTATGAATACCGAAAATTTTCATCAGGGAGTTCCTTTGCCGGTTCCCCTGCATTCTAAAACATTAAAGATAGGAAAAGACAGGCTGTACAGGCTTCAGGATGCTGTTGGCCTTCCTGTGGGAATAGAAAATCTGGCCTTTTCATTTTCTATAGAGGATGTAAAAGAGCAGGGTGTATTTCTTGATAAACTTATAGAAGACGTCAATGGCTTTCTGATTCTGGATCTTCATAATATATATTGTCAGGCCTGTAATTTTGAAATGGAAATGGATGAGCTTATCCTTTTATATCCGTTGGATAAAATAAAGGAAATTCATCTCTCCGGAGGAAGCTGGCAGGAGAGTGTGTATGCCAAAAAGAGGATTCGCAGAGATACCCACGATGATCTTATTCCTGAAGAAATTCTTGCTGTTTTGCCATCTGTGCTTGGCCAATGTAACAATCTTGAATATATAATTATTGAAAGACTGGGGCATACGATAAAAACGGATCAGGAAAAGATATCTTTCTTAGATGATTTTGCCAGGATCAGAAGGATAATCGATGATTCGGAAATTAAAAAAGGAAAGAAAAACAGATGGATCCGGAAAGAAATTGAGTTTTCAAATATTCCTGTTGAAGATGATGCTCTGCATGAAGAACAGTCCAGGTTGACAAAACTTCTTTTCGATAGTTCCGGAGCAGAAATGATCAAAGAACAGAGATTTCATTATTTTAAAACAGAAAACTGGGATCCGGATATGATTCTTGCAGCTCATAATATCATTAAAAAATGGAATCCCTATTAATCTCTCACTAATAATCACAAACCAAATTATATGAAAATGATAACTTTAGTTCTAATCATTACTGCCGTCCTTACTGCTCTGATAGGAGGGCTTTTTTATGCTTACTCATGCTCTGTGGTTCTGGGACTCGGAAAACTGTCCGATGCAGAATATCTGAAGGCAATGCAGCATATCAACCGGGAAATTCTTAATCCTGTTTTTTTCCTGAGCTTTATGGGAACAGCAATCCTTCTTCCGGTATCCGCTTTTTTATTTCGGGCTCAACCTCCTTTTATCTTTCTTTTGCTTGCAGCATTGGCTTATTTGATAGGTGTTTTTGGAGTTACTGTGGCAGGAAATGTTCCGATGAATGATATGCTGGATCAGTTTGATATTTCCGGAGCAACCACAGATGCCATCAAACAGATGCGTGACAATTTTGAAAGCAGATGGAATTTTCTTAATAATATACGGACTGTTTTTTCAGTCATCAGTATTATTCTGGTAGTCTGTGCCTGTATCTGGAATAAGGATATCTAAAAAATCAAAGAAATATAGGTAGAAATACTTAGAGTTAAATTCAGTATTTCTACGGATGTGTGGTATGTTTTTTATTCGGACATTTGGTATAGATAGCTGCACGAATTTATACTTTAATAATTGTGAAAAAAAATTAATAACCACGACTACTCAAACTCAAACAGAAAGACAGCCGGCCGGCTGTCTTTTTTATTTGTATTAAAAGGTAATGACCTTTAAATGGGTAGCAGTACAATAAGAAAGGCAGCTCCCGTGAGCTGCCTTTTACACTATATTGATTTTATTGTATTAAATCTTTAAAAGCTCAATAGTTCTTTCCGGACTTTCTGCAGAAAATACAGCATTTCCGGCTACTAAAACATCTGCTCCGGCTTCAAAAAGCTTTGAAGCATTGTCAAGATTTACTCCTCCGTCCACTTCAATAAGGGCTGTAGAGTTATTGCTTAAAATAAGATCTTTCGTTTCAGCAATCTTCTTGTAAGTGTTTTCGATGAATTTTTGCCCTCCGAATCCAGGGTTTACACTCATCAACAATACAAGGTCCACATCAGCAATGATATCTTCCAGCATAAGAACAGGAGTGGAAGGGTTAAGAACAACACCAGCCTTAGCTCCTTTGCTCTGGATGTGGTGAATGGTTCTGTGAAGATGGGTACATGCTTCGTAATGTACAGATACAAGATCAGCCCCATGATTGATAAATTCATCAACATATTTTTCAGGCTCAACGATCATCAGGTGAACATCCACGAATTTTTTAGCATGTTGCTGAACGGTCTTCATCACTGGAAAACCAAATGAAATGTTAGGTACAAATCTCCCGTCCATAACATCAATATGGAACCAGTCGGCCTGAGATCTGTTCAGCATTTCAATATCTCTTTGCAGATTCCCGAAGTCTGCAGATAAAAGGGATGGAGCAATAAGCTTCGTTTTCATTTTTACTTTTTATACTTTTACTTAGATTTCTATCTTTTAAAATGGATTATCAACCAGAATGTGATACAGGAAAATACTTCCGAATATCACTGCTTCTACGATGGTCAATTTGATATGATTAACTTTAATCACCAGCAATCTGTCAATTATCAATAATCCTAAAGGCACAAAACTGAC
The DNA here is from genome assembly GCF_052044975.1 of Chryseobacterium sp. 22458. Taxonomy (NCBI): domain Bacteria; kingdom Pseudomonadati; phylum Bacteroidota; class Flavobacteriia; order Flavobacteriales; family Weeksellaceae; genus Chryseobacterium; species Chryseobacterium sp. 22458. The sequence continues at coordinate 1,551,351 of NZ_JBQEOA010000001.1, read as the reverse complement.
AAAAAATAACATTTCCAGGATCATGTTGTATGCCGATCCCACTTTGGGTGGATCAAACAATTTATACACAGTTAAAAAAGCTATATAAACAAAAAACAGAGCAGTTAAAACTGATATAAAGGTTGGCTTACGGATTAAATGATAAAAAAACTTTTCCATTTTAATGATACTTCAGCTTCATTTCCGGCTTGATCTTCAGTATAGTTTCGTAGATCAGTTTGATGACGTTTCCTACATCTTCTTTAGATACCATTTCCACTGTTGTATGCATATAGCGCAAAGGTAAGGAAATTAAAGCACTTGGCACTCCTCCATTCGAATGAGCGAAAGCATCGGTGTCGGTTCCAGTAGCTCTGCTTGCCGCCGCTCTCTGGTAGGGAATCTTTTTGGTTTTTGCCGTGTCAATGATCAGTTCACGGATGGTATGATGAACACTTGGAGCAAAGAATACAACAGGTCCGGCACCACATTTCTGATCACCTTCTTTTTTCTTCTCGATCATCGGTGTGGTCGTATCATGGGTAACATCCGTTACGATTGCAATATTAGGCTTGATGGTATCAGCAATCATATCAGCGCCGTACAAACCAACTTCTTCCTGTACGGAATTGGTAATATAAAGCCCGAAAGGAATTGATTTCTTATTCTCTTTTAAAAGTCTTGCCACTTCAGCAATCATAAAACCTCCGATTCTGTTATCCAGTGCTCTGCAGACAAAGTATCTGTCATTCATTTCAAAGAATTCATCAGGATAAGTAATCATGCATCCCACGAAAATTCCCAGTTCTTCCACTTCTTTTTTGGAAGTTGCCCCGCAGTCGATAAAAATGTTCTCAATTTTAGGGGTAGGTTCATTCTGATTCGTTCTGGTATGGATTGCAGGCCATCCGAATACTCCTTTTACAATCCCGTTTTCTCCATGAATATGTACCACTTTTGAAGGAGCAATGGTCTGATCTGATCCTCCATTTCTGATCACGTAGATCAGGCCGTCATCCGTAATATAATTAACATACCATGAAATTTCATCAGCATGAGCTTCAATCACTACTTTGAATTCGGCTTCAGGGTTAATGATTCCGTAGCATGTTCCGTAATGGTCCACTTCAATTTTATCCACATAGGGTCTGATGTAATCCATCCATACTTCCTGTCCCTTATGTTCGTAACCTGTTGGCGATGATATGTTTAGATATTTTTCTAAAAATTTCAAAGATTTCTTTTCAAATTTCATAAAAAGGAATGATTTTTGCGTTTAATTTTTGTTCTTATAAGTGTAAAAATAATGAATTTTAGTAAGATTATCTGTCTTTTTATTTTCTTTTTTGGAGTCAGTGTTTTCGGTCAGAAGGATGGTATTGTAGCAAAACCACTCAATCAGTACCCGCCTGAATCCCTGAAAGTAGATGAATTCGGAAATAAATATTATTACGATGAGCAGCAAAAGATCAAGGTTTACGAAATCAATGGCGAGCCTGTAGTAGTACTGGATGAGTTGGTTTTGGTGAATAAGCCGAGATTTAATAACCAATTGGACAGGAATTACTATTATTTCCTGAACAAAAAGCTCTACAGGGTCTATCCACTATTCGTAACTGCATTGCAGCAGTACAGGGATATCCAGAAAGACATGAATGATATGGATAATAAGGCCAAAAGAAAATTTGTAAGAGAAAGACAGAATATGCTTGCCGACCAGTATGAAAAACAGCTAAGAGATCTTACCACTACTGAAGGACAGGTTTTCGCAAAGCTGATGAACAGAGCTACAGGTAAAAACGTCTATGAGATCATCAAAGAAATGAGAGGCGGGTGGAGTGCCTTCTGGTGGAATGTAAAAGGTAAAATGGCTGATATTGATCTTAAAGAGCGATATGATCCACATAAAAACAGAACTGATGAATTTGTGGAATCACTGCTTCAGTCTAACTGGAATTCCGGATATCTGCAGCCTTATCCTGGCGCCAATGATTTTAAAGTAAAGAAATAAGATATAAAAAATACCTGTAAGATGCTTACAGGTATTTTTCTTTTAATTTATCAAATACAATTTTGTCTACAGGAAGGGGAAAGGGATTGTCCGGTCTGTCAATTTCAATCCATTCTGTTTTTTCAATGCAGGGATCCAGGATCAGAAAATCTTCTTCATTGGTGATATTCACAATATAATAGATGGTAAGAAGCTGTTCGTTTTCTCTGAAGCGGGATACCAGAAAGTTTTCCTGGGTATAAAAATGTTCTACTACATCCACTTTTACATTAAGTTCTTCATCAAATTCACGGTGCAGACATTCCAGGACACCTTCACCATACTCCAGACCGCCTCCCGGAAATTTCATTAAAGGTTCACCGGCATATTCCTCAAATAAGGTCAGTACTTTTTTATCTTTTACCGCACAGGCATACACTCTAATGTTGATCTTGTCTATCATATATATAATGTATAATATTTTGTATAGCTAAGGTAAGCAATTTTTGCTATCGGTTTTCTGTTCTACATTTTAATTGCATTGATCATCTCTCTTTTTCCCGGTGGCCCCTGCTTTTTCTCTACCTGAAAGTTAAGTTCCTGGAGAATCCTTCTTACACTTCCTTTGGAAGAGTAGGTGGTTAATAATCCGTTAATAGCCATTTTGTCAGATACAAGCTCAAATAAGGGTTTTTCCCAAAGATCAGGCTGTACTCTGGCCCCGAAACAGTCGAAGTAAACAAGGTTGATTTCCGGTAAATCAATGTTCTTTAGGTCAAAAAAGTCACATTCTATCTTTTTTAAGTTGAATCCACTAATAATTTCAACTGACTTTTCCCAATCTGCCAGATGAATTTTCTGATAAATATTTTTGAACTCAGGGTTATCAAAAAGCTCAAAATATGCCAAATCGTTCACTTCAGATTCATTTATGGGGTATTTTTCGAGTGAAAAATAATTGATGACATGATTTTTGTCAGTTTTTAAATATTCATTAATTGTCACCAAAACATTCAAACCTGTTCCAAAACCGAGTTCTAAAATATTAATTTCGCAATCATTTATTAAATTCAGTCCATTTTTGATAAACACGTGTTCGGCTTCCTGAAGTGCCCCGTGATGAGAATGGTAGTTTTCATTTAATTCATTGATAAACAATGTTTTACTTCCGTCGTTTGTGGTCTTAATTTCTCTTTTCAAGCTAATTTTTTGTCAAATTTACTCTAAAATTTTTATATTTAGAAAATTATGTTAAATTTGTAGAACATCGTAAAAATTTTAAAAAATGATAATTCAAAAAACTGAAAACTCCAGAATTTCTACATTCGACCCGAACAATTTTTCATTTGGTGGTACTTTCATTGATCATATGATTATATGTGAGTACGAAAACGGAAAATGGGGTGATGTAAAATTAGTTCCTTACGGTCCGATACCATTTACACCTGCTATGATGGGAGTAAACTATGGACAAGCTTGTTTTGAAGGTATGAAAGCCTATAAAGACAAAGACGGGCAGGTTTTCCTTTTCAGGCCTGAAAAGAATTTTGAACGTATCAACAAGTCAGCGAAGCGTCTTGCTATGCCTGAGGTGACTGAGGAAATGTTTTTAGACGGATTAAAAGCATTGGTAGATATTGATAGAGAATGGATTCCGCAAGGAGAGGGAATGTCATTATATATCAGACCATTGATTTTTGCTACGGAAGAAGCTTTGAAAGCAAGAGTAGCTAATAAATATATGTTTGCTATCGTTGCAACACCGGCGAAAAGCTACTATTCAGAGCCGGTTTCTGTTAAAATTTCTGACCACTATTCAAGAGCTGCCAACGGAGGGGTAGGTTCTGCTAAAGCGGCTGGAAACTATGCAGCTTCTTTCTATCCTACACAACTGGCTATCGAAGAAGGGTATGAGCAGATTATCTGGACTGATGATGCTACCCACGAATATTTTGAAGAAAGTGGTACTATGAACGTATTTGTAAGAATCAACGATACGATCTATACACCGCCAACTTCTGAAAAAATCCTTGACGGGGTAACAAGAGACAGCTTCATTCAACTGGCTAAGAAAAGAGGAATTGAAGTGAAAATAGAGCCTATCGCAGTAAAAACAGTGATCGAAGCTTTAAAAGCAGGTTCTCTTAAGGAAGTATGGGGAGTAGGAACTGCAGTGGTAACCACTCAATTCCAGGCTTTAGGATATCAGGGTGAGAAATTGGAACTTCCAAGATTATCTGATGAAGAAAGCTATGCAGCCATCCTTAAAAAAGACCTTGTAGACCTGCAAAACAACCTTTCTGAAGATCCTTTCGGATGGAGAGTTGTTGTAGATCATGCATTTGAAACAGTTTAATAGTATTTAAATACACTATAACAAAGCCGGGAATTTTTCCGGCTTTTTGCTGTCATACTCTTTCATGATCATTAAATTTTATGGAATATCTGCACTTAGATTTTAACCACGGATTATACAAATAAACCATAGATGCAAACACATGCTTTATATAATTTACATGAATGGTTTAAAAGCTTTTGTAATTGATTCACAAAATGTGTATTTTCGCAGAAGTTTATGAAAAAAATACTCTTCATTTCAGCCATAACCCTGTTGAGCTGTAACAGAAATGCACAGCCGGCACATCCTCCTGTAGGCGGTGTTCTGAGCCAGAAAGATCTGGATATTTCTAAAAACAGGATGAAAAATCTGAACAGCCTGGAAAGAAGCCAGATTCAGGATTGGATCAATGGCCAGTCTGTGAAGTATTATCCTACGCAGCTGAATTACTGGGTGACGGCAGAAGGCTATGATAAAAGAGAAAGAAGACCGGATGACAGCCGGATTTCCTATTCTTACGAGCTGTACGATTTTGATCAGACTAAAATCTACGATCAGGCTTTTGAAAGAAGAGATGCCAGATTTGGCCATTTTGATGAACTGAAAGCGGTGGAGAATGCTTTGCGTTTTATACATGATGGAGAGGAAGTAACGCTTTTGGTACCGTCTTCTTTGGCTTACGGAACTTTCGGAGACGAAAAGAAAATAGATAACGATATCCCATTAATCATAAAATTAAAAGCTTTATAATACATGAAATTGTTTAACAAGAATATAATTCTGGCAGCGGCAAGTATTTCGCTGATGAGTTGTACCCCAATTTATAAAAAAATGAACGTAGACAAAGAAACTTACGAAGGTCTTAATGACGGACTTTATGCCAATCTTCAAACCACAAAAGGTAACATGATTGTGAAGTTTGAGGACAAGAAAGCACCAGTAACTGTAGCCAACTTTATCGGTCTTGCAGAAGGAAAAATCGATAACAAAGCTAAGGCTAAGGGAGTTCCTTACTATGACGGAACTATTTTCCACAGAGTGATCAAAGATTTCATGATTCAGGGAGGTGATCCTCAGGGAACAGGAATGGGAGATCCTGGATATAAATTTGAAGATGAAAGAAATGACCTTAAACACACTGGGAAAGGTATTCTTTCTATGGCAAACTCAGGACCTAATTCAAACGGTTCTCAGTTCTTCATCACTGAAGTGGCTACTCCTTGGTTAGACGGAAGACATACGATCTTCGGAAAGGTAGTAAAAGGAAATGATGTTATTGATGCTATTGCTAATGTTGAAAAAGGGGCTCAGGATAAGCCTAAAACAGATATCGTTTTAGAAAAAGTTTCTGTTTTCAGCAAAGGTGACGAGTACAAAAACTACGATGCTGCCAAAACTTTCAACGAAGGAAAAGCTAAAATCGCAGAAAACAATAAAGCTTTCATTGCTAAAGAAGAAGCTGAAAAGAAGAAAAAAGAAGAAGAATTCAAAGCAAACCAGGAGAAATTGGTTGAAAACCTAAAAGCTGGTATGCAAAAAACAGAATCAGGTCTTTACTATAAAATCACAAAAACTGCTGACGGTAAAGCTCCGAAAGCGGGTGACAATGTATCTGTACACTATGCAGGTAAATTGGTAGACGGAACTGAGTTTGATTCTTCATTCAAAAGAAATGAGCCGATCGAAATTCCAATCGGAATGGGAAGAGTGATCAAAGGATGGGATGAAGGTATCCTGTTATTGAAGGAAGGAGAAACTGCTACATTATTGATCCCGCCGGCAATGGCTTACGGAGAAAGAGGAGCAGGAGGGGTGATCCCGCCAAACTCATGGTTGATTTTCGATGTTGAGCTTGTAAAAGTAAAATAATTGAATCTTTTTAAGATATCAAAACCGTTCCGGAAGGAGCGGTTTTTTTGTGGATAAAAGTCCCGTAGAAATACGGATGTTGTATACATGTAAATTATTTCTATCTTTATCCGTCACCTATAAAACAAAATAAGAATATGTTTGATCTGAATTACGATGTAATAAAGCAGGAAATAGAAGCAGAAACGTGCAAAGAACACAATCTGCATCCGGAATTTGTAAAAACAGATGATGGATTTGGAATAAAAGCATGTTGTGAGCCTTTCCATAAAGAATTAGTAGCAAAATCTGAAAAAATGGTCGAAGAGCAGACTACTCAATTTCTTGAGAAAATGATGAAGGATATTTTTAAGGAATAAAGTAGCCGGGTTTCTATAAAAAAACCGCCCTTTCAATAAAAGAGCGGTTTTTCAGTAAAAGAAAGATTAAAAAGTTATATGTTTCTGCCTGATCTCTTCTTCATTCCTGTTCCGGCCAGGGAACTGATGAATACAAGGCCAAAGCCGATATAAGCAGCAAATGCTGTCAGATATATAATTAAGCTGTTTAAGCTTGGATTTGTGGTGTATACCAATACGGAAAAGGCGGCAAAACTCAATACCAAAAGCAGGCTCCAGATATGCATTTTTGCAGCATCTTCATTTCTCTTAAAAATCATTTCAAAAAAGGCTCTCATCATTACTAACATTTTAAGGGTTATACAATTAATTATTATAAAGGCATACGCATCACGGTAAAAAGAATGGCATATTCTTTTACTGGGCTAAGGTTCACGATGACTTTGCCATTTATTTATATCATAATACCGGGCTTAGAGTCCGGGATATATTTCAATTTTGAATCAAAAGATTCAGGGTTTTATTAATGATACCAGTCAGATACGGGGCGCAAAACTGCTGTGAAAAATCAACGGAGGTTAATCAATCACGTTCCCGTATCTTTTACGGCATCGTAGAAAAAAAAGGATTCATATACATCAATATGAACTTGAATCAGTGGAAAACTGAAAATCCACAGAAAACCTTTTTTCTCATCCTTAGTGCTTTTTTTAATTTTTTCTCAATACTGTACATGCTAATATCATGCCAAAGTGAGTATTTCACTATTAACGCTTTTGTTGTGAAGGTTGTATAAGGTTGGTTTTCAATGATTTTTGATTATTGTTTCCTTAAACAAAGAAAAAGACTTATTTTTAAATGAATTATATATCATGTAGAAATATATATATATTTAGATTGGTTTTTTAAAAAAGAAAAATAAATATTTCATTGTGATCAGAGAAGATCTAAGTAAAAACATTCAAAATTCTGTTGACAACCTTTTGCGATTGGCAAAAATGTCTTGCCGGAATATTATTTCCGATAATATCTTTTTTATCATATCCGATTTTAATGAATATAAAGGAGAGAATAACACAGAGCCAATAGAGTTGAGAAGCAGAATTAATAATTCAAAAACTTTACTTGATCTGAATTCTGCAATAGAGATTTTAAATAAGGACTACCATGACCTTTATGATGTTAATTTATATATTTTCAGATCATTTAAGAGAAGAACGATCATAGAGATTCAATTTTATCGTAAATCTAATTTTGATGCTGACTATTTTGCCTTAATAAAAGATAATTATCCGATGTTTCATTCTAAAATTTCAATACCGATTTATGCATTAGAGGGTGGCAAATTTGATGTGAACTGGGAGTCGGATGGAGGGTGGCACCATGCATGGAAGAGTTTTTTATTTAAAACTTTTATATACAAACGAAAAGTCAGGGGGAAATTAAAGAGTAATTCAGGTTTGGGCCGAAGCCGTTAGATGATTCTGATTAAAAAAGCCCATAAAAATTCTGATTTTCAAAATTTCTATGGACTGTTTATCTGGTCGGTTTATTTTACCAGTTTTTATCAATCATATAAATAATCTGCGTCATTGCGGTAGCTCCCAATAAAAGCTCTCTCCGGTTGACTTTATCAAAAGTATCTTCTTCTGTATGATGGATATCAAAATAACGTTGTGAATCCGGCATCAGTTCAGCCGCAGGAACTCCCATATCATGAAGCGGGTAAAGATCTGTCCCGGAGAACTGTTCCTCAAAGTTATACACTCCGTACGGAAGGAATAGTTTCGACCAGCCTTGAATCTGTTTTCTCTTTGTCTCATCCATATCTAGGGCAATTCCTCTTGGAGCAAAGCCTCCTGCATCGGATTCTATGGCAAAAAGATGCTTTTCATTCTTTTCTTTAGCTATCTTACCATATTGAATGCCTCCCTTTACGCCGTTTTCTTCGTTGGCGAAACAAACGACTCTGATAGTATGGTTATTCGGGATTCCCAGCTTTTTAAAAGTTCTAAGGACCTCGATGCTTTGTACAATTCCGGCTCCATCATCATGGGCGCCTTCACCTACATCCCAGGAGTCGAGATGTCCGCCTACAACGATGACACTCTGGTCTTTTTTACCGGTGATTTCACCGATCACGGAATGGGAGAGTTTTTCACCTTTCATCCCACAGTTGGAGTTGAGCTTTGCAGTGATCTTCTGGTTCTTTAATAATGCTTCCAGTTCGTCTGCTGTGGTACTGCCGATCGCTACGGCAGGTATTTTTGAAACATTGTTTTCGTAGCGCATTGCTCCGGTGTGGGGAACATCGTCAAAAGCTGAAGAAAGTGAGTGGATGATAGCAAATTTACCTCCTTTTTTGGCAGTTAAAGAAGCGGCAGTTGTTCTGTATTTGGCAGCATCACCATACCCTTTGAATGTTTCTATAAACGATTGGCTGAAAGGGTAGTTGAAGAACAGAATTTTATCTTTAACCTTATCAGCAGGAAGTTTGTCATATTCCTCCATAGATTTGACCATAATGATCTCTCCTGAAACATCTTTTCCGCCGGTACCTTCAGAATTTCCTAAAGAAAGCATTTTAAGACTTTTCCAGCTTCCGTTGGAGGTTTTGATGTGCAGCGATTCCTTGCCTCTTTCCCAAACGGGGATCATGACTTCCTGAAGCCATACTTTATCGGCTCCGGCGTCACGGAGTTTCTGCTCAGCCCATTTTACAGACTTTTCGTAAGCTTCTGATCCGCTCAGGCGGTGGCCGATGGTTTTTGTGAGCTCTCTCAGCTCAGTGTATCCTTTTCCGTTATTTAAAATTTCATTGGAGATTTTTTTAAATTGAACGGAGTCTTCTTTAGACTGGCCGAATGCAGCCATTCCGATAAGCAATAATGAGGTTCCTAATATCTTTTTCATTGTTACCAATTTTTATCAATCATATAAATAAGTTGTGTCATCACAACAGAACCGAGGAGGAGTTCTCTCCGGTTCACTTTTTCAAAAGTATCTTCTGCGGTATGGTGAATATCAAAATAACGTTGCGGATCCGGGACCAGTTCTGCTGTGGGAACACCCATCTCATGCAGCAGAGCAATATCCGATCCTGAATATTTTCCTTCAAAATTGTAAACGCCATAAGGTAAAAATAAATGAACCCAGCTTTTGATCTGATTTCTTTGTACGTCACCCATTTCCAGGGAAATTCCTCTTGGGGAAAACCCGCCGGCATCGGATTCTATGGCAAAAATATGTTTTTCGTTCTTTTCTTTGGCTGTTTTTCCATATTGTTTGCCACCTTTGGTTCCGTTTTCTTCGTTGGCAAAGCAAACTGCTCTGATCGTGTGGTTATTTTGCAGGCCTAATTTTTTAAAGGTCCTTAAGACTTCAATGCTCTGAACAATTCCGGCTCCGTCATCATGGGCCCCTTCGCCTATGTCCCAGGAATCAAGATGTCCGCCTACTACAATGACGCTGTTGTCTTTTTTACCTGTAATTTCACCAATAACGGAGTGAGACAGTTTTTCACCTTTCATCCTGCAATTGGAATTGAGTTTAGCAGTTACTTTTTGTGTTCTTAATAAGATTTGAAGTTCGTCTGCTGACGTATTGCCGATGGTAATAGCAGGAACTTTGGAGATATTATCTTCATAACGCATATTACCTGTATGGGGAACATCGTCAAATGCCGATGAAAGAGATCTGATAATGGCAAATTTACCGCCTTTTTTAGCGGTTAAAGAAGCTGCCGTCCTTCTGTAAGCACCAGCCTCACGGTAAGCAATAAAGGTCTGTACATGCTCTTGGTTAAATGGGTAATTAAAAAAAACGATTTTGTCTTTCACTTTCTCTACAGGCAGTTGATCATATTCTTCCAGTGATCTGACCATAATGATCTCGCCTGAAACATCTTTTCCGCCTGTGCCTTCGGAATTCCCCAAAGACAGCATTTTTATATTTTTCCAATTTCCATTGGATGTTTTGATGTGTAAAGATTCTTTTCCTCTTTCCCAGACAGGGATCATGACTTCCTGAAGCCATACCTTATCAGCACCGGCGTCACGGAGTTTCTGGGCTGCCCATTGTACGGATTTTTCATAAGCTTCAGAGCCACTTAAACGATGGCCGATATTTTTCGTAAGTTCCCTCAGCTCAGTGTAGCCTTTTCCGTTATTCAGAATCTCTGTGGATATTTTTCTGAATTGTATGGAATCTTCTTTAGTCTGGCCGGATAAAAAGACCAGTCCTAAAATTAATGATGAAAGGCTTGCTATCTTTTTCATATTACCAGTTTTTATCAACCATAAAAATCATCTGTGTCATGGCAACTGCTCCGAGAAGAAGTTCCCTTTTATTCACTTTATCAAAAGTATCCTGTTCGGAATGATGATAATCGAAATATCTTTGAGTGTCTACAACAAGTTCTGCCAAGGGAATATCCAATTTTTTTAAAGGTGAAATATCCTGGATGGCATCCGTCTGGTCAAAATCATAAACACCATAAGGCAGAAAATATTCTTTCCATGGGAAAATCAGTCTTCTTCTTTGAGGAGACATGTCTAAAGAAAATCCTCTTGGAGAATATCCTCCGGCATCAGTTCCCAGGGCAAATATGTGTTTTTCTTCTCTCTTTTTTACATAAGCAGCATACATTTCACGACCTTGACCACCGTTTTCACTGTTGGCGTATAAAACGACCCGGATGGTATGGTTGTTTTCATAGCCAAGCGCTTTGAGTGTTCTTAACACTTCAATACACTGGGCAACACCCGTTCCGTCATCAATGGCACCTTCGCCAATATCCCAGGAATCAAGCTGGGCACCCAGGACAATCACTTTAGAATCTTTTTTACCCTGGATTTCTGCAATAATATTCGGATTGGTAGTGTCTCCTTTTGATTCGGCAGTCATGTTGATTTTAGCCGTAACCTTTTGCTTTTTTATGGTCTTTTCCAGCTCATCTGCGGATCGTGTTCCTATTGATAAAGCAGGAATTTTAATTTTATCATCCGGCTCATAATAGATCATTTTGGCATGCGGAGTATCGTCATTAGCGGTTGTCAGTGATCTTATAATCAATGCTTTTGCGCCTGTTTTGGCAATTACGGAAGCGGAGATTAATTTTGATTTGGCTGTCAGTAAATAAGAATCACTCGTATTAATAATTTTCGGGTCCATCGGAACATTCACGAAAACTATTTTATCTTTTAGCTGGCCTAACGACATAGCGTTGAGCTCCGAAGTGGAATTGATTAAAACAATTTCACCCATGAGGTCTTTTCCTCCTGTGCCTTCAGAGTTTCCGAACGAAAGCATTCTGATATTTTTCCAGTCTCCGTTTGCTGTTTTTATTTGCAGGGATTCTTTTCCTCTGATCCACACAGGAGCTTTGGCTTCCTGTCTCCAGATCATATTGATGCCGATCTCCTTAAATTTTTTCTCCGCCCATTCTACTGCTTTTGCATAGCCGGGGGTGGCGCTGAAACGTGGCCCGATCCCTTTTGTAAGTTCTCCAAGATTTTCATAAGCCTTACCATTGGTCATGATCTCGTCTGAGATCTTTTTGAATTCATCGTGATAATTTAATTTTACAGGAATGGCTGTTTTACCTGCAGGCTTTTTCTGGATTTTTTTTTGAGAAAATAAAAATCCACTCAAAAAGAGTGGAAGTATAATGAATATTTTTTTCATTTTTTATTTACCTTTCTTTTACCGATGATAAAAGTAGGGAAAAAATAGGAAATTATTAAGGTTTCATGTCGTACATTAACAGTGCTGTAATCAATTTAGGCTCAATAAATGTACATTTCGGAGGCATGCTCAGTTTCAGGTCTGAAATTTTAATCATATCGTTAAAACTTACCGGATAGATCCCGAAGCCAACTTTTCCTTCACCACTGTCAACTTTCTCTTTTAAGATATTGATTCCGTTGATGTTGGAGGTTCCTTTTACATAAGAGATCTGTTCTGAGCTGTCCGGATCTTCGATCTTAAGAATATTTTTAAAAATATATTTATCTAAAAGATGGTGATCCAGGTTATCCAGAGACATTTCTTTGGAACGAAGGTCATGTTTTACGTGAAGTGAGTAGAATTTACCATCCATATACATAGAAATATGGAATTTCTGAGAAGGGTAGTATGGAGTTTCTCCTTTTTCGTGGATCAGGAAATACTGATCAAGCTGCTTCAGGAAATCTTCATTGGAAATACCATTCAGATCGTGTAAAAGTCTGTTGTAATCATGAATTTTGATCGACTGGTTTGAAACAATGAAACTGTATACGAAATTGTAAAGCTCAGTTCCGTTATGTCTTTTATTTTTTTCCTTATGACGTTTTGCATTCAGGGCAGTAGAACCAATCCTGTGGTGTCCGTCAGCAATATAAAACGAATCAATCTGATCAATCACTTCTTTGAACTGCTGTAGCTTCAGACGATTGTCTATTCTCCAGATCTTGTGTCTGATCCCTATAGAATCTATATGATTGAAGATAGGGACGTTTTTTTCCTCATGGTTCATCAGCAACTCAATTTTTGAGTTGGCAGGGTAGGTAAGCAGTACAGGTTCTGCCTGCAGGCTTACTTTTTCAAGGTAGTGAGCGAGTTTTTCTTTTTTCTGGGGGATGGTACTTTCGTGTCTTTTTATTTTTCCATTCCAGAAATCTTCAATGCTTGCAAGCCCAAGAAGGCCTCTGAAGATCTGTTTGTTGGGATAGATCTGTTCATAGAGATAATACGCTGAATTGTCCTGGACCAATTTCTTTTCTTCCAGAAGTTCTTCAAAAGTGGAACGGATTTTTCTCAGGTTCCGATCAATATCTTTAGATTTACTTACAACGTATGGTTTTATCATATTGATGTAAGTATTTTCAACTTGAGCCTTCTCTGCGATCTCCTCCTGGGTGAAATTATCCAGTGGATGGGTAGGGAAAGTACTCTCGATGTCTCTATGAGGTCTTATTCCACGGAAAGGTTTAAAAACAGGCATATTTATCTTATAGTTTCTTTTTGTAGCTTAATAATTTGTTCTGCAAGTTCGGTACCGATTTTCTCTTGCGCATCTATCGTATTTCCACCTACGTGAGGAGAAAGTGAAAGTGCCGGATTCATTAATAAAGGCAGTTCCGGGCTTGGCTCGTTTTCAAAAACATCCAATGCCGCTCCGGCTACTTTTCCTGAATCTATAAAATCAATCAGCGTCACTTCATTGATCACACCGCCTCTTGCAGTATTCACAATATAAACACCGTCTTTCATTTTTTCAAACTGCGGAGTGTCTATAATGTATTCATTCGTTTTCGGAGTGTTGATACTGATAAAATCAGCTTCTCTAAGGAATGCATCCATATCATTGGTAGAAGTGATCTCAAAGTTCACCGACTGCCCGTCAAAAAAATGTAAAGTAATTACTTCTGTTTTCGGGCTTCTTGTGAGAACCTGTACTTTCATTCCTAAAGCGATTCCTATTTTCACGACTTCCTGGCCAATGCTTCCGAAGCCGATTACTCCTAATGTTTTTCCTGAAAGTTCATAAGCATTGCTGAATGACTTTTTCATCGCATTGAAATGGGTTTCTCCCTCCAAAGGCATCAGTCTGTTCGATTCATGAAGAAACCTTGCCAATGCAATAAAGTGTCCGAAAACCAATTCAGCTACTGATTTTGAAGATGCTGTAGGGGTATTGATGACCTTGATTCCTTTGCTTTTTGCATATTCAACATCAATATTATCCATCCCGATACCACCTCTTCCTATGATTTTAAGACCAGGGCATGCATCAATCAGTTCTTGTTTTACCTTCGTTGCACTTCTTACAAGAAGAACATCCACATTATTGTCGTTGATAAAATTAATAACGTGATCCTGGGCCACTCTATTGTCCAGAACTTCAATTCCGGCTTCTTTTAAAGCGAGTTCTCCTGCTTTTGAGATTCCATCGTTTGCTAAAACTTTCATGTGTTATTTATTACAGATGTTAGATTTAAGATGTCAGAAATCAGACTTTGGGGTCTGCTGTCTGGTATCTGCTGTCTGATATCTTTTTTATTTTTCGGTCGCCTAATATAAGCTATTTTATCGACTTCATTACATCCACCAATACCTGTACACTTTCTAGAGGAAGTGCATTGTATAGGCTGGCTCTGTATCCGCCCAAACTTCTGTGTCCGTTTAGTCCGCTGATTCCTGCAGCTTTCCAGGCATTGTCAAATTCTTCTTTTTTACTTTCGTCAGTAATTTTGAAAGAAACATTCATCAGAGAACGGTCTTCTTTTACGCAGAACGTTTCAAAAAGAGGATTGCTGTCAATTTCATCATACAGAAGTTTTGCTTTTGCTTCATTTCTTTGTTCTGCTGCTGCAATTCCACCATTGTTTTCCAGATGCTGAAGTGTCAGTAAAGAAGCATAGATCGGGAATACCGGTGGGGTATTGTACATGGATTCTTTAGAAATATGCTGTGAATAATCCAGCATAGAAAGCATATTTTCTCTTCCTGATTTACCAAGAATCTCTTTTTTGATCACTACAAGAGTAACTCCTGCAGGTCCCATATTCTTCTGGGCTCCGGCATAGATCAGATCAAATTTGGAAAAATCAAGCTGTCTGGAGAAAATATCAGAACTCATATCACATACCATCAGAGTATCCACTTCTGGGAAGGATTTCATCTGGGTTCCATATATGGTATTGTTGGATGTGCAGTGGAAATAATCATATTCTGATCCCACTGTATAATCTTTAGGAATGAAAGAATAGTTTTCTTCCTTTGAAGAACCTACTACATCTACTGTTCCTAGTTTTTTTGCTTCTTTAATAGCTCCTGCAGCCCATGTTCCCGTATCCAGATAAGCTGCTTTTCCGCCTACTTTCATCAGGTTGTAAGGCACCATGGCAAACTGCATGCTGGCACCGCTTCCCAAATAAAGTACTTCATAATCATCACCCAGATTCATCAATCTTTTTACAATTGCACGTGCTTCGTCCATTACAGCAACGAAATCCTTGCTTCTGTGGGAAATTTCAAGAAGAGATAGCCCGATACCATTGAAGTCCAGGATAGCCTGTGCTGATTTTTCGAATACCTCCTGTGGTAAAATACATGGTCCTGCGCTGAAGTTGTGCTTTTTGTTCATATTTTTATTTTTTGGTTGCCTTCGGAATATTTTTTATTCCTTTAGCTTTATTTGTGGTTTTCTATTAAGTTTACTGAGGTTTTGATTAAAAAAAGCCGTCTCAAAAGCATGAGACGGAGTTCTTTTATTCACCGTGTAAGAATGCTTTTTTATTAAGCAGTGCTTCTTCTGATTCTACATGGTCTTCATCTGGTACGCAGCAGTCTACAGGACATACGGCAGCACATTGCGGCTCCTCATGGAATCCTTTACATTCAGTACATTTGTCTGTAACAATGAAATAGACATCGTCACTTACAGGTTCCTGAGGTGCATTCGCATCTACAGTAAGCCCTGAAGGAAGCGTTACAGTTCCTTGAAGTGTTGTACCCTCAGAAGCTTTCCAGTCTACGGCTCCTTCATATATTGCATTATTTGGGCATTCCGGTTCGCAAGCCCCGCAGTTAATGCATTCATCAGTTATTTTAATAGCCATCGCTAATTTTTTTTAAATTTGCACAAAATTACAAAATATTCCCCAATTTTAAAGTAATTATGAATACCGAAAATCAAGTTTTAGGACTTATTAAATTAAGTGATTATATAAAAGCGTTTTTAGCTAAAAAAACGGAGGATCACAATGAAGATGATGTAAATATTGAATTATTGTTAAA
Organism: Chryseobacterium sp. 22458; assembly: GCF_052044975.1. Classification (NCBI taxonomy): domain Bacteria; kingdom Pseudomonadati; phylum Bacteroidota; class Flavobacteriia; order Flavobacteriales; family Weeksellaceae; genus Chryseobacterium; species Chryseobacterium sp. 22458. Next base: position 1,535,054 of record NZ_JBQEOA010000001.1, on the reverse strand, counting down.
AAGATCGGAAATAGAGAATCCGTGGTTCACAGTTGATAATCAGAAATTTGCTTTGCAGCAATGGGCTGATCTTCTTACTGAAGACAACATTAAAAAGTGGCTTGAAAATTATTCAATCTCTAAAATTTCAAAGAGAGTAGGGTTAATTTTGGCAGGAAATATTCCTCTGGTAGGGTTTCATGATGTGATTTCTGTGGTGCTAAGCAATCATATTCCCGTAATTAAGCTGTCTTCCAAAGATAAATATCTGATTCCGTTTCTGTTAAAGAAATGGAAAGAGTTTTCTGATGGCCAGGTTCAGTTTGAATTTGTAGAGAGACTGGAGAATTTTGATGCTGTGATTGCTACAGGAAGTAATAACACGGCAAGATATCTGGAATATTATTTTAAAAACCATTTGAATATCATCCGTAAAAACAGAACTTCAATTGCTGTTTTAAAAGGAGACGAAACTGATGGAGAGCTTCAGCTTCTGGCAAAAGATATTTTCCAGTATTTCGGCCTGGGATGCAGAAATGTAACGAGGATTTTTATTCCGAAAGATTTTGTGATTGACAGGCTGTTTGAAAACTTTTTAGGCTTCCAGGATATCATCAATCATAATAAGTATGCTAACAATTATGATTATAACAGAGCGGTTTACCTGTTGAATCAGGATAAATTCTGGGATAATAATTTTGTGATGCTGAAAGAAGATGATAAACTGTTCAGTCCGCTTTCTGTAATCAATTTCAGCCGGTATGAATCTTTGGATGATGTGAAAAGTTTTATTGCCGAAAATGAAGAGAATATTCAGTGTGTAGTGGCAAAGGATGAACTTAGGCTGAATTCAATATCATTTGGTGAAGCACAGAATCCCGGACTTGATACGTATGCCGATAATGTGGATACGATGAAGTTTTTGGAATTGGTCTGATTTTCGTATCTTCCATCACTTATTTCACCTAATAACAAAATGAATCATATGAAAAAATTATTTCTGGGTCTTGCGCTTATAGGCGGCCAGCTGATGTTTGCACAGAAAGTTGTTGACCTTAAGGTTGAGAACAATCAGAAAAAAGAACAGCCAGCTACTATAAGCAAAGAAAAGGTAAATACTTATAATGATAATTTCCTTGCATTTATCAATGCTCTGCAGTCTTCCGACCGTAAAGCGATGGATGGCCTGCTTTCTGATAAAGTAAAAGAGATTGTTACGGATGACGTTCTTAAAAAAGTAAAGGACGGTATTGATTACAGTAAAAAACTTGAGATACTGAAAGTAGGGTACTATGTAACCATGGATGGTATCAGTCACCCTAATATCAAATATAAATATGCCGGAGATAAGTCTTCAAAAGAAGCGATCAGTGCTGTTTTTGAAGATGATGGAAAAATTCTTGGCGTATTACCGGCTAAGAGTGAAAAATGAAAATTAATTTCGAATTAAATTAAAAAATATTAACTATGATGACAGATGTTTTAGTCGCTCATTCTACAGAAGTGGAAAAAGCGGATTTTTACAAGAAGACCTATTTGCATGTTGCTTTATCTATTCTTGCATTTATTGGTGTGGAAACAGTTTTATTGAAGACTGTGCCTGTAGAAGTTATTGCAATGATGTTTCAGGGCAGGCTTACCTGGCTTTTAATCATCGGTGTATTCTGGTTAGCTTCTATTTTGGCTTCCAAATGGTCTCTTTCGCAGAGTAAATCTACTCAGTATTTAGGGTTAGGATTTTATATTTTGCTTGAAGCGGTTATTTTTATGCCGTTGCTTTTTATTGCTACCAATATGGCAGGAGGGGCGAATGTTATTTTTCAGGCTGCAACCCTTACTATTGCTATGTTTGCCGGGATTTCTGCAGTAGCATTCACTTCTAAAAGAGATTTTTCTTTTTTAAGAAATATCATCATCATCGGAGGATTTATTTCTATCGGTCTGATTATTGGTGGGATGATCTTCGGTTTTAATCTTGGGCTTTGGTTCTCTGTAGGAATGGTGATCCTGGCTTCTGCAACGATTTTATACCAGACAAGTAAACTGAAAGATTCATACGGAACCAATCAGTATGTAGGAGCTGCATTACAGCTTTTTGCTTCTATTATGCTGTTATTCTGGTATATTCTGAATATTTTGATGAGCAGAAGAAGCTGATCTTAAATCTTAGAAAATAGATATAGAAAAATCCTGATAGTGCTATCAGGATTTTTTTGTTTTATACTTGTCTCGGCTATTTAAGATAATGGCTGTTGTATTTTTATAAATAATTGCTTTTGTGATTAATCACAAGATCTATATAAGTTTTAATAAATTATATAGAGTATAATTTAATTATTTATCAATTGAGCCTAATACCTTTTGAGCAAATGAGTTTAAGGCATCTTTTTCACTCATTCCGTTCTGGACATTGCCATGAACTTCCAAAGCGCCGCAGATATTGGTAATAAGTTCTCCTGCTACATTCAGATCTTCCTCACTGGTTCCTCTGAATTCACAGAAGCTTTCCAGAACTTCCAATGTCTTTTCAAGGTTTTCAGGGGTCTGGTTTTGATAGAATTGTCTTATTATAGGTAGTTTCATTATTATAATTCGTTAAAAAGGTTAATTAAACTTTCTGCCTGGTTAGATTGAACCTGATTCACCAATTCACCGTTTTTGAAGATAGCGAAAGTAGGAAGGTTGTCTACCTTAGCTAATTTTCTGCTTTCAGGAAGTTTTTCTGCATCAACATATAGAAATGGAATGCTTTCATTTTCAGAAGCCAGTTTTTTGAATTTAGGCTTCATGATTCTGCAGTTTCCGCACCATGTTGCTCCATATTGAACGACTACTTTTTCATTGTCATTGACTATATTCTGTAATGTATCTTCGGTTAATTCTGTGTACATAATAGTTGTGTGTTGGTTAAATAATTGGGTAATAGTTATTCTTAGGTGAACGTAAAATTTCACCTGAATAAAGTAAAGAATAAAGGAATTGAAATAGAAGAAAATGAGATAAGCTTACAACAGCATCATGAAATTCATTTCAGTTTATCTCATTTTCATATTTTTTAGAATATATTAGTTCTTAGCTAAGTATTCTGCAGTAGAAGTTCTGTCAGCTTTCATAGCATCTTTTCCTTCTTCCCAGTTTGCAGGGCATACTTCACCGTGTTTCTGAACGTGTGTGTAAGCGTCAATTAATCTTAAGAATTCTTTTACGTTTCTTCCAAGAGGCATATCGTTTACCGCTTCATGGAAAATTTTTCCTGTTTCGTCGATAAGGTAAGTTGCTCTGTACGTTACGTTAGAACCTGTGAAAACTTCTTCTCCTTCTTCATTGTATTCGAAATCCTGGTCTACGATTCCTAATGTATTGGCCAATTGTCTGTGTGTATCTGCCAAAAGCGGGTAAGTTACTCCTTCAATACCTCCGTTATCTTTTGGTGTGTTCAGCCATGCAAAGTGTACTTCGTTAGTATCACAAGATGCACCGATTACTTTAGTGTTTCTTTTTTCGAATTCACCTAAAGCCTCCTGGAAAGCGTGAAGCTCAGTAGGGCATACAAAAGTGAAATCTTTAGGGTACCAGAATAAAAGAACTTTTTGTTGGTTGTTTACTGCTTCATCAAGGATGTTGATTCTTAGATCGTCACCCATTTCAGACATTGCATCAATTGTTAAGTTTGGGAATTTTTTTCCTACTAAAGACATAATTTTCTGTTTTTATATTTAAATTTCTTATGCAAATATAGAAAAGATTTATCTATCGAACAAATGAATTTTGATAAATAAAATCTATAATTGTTTTTGATGGCTGTTTCATAAAAAAGCCCTGAAACCAGGGCTTTTGCTATTTAATATCAGAATATATTAATTGTATTTTTCAAGAGTTTCTTTGATTCTTTTCATGGCTTCTTTGAGATCTTCCTCTGAAGCGGCATATGAAAATCTGATGCATTCAGGGCTTCCGAAAGAATAGCCGCCCACACATCCCACATGAGCATTTTCAAGAAGGAACATAGCGAAGTCGTCTGAATTTTTGATTTCAGTTCCGTTTAATGTTTTACCGATATAGTGGGAAATATCCGGAAAGAAATAGAAGGCAGCTTTTGGAAGCAACACTTTGAATCCCGGAATTTCTCTGATCAGCTCATACACAAGGTCTCTTCTTTTTTTGAAGGCATCAATCATGTATTTGTATTCAGACGGATCTGTTTTTAAAGCAGTAATAGATGCTCTCTGAGCCATGGTATTGGCCCCGCTGGTCATTTGCCCCTGAACTTTCTCACAAGCTTTAGCCAGCCATTCAGGACATGCTGAGTACCCGATTCTCCAGCCTGTCATAGCGAAAGCTTTTGACATTCCGTTGATCACTGCGGTTTGCTCATATACTTCCGGGAACTGGGCGATAGAAGTGGTCTTTGTTTCATAATTGATGAATTCATAGATCTCATCGGAAATGATCGTTACGTTAGGGTATTTCGCTATTACTTTAGCGATAGATTTCAATTCATCGTAGGTATAATATCCTCCGGACGGATTACATGGAGAGCTGAAAAGGATGGCTTTCGTTTTGTCAGTGATCGCTTCTTCTACCTGTTCTGCCGTTACTTTAAAATCCGTTACATAAGAAGTTGGAAGCATTACAGAATTTCCGCCCATCATTTTCACCATTTCATCATAGCTTACCCAGTAAGGTGCAGGAAGCAATACTTCGTCCCCGTCATTGATGATCGCTGCCAATACATTTAAAATAGCCTGCTTTGCCCCGTTGGAAACACAGATCTGGGTAGGTTTGTATTCTAAATGGTTATCTCTTTTTAATTTATAGGCAATGGCCTCACGCAATTCCAGGAACCCGGGAACAGGAGAGTAGTGGCTGTAGTTTTGGTTGATGGCATCGAAAGCGGCCTGTTTGATATTGTCCGGAACATCAAAATCCGGTTCACCAAGAGTTAAGCTGATCACGTCTATTCCGCTGGCTTTCATTTCTCTGGCTTTGTTTGACATTACAAAAGTCTGTGAGTATCCTAATCTTTTTACTCTATCTGAAAGTTTATCCATGTATTTTTTGAATTTTAACAAATATATAATAAAAACGTTTTGTGGGAGTAATAAAGTAAGGGGACTTTTGAAGACTTTTATCAGGTTTCTAAGGATTCAGAAAATTGGAAATAGTATCATTACCTGAATACAGGCTGTGTTTGAAAATGATATTGATCCGAAAATAATTCCAAAAGAAAGCACTGATTAAAAAGGAAATCATTCATGTTTTTTCATATACCTCTCCTGAAAATTTGAATAAAGCCAATAAAAACTTATTTTTGCAGACTATAATAATTCACATGTCTACATCGTTACTATTAAAATACTTTCCGGATCTTACAGAAACACAGTTGAAACAGTTTGCAAAACTGGAGACTTTGTACAATGAATGGAATGAAAAGATCAACGTAATTTCCAGAAAAGATATGGAATCGCTGTATGAAAAGCATATCCTGCATTCTCTGGGAATTGCAAAAGTGATGGAATTTGCTCCGGGCACCAAAGTTTTGGATATTGGCACCGGAGGTGGTTTTCCGGGAATTCCTTTGGCTATTTTGTTTCCTGAAACAGAATTTACCTTAATAGATTCTATCGGTAAGAAGATCAGTGTAGTAAACGCAGTAGCAGAAGGGGTAGGTCTTACCAATGTAAAGGCTATTCACGGAAGAGCAGAAAAACTGAAAGACAAATTCCACTTTGTAGTCAGCAGAGCCGTTACCCAGATGCCGGAGTTTTTAAGATGGCTGAAAGGAAAATTTGAAAAAGAACAGTTTAATCCCAAGCATAACGGAATTTTATATTTAAAAGGCGGTGACCTTGCAGAAGAACTTGCCGGGCTTAAATGTGAGATATTCAACCTTAAACACTATTTTGATGAAGAATTTTTTGATACTAAAAAAGTAGTTTATGTATCAAAAGGTAATTTCAATTCCTGATTTCATAAGATTGGGGAATAATTTTTGCTGAATATTTATTAATAATCACAAAATTGAAGGTTATGAAAAAGTTTTTAAATCTTGGATTTTCGGTATTGGCAGCAGGCTTTTTTCTGGTCTCCTGTAATGACGATGATTATGAAACCATTGAATCTGTTGATAAGATCAAAATAGACAGTGTAAAAATCGTAAGCGATACGATGGATGTTTTTGCCATACAAAGCATAAAAACCTATTCTACCTATCCGTCTCAATGTGAAGGATTTTATGGCTATGATTATATTTACAACAATAACCTGGAAAGAACGGTTACTGCCTATAAATACAGAACCAACGGGCCTTGTACCCAGGGAAATTATGTAGGTGCCAACCAGATCAATTTCAGCCCCCAAAAGAAAGGAACCTATACCTTTAAATTCTGGAATGGCGGAAACAGCTGGATTACCAAAACAATTGTGGTGGAATAATGAAACTGATTTTTATATTTTGTTTATTTTCTGTTCAAATGGCATTCAGCCAGAAAATCATGTGGCAGGAAGAACAAAAGCTGGTGTGGGATAATTTTAAAAGCCCTGTCAACAGAAAGAATAATCCGGACGTTGCAGCATATACCAATTGTGGTTGGGAATTTTCCGTTGTGAAGTCCAGCAATCCGAAATCACCTGTTACCATTAAGATTCAGGCCATATTCAATGAAGAGAAATCCTGGAAAGATGTAAAAAAGATCAACGATTACATTTTACTGCATGAGCAGAAGCATTTTGATATTGCTGAGCTGTTTGTAAGGAAGTTCAGAAAAGCAGTTGCCGAAAAAATCAGTACTTCAGGAGATTATAACAAATATTTTAAAGTCATTTACAACGGGATTTCTACTGATTATAAAAACTTTCAGATTTCCTATGACAGAGATACCCGCCATGGGATGAACAAAGAAAAGCAGGCTGAGTATAATGCTGCTATTTCTCAAGAATTAGACAATTTAAAAAGCTATCAATCCCTTTGAAATTTCTCAATAAGATTATCCAAGAGCTTCTGGCGCAAAACACAGACCTTTCTGTGTTTAATATTGTGCTTCCCGGTAAACGTCCCATTGTGTTTATCAGACAGATCCTGGAAGAAAACAATTATTCGGGATTTCTTCCCAATTTCTTTACAGTAGAGGAACTCATTAATAAAATTGCAGATAAACAGCCTATACAGGGAATTCCGCTCTGGCTTTTCTCATTTGATGTGTACAGGAGTCTGAACCTTATCCCCAGAGATGATTTTTCGGATTTCCTGAAGTGGTTTCCGACCCTGCAGAAAGACTGGGATGATATTCTGAAATTTTCAGATAGCGACCAGGCAGTTTTGCAATATATGTTTGATGAGGAAAGGATTAAGGAATGGGCTCAAAACCTTGGTGAAGATGATGATGTCCCAAGAAAGAAGTTTCTTAATTTCTGGCAGAATATGAACGTTTTCCTTCCGGAACTGAAAAGCCGTTTACAGGAAAAGAACTGGGCAACTTCAGGAATGATCCATGAAACAGCTAAAGCCAGTATCGGTGATTTTGCCAAAAATACTACCGAGCAGTTTGTTTTCTGTGGTTTCAATGCCTTTACGCCGGTTGAGGAAAAGCTCGTCAGAAGTCTTTTGCAGTGGAATAAAGCGCAGTGTTTCTTTCAGGCGGACCGTTATTATTTTGATGATGAAAGACAGGAAGCCGGGAAATTCCTCAGAAATCATAAAATGTGGAAAGAATTTGATGATAACAGAGCTTTTCAATGGATTGAAGATGACTTCACCCAACCTAAGAATATCAAAGTATATGAAGTTTCCGGAAACGTAACCCAAACTAAGGTGCTGCCGGAAATATTCAAAGAGATCAACAATAAAACCTATTCCAATACTGCTGTGGTGCTGCTGGATGAAAACCTTCTGCCGGCAAGTCTTGACGTAATGCATGGAGTGGAAAACCTGAATATTACAATGGGGTTTCCGTTGAAAAATCTGTCTTTCTCCAACGCAGTAAAAAGACTCTTTTACCTGCAGAAACAGCTTGAAAAGAACAAATCTTCTTATTACTACCGGGATATTTTTCCTATTCTGGAAGAACTTCCCAAGTCGGTAGAAGATGAGCAGATCATCAATGATTTCAGGGCGAAAGTGGAAGAACGGAATATTGTCTATATTTCGAGAAAGCTTCTACAGGAACTTTTGAACGGACTTTCTTATGCAAACCTTCTTGAAAAGGCAATAAGTACCAATGCTTACCTTGATATGCTGATCTCATTTTGTCAGCAGGTAAAATGGCTGGATATTGACGATATTCAGTATGAGAATGTCTCTCATTTTGAGAATGCTTTCAGGATCATCAAGAACCAGCTGACTCCTTACAATATTGAGATCAAAATGGAAACCCTGGAGATTCTGATCAATCAGCATATCAATTCCGAGAGTATAGACTTCCAGGGAGAGCCTTTGCGGGGATTGCAGATCATGGGATTGCTGGAAACCCGTCTTCTGAACTTTGAGAATGTTATCATGCTTTCTGTAAACGAAGGAAAACTGCCATTAGGAAATTCTCAGAATACCTACATTCCATTTGATATCCGCCGCTTTTTTGATCTTCATACTTTCCTTGAAAATGACAGCATCTATGCCTATCACTTTTACAGGCTGATCCAGGATGCCAAAAATGTGCATTTACTTTATAATGCATTAAGCTCGGGGGTCAATACCGGTGAGAAAAGCCGTTTTATCACCCAGATTGAAATGGAGAGTTCCCATGAGATCGAGCATTTGATTATTGAAAATTCCTCAGAACCTATTGCTACCAAACCTATCGAAATTTCAAAGACACAGATTGTACAGGAGCGCCTTCTGAAATGGAAAGAAAAAGTATCCGCTTCACATCTTACGAGTTATCTTTATAATCCCATAGATTTCTATCTGTCAAAGATTCTGAACACTTCGGAAACAGATGAAATTGAAGAGGAGTTATCTGTAAAGAATTATGGGAACCTTGTCCATTATTCACTTCAAGAAGTTTATGAAGTATTGAAGGGTAAGGTTTTAAAAGAAAGCGATTTAAATAATTCAATTAAAGCAATAGATCAATATATAAATATTGCGATCGAAAAGCTTAAACATCAGCCTGAGTTCTATGAAAAGGGGATGAATTACATCCATAAAGCGATTGCTAAGAAAGTGATCGAAAACGTTCTCAACCATGACCTTGAACTGATAAAGCAAGGGAATAAGCTGGAGATTATTGACATTGAAAGAAGGTTTGAAAATGTAGAATTCTACCTTGACGGAAATGATAAAATTTCCTTTTTCGGATTTATAGACAGGATTGATAAACTGAACGGCACTTTAAGAATTATCGATTATAAAACCGCAAAGATCAAAAACCTTAACGTAAAGATTGATGAAGAAAACGTTGACCAGTATTTCCACAACAGTGAAAGAAAGCAGGCACTTCAGCTTTGTATTTACCATTATGTAGTACAGCATCTTCCTGAATTCTGGGGATTTCCGATAGAAACCGGGATCTGGAGTTTTGCCGATGCTAAAAAGGGGATGGTTTCTCTGCAGTTTGATAAAGGAGATATTGATGATGCGATGAAATCTGTGAAAAGTCTTATCCTTGAGATTTTGAATCCGGATATTAATTTTGTGGAAACTGTAAAAGTGTATTAAGAATATTTAATACAGTAAATTGTATGCACTTCTGATTAATAATCAATATTTTATTTATTCTTTATTTCTTAAAGCAAAACTGTAAATCGATCAGTATGTTTTTTATGTATCTTTACTCTTTACTAACATTTTTAAAGTTTACAAGGAATAAACTTAAGAGTACTCATGAAAAAAATCCTGATATTTTTAGCTGTTGTTGTCTCTCTTATTATCAAATCCCAGCAAAAGAATGATTCTCTGAATCTTGCTCTTCAGAATGTAACCAAAGACACTAAGTTTGGTCTGGCACTCAGCGGCGGCGGTGCAAAAGGTTTTGCCCATATCGGGATTTTGAAAATGATCGATTCTCTCGGGATCAGGGTAGATTATATTACCGGAACCAGTATGGGAGGAATTCTGGGAGGTCTTTATGCTATGGGGTATAATGCTGACCAGCTGAAGCATACGGTCTATAAAGTAGACTGGAACAGGATTCTGAGCAATAAGATCCCTTATAACAAGGTTAATATCAGTGAAAAAGATGAATATGATAAATACATTCTGGAGTTTCCTGTAGTCAAAGGAATTCCGACCCTTCCCAGTTCCTATATTGAGGGACAGTATATGGGCGAGGTTTTGAATACACTTACTTTTAATGCCAAGCATATCAATGATTTCAGTAAGCTCAGGATTCCTGTAGAACTTACGTCTTCAGATATTGAAAATGGAGGGCTGATCATGCAGAAACAAGGATCCTTACCTCTGGCTATCCGGTCTACACTGGCTATTCCTGCGGCTTTTGCTCCTGTTTATATTGATGGGAAATTACTTGTAGATGGTGGACTCGACAGAAATTATCCGGCCAATGAAGTCCGGGAAATGGGCGCTGATTTTGTGATCGGAGGGTATACGGGGTTCAGGCTTTTTACCAAAAAAGAAATTGAAAACCCTATGAAAATGATCTATCAGACGCATGCCATCCGTTCTGTGGAAGATTTCAAGCACCAGAAAGGATTGTCCAATATCCTGGTAGATTTTGTGGATCCGTTAGGAGATATTACGACCAAAGACTTTGCCCGTTACAGGAAGATCATTAAAATCGGAGAAAAAGAGGCCAGAAAGCACCTCCCTGAATTCGTAGCCCTGGCAGAAACACAACGTAAGTTAGGCATCCAATATGAACATAAAATGATTGAAGAAGTGAAACTGCCTACAACAAAATTCACTTACAATGAAGAAGACGGTACACCTCTCACAGACAAAGCAGAAATTGAAGTCATTAAGAAGCAGATGGGGCTTGCGGAAGGGAAGTACTATGATGTAAAAACCGTGAACGAAGCAATAGACAGGGTGTTTGGTATGAGACAGTACGTAAAAGTGTATTATACCTATACCAACACCGGGGATGCCCTTACTATGAATATTTTTGTGAAAAGAGCTAAGAAAGGGGCTTTTAAGCTTGCTCTACATTATGATACCGAACAATCTGTCGGCATTATTGTCAATTATACCTACAGGAATATTATTCTGAACAGATCCAGATTTTTGGCAACAGTTGACATTTCAGAGCGTTTTAAAGCAAGACTGGCCTATCAGCAGTTCTTGGACAGCGGAGAACGTTTATGGCTGGATCTGGAAGCTAAAATGATCCATCTTAAGAGTAATGACCTTAACTTTAGGCTGTACGATGTGGGAAATGAGAGCAGCAGTGATAATTTTCCTAACCATATGTATCGTAATATAACCGGAAAAATTGCCCTGAATTACAATATAAGCCCGAATGCAGTGATTTCCCTGGGAACAGAATTCAGTACAGAAAGAATGTACAGTTTGCTGGATAAGGTTGATCAGGCTAAAATAGATAACTACAGTAAAAAACTTTATAACCACAGTAATTTTAATACGTTCCTGAAATTTGAACAGAATAATCTTAATAAAAGATATTTTTTCACAAAAGGAAACCATCTTCAGGTAAGTACAAGATTTTATTACGGTGATCGTTATGACCTGTATGACCTGAATACAGTACAGCCGCTGCTTTATCCTATACTGAATCCTAAAGAGCCCCATTATTATCAGCCTAAAAATCTGATTTCTTTTACTTTGAATGAAAACTTTGCGTATCCTGTCACCAGAAGACTTGCTGCCAAGGTCAATCTCTTTCTTGGAACAAGCTTTGGCTCAAAGAAAGAAGATAGAGTTCCTTATCTTTTTCTGAATCAGAAATACAATCTTGGCGGAAGCGAATATAATTATGACTTGCTGAGCCCGGAGTTCAATGGTCTAAGACAGAAAGAACTGCCTATGACTTCTGTGGCCAAAGCAGGGATATCATTTCAGTACAGAATTATGAAAAGATTATATCTTACCCCTTCATTCAGCTATGGTAAGGTAAGTGAAGAATATTCTCCGTTTGATAACAGCTTTGATATGTTCGGCTACGGAGTCAATCTGGGTTATGAATCTCTTTTAGGCCCGATAAATCTTAACATTTCAAGAAACAATCAGCTTGATTTCTCACGGATCTATTTCAGTATCGGCTTTAAATTTTAGGAAAGGAAGCTGGAAGTATTTGAAAGTAGGGAATGGGTGTAACGTTATTATTTTTAAATGATTACGTTGACATTCATGTGTTATTCGTTCAATAGTCACTTCTTCCAGCCTCTGGCTCCCTGCTCAATAACTTCTTTATTTCCTTGGGATGTCCGGACGGGGCATTTTGTAGTAACTCCCTGACATGGCTTTTAAAAAGGCAACAATGGCATCTATTTCCTGTTCATTAAGCTTTAAAGGCTTTACCAAAGGGTCGGTCACAGGAAAGTTCGGATCTGCCTTCTTTTCCTCAGGAGTAGGATTGATCATCTGCATTCCGCTGTTGTATAGACTCACAATGCCGTGCATATCATCCATTAAGCCATTATGCATCCATGGAGCGGTATAGTCCAGGTCTCTCAGAGAAGGAGTCTTGAATTTTCCAACATCATCCGGTTTTCCTGTGATATGATACAGGCCAAGATCTTCATATTCTCTTTTATAGTAGGTAAGTCCTATATTGTGGAAAGATTCATCAGTCAGGTATTTTCCATAATGACAGTTCATGCATCTTGCTTTGGTCCGGAATACATGCATGCCGTATATCTCTTTGTCGTTCATGGCCTTATAATCTCCGTTGATGAACTTATCAAGTTTGCTTGGCTGGCTTCTGATGGTTTTCTGGAAAGCTGCTAATGCTCTGGCGATCTTATCAAACGTAATCTTTTCGCTTTGATATGCTTCTTTGAAGAGGGTTCTGTATTCCTTTACTCTGGAAAGTTTCCCGGCAAGTTTATCCGGGTTCATATTCATTTCATTGTGAGCGGAAATAGGACCTACCAGCTGTTTTTCCAGTGTTGTTGCTCTTCCGTCCCAAAAATAGGAGGTCCTTTCTGCAATATTGAAGAGAGACTGGGTATTCCTCTTTCCCTGTAAATGATCATTACCTAAGGCTACTTCCTGGCCATCTGCCCATCCTAATTCAGGATTATGGCAACTGCTGCAGGAAATCTGGCTGGATGACGAAAGTTTTGGGTCAAAAAACAGCTTTTTTCCCAGTATAACCTCCGGAAGCTCCTGGGTTTCATAATAGTTGGAATCCCATTCTATAGCCTCAAATTCCTTCCAGTTGATTTCAGCATCTACAGTCGGCTTGGGCCAATATTGTAATGGTTTTTTGTAGTGAACAGCGACTTCTCCGTAGTCTACATTATGTTTTTGAAAAGTATGCTGCATACAGAAGAGTGAAATTCCTCCAACGAACATAATTAATTTAACATCTGAAAATTTCATGATAATAAATTTAAAAAATACTTCCTATACTGACCGCCCATTGAGAATTGCTGTCGTGTTTAAAATGGCTGTACATCATTTTGCCTCCCACAAAAATATTCTTCACAACAGGAACACTGAAATGAAAATGAATATCAAGTTTAGCCTGCCAGAAACCCGAAGCCTGAAAAGCATAATTGTCCTGAAGCATTTCATAGATGGCAGGTTTTCCGGAATTGTTGAAAACAGTATCTGTATGATAAACATGGGTTGTGGAAAGACCTAATAAGACGGAGAGCATCTGGTTTGATTTAAAAGTTTTTAACCACTGATAATCCAGTCCATACGCTATCTTACTTAATTCTATTCTTGATAGGGGACTGCTGTATCTTTCCTTTTCCTGAGCCCACCCGAAAAAAGGAAGAAAGGAAGACTTGGCATTATCATTGCCCATCTGTAAAAGTCCTTTGAAAATAAGATGATGGATCTTATGGTTGTATTTTTCCACACTGCCTATCTGAACGTAGTTTCTTGAATTTTCATTCAGAAAAAGATTTTCAGTTCCTTTTCTTTCCGTACTGTTACCGTCAGCGATAATTCCCCATACGATTTTCCCGGTATCAAAAAATCTTCCTAATGACACGTTGAGCTGTTGTTCTTCAACGCTGGATGCATTAAGATCCGAATATTCTGTCAGAAGCTTATCCATGTTCATTTTTTTTAACCCCAGATTCAGATACCAGTTTCTGTTGTCTGCCTCAAAGATTTGTATCCCACCCCCATATGACCAGCCTTCATAGTAGGCCTGTCGAAGTTTTCCGGAAAGAAGCTCATTATAATTTCCAAGTCCGCTCATATTATAGATCAGAGGATAGCCCTGGTTGCTTACAAAGCTCAGATAATGCTTCTGAGTGTATTTTTCAGCCTCCAGATAGGCGCCCAGTCTGAATTTCTGAAACATGAGTTTACTGGCACCAAGGGCCAGTGAAAAGTCTGCAGTTGTATTCTTTGGCCGTGGATCAGTATCTCTATAGCCCAATGTGGCTCTGTAGCTTCCGGCAATGCCTATGGTATACGAACTGATCTTTTTAGAATAGCCTCCTGAGAAACTATATCTTTCAAATTTCATATCACCACCTACACTGTCGGCTGCTACATAAGGGTAAATAAGGTCATAATCTGTATTCTCGTTCCATACCACCTGCTTGTTTTTTCCCTGTGAATAAGAAGCATTACCCCAAACCGTAGTTTTATCATCAAGAGCCTGTGAGGTGCGGGCTTCCGCCCCCCATAGATTGACTCCTTTTCCATTTTGCTTTAACTGGTTGGGAGTATCAGAATTTTCTGTAAAAAGACGGAAAGTGGTGATATTGTATTTCCTGGCGTTCATCTGGCTGGCAGGATTTATCGTGATACTGTTTTTAAGTAACCTTTCAACACTGTATTCTTCAGGTATTTTTCCTTTGATGGAATCATTGGTCTGAGCCTGAATAAAGGTGCCGGATAATACTGTAAACAGGATGGGTATGGAAAGAAAATATTTCATTTTAGTTGAATAATGAAGGTTTTACACCATGATCAAAATCTGCCGTAGAATTGTTGGTATCTTTAAGAATATTTTTACCTTCCATTGTTTTACCAATGATCTTTCTGCGTACAGATTTTCCGAAACGGTTTTTATCTCCGTCAAATGAAGTAACGGAAGTCCAGCCCATATCCAGCGAAGGTGAAGTTACCAGCCATTGGAAAGAGTCCTGTACACTTAAATTTACGACGTCTGTAATCCATTCATTTGGGATTTTAACAGCGGTTCCGTCCATAGGATAAATATCTCCCCCGAAACTAAGGTTGTAAGTATAGGTGTATGAATTCTGAGCCACCAGTGCCTCATTAGTCATTCCTTGTGGCATACGTGCCAGAGCGTAAGCATAATATCCCTGGTTATGAATTACCATTTTGTCGGAAACATTGATCATTTTCGGAACAGCAGGATTGTCGATGTCATCAGAGTTTTCTTTGAAAATCTGGAAGTTAGCGGTAGAAAGATTAACAGATGAAGGGTTGAAATCTTTGTGATTGATGGCGTCTTCAGCGATAATAATAGATTCACCCGGCTTTACAGGGTAGGTGTTTCCGGTCCCCGGGATTCTGATGATTGCTCCGGCTGACAGCGTAGTTCCCATGATGTTTGGGCTGTAATCCTGTTTTTCATTGGTCATAAAGCTTGACTGTATCAGCAGCATTCCGTCTGCATATAAAGTCTTGTCTGTATTATTGGTAATTTTAAAATACTGATCCCCGAAATACATGGCTCCCTGAGGTGTTCTTGTTCCGGTGAAGAAAATTTCTTCCAGAATAAGATCGCTGCTGTTTCCTGCTTTCAGAGAAAGTTCTATCGTTTTGTTGATCTCATTGCCGTTGATCACCACTCCGTTTTGTACTCCGGCTACTTTCGCTTCTATAGATCCGGATGGGTCTGAATAAACAATGTTTCCTTCTGCAATCATCTGATAGGTTCCGGAAGGAAGACTGACCTGTAAGGTATTGGTGTTTGAAAGCTCCTTGGTTATTGTAAACCCGGAGTTAAGTTCTTTGAAACTCAGAGTCAGTTTCTTATATTCCTTGACCTGAATATTGTCCGGAACTACTTTGAACTCCATTTTTAATAAGGTTTGAGCTTCCGGCGTTTCGTTGGAATCCGAAGAGCATGACGTAATACCGATGAAAGCACACACTACGAGTAGTGTTCTTAATACATGTTTTAGCATAAGTTGATTGAATTGAAATTGTTTATAAATTAAAGTTGATCTCCATTCCGAAATAAGGATCATAGGCTCCTTTTCTGTTGATCGTAATTCCGTTGATTCTGTAAGGTGCATAATAGCTGAAAAGCCTGCTTGCAAACATGGAGACCACAATGGCTTTATTCCTGAAGCTTTTGGTTACTTTCAGGTTAAGATTCATTTCCATGGGTCTTCTGACGGCATTATACAGATCCTGATTCTGAGCAATGATCAGGCTTTCAAGAATGCTTCCCTGCGCTGCTTCAGGATGGAAAGGGAAGATATTGCCATTCTGATCCACATAATGACTTGGAATCCCGTTCATACGGAGCATTTTTCGCATAGAATACCATGAAAACTGAAAAGAGGAAGAAAAAACAAGATCCAGTTTCGGAATATAAGTATCCATCATCAGATTCGTATTCAGAACTTCATTAACAGAGCTAGGTTCCATACCTTCATACAATCCGAGATAAGGATAAGGCTTTCCGCCAATCAGCAGATCCCGCCCTCTGTAGACAGGCATGCTGTTGCCATATTTTGTCCGGAACCAGGCTCCGTTCAGGGTAAATCTTGTATTGATTACTGGAATCCTGTTGGAAGAGTATTGGAATTCCACCCCTTCTTTATCTACTTTACTTCCATTTCGTTGTGTTGTATACAGGAAATTTTCATTTAAAGTCTGGTAGGGAAGTGTATTGATGTCCGGCGGGGAAGTGATGGCATCATGATTCAGTCCGGAGGGATCATATTTTTTGTACTGATAACCGGCATATTGATTCATAGAGCGGAAGGCATTGTGCATATTTTCCTTAAAGACGGTCACAGACAGCTGATGGGCTCCGATACCCAAATCAATCCTTGCTTCAAATTTTTCATTGACAGCAGGTTCTATTTCCGGATTTTGAGGGTTGTAAATCAGGGTTTTGTAATTGATTCTTCTGTAATTTGGATTGGTATGGAAGTAATTCAGCTGCTGAATGTCTTTATAAATAAGTTCCGGATAGAGCAGGTTAAGATCCGGAAACAGACTCTGTTTACCATATCCCAGGGTCAGGGCCATCTGAGTCTTTTTATTCATCCAGTCAAACGATGGAAGTTCCCATTGAAAATTGACTCTGGGGTCTGCATAGATTTTTCCTTTCATTTTAAAATGTGAAGGCAGGTTCATCATTGAATTTCCTCTTACCCCCAGCGCAAGAGTGAACTTGTGGTTTCCGGCATTCATGCTGCTGATCGATTCCAGAAATAGAGCAGAGGTGATATAGGCCGGGACGTCACGGTAGGCACGGGGTCTGAAAGTTGCCTTTGGGTCTATGGGTTTATAGGTGTCAAATTCCTGTCCTTTACCCCAGTTTTTACTCAATTGCCAGTCGAATCCTGCATTGATTTCATTTTTAACCGATTTAAAATCCAGCTGAAATTTATTGAGTATGGTAAAAAATACATCCAGAGGTTTTCCATCTACCAGGTAGTTGGAAATATACCGGGGCTCAGGATAGTAGCCGTCAAATTCTCCTTCAGTCTGCGATAAAGGAAAAGCTGTTGCATTCTCCAGCTGAATGAATTTAGTCTGTTTTATCTGATCAAACCTCTGATTAATTGTTGCCTGTATTTCTGTTGCCCGATAAAAAGATGGTTTGTCTTTCGTATAGGTAAAAAGATTAGACAGACTTACAAGATGATTATTCACCTCATAAGAATTCAGTTCAGAAAGATCAATGTCAGGATCAGATTTCGAGCCATCCAGAGAGCCCGTATAACTCAGATTGGTCTGCCATTTTGAGGTTCCATGGTTGTGTTTTTTTTCTTTTACAACAGCAAAATTGGCAGTGATTCTTTTATAATTTTCAAACCTGTCTCTTGGGTCAGCTTTGGCGTCCAGATAATCTATACCGGTGTTTATTTTCAGATCCTGATCTTTGTTTTCAAAACCTTTATTGACGGCAAAAAGTTTGGAATAACCATCTGCCTTGAATCTGGCTTTCCATTTTGTATAGCCTGACTTATTGGTGATTTTTACAATTCCTGAAGTCAGGTTTCCATATCTTACAGAAGGTATTCCACGGAGAATTTCCACATTTTCGATCTGATCTGTTGAAATGCTTCGCATATCTACGCCGCTGGCCAGATTAAGTCTTCTTTTCAGTCCGTTGTTGGTTTTATCCGTAAAATCGTAGGTATATTGAAGGTTGGCCCCGGAATTCAGTGGAGCTCCGTCAACAAGGAAGGTCGTTCCCATGGAAGAAGTATTATAATCACTTCCGGCTCTTCCGGTTTCACGAAGGCTTATTTTGTTCATCTGATTCAGAACCGGGTCACCTGACCTCCCTCCGGGAAGCAATTCCAAAAGATCTGAGAAACTTGAAGGCTGCAGGTGCTGCATGGCCCGCTGGTTAATAATAGATGAAGAGGTAAGCCCTTTTCCTTCTTTGGCGGTAATGACAACCTCCTCAATTGTATGTATTCTGTTGGTAAGAATGAGTGTAAATGTCTCCTCCTTTGTTATGGACAGGAGGTTTGAATATCCTGAATGATCATTACTGTCACTTTCTACCTTATATTTTCCAGGCGCTATATAAATGACCGCAATTCCTTTATCATTGCTGGATATAGCATACCTGTCTTGCTCTGATGAAATTTTGATTTCAGCACCTTTCACCGATTGTAAAGCGCTGTCTTTCACCTCAAAAGTAACCTTTAATGTAAGTTCCTGGGAAGAAATCGTTATCGCTGTAAAAAGAAAGAGAAAAATTAAAATCTGAAACCTCAGAGAGGAAAGGGAGTCATTGTGGACCATCTGGCATTATTCTTTCGGCAAAAGTAGGATGCCTAACATAAGTTTACTAATTTTATTTAGAATAATTTAAAATAATTGATATAAATCATTTACAGAATTGATGAAAATATTCTTACGAAAATTTAAATTTTACCCCATAATTGTCTTTTAAATAAATATATATGATGTTTATATAATGTTGTTTCTATCTATTTATTCAGTTTTATTTTTTTTAGAGTTATTTTAAATGATATTATAATAAAATTATTCATGTATTCTAAAAAAGCACTTCATTGCTGAAGTGCCCAAAAATTAACTTGAAATGATATTATAGAAAATGAAATAGTGTTCTGACTTTATAATTTTACTTTTTTATGAATATTTTTTCCGTTGACAAGATTCAACTGTACTACATACACCCCAGATTCAAGGCTTGATGATTCAAATACAGGTTTATTGACTTCCTGTTGAATTACCAGAGCACCAGAAATGCTGTAAATGCTGATCTTTTTAATATCGGTATTCGCTTTCACTTTAATCTGTCTGTTCTGGGTAAAAATATCCGTATTGTTTTCCGGCATCTGACCTGATATTGCTTTCGTGAACTGGAGATTATAGAATGGGGTTGCTACTTCAAAAGTATAGTTCTTATTCTCCAGATCCTGTAAACTGATACCTCCTGTTTGTCTGTACTGCTCTTTCGAAACGGTTTTAACAAGGTTTTTATCTTCATCAAAAATATATACTGCAGAAAGTTCATCCTGGTTAGTTTTTAACTTTAAAACCGCATTATTCTCAGACTGTACGATTTCGTTTTCTGCAATCTCTTTGGGTGTTGCTTTGATGTACGGAATCATTTTATTTTCATTGTTTTCCAATACTTTCAAAAGATAAACTCCGTCATTCAAAGAAGATAAGCTGCGTTCACCTGCTGATCTGTTTACTGCTTTTTCTTTATTAAAATCAGTGATCTCAAGCAGCTGCATATTCCCAAGGTCCGGTTTGATCTGAGAAGAGGATAAGGTTGGTTCTTCTGTTGGAGTTGCTGTTGCCTGCTTCCCAAAGAGAGAACCTGCTATAGCCCACTGATTGAGCAGTCCGCCACTCCTTAAAGTATTAAACTTGGCATTGGAAGCCAGGGTAAAAGGGACAATCCCGCCTACATGGCCTATAGGTCCCCAATAAAAAGAATCCAGCTTATATTTGTTCAGATCCCACCACGGATAGTATCCCCGCTGAACGTCAATCGTTTTAGAGGTATTTTCAGGCGGAATGGCCAGATCTACAGTGGAATGCCCAAGGGTCATAGGAGTTTTGTTGTACCAGTCGTAGACATCTTTAGGCTTCAGGCATTGTCTGAATGTATGGTTGGGGTTATTGGTGACATCATTCACAAAATTAGTCGTGAATAGCTTTCTCCAGATCACAGGTCCCCAAAGCAGACCACCATTGTCCTGCACTACATGATAGTTGTATCGATCCAGATACTCGGCAGAAATTACTTCTGAAATGTCATTAGTATAGGTTTGATACCCTGTATTATTGCAGCTGTGAAGAACATTGGCCAGAAATGAGCTGAACGGATAAATATCCTTTTCTAATACTCCTTTCTTTAAAGTAGTTTCCGACATATCATAAGGGCCGTCACCCATATAGGCATATTTGAATTTTATATTATCCGGGTTGGAAACACTTAATCTTTTCAGCGTAGACATAGCGGCATGAGCCCCTTGAGAATAGCCTGCCAGAAAGTATTCATCATAACGTTTTACATTCAGCTGTGCCAAAGCCTTATTGGCAGCCGTGATGAAATCTATAGTGGCTCCGGCTTCTGTTGCATAGTCTACATAAGGGTGAATTCCTTCTCCAGTACCCATCCCTACATAGTCAGGGGCCATTAAAATATAACCATTCAGCACGTAAGAAAGCTCCACAACAAATCCGGCAGTAAGGGCTCCTTTGAAATTGGAAGGAACATTATGCCTGCTGTCTGTAGTTCCGTGGTCAGAGACAATGGTAGACAGTTTAAATCCTACGTTGGGATACATCAAAAGTCCGGTAGCTTTTACAAGAACATTCTTTTCGTTTTTGGTGTAGTACGTTATCTTATAACCTTTCAACCCAACGTTGAAACTATTGAGATAGCTTACAAAATCCGGTGCGTTCTGCTCACCCAGATTATTGGCAATGAAATTGACAACTCCCTGCGGGGTCAAATCCAGTTTCTGTTCGGCGCTTACAAGATCTCCAGCCTGCTGGGCAAAATAGAACGGAGCTGTAAGTCCTATTAAAAAAGTTGTGATTTTCTTCATATAGTGAATTTTTAATAACGTCAAGGTAATAACTTTATTAAATTCACAAAAACATTATGACGTTAATAATTATTCATTGAATATAAATTCTCTGGAAAGTGAGTAAAATAAAAGAGTCTGATCCGAAGACCAGACTCTTGATTCTATATTTTTCTTTTCTTAGAAAGCGTTGATACCTGTAATATCTAAACCGGTGATCAGTAAGTGAACATCGTGAGTTCCTTCGTACGTAATCACAGACTCCAGGTTGGCAGCGTGTCTCATCATCGGGAATTCACCCATAATTCCCATACCTCCAAGAATCTGTCTTGATTCTCTTGCAATGTCAATAGCCATTTTTACGTTGTTACGCTTAGCCATTGAGATTTGTGCAGGAGTTGCTTTATGATCATTCTTAAGGTTTCCTAACTGAAGGCATAATAACTGAGCTTTTGTGATCTCCGTTAAGAATTCAGCTAATTTTTTTTGTTGAAGCTGGTAAGAACCGATGGGTTTTCCAAACTGCTTTCTTTCTTTAGAATACTGAACAGCTGTACAGTAACAGTCGATAGCAGCACCAATGACTCCCCATGAAATTCCATATCTGGCAGAATTCAGACAGGAAAGAGGTCCTTTTAATCCTGTAACTCCCGGAAGAAGGTTTTCTTTAGGCACTTTTACGTCATTGAACACCAGTTCTCCGGTTTTGGAAGCTCTTAGACTCCATTTATTGTGGGTTTCCGGAGTTGTGAATCCTTCCATTCCTCTTTCAACGATAAGTCCCTGTACTTTTCCTTCTTCATTCTTTGCCCATATTACTGCAATATCACAGAGAGGAGAGTTGGTGATCCACATTTTAGCCCCATTCAAAAGATAATGATCACCCATATCTTTAAAATAAGTTTCCATAGACCCGGGATCAGAACCATGGTTAGGCTCAGTCAATCCAAAAGATCCTATCATTTCTCCTGCAGCAAGTTTAGGAAGATATTTCTTTTTCTGTTCTTCAGATCCAAACTCATTAATCGGGAACATGACCAGAGAGCTCTGTACTGAAGCGGCAGAACGTACTGCAGAATCTCCTCTTTCCAACTCCTGCATGATAAGACCGTAAGAAATCTGGTCTAATCCTGAACCTCCGTATTCAACAGGAATATAAGGTCCTAAAGCCCCGATTTTCCCTAATTCTCTCATAAGGCCAGGAAGATCTGTATGATTTTGAGCTGCCTGATCAATCTGCGGCATTACAAAACTTTCCACCCAGTCTCTTACAGATTGGCGGATCAGTTTGTGTTCTTCAGTAAGTAAAGCATCAATTCCATAATAATCAGGGATGCTTGTAAGAGGATAATATGACATGATTTTTTGATTTTGTTAAAAATAACATTTTTCGTGGTGTCTGGAAAATTTTTTTGAAAACTTATCTTAATCCTGGTTTTCAAATAGATAATACATGGTTTTCCTGTTTAAAGAAGAAAATCCGTATTTTAAACCTCCTCATCATTGGAGATCGGGTACTGGTTGACAGCGTTGTGAACCTTAGTTTTGAATTTGTACAGGTAAGGCGCTTTGTTGGCAGAACCGTCGTAAAGCTTCTCCAGCCTGTCGAGAATATTTAAGCTTAAGATTTTTCTCTGGAAGTTATTTCTCCTGAATTTCTGTCCTAAAATGGTTTCGTAAAGAGCCTGAAGGTCTTTCATCGTAAACTTTTCCGGGAGCAGATTACTGGCTGCAACTTCCGTATTGATATTCATCCGCAGATATTCCAGACCGGTTTCTATAATTCTGTCGTGGTCAAATGCCATTTTAGGCAGTTTATTCACTTCAAACCATTCACAACTTTCGTTGAAAGCATCCGGAAAAGTATCAGCTATGGAAAAATCAATAAGACTGCAATATCCTACCGTGATGAATCTCTGAAAGATCCAGTGATCTTCCGGAACCTCTATTCCTTTGTTTTTCAGAAGGATCTGGTGTACATTGTTTTCCGTACGGTCTATTCTTCCGAAGGTATGAAACTGTTTTAAGAATAAATCTTTAAGATGCGTTCTTTCATACAAAACCCTTGCTGCAGCTTCACGAAGGTCTTCATCATTGAAAACAAAACCACCGGGAAGTGACCATAGATCCAGATCATGATACTTGAGAAGCAGTACTTTCAGAATATTATTATGAAAGCCGAATATGGTGCAGTCTACCGAAATATGGGCTACGAAATCTTTGGTGTCAATAAGTTCCCGAAGTGTTTCTTTGCTTTTTGTGTCTTTGATTTTCATGGCAGTAAAAATAAAACTATTTTCTAAATTTTTCTTTTTGCAAAATTAAAATACGCTAAACTAATCACAAAAAGTAGAATAACACATGATAAAATATACAGCGGATAAAAGTTTAGCATTTGTTTTCCGAACAGTACAGCCATGATAATGGAGCTTACAGAACTGCCCAGAGACGAAAAAATAACAATAAGTGAAGTGAAAAGATTAACCTTTTCTTTATCAACCTGTGCAATCATCCTGGAGTTGATAACAGGGTAGAGCGGTGAAAGGAATAAACCTATCACCGGAAATAAAAAAAGAATAAGCCTTGAATCTTCAGAATCAAAATACTGTAGACCTACAATGGTTATCAGCAAAAGGATAATGAAAATCATACAAGTAATATAATATCCGGGAAGTGAAAACCTTCTGATGATGTTGGCCGTTACCGTTCTTCCTGCATACGAAAACAACGACAGGAAAGAAGTGGCCTGAAGGGCAAAAAATGAATTCACCTTCAGATGGTTTTTATAGAAAGAAGGCAACCATGAATTGAATCCCTGTTCTACAAATACAATACAGAAGATCACTCCCAGAAATAATGCTACGGCCGGAGTGGTAAATCCTGAAAGCTCGGAAAATATATTTTTATTTTCCAAAGGCTGGGCCTCTGAAATATTGGCTTTTGAAAGAAGGAAAATGGTGATGGCAGATAAAACGGCAATCAGTAAAAAACCAAACTTCCAGAATTCGGAATACGGGCTGGAGATCAGCCACCCAAATCCGGTATTCACCACAAAGATCCCGATCATAAAAGAAGCCTCCACACTGTTCATGGTCTTTGCCAATGACTTTTCATCCGAAATATTATTCCTGATGATCCCGAAAACACAGATTTTTCCAATGGCAAAACATGCCCCGATAATGGCAAACCACAGTTTGTAGAACCAGAAAACCTCAACAAACGGCAGAAGGCAGGAACAGAATCCAACAATGGCCAGGGCTAAGATCAAAGCTTTTTTAGCTCCGGTTTTGTTGATGAAACTTACTGCAAAAAGAGAAATAAAAGCAATAGGAAGGTCTTTGAATGATTCCAGCAAGCCAAGTTCTCCGTAGGTGATATTAGCATCTGCAAGCTGCAGAATGATAAGTCCCATACAGTTTAAGACCATGGAAAAAATAAGAAAGGTCAATTTGAGCGGAAGAGAAATTTTTGAAAGCCTGACAGTCATTTTTGGGGATTAACTTGATTGAATATTTATAGGTTTTTATGAATTATTGATGCGAAGATATAGCTTTTAACCCTCAGAAATAAAAGAAAATTTAAAATATTTGTGAATGAAATGTTAATTAATTGAAAAAAAATATATTTTTATTGTCTCAATTTGAGAATTAAACAATAACTGTATATGAATGTAAGAATATCAAGAAGCTTAGGAGCGGTTGCCGTCCTCTATTTTACGGCCAGCTTCAGTGCCCAGACCCAGAAGAAGGACACGCTTTCCAGGGAAAATAAAATAGACGAAATCGTAGTAATCGGTTATGGTACTCAGAAAAAAAGTAATGTAACCGGAGCTATTGCCAGTATTAAGGCCAGTGATATAGAAAATATTCCGGCCGGTAAACCCGAACAGGTATTACAGGGAAGAGCTGCAGGGGTTTCTGTAGTTACCAATTCCGGACAGCCTGGTGCGGCTGCCACGGTAAGGGTACGGGGGATTACCAGCTTCGGGGCGGGAAGTAACAGCCCTTTATGGGTGGTAGATGGTATCGTAGTGGATAACATCGGATGGCTGAATCAGTCTGATATAGAAAGTATTGAAGTACTGAAAGACGGTGCATCCTCTGCCATCTATGGAGTTTCTGCAGCCAAAGGGGTGATCCTGGTAACAACAAAAAAAGGTAAAAAAGGAAAACTCACCCTTTCCTATAACGGATTCTATGGTTTTTCCAATGCTGCCAAAAAACTGGATCTTCTGGATGCCAGCCAATATGCCAGAATTATTAATGAAGGTTTTGTGAATGACGGAGGCGCACCAAGATTTGCCAATCCCGATTCCTTCGGAAAAGGAACCAACTGGCAGGATACTATTTTCGGAACGGGAGAAAAAACTTCTCATGAGGTAAGCATCACCGGAGGAAATGATAAGTCAAGTTATTATACCTCATTCGGATATTTTGATCAGTCGGGGATTGTCATGAGCGATATTTCTTATTACAAAAGAATAAACGGCAGATTCAACTCCAGTCATAAGGTAACGGATTACCTGACATTAGGGCAGACTTTTGCTTATACCCATACAAAATCCCAGGGAGTAAGTGCCAATGAAGAATTCGGGGGACCGCTGGCCTCTGCTGTCAATCTGGATCCTATTACCCCGGAAGTGGTAACCAACTGGTCACAGGTAGATCCGAGCGGCTATACAAATCCCTATATTATCCGTGATCCCAATGGCAACCCTTATGGAATTTCAAGGTATGTAAATAATGAAATGACGAATCCACGGGCTTTCCGTTCTATCCAGCAAGGGAATTACAGCTGGTCAGATGATTTTGTAGGAAACATATTTGCAGAGCTTAAGTTCCTTGATCATTTCACTTTCAAAACCAGTCTGAATGGGAAGAAGTCATATTGGGGAAGCCGCACCTTTACTCCAAAATATTATTTAAGTCCCAACTACAGCAATACAAATTTCAACAGCCTGAACAAGGTGGATGAAAATAAATTTGAGTGGAGTATGGAAAACACTTTAACCTATCAGAACAAAATCGGCGATCACAATTTTAATATTCTGGTAGGTCAGGGCGTATACCGTTATAATGTATCAGGAGGAACAAGCTTAACGTATAGTAATCTGCCTATAGAAAACTGGCAGGATGCTTCCTTTAATTTTGATATTTCTCAGGATAATATTACTGCAAAAGGATGGGACGGGATCCAGACCCGTAAAGCCTCTTACTTTGGAAGGATTATTTACGATTATGCAGATAAGTATTTATTTACAGGAACAATCCGTAGGGATGGTTCTTCAAAATTTGCAACCAATCAGCATTGGGGAACCTTCCCGTCTATGTCTTTAGGATGGAATGTGCATAAAGAGAATTTCTGGCCGGAAAATAAAGTGCTCAACAGCATGAAACTGAGAGGAGGTTACGGAGTGCTGGGAAATGATGAAATGGAAAACTTCAGATTTGCCAATTTTATGGTTTCAGGAAGTAATTACACCAATTCAGGAAATAATATCATCATCGGATATGCACCAAGTACGCTTGCCAATCCACACCTGAAATGGGAACAGACCAGCCAGCTGAATATTGCGGCAGATTTTAAATTGTTCAACAATTTCACGTTTACCGCAGACTGGTATAAGAAGAAAACAACCGATATCCTGAGACAAATCAATATTCCGGGGTATGTGGGAGTTCCTAATTTACCATGGTCAAACGTAGGAGATATGCAGAATTCAGGACTGGAACTTGAGCTGGGATACAAAAAGAACTGGGAAGATTTCACCTTATCAGTAAATGCAAACTTTGCTACGATCAAAAACAAAGTACTGCGCTTAGAGGATGATATCGATTATTTCAATCTTGCTTCCTTCCAGACGATGGGGCCTGTATCCAGAGTGCAGGTAGGGCAGCCTTACGGATCATTCTATGGCCAGACCTATAGCGGTGTTTTCCAGAACCAGGCACAGGTTGATAGCTATGTAAATTCTAATGGAGAAAAATTATTACCGGATGCAAGACCAGGTGATTTCATCTGGCAGGACAACAACGGAGACGGTAAAATTGATGAGAATGATAAAGTGAACTTGGGAAGTTCTATTCCAAAATATACTTTCGGACTTACGGTTAATTTAACGTACAAAGATTTTGACTTTATGATGTTTGCGCAGGGGCAGGCAGGTAACAAAATATTCCAGGGGCTGAGAAGATTAGACCTTCCCGATGCCAATTATCAGACAAGAATCCTTGATCGCTGGACAGGAGAGGGGTCTACCAACGATAATCCGAGAGTGACCCGAAATGACCCCAACCATAATTATTCATGGATGTCAAACTATTATCTTCAGAAAGGAGATTATGTGCGCCTGAAAATCGTTCAGTTGGGATATACACTTCCTAAGGACGTTACCAGCCGCTTTGGAATGAATAAAGTACGACTCTACATCACCGGAGAAAACCTTCTGACATTCACAAAATATACAGGGTATGACCCGGAAATTGCAGGAAGAAACAATTCTGAGCAGGACATCATTGGAGTTGACAGAGCTTACTATCCACAGGCCAGAACTTTCATGCTTGGAGCCAATATTCAATTTTAATACGTAAATAACATGAAAAATAAGAGATTTATATATAAAGGACTTGCTGTAACATTGCTGGCAGGGTTAAGTTTAGGCAACATTGCCTGTAGTGGTTCCTATCTGGATGAAGTAGAAAATTCAGGAGCTTTTAAAACGGAAGAGTATTTTCAGAATGAAACGCAATCATTTAGTGCATTGGTTTCCGTCTATGATGTTTTAAGGAAATATTCGGGAGGTTTCGAGAATACGGTGACTTTCTTTAATGCAGGATCTGATGATTTTTATTCAGGAGGCGGAAATTCCAATGACGGAGCAGGTATTCAGGGAATCAATAATTATGCGATCAATCCCAATACAATGCCAGCCAGCTATTGGAGAGATTACTATCAGGGGATTGCCCGTGCTACTCTTGTGATTGAAAGAGTTCCGGGTGCTTCTATGAATGAAAATATTAAAAAAAGATACATTGCTGAAGCAAAAGTGCTGCGTTCGCTGTACTATTTTGAACTTGTAAGAATGTTTGGAAACATTCCGCTGATCCTCAAAACAATAAAATATGACGATGACTACTGGAATATACCACAGGCAAAACCAAGTGAGGTTTACACCCAGATAGAAAATGATATTGTCGCTGCAATACCGGACCTGATGATGACAGCAACTGGCAATGACAGGGGAAGGATTACCCAGGGAACAGCCAAAGCAATATTGGGGAAAATCTATCTTTACGATAAAAAGATGCCCGAAGCAGCAGCTCAGTTGGCTGAAGTGAACGGTACACCCGGTGGAACCAGCCAGTTCGGATATAAACTTGTTGCCAACTATGCCGACTTATTTAAGGTAGGACCGGAAATTTCAGATCCCTATAAATTTTCTACAGAATCTATCCTTGAAGTAATGCATACCAATAAAGGAAATTCTGACTGGGGATTCTGGGGACAGGGGAAAGATGAAGGAAACTCTATCAATGCAATGGTAGGACCCCGTTCTTATTCCCGGACAGATATTCCGGGTAATGATGCTCCGGATATCTATTCAGCCTGGGCATTCAATACAGTAACAGAAAACTTTGTTACTTTTATGGGAACCGACCCTAGATTGAACGTAACGGTTTTTGATGCGAAAAAGCTCGTGAATGAAGGGAAAATCACTTACAGCCCGGCATTTGCAGATACCGGATATTTCCTGAAAAAGTATTTACCTACGAATGACCTTAGAAGTTCGCTTCCCGGAGCTACAGAACTGAATTTCAGACAGAATTATGTTGCCATAAGATTGGCAGATACCTATCTGATGGAAGCTGAGGCGTTGGGAGGCGCAGGAGGAAGAGCACAGGCCCTTTTGGATGCAGTACGGGCCAGAGTAGGCTTGCCATCAGTTCCTGTTTCCCTTCAGGCCATTAAAGATGAAAGAAGAAGAGAGCTGGCTGGTGAAGGACACCGTTGGTTTGACCTCGTAAGATGGGGAGATGCGCCTGCAAAACTCGCATTCAAAGGATTTAAAG
Source organism: Chryseobacterium sp. 22458 (assembly GCF_052044975.1). Lineage (NCBI taxonomy): Bacteria > Pseudomonadati > Bacteroidota > Flavobacteriia > Flavobacteriales > Weeksellaceae > Chryseobacterium > Chryseobacterium sp. 22458. The sequence continues at coordinate 1,505,715 of NZ_JBQEOA010000001.1, read as the reverse complement.
CCGGTAAAAATGAAATTTTGCCAATTCCGTTTAATGAGCTGCCCAATACAATTATGCATCAAAATCCGGGATATTAAATATGGAGTTTCACAACTTATATAGTTTCTTTAAAGGTACTGCACTGCTATGCGGTGTGGTACTTTTTCCTTTATCATGCAGCTCAGTGGCTCAAAACAAAGGAAATGAAGTTCAGTATTGGCTTACCAAAGGAGATGAAAGCGTAAAATTGCAGCTTCAGGATCCGGTCAGATTTGTACCTGCTTCCAACAACTTTCAGAATATTGAAATTGATGCTACTCAAAAATTTCAATATGTTGACGGTTTCGGATATACATTGACGGGCGGAAGTGTTGAGGTAATCAATCGTTTATCTCCTTCAAAGAGAAAAGCTTTGCTTCAAGAACTTTTTGGAGCTGATAAAAACTCCATTTCCATCAGTTATTTAAGAGTAAGCATAGGAGCATCAGATCTAGATGGAGAAGTATTCTCATATAATGATCTGCCTGAAGGTCAGTCGGATCCTGCTCTTTCAAAGTTTAGTCTGGAAAAGGATAAAGCCCTGATTGCTATGTTAAAAGAAATTTTAAAAATTAATCCGGACATTAAAATCATTGCAGCACCATGGTCTCCACCGGTCTGGATGAAAGATAATGGAAAATCAAAAGGAGGAAGTTTAAAACCTGAATTCTATACTACCTATGCCAATTACTTTGTAAAATACATTCAGGGCATGAAAAAAGAAGGCATTACCATTGATGCCGTTACTCCTCAGAACGAACCGTTACATCCGGGAAATAATCCAAGCTTGTATATGCCGTCAGAAAAACAGGGTGAATTTATAAAAAATCATTTAGGTCCCGCTTTTAAAGCCAATCATATCAAAACAAAAATTGTGGTCTACGATCATAATTGCAACAAACCCGAATATGCTATTGATATTCTGAAAGATCCTGAAGCCTATCCATATATTGACGGTTCTGCTTTCCATCTGTATGAAGGAGATATTTCAGCATTAAGCACTGTTCACAATGCTTTTCCTGATAAGAATCTCTATTTTACAGAGCAATGGACAGGCTCGAAAGGAACTTTTGGTGAGGATCTGAACTGGCATGTGAAGAATGTCATTATCGGATCCATGAGAAACTGGAGCAAAACTGCTCTGGAATGGAACCTTGCCAATGATCCTCAATACAGGCCCCATACCGACGGAGGCTGCACGGAATGTAAAGGAGCTATCACGGTTTCTGATAGTGAGCATTTCACCAGAAATATATCTTATTACATCATTGCTCATGCGTCCAAATTTGTTCCGGCAGGTTCTCAAAGAATCGCTTCAACACAGACAGATCATCTGTCATCGGCTGCATTTATGACTCAATCTGGGAAAATAATCTTAATTGTTCAGAATGATCATCAGGCTGATGAGAATTTTAATATTAAATTTGCCGGGAAAACGGCTGCAGTAGCAATTCCCGGGCGTTCGGCAGCTACTTATATTTTTTAATCGACATTATGAAAAGAGTGTACTTCTTATTGGCATTTTCAACATTGGGAATGAATGTCTGCGGACAGAAAACAGTAGATCAGAAAGTAGCAGAACTGCTTTCTAAAATGACCCTGGAAGAAAAAATAGGGCAAATGGTTCAGTACAGCGGATTTGAATATGCCACAGGCCCCCAGCACTCCAATTCGGCAGCCGTTTTGGAAGAGATCAAAAAAGGAAAGGTGGGTTCTATGCTGAATGTGGCCGGTTCGGAAGAAACCAGGGCTTTTCAGAAACTGGCCATGCAGTCCAGACTGAAAATTCCTCTGCTGTTCGGTCAGGATGTAATTCATGGCTATCGTACTACTTTTCCTGTAAATCTGGGGCAGGCCGCAAGCTGGGATCTGGGATTAATAGAAAAATCGGAAAGAATTGCTGCTACCGAAGCATCTGCTTATGGGATTCACTGGACTTTTGCTCCTATGGTAGATATTGCCCGGGATCCGAGATGGGGAAGAGTGATGGAAGGTTCCGGAGAAGATACTTATCTGGGAACGAAAATAGGTTTAGCCAGAATTAAAGGATTCCAGGGAGCAGGTCTGGGAGGCCTTGATGCCGTAATGGCGTGTGCAAAGCATTTTGCAGCGTATGGTGCGGCTGTGGGCGGAAGAGATTACAACTCGGTAGATATGAGCCTCAGGCAGTTGAATGAAACCTATCTTCCTCCTTTCAAAGCTGCTGCAGAAGCAGGCGTGGCTACTTTTATGAACTCTTTTAATGATATTAATGGCATTCCGGCAACGGCCAATTCATATATTCAGAGAGATCTGCTGAAAGGAAAATGGAATTATAAAGGCTTTGTTGTTTCAGATTGGGGCAGCATTGGGGAAATGATCCCTCACGGATATGCAAAAGATGCTGCTGAAGCTGCTGAAAAAGCTGTTTTTGGCGGAAGCGATATGGATATGGAAAGCCGTGTTTATATGGCTGAACTTCCAAAACTGGTGAAAGAAGGAAAAGTTGATGCCAGATTGGTAAATGATGCAGCAGGAAGAATTTTGACCAAGAAGTTCGAAATGGGACTTTTTGACGATCCTTACAGATTCAGCAATGAGAAAAGGCAAAAAGAGCAGACCAATAATAAGGAAAACAGAAAGTTCGGAAGAGAATTTGGTTCTAAAAGTATTGTTCTTCTGAAAAATCAGGGAAATATTCTTCCACTTTCAAAAACAATGAAAACTATTGCTCTGATAGGACCTTTCGGGAAAGAAACTGTGGCTAATCATGGGTTCTGGTCTATTGCCTTCAAAGATGATAACCAAAGAATTGTTTCACAGTTTGACGGGATTAAAGGCCAGCTTGATAAAAACTCCACTTTACTCTATGCAAAAGGTTGTAACGTAGATGACCAGGATAAGACCATGTTTGCAGAAGCCGTGGAAACAGCAAAAAAAGCGGATGTTATCATTATGACATTAGGGGAAGGCCACGCCATGAGCGGTGAAGCGAAAAGCAGAAGCAATATCGGTTTTTCCGGAGTGCAGGAAGACCTGTTGAAAGAAATTGCAAAAACAGGAAAGCCGATCGTTTTGATGATCAATGCGGGAAGACCTCTGATCTTCAATTGGGCTGCAGATAATATTCCTGCTATTATGTATACGTGGTGGCTGGGAACGGAGGCTGGAAATTCTATTGCAGATGTTCTTTTCGGAACGGTAAATCCCGGAGGAAAACTTCCGATGAGCTTCCCAAGAACCGAAGGGCAGATCCCGATCTATTACAATCATTACAACACAGGAAGACCGGCAAAAAACAATACGGACAGAAACTATGTTTCAGCCTATATTGACCTCAATAATGATCCGAAATATCCGTTTGGATATGGCTTAAGCTATACAGATTTTAAATATTCTGATATGGTTTTGAATTCCACAAACCTTACAGGAAATCAGACTCTGAACATCAGTGTTACCGTTTCCAATACCGGAAAATATGATGGGGAAGAAGTGGTTCAGCTTTATATCAGGGATCTTTTCGGAAAAGTGGTAAGACCCGTAAAAGAGTTGAAAGGGTTCCAGAAAATATTCATCAAAAAAGGAGACAGTAAAAAGGTAGATTTTAGATTAACACCTGAAGACCTGAAATTCTTTGATTATGATTTGAATTTTGACTGGGAAAGCGGAGAATTCGATATTATGGTCGGAACCGATTCTCAACATATTCAGACCAAAAGAATCACCTGGACAAAATAAATTGAATTCAATTCAATAGGAGTAGGCTTTATCCCACTTATGAAAATATAAAAAGAACGGCTTTAGCCAAAACTTACTATACATGAAAATCAAATTCAGAAATATAATAAATATCTGTGTAAGAGGAATATTCTTTCTTTCTACCCTCAATTGTGCTTCTCATAAGCCGGATACTGGCAGAAAACTGATTTGGAATGATGAGTTTAACGGCAAAGGACTTCCGGATTCATTAAAATGGAATTATGATACCGGAGGAAGCGGTTTTGGAAATGAAGAAGCTCAGTTTTATACCAAAAACAGGCTTGAAAATGCCAGAATGGAAAAAGGAAATCTCGTAATTGAAGCCAAAAAAGAAAATTGGGAAAAGAATAAATATACTTCAGCAAGACTTCTAACCAAAGGAAAGTTCTCTTTTCAGTACGGAACAGTTGAGGTAAGGGCTAAACTTCCCAAAGGTCGGGGAACCTGGCCTGCCATATGGATGATGAGTGAAAAGATGAAGCAATGGCCGGATGACGGAGAACTGGATATTATGGAGCATGTTGGCTTTAACCAGGGCTATATTCATGCTTCGGTTCACACCAAAAAATATAACCACATCCAGGGAACACAGAAAACCGATACTTTATTTGTAAAAGATGCCAGTGAAAAGTTTCATGTATATAAAGCAGACTGGACTCCTGAAAAAATAGAGGTCTATATTGATGATAAGAAGTTTTTTACTTATGAAAATAAAGAGAAGAGCTATGAATCCTGGCCTTTTGATCAGCCGTACTTTATCATTTTAAATCTGGCAGTCGGTGGTTTCTGGGGCGGAAAAGAAGGAATAGACAATTCTGTTTTTCCACAGAAGTATTATATAGACTACGTTAGGGTCTATCAAAATAAATAATGAATAGGGGACGCAATCGTCCAAAATAAAAAATCATGAGAAAACTAATTGTAAGTTGTTTTGTAGTGGGTATTGTAGTGAATATCAATGCCCAGAATTATTGGAAAAAGCATGAAGGTAAAACAGCTAAAGTAATCCTGACCAATGCTAAGGCGGAAGAAAGGATGGTTGACAAAGGGGCGGTTAAGTTTGAACAATTCGGACAACCGAAAGAAACTGAGGCCTGTATTTTTATAGCACCCAATTTTAAATATCAGAAACTGATAGGAATAGGAGGTGCTATTACAGACGCTTCAGCAGAGACGTTTTACAAAATGCCGAAGAACAGGCAAAAAGAGATTCTGGATGCGTATTTCGGTAAAAACGGATTGGGATATACGGTTGTTCGTACCAATATGAACTCCTGTGATTTCTCCAGTGATTCCTATACTTATGTGGAAGATAATGATACGGCTCTGAAGACTTTTAATGTTGCTCATGACGAGAAATATAAGATCCCGATGATCAAAGAAGCCCAGAAAGCAATCGGAAATAATTTTACCTTTTATTTTTCTCCATGGAGTCCACCGGCCTGGATGAAATCCAATAAAAGCTTATACAAAGGAGGAAGACTGGAAAACCAGTATTACCAGACCTGGGCAGATTATTATATTAAATTCATCAGAGAATACGAAAAAAGAGGAATCAATGTCTGGGGATTAACGGTTCAAAATGAGCCTATGGCTACGCAATCATGGGAATCCTGTATCTATACCGCTGAAGAAGAAGGCGATTTCCTGAAAAACAATTTAGGACCCACTCTCTGGAAAAACGGATATAAAGATAAGAAAGTTATGATCTGGGATCACAACAGAGATCTTATTTATCAGAGGGCAACTACCACACTGGGTGATCCTGAAACATCAAAATATGCTCACGGAATCGGATATCACTGGTATGAAACCTGGAACAATAAAACCCAGCTTTTTGACAATTTAGCAGAAACACACAGAGCTTTCCCGGATAAATTCCTGGCATTTACAGAAGGCTGCAAAGAACAGTTTGCAATGGATAAAATCTATGATGTAAGCCTGGGTGAGCTTTACAGCAAGAATATGCTGAACGATTTCAATAAAGGAAATGCCTTGTGGACAGACTGGAATATCCTGCTGGATGAAACCGGAGGCCCCAATCATAAAGGAAACTTCTGCTTTGCTCCGATCATTGCTGATACCAAGACAGGAGAAGTATTCTACACCTATGAGTATTATTATATAGGCCATGTTTCGAAGTACATCAAGCCCAATGCCCAGAGAATCGGAAGTTCTTCCAACAGAGCTGCTCTGACCTCGTCAGCATTTATGAATGAAAACGGGCAGCTGGTAACAGTGATCATGAATGATTCAGACAACGATATTGAAACCAATCTCTGGATCGAAGGAATGGCTGCCAGGCTGAATGCTCCTGCGCATTCTATACAGACCGTGATCCTGTAATTTCATATTAATATATTTTTGACAGTATCGGCGGCCTCGAAGAGGCCGCCGATACGATTTTAATTCCATATGGAATTTGAGAAATATTTCAATTAAATTTTTATTTATTTAAATCATAATTAATTATTATTATTTTATTTATTATTAAATTTTGTTATAGTTAATTATTATTTGGTATTTTGGTTTTATTTTTTTTATAATTTTAATATATTAATAAACAAGCCGAAAACCATGAATTTATCAATAACAGACAAAGAATTTTATGCCGGATTACAGCAGCTTCCGAAACCTCAGTATCCATTTCCGGATTTTTCCCATCCTGATATGTTGCTGCAGAGAGAAGAATATTATCATTGGATAGATAAAGAATATGCCTTTCATACTAAAGAGGCTCGCGAAAAACATAAACGGCATCACCTGACTGATATTGCTGCAAGAGGTTGTCCTTTCCTGAAATCCATAGCAGAATTGAGACCTTTGGCTAATTATACCGCAAATGGAGCTATGATGGATGATTATTTTGATCGATGTACAAGGGAAGAAATGTATGGCATCATGCAACGGATCATGGTATTGCTATCCGGTGAAGATCCTGTTGAACCAGCTGAAAACGGTATTTTTCATTTATTCTGGGTGTTGCGGAAGGATGCCATACAATGTGATATTCCTGAACGTATTTACAGAAGATTTGTGAGATCAATACAGGATGTGCTGATGGGGTATTCTGAAGAAAAAGTGTATTACAGAACCAATAGCATACCACCATTACCTGTTTATCTTCTGATCCGGGAAGCAACAAGCGGTGTTCAGCCATATTGTGATTATGTGGTTCTTCAGAAAGACTATCGTCAGCTGCCTGACGGAATTTTTGATCATCCTCACATCAGACGTATTTATACGCTTTGTTCTCTGATGATTGGTATACACAATGATCTTATTTCATTACCGAAAGAACTTCATAGACAGGGTGATACAATGAATCTGGTAAAAGTTTTACAGCACGAAGATCAATTATCTTTGCAGGAAGCTTATATGAAAGCGCTGGAAATTCATGATCAGTATTTAAAAGAATTCTTGACTTTGCAAAACCATCTGCCTCCGTTTGGTGATTGGCAGAATGAGGTTTATAATTATATTCAGGATCTGGGAGTTATGGTAGCAGGAGTATATGCATGGCATACCAACGATACTTCCAGGTATGTGAATGGAGGGTATGTGGAAGGCGAGTTCTCAGGCCTGGAATAATCAAAAAACCCATGACAACTGATCATGGGTTTTCTATTTATTTTAAACGAAACTTTGCAGTCCGTTGTTTTTTATGAATGATTTTTATTCAGCATCATATTTACTGATTACTTTCTGAGTAACTCCTGAGCTGCTGAAACCTCCGTCGTGGAATAGGTTCTGCATTGTTACTTTCTTCGTCAGATCAGAGAATAAGGTTACACAGTAATCTGCACATTCAAGAGCCGTAGCATTACCTAGTGGAGACATATCTTCAGCATATCCAAGGAACCCTCCGAAACCTTTCACACCGCTACCCGCAGTAGTCATTGTTGGAGACTGAGAAACCGTATTTACACGTACTTTTCTTTCACCCCAATAGTTTCCGAAAGTTCTTGCAATACTTTCCAGATAAGCTTTATTATCAGACATATCGTTATAATCAGGGAATGTTCTCTGAGCAGCAATATAAGTAAGTGCCAAAATACTTCCCCATTCGTTCATACAGTCTTTTTCCCAGGCTACACGCATTACTTTATGGAAAGAAACAGCGGAAATATCCCAGCCTTTCTCCAACCAGTCGTAGTTCATTTCTGTATAGTGTTTTCCTTTTCTTACATTGATAGACATTCCGATAGAGTGAAGGATAAAGTCGATTTTTCCAAATTTTGCAACAGCGGCATCAAAAAGTTTTTCAAGATCTTCTACAGAAGTAGCATCAGCACCTATCACTTCAGAACCTGTTTTTTCTGCTAAACCATTAAGTTCTCCCATTCTCAAAGCAATAGGAGCATTAGATAAGATAAATTCAGCACCTTCCTCATGGCATCTTTCAGCAACTTTCCATGCGATAGATTGTTCATTAAGGGCTCCAAAAATAATTCCCTTTTTGCCTTTAAGTAAACCGTATGACATAATTTTTTAATGTTTATTATAATACAAATGTAGCAATAATTGTGGTTATGACATAATAAAAAATGGAGCCTTATCAATTTAAGACTCCATTTTCTTGAAAATATTTATATGACTGAAATTTTAATTGGTTTTCTTGTTCCATTCTGCTTTTACATCTTCCGCTGCATCCTTAGTTTTTTCCCAAGCCTCATCTGCCTTATCTTTGATGTCTTCCCAGGCATCAGATACATTAGCTTTTACCCTGTCAAACCAGTCTTCCTGATTAGCTTCCTCATCGTTATTACGTTTTTCATTAATATAAGCCTTGGCTTTGTCTGCCAGTTCATTGATTTTCCATTTGGAGTTATCCGTTGCATTCTGTAAAGAATTTTCTACATTATTCACTGCTTTTTCCGCTTTGTTGTAATCTGAATTATTCATAATAGTATAAATTTGGTTTGGTAACCGTAAATAAACAATAACCATTCCTAAAATCAGTTGATTCTGTTAAACTTTTCATAATCTTTTGTTATACTTTTCTAAATCAGTATTAAATTTATCCTGTAAAAATTGATAATTATGGAAAAAATACGTTGCGGATGGTGCGAAAAAGATGATCTGTACAGAAAATATCATGATGAAGAGTGGGGAAGACCTGTATATGATGATAAAACAATATTTGAATTTCTCATTCTGGAAAGTTTTCAGGCCGGACTGAGTTGGTATACAATCCTGTCTAAAAGAGAAAACTTCAGAAAAGCTTTTGACAACTTTGATTATCATAAAATGGCTGCTTATTCTGATCAGAAAATAGAAGAACTGATGAATGATCCGGGTATCATCAGGAACAGGCTTAAAATACTGGCTGCCGTTACCAATGCCCAAAAATTCATGGAAGTTCAGACTGAATTTGGAAGCTTTTCCCAATACATATGGGGATTTCTAGACGGAAAACCTCTTGACAGGGTTCCTGAATCTTTGGCTGATGTTCCCGCCACTACAGAAATTTCCGATGCTATTTCCAAAGATTTGAAGAAGAGAGGATTTAAGTTTATGGGATCTACCGTTGTTTATGCTCATATGCAGGCTACGGGCATGGTGAATGATCATATTGAAAACTGTTTTACAAGAATATAATGAATTTAAATATTAATCATTTTTAAGTGATTTTTTTAATGATAATTAAATTTGGTGTTAATCACTTTAAGCCATTTTTTTCTTAATAGTTATGAATGCTAAGTTTTATAATGTGTTGGAAATTAAACAATTTTCAATTATTGGTGAGTAAATGTATGATTACTCACTTTTAAGTGTTTTTAATTATTGAATCAGTAAAAATATTATTGATTTATTAAAAAATATGTATATTTGCATCCTCAAAAAACATAGTTGATGCAAAAAAATTGTAAATTTTGGTTAAGCCTTCTTTCTCTGCTGTTTAGTTTTGCTTTACATGCTCAGGTGGGGATCGGTTTACCAAATCCTGATCGTTCAGCTATGTTGCATATCAGTGCAAAAGATAAAGGAATATTATTACCCAGCATTGCTTTGACCTCAACTACGGATAATGTTACGGTACCTGCTCCGGCAGACGGGCTGATCGTATGGAATAATGGTAATGGGGGCTTTGCAGAAGCGGGATTTTACTACTGGTATCATTCAAAATGGAATAAACTCTTATCCAATACTGCTGAAACCACTAAAGGTGATGGTGAAAGCTGGAATCTTACCGGTACCAACGTGGGAAACTATGGAGGTGCCAATACCAATCTGTCATTAGGAACAAAAACACGGGATGATCTCGTCTTTAAGGTGAATTCTTCAACAGCCGGCAGATTGGGAGCTGATAATTCTGTAAGCTTTGGGCTCGGGGCAGATGCAGGACAGAATGGAATTGCCATCGGAAGTTCAAGTTCAGCATTTCAGGGCATATCAATTGGTAGTGCAGCAGCCGTTTCAGCTAATGATGCACTGGCAATAGGAAATAAATCTATAGCCGGAGGATTCAAATCAACAGCCATAGGATATAATGCACAAACCGGCAATAATGAATCCACTGCCATCGGAAACCACGCTTCGGCAACAGGATTTCAGTCTATAGCGCTGGGATATAATGCAAAAACCAATACAAATAGTGAGACCGCTTTAGGATATAATGCTGTTACCAACAGTCAAAACTCAACTGCAATAGGTTCGGGAGCTAATGCTTCGGGGCAATATTCGACAGCGATAGGATATGGAGCAACGACCTCACAGGCCAATACCATTGTGCTGGGGAATAATGATGTAAATGTAGGTATTGGCACGGGGGCTCCGAATATGTCTGCAAAACTGGATGTGAACGGGCAATATAAACTGGGAGAAAAGGGTACTGTGCAGAAAAACCAGATCACTTTCGAGGTATGGCCCGGAGTTTCTATCCATAATATGCCGCCGGGAAAATCTACAACCGTTGAGATTACGGTTCCGGCAGCTATGCAGCCCGGGTCTACAAGAGCTGTAGTAACAGTTTCTCCTGCCGGGGATTTTGCAGGAAATTCTTCCTTTTCAATTTCAAATCCAAGGCTGGTTTCAACGTCCAGGATTGCGATTAATCTTACCAATATATCAGGAAGTGCAGATAGTTTATATTCAGCACATTTTTATGTGATGATCAATGAATTTTAATTGAGATAATAAGTTTTATTATAGTTGATATGGTGTTAGGGCTTCCTTTGGGAAGTCCTTTTATTTTCTTATCCTGTTTATTTTTGAAATACATATCGTTAATATCATTATTTTTGGAATATGAAGAAAATAGGAATCATCGGCTACGGCTGGCTTGGGGAGAGAATCGCTAATGCCATGTCTGGTAAATATGAATTGTATACCACAACAACTACACCGGATAAAGCAAAAGAACTGAATGACAGAGGGATGAATGCAACAGTAGTTTCTTTTCCGGATTTTCAATTGGAAAAACCATTGCCGCAATGGGATGTCATTGAGAGTCTTGATGTTTTAATGATTACCATTCCGGTTTCAGAAAAAAGCTGCTGTGTAAGTTCTTTGTATAACAGGATCCGGAATTTATCATCATTTATTGGGAATTTTAAAGGGCAAATGTTTCTGATGAGTTCAACCGGAGTATATCCGGATGTTGCGAAGGAACTGACAGAGGAAGATATGCCTATTGAAAAAGTTTCAGGAGAAAGAATAGTAAGAAACACATATCCACAGACCAATATTCTGAGATTAGCCGGTTTGATGGGAGACAACAGACTGCTTAAAAATTATAATATAGCTGCTTTAGATGCTCCTGTTAATCATATTCATTATACTGATATCTGTTCGGCGATCATAAAAATGATTGAAAATGGATCAGAAGGAAAGCTCTACAATATCAGCGCTCCTCTTCACCCATCCAAAGATGCTGTGGTTCATGCCCAGAAAAGCCTGCCATTTGCCGAGGAAACAGAACCGGAAGGCAGAAAAATAATTTCCACAAAAATGATGACTGAACTGGATTTTGTATTTCAGTATGCTGACCCGAGGACTTTCCATTTGTAAGCATTGATTGTTGTTAAGTTATTTTTACTTACAGAATTTCTATTGATATCTTTGTGATTCCTAAGGAATCTCTGTGTTGTTTTTAACGTTTATATTTTGATTTCTACGGAATGAAAAGATGAGTGGTGAGTTTCAATGAATCATGAAATGAACAAAATTTTACAATAAAATTCCACTGGCTCTGGCTAAAACCATAAAAAATACCTCCGGAAATTTTTTCCGGAGGTATTTTTTTATAGGTAAATAAAATAATTACTTAATAATTCTGTCAAGCACCCATGTAATCAGGTTCTTTTCAGAAGCATGATGATCTGCAGAGAATTCTCCACGTCTTCTGTTGGCAATAACGTTATTTACAGTGATCGCTTTGTGACCCAACAATTTGGAAAGAGCATAGATCGCAGAAGTTTCCATCTCGAAATTGGTTATGCCAAGGTCATTTAATGTTTCAAGGAACTGATCATCCACTGCTTTTAAACGAAGCTGTCTTCCCTGTGGCGCATAGAACCCCGGGAATGTTGCCGTATTTCCGTGGTATTTGGCATCTTTATAATATTCTCCCATTTCTTCTGCCCAGTCTGAAAAATAAAGCATAGGCTTGATTCTTTCATAAGGGAATCTTTCAAGGAAGCTTTTAGAAAACTCATTTTCAAAGTTGTAATCCTGGTAGAAATGCATCAGCCCGTCCAATCCTACAACATTCTGGGTAACCAGCATATTGTCTACCTGTACATCAGGATTTACACTGCCGCATGTTCCCATACGGAATAGCTCAAGGGCTTTGTGTTCCGTTTTGAACTCTTTGTTCTTCAGGTCGATGTTCACCAAAGCATCCAGCTCGTTCATCACGATATCGATGTTTTCTGTACCAATACCGGTTGACATTACGGTGATTCTTTCACCACGAAGCGTTCCTGTATGAGTGTAAAATTCTCTTTTATTTTTTTTGATCTCTACCGTATCAAAATATTTTGAAACTTTTGCTACTCTGTCCGGGTCACCTACAAGGATGATTTTGTCAGCAATATCTTCAGGTAAAAGATTTAAGTGGTATACACTTCCGTCTTCATTCAGAACAAGTTCTGAGGCAGCAAGTTTGTTTAGCATAATATGTATATTTTTTGTTTTTTAATTAATGAGAATAGCATCTTTATAAGGAGAGGCCATCACTTCGTAGATGTCATTGTATTCTTCTACAATTCTTTTCTGGCCGTTCATTACTTCATATACGGTAACTACGGTCTTTTCGATGTTTTTAGGGTCTTTTCTTTGTGAGGTGACTTCGTAGAAATGATTGTCTTTTTGCAAAACGGAAATCAGTTCTTCTTTGGTAGAATTGTTGGAAGCCATCATTCCGGGGAACTCCATTACAATGTCTTTAAGATCCGTATACGTTTTATAAGGTTTGGTAACCCCGTTGGAATAAACATAAACATTAGGAATGGCTTTATCTTTCTCAAGACGTACCAGGTAATAATCATTCCCTTTTTTTTCAGCATACACGGCCATTTCCTGTTTCTTTTCAGACTGTTGTACCTGCTGCTGCGGTTTTTTCTTCTGTGAAAATGCCGTCATAGAAAGGAAGCTGGCAGCAAAGGCAATCAATAGCTTTGTTTTCATAATACTATTTTAGTTTTTGATGTGTTGAATTTAATTAAAATAATCCTCTCCCAATATCTCCTCACCATTATTTTACCGGTATTTTGGAACAACCGGCTTTTTCAGAATAATGAATTTTGATTTCGGGGTTTAAAATTAGTGAAAAATATGATACCGGAAATATAAACATTATTTAATCTGCTATTAAAACTGAGATAACATCAGATGAATACTTTTGCGCCTAAAAATTCATGAGATCGTATCCACTGCTTGTTGTTATCCTTCTGATAGGGTTTGCAGTAATGTCTTTCAATCCGGTTTATAAAGGAAAAGAAAGTGAAAATACATTTGTTAATCAGGGGCTTTCTGACTTTAAGACTCAACTTGAGAAGCTGAAATCAGATGTCCGCAAGTTTTCAGAAGACAGGATTACCCTTGAAGAATTACGGAAATCGTTGAGCAGTACGAGAAACTCATTCAAAGAAATTGAATTTTACATCGCTTATCATTATCCGGAATTTACCAAAACCCATCTGAATGCAGCGCCGTTATTTCATATAGAGGCTGCAGGAACCTCAGCTTATACATTGCCGCCGGAAGGTCTGCAGGTCCTGGATGAACTGATTTTTTCAGAAGAAGCAGGAGATGAAAAAGAAAAAATAAAGACCATCACCGATTTTTTATACAACAGCTATTCAAAATTCTACCTCAGCTCAGTGAAAAACGGCTTGAGCAAAGGAAACAACAGAACATTGCCTTTACGCATTGAGCTTATCAGGATCTATTCATTAGGAGTAACCGGCTTTGATACTCCGGGATCTTTAAATATTTCTGAAGAAGCAGAACACGCACTTTCGGGAATGCAGAAATACCTCAATGATGATCCTTATTTCAGGAATTATGATACCCGGAAGGCTGATCAGATTTTAACAGAAGCGATAAGCTATCTTTCAAAAAATACTGATTTTGAAACTTTCGACAGGATAGAATTTTATAAAAAATACATACAGCCGTTGTACGAAGAACTGGGTAGGTGGGACGGAAGACCTGATGATCTCAAAGAGTTTTCCGGATGGAATGTAGGTAATAAGAATTTTTTCAGCAGTGATTTTCTGGATCCCTATTTTTATACTTTATTGAAATCTTCAGAAGATAATCCGGAACTCCGTAATCTGGGTCAATCAATTTTCTATGATCAGAATTTGAGCGGAAACGGAAAAATGAGCTGTGCCACATGTCACCTTCAGGAAAATGCATTTACAGACCTTAAAGCCAGGTCGCAAAGCAATGTAGAAGGGAAAACAGTGCTGCGAAACTCACCATCCTTATATAATGCAGTTTTTGCCAAAAGATTTTTCTATGACCTGCGGGCTTTCTATCTTGAGCAGCAGGCAGAGCATGTAATCTATAATGAAGAGGAATTTAATACAAGCTATGAAAGTATTATTAAGAAAATGAAAACAAACCCTGAATATAAAAAAGTATTCCGCAAGGCGTTCAAAGACGGAAATATCAGTAAGGAGAACTTTTCCAAAGCTTTAAGCTCATATGTGGCTTCTTTGTATTCTTTCGACAGTGATTTTGACCGTTTTATGAGAAATGAAAAGAATGTTTCTGATGATGTGAAAAAGGGATTCAACCTGTTTATGGGGAAAGCGAATTGTGCTACCTGCCATTTTGCTCCTCATTTTTCCGGATTGGTACCGCCGTTTTTCAATGAAAATGAATCTGAAGTTTTAGGTGTCACAACCAAACCGATCAAACAGACTCCTATAGAACTGGATCAGGATTTGGGAAGAGGAAACAGCCCGGTGAAAAAAGAAAAATCATGGATTTATGATTATTCATTCAAAACAGTAACGGTCAGAAATATTGCCCTTACAAAACCTTATTTCCATAACGGAGCGTTTAATACGTTAGAAGAAGTACTCGATTTTTACAATGAAGGCGGCGGAGAAGGCTTAGGATTAAAAATGAAAAATCAAACGCTGGCTCCGGATAAACTGAACCTGACCGAACCAGAAATCAAACAGATTATTGCCTTTCTGAATGCACTTACGGATGTGAGTAAAGCGAAATAGACGGGATGTGTCACTCGGGATAGGTAGTACGATATTGTTTTTAATAAAACCAGGCTAAACTCTGAAACTTGTGTAAATGTCTACACTGGTTTCGGAATTTAGCCTGAAATTATTTTACAGATCGGGTCAATCTGTTTTATTTTGTTTGAATCAGCTTTTCCAGCTTATCAATCATTTCCTGCTGTTGCTTCAGCATACGCTCATAAAGTTCAATCATTTTGTCAAGAGGATTGAAAGTGGGTTGATTATTAAAAAAGGCAGGTTGTTGACAATTATCAAAAGAGGCTGTATTGGAAATAATGTTTATCGCTTGTTCTTCATCAAAATTCTCAATTGCTTCTGCCGGAACTTTAAGAATCTGAGCCACTTGAGCGAGAATATCAGACTCTACTGTTTCTTTTTGTTCCAAAAGAGAGATTTTCTTCTGATTCCAGTCGTCTCCTAATTCAAAGGCTAAGGCTTCCTGTTTGATACCCAGCATTTCACGGAAACGTTTGATATTTCTGCCCTGATGTATTTTTTTATTTTGCATAGCTGTGTCAATCATAATAACAAATATAAAGGTTTAAAAGATATGAATAAAGCTTGTTTTTAAAATAAATTATCTTCTAAAATATTCTTGTTTTCGAATAAAATTTCTCTTCTTTTACTGTTTTAGCTTGTTGAACATAACTGTTTTGAACCAATAAACAAATATGATAAACATACATGCCCATTAGAACATACAATAATTGTCTTTACATCCTACTCAAAACCCGAATCTCGAACCCCGTATCATTTAACACAAACTTAATCTCCTTAACATTAGGTTTTAAATTAATTAATATTCACGAATCTATATTTAAAATCCTATTAACAGAGGACGATTCTGAAAAAAATAGTTTTGCAGGGTCTAATAAATCAAATAAAAAATGAAGAAAAAACTACTAACAATCGGAGCCCTGGCTTTATTGGCGAGTACGGGAATCCATGCACAGACTTTCCTGTTCAATCAGGGAACATCCTGGAGCTACAAAGACAACAACCAGGCTCAGCCCGCCGGCTGGAATGCTAAAACCTATGATGTTTCATCCTGGGCTACGGGAAATGCACCACTGGGATATGGTGATCCTGTAACAACTACGATCAGTTCAGGGCTTACTACAGCATATTTTGCAAAGGATTTCACGGTAGACCTTTCTGCTCTTTCAGATAATATGGAGCTTGGAGTGATGAGAGATGACGGGATTGTAGTGTACCTTAACGGTGAAGAAGTAGTAAGAGACAATATGCCTGCTGGGGTGATTACTTTCAATACGTTTTCCAGTACAATCATTGACGGGGCGGCAGAAAATGTGTACAATATTTTCTCTATTCCGAAATCAAAATTCGTAAACGGTGTCAACAGGATTTCTGTTGAGTTACATAACAGAAGTGCAACCAGTTCAGATCTCAGAATTGATGCCTATCTTAAAACAACAGCCACTACTACAACACCTGTAGCCTGTAACGGAACCCACATCAGCTGCTTTACTTCTATTGTGCCTACTGCACAGACAGACAAACTGATCATTCCGGCAGAACACAAATACCAGCTTATTTTAAAAGAGGGTGACAGCTATACAGAAGGCGGAGGTCTGGTAGGAGGTCAGAATGACTTTACGGGATATGTTGCCAAAGCAGGAAGCAGTACCAACGGGTATCTTTCCGTAAACCATGAAACCAACCCTGGTGGAGTTACCATGGCAGAGATCAACTATAACGGCGCAACCAAACTTTGGGAACTGACCAAATCAAGAGCAGTAAGCTTCTCAGATCCAAGTCTTGTACAGACGATCAGAAACTGTTCAGGTGGTGTTACCCCTTGGGGAACTATCGTGACCGCTGAAGAATCTGTTACTTCAAATGATGTAAATGCTGATGGGTACAAAGATTACGGCTGGCTGGTTGAAATAGACCCTGCAACCGCTCAGGTGATCTCTAAAAACCCTAACGGAACCAAAGGTAAACTTTGGCAGATGGGAATCATGAACCATGAAAATGTAGTGATCAACAATGCAGGAACGGTAGCTTACTACGGAGAAGACGGTGGAACCCACATGGTGTATAAATATGTGATGGATACTCCGAATGACCTTTCTTCAGGAAACCTTTATGTATTAAAACTAGATCAGGGATTAACGGCAGGAGATCCTACAGTGTCTACTGCCACATGGATTCAGGTTCCGAATAAAGAAAAAACAGATCAGAACAATACAGCGCAACTGGCATTGTCATTAGGAGGAACAAGATTCAATGGGGTGGAAGATGTGGATATCAGCCCTCTGGATGGCAGAATCTACTTCACAGCAAAAGGATTGGATAAAGTATACCGTTTAAAGGATGACGGAGCAACGGCATCACAGGTAGAAACATTTGTAGGAGGAGCCAACTCAGTATATTCTTTCAATACTGCTCAGGGAATGAAGTCTGAAGCGTGGGGAGATGGAAATGATAACCTTACTTTTGATGAACTTGGTAACCTTTGGGTGCTTCAGGATGGTGGTAAAAACTATATCTGGGTAATTGCCCCTGATCATACACAGGCTAATCCGAAAGTGAAACTGTTTGCTTCCATGCCGGCAGGTGCAGAACCTACAGGACTTACATTTACTCCGGATCATAAATTTGGTTTCTTCTCAATCCAGCATCCGGATTCAACAATCTCTACGGATGTGGATGCTACAGGAAACACTATCAACTATAAAGGCAAGTCTGCAACGATTGTGATTGCTCTTAAAAATAACTTAGGAATCGAAGGTTCCTTGGGAACAATTGAAAACAAAACGGCTGAAAATACGGTATCAATAGCACCTAATCCTACTTCAGGAATGGTGAAGATCAATTCTGCAAAAGGATTGAAAGATATTACAGTAACAGCTTACAGCTTAGACGGAAAAATCGTTTATACAAAGAAGTTCAACGGTACCAATACCTCTTTGAATCTGGACTTTACACAACAGTTGGAAGGTTCACGTGTTTTAGTATTGAATATTGAAGCAGAAGGAGGTTTCCAGAAGACTGTAAAACTTTTAAAGAAGTAAACTATCAGTAATTCAGGAGTTCCGGCAGCAAAGCTGCCGGAACTCCTTTCTGTTTTTTAAATACCCTGCATCATTAAGAAAAATGAAATGACAAAGCATCTGATGCAATTGCACAGGCATTTAAAAAACTATAAATATTTTTATATGAAAAAGCTTTTTTTATTCATCTCCATTCTGGCAATTTCTCAGGCAAAAGCCCAGATCGATCCGGTAAAATATCCTACTTTTACCAATATTGAAGATGCTTTAAACAGTAAAAAAGCTGTTTACAGTGTAAGCTTCAGAGAAAAAGGAATGTTCAACCTTCCTCCACAGATCGTAAAGCTGGATTCATTGTTTTTCCTGAATATTATGGCCAATAAGCTTGAAAAAATGGATCAGGAGCTGTTTGCACTAAAAGAGCTGGAAATATTGAATGTCAACGAAAACAGTATTAAATATATTCCTGATGAAATCGGACAGCTTAAAAAACTGACCACTTTCTCCATGAATCTGAACAGTCTGACTGGTATTAATCCTAATCTGGCAAAGCTACAGAATTTAAAAGTCGTTCATTTTGATGCCAATAATCTGAATGTCTTTCCCGAGGCCCTGATGAATATTCCTGCATTGGAAGAAATTAACCTGCAGGGAAACCAGATCAGCTTTATTGCAGACGGGCTTTACAGGATCAGAAATTTAAAATTCCTGAACCTTTCCGATAATCAGATTAATGATCTCGGAAACTTATCTTTTCCCAAAAACTTAAAATATCTTGAACTGCAGCAAAATGCGATTGCAAAACTTCCGGAAAACCTGTTTAAGGCTAAAAACCTTGAATTCCTGAATGTAAGCGGAAACAATATCACAGAAATACCCCCCGGAATAAAAGGACTGAAAAATGTAGTCAGCATGAATCTGGCCAACAATAATCTGAAAGATATTCCTGTAGAAATCAGTCAGCTGAAAAATCTGAAAACCTTGATTCTTACAGGAAATCCTATAGAAAAAAATAAAATTGAAAATTTAAAGACCTTACTGCCGGATACCCGGATCTATTTCTAGATCTACCCGCCAACACGTTTGGTCTTGTATCCCATTTCTTTAAGGATATTCATTATTTTATCACGGTTATCTCCTTGAATGATGATCGTTCCATCCTTCTCAGAACCGCCTATGCCTAAGGTGGTTTTTATTTTCTTTGAGATTTTTTTAAGGTCTTCTTCACTGCCTTCCCAGCCTTCAACAATCGTTACAGGCTTACCGTTTCTCCCTTTTTTCTCAAATTTGCATACCAAAGGTTCCTTCTGCTTGAATGCTTCTTCAGGCATCTCAAAATCCTGCTCTTCATGATCAGGAAAAAGATTCTTCAATTGATCTCGTAAATCCATAGAGCAAAATTAAAAAGATTTACTGATTAATAAATAAAATTTATAAAATAATATGCTGGCTTTTCCGGAAATATTTGGTCTGATAATCTTCTGAAGTCATGTAAAATAAATATATAATTTCCCCTCATATGAAGATAAATCTCAGGTTATGCTGAAGTTTTTTATATTTTTGACGGATTTTATAACTTAAAAAACTAATATGAAAACCAACCACCTTGTTGCTGTTTTGCTACTGACTTTTGGAATCTCCAAAGCTCAGACCGCTTTCTCCGGTGATCCGCTAAATGCTGTATTTGAAACAAAAGATACCTACCGCTTCTGGAAAGCATTTGATACAATGGAAACTTCTAAAGAAAATCCGTTTGCTGACTATGTAAAAGATGGCTCTCCGGGAGTGAAAGGTTTTACAAAATTCAGAATCATCAATGCCGATTCATTATATTCAAAAGTAAAAAAGAGAAGGGAAGACTATCTGAAAAGCCGTAATGTGCTGGCTGGGATAAATCAAAAGGAAAAAAAGACAAGGGCAATCTACAGTGCCCTGAAATACTGGTATCCGGAAGCTAAATTTCCACCGGTATATTTTGTATACGGAAGATTTAATTCCGGAGGAACGTCCTCTAATGATGGAATTATCATCGGGACTGAAATGCTTAAAAACCTTGACGGCATTACCGGACTTATTGCTCATGAGCTGATCCACTTTGAACAGAATGTTGAAGGAAAAAACACTTTACTGAAACAATCTTTAGTAGAAGGCGGAGCAGATTTCATCGGGGAATTTATCTCCGGGGAACATATCAATCCCGTACCGTTCCAATATGGGGAGGCCCATTCTGATAGATTGTTCAAAGAATTTGTATCTATTCTGAAACAGGAAGAGCAGAAAGATTGGCTGTACGGAGTGAGTAAAAAAGATGACCGTCCCAATGACCTTGGATATTGGATAGGATATAAAATTACCGAAGCTTATTTCAATAAACAGACAGACAAACATAAGGCGATTCATGATATTCTGAATATTAAAAACCCTCTGTTATTCCTGAAAGAAAGTGGGTTTCTGGATCGCTATATCCAGGAATATACAAAGAAAAATAAAATGAAGTTCGACGACTTTTTTAAAGATTAGAACGGATTAGACAATCAGAATACTTTGATATAGAAGCGTTTTGAAATACAATAATTTATCAATCTGCGAAATCAGCATAATCTGCGAGACTTATTATTCTCTTACAGATCCTGTTGATTTTGCAGATTTTTTTTCTTTTATCCGATGCAGTATATAGAATAAAATGGAGATAAATAAAATTCAGGAGTCCAAATTCTTCTATTCATCGGAAATTCGGTAAATTTGTATAACAAAAGTTTTACAAAATGTCGAAAAAAGCAATACTGGCAATTCTTGACGGATGGGGATTGGGAACAAACCCGGACGTTTCCGCAATAGATAAAGCAAATACACCATTTATAGACAGCTGTTACCAAAAATTTCCTCATACTACCCTTGAAGCGAGCGGCCTTGCTGTAGGTCTTCCTGCAGGTCAGATGGGAAATTCTGAAGTAGGGCATATGAACCTGGGAGCCGGAAGAGTAGTGTACCAGAACCTGGTAAAACTGAATATGGCAGTGGAGAACGGAACGTTAGGCCAGGAAAAGGTCATTCAGGATGCATTTGAATATGCTAAAAAAGAAAACAAAAAAGTACACTTCATCGGTTTGGTTTCCAACGGAGGTGTACATTCACATATCAATCACTTAAAAGGGTTACTGACTGCAGCAAAAGATTTCGGCTTGAATGAAAATGTCTTTGTTCACGCCTTTACAGACGGAAGAGATTGCGATCCGCATTCAGGACTTGGATTTATTGATGAGCTTCAGAAACATATGGAGGCTACCACCGGAAAGCTGGCAACCGTTGTGGGAAGATATTATGCGATGGACAGAGATAAAAGATGGGAACGTGTAAAGCTTGCCTATGATGCCCTTGTAGAAGGTATAGGAGAGCAGACTACAGACGCCCTGGCAGCAATCCGTACTTCGTATGACAATAATGTAACCGATGAGTTCCTTAAACCTGTCATTTTGGTGAATACAACGGCAACAGGAAACGTAGTGCCGGTTGCGAAGATCATTGACAATGATGTGGTGATCTGTTTCAATTTCCGTACAGACAGAGGTAGAGAAATCACAGAAGTGCTTTCACAGAAGGATTTCCCTGAATATGGAATGAAAAAGCTGAACCTTTATTATATTACATTGACAAACTATGATAAGACATTCCAGAATGTGCAGGTAGTATTTGATGAAAATGTACTGACGGAAACAATGGGGGAAGTCCTTGAAAAAAATGGCAAAACCCAGATCAGAATTGCAGAAACGGAAAAATATCCTCACGTAACCTTCTTCTTTTCGGGGGGAAGAGAACTTGAATTCAACGGCGAAAGAAGATTATTATGTCCAAGCCCGAAAGATGTTCCGACCTACGATTTGAAACCGGAAATGTCAGCCTATGATATTACCAATGCTATTGTTCCGGAACTGGAGCAGGGAACAGCTGATTTTGTCTGCCTGAACTTTGCCAATACAGATATGGTTGGCCATACAGGAGTTTTTGAAGCTGCTGTAAAAGCCGCAGAAACCGTAGATAAATGCATCGAAAAAGTGGCAACAACCGCTTACGAAAACGGATATGCTGTCTTCATCCTTGCAGACCATGGAAATTCAGACGTGATGATCAATGCAGACGGAACACCTAATACCCAGCACTCTACCAATCTGGTACCTTTTATCGTGATGGATAAAGATCATGAATGGACGCTGAAGCCAGGAAAACTGGGCGATGTAGCGCCTACCATACTGAAAGTAATGGGGGTAGAAAGACCAAATGCCATGACAGGAGATATTTTAGTGAGCTAAAATTCGATAATAATGTTAAAAAAATGCCGTTATATTGATATATCGGCATTTTTTTATGATTTATGTCAGATAAGGTATGAGTTGCATACTTTATTATGCGCTAAATAATAAATAAATCATATCTTTGTTAATTAAAACTGAATATAAAAATGTATCAAAAGCTTGTTAGGAAAGAAGTAATGGGAATATTGGAAAAGGAAGTGAGTTCTTTTCTTGATAAATTTTTAACGCCAATTGAAAAAATTTGGCAGCCTTCCGATTATTTGCCTGATCCTTCAAGCGAAGAATTTAAACACGATTTAGAAGAAATTCAGACTTTTGCCCGTGAAATGCCTTACGATCTGTTTGTTACCCTGATCGGCGACTGTATTACAGAAGAAGCATTGCCTTCCTATGAATCCTGGCTGATGGGAGTTGACGGGATCAATCAGGAAGAAAAAGTGGGCTGGGCCAACTGGGTGAGAGCCTGGACTGCCGAAGAAAACAGACACGGAGATCTATTGAACAAATACCTTTATCTGTGCGGAAGAGTTAATATGAGAGAAGTAGAAATTACAACTCAATATTTAATCAATGACGGTTTCGATCTTGGAACCAGTATGGATCCGTACAGAAACTTTATCTATACAAGTTTCCAGGAAACAGCAACCAATATCTCTCACAGAAGAGTAGGTACACTGGCCAAACAGTCAGGAAACGGAAAACTGGCTAAAATGTGTGGGGTAATTGCAGCAGATGAAGCCAGACACGCAAAAGCTTACAAACATTTCGTAGCTAAAATCCTTGAAATAGACCCGTCGGAAATGATCCTTGCTTTTGAAGATATGATGCGTAAGAAGATCGTAATGCCGGCTCACCTGATGAGACAGTCAGGGCAGAAGGCAGGAGAGCTTTGGGGCCATTTCTCAGATGCTGCACAGAGATGTATGGTATATACCGGTCAGGATTATATCAATATTATGAAAGACCTTCTGGACGAATGGAAAATTGAGCATGTGAAAGGTCTTACAGAAAAAGCAGAGAAAGCCCAGGAATACCTGATGAAGCTTCCTGCAAGACTACAGAAGATCACAGACAGGGTTGCTACTCCGGATCTTCAGTTCCAGTTCAGCTGGGTAAAAAGCTGATAATTCTATATTATTATTAAATTATAAAAGTATTGAGTGCCTTTCTTTTTGGCACTCTTTTTATTTCTTATCTTTGCAAAGCTAAAAAATAAACAAAATGTTAAATAATAAAAAGATTGCTGTTGACTTTGACGGAACCATTGTGGATGATGCTTATCCGGCAATCGGGAAACCGAAAACCTTTGCTTTCGAGACGTTGAAAAGGCTTCAGGCTGAGGGCTACAGATTAATTCTTTGGACCTACAGACACGGAAAAACGTTAGATGAAGCGGTAGAGTTCTGCGCAAAGAACGGAGTTGAATTTTATGCCGTGAATTCAAGCTTTGAAGGTGAAGTTTTTGATTCTGAGAGCCAGTCCAGAAAACTGGATGCAGACTGGTTCATTGATGACAGGAATTTAGGAGGATTTCCGGGATGGGGTGAGATCTACAATATTATTCAGGAAAGAATCGAATTCCGTGTAGAAGGAAAAGAAGTTCTTGCCTATTCAAAACTTAAAAAAGAAAAGAAAAAAGGACTTTTTTGGTAGAATATAGAAATTAGAGGCTAGAAATTAGTTTTTAACGGCTAATAAAAGTTTCTGTTTTTTTATCAAAAAAAGTTTATAGATTGTTATAATATAGAAATACAGCATTATGCTGTAATCTAGCTTCTAACATCTAATATCTAACATCTATACAACAATGATTCAATTAAAAACGATAGACGAATTACGTCTGATGAAGGAGAGTGCCCGATTGGTTTCTAAAACATTGGGAATGTTGGCAAAAGAAATTAAACCGGGGATTACAACTTTATATTTAGATAAGCTGGCTCATGATTTTATTAAAGATCATGGGGCTGAACCTGCATTCTTAGGATATGGAGGTTTCCCGAATTCTCTTTGTATCTCCCCGAACGAACAGGTAGTTCATGGTTTCCCGAATAATGAAGTGGTAAAAGAAGGAGATGTTCTTTCCGTAGACTGTGGAGTGATCCTGAACGGATTTGTAGGAGATCATGCCTATACTTTTGAGATTGGTGAAGTAAAACCTGAAGTTAAAAAATTACTGCAGGTTACTAAAGAATCT
Source organism: Chryseobacterium sp. 22458 (assembly GCF_052044975.1). Classification (NCBI taxonomy): domain Bacteria; kingdom Pseudomonadati; phylum Bacteroidota; class Flavobacteriia; order Flavobacteriales; family Weeksellaceae; genus Chryseobacterium; species Chryseobacterium sp. 22458. The sequence continues at coordinate 1,480,721 of NZ_JBQEOA010000001.1, read as the reverse complement.
TTATACAAAGGGATTGAGCAGGTGGTCAGAGGAAAAAGAATCGGAGATATTTCCCATGCCATCCAGGCACATTGTGAAAAAGAAGGTTATGGCGTAGTAAGAGAGCTTGTAGGCCATGGTTTAGGAAGAAAAATGCACGAAGATCCACAGGTTCCCAACTATGGAAGACAGGGAAGCGGGAAGGTTATCAAAGACGGTTTAGCCATTGCTATTGAACCGATGATCAACCTGGGTACGGAAAAAGTGAAATTTCATAATGACGGCTGGACGGTAACAACACTGGACAATATGCCATCAGCTCACTTTGAGCATGACGTAGCTGTAATTAATGGTAAGCCGGTATTGCTTTCTACATTTGATTATGTATATGAAGCTTTAGGGATTGTAAGTGACGAAGAAAAGCCGTTCCAACTGGATTTTTAATGAAAAAGGTTGCCAAGCTTTTACTGAATAAAATTCCACGTCCGATGCTGATCAAAATGAGCATCTGGGCAAGACCGCTTATCTATCAGCTTTTCAAAGGAGATCAGTTTTATGATCCTATTGACGGAAGGTCATACCGTAAATTTCTTCCATACGGATATGGGAAACAAAGGGAAAATGCCCTTTCTCCGGGTACATTAAGCCTGGAGAGGCACCGTCAGATGTGGTTATATCTTCAGAATGAAACTGATTTCTTTATTAAAAATTATAAAGTTCTTCACATTGCTCCTGAACAGGAATTTCTGAGAAAGTTCAAAAGAATGAGCAACCTGAACTATATTTCTGCAGACCTTTATTCTCCTATTGTGGACGTAAAGGCTGATATTCTGGCTTTACCATTTGAAGATGAAAGCTTTGATATCATTTTCTGTAACCATGTTCTTGAACATATTGAAGATGATGCCAAAGCGATGAGCGAGCTGTACAGGGTAATGAAGCCGGGAGGCTGGGGAATCCTTCAGGTTCCGATGAAAAATTCACTGGAGAAAACCTATGAAGATTTCAGTATCAAAGATCCTAAAGAACGCCAGAAACATTTCGGGCAGTATGATCATGTTCGCTGGTACGGGATGGATTATTTTGACCGTCTCGAAAAAGCAGGTTTCGAAACAGAAATTAATTTCTATTCTCAGAAATTTTCCGAAGAAGAAATTAAAAAATACGGGCTGAGAACCAACGAGATCTTACCCCTGGTCTATAAAAAATAATAAGAAAGTTGAAGCTGAAAAAGCTAAAATAAGAACCGTTTTCCATCATGAAAACGGTTTGTTTTTTATAGGTGATAGAATCAGATAAATATTGATGATGAATTGCTATCTGAAAAAATACTTTTTATATTTTTTGAAAAAAGCGAAACCGTCCTCGATAGCGAAGACGGTTTCATTTTTAAATATAGATAGAGTTTATGCACTTTTTAGTGTGATGAAGATACCGCTTTCAATCCTACCACAGAACCAATAAGGGTTACAATAAAGAATACTCTCCAGAAACTTACAGGATCTTTAAAGAAAATAATTCCCATTAAAGCAGTACCCACCGCTCCGATTCCGGTCCATACTGCATAGGCCGTACCGATAGGCAATGTCTGGGTTGCTTTGATCAGCAATAACATACTGATTGTCATCGTAATCAGAAATCCGGTATACCAAAGGTACATTTCAGTTCCTGATGTTTCTTTCGCCTTTCCTAAACATGAAGCGAATGCCACTTCAAATAAACCTGCGATAACTAATATTATCCAATTCATTTTTTTAAATTTTTCTTCTGCAAATTTCAGAATTTAACAGGAGAAAAAATTTTACAATTGTTAAAAAATAAAGACGAGGTAGAGTATTTAAAGTGAAAAGCCGGATACTGGAAGGGGAAAGTTATGATAGTCTGAATGGATAATATTCTATTTTCTTAACCAATAAATATTTTTAGAAAGGAAGCAGTTATTTACTTTTCTCTCAATGAGTAATCATTAATATGATATACCCGATAATATCAATAGGGGTGGACTTTAGTCCGCTTTCAATATAAAATTTTATTCCACTGGCTTTAGCCAAAACCTGAATCTTCCTTTGCCTTTAGATTGATTCACAAAATGTCAGGTATTTTCAAGACTTCCATCAACCATCTTCGTGCTTCCATCTTTAAAACAACATATTATTTAATCTCTGCCCTGATTCTGCTCAGACTTACCTGAGTAATTCCCAGATAAGACGCTATATAACCAAGCTGAACTCTTTTAAGCAAATCCGGTTGATAAGTAATAATGTCTTTATACCGTTCAAGAGAAGTTTTAAATTGTCTTGAAATAATAAGTTCCTCAGATTTTATCATTTCAGCTTCTGCAAGCTTTCGCCCCCAGTTGGCTATGTGAATATCTTCATTGAACAGCTTTTTAAGATTTTCTGTTTCCAGACGGTAAAGGTCGCAATCTTCCAGCAGTTCAATGCTTTCATAGCCAGGTTTGTCTTCCACATAACTTTTCATAGAAAGTACGCACTGGCCCTCGCTTCCAAACCAGAAGGTAATATCATTTTCCGAAGTGGAAGAATAGGCACGGGCAATTCCTTTACGGATGAAATAGACATAAGGAATTACCTTGTCGGCTTCCATCAGACAAAACCCCTTAGGATATGAAACTTCAGTAGTGTATTCTTTTAAGCTGTTTTTGGAAGCTTCAGGAAGAAGATAAATGGAATCGAGAATCTGGTCTATATTCATAAAGATGAATTCTAATATTCAAAAATATTAGTTTTAAGCAATGCGATACAAGATTATTCTATGTTTTTTTAGCACCCGCACCTCTTCAGTCCTTCAATTTTCAATTCTTCCAAAAGAAAATATTTATCTCTTTAATGGCTGTATTCTATTCTGATACTCATTAAATCTTTGATTTTAACTTCTGTGAGCTTCTTACCGTTCACTGTTAAACTTTCTAAAGTGCCCTTAAATGTTTAAAAAAACTTTTGTGACTTTTGTGGTTCAAACCAATTATGCTTAAAATTAAAGAATAAGTTCCCTTTTAAAGTCCTTTCCTAAAGTAAAATAAAGTCTAATAACTCTCTTTTTTCTTTTAAAAATTGAGATTACCCGTAAAGACCGATTTTGTTTTACTAACTTTGCAGTTCGTAATATTATTTTTATGCACAAAGCTGGATTTGTAAATATAGTTGGAAAGCCCAATGCCGGAAAATCGACCTTACTGAACCAATTAATGGGGGAGAAGCTGGCGATTGTAACGCAAAAGGCCCAGACAACCCGTCACAGAATTTTTGGTATTTATAATGAAGATGACCTTCAGATTGTATTTTCCGATACTCCGGGAGTGTTGGATCCTAAATATGGTCTGCAGGAAAAGATGATGGATTTTGTAAAAGATTCTCTACAGGATGCAGATGTATTCCTGTTCATCGTAGATGTTACCGATAAAGCTGAACCTTCAGAATTTCTGATAGACAAACTTAATAAAATCCCTGTACCCGTACTTCTGTTATTGAATAAAGTAGATCAGACCGATCAGGCCGGTCTTGAAAAGCTGGTAGAAGACTGGCACAACAGAATTCCGAAAGCGGAAATTCTTCCTATTTCTGCCCTGAATGCTTTCAATACAGAGATTATCTTACCTAAAATAAAATCTTTACTTCCTGAGAATCCACCTTACTATGATAAGGATCAGTTTACAGATAAGCCTGAAAGATTCTTTGTGAATGAGGCGATTCGTGAAAAAATTCTTCTGAATTATGATAAAGAGATCCCATATTCTGTAGAAGTGGTTACAGAACAGTTTAAAGAAAAAGAAGGGATCATTTTTATAGACTCTATCATCTATGTGGAAAGAGATACCCAGAAAGGAATTATCATTGGTCACAAAGGAGAAGCAATCAAAAAAGTAGGAACTGAAGCAAGACTGGATCTGGAAAAGTTCTTCTCTAAAAAAATTCACCTGAACTTATTTGTAAAAGTGAAAAAAGACTGGAGAAAGAATGACAGGGATCTTAAAAATTTCGGTTACCGCTAAACTAAAATCGTTGTAATCCCGTTGTATTAAAAGATTTTTATTAACTTAGAGTAAATTTTTTAATAAATGAACTATAACAACTCAAATTCTGGCTCAATAGCTAAAGATATTATTGTATTCGTCGTGAGGGTGTTTGTAGGTTTTGCAATGCTTTCGCACGGGTTTCCAAAACTTCAGATGCTATTGGCAGGCGGTAAAATTGAATTTTTCGATTTTTTGGGATTGGGACCTCAGATATCTCTTATCCTTACCGTATTTGCCGAATTTGTTTGTTCAATCCTGCTGATATTGGGCCTTTTTACAAGGATTTCCTTAGGATTTCTGATCTTTACGATGGTAATGGCAGCTTTTGTTGTGCATGGAGCAGACCCTTTTGAGAAAAGAGAGATGGCCTTTATTTATCTGTCTGTCTATCTGCTGCTGATGGTGATTGGTGCCGGAAAGGTTTCTGTGGACCACATGATTGAAAGAAGAAAAAGAGCTTCAGACTGGTAAAAATATAACTAGATATAAAATGAAACGGCACTTTAAAGGTGCCGTTTTCTGTTTCTAATAATTGCAGTGAGGTAAGCATTCCCAGATCAGGTTTCCCTTTTCGTCTCTTACTCTGCATGCCATGAATCCTGATTCACATAATGGTGCACTTCCTCCGTTGATCTTTTTCAGATGTCCTTTTGCTAATTTTCTTAAATTTTTCATATTGATTTTAATTTGTAGGATAAAAGTAGTAAAAAAATAATATATGACACTAAAAGGTGTCTTATTTTTTTAATTTTATCAATCCTCCAAAATTCACTACATTCGTAGAAAATGAATTTATATGAAGATAAAACTGACTATTTGCCTTCTGGCATTTCTCAATTTTTATGATGCACAGGAAAATATTAATTACCAGAAACCATCTGCTGAAATCCTGAAACTGGCAGATTATCAGAGACCGCCAAGTGTCCTGATGAACAGCAAAAAAGATTGGGTGGTTTTTACATACCGTCCGACCTATAAAACCCTTCAGGACCTGAACCAGCAGGAAATGAAACTCGGAGGACTGAGAATCAATCCGGTAACCAATATCGCAAGTACAGTTACTTATTTTAATGATCTGAAAATCAGAAAAATAAATGATAAAAACGAAACGCAGGTAAAGAATCTTCCGGCAAATGCAAGGATTACATATACTTCATTTTCACCTGATGAGAAAAAACTTGCCTTCACCAATACTACAGATAAAGGGGTAGAGCTTTGGATCATTGACATGGAGTCGGCTACTGCCAAGAAAATTACTTCTGATAATCTGAATGCCAATTTAGGGATGCCTTATATGTGGTATAATGATTCCCAAAGCCTGTTAATTAAAACTCTTCCTCAGAACAGACCTGCTCTGATTGATTCAAGTAAAGATTTACCAACGGGACCTATCGTTTCAACAGCTGATGGGAAAGTATCACAAAACAGGACTTACCAGGATCTTCTGAAGAACCCTCAGGATGAGAAAAACTTTGAAGTTCTTACAGCGTCTGAGCTTTACAGTGCAGATCTGAACGGAAACCTTAAAAAAGTAAAAGAGCAGGATATGTATGCCGGATTAAGTTTTTCTCCTGACGGAAACTATTTAATGGCATCTGTGATCAAAAAACCGTTCTCTTATATTGTACCGCTAAGCAGATTTCCTGTTACCTCTACCGTGTATGATATGAAGGGCAATACAGTAAAGGTTGTGAATGAAGTTCCTCTGAATGAAATTATGCCTAAAGGTTTCTCATCCGTAAGAACAGGAAAGAGAAATATGGCCTGGAGAAGCGATGCTCCGGCAACATTGGTTTTTGCTGAAGCCCTTGATGGTGGTGATCAGTCGAAAGCAGCTGAATACAGAGACGAGATTTTCACATGGGAAGTTCCGTTTACTGCAGCACCGAAATCTTTTTTCAAAACAAAACAAAGATATGATGGTGTAACATGGACGAATGATCACTACGCTATTGTTTCAGAAGACTGGTATGATACAAGAAATACAAAATCTTTCCTGGTTGACCTGAATAACGGAGAGTCAAAAGTGATTGATGACAGAAATTCTCAGGATGTGTATAGTGATCCGGGAAATTTTAATACCGTGAAAAACCAGTACGGAAGATATGTTGTAGATATGAAAGGCGGAAAAGCCTATCTGATAGGGGAAGGCTTCACAAAAGACGGACAACATCCGTTTATTGATGAAATGGACGTTAAATCTCTTAAAAAGAAAAGACTCTATACCTCAAATCTGAAAAACGGTAAAGAAGCCATTATTGATATCCTGAACCCTTCAAAAGGAGAGATTCTTACCACTCAGCAGTCGTCAAGCCAGTATCCGAATTATTTTAAAAAGAATATTAAGTCCAATAAAGCAGAAGCTGTCACCAACTTTACAAATCCTTTTGAAAGCATTAAGGATGTTTACAAAGAAGTGATCACTTATAAACGAAATGACGGCGTTACCCTTACAGGAACCCTTTATCTTCCTGCCAACTATGACAGAAAAGCGAAAAAAGAGAAACTTCCGTTACTGATCTGGGCATATCCTACCGAATATAAAGACAAAAATACGGCAGGACAGAATACCCAGAACCCGAATGATTTCACTTTCCCGTCTTACGGATCTTTTATTTACTGGACAACGAAAGGATATGCCGTTCTTGATGATGCTGCATTCCCGATCATCGGTGAAGGAAAAACAGAGCCGAACGATACTTTCATCCCTCAGCTTGTGGCCAATGCTGAAGCTGCTATTGATGCTGTAGACAAGTTAGGATACATCGATAGAAAGAAAGTGGCTGTAGGAGGACATTCTTACGGTGCTTTTATGACGGCCAACCTTCTGACTCATTCCAAGCTTTTTGCCTGTGGTATTGCAAGGAGTGGAGCTTATAACAGGACACTTACGCCGTTCGGGTTCCAGAGTGAGCAGAGAAACTACTGGGATGTTCCGGAGATCTACAATACAATGTCTCCGTTCATGCATGCGGATCAAATGAAAACACCGCTTCTCCTGATACACGGTGATGCGGATAATAACCCGGGAACTTTCACACTGCAGACGGAAAGATACTTCCAGGCTTTGAAAAATCTGGGTGCTCCGGTAAAAATGGTTCTTCTTCCTAAAGAAGCTCATGGTTACCAGGCGAAAGAAAATATCTTACACCTTTTATGGGAGCAGGATCAGTTCCTTGAAAAGTGTCTGAAGAAATAAATGACAAAAGAGACTGTTTTACTGTAAACAGTCTCTTTTTTTACTTAAAATATAATTGGGAAGTAAAATTTCTTACAGCGAAGCTTACCTTAATAATCTTACCTGCTTAATAAATCTTAACGGTTTAAATGGTAAGATGCTTCAGAATCTCATCAATACTTTTCAGCTCCATAAAATTCGGATGTTCTAAGTTGACATCATGCTGCTCATGGCTCCACGTCACATGATAAGGAATGTGTGCTGCGTATCCTCCTGTTTCAAGTACCGGCAAAATATCCGACTTTATTGAATTTCCAAGCATCAGAAAGTTTTCAGGCTGACAGTCGAGATGCTTTAATAACTTTTTATAGTCATTTTCTTTTTTATCACTCATGATTTCAATGTGATGGAAATATTCCTGCAATCCGGAATTTTTCAGTTTACGTTCCTGATCCAGCAAATCTCCTTTTGTAGCAACTACCAGTCTGTATTTTCCTTTCAGGCTTTCCAGAGTCTCTGTTACTCCTTCCAGAAGTTCAATCGGTTTTAGTAGCAGTTCCTGACCGAGCTGAATCGCTTTGTTGACCAGTTCCAAAGACGCTGTATTATTGGAAACCCTGCCGATGGTTTCAACCATACATAGCATAAACCCCTTTACTCCGTAGCCATAAAGGTGAAGATTCTGCATTTCTGTTTTAAATAGCTCCTGTGATACTGAGTGCTGTGGAAGATAATCCTCAAGAAGTATACAAAATTCCTTTTCTGCTTCCCGAAAATAGGGTTCGTTGATCCAAAGGGTGTCATCTGCATCAAAGGCGATAGTGGTAATATGATTATTCATTTTTGTTTTGTAATTTTCTATCCGCAAAATTCAGTATAAAAACTCAATAAGAAAAGGACATTTGTCCCGGGAGAATATGTTAAGGACGAACCAGACATTTTTAAATTATCTTGATGAACTGCACAAAAAGCAGAACAGGAGTGATGATATTATAGTAAAATCTTTTTCTGCGGGGGATAAAATACTGGTACAGGATCATCAGCTTTCTCATGTCATGATGATTAAAGAAGGGATTGTCAAATGCTTTCTCGCCGAAGAAAACGGAAAAGAATATATCGTTGAGTTTCTGGGAAGCGGTGAAATCATCGGGGAAGTGGAATTAATTAAAAATATAAATTGTCTGTGCAGTATTGAAGCTCTCAATGAAGTGACAGTCTATGCAGTAAAGATTCAGGTTTTTAAAGCTTTGATTAAAAATGATCTTGCACTGAACCACCTTCTTTTAGAGTCTTTTGCAGAGCGAATTATCAATACTTCCAGCAGAGCATCCTATCAACAGTTATATACGATAGAACATACTTTAAAACAATTGTTACAAATGCAGGCTAAGCAGAATATCCATATTTCAAAAGAAGATATGGCGGCTTATTTAGGAATTACAGTAAGAAGTTTAAATAGAATTTTGAAAGATTTGAAATAATTTTCCTTGCTCCTTAAAAATATTCAAAGTTTAAATTTATTACGTCTTTGCGTATTCTAAAAAAATGACTGTATTTTTAGGGGTGCATTTGCTTCAATTATTAAAAATAAAATAAATTAACTGTGTTTTTACAGGGGTGTTTTTAAAATTTATTATTTTTGCATAAAAATAAGTTGAGCATTATTTCAATGGAAAAATTAAAATTCAGGAATGCTGAATTGGCAGATTTAAATAAAATTGTGGCCATATATAATTCAACAATTGCTTCAAGGATGGTGACTGCAGATATGGAAGAAGTCTCTGTAGAAAGCAAACTTAAATGGTTCGAAGAACATAACCCTCAGACAAGACCACTTTGGGTGGTTGAAGATGACCAGAAGGAAACCGTTGGTTGGGTAAGTTTCAGTTCATTCCATGAAAGGGCAGCGTATAACGGTACGGTAGAAGTAAGTATTTATCTGGACGAAAGCTGCAGAGGGAAAGGGTATGGTAAAAAAATTCTTCAGTATTGCATCGATAATGCCGGAAAATTTGGTGTAAAAAATCTGGTTGCTCTTATCTTTCTTCATAACGAACCGAGTTTGAAATTGTTCAGATACTTTGGGTTTGAAGATTGGGGAAGCCTTCCAAATGTAGCGGTTTTGGATGGTGTGGAAAGAAGCCTGAAGATTTTAGGAAAGAGAATTGATTAGATTTGAGGATAAAAAAAGCTGTCTCAAATTGAAACAGCTATTTTCTTTTTATGCATTCTGCTTAATTCTTTTCGCAGACATATTCAAAAATCGTTTAACAAGGAATATTGCCGATACTGTCAGTCCTAATCCCAGAGCGATCCACATTCCGAATGCTCCCATTTCCAATGTTACACAGAAGAAATACCCTAAAGGAATGGTGATGATCCAATAGGCAATAAAGGTATAGATAGACGGTATTTTCACATCCTGTAAACCCCTCAGCATTCCTAAAGCTGTCACCTGAATTCCATCCGAAAGCTGGAATAAAGCTGCAATGATCATCAATTTTGCAGCCAGGGTAATAACCTCCACTTCTTCTTTTTTGGTGAAGAAAGTAGGCAATATATTCCGGCCTAAGATAAATACTAATCCACAGATACACATGAAAATAAAGGCAATTTTCAGATTGTTGATCCCGACTTTTCTTAGTTCAACAAAATTCTGCTCACCCAGCTTTCTGCCAATCATCACTGTAGAAGCTACGCTGAATCCTACACACAGGTTAAAGGTAAAAGAAGCCATGCTCAAAGCAATCTGGTGAGAAGCAATATCATGAGCTGAGATCAATCCGCAGATAAATGCAGCACCGGCAAAAGCGGTTACTTCAAAGAACATCTGTAAAGCGGTAGGCAATCCTAGTTTAATCATTTTATCAAACATTTTCTTAGAGAAGTCCTGTATTTTCAATGAAAAATCTTTGATATAACGTCTCGTTCTTTTCTCTTTCAACAATACGAAGTAAAGGAAAACCACCATGAAAATTCTGGAGATCAGAGTGGCCAGGGCAGATCCTTTTACGCCCATTGGAGGTATTCCCCAAAGCCCTTTGATGAACACATAGTTTAAAGCAATATTGATGATATTGGCAATAATCGTTGCTTTGGTCACTCCAATCGTATAAGATAACCCTTCGGAGACTTCACGGAGCGTCTGAAATGCCATAAACGGGATCATACTGATCACCATGATGCTTAAAAAGCTTACCGTGTCAGGAATGATCTTGGCCGGCTGTCCGGAGTGATAGAGCAGAGGCATCGCTAAAAGCAGTACTGCCATCAGGATAATTCCTACAGACATGTTGATCACAAAACCATGGCTGAAAACAGAATTGATGGTTGCATGATCTTCTCTGGAATGTGCTTCTGAAACCAATGGCGGAATAGCAAACGAAAATCCGAGTGCCAGCACAAATATGGAGAAAAAAACAGCATTTCCCAATGAAACGGATGCCAGTGCATCGGCACCCAGAAGTTTTCCGACAATAATATTATCGAATAAATTTACTGAAACCTGCCCCACCTGGGTAAGCATCACAGGCAGAGCCAAAGTCAGGCATTCTTTTGTATAGTTTTTGTTTAAAAAGTTCATAATATTTTAAGATTCATATAGTTTATAATTTGAAACAGAGCAAAAAAAAATTTGCAGTGATCAACTGCAAATTTTTATAATTTATGGTGAATAATCGCTAAATTATTTCCTTACAAAACTTGCAACGTCACTTTCGGAAACAGTGTTCCCACCAAGAATGATTAATCTTTCTACGACATTCCTTAATTCTCTGATATTTCCAGTCCAGGAAAGAGCTTTTAAAGCATCAACAGCTTTATCATCAAACTTTTTCACTGCAGTACCATGTTCATCAGCAATCATACCGGAGAAATGCTCAACCAACAACTTGATATCTTCTTTTCTTTCATCCAATGGCGGAACATAAATTTCAATCACGGAAAGTCTGTGATAAAGGTCTTCTCTGAATTTACCTTCTTCAATTTCTTTCTGCATATTCTTATTGGTTGCCGCAATTACCCTTACGTCAACTTTTATTTCTTTATCACTTCCTACAGGAGAAACTTTACTCTCCTGAAGGGCTCTCAATACCTTAGCCTGAGCGATAAGGCTCATATCACCAATCTCATCAAGGAAAATAGTACCTCCGTTGGCCTGCTCAAATTTTCCCTGCTTATCTTTGATCGCACCGGTAAAAGATCCTTTTACGTGTCCGAAAAGTTCAGATTCAATAAGTTCAGATGGGATAGCGGCACAGTTTACCTCTACCATTGGTCCTCTTGCACGGTCACTCTGATTGTGGATGGCATGAGCTACCAGTTCTTTTCCGGCACCGTTAGGTCCTGTGATCAGAACTCTGGCATCAGAAGCAGCTACCTTTTCGATCATATCCTGGATCTTTTGAAGAGCAGGAGAAGTACCGATCATCTGGTATTTTTTATTTACTTTTTTCTTTAAAGTTTTATTTTCTGTCTGAAGATTTTTGTTCTCTTTCTTCAGAGATTCCTTTGCTAAAGCATTTTTCACACTGGTGATCAGTCTGTTGATGTCAATTGGCTTGGAAATGAAATCATATGCACCCTCTTTCAGACAAGAAACGGCAGAATCGATGTCTGCGTGTCCCGAGATCATGATAAAAGTAGTTTCAGGTTTTAGGGCAAGACTTTGTTTTAAAAGCTCAGTTCCCGAAAGTTTAGGCATCTTAATATCAGAAATCACCAGTGCGAAATCTTCTTTTTCTACCTGTTTGTAACCTTCAAGGCCGTCTTCGGCGATAACAAATTCATAATCTGTAAGTTCATCCGAAAGAATACTGTGAAGTACTCCCGAGATTGCTTTTTCGTCTTCTACTATAAGGATTTTTTGCATAGTTGCAAATTTAAATTTTTTGTTTCAATTATTAGCAAAAACTGTACCTAAAAATTCTATATTGAATAGTCTCTTCTTCCAAAAATTGCAGATCCTACCCTTACCGAGTTAGCCCCGCATTCAATAGCCACCGGAAAATCATCACTCATTCCCATTGATAAGGTATTCAGTGTTTTTAGTTGATTTAATTCATCGAAAAGTCCTTTTAGAATTAAAAATTCTTTTCTGACCTGTTGCTTGTCATCCGTAAACGTTGCCATTCCCATAAGGCCTGTAATTTCCGTATTTGGATATTTTCCGGCAAGGTACTGGTGGAACAGATTTTTGGCCTCTGATATTTCAAGCCCGAATTTTGTATCTTCAGCAGCAATTTTTACCTGAAGAAGAACTTTAATCATTCTGTTGTTCTTACCTGACTCTTTGTTGATTTCAGTCAGTAGCTTTTCAGAATCCACACTTTGGATCGTATCTATGAACGGAGCAATATACTTTACTTTATTGGTCTGTAAATGACCGATCAGGTGCCATTGAATATCTTCAGGAAGTAAGGGCGCTTTTTCCATCAGTTCCTGAACTTTATTTTCGCCAAATACTTTCTGTCCCAGATCATATGCTTCCTGTACAGCAGAAGCCGGATGTGTTTTTGAAACAGCAACCAGCTGAACTTCTGCAGGAAGTTGATTTTTTATAGCCTGATAATTTTCTTTAATACTCATAAATGCAAATTTCCGAAATTTAGCTGACAGTAGCTAATCATGAAACGTTTTACAGGATACTTTTTGCAAAAATCAATTCAGCACTTCATTGATTTTTGGATATTGAGAAATCTTTCTGAAAACAAACTTGTTGCTCTTCTGAAGTTTTTCAATAAACAGATCCAGTTCGTTGATGGAATCTGCATCTCTCAGATACTGATCATGGGTAAGGAACACAAGGTGTCTTGAAGTTTTTTCCAGGTCGTTAAGGAAAATGCTGTCTACTTTTTTAAGCATGGCTTCATGAGTTCCTTTCAGTGTCATTTTCTGGGAAGGTCTCCATTCCAGATCCCAGCCGATGACTTTATATCCCGCTTTCTTAAGGCCGTCAGCCGCTGCAGTAGTGCTTTTAATATCAGTAACGTTAATATTATTGAGTCTCCAGATATTTCTGCCCGGAGTTCTTGCTATTTTATCATACAGCTTCAGGCTGTCTTTAGCAATGTCAAAATCATGAACAACAGCATCGGCATTCTTATAAAAATCCGTGTATTTGTTATGAGCATGTGTAAAACTGTGATTGGCCAGTTCTATCAAGGGATTTTTCTTAAGGAGCTCAAGGTCATTTTTCTGCCTGGTGCTTCCATAGGCATGTTTGCCCACCAGAAAGGCGGTTGCGCAGACATTTCTTTTATCAAGTATTTTAAGAAGATTTTCCGTTCCCTGATTGGGGCCGTCGTCAAAGGTAAGGTAGATCACTCTTTTGTCAGAATCTACACTTTCATCATCCGTTTTGGGGACGGGGTTTGCGGTGGGATGTTCCTGTGAATGGATGGAATCATTCACATCATTCTTGAAATTACAGCTGTTCAATAAAACTGAAGTTGCACTCATCAATGCAAACATCCCGAGAAGAGTCTTATTTTTTGACCTTCCCGCAAAAATTTTTCTCATAAATGTGATGGAAAATTTAAATTGTTAAAAATCGTTAAAAATAACGATTGAATGTTAACAAAATATATGCCACTCGAAGCTGTTTTTTATCTTTTTAAGGTTATTTTAAGAACTTTATTTTAAGGCAAATTTTTGGTAATAGGATGATTGGGAAGTTACGGTTTCGGTTTTGTTAAATATTAACATTTATAAATGCTAAAGCGATAGTTTTTCTCTATTTTTATTAGCATAACAATATTCTTCCTTTCTTTGGGAATTATTAGTTTTTAAATCCGGATCTGCTGGTCAAAGTAATTTTTGACAGTGCCGGAATTTTATGAGTGAGTAGTCTGTCAGAAGTATCTAATCTAAAATCTCTTTTAGATACAAAGCATTTTTAACGGCAGAAGTTCCCCAGGTGTTATTAAAAAAAATATAAGCTGTATGTTGAGAGTCATTGATTTTTTCTGCAAGATGATTAAGGAAGTCAGTGCTGTATTCAGACTTATAAAGAATAGGTTTCCCGTGGAGCCTGTAATAAAGTACTTCAGGATGATTGATGATAACTTCTTCCGGAAGATTACCCGGAAAGCTTACTCCTGAAAAAACAACGCCGATATCTTTTAAAAGATCAAATATTTCCTGCTCCCACCAGGATTCATGGCGGAATTCTATAACATTCAGGTAGTTGAGATCAAGGTTTTTGATGATGAGTTCCTGATGCTGGGAAGTGTTTTTAAAAGAAGGAGGAAGCTGGTATAAAAAACCCGAAAGTTTATCTTTAAGGTGAGTCCGAATATGTTCACAGAATGCTGTAATTTCTTCCTTAGATTCTGCAAACCGGTTTTGGTGGGTAATTAATTTGGGAATTTTAATAAAAAACCTGAACTGATCAGGAGTTTCATCATACCACTTTGAAAGGGTTTTGGCAGTAGGTTTCCTGTAAAAGGTGGAATTGATCTCTACAGCATTAAAAACGTTGGCATACAAAGAAAGAAAATCTTTACTCGGAGCATTTTCAGGATATAAAGACCCTTTCCAGTCGTTATTATAAAATCCCGAGCACCCTATGTAAAGATTTTCTTTTTTCATATTTTTATTTTATATCCAGATCCACTGAGTTTAACCGTAGTGAATTCAGAATCACAGATAAGGAACTGAAGCTCATGGCAGCAGCGGCAATCATCGGTGATAACAGAATCCCAAAGAATGGATACAATAATCCTGCCGCTACAGGAACTCCCAGTACATTATATATAAATGCGAAGAATAAGTTTTCTTTGATGTTTTTAAGAAGCTTCTCGCTTAAGAGCTTTGCTTTTGCAACGCCAAGAATATCACCTTTCAGTAAAGTAATTTCTGCACTTTCAATAGCAACATCGGTTCCTGTTCCCATGGCAATTCCTACATCAGACTGGGCAAGGGCAGGAGAGTCATTAATTCCGTCTCCGGTCATGGCTACGATTTTACCCTGTTGTTGTAATCTTTTGACTTCATTCAGTTTGTCTTCAGGAAGGCAGTTTGCTTTAAAATGTCTGATTCCCAATTCTTCAGCCACAGCTTTGGCAGTGTGCTCATTGTCACCGGTCATCATAATGACGTCAATACCTTCGTTCATCAGCTGTTTTACCGCTTTTTTAGAGCTTTCTTTGATCTTATCCGTAAAACTGATAAATCCTAATACCTCCTGATCTTCTGCGATATAGGAAATCGTATGCGCTTTAGACTGTACTTCTACAGCTTTTTGTTTTAAGCTATCAGGAATCCTTATCTGATGTGAAGTAAGAAGGTTTTCATTACCCAGGTAAGCTGTCTTACCATTGATTTTTCCTTTAACTCCTTTTCCTGAAATATTTTCGAACTGATCTACTTTTTCTGCAGCTATATTTTCATCCTTAGCCTTTTTGATCACAGCATTGGAAAGTGGATGTTCCGAATTTTGATTTAATGAAAAAGCCAGCTTTAAAATCTGATTTCTTTCTCCGTTATTGGTTGTTTCAATATACTCTACAGATGGTTTTCCTTCTGTAAGTGTACCGGTTTTATCAGTAATCAGTACATTCACCTTATTCATCTGTTCCAGGGCTTCAGCGTTCTTGATCAGAATACCATTTTTGGCACCTTTCCCGATTCCTACCATCAGAGACATGGGGGTTGCCAGTCCAAGAGCACACGGACATGCTACGATCAGCACTGCAACAGCATTTACGAAGGCAAATAAACTTCTTTTTCCTTCGGGCCCGAAGAACTGCCATAAAACAAAGGTAAGTACTGCGATTAGGATCACCACCGGGACGAAAACTTTTGAAACTTTATCCGTCAGTTTCTGAATAGGAGCTTTGCTTCGGCTGGCTTCATTCACCATTTTAATGATCTGGGAAAGTAAGGTTTCGTCGCCTACCTTTTCAGCTTTCATAATGAATACCTGATTGCCGTTGAGGGTTCCCGAAGACACTTTGTCGTCAATCGTTTTTTCAACCGGAACAGGTTCTCCTGTAATCATACTTTCGTCTACTATCGAATTTCCTTCTACAATTTTTCCGTCAACCGGAATTTTTTCACCCGGTTTTACTTTTAAGAAATCTCCGATTTTCACTTGCGAAAGAAGAACTCTTTTTTCTTCTCCGTTTACCATAAGGTTGGCTTCATCAGGTGAAAGATTCATGAGTTCCTTGATGGCATTTCCTGTTTTTTTATGTGCTGCAGCTTCCATAAGCTGACCTAAAATGACCAATGTTAAAATAACACAGACTGCCTCAAAATACAATGGGATTTCGTGATTGTGCCCACGGATTTCGTGAGGGATGATATCCGGAAAAACCAAAGCAACAATACTGAATATAAATGCAGCTGCAACTCCCAGGGCAATAAGACTGAACATATTAAGATTCCATGTTTTAAAAGAAGTCCAGCCTCTTTTCAACAGGAACCAGCCGGAATAAAACATCACCGGAAGGGTAAATGCCAACTCAATAAACCCCTGGATCTGATGTGAGAACGGGAAGTTGATAAACATTCCCCCCATGGAAAGAATGAAAACAGGGATGGTAAAGGCTAGTGAGATTATGAATTTCCTTTTCAGGATGTTGTAAGTTTCATCTTCTTCTTCCTCACCGGAATCCGGCATTCTTACCAGATCCATTCCGCAGATCGGGCAGTCTCCCGGTTCATCACGGATGATTTCGGGGTGCATGGGGCAGGTGTATTTTGCGGTTTTCTTTTCGGGGTATTTTACCAGATCCATTCCGCAAACCGGACATCCTACATTTGAATCATAAGTTTTGTCACCTTCACAATACATCGGGCAATAGTATCGGCCGGCCATTTCATCAGTAACTTTTGGCGTTTCATGATGGTGATTGTGGTGGTGATGGTTGTGGCTATGATTATGAGAATGAGAATGAGAATGAGAATGAGAATGAGAATGAGAATGAGAATGAGATTTTGCATTTTTTACAAGATCATCTGTGATTTCTTCCAGATGCATATGACATACGGGGCAGTCTCCTTTTTCATCATAAACTTTATCACCTTCACAAAACATCGGACAGTAATATTTTCCAATACTGTCTTTAAAATTCCCGGGAAGATTGGCGGATGAATAAGTAGGCTTATGGTTAGGGTCTTTAGCTGTTTTTTCCTCAATAGGAACCAGATACATTTTGCATACGGGACATCTTTCTCCCTGTTTAAAGTATACCTTTTCCCCTTCACATTCCATTGGGCAATAATACACTGAAGACGGGGATACCCGGTCCTGAGGTTTTATAAAGGTGTTTTCCGGCTGATCCGGATCTTCCAGTCTGTATTTTCCTATTTCAGCTAAAGCATTATTTAAGGCGGATAGCTCAATTTTATGCTCAGAAGTGATGGTTGCTATATGATTTTCCAGATTAACGTCGGCTGTTACCCCCTCAACACTGTTCAGCTGATTGGATATTTTTTTCTGGCAGCCGGAACAGGTCATTCCAAGTATTTTATACTGTTGTTCCATGATTCTAAATTTATAGTACAAATTTCCAAAATGAAATTGTAAGGTTGTTATAAATTTAAGGATAATAGTTATAGAATTTAGAATGGGAAGTAAATGTGAAGGGGGTAGGATTGAAAGGAGGGATGGAGAGATTTTGAGATTGAAAAGTGAAAGGTTTTTCTGGAAAATAGAGCGTACGCAGTAGGAAGGCTTTTGAATAATCTTTCATTACTCTCAAGCTCTCCCATGCTCAAACTTCTAGAGGTTATCCAATGACTTTCGGTTGTGCTCTTTCAGTTTCTTAAACTCCGTAGGGGTAAATCCGGTGGTGTTACGGAACTGGGAAGAAAGATGCTGAACGCTTTTATAGCCAAGCTTTCCCGCAATTTCAGTAAGGTTGAATTCATTGTACAGAAGCAGCTCTTTTACCTTTTCGATCTTTTGAAGGATGAAAAACTGTTCCAGGGTAATATTCTCATTTTGTGAGAATGTTTTGGAAAGTGAACTATAGTCTTTATGAAGCTTTGAACTTAAAAACTCAGAAAGAAGGAAGTTTTCATCAATATCAAGCTCGCTTATTTTTACAATAATCAGGTTTTTGATCTTTTCTGCAAGCTGATGTGCAGAATCCATGATTCTCTCAAAGCCTGTGTCAAGCAGTTTTTTCTCAAGGTCCTGCATTTTTTCAGCTGAAACTTCCGTTTCCGTTTCTACTTCACCGAGAATAATGGAGGTTGTTTTGATGTCTGAAGTATTAAAGATGTTTTCTACAGCAGCGATACACCTGTTGCAGACCATGTTTTTGATAAAAATTTTCATTGTCCGCTGTTTAGCCTGTCTTTTACAAATTCGATCTGTGTTTTACCATGAGGAGCCGGGTTTCCGTCACTGTCAAGATTTACCATTACGATTTTTTCAACAGTGATGATAGTCTGATGGGTCATTTTATTCCGGACATCACATCTTAAGGTAATAGAAGAAGAACCGAAATGAGTGGCTTCAATACCTATCTCTATAATATCACCCTGTTTGGCAGAGCTTACAAAATTGATTTCAGAAATGAATTTGGTGACCACTTTTGTGTTTTCAAGCTGAATAATAGCATATAAGGCTGCTTCTTCATCAATCCATTGCAGGAGTCTTCCTCCGAAAAGAGAGTGGTTAGGATTTAAATCTTCCGGTTTTACCCATTTTCTCGTATGATAGTTCATGTTTTTAAATAATTTATACCACAAATTTACTGTTAAATGCTGATGTGATCAATAGAAAAAGTATTTATTGATCTGAAAAGAATCATTCATTTTCTCAATCATTTTCTTTTGGAACGCATTGCTTTTGTCTTTTTGACTGATGCATCCTGTAAGAATCTCCGATAGTCTTCACTTTCCACAGCGTAAAGGGCAATTTTTCCTTCTTCATTATGGTGAATTCCGAACCCGTATCTTTTAGTTAAAGGCGAAGATCTCATGCAGGCCTGACCTTTAGAAAAAAAAAGATTTCTTGCTTCTTCCTTTTCATTTTCTGAAAGATCATTTTTGATGGCAAAGCACTCAAAGATAATATCGTCTGATGTATATCGATAAGGGCTTTTTATAAGTTTTTCATATTGAAGATTCGCCAGGGTTTTTTCCTTCTTTTCAGGAGGGATCTGGGCATGGGAAGCCGGGCAGTCTTCAGCTACTTCAATAAAAGTATTGGTGTAATTGGTGGTATGCTGTTTCATATCAGTTGAAGATTGGTGATGAAAATCTGAAATACAAAGATCCTGATTTTTTTCGACACGATATTATTCTTTATATTCTAAAATTTCGCCCGGCTGGCAGTCCAGAGCTTTGCAAATGGCTTCCAGAGTACTGAATCGGATTGCTTTTGCTTTTCCTGTCTTTAATATAGAAAGGTTAGAGAGGGTAAGGTTTACTTTTTCGGAGAGTTCATTGAGGGACATTTTTCTTTTCGCCATGACGACGTCAAGGTTTACAATAATCGACATACTTATATTGTTGGTTTGTTTTTAGTTGAACCTATGAATTTGATCCGGTTTACAATGGTAGAGCAGAAAGAATTTTTTATGTTTTTCATCTTATCTGTATTTTAATTAAATACAAATATCAATAAAAATTTATTGAAAAACGATTATTTTTTATTCTTTTTCAATCGATTTAGGTTTTTGGATTCAACATAATGTGAGAAATACTTAAAAAAAGCTTTGATTTGAAATTTTTAATTGTATCTTGCATACGTTTATATTTGGAATCAATATTTGTTCATTAATTTATGTTGTTTTTCTTTTATATACCAAATTTTTATTAATTTTTTAATTTATTCAAAATGAACATTTTTGTTTCAAACATCAATTACGCAACTAAAGAGTATGAGTTGCACGATCTATTCGCAGAATTTGGAGATGTATCATCAGCTAAAATCGTTACAGACAGAGAAACTGGTCGTTCCAGAGGTTTCGGTTTCGTAGAGATGGGTGATGAAGAAGGAAAGCAGGCTATTGAAGCTCTTAACCAAAAAGAATTCAACGGAAAAACTCTAAACGTATCTGAAGCTAAGCCAAGAGAAGAAAAACCTAGAAGAAGCTTCGATAACAACAGAGGTGGAGGTTATGGTAACAACAATAATAGAGGCGGAGGCTATGGTAACAACCGTGGCGGAGGCGGAAATCGTTGGTAAAAATATGAAGCGGCTTTTTAGCCGCTTTTTTTATGACATATATTTCAGTTGAACTCCTGTAGTGATTATACTTTAATCGGAATTACAGATTATAAACTGAATAAAAAAAATAAACTGCTTCGGAGCCGGAGCAGTTTACTTTTTTACTGTACTTATTACTTTAGTTTTATCAGTAAATAAGCATTTTCATAGTAAATGCTGATGTGATTATCATAAGGGAATTTCTCCCGCACAATTTCATTAAGAATAAATTTGATATGGTATTTTCCCAGATCAGATTCCATAGAAATATCCGGGACTTTTACGATACCGGTTTTATTTTTGTTTTGCTCAAGCAGTTTCATCACCTGCGGACCAAAATCTATTTCCTCATCATTTAATTTTAATTTCAATGATGACTGTTTTTCTAAAAGGTTTGTTACTTCGAAGGTGTCGCCATTAAGTTTCTGAGGGTCTCTTTTATTAGGAGTAAAGTTGAGAAGATATTGATAGCTGCCGATTTCTATAGCTGGCTTTTCAGAGGTAATAACGAGCCGCATGGTTTCATGCCATATATCTTTTGACGTTTTTTGAACATTTGTAAATTTGTTCTGAATGGTATTTCTTATGCTGTAAAAATTACCGTTTTCCATGGTGTCAGCCAGCTCAGTTTGGTCTTTTTTATTCAGAAAGGCGTATAAAAACTCATTCTGTTTTCTTTCAGCCAGAAATTCAAATTTATCTGCAATCTCATTACGCACCGTATCGGTAATTTTCTTCTGAAAATCTAATTTACCGTTATGTATCAGCTGATGTTGATTCAACACCTTTAAAAGTTCATTTTTCTGACTTCTTTTTGCTACACTGAAAGCATTGAAATAAGGGAAGATTAATGCAAAAGTTCCAAATAAAAATAAGCTGACCGGGATAAATTTAATGGTAGCTCTTTTGCCCGATATAAAATAAACAACGGTACTTAAAAGCCATAAAGCGAGCAGAAGAACAAAATATCTTGGTTCTGTATACCCATATTCTAAAATTCTTGTGAAAATAGCCGTAAAAAGCAAAATAATCAAAGGAATAATGGTATAATAGAATGCTTTGGAAAATATTCTGACCCAGGATTTTGCATTTTCCGCCCTCAGGGGATAAACAAGAAGCAATGCCAAAATACCCACAATGCTATAGGCTAAGACCAGATAAGAAACCCAACCTCTCGGAAGCTCCCAGTTGATCAGGATTTTAAATGAATAAAAATAAAGTATGGCTGCATAAATAAGCAGTAAAGGAATCAGTATAAACTGAGTGAAGAATTTCAGAACAACGGGATAAGCGCTCTCTTTTTCAAGGTTGCTTATTCCTTTTTCATTAAATAGAAGAAAAATAAAACAGCTTCCGGAAATGGCAAGAACAAAAAAAGTATCTGTATAAACTTTGTCGTTGAAATTGAAATCAAAAAGTTTGTCAACTGCCAGGATGGCCAGTTCAACACCTCCAGTCAGTATACCTGTAAATACGGCTGTAAGGAAGATGTTAACAAAAAGATTCTTATTATACTGCCAGAATCCAGATTCTTTATTCTTTTCTAAAAACGGGATGAAAGACACCAGAAGGTGGGTGAGAAGCGCAGTTACTGCAATAATGTAAAAATGGACGTCAGTAAAGTTTCTCTGTTTATCCGGCAGAATGAAATAGAACCCGATAAGGAAAGCGATTCCTGAAATTTGTAACAGCAGCTCTTTTCCTATTCTCTGTGAAAGCATTTTCATAGCAAACATCAGGGAAATTCCCATGCCTGCACAGATTGTGAATTTTGTATAGGCTGTGGATTGTTCTGCATTACTTTCAACAATGCAGATGGCACCTGCAGAAGCCAATAAAGCCATTGTTAAAACCAAAGGATAGCAGAAGACTGTTTCATAAGCCCGGCTTAGGGTTTCGTAAAATTTTGATTTCATGATTTGGTGTTGGGGTAATTCCTATGAATCTTTTTTCTTTTTTTTCTTTTTCTCCTTGTCTTTTTCCTTTTCCTTTCCTTTTGTTTTTTTCTCTTTTTTAGGACTCAGTACCTCATTGGCATATTCGAACGCAGGTTCTTCTGCTTTTGTTGGTTTCATCTCGATCTTAAGATCAAAATATCCGGTA
Source organism: Chryseobacterium sp. 22458 (assembly GCF_052044975.1). NCBI lineage: Bacteria > Pseudomonadati > Bacteroidota > Flavobacteriia > Flavobacteriales > Weeksellaceae > Chryseobacterium > Chryseobacterium sp. 22458. Next base: position 1,458,254 of record NZ_JBQEOA010000001.1, on the reverse strand, counting down.
AGGTCGTTTTGGGATATTAATTTCTCAACGAATAAAAAGTCCAGAATCTCTTTACCAGAATCATTAAAGAAATTGTGGGAAAGTTCTTTCAGCAGAAATTTTTTATATTCTTCCAAAGGAACAAGTACGGTGTATTTGAATATTCTCCCTTCTTTTACAGTAGACAGATATCCCTTTTCAACCAGTATTTTCAAATAGGTAGATACCGTATTCTGGTGGGGCTTGGGTTCGGGATGCTGCTCCATAACGTCCTTCAGATAGAAAGATTCCATTTTCCAAAACAGCTTCATAAAGTTTTCCTCTGCGGAAGTAAGATGATTAATTTTCATATAGAGTTCTAATGTTGAAATTGAATATTGCAATAAAGATAAAGAAAAGATACCATAAAAGCTATTCCGGCTCCCATAAATACTTCTTTTACGGTGTGTCTTTTTAAGATAACCCGGGTGATTCCGACCAGAATAGCAATGCCCAGCCATATAAGACCCATTTTCCAGTCCAATGTGAAAAATAATGCGGCTACAAATATATTGAAAGCCGTATGCATTGAACTTTTAATAAAAAAGTTACTGATCTGAAGAGTGAAAAGCAGTATTAAAATAAACAGCATAACAAGATCAATATACCCGTTTCTGACATAATTAAAAATAAGATAGGTCACTACACAGGCCGCAATGAATATGTACAGTGTTTTGCGCTGAACCCTGTTAGAGACATCCATATTGGTATATCTTCCTGTTTTTACATTCCAGATCAGCCATATGACTACAGGGACAATGATCATTAATAATACAGGAACGAAATAGAGGAGTGATTCCTTAAGGGAGTATTCTCTGACACTCATATAGATGAAAAATATAATCAATGAAGTCAGGGGATTAAAAAAATCAGAAATGACTTTTGATATTCTGAGCAGCAGTGGAGACGGTGTTTCTTCCATATTCAGGTTTAAGCATCAAATATAATACTATAAGACCAGAAAACAAGTGAAATGAAGCTGTAAAAAAGTGAAGTAGGGACGTAAACCATTGTGGATGTTAGTGATTTTCAGATCATAAAATAATTTTAATGTGCTTATTTTTAAAACAGACAGGTATTTCTGGACCGGTTCAGGGATCATGCACTCAGGATCATGGAAAAATACGGCTTTCATATTATTGGCATCTGGGAATCGGAATTCAATGAAAAAACAGAATTTGTCTATCTCCTTGAGTGGAAAGATGAAGGCACAATGAAAACAACTGCGGGATAAATTTATGGCAGATAAGGAGTGGAAAGAAATTAAAGCTGAAACGACAAAATTGCATGGCGGTTTTGTTAACAATATCGAAGACAGAAAGTTGAAATTGACGGAATTTTCACAACAAAACAAGCTGTTGAAATAACCAAAAGGTATGTTAACAATAATTAAAGATGAATAGAGACGGAAAGGAAAATGTAATGTTTTATGATGGCCTTATTTCATTGATTGTTTTCGGAAAGCTACATATACAGGATGATTTTTCAGATACAGCAATAAGAAAATAACTGTAAAAATGCTGTTGCATGAGCCTTTCTGAGGGTCGAAAATTAAGAATAATCCGTTCCGCCTGCAAATAGATTTTAGAGAAAAAATGAAAAGTTACTTATGCATACAATAAAAACAAAGTTTTTTTCATAATTTTGCTCAACTATTTCATCATAAAAAAGCAAGAGCTAACACATGAAAGAATTTTCTAAAGAGGTATACCTGAAGTGGTATGAAGATATGACAATGTGGAGAAGGTTTGAAGACAAATGCCGTTCTCTTTACCTAAAACAAAAGATCAGAGGATTTTTACATTTGTATAACGGTCAGGAAGCAATCCCTGCCGGATTTACACATGCAATGGATCTTACAAAAGACAGTATGATCACTGCTTACAGATGCCACATCCATCCAATGGCGATGGGAGTAGATCCTAAGAGAATCATGGCTGAACTTTGTGGTAAAGCTACAGGTACATCCGGAGGTATGGGTGGATCTATGCACATTTTCAGCAAAGAGCACCGTTTCTACGGAGGTCATGGTATTGTTGGAGGACAAATTCCTTTAGGAGCAGGTATTGCTTTTGCAGATAAATATTTCGACAGAAAAGCAGTAAACATCTGTTTCTTTGGAGATGGTGCTGCGAGACAGGGTTCACTACATGAAACATTCAACATGGCAATGAACTGGAAGCTTCCTGTAGTATTTGTGGTAGAAAACAACCAATATGCAATGGGAACTTCTGTAAAAAGAACAGCCAACCACGAAGATATCTATAAATTAGGATTAGGATATGAAATGCCTTGCCTTGCTGTAGATGCAATGGATCCTGTAAAAGTAGCTGAAGCAGCTTACGAGGCTATTGAAAGAGCAAGAAGAGGAGACGGGCCTACATTCATTGAAGCAAGAACTTACCGTTACAGAGGTCACTCAATGTCTGATGCTGAACCATACAGATCTAAAGAAGAAGTGGCAATTCATAAGAATGATGACCCAATCGAATTGGTAAAACACAGAATTCTTGAAAACGGATGGGCTACAGAAGCAGAATTGGAAACTATCGACAACAAGTCAAGAGACTTCGTTGAAGAATGCATCGAATTCATGGAGAACTCTCCATATCCGGACGCTGAGAAAATCTATGAGTATGTATATGCTCAGGAAGATTATCCGTTCTTAGACAAATTAGAAAACTAAAAGATAATGAGTTAATTTGACAGTTTGAGAATTTGAAAATGTGATAGAGTATGTCCTTTTTTAATTTTCAAATTTTCAGATTGCTAAATTTTCAAATTAAAATAAATTATGGCAGAAGTAATTACGATGCCCCGCCTTTCCGACACTATGACGGAAGGTAAAGTGGCGAAATGGCATAAAAAAGTAGGAGATAAAGTAAAGGAAGGAGATATTTTAGCTGAAATTGAAACTGACAAAGCAGTTCAGGATTTCGAATCTGAAGTAGAAGGTACTCTTTTATACGTAGGTGTAGAAGAAGGTAGTGCCGCTGCTGTAGACTCTGTTTTAGCAATTATCGGTAATGAAGGAGAAGATATTTCAGGATTAACAGGCGGAGCTGCTGCTCCCAGTGCCGGTTCTGAAGAAAAAAAATCAGAAGAACAGCCTAAAACAGAAGTTGTGGAAACTGCTTCAGCGGAAGTTCCGGCAGGAGTAGAAGTGATTACAATGCCAAGACTTTCTGATACAATGACAGAAGGGAAGGTGGCTAAATGGCACAAAAATGTGGGTGATACAGTAAAAGAAGGCGACCTTCTTGCTGAGATCGAAACAGATAAAGCAGTACAGGATTTCGAATCAGAATTCAACGGAGTACTATTGAAGCAGGGTGTAGAAGAAGGTGGTGCTGCTCCGGTTGATTCCGTACTGGCTATTATTGGTCCTGAAGGAACAGATGTTTCAGCGGTAGGAGCTCCTAAAGCTTCTGCTCCGGCATCAGAAAAACCGGCTGAACAAAAAACAGAAGCTAAAACTGAAGAAAAAGCTTCCCCGGCTGCTAATACTTCATCTTCTGACAGAGTGGCAATTTCTCCATTAGCTAAGAAAATGGCTCAGGATAAAGGAGTTGACATCAATGCCGTTCAAGGTTCCGGAGAAAACGGAAGAATCGTTAAAAAAGATATCGAAAACTATCAGCCTGCTGCTAAACCAGCCGCTTCAGCTCCTGCTGCAAGTGCTGCTGCCCAGGTTGCAGTAAACTTCGTTCAGGGAGAAGATACAGAGACTCCAAACTCACAGGTAAGAAACATCATTGCAAAACGTCTTTCTGAAAGTAAATTCTCTGCTCCTCACTATTATCTGATGGTTGAGATCAACATGGATAAGGCTATCGAAGCAAGAAAAGAGATCAACTCTATTCCGGATACGAAGATTTCATTCAACGATATGATCATTAAAGCAACTGCCATTGCTTTAAGAAAACACCCACAGGTAAATTCAAGCTGGGCGGGAGATAAGATCATCCACAGAGGAAACATCAATATTGGTGTAGCAGTTGCTATTCCTGACGGATTGGTGGTTCCTGTATTGAAGAATACTGATCAGATGTCTTATACTCAAATCTCCGCATCTGTTAAGGATATGGCTTCAAGAGCTAAGAGCAAAGGCCTTAAAGCGAATGAAATGGAAGGTTCTACATTCTCTATTTCTAACCTGGGAATGTTCGGAATCGAGACCTTTACAAGTATCATCAATCAACCCAACTCTGCCATCCTTTCAGTAGGAGCAATCATTGAGAAACCAATCGTTAAGAATGGTCAGATTGTAGTAGGAAACACTATGAAACTTTCATTGGCATGTGACCACAGAGTAGTTGACGGTGCTACAGGTGCTCAATTCTTACAGACATTAAGAACATATTTAGAAAATCCATTAACATTGTTACTGTAATTTTCTAATTTAGAATACCTAAGCCTCCCAAATTGGGAGGCTTTTTTGTATACCGGACAGTAAAATAGATTTTGCTAAAAATAAATGCCTCTCCTTTACCTGGAAAGTAACTATACTTAAACTCATTTCCGTTTTACCATAAATGAAGAACTGGGATCAATTTTTAATGTGAGATCCTGGAAAATGATAAAACTTTTCATACTGAAAGGTTTTATGGTTATTACATGTTATTTTTTTGGAATTATCATGGTTGTTCTTTATGGAATTCAAAATCAAATTAGTATTTTTGAATCATGATTAAAGCGAGAAATATCCATAAATCTTATGGAAATTTAGAAGTACTGAAAGGAGTTGATATTCATATCAAAACAGGAGAAGTTGTTTCTATTGTAGGAGAATCGGGAGCAGGTAAATCTACGTTGCTGCAGATTCTGGGAACACTTGATCATCCTACCCATTCCGGTAAATATGATACTGAAATTGCGATCGCAGGAGAATCATTTATTAATATGAATGACAAACAGCTATCAAAATTCAGAAATCAGAATATTGGTTTTGTATTTCAGTTTCATCAGCTTCTTCCGGAGTTTACCGCTCTGGAAAACGTATTGCTTCCTACGAGAATTGCAGGAGCCAATGAAAGAGAAGCTATAGAAAAGGCCTACGCTTTGTTTGAAGACTTAAAAATAGAGCAGAGGCTGAATCATAAGCCCAATCAGCTTTCCGGTGGAGAAGCTCAGAGGGTGGCCGTAGCAAGAGCTTTAATCAATTCACCAAAAATCATCTTTGCAGATGAGCCAACAGGAAACCTGGATTCAAAAAATGCGGATGATCTCCACAGGTTATTTTTTGATCTGAGAGACAAGTACAATCAAACCTTTGTGATTGTAACCCATAATCCGAACTTAGCTGAAATTACAGACCGGAAGCTCGTCATGAAAGATGGGATGATTATAGAATAACAGAACACACAATGATGAAACCTTTTCTTTTTCTTTTATTATTTTTAATTTCCTGTTCAAAAGCTGATTCTCAGCAGTTGAATACTTTAGGTCTGCCTAAAGCAAAAGTTTCTGAGATTAAAGACTATATCAAAGAGAAAGAGTACAATCAGGAGCTGGCTGTGTTTATTAATTTTAAAATTCCTTCAGGGAAATATCGCTATTTCATTTATGATCTGAAAAATGATAAAATACTACACAAAGCAATCGTTTCTCATGGTTCAGGTTCTGTAATTCCAAAATCGGAAGCTTTACAGTTTAGTAATGTTGAAGGCTCTTATCAGTCCTCTTTAGGAAAATATTCGATAGGAGAAAGCTATATAGGTCAATTTGGAAAAGCATATCGTTTAAAAGGACTGGATTCTACCAATAGTAATGCTATGCAAAGGGCTATTGTCCTCCATTCCTTTGGATGTGTTCCTGATACTGAATCTGAAAATCCGGCCTGCCTGAGTTTAGGCTGTCCCATGCTTTCGGTAAATGCTCTCAAAAAATCTGCGCAGTACATTGATCAATCCAGACTGCCGATCATTTTGTATGCATTTTATTAATTCCTAACCTCTATTATCTTTATTTTCCATGACTATAAAATTTCTTGCCGAAGATGACAGACCCAGAGAAAAACTTTTACAGAAAGGTAAAGGTTCACTTTCCGATTCCGAATTGCTGGCAATCATTATGGGAAGTGGAAACAGAGGAGAAAGTGCAGTGGAACTGGCAAGAAAAATTTTAATCTCAGTTGATAACAGCTGGCATAATCTCAGTCTTCTTTCCGTTAAAGATCTGATGAAGTTCAAAGGAATTGGTGAAGTAAAAGCAATATCCATTACTTCAGCCTTAGAAATAGGAAGAAGAAAATCAGGACAGGAAATTCCGGAAAAACCTACAATAGGAAACAGTAATGATGCTTATATATTGCTCAAAAATCAGCTTTCAGACTTAAGGACTGAAGAATTCTGGGCTATTTTTCTGAACAACAGTAATAAGGTGATTCATATCTCACAACTGACGCAGGGCGGAATAAGCCAGTCTGTGGTAGATGTAAGAGTTTTATTTAAAACAGCTCTGGATCATTTTTCAACCGGGATTATCATTGCCCATAATCACCCATCCGGCAGTTTGAAACCAAGCAGGGAAGATCTCAATATTACACAAAAAATAAAAGAGGCTGGCAACACACTAAGTATTCAGCTTTTGGACCATCTTATTATTACCCAGGATTCTTACTTTAGTTTCTCGGATTCAGGATTGCTATGATTAGACGATTGAAATACAATGAAATTGATTTTGTGAAATATACCCGATGTTTAGAAAATTCTGAACAGAAAAAATATAGTGCCTCCAGGGAATTTCTGGATATTACTTCCTGCAAACAGTGGGAGCTCCTGGTTTATAAAGACTATGAAGCAGTAATGCCCGTACCTTACGTAAGAAAATACGGGATGAAAATTGTACACAACCCAAAGCTTTGCCAGCAGTTGGGAATTTTTTCAGAGAGGGATCATATTGATCTTAACGAATCTTTTTTAGAATATCTGGAAAAGAACTATATGATAAGGATTTATTCGTTCAATGATGTGAATCAGTTTCGTACACCCATCAGAACCAAAAAGAATTTTTTGCTTTATCCTGATTCTTATGAAAATGTTTACTCCAAATATTCTCCGAAAAGAAAAAGAAAACTTAGGCTGAGCGATGAAGTGATGAAAGATTCTGATGTAAAAACGATTTCCTATGATCAGGCAAAAGCTTTTGTAGAAGCTAATACAATAGGGTTGAACAAGGATAATGATTTATCCGAGTTTATGAGGATTTTTGAAAGTTTTTATCACTTGAATCACCTGAGATTTTCTGCTTTCTATTATCAGAAGAAAATTGTAAATATTATTGCAACCTATTCCGATGATAAGATGGTAGCACTTTTGGGAAATTTTAATGACAGGGATTATGTGAAACTATCCGGTGCCTCTGTATTGATCGATCACATTATTAAAGAAATGATCAGTACCCATATTTTTGATTTTGAAGGGGGAGAACTCCCGAATATCGAAGAATTTTTCAGAGGATTCCGGCCGGAGTTGAGACCTTATGCTATCATTGAAAATTCAAAAAAAGAACTTTTTAAAAAACTAGGTTACCTTACCGTAAAAGGTAAGCCGTTCTTATAATGAAAAGCTTTGTTTAGATTAGTTCTAATTAAGTAATATTCCGTAACTTTATACAACCTTATCAAAACAGTTATGTTACAACAGATTCGCCATTATAAACTATCCTATATGCTGTATAACTTATTTAAGAAAAGTAAGTTGAAGCATAATATTCCACTATATAAAAAATACGGAATCAACAAGAGCTATTTTTCCAGTATTTCAAGCAAAGATTTTGCTCATCTTCCGGCCAATGAAAGAACGATAGACCATAAAAAGCTTACAGAAACTCCTTTTTTTAAGAAATTATCTGAAGAAAACAAGGAAAGTGCCCTTCAGTATGATGATAATGGCTACATGATTCTGAGGAATTTTCTGACCCCGGAAACTGCCGATCAGATCAATACTGAAATTGATAAGCTGATGAAAGACGGAACACTGAAATTTATTTACGGAGGAAAGCTGATGTTTGCTATCCATCACTCGGAAATCATAAAAAATATAGGAAGTGATAAGGAATTGTTAGACTTTTTATCTGTTCTGCTGAATGGCCGGTCCAAGCTTTTCCAAAGTATCAATTTCATTAACGGAAGCCAGCAGAAAACCCATTCTGACAGTATTCATATGACCACTTATCCCTTAGGAGGATTACTGGGAGTCTGGATTGCACTGGAAGATGTGGATGAGACCAATGGTGCATTACATTATATTCCTAAAAGCCACAAATTGCCTTACTTCCTGAATTCTGATTATGATAATGAAGGAACCGCTTTTAAAATCGGTAAGAAAAGTTACAGAGCCTATGAAGCATTTCTTGAAGATAAAGTAAAGGAATTAGGATTGAAAAAAGAAGTTTTTAAGGCTAAAAAAGGAGATTTACTCATCTGGCACGCCAATATTCTTCATGGTGGTGAACCTCATATCGATAAAAACAGAACAAGAAAGAGCCTTGTATATCACTTCTTTGATGAAAACAGTGTATGTTATCATGAAGTGACCCAGAGGCCGGCGTTGTTTGAGCTTTGATAGAATTTCCTTAGCATAAAAGGTTTTTATAAGAATACAGATTTAAAAAGATAGTTTTTTTACATTTGTATTCTTATCTGTTTTTATAATATTTCTGTATGAAAAAAAAGGAAAATATTCTTGTTTTTATATTTTCAGTTTACATAGGTATCATGTTATACTATCTGTATACCCACCAATATTATAATACTGATATGGAGGCTTATATGGGACTGATCTATAAAACGGAGTATCCTGGGATGAAGATTGAGGAAATTCATCAGAAAGTATATACAGAATTGAGAGAGAAGAATCCCCATTTTGCTGGATTTGATCCTGTAGATTCTATGGTGGAAGAAGTAGCGAAGGGGGAGAGTACCTATTATAAAACCTTATCGGAAAATCCAAAAGCTTATGAAGAAGAGCTTCAGCTTTTTGTGGTAAAACCTTTTTACAATTTTGTCAATTGGTCATTTTTTAAGCTTGGTTTCAGTGCTTCTGCCTCTACATTTATGATGTCAATCGTATCCTATGCACTGATTCTCATCCTGATTTTTGTTTTTCTTATTAAGACATTGAAGAATTATACCCTGGCTTTCATCATAACGGTCTTGCTTTCATTATTCAAGCCTCTTCTTGAATCCAGCAGACATGCATCAGCAGACTCTTTATCCTGTTTGTTACTGTTGCTGAGCTTTTATGCATTTGCTGTCAGAAAGAATATATTTTCCGCCTGTATTTTTGGCATGTTGTGCATCCTGACCCGGCCTGAATATTTTATTTTCTATTCTTTTCTGTATGTTTTCATTTACATCTATAGAAAAAACTTTCAGGTTGATATAAGATCTTTGTTCATTTCATATACCTATCTTTTTCTCAGCTTCTTTCTGATACAGTATTTTAACAGGATTTCCTGGTCTACCTTATTTATGAATCAGTTTACACAGGTTCAGCTTTATCCCGTATCTGCTCCTGATCCGTTTTATTTTCCGGATTATCTGCAGTATATAAAAAGTAAGATCATGCTTGAGTTCAATGGTTCCTACTTTCCGCTTTTATTACTTTTTTTAGTCATCCTTCTTGCCAATAATTTTTCTTTGAAAACTAAAAAAAATCAGGCTCAGGTCTTGTTTTTTGTAATTATTTATGGAACTGTTTTTCTGAGATTCTTAGTTTTCCCTTCATTAACCAACAGAATGATGCTGGGCTTTTATCTGTTAATTATTCTCTCTATGATCTATATACAGAATTCTAAAGTGGATATCTGTAAAAACTCTTTACAACACGGAAAATAATTAGTAATTTTGCAGTCTAAAATTATGACGAGTCTTTCAGGATATTTACCATATGCATTTGCATTGATCATCGCAATTCCTTTTCTGGTTTTGCTAAGACAATTTGTACACTCTTACATTACCCTTAAAAATCAGGAAATCAAGCTGCTTAGCATGAAATCAAATTCGGAGAATAAGGCCCATTCATACGAAAGAATGACTCTGTTTCTCGATAGGATAAAACCGTCAAACCTCGTTCAGAAGTTTGATAAAGGACTTGCGGTTCATGAATTTATTTTCCTTACAGAAAAGACGATCAATGATGAGTTTGAATATAACTCTTCGCAACAGCTGTATGTAACGAAAAACTCATGGAAAAATATTGTAGACTCTAAAAATGCAATTATAGACCTGCTTCATAAAACGTATGATGGCCTGAAAGGAAATGCTGAGCTGGAAGAGTTCAAAACCATTTTCATTATGAATTATATGGAAGGCAACGATTTTATTGCAGCAACCCTAGAGGATTTAAGAAAAGAAATTTTAATAATAACTTAAAAAATAACAGATAAATAATGATTCCAAATTTTAAAGCACATCCATGGCACGGGATTTCTGCAGGGGAAGATGCGCCAAATGTTGTAAATGTATTTGTGGAAATTGTTCCTTCAGATACTATTAAATATGAAGTAGATAAAGAAACAGGATATTTAAAGGTAGACAGACCACAGAAATTCTCTAATATCATCCCGGCTTTATATGGTTTCGTTCCAAGAACGTATTGTCATAATGAAGTGATGAAACTTGCTGTAGAAGCAGGAGCTGATGATGTGACAATGGGAGATCATGACCCGCTTGATATTTGTGTTTTAAGTTCTCACAATATTCACGCAGGAGGTTTATTGATGGAAGCTATTCCAATCGGAGGTTTCAAAATGATCGACGGAGGGGAAGCTGATGATAAGATTGTAGCGGTAATGATCAACGACCACGCTTTCGGACACTTCAGAGATATTTCTGAATTGCCTGAAGCAGAAGTAAAAAGATTGATGCACTACTTCCTTACTTATAAAAACTTACCGGATGAGCCTGCAAAATGCAGAATCCATGAAGTATACGGAGCTGAGCATGCAAGAAAAGTAATCAAAGCTTCTCAGGTTGACTACTCTGAAAAATTCGGAGGATAATATTCTTCTGATATAAAATATAAAAAGGATAAGCGGGAAACTGTTTATCCTTTTTTATTGAAATTATTAAAATAAGTGTAAAAATTTCTACTTCTTGATCAGGACTTAACTTACGGCTCTTTCCCTTAATATCTTTTAGTCGTTTAAAATTTCAGATGCTTGCAACCCTTATTCTATGAGCTTTTCCATTAAGTCTGAAGTGTTCTGATTCGTAGTAAAATATTCATTGATATACTATCTTTATTTAATTGCTACTACTAAACTCATGATTTTTTTAGTGCTTTGATGATAATTATTTATTATATTTAATTTTCTATTACCAAAAAAATATTAAACTATGGATCTATTTGTGTTAGTGCCAATTTTTGGTGTCGTAGCTTTGCTTTACACATTTCTTCAAAGCAACTGGGTAAGTAAACAGAATGCCGGAAATGAAAAAATGAAAACGATCAGCGGACATATTGCTGACGGTGCAATGGCTTTCCTAAAAGCCGAATATAAAATTTTAACCTATTTTGTGGTTGTAGTTGCAATCTTACTGGCTGTAATGGGCTCCAGTAATGCTAATTCACATTGGAGCATAGGAATAGCCTTCGCCGTAGGAGCTGTATTTTCTGCCACTGCAGGTTTTATCGGGATGAAAATCGCCACAAAAGCCAATGTAAGAACTGCTGAAGCTGCTAAAACTTCACTTTCCAAAGCATTGAAAGTATCATTCACCGGAGGTTCCGTGATGGGAATGGGAGTGGCCGGGCTTGCTGTTTTAGGATTGGGAGCTTTATTCCTGATCATTAAGCAGATCTTTGCCCCGGATGCTACGGTAGATTCACATGAAATGGAAAGAACCATTGAAATCCTGACCGGATTTTCTCTGGGAGCCGAATCTATAGCGCTTTTTGCAAGAGTAGGAGGTGGTATTTATACGAAAGCAGCAGACGTAGGTGCTGACCTGGTAGGGAAAGTAGAAGCGGGGATTCCTGAGGACGATCCAAGAAATCCTGCTACTATTGCAGATAACGTAGGAGATAACGTAGGAGATGTTGCCGGAATGGGAGCCGACCTTTTCGGTTCTTATGTTGCAACGGTTCTCGCAACCATGGTTTTGGGACGAGAAACCATTTCTGATGATGGTTTCGGGGGTTTTGCACCGATTCTTTTACCTATGCTGATCGCAGGAACAGGTATTATTTTTTCTATGATAGGAACTTTATTTGTAAAGATCAATGATAATGAAGGTTCATCCACTTCCAGTGTACAAAACGCATTAAACCTGGGCAATTGGGGAAGTATTGTTATTACGGCTATTGCATCTTATTTCCTGGTGACCTATATTCTTCCTGAAAAAATGATTTTGAGGGGGCACGAATTTACTAAAATGGGTGTATTCGGGGCTATTATGGTAGGTCTGGTTGTAGGAACCTTAATGAGTATTATTACAGAATATTATACAGCTATGGGAAAGAGACCTGTTTCAAGCATTGTGAGACAGTCGTCTACAGGCCATGCAACCAATATTATTGGCGGACTTTCCGTAGGAATGGAATCTACTTTACTTCCGATTATTGTATTAGCAGGTGGAATTTATGGGTCTTATCTGTGTGCCGGGCTTTACGGTGTTGCGATTGCAGCAGCAGGAATGATGGCTACCACAGCGATGCAGCTGGCGATTGATGCCTTCGGACCAATTGCTGATAACGCAGGAGGAATTGCTGAAATGAGTGAGCTACCGAAAGAAGTGCGTGAAAAAACAGACATTCTGGATGCCGTAGGAAATACAACTGCCGCTACAGGAAAAGGATTTGCTATTGCTTCAGCAGCATTGACTGCATTGGCATTATTTGCCGCTTTTGTGGGAATTGCAGGTATCGACGGAATTGATATTTACAGGGCTGATGTATTAGCAGGTTTATTTGTTGGTGGGATGATTCCTTTTATCTTCTCCTCATTAGCGATCACGGCGGTAGGACAGGCAGCTATGGCTATGGTGGAAGAAGTAAGACGCCAGTTCCGAGAAATTCCTGGCATTTTAGAAGGAAAGGCACAACCCGAATATGAGAAGTGTGTAGCTATTTCTACCGATGCTTCCATCCGAAAAATGATGCTTCCGGGAGCTATTGCTATTATTTCTCCATTGCTGATCGGCTTTATTTTTGGCCCTGAAGTATTGGGTGGATTTCTGGCAGGTGCTACAGTATGCGGTGTTTTGATGGGAATGTTCCAGAACAATGCAGGTGGCGCATGGGATAATGCTAAAAAGTCTTTTGAAAAAGGTGTGGATATCAACGGGCAGACCTACTACAAAGGCTCTGAACCGCACAAAGCATCTGTAACCGGAGATACCGTAGGAGACCCTTTTAAAGATACTTCAGGACCATCTATGAATATTCTGATCAAGCTGATGTCAATTGTTTCCCTGGTGATTGCCCCTACTTTAGCAGTCATACATAAAGATAAGATTGAAGCCAACAGAAAGGCTAAAATAGAAAGCCTGACCGGAATTACAAATACCGGAACTTCAACGGCAACTACTGATCTGAAAACCGTTTCACCGTCTTCCGGTGAAATTAAAGGACATCTTAATGAAAACGGGGATTTTGTATATGAGACCGGAAATATACAACAGATAAAACTGAATGGCGGGAAAACTATTGCCATAGGAGACGGAAGTCAGCTTTACCAGCTTTATAATGCTGTGAAACAAAAAGATCAGTCTGTTTTAGATCCTAATAAATGGTATACTATAGAAAATCTTTATTTTGAAACAGGATCGAGTGATTTGAAGGCAGGTTATGAACTTCAGCTGAACAATATTGCAGAAATTTTAAATGCTTACCCCGCCTTGAAAATAAAATTAGGAGGGTATACTGATAACAGCGGTAATGAAGACAGTAATCAGAAACTATCCAATCTGAGAGCACAGACAGCAAAGCTGAAACTTCTTGAGCTGGGTGTTTCTTCAGACAGAGTAGAAGCAGAAGGCTACGGATCACAGCATCCGGTGTGTGAGGCTAATGACACAGAAGAGTGTAAGGCTAAAAACAGAAGAATTGACGTAAGAGTTCTCGCTCTTTAAGATCAGTTGAAATATCAATCAAAAAAGCATCGCATCTGCGGTGCTTTTTTTATCACTTATTGTAATTTTTCAACCTATAAAAATATTAAAGCATTCCACAATTTTATCGCAGATAAAATCATTGCGCCTTAAAAACATAAGCTATTGAAGTTTCTTTGCGGCTTTGCGTTTCCAACAAAAAAACTTTTTTTACCATTTAAAGCGTTTCCATTTAAATTAAAGATTCTTTCTCAAATGTTCCAATGCCTGAATAATTAGTTCATCCTTCTTTGCAAAACTGAACCTGATATAATCAGAATTTTGTTTTGAATGATAAAATGCCGAAAGAGGAAGGCAGGCCACTTTTTTCTCCACAGTAAGCCATTTTGAGAACTCTACATCAGTCATTGTTTTTGAGATATTTCTGAAATTAACTACCTGAAAAACACTTCCTTCAGCCTGTTGCTCAATCTGTAAAGGGGTTTCCTTAATAAGCTCATTGAAAATGTCTCTTTTCCTCTGCATTAAAGCTTTACTGGCTTCAGGATCAAATACTTCCAGATATTTCGCCAGTGCATATTGTGCAGGTGCATTGGCGCTATAGGAAATATATTGCTGGTGGCAGCGGAACAATGCAGTCAGCTCTTCTGAAGCAAGCATATAACTAACTTTCCAGCCTGAAGTATGAAACATTTTCCCGAAAGAAAAAATACAGAATGTCCGGTTTTTTAGCCCGGGATGAATAAAAGAACTGTAATGTTCTGCTTCATCATAACAGTAGGTATCATAGATCTCTTCTGAAATCAAATAAATTTCACGATCCCTGATCAAGTCATATAGCTGGTTCCAGTCCTCCTTTTTCCATATTTTTCCGGTTGGGTTCTGGGGTGAATTGACGATAATGGCTTTTGTTTTCTCTGTGATACAGGTTTTAAATATTTCCCAGTTGATGCTGAAATCATAACCAAGATCGTAGTATACCGGAATTCCTCCGTTCATTACCACCGCAGGTCCGTAAGTATAGTATGATGGTTGAATAATGACTACTTCATCATTCTGATTTAAAACAGATTTAAGGGCAGTATATAAAGCAAAGGTTGCACATGGGATGACAGTAACTTCATTGTTTTTTACCTGTATTTTATTTTTACGTTGAGCATTAAAAGTAATGATATTTTCAAGCAGCAGAGGATTACCAGCCAGCGGTTCGTAATGGTGGGTATCAAGATCAGCAGCTTCTTTCAGAAAGTATTTCAGCCGCTCGTCAATATCAAAATCAGGCAGACCTAAAGAAAGATCAAAACTTCCATGTTCTGATGCCAGCCCGGACATCTCTGTAAAAAAGGAATAGTGGGTAAACCTATGAATTTCTTCCATCTATTTTGTTTTTTTTCAAATGTAATAAAAAATTAATAGGGTAATGGGTTTATTTTTATTAATATGCTAAAAATACTGAAGCTTTATTGTCACTTATTGCTTTTTAAGCTTTATAGCTCACATTCAATAAAAATTATTATTTTTAAAAGAAATTTATTCTTTATGAAAAAACTACTTATTCCGTTGTTTTCTATTGCTGTATTAGCCAGCTGTGGAACGGCAAAAATGTCTGATGGAACACCTTCGGCTTCTGTCTCTACAAAACATGACAAAGCTTTTTCCAATGCCTATAAACTGATTAATGCAGAGGATTTAAAGAAGAACCTGTATGTCATTGCTTCTGATGAAATGGAAGGGAGGGATACCGGAAGTAAAGGACAGAAAAAAGCGGGTGAGTATATTGTCAATTATTATAAAAGCCTGGGAATTTCAGGTCCAAAAGCATTAAATTCATTTTACCAGAAAGTGCCATCGGAATTCATGAAAAAAAGAGGCGGAGGTAATCTTCCCGATTCGGAAAATATTCTGGCCTTCATTGAAGGAAGCGAAAAACCGGAAGAGATTGTTGTAGTATCAGCCCATTATGATCACGTGGGAACCAAAGGTGGTGTGGTATATAACGGAGCTGATGATGACGGTAGCGGAACAGTTGCAGTAATGGAAATAGCTAAAGCATTCCAGCAGGCTAAGAAAGCGGGTAAAGGCCCTAAAAGATCTGTTCTCTTTTTACACGTTACCGGAGAAGAGCACGGTCTGTTTGGCTCAGAATACTATTCCGAAAATCCTGTTTTTCCATTAGCGAATACAGTGGTAGATCTTAATATCGATATGATCGGGCGTGATGATCCGGCAAACAGAGGAAAACAATACGTTTACGTGATCGGATCCGAGATGCTGAGCTCTGAGCTTAAGGTAATCAATGAAGCAGCTAATAAGAGAACCAATAACCTGGAGCTTAATTATAAATATGACGATCTCAATGATCCTGAACAATTGTATTACCGTTCAGACCATTATAATTTTGCCAAACATAATATTCCGGTTGCATTTTTCTTTGACGGAATTCATGAAGATTATCACAAGCCTACAGATGATCCTGAGAAAATTGATTATAAACTATTGGAGAAAAGAACACAACTTATTTTCACTACTGCATGGGATATCGCCAACAGAGCAGAGAGAATTGTAGTTGATAAAAAATAATTACAGTATCAGTTTGTCATTTAAAGTCACTGATCTGCTGCTGTAAGCTGCAGTAAAGCCAAAGAATTGATTATTTGCCACGAGTACACAAATATTGATGAGTGCATTCGTGGCAATTTTAAAACCGTATTGTACGGAAATCATACTCAATTCGGAACTTCTTACCTGAATATGGCTGATAATGTCAGAAATAATCTATAACAAATGGAAAAAAACAGAATATTATGAAACAGCATGTAAAATCAATAAGACCTTTCATCGGAGCACAGAATTTTGAAACCAGCCGGAGTTTTTACAGAGATCTTGGATTTGAAGAAGTAGTTCTTGAGCCTAAATTGTCATTATTTAAGCGGGAAGAAACCGGGTTTTATCTTCAGGATTATTATGCAAAAGATTGGATAGATAATACAATGATCTTTATGGAAGTTGCTGATACGGACGAATTCTGGAAAGAAATTTCATCTTTGCAGCTTACTGAAAAATATGAAAATGTAAGACTTACTCCCATAAGAACAATGGAATGGGGAAAAGAATGCTTTGTACATGACCCGTCCGGGATCTTATGGCATTTTGGAGAGTTTTTTTAAGCGAAAAAGAATATGATTTACGCATTTGATACCTACTATTATGAAGATTTTGCCAATACAGTCTGTATTGCATTCGAAAACTGGAAGTCGGAAAAAGAGGTAGAAACCTTTATAGAACAGACCAAAATAAATTCAGAATATGAAAGCGGAGCATTTTACAAGAGAGAACTGCCCTGTATCCTGAGCTTATTACAGAAAATTACATTAAAACCCGGTGATATTATCATTGTGGATGGATATGTAACCCTGAATAATGAAGGAAAACCAGGCTTAGGAGGTCACCTTTATAAAGCCCTGGATGAAAAATATCCCGTTGTTGGGATTGCCAAAAACGAATTTACCACTCCAGATACACAAAGAAGAAGTGTATTGCGGGGAGAAAGCAAAGCACCACTTTTTTTAACAGCAAAAGGAATAGATGTTGATGAGATCAAAACCAAAGTAGAGCAAATGCATGGAGGCTACAGGATGCCCACTTTGTTGAAAAAGCTTGATCAGCTTAGCAGGCAATAAATCTATGTTATTTGATCCACTTTTGAAGATAATATTAATTTCCAGTTTTATTTATACCGATTGGTATATTTTAAAATATGATCATATGAAAGAAATATTTATAATCTCACTAAAACGAACGCAGGCAGTATAAATAGTTAGTATTTTTAATCTCTCGCAGATCTTGCAGATTTCGCAGATTTAACAATCATCTGTATTCCTTTGCAATAACAGTTTTTTAATATGTAATATTTGGTCATAGTATTTTAATTATTGCATAAAATATTGACTATATCGCCTGATTATATTTCAATGATCATTAAATTCTAATAAACTGACAAAAATCATCACATTCTTATTTTTATTGATTCTAAATAAATATAAATTTGTATCAGGAAATTTAAAGAATATATGAAAAAACTAACTACCTTTTCTGCTGTTGTTCTCTGTTCACTGATGAACGCACAATTGCAATATTGTAAACCTTCATTCCAGTATGGAGCCGACAGCAATATGATCCGTAATGTGACTTTCGGGGGCATTAATAACACATCGCCGGATCAGACAGGATCTGCTCCTGTTTATGAAGATTTCACTTCATTATCAACTAATCTTCAGGCAGGAAACTCTTATCCGATCTCTGTAAAAGGCCCATCGAGTACTTTTCCAAGTGATGTAATGGTTTATATTGATTTTAATCAGAATGGTAGTTTTGATGATGTTGGGGAAAGTTTTTATATCGGAAGGCTTGGGGCCGCAACTCCTTTCAATGCTTTTACAGTCAGCAATACCATTACAGTTCCTGCGAATGCAGCCAATGGCAGCACAAGAATGAGAGTTCTTAAAAACACGAATCTTGCAGCCTATTCTGATCCCAATGCAGCTGTTTCTATCAATTCTGCCTGTGACAGCGGACTTAGAGCCGGGCAGACTGAAGATTATACGGTCAATATTGCAGGGAATACAGCCGGTTTTCCTGCACCTTACTGTGGGACAGACAAGGTGACAAGCCTTACAGTGAGCGAGATCAGCGGGGTTGAATTTGCCGGAATTACGAATAACAGCGCTTTGGATGGCAATTCAGATGTCCTGGAGAATTTTACAGCTGTGAAATTCAATGGAAACCGTGGGAATGCTTATCCTATTACAGTAACGGGAGGTACCCAGGGACAGTCTACCGTATCTGTTTACGCTTATATTGATTTTAACCACAATAATGTATTTGATACTGATGAAGTATTTAATATCGGATATCTGGACAATTCCAATCCGGTGCCTCATACCCAATCCGGAACGGCATCCGGGACTATCCTTATCCCTTTAAATGCTTTGTTGGGAGAAACCCGTTTCCGGCTGGTGAAAGCATATGAATCAAATTCATGGATGGGTACACTGGAAAACCTTCCATGCCCTAAAGGCTGGTTTATCGGCCAGGTAGAAGATTACACCATCAATATCATGCCGGAGACTCTTTCTACCCTTGAAGTTTCCAAAGATTCATCCGTAAAGCCAAAGATATACCCCAATCCTGCTACAGGTTCTGTAACGATTAAGATGAAGGAAGGGCTTGAAAAATATGAGATTTACGGAACATCGGGACAGAAAGTCCTTGAAGGTAGTTCGTTAACAGTTAATACGGATAGCCTTACTCCGGGAACTTATATGATCAGGATCCTGACAAAGGATAAAAAGGTGATCACTGAAAAGATCATTAAACAGTAAAACACATATCTAATCATATCCATATCAATTTTTGTTTTTTAATCGGCAGGTTTTGTTCTGCCGGTTTTTTATTTTAAATAGGGGAGCATTTAATAATATTTTAACTAAAACAATGTTTTGGAGATAAATTGTTAAATTTTAATGGCTGATCTTTAACACCAGGAGTAAAATTTTATTAAAACTTTATCACGTCAGGCCTTTCTGTTATTGGGAAATTGAATCTATTTTTACAGAAAAAAATTAATACTCATTTCTCATAACAGGCTTTTGAAAAAGAGCAAATTTATGAATTAAGAAATCTGATACCATGAAGAAAACAGTACTTATTACAGCGGTTGCTGCCGGATTCTGGGCACAGGCTCAAACCCACCGTTTTATCTACGATGTTGTTTATAAAAAAGATGCAGCCTCAGAAGTTTTAACTAAAGAAAATTATCATCTTGATATTCATCCTGATAGAAGCGAATATTATCATAGAGATTTTTTTGTCGCCGATTCATTGATTACTAATAATATTCCTTTCCCGAAAGGCTCTAAGCTCAACACTTCCACTATTGTTTCCCACAAAAAAGGAGAGGAGCTTTACGATGAATATGATCTGCTGGAAAATACGGTGCTTAAGCTTCAGTCAAAAGACACTCAAAACTGGCAACTGACCAATGAAAGTAAAAAAGTAAAAGATCTTACTCTGCAAAAAGCAACCATCCATTACGGCGGCAGAAACTGGACTGCATGGTTTTCCAAAGAAATTCCTTTTCAGGACGGACCTTATAAGTTTCATGGACTTCCGGGTCTGATTGTAGAGCTGTATGATGATAAAAGTAATTATAAATTTGAACTCGTAAAATCCGTTAAGTTGGATCAGCCGGTAAACAATATGTTCATTAAGATGTCTAAGGAAATGAGTGTTCCTGTTACATTGGAGAAATATAAGAGTACAAAGCTTGCGTATTATGATTCTCCTGTCAATTTTATCAGAAACGGACAGGAAGGCGATCAGTTTTTCCTGAATGACGGAACTAAAGTGAATGCCGCCAACAGAAGAGAAATCAATGACAGAATGAGGGAAAATATCAAAAAATATAATAATCCTGTCAATCTGGATACGAAAATCAATTATCAGTAAGCGGCTTACAGGGCAGATAGAAAAAATTTGAAGATCATTTCAAAATAGAGTATTATTTCTATATTCCTGATGTACGGGCACTTTTATTTGTACATCAGGAATTAAAATGAATTTTATTTTAAGAGTCGGATTCCAGCAAATTCATAAGGTCCTGTTTTGATAACCCCTGAAGCTTTGTTCCATCTGTTTTGAGCAGGTTTTGGGCCAGCTGTTTCTTCTTTTTCTGCAGCGTCAGTATTTTCTCTTCTACAGTATTGGAGCAGATCATACGCACGGCTATTACATTTTTAGTCTGGCCTATACGATAGCTGCGGTCGATCGCCTGATTTTCGATTGCAGGATTCCACCAGGGGTCTACAAGGTAAATATAATCTGCCTGGGTAAGGTTCAGCCCAACACCTCCGGCTTTTAAACTGATTAAAAACACCCTTACTTCCTTATTGGTCTGGAAATTAGTAACCTTTTCTCCTCTGTCTTTGGTCTGCCCGGTGAGATACTCAAATTGGATATTGTTTTTTTCCAGTTCTGCTTTAATAAGATCTAGCATTCCCACAAACTGTGAAAACACAAGTATTTTATGATCTTTTGATTTTCCAAGGATCTGTTCCATCAGAATCTCAACCTTTACTGCATGCTCCCCGGAATAGCCTTCTTTGATAAGAACCGGAGAATTACAGATCTGCCGGAGCCTGGTAAGTCCGGTAAGAACATGCATACTGTTTTTATTCAGCTCATCATCGTCATTAGCTGCAATAAATTCACGAAGCTCTTTTTCGTAAGCATCATAAATTCTGCGCTGTTCAGCATTCATTTCACAATAGATCACCGTTTCTGTTTTTTCAGGCAGTTCTTTGGCTACCTGCTTCTTGGTTCTGCGGAGAATGAAAGGTCTGATCTTCTGCTGAAGCTCCAGAGCACGTTTACTGTATTCAAATTTATCAATAGGAATGGCATAAATATCCTTAAAATACTGTTTGCTGCCCAGAAGTCCCGGACAGGCAAAAGAAAGCTGGCTATATAAGTCAAAAGTACTGTTTTCTACCGGTGTTCCTGTCAGTACGATCCTGTTCCGTGCCTGAAGGAGGCGTGCAGCTTTATATCTTTCCGAATCAGGATTCTTGATCGTTTGTGATTCATCAAGGAAAATATAATTGAAATGAAAGGCTTTAAGGAACCTGATATCAGAAAGCAGCATTCCATAGCTGGTAATAACTACTTCATAATCAGTCATGTGAGCGGTTGTTTTCGGTCTGTCAGCCCCATAGTGCAGTAAAACCTTAACAGAAGGTGCAAATCTGCTGATCTCTTCCTGCCAGTTGAAAAGCAGGGAAGTAGGAACTACAATAAGATTGGTGGTATGACCTCTTTTTTCTCTCTGAGACAGGATAAAAGCAATGATCTGAACCGTTTTTCCCAGACCCATATCATCGGCCAGACAACCTCCGAAATTAAATTCATCAAGAAAATTCATCCAGTTGAGTCCATGATGCTGATAATCCCTTAATTCAGCTTTCAAGGCATCCGGAACTTTTACTTCAGGAATATTTTTCACCTTTAAAAACTTTGAAGAATAGGTCATTAATTCATTCTGAACCTCCTTACTCAATACTTCCTTTTCAAAAAGGGAAGAGATTTCTGTGAAGCTGATCTTCGGAATTTTCAGTAAGTCTTCGTCAATTTCTCCAGCCTGGAAATAGGCGGTAAGCTTATCAATCCATTCTTCGGGAAGAATCCCAAGGGAACCGTCATCCAGCTGTACAAATCTACTTTTATTGCGGATGGTTCTGTGAAGCTGTTTTAAAGTAGCTTCTTCGGGGCCAAATCCTACTTTCAGTTTTGCATTAAACCAATCGAGCCCGCTGGTAATCTGGATATTGATTTTTGCCCGGTGAGGATTAAGTTTATTGTTTTTTAATTCGTTGAAACCAAGAATAGTTACACCTTCATTTCTCCATATTTCAAAGGCATCAAGAAACCAGTTATTGTCCAGAAATTTATCTCTGTGCAGATAAAAATACTGATAGCCATCCATCTGATCTTCAAAATCGGGATGCTGCATCATGATCAGAGATGTAAAACGTGCTTCGGCCGCATCATTTCTTTCGATCTTAAAAGGATTTCCATTCAGGTCCATATCAAAAATCTGCTTTCTGGAATACACCGGAACTTCTACCTCGCCATATTTCATCACAGGAGTTATTCCGATATAATTTTCCTGTTGACGCAGGTAAATAACCTTTTCTATCTGATAATTTTTGTCTTCAAGCTGTACTTTCGTTGCTTTTTGTATGTAGCTGTAATTGAT
Source organism: Chryseobacterium sp. 22458 (assembly GCF_052044975.1). Taxonomy (NCBI): domain Bacteria; kingdom Pseudomonadati; phylum Bacteroidota; class Flavobacteriia; order Flavobacteriales; family Weeksellaceae; genus Chryseobacterium; species Chryseobacterium sp. 22458. The sequence goes on along the minus strand of NZ_JBQEOA010000001.1, from coordinate 1,435,365 downwards.
GTGAATGCGTTCTTCGAGATTGGAGAGTATGTTCTTCATGAAAGCCCCGTATTTTGAAGAATGGATCAGCAGAATCTCATTGTTTGTTTTAAAAAATCTGATGATTTTTAGCATGTCCGTTTGAGCTACAAGACTGAAAATGTTTTGGTTATATACGAAATATTCATTTCTGAGAACAACATTTTTAAAAGGAACTGAGATATCATTGAACTGTAATTCTCCGGTTATTTCGTAAAACGGATCTTTCTTAAATACAGAAAGTTGTACCTCGGCATCTAAAGTATTTAATTCAACAGGGACCAGCGACTTTGCAGACATGTTTTCTGCAATTTCCCGGTCATGATAATAGACTTCCAAGCCCAAGGGATTCTGTACAATACGCTTTAAAACCTCCATTTCGGAAGTATTATAGTCTTCATTATAATTGCTTTGGAAAGAATGGATGGCTGTGTAGAATTTGATTTCCTGGGGCTTCTCAGCTTTCCATATCAGCTGCATGGCATCCACAGGAGTAACCGGATTTTTAATTTTCCCTGTTTGTGTGCTTTCTGCTTCCATCAGAGAAAATACCAGATGATTGTAATAGCGGTGTTTACTCATGACCAATATCTGTTTCTTACCTGTTTCCGTGATGGTCAGTTGATCAGGAGATTGCTGCGGAAGGAGGTCTCTCTGAAAAAGAATTTCATCAACCGGAAGCATTTCTTTGATTTTGGGCAGGATCTCAATTTTTCCACCATTATATTCTATCCTGAAGTAGGTGTCGAGATCCGATTCATGTTCCAGACCATAACTTTTAGCCTTAGGAATCAACATTTTTTTGCGGAGAATATCATCGAAAAAGATCCGGAATTTCTTTTCTTCCAAAATAGCATGAATAATCTCTCCCTGATGTGAGCAAAGCTGTCCCTGTGGACTGTCACATGTGCAGGAACATAGAAGAGCGCTGCCAATCCGGCTTATTGTGACTACAGGAAAATCCTGAAGTGATGATTTCTTGGTAAAAATGCCGGTATTATTTTCAATAGTGGCAGGATGAATTTCATGAAAATCCCTGATTCCGATAAAGCTGGTGTCTGTAGTATGTTTCAGAAGATCATAAACGGAAAGGGTACTGATACTGATATTTTCAAGAATATATTCTGCCATAAAAATTGATAGAAGCAAACTTACAAAAAAAAGGATGAATGAAAGGAACGAGGTAAAATCCATTTTGAATACAGCCTTATCCGTTTTGGTAGTTTCACTCTTTTTCCGGTTGCAGATCTTGTCATGTAAATTAAAAAAAATGAAATCAATTTTTATAATAGTGCTTCTACAGAGGCCGGATACTTTATTTTATATGAGCCTGTCATAATATAACCATTTACCGCCGGATAAAAAATACCGGATTTCAGGTAGACGAAAATACTTTTTTTTCAGGATTGATAGCCGCCGTAACCGGAAGTAAATTTGCAGATACAATGAGACTCCATATCCAATTTAAAAAATAAATAATATGAAAAAGCTAAATTCTATCTTATTTCTTGTTGCAGGAATAGCTGCTTATGCGCAGCCTTCCATTACAAGATCTGCTATTGAAAGAATCAATATACCTGTTACGTTTAAAGCCGGAGATGTGGCACTGACGGTGACTCCCGGTCCTTCGGGTGCTAATGTGAACTGGGATTTTTCTGCCTATACAGGAGCCAATACTTCAACCTCTACCATGAATGTATGCCCCGGGGAAGCCAACTGTTTCAGGTTTCCTGAAGCCAACAGGATTACCAAACCTACACTTTCCGATACCTATGACTTTGTTTCTATCACAGATACCGAAGCCAGAATGCTTGGATCGTATGCCGGTGCCGGATTTGGAGATGTTACAATGACTTATACAGACCCTTTAATTGATTTTAAATTTCCGGTTACTTACCTGCAACAGTTTACCGATAATTATCAGATCAGCACAACAGGCGGTACAGGAAGTTCAGCTGAAACAGGACAGGTAGACTATACTGTAGATGCTTATGGTACAATTACAACACCTACGGGAACTTACCCAAATGTTCTGAGAATCAAAAGAATGAGAACAGGTACACAGACACCCGGCCCTTTTACCTATACCAATGAATCCTATATGTGGATCAGTCAGAGTGCAGGAATTGTATTTAATTTTGCAATCAATACTTTTACATTTAACGGAACTACCAATGTGACAAAAAGTGTTTCTTACCCGGCAGCGGGAGCTTTGTCCACTGTTGATCAGGATGCTGAAAAAGAAGGGATTTCCGTATATCCGAACCCTGGTTCAGAGGTGATCAGTTTAACATCAAAAGAAGATATTAAGAAAATAAAGGTGATGTCTCTGGAAGGAAAGGTTGTTTTAACAGCAGAGAATCCTAAAAATATAGATATTTCAAAGCTTCAGAAAGGAGTGTATATTCTTCAGGGTGAACTGAAAAAAGGAGGTTCTGTTTCAAAGAAAATTATAAAAAAATAAAATAAAAATTCAGTTTGGGGAAGTTTTTCAATCAGGAGACAGTATGAATTTCATACTGTCTCTGACTTTTTATTAAAATACTTCGTAGCTTATATTTTCTATAGGGTCTATTATAGAACATATATTTTCCGGCTATTTTCAGATTTTATAATTTTCTCTGTATGTATTGGCTGTAATCCCTGTGCATCGTCTGAAATATCTGCAAAAAAGAGAAGAGTCTACAAATTGTAGCCGGTTACTGATTTCTTTAATGGAAAGGGAGGTGGTCTTAAGGAGTTCTTTAGCGTGTTTTATCACCATATAACTGATCCACTGTTTAATAGGTTTTCCGGTTTCCTTTTTGATCAGGCTGCTCAGATACTGAGGGGAAAGATGGAGCTGATCAGAATAGAAGATCACACTTCTTTGCAGATGTCCCTGTTCATTTAGTAATTCAAAAAAATGGTCTATAATATCTTTGCTTCGGGTCTGCAGAAGGCTGTTGTCTTTGATAACCGGAAGGTAAAGTTTTGAAATTATTTCAAGAAGTGCATAAAGCAGATACTGTACAGCTTCTATTGTACTTTCTTTTTTTGTTTGATAATGATACTCTTCTATCAGTTTTACCGTTGACCAAATGAGCTTTCCAGCCGGAGATTCCATGCGAATTCCCGGATTGAGCTTAATTTCTTCACTGGCAAGCAGAACGGTCAGAAAACTATAAGAACTAATGAAATCCAACGAAATGAAAAACACGGTCATATCAAGATCATCACTACAGGAAACATCAGCCAGATCCGTATCAGGCAGAAGCATGATGACCGAATTCTTCCCGATCTTAAATGCAAATGAGCTGATCTGAAAATCCAGAGTACCCTCTGATACAAAGCAAAATATCAGTTTATTGAGCTTCCCGGCTCTTTTATCAAACGCTTTGATATCATCTGCTTTATATTTCTCAATATATAACCCTTCAAATGTTGGCTTAATATCTATCATGGTGGAGGTGGTTACTTCTCAGAATGCTTATACATTATTTCCTGTGATCAAATGTAAGCAGTAAATTTTTCTTTTTCTCTACAGTGTTTAAAATGGAATATAAAATATCAAAAATGGAATATATTTTATTGCCGAACTGTGCCTAACTTCGCAACCGGAAATCTAAATCAAACAACTGTCAAAATGCACGATAGAGAATCTTACAATACGAAAATGCCTGCAGCCTGCTTTTTACTTTTCTTTGCCCATGGGCTTGTTTTTTCTTCCTGGGCAAGCCGGATCCCTGTGATCAAAAATACACTCTCGATCAGTGAAGCGGAGCTGGGGACCTTATTACTGCTGATGCCGATAGGGCAGCTTTCCACCATGGTTCCTGCAGGAAAACTGATCAGCAGATTCGGGAGCAGCCGGATTATTAAAAGCTGTTTTTTACTGTATCCTGTTTTTCTACTGCTGATCGGGCTTTCACCATCTTACTGGGTACTTGCTGTGGTTCTTTTTTTCTTTGGTGTTTCGGGGAATCTGTGCAATATTGCGATGAATACACAGGCGATTGAAATAGAATCAATAACGAAAAGAACCCTTCTTTCATCTTATCATGGTGCCTGGTGCTTTGCCGGATTAGTGGGAGCTGTCGTTGGGCTATTGGCGATCAATATCCATGTAGCGACTTTCTATCATTTTGTATTCATTTTTATCCTGGTGGCAGGACTATGGATGTACAGCAAAGGAAATCTAACCAATATCATCCATAAGGTTGAACCGCAAAGACAATCTATTTTTAAAACAGTAAACTCTACTTTGATAGGGCTTGGAGTGATCGGGTTTTTAAGTATGGCTATTGAAGGTGCTATGTTCGACTGGAGCGGAGTATATTTTCAGACGATTGTAAAAGCACCGGATGGGCTTGTTATTCTGGGATATACAAGCTTTATCTTCATGATGACTTTAGGCCGGTTCGCAGGGAACCGTGTGATTGAAAAGTATGGAAAAAAGACAGTGCTGCAGGGATGTGGCCTCCTGATGAGCTGCGGTCTTTTCCTTAGCGTCTTCTTTCCGGAATTTTGGGTATGCATTATTGCTTTTATGATCATCGGTCTCGGAGGGTCTCTGAGTGTTCCATCGGTTTATAGTGCCGTAGGACAGGTAAGTACCGTTGCTCCCAGCATTGCATTGTCTTTTGTATCCAGTATTTCGTTTTTAGGATTTCTGATGGGGCCTCCTCTGATCGGATACATTGCTGAAGCTTTTGATCTCAGGTATTCTTATGGTCTTTTTGCCTGCTTTGGTATTCTGCTAACGGTAATTGCCGGACAGATGGATATATTCAGAATTAAAAAGTGATACTTCTTCTGTAAACTCTTTAAAAATAAAACAAAAATTCAATTAATTCAAATTTTATATTATTGATTAATAGTGTTTTATAGTTTTGTTTTAAAATTAATATAGTCAACTATGTAGTTGACTATATTTTTTGTATATTTACAGCAAATATTTAACTATGGATTTTGACTTTATTAAAGAGCTTGGTTATAAAGCTTTGGATAGCAGGCTGAAAAGGATCAGTGACCGGATGTCTCATGACGTCAGAAAGTTCTATAAAGAATTCGGAATAGATGTAGAGCCCAACTGGTACCTTGTGCTGATGCTGCTGCAGAAAAAAGGAGAGATCTCTATCACAGACATTGCGGAACCTTTGGGGTATTCTCATCCTTCCGTAGTAGTGATTGTCAAAAAAATGACAGACAAAGGTTATCTGCTCATCAAAAAAGATCGTACAGACAAACGTAAACAGATTATTTCACTTTCCCCGAAAGCTACAGAGATGCTTCCTCAGCTGGAAAAAATCTGGGACAGCTGTGAAAAGGCAATCCTTCAGCTTTTATCAGAAGATCTGGCTATTTTGTCTTATCTGGACAGCATAGATCAGGAACTAAAGAGCGAATCTTTTTATAACAGATTCAGACAACAATACTTAAAATCAATACATTCATGAAAACATTTATTCTTATTGCTGCATTTCTTTTTGGTAATCTGATGGTTTCAGCTACAGAAACAAAAGTTATGATCAGAGCAAAAGCAAGGGACGCCAAATTTATAGGGACTTCACTGGGAGGTGCTCATATTATTGTAAGAAACAAACTGAACCGGAAAATTCTGGCAGAAGGGAATACAGCGGGAAGCACAGGCAATACCGATCTGATTATGAAAACACCTAAAATCAGGGGGAATTCAATTGCAGACGAACAAACGGGAGGATTTATTGCCAATATTGACATAGATGAGCCCACATTTGTTAATATAGAAGTGATTTCACCCCTGAACAGCAGACAGGCACAAGCTACAGTAACTACAGAACTATGGTTGATTCCCGGAAAAGATATCTTGGGAGAAGGAATTATTCTGGAAATTCCGGGATATATTATTGATATTCTGAAACCCAGAACGCATCAGTATATCGCTCTGAACACCATTAAAGACAAACCGTTTCAGTTTCAGGCCAATATTGTGATGATGTGTGGCTGTGTAATTGATAAAGGAGGGGTATGGAATTCTGATGAAATAGAAGTAAAGGGAATTCTCAAGAAAGATGGCAAAGTCATCAAAAATGTTGATATGTCCCTGGTCTCTACGAACCTGTTTGAAGGAAATCATCCCATCAATGCACCGGGAAATTATGAGCTGATATTATATGCTTATGATAAGAAAACAGGTAATACGGGAGTGGACAAAGTGAACTATGTAGTTTTTGAATAATAGCCAATTCTGCAGGAAAACTCTTAGATTCAATATTTCGGTGGTAAACCGATTTTCCGGCAGTTTTATTTTTCTGTTTTGGTATGAGGACGGTTTCAGGTTGCTGTTAATTGATAAAGAGGTTCTGAAATATTATTTCTGCTCACGGAAAAAGTTTCCTAAGCCATCTTATTACCTGATCTTTTCGTTGATAGCCGTTTGTCCGTTTTTTGTACCTGAGATTAACTTGGTTTTGAAGGTTTTAAATAGTTTTACAGCTGTTTGAAATCTTTTTTTTTATTTTTTTAGTGGCTGAAGATCGTATTTTCATAATCTCAAAAATCGTAGAATTACTACAATTTTTCAAAAAAAGCCTATTTCATTTTGCCGTGATTTTTTATGGTGATATATTAGCCCTATCAAGTCATAAAATATAGGAATGAATAGCATAATAAACCATTGAGAATAATCACATTAAGCATAAAAAGCATTAGCCTTATTTGCCTGATATTAATGTATACAAACAGCTCTGTACCGACAAATAACACATTGGGGCCGATAAGTAATTTGTCTGAACTGTTTTGAATAAACGGCCGTATCCCTCTGGTATTTTTCCAGAAAAAAATACAAACACACTAGCAAAAAAATTATACCATGTTTAAGGAACCCAATGAGAATCTTTCCAAAAAGAAAATAAATACAAATTCTGCCCATACATCAGACACTACGGCAAAGTTCATGGGTAAGACCATGCATACCAATAATCCTACTGTTTCTGAAGATAAAGTATGGTCAAAACAACCTACTTCCAAAATATTTAATGCCCAGGGAATTCCGGACAATGCCGTTGCAGGAATCAACAGGGTAGTGAAGCTGGAAATCTTCGTAGAAGGTAAAGCTATTAAATTTTTCAAACACTTTAAACTCAAGCAAAGTGCGGTAAAGCATCATGAATTTGATCTTATCCTTGCTCACGATACCTTAGGAAGTGCTGAAAACCATAACCTGGAAGAGGCGCAAAGCTTTTTAGGGAAAAGAATTACTGTTATTTTCAGATATAAAGACGTTGAAAGCGGTCCTGAACGAAACTTTGTAGGAGTCATTACAGAAGTGGGTTTCAGCCAGGAAAAAGGAAATCTGGGGAATATTGTGCTGACAGGTTTCAGTCCAACGATTCTTCTGGATGCTGCTCCGCATATTCAGAGTTTTGGAGGGAGCCAGCCGATCAGTCTCAACAGTATTGCCAGTGAAGTGATCAAGGAAGGGCTGGGACAGGAGAAATTTGATTTCCGGGTAGATGCCCGCTACGGGAATGTACCTTACAGCTCACAGTATGAAGAGACTCACTATAACTATCTGGCAAGGATTGCAGAATCTTATGGTGAACAGTTTTTCTACGATGGGGAAATTCTGCACTTCGGACAGCTTCCGCCACAGGAAAAGCCTGTAAAACTTGTTTATGGAAGTAATCTGAGCGACGTTAAAATCAAAATGAAAGCTCAGCACGTTAATCCTACATTTTACGGATACAACAGCAGCCAACACGAAAAGTTGACTACCGGAGCCTCCAAAGTAAGCCATACTTCAGACATTGCAAGAAGAGCTTATGAAATCTCTGAAAATACTTTTAAAACACCATCATTAAGAATTGCACCGATTAATGCTTCTACGTTCATGGATGTTGATTCATCCCAGAAAGGAACTACAGGAAGCAAGGCTGCAGAGGTTTTTATTACTTCAGGGTTTATGACTGTTCCGTTTTTATATCCGGGTTGTATTGTAGATCTTGAAATGCGTAAAACAGATACTAACGATACTTCTTATTTTACCAAACTGATGCTGACGGAAGTAACCCATGAAGTGGATGCCCGTGGATATTACAACGGATATTTTGAATCTATTGCTGCAGACACAGGTTTTATCCCCCGTCCGGATTTTCATGTGCCTAAAGCTGAGCCTCAGATTGCAACCGTTATTTCGAATACAGACCCATTGAATCAGGGGCGTATACAGGTACAGTTTGACTGGCAAAAAAGCAATACTACCCAGTTTATCAGGATGATGAGCCCGGATGCCGGAGGTACAGATCAGATCACTCAAAACAGAGGATATGTAGCGGTTCCTGAAGTAGGAGATCAGGTAATGATTGGCTTTGAGTACCACCATCCGGATTTTCCATTTGCAATGGGTGGAATGTTCCATGGGCAGGTGGGATTAGGCGGCGGAGTAAACAACCATATTAAATCCATCCAGACCCGAAGCGGTAATAAAGTGATTTTCAACGATGCGGAAGGCAGCATTTTTATTGAAGATCCAAGTGGAAATACTTATTTAATGGATGGTAAAGGCAATATCACCGTTACTGCTCCTAAAAATATGACCTTTAACGTAGGGGAGAATCTTACTGTGAATGTGGGACAAAATATGAATACCACAGTAGGCGCTGACCAGAGTAACATCGTGGGAATGAACAAAAGAGAAAGCATTACCATGAACAGTTCACAAAGCATCGGTGCGATGAAGATGACATCTGTAGTAGGAGATGCCAGCATGATGATTGCAGGGAAACTGACGGAGATTATAGACGGGGATGTACATAGTGAGACAAAGAAGGAGAGGAATGAGGTAAGCGAAGGTAAGATTGTTACTAAAAGTACAGGAACTAACGAGCATCATTCTGATAAGATTGTGAAAAATAACAGCGCTGAAAAAAGCAATAACTTCTAACTCATTCTCACTATGAGCAGAACCAGAATTGTTAAAGGAAATATTACCAAGATCATTGGCGGGAATTATAAAATTTATTCTAATGATGAGATTGAAAATATTGGCAGTAAAGTTATCCAGATAGGAAAGGAAGGCGGCGTGGTATACGGAGATCCTGAAAAATTTATACCTCCTCCCATAGATGTTCAGAAGAGTGAATACAAACTGGAGAGCACCTATGCCCACGATCAGATGATGAGTCTTGCCAAAGAATTGGGTGAGATTACATTCATGCTTTTTATGACCGAGATCTTTGGTTATGAGATTGAAGCAGAAGCATTGAGTAAACTTTACAGAGATCTGAGAGATAATAAAATTAAAGCTCCTGAAATTATTGTTTCCAAGAGCTTAGTGGGAAGAAGAGGCGGCCCTGCAGGATATAGCAACAAACGGAAAAAGATCATCGTGAATGAAAGGTTTGTGGAAGAAGCTGTAAAAGATAACGATAAAAGAGCAGAGCTGATGGCGGCTTTGGTAGAAGAGTATGGTCATCATATCGATAATCTTCTGCGTACAGAACTGACCACCAATGGAATTCCGGATACGGATGTAAAGGATGAAGGAGCAAAGTTCGCTTACAGCTTATTCAGGTTTGATATTTTTAATGAATCTCAGCTGAATTATGCAAAAGCAGAGCTTCCTGCTTTCAAAGGGGATCTTATCATCGATTTTACTACCCTGCACACCAAAGTTACAGAATATGTAAACGAAGAAAGGCATTATACGGAGGAACCAGGTGATGATATTTCTAACTATGGAGCCGGAAGAAACCGTAAACACAATAAAAATGCAGCTTTTGCCCATGGAGATATCGAGTTTGAAGCTTTAGCAGATCCTAAATCCAGGCTATATTCAGATCAGGATGTTCGTAAGATTTATTATGGAAACTGGCTAAGGGATTTCTCACAGGTCATTGTTGGGTTTACAGTAAGAGGGACGAATGTAGCCATCAAGGCACAGAAAAATAAAGTGATCAAAGAATTGAGCCCTATGCAGTTATCTCATGAGGGATGGGTGAAGTTGATTAAAATTCTGGCTATTAAAGAATTTGTTTTTGATCCATTAAAGGATGCAGGAAAAAATCCCGCAGATGACTATGCAACTCTGGAGAAAACATTTGATAAAGAGTATGGTGGACTTACGAAAGATATCCTTGGAATTTACCGTCCTGAAGAACATATTGATAATCCTTACAAACTAAAAGATGAATCTGATTACAAAGATGATAAGGGAAAACTTATTTCTTATACCTATGAAGGAACAGGTAAGATTAAAAAATTGTATTCCGGTGACAATCAAAAGTCCTGGAAAATAGATCCAGCCAAAAATATGTCATTTTTCTTTTGGAAAGATTTTGAGGATGGAGATCGTCCGTCTTCAGTTACTTATATGAAACAACAGTTGAAACTTGCTGTGTCCAGAAGAGGAAAACCGGAAGGCTTCAGGAATTTAGGGGCGGCTTTGCACGTTTTGGAAGATTATTTTTCTCATACCAATTTTGTGGAAATTTCTTTGAGAAGATTGGGAATAGATGCCTATCCTTGGGTATCCTATTATAAGGGAAAACAACATACAGAGATCCCTGTAGTAAGTGGACGCTTCTTGACGGATGACACTATGGCAAGCGTTGGCCCGAAGATGGGAGATTTATTATTTGATCCTAAAATTAAAGAATACAAAAGAAGAATTCCCGGTCAGAGATCATTGGCTGAAAAATTTATTCTCAGTGTACTGGAAGATCTGGCAGATGGACAGAAATCTGATAAAGCAGAGAAAAGTAGTAATTATTTAGGGGTTGAATATGCAACATGGCTTTTATGGTTCAATCAGTTCCTTACTTTCCAGGACTTTCTGGCAAAAGAATATCAAAAGACAGATAAACAAGAATGGATGTCCAGAGATTTCTTTGAAAAACTGGGGTCAACCTCTGCTGAAACCCTGCAGAAAGGAATGGGCTATACAGGACAGGTCATGGCATTTTTCCCAAAATTGGTGGTCAATATTGTATTAGGCTCTTTTGATAATATTATTCCCGAAGCTCAGTCTCACCTGGATAAAAATTATGGAGATTGCCCTTCCCATTCACAGTTGGCAAAAGATAGTTATGAACATCCGCTTAATAAGATCAGTGCTGAGCTGGCAAAAATAGCAGTAAAAGATGTAGGAACACAATATAAAAACGGTATGAGTGGACCAGCTTTAGCTGATTTTGTTGCGAATAAATATTTTGTACACCCATCTTCTCCTAATGCAAGATGGAGTGACAAATATCTTATTCCTTGGGTGAATAGTCAATCAAAAGAATTTATAGAAAAGCTAAGCCATGGAACGGTATATGAGCATGCACATCATGAAGTACAGGCAATAAGTGATAAAAGTGTGAAGAAAATAAAGGAGATTATGGCGTTTTTTGCAAAAAAAAGTAAATGATAAAAACTTACATAAAGAATATAATAAGTATTTTTTTTCTGATATCACTTTTAAATTGTAATTACTCAATACCTGAAAAAGATAAGTACCCTGATATGGAATCTTTTCCAAAATTATCCGATGTTAAGTCTAAAATGGACTCCATTAATGATAGTATTGTAGTTTTAAAATATGATTCAGAACATTATTACGCAATAGGAAGTAGCTCACTTTTTGTCTATGATGGTGATTTTAAAAGGATATGGAAAACAAGGTCTGATTTCTACAGCATGGAGATCGATCATAAAAAGAATATCTATATGTATAATAATGAAGAGGTTTATAAATATTCATTTCCATGGGCAAAAAAAGAAAAAATTGAAGTAATCAATGGATATCTTATCAGGGATTCTATACGGAAAAATTTAGACAGTTTACCTGAATATGCTAAAATTCAGGATAGTATAAAAAATAAGAAAGCGGATAGTATCAAATTTAATATCCTGGAAAAGAAAATTAAATCAGACTATATATCATGTTATGGTTTTGAAAATTCGGGATATATTTTGTTTACGTATAATGATAAGGAATATTGTTTATACGATTATGATTTGGTGAAATATTATGCAGGCAAAAAAAAGTTTGATTCACGCTGGGCTAAGAGAATGTCTGAAATCCAAACAAATCTGAAGCTTTATGATCATGCGGTTTTGGGTAACGGCAGTTCCGGGAATCACTTTTTTTTCTCATTTTATCCTTACGGTTATGCGTATTACCGTTTGAAAATTGGTGATCAAACAATAAATTTTAAATATTATAATGATAATTTAGAGCAGACGAAATTAAAGCAATGGAAAAATCCATTTAATGATAAAATAATTATAAGCCGGTATTATAATAATAGCCTTTATACCTTATACCTTGTTAGCAATAAATAAAAATGAAAAATAAAATAAAGATCATCTTTTCAGTACTGTTATTTACAATATTAAATTTTCAATGTCAAAATATGAAAAAAGAACCTGTTGATTTATCTCAAGCTACAATAAAAATAGATTCCTGTGGTCTCTCTTATAAAGGAAAGAAACTAGAATTAGGAACTTCAGTTAATGATTGGATAAAGGTATTAGGGCAGCCTGATAGAAAGCTTATGGCATATATGGAAAAAGACAAAGGAACCTATGTATGGGATCAGTTAGGAATTGCAGTGGATAATTTTGAGAATGGAGATGGAATGGTTACCTGGGTTTATATATTCTTTCTTAATCTGGATAGCCCGGAAGCAGGAGAACAAATGCTAAATCATGCAAGAGATTGGGAAAAGTTTGATGAGAAAAAATATCGTAATGGAAGGATCCCGATGTCTGAAGCGATGATTAAAGAAGTTGAAAACAGGTTTGCTCCTAAAAACTATATCTATCCGTTCAAAGTTTACGATGGAGCAATCAACCTTAATGGTTTTCCGGTACAGGCAGGAATGAAGGTGGATGAAATCAACTCTTACCGTGCAGAGCTTCCTTATTCCGGTAAATTCAAATATGTGGACGATGATATTGATGGGATAAATGATTCGGGAAATACTACCGATACTTTTGGGGGAGATTACCGTGCGCCGGGAGCAGAATGTAAAGACGGAAGACTTCAGTATTATGAACTGACTTATACAGCCACTAAAAAACTAGAGTATCTGAAAATAGGATATGAATCCGAATCAGACTATGAGAACAGAAAAGTAGCTGAGGCTTCTTTTGAAGAAAGAAAAGCAAAAAAATAATAATTACAAAAAATTAAAATAAATAAGGAATGACATCCTGACACAGTGAATTGAATAAATGGAAAATACTTCCAACCTGTATTATTTTAATACAACTGGTCAGTTTATGGCACTTGTATTATACATATAAATATGGAAGTTCTCAGATTCCGGCAGCATTGATCGAGCTTAGTATTCTTGCGATTGGGAATATATTGGTACTGGTGGCATTTTACTTTTTTTATTTTAGAACTGTTAGAAAACAAATTTTATGGTGGATTCCGATATCTGTTGCTGTTCTCGTTCTTAGCTTCACATTGATTTGTTACTTTATGATGGTGGCTAATCGATATGGGCCAATATTGGTCGCTGGAAATTTTAGATATAGAAATGTATTGCATACACAAATAGGATGAAAAACGCTGTAACAAAAGAATACAAGAAGGTAAAAGTAGAAGGAATTCTGAACCTTAAAGAACTTTCCGGGGAATATGAAATGACTCCGGAAGAATTGGTAGGGTTTCATAATCATTATTGCAGTATTCAGGAATTATTAACGCTGTCACTGCCCAAATATGTAGAATATCTGTATATACCTTCTGATAAATTTGAAATCAGAGATCGTAAACTACTGAAAAGTGCAACACTGGATCTTCCCACACAGCTTAGTGAAAAGGTATATGGAGTTATTATTAAGTTTTTGCCCAAAAACCTTCAGATTCATTATAAGATAAAAGTAAAACGAACTCCGACTTATATTGAACTGGTTAAGGAAAAAACATATGTGAACAATCAGGGAATTGATAAGATTATAGAACAATTATTTGAAAAAGCAGAACAGGTTTTATATCCGCTGCAGATTTCAGTTAAAAATAATGGCGGACTAGACAGAATTATTAATCATGAACAGATATCCCATCGATGGAAATTAGACTGCTTTCCCAAACTGAAAGAATATTACCAATCTGAAACCACAGATCAGATATTGAAACAAATGGACCAGGCTTACGCCGATCTTAACCGGAAGAAAGACCTGTTTGACAGAAATCTGTTTTATAAACTATTTTTCCTGCCTGTTTATAAAGGATATCCTCGGTTTATGAAAAAAGATTTTCTGAAAATTTATTTTTCAGGATTATCGCAGCAGACAGGATATGAAACACAATTTGAACTGAGCAGAGAATATACAAGAGGAAATAAGATTGCATTAAAAATAACGGGAACGGAAGAAGATAATCCCTTTAATCGAAACAAAGTTAAAGGGCAGTTGAACTTTTTATATAAATTTCATAGAGAAACAAGAGAATTATTTTCAGTTACCGGTTATTGTTCAGCCTTTGAGAAAGATGTTGAGTATATAATTGATTTTCAGTTGTATGAACAATAAAAATTAAACAAAAAAACACAATATACCATGAGCGAGAAACATTTGGTTTGCCAGGGAGCCACCTGCCAGTGCAAATTTGGAACAACTCCCGATAAGCTTACCGTAAAAACGCAAAGTAAACGCTACATCAATGAGAAGGATGGAAGCAAAAAGTTAATGGCTACCCATGTAGATATCGGACCTACTTTTGAGAAAAATACCTTCGGATCCTGCAAAAAAATGAATAATAACCCTTGCCAGGCAGTCGTTACCCAATGGAGCGGATATTATGAAAAAATCAAGCTGGAAGACAATAATGGAAATGCCCTTTTAGAAGACAGTAAGGCCACTTGCCCTGTAGGAGGCCCGGATTGTATCACGATCATCAATCATGGACAGACCGCTGAAGCTTCCGCACAGAATGTGAAGAATGCGGATGATGAGGTTTTGGCGGAATTGTTACCGTTTGTTAATATTAAAGGTAAGGTAAAAAAATATATTCCAATCAACTAATAAACTGCCATGGAAAACACACCAAAAACTTCAGAGAATAAAGATAAAGCTCCGCTACATATATATATAGAAACGAACGCCGGGCAGATATTTCATAAAGATATTGGATGGCTAGAATTGAAGAAAGCAGAAAGTTTCAATGTTTATATAAAAGAATATAAAGACAGAAAAGATGTTTTAGATCAGAAGAAAGAAAAAGATTTAAATGCTGCCAAGAAAAATCATGCAAAAAAAATTAGTGATATAGAAAAAGAGAAAAAAGAAAGCGATGATTTTATCCTTAAAAATTATAATGACTACTATGCAGGTAAAGTAAAAGCTGAGACTTATGATGCCAATGTAAAAAAACGGGAAGAAGGAATAGCAGCCCGTGAAAAAAGAAGAAAAAAAATTGACAATGATAATAGTGAAGCTGTTAAAAATATCAACAAAAAATATGATGATGATTTAGCAGCTATTAAAGCTGATTACAACTCTGTACGATGGGTACAGCAGCTAATAGGAGATCGGAGACCTGAGCTTACAGCAGAAAGCTTCAATGAATCTGTTACGATGGGGACTACTGCTATGAAATTTACCTTTGATGAATTTTTAGAAGGTGGAGGCGCTGTATATCTGGAGCCATTTTGGAGTGGTACAAAACCTAAGGGTAAATATCCACATGGGGTCATTATCAATGCAAAAGGAGAGAGTCCTGATGTTCTGCTGGCACAATGGGAGGATGCTGATAATAATTTGATTACCAAAACCTTGAAATTCGGATCGTCGGTATATTTGAACGTCTATACCAGTGCATTATATGGAAATAATATAAAAGTACAGTTAAAAGATAAGGATAAGGTGATAAGGCTTATTACTTTGGGACTTACCAACGCAGATGATGATCTTTATGCTGTAGAATATCTTAATAATAATGTTGAAGACAGAACCAATGAAGATATCTCAAAAAAAGGGACTTACTTTGAAAGAGCTGTTTCTGTGCATGAAGCCAAAAATGCTCCATCCATTGCAAAAAAAGGTCTTCTTGTACAGGAGGACGGTAACAAATATGATGGTATTCCTGCCACAAAAATCAATATACAAAAGTCTCAATTCGTAGTCTTTATAGATCCCCTATGGCAAACTATGGGAGGGGAATCTCTGGAAATTTACCCTGTTGTATATCATAACAAAATTCCCGGGGGAGAGAAAGTTCTTCAGCAATGCATACTGAAAATTGATAAAAATGCAACTGACGAAATAAAAGTGGATTCTTCCAATTCAAACCAGGTGGTTGTTCTCAGTCAGGTGGAAACAAATATACAACACTTCAATCCATGCGGTTATGATACAATTACAGCTTTTTTAGATATTACAGAATATCCGGTATTTACAAGAAAAACATCAAAGATTGAGAGTGAATTGCTTTTGGAAATTATAGCAAATGACAAAGAAAAGAATCTATATATCTACCTGCCGGATCTTAATACCAAAGAGTGTACTTATAATAATGTAATGGAATATCATACAGGAAAAGTAATTACTTTAAAAGATCCTGAAAGCCATTATAAAAAACTGAAAAAAACAAATGACGATATTTCATTTGATGTGAGTTATCCAAAGCCATCTGCCCAGTTGGCAATGGACTATGCCTGGCTTCCTAGTGCTAAGCCAATCAATTACGGATTACAGTTTACCAGTTGTCGTTTTCAACATCCTCTTGCGATTAAAGTATATCCGGAGCTGGAGTATACTTTTAATGCGCATTTGGGTGTAGACGAAAGTGAATATTTATACGTTACTCAAACAAAAAATTATAAGAAAAGAGATTATAAAGGAAAGAAGAAGGATGGAACAAGGGCAGCCAAAAAAGATCATAATAAAAGAATAAAGGAAAATTTCAAAGATGATGTAGATAATCAGGTTAAAAAAGATAATTTCCGGGAAAAATATAAAGTTTCTATTGCTTCTGAATATAAGTTTGGAGAAGGAGATCCTACCACAATAGAGCTTACTACTCTGAAGACATTACAGGACATTATTGAAAATGTAATGTATATATATGATACCATAGATTCTTATCTCCAGGGAGATCAGATGAAACAGATTGAAGAGGGAGAAAAATTTGATGAAAATGGAAATAAAATTCCACAAACTCCTGCACAGAAAGCAAGAAACAAAGCTGAATATCTTGCAAAACAGGAGCAGAGGCAAGATAAAAAGAAAAAAAGTATGCCTCAAACGAAAGAACCTCCTCCGGATTTAAAGAAAGATAAAAAAGATAAAAGGCCAAAAGGAGGTGGCTTTCCTGTACGTCTGGAAGTTACAGCTCCTAAATTTACAGGAGGTGTAACCTGGAGTTATAAGCAAAGTCAGAAACAACCTAATTTAGTAGGAGTCAATTATCAATTTAAATTTGGAGCACTTCCTTTAGTTGGAGTTACTGGTAGATTAGATTTACTGTTTGTGGCACAGTTCATCCCCTATATTGGACAGGTTGTAAAAGGATTGGATAAAGCAGTTGCTGCCGTGAATAAAGTAGGAGATGTTCTGAGTTTTCTAAAATTAGGAACACTGGAAGCTGAATATTATTTTGATCTGGTTGCTACTACTCAGTTGGATATTGACGTTATTAAAGGAATGAGTTATCATACAGTAGATGGATTTACTGGTGGACATTTACAGATAGAATCTCCTTTATCTATTGGTCTTGAAGCCGGTGGTAGTATAAAGGCCAAGTTTTTAGATGTAAAAGGGGAAGCTTCAATTTCTGCTTCTGCAACTGCTAAATTTAAAATATACTATGTTTCAGATAAAAAAGATTTCTTAACTTTTGAATTTGAAGGAGTAGAAGGTATAGTAAAAACTAAATTTATACTTAAGGAAGAAAAAGAAGATGAAGAAGAGAATGAACCTGATCAGGCAGAAAAAGATCCGGAACCTGTGCCAATTCTAAGTGGTTTCAAAATAGAAATACCACTGTTTAAAATGCAAATTGTAGAAAATCCTCATAAAGATGAAAAGTAAAATAATATTATTTACTGCGTTATTGCCATTATTAATGGTTCACTGTCAAAAACAAGATAAAAGAGAAACAATGGAACTTAAAGAATATAAATATAAAAATGACAAAAGAATAGTGTATGGATTGGATGTAGCTATTCCCGGACCTTATGAAGCTTATATAAATGATGTTTTGGTAGAACAGAATAATGATCCGGGGATGCATAATACTCTTATTAATGTTAATCAGGCAGTTTTAAAAAGCGGAACTTATGATTTTAGGATAAAAGTTTATCCAACAGTTGGAGAAGAGAAAGGCATAGAGCCAGGTACTTTATCTTTTCTAAAAGTAGGATTGGCAAGATATGAAAAAATACCGGTAGGTGAGGGAGCTATGCCCGATACGTATAAATATTTACAAAGTTTTCCTATTACAAAAATTGATAAACCCATTCCTTTCTATGAAGTAACTGGCAAATTTACAGTTGAGCTTCCTTACGAGCTGGAAGGTTGGAGCAAGGGACAGGATCTAAGTAAGATGGATCAAAAAAAATTACAGGAAAAAGTTGTTGCTTATTATCAGAAGTTATGGAATGTATTGAATGAGGGAGAAGGGAGTAAATGGGAAGAGATAACAGATCAAAGAAGACAAGAAACATTAGTATTCCACTATTACCCAAAAGATGAATTAATGGCATCTGTTCAGGAGGAGAAAAATGAGATTTCAGAAAGAAAAGGAAGAATGGCTCCTTTGGAAGATTATATGATGAAGCTCTATGGTAATGGAAAACTCGTTACTTTAGAAAGAATAAGCCATACTAAAGAAATGAACAAAAAAGAAATTGATGCTAAAGGCAGAAGTCCGCTTATAAGAAATGGTAAAATTAAAGGAGTAAGCTTTTACCCTGTAAAGTTATATTTACCTGAAGGAAGCAATGACTTTGTAGTTATTCGTAAATAAAAATAGTTTAAAAAAAGCTTAAATTTTGATGATAAACGCAAACTTAAGTGGCAAAGATATTTAATAAAAAGCTGCAGCAAGAACTCAAAAATATTCAGGAACAATATCAGAATAATAAAGCGAAGGCGATGCCTTTGACCCGGCCTGTGCTGATGCAGATGGGAATCAATTTCCTATGGGTGGTTTTTAATATGTATATGTTTCTGGAAAATAGAACTGTTGAGAAATCTTCATTCTTCAACTTTTGGGTGATGTTTTTTTTATTGCTCATGAATATTCCTGTGTTTATCTACAAGGAAAATGAAAAGGAGGGTAAAAATAAATTTGTGGCTATTTATTTTTTTTGTGCGTTATTGGT
The DNA here is from genome assembly GCF_052044975.1 of Chryseobacterium sp. 22458. Lineage (NCBI taxonomy): Bacteria > Pseudomonadati > Bacteroidota > Flavobacteriia > Flavobacteriales > Weeksellaceae > Chryseobacterium > Chryseobacterium sp. 22458. Next base: position 1,416,061 of record NZ_JBQEOA010000001.1, on the reverse strand, counting down.
GTTCACTTTATTTCCTTTTTTTATATCATATAATCTTGCCATGGTATTCACTGTAGCTTCATGGCTTCCCAATTATATTTATTCATATTCTATAAAAGATAAGAAGGTTATAGATGGTTTAAAAGGAAATACGGGATGCTTTACCATCTTTTGGTTAGGATTATTTGTTATTGGAGTAATAATAAATATTTCAGGCCATTCTTTTGATAAAGAGTTTTTTCCCAAAGGGTATAATTACGGATATCTGATCAATATATTATACAACTTATTTTTTATAGCGTCAATTTATTATTCAAATCGATATAGAAATATGTCTGCTTAAATAATAATGACACAAGCAAACATTTAATCTTAATTTTACAATATGGCTAATGATACTCAAGGTGGCTGCACATCTGTTGCTGTTTTAATCGTTGCAATTGTATTGTTGATCGGAAATATTCTGTTTCATACACAGGAAAGTTATCTGATCAATTATCTGGGGCAATCCTATAAAGGAAATATTGTATCAGTAGATAGCACTCATACAGGATATGGCAAATATAGATTTGAGTATAAAATAAGACTTCAAAATGCTGAATCAATAAAAATAACGGAAGGTAATTTTAAAAGAAAAACACATGAACCTGGCCAAAAGGTCGAAGTGAAAGTGCATAAAGGAAAATCAGAATTTAAAATTCAGGCTCCTAATATATACATTACAATATTTTTAGCCGGGCTTTTAATATTTTTTGTTAAAGCGTATTTTGTTTTTAGAAAAACAGATTAGCACTATGATAGATGGTGACAAATTTTAAATGTATTCAACAATGATAATAAAAAAAAGTTTTGCTGTTATTATCCTGTTAATAGGAGTTTTTATCTTATTTGCAATGTATAAGTCTTCTTTACCAATCATCTATGGAACAAAGATAAAAGCGGAAATTATTGGCATTGACAGTGCGAAGAGCAGGAGATTTAACTATGTATATTATCCTGTTTTTCAATTGAATCATAAAAATAATATCATTAAGGTTACAGATAAAAGCAGCAGTGTTGATAAGAATATCAAAAAATCTGAGGTAACAGTGTATTATGACAGGAAGTATGGACTAAGCAAAGGATTTACAGTGGTAACAACCACTTTTTTAATTATAGGACTATTAATGGTTGTGCTTGGAAGATTAGCGTTGTTCACCCTTTTTAAAGTTAATCAAAAATAGATACCATGTTTGGAAATCATATTAAAGAATATCAATCGATCTATATAAGTATTGTTACCGTGCTGATAATCCTGTTCCTTTCTTATAAATGGTGGACTAAGGAAAAGCAGATAAAAAAACTATTGAAAGTCATCATCATTGCAGTAATGGGTTTTATTTTTTATCAGGTAGTTGTTTCTGTAGTTTCAGTAAGCGTATATCTGGTACATACAGCTAAAGATCATACCTTGTCTGAAGCTCAGGAAGCGAGTGTTATAGACTATAAAAAAGAGCAGAACAGGCGGAACAAAAAAGCATTATATTATCCTATTGTCACCTATTTGAATAAGGGTGGAGAAAAAATAACAGCTGTTGTTGATACCGGATTTCAGTATTCAGCGGCTCCGAAACTTCAGGAAACCGTGAAAGTAGTGGTAGATGAAAGCAATGATGAGGTCCGGCTTATTACTCAGGTAAGAACAATGCTGATTGTGGGAGAAGTATTATTTATTTTCTTCGGAGTGTTAATATTAGTCGGAATTACAGATTATGCACTTACATTGAATACCGGCAATCTTCAGACATTCGGGCTTGTCAGTACTTTTTATATGATTATTCCCTTAATGATTATTGGAACAGGATATTTCTTTGGGACTTCCGCTTATAATGCCTACTTACAGGAGAATATTACAAGCCGTTTCTGGATACATTTATCAATTGCAGCAGGCAGTCTTCTCTTTATGACCGGTTACATTAATATGATCCGGGAGCAATTGAAGAAGAAAGCAAAAAAACAAAAAAATAAAAGAGTAAAGAATCAGTCATAGCAATAGAGCAGTATTCTATTTTTATTTCAAAACAATTTTACTATCAATAAAATTTAATATCAATTGAATGGTTTCTTTCACTAATTATCATATATTTAAAAAGATAAAATTCCTTATTCATGAAATATACTGAACGATTAGTCTTTAAGACTCCGGAGCAAAAAGATTTTCAGAGATATTTTGAAATCAACGCTGATCCGGAGACCAATCTTTACAATCCGTATGGTCCAATGAATTTTGAAAAAGCAAAAAATACTTTTGATGCTTTAACAGAGCACTGGAAAGAACATCAGTTCGGGTTCTGGGCAATTTCTGAAAAAGAAAATCCTGAGCTGGTTATAGGTTTTGGAGGCTTAAACTATCGGTTGTATGGTGATGTGGTAAAACTTAATCTGGGATACCGCATAGATAAAGACTTCTGGAACAAAGGATATGCTACGGAAATCGGAGTACATACCATTCGGCATGGATTCGAAGAATTGAGACAAAATCAGATCTTTGCAGTGGTAAGACCTGATAACCAGGCTTCAATAAAAGTGCTCGAAAAATGTGGCTTACAGTTATTTGATGAGCTTAATGATATTCCGAATCAAAAAAACAGTCTCATCTTTATCATTCAGAAAAATATTGAATAGCCCCCTGCAGACTCTACAAAGGAGTAAGCAAATCTATATGATTTAAAGAGCTGTAAACACCTCAATGATAGCTTCAATAAGCCCTTTTTCTATCGATGTTTCTGAGGTGTTTTCCGGAAGCATTGCCCGCAAGTTTCCCGAATCATCACGTTCAAACACTACTTCCACACCATTCACATCCACATAGATTTTATATCCATAAGTGAATGTTGCCAGTCTTCCATTGAAAACATACTCTTTACCTTTATAAGTTACCGGGACCTCAAATTCTTCCATTACTATTCATTCAGATTCATCGGCAAATATCGGAATTATCAGATAAAACGTTACATATGACGCTTAAGATTTTATAAAAAGCTTACAAGAATTTATGAAATAACCCCACCAGGAATCGAACCTGGATCTAAAGTTTAGGAAACTTTTGTTCTATCCATTGAACTATGAGGCCATTAAGAAAATAAATTTACAAAATATTCATGAATCATTTTAATGTCGGTATCTGTAATAAAAGAATCTGCCCTTTAGAGGCAGATTCAGTAGATAAGACATCTCATTTTTTTAATTAGACAACAATAAAAAGCACAGCCGACAATGCTGTGCTTAAATTTTTATTTCAAATTTAATTGCAATTTCAATAGTAGTAAGAAAAGCAAATAAAGTTTCCACTTCGATGTTTATTACATAGTAAATGTAGTGATATTTTTAATATGAAATATGAATTTAATGTTAAAATTCACAAGTTATCCACATTTTTTTGTGGATAACTTTGTGTTGCTTCATACATAACTTCAGAAAAACCCCTGAACAAAGAGATTATTATCTTTCACTTAGGTATTTCAGAATAAAATTATTCAATATTTCTTTCTCATTTTCACTTCCTTTATTATCCATATGACTATGATTGATCAAAGTAGGCTGTACAGTCATATGGTATTTCTTCTTCTCCTCGTCATTTGGTAATACACCTTCATCAGCCGGATAGTCATTGGAGCGGAGTGTATAAATTTTAGGAAGGGAAGTTCTGGGCAGGAACATTCTCCGGTTATCCATCGTAATGATTTTATAAACCAGGTTAGGATGCTGATTGCCGAACAGAGCAGCCATATCACCACCATTGGAATGTCCGATCAGGGTAAGGTGTTTATAATCAAGCTCAGGTTTTATTTTTTTCAGTTCATTCAAAACATACAAAATGTTATCAGAGCCCAGCTGCCAGAAAGGTCTTCTCACTGTCTGCAAATGGCCTTCAGTAGGTAAGGGCTGGTCAGTTGTCTGCTCATGCTGAATGCTTACCGTAAAATATCCTTTTGAGGCTAGTTTTTCAGTCAGGTAAGAATAGACAAAATAATCTCCGCCTTTGTTAAAACCATATCCATGATTGAATATAATCACCTGCTGCTCAGATATTGGCTTATCAGTTTTAGGAGTATAAAAGGCCACAGGTATTTTTCTGCTTCTGCTTTGATCAAACATTGTGAGTGTATCAAGTTTTACGTCATAATCTTTGATCTCATTATGGGTGTTTTGAGTTTTACAGCCAATGACCAAAAAAGAAGCAGCAAGAAAAGCAAATAGGGTGTATTTCATGAATATTATTAATTATCTGATCGAATAGAAAAAAGACCTTAATTCATCAGCAAATATATGCGGTAATTCCAACGCAGCAAAATGTCCTCCTTCATCCATTTTTTTGAAACTCACCACATTTACGAAGCGCTCAGCCCATTCTTTCGGAAATTGCGCTTCACGTGGAAACACCAGAACACCGGCAGGTACATTGGATTTTTGAGGATTTTGTGAGTCGCTCCACAAAGCTTCTGCATCTGCTTTATACATTCTTGCAGACGAGCCTATTGTTTGTGTCACCCAATAGATCATAATATTGGTAAGCATTTCATCTTTCCCTCCGCATGCCGTTTCTATCATTTCCGGAGGTGTGCCTGCGTTTACAAAGCTGATGATCCATGCCGCTAGTCCGACAGGGGAGTCATTCAATCCGTAGGCAATAGATTGAGGCTTCGTAGACTGTACCATTGCATAAGCTCCCTGACTATACCACCACTGCTGAACAAACTGTGCGAATTCCTTTTCGTCCTCACTCATCGTTGCAGGATCTTCCTGGCCTGTCGGATAACCTACGTCCGTAAGATGAACGGCTTCCACCACATCAGGATATTGGGAGGCAAGCGCCTTTACGACCCCCATTCCTATATCGCCTCCTGCAGCATAAAATTTTTCATAGCCCAGAACTTCAGTCATCAGCTTTTTCCAGATTGCAGCTACTTCCGTACTGCTGACCGCCGTTTTATCAGAAAAGCCAAAACCGGGAATAGAAGGAATTATAAGATCAAAACTCTGCTCACCTTCCGTCAGTAAAGGGATAATCTTATGGAAACGGTAATAGCTGTCCGGCCAGCCGTGGGTAAGTATCAAAGGTTTGGGATCTGGCCCTTTTCCTTTTATATACTGGAAGTGAATGAGAATTCCGTTGATTTCAACCGTATATTGAGGATAGCGGTTTAATTGTTCTTCATATAAAGACCAGTCATATTCATTGACCCAGTAATCGGCAAGCTCTTTCATGTAGTTTTCACTTGTGCCGTAATTCCATCCGGAATTTTCAGGTTCTCCCGGCCATCTTGTATTCGTGATGCGGGTCTTAAGGTCAGTAATGACTTCTTCAGGAATGTTTACAATAAAAGGTTTCATATTAATTAAATTTATGGGTGTATATTATGGTGATGCTGGATAATGATTTGATACTAAAATAATTATCGAAGTTAAACACTTTAAATCTTAAAATAGGTTTCCGTAATCATAAATTTTTTATTGGTGAAAAAAATGTAACTTTAAAGCATTAAAATCTCGTAGTACATATTGCACTGTTCAGGTTGTATTTAAAACCTGAAATCCTGAGGCTCACTTTTCTGAGCTGTATCTTTCTATTGTTTTAAACTCAAAGATGAACGCCATATTGTTTCATCACATATTCATTGCTGTCCGGGATTGATGGGCTCTGATGAATATGAATATCATTAAAAAGAATCATTATGAAAACAAATAAAATCGCTGTGATCGGCGGAACCGGAAAATCCGGAAAATATCTTGTACAGCATCTTCTTCGAAAAGAATATCCTGTGAAATTATTATTAAGACATCCCGAAAATTTCATGGTTAAAAACCCTCTTATTGAATGGGTAAAAGGAGATGCCAGAGATCAGAAAGCTATTGACCTGTTGCTCGAGGGTTGTGACATTGTTATAAGTACGCTGGGGCAACCAAAAGGAGAGAGGTCAATCTTCAGTGATGCTACAAAAAATATCAACCGTTCCATGCATGACCATGGAATCCGAAGGTATATTGTAACAACGGGCTTAAGTGTAAATACTCCTGCAGACCAAAAGAATCCCGGAGTAAAAATAGCCACTGACTGGATGTATCAGAATTATCCTGAAACTACAGGAGACAAACAGAAAGAGTATGAATTCCTTTCGGAAAGTGATCTGGATTGGACATTGGTAAGGCTGCCACTCATCAATCTTACAGAAGAAAGCTTTACAACAGAAGCAAATCTCACCGATTGTAAAGGGGAAAGCATAAGTGCTGCAGACCTGGCAGAATTTCTGGTTCTACAGATTGAAGACAAAACCTATTACAGGCAAAGTCCGTTTTTATACAGTGTAAAGTAAATATCTGTCTGGGACAACCAAATAATGAAAGAAGCTATTACAAATCAGTAATAGCTTCTTGTTTTATCTTCAATACCTATTATTTTTTACGTCCATATATCAGAATACGTTTAAATGCATAAATAGCAGGATATTTTTGAAACCTTCCGGCTATACGTGCTTTAAATTCCGTAATGAATATTTCCTTTTGCTCTTCATTCAACCGTTCCAGGTAAGGCAGTAATGCAGTCCCTGAGATAAAAGTATACAAAGCTTCATGATCATCTGCTATAATGGGATATACCTTTTGGGAGATCTCTATATCCTGAATTCCATTATCAAACAGGATCTGTGCATAATCATCCATGGAAAGTACAGGAGAACTGCGTTTAAAATGCTGTAAATAGGATGCATAAGGTTCTTCATCTGCCATCTGTATGAGAATCTGATTCAGTACATTTTCATTCTGTACCGGCATTTGGATAGCGAGCTGACCGGAAGGCTTTAAAAGTCCGATAATTTCAGGAAACAGCTTTTCGTGATCATCTGCCCACTGTAAAGCTGCATTACTGAAAACGAGATCCCATTGCTGCTTTGAAGCTGCTGCTTCCTCAATGGTCTGAAGGGTAAAATGCAGATGTTCATTTTCATACTTTTTAGATTTTTCAAGCATTTCAGGAGATGAATCAATCCCTAAAAATACAGATCCTTTCAGCTTTTCAGCTAAAATAGAGGTTTGCTCTCCTGTACCGCAGCCTAAATCAATCGCTTTCATAGAGTGTTCGGGCTGGATCAATGCTGCCAGATCATAAAAAGGTTTGTATCGTACATCTTTGTATTGATCATATAATTCCGGATTCCATGGCATAATAAAACTGATTTTTTGATATTTAAAAATAAGATAAATATTGCTATCTATGGTTATCTGATTATTCAAAAATCCTGCCTAAGATTGGGTTTTAAACCAGAAAATTCAAGACTTAGACCTATTAACAATTATTCCATAAAAAAACGACTGCCTGAAACAGTCGCTTTTTAATATAATGTTGTAAATGATTACTTTAATTATTGCTCAAGCTTTTCCTTGATATATTTTGCCGTATAAGACTTTTTATTTTTCGTCAGATCCTCAGGGGTTCCGGCAAAAACGACTTCACCACCGTGTTTACCGGCTTCCGGACCAATATCGATGATATAGTCGGCACATTTGATGATATCCGGCTGGTGTTCGATAACGATTACTGAATGTCCAAGGTCTATCAGGGCCTGTAATGATTTCAGCAGTTTCTGAATATCATGGAAATGAAGTCCTGTAGAAGGTTCGTCAAAGATAAATAAAGTTTTATCTGTGGTTACACCTTTTACAAGGAATGAAGCCAGCTTTACACGCTGTGCCTCACCACCGGAAAGGGTAGAAGAGCTTTGCCCAAGCTGTAAATAGCCTAATCCTACTTCCTGAAGCGGTTTTAATTTCGTTACGATTTTCTCTTCATTATTATCCTTAAAGAAAGCCAGAGCTTCATCTACAGTCATATGAAGAATATCAGAGATGCTTTTCTCATCAAATTTTACTTCAAGAATCTCACTTTTAAAACGGGTTCCTTTGCAGACTTCACATTCCAGCTCAATATCTGCCATGAACTGCATGGAAACATTGATGACGCCTTCTCCTTTACACTCGTCACACCGGCCGCCGTCTACGTTGAAAGAAAAATGTTTAGGTTTGTAACCCATCATTTTCGCCACTTTCTGCTTGGCAAAAAGATCACGGATGTCATCATATGCCTTCAGATAGGTCACCGGATTTGATCGGGATGATTTTCCGATCGGGTTCTGATCGATTAGTTCGATATTTTTGATCAGCTTCTTCGGGAATTCCACAGAATCATAATCTCCTTTTTTACCACCCATTCCCAGCTGGATCTGAATATCGTTGGTAAGGATTTCCTTCATCAGGGTAGATTTTCCACTTCCGGAAACTCCTGAAATGACTACCAGATTTTCCAAAGGAACATCTACATCAATATTTTTAAGGTTATTCTGACGGGCTCCTTTGATATGGATCCATTCTTTTGCTTTTCTTCGTTTCTTCGGAACTTCTATTTCCAGTCTTCCTGTAAGATATTCAGAAGTAAGGGTATTGGCTTTTTTCAGATCTTTATAATCTCCGGCAAATACAAGCTCACCACCAAGGTAGCCGGCTTCCGGGCCGATATCAATAATATAATCTGCAGCTCTCATCACATCTTCATCATGTTCTACCACAATCACAGTATTGCCCAGGTCACGAAGGTTTTTCAATACTTCGATCAGGTTTTCCGTATCCTTGGAGTGAAGACCAATGGAGGGTTCATCCAGAATATAAATAGATCCCACCAGAGAACTTCCCAGGCTCGTGGCAAGGTTAATTCTTTGGCTTTCTCCTCCGGATAGAGTATTGGAAGTTCTGTTTAAAGTTAAATATCCTAGACCGACTTTCAGCAGAAACTCCAGCCGGGTAGTGATTTCGTATAATAATCTTTTGGCTACTTCCTTATCATGTTCGGAAAGCTTTAATCCGTTGATCATAGGTTCCAGCTCATCAAGCGGAAGCTCAATCATCGACTGGATATTATGTCCGTCAACCTTTACCCAGCTTGTTTCTTCACGAAGTCTCAAGCCTTCACAGGTAGGGCACAGGGTTTTTCCCCTGTAGCGGGAAAGCATCACACGGTACTGGATTTTATAGAGATTTTCTTCAAGCATTTTGAAGAAATTATTGATACAAGGAAAATTGCTTCTGCCGTCGCCTTTCCAAAGGAAGTTTTTCTGCTCTTTGGTCAGTTGATGATAAGGTTTATGAATAGGAAAGTCACCTGCTTTTTTGATGAAATCTTTCTTCCATTCGCTCATGGTTTCCCCTTTCCAGCAAACCACGGCGTCTTCATATACCGAGAGGGTTTTATTGGGAACCACAAGGTCTTCATCAATACCGATTACCTTTCCGTATCCTTCACAGGCAGGGCAGGCACCATAGGGATTATTGAAGCTGAAAAAATGTACATTCGGTTCCAGGAATTCCATTCCGTCCAGCTCAAACTTATTGGAGAATTCTTTTGCTTTCCCTGTATCTGCATTCTTTAATGAGCAGTAACCACGGCCTTCATAAAATGCCATCTGAATAGAATCTGCAAGCCGCTGGAGAAAACTTTCATCATCTTCGTAAGAAAAACGGTCAATGACAAGATTGATCTCCATTCCTTTTTCAGGGGTAAATCCGAAACTTTCCAGATCTTCAATTCCTGCCACGTTTCCATTGATTTCCAGTCTTGTAAAACCTGCCAGTTTTAAAACGTTCAAGGTTTCCTTAAAGTTTTCAGCATCATATTCCAGAGGTGCTGTCAATAGAAAAGAGGTGTCTTTTTCAGAAGCTTTAATAAAGTCTACCACATCAGAAACCGAATCTTTCTTTACTTCTTCACCGGAAACAGGAGAATAGGTTTTCCCGATTCTGGCAAAAAGGAGTTTCATATAATCATAGATCTCGGTAGAAGTTCCCACAGTAGATCTAGGGTTGGAAGAAATTACTTTCTGCTGGATGGCAATAGAAGGGGCAAGCCCTTTAATATCATCCACTTTAGGTTTTTCAAGCTTTCCTAAGAACTGGCGTGCATAGGAACTTAAACTTTCAACGTATCTTCTCTGTCCTTCCGCATAGATCGTATCAAAGGCGAGAGAAGATTTACCGCTTCCCGAAACTCCCGTGATAACGATGAGTTTGTTTTTCGGGATCAGAACGTCTATATGCTTCAGATTGTTAAGATGGGCATTCTTAACGAAAATCTGTTTTTTTATATCAATATCTGTTGTGTTAGCCATATTTTGTTTATTCATAAAAGTAACCGGACGTATTATGGTCTTCCGGTACTGGTGTTTGGGGCATAGAAAATTCCAGGCCTGTGCCATCAACTGAACTTTGTGGTATCCTTCTCAGCTTCATCTGTTTTCAGATTTTATCTCTCCGGAATACAGTTGAAAAAAGAATATTTTCATCGTCAAATTAAGACCCACAAAATTACGAATTTTTGATGAAAATTATATGCTTCTCTCATGACTAAAATTTTATGAATCTAAACGAAAACAGGATTTTCATGAAGAAATAAACCCTGGAAAAATGGAAAATACAACAGTGTTTTGTAGACTTATTTATTTTTTTGCATTTATTTTTATTGTATTTGAAATGGTTAGGAGACTTTCGTTATGATTTTTTATCAGAGTATTGTTTTATATTTTAAAAATTTTTAAAATTGTATTCATAAATATGTAATAGAGAAATGAGAAAATTATTCAGAGATCTGGTTACACATTTAATGAGAAAAAGATAGTCATTACTCCCTCAAAATCAAGATGCAGCATATCACTGCATCTTTTTTTATGACAAGTATCATTTGCCCGTATTGATGAACTCCCTTACTTTTGAATCCTGTTAAAAGAAAACTACGGAAACGATTATGATCAAAAAGATAGGAAGTGCTTTTTTTCTTGGATCTTTACTTTGGGTAAATGCACAGGAGAAGACTACAGATATTGAAAGCATTGAATTTCAAGGGAAATTTATCTCTACCCCTTATAAAAGTGCCAATCAGAACATCAGCGTGATTACTAAGGAAGAAATTGCGAATTCCCCGGCCAAAAGTATTGATGAGATTCTTCAGCAGGTACCGGGAATGGATATCAGAAGGAGAGGAGCCAATGGGGTGCAGAGTGATATTGGTTTCCGTGGAAGTTCTTTTGAGCAGGTTCTCTTATTGCTGAACGGAATCAGGATGAATGATTCCCAGACAGGGCATAATAATATGAATGTTCCGGTAGATCTTGAAGACGTTGAGAAGATTGAGATCATCAAAGGGCCGGCAGCCAGACGTTTCGGGCAGAATGCTTATGCAGGGGTTATCAACATCATTACTAAAACAACACCCGGAAAAAGGGTTAAGATAAGTGCAGAAGGCGGTGATTATGGTTCTTACAGTTTAGGATTCAATGCCCAGATGGGAAATGAAAAGTTTTCCAACACGCTTCAGGCCAATTCCAATGCTTCGGAAGGGTATATGTACAATACGGATTATGAGATCCGCAACGTTTTTTACCAGGGAAAACTGAATATTAAGAATGGAGACCTGAAGCTTCAGGCAGGTTTTTCTGAAAAGAAATTCGGAGCCAATGGGTTTTATGCTTCCAGTGCTGCCACAAAACAGTATGAGGAGACGCAGGCTTCTATTGTCAGTGTGGCTCATCAGCAAACTTTTGGTAAACTAAAACTTAATTCTAATCTATATTGGAGAAGAGGGCAGGATATGTACCTTTATGACAGATGGGACCCCGGCTTTTACAGAAATATGCATATCGGAAACAATGTAGGTGGAGAAGTGAATACCAGCTACCAATGGGGATTGGGAACTACCGGAATTGGGATTGAGCTGAGAAAGGAGCTTTTGGTGAGCAGCAATTTGGGAGACAGAAACCGTTTTGTTTCACAGGTTTTCTTTGAACACCATTTCTCATTACTGGATAAAAAATTAAATATCAGTCCGGGAATTTCATGGGCCAATTACTCTAAAGAAGGCAATTTCTTTTACCCGGGGCTTGATGTGGGCTATAACTTCAATCCGAACAGTAAGGTTTACGGGAATATTGCTAAAGTACATCGTGTACCTACCTTTACCGATCTTTATTATGTAAGCAGAACAGAACAGGGCAATCCGGATTTACTTCCTGAGAATGCAGTTTCCTCTGAAGTTGGCTATCAGTACCAGAATAAAAATATTTTGGCTAAAGTGAGCGGATTCTTAAGAAATTCCAGCAATTCTATTGACTGGGTGAAAAAAGATATAAATGATAAGATATGGTATGCTCAGAATGTAGGGGAAATCAAAACGAAAGGGATTGAAGCAGAATGGAGCCACAGGCCTCTCGATTGGTTGAAATATACAGTGGGATACACTTATATCGACAGCAAATATGAGGAAACGAATGGTCTTGTTTCAAGGTATATTCTTGATAATTTAAGACATCAGTTTATTTCCAGGCTGGAAGTGAAGTTCCTGAAAAACTTTACAAATGAGCTTGTTTACAGATACAATGAAAGAGTGAATCTCGGAACCTATAATCTTGTTGATGAGAAACTGAGTTTCAGCAAGAAAGATTATTCTGTATATGTTTTAGTTAATAATCTTACAAATACAAAATATACGGAAGCATTTGGGGTAGGAATGCCGCAAAGGTGGTTCCATATTGGTTTTTCTTACACAATCAATATTAATTAGATGTTAATCCAGTATTAAGCAAACTTAATATTAACAAATTGTTAAAAAAATTACATTTGCAAAAATTTTTTATGAAACGTCTTTTAGGCTTAGGTTTACTACTTGGTATTTCTTTTTTCAAAGCTCAGGAACATATTTCAAGCTTCAATGCAGTGACCCTGACCTATAAGTTTCATCCTAAATTTTTTCTTTATGCAGAAGGGCAGATGCGTGGGAATGAAGATTATACCTATCCCGATTATTACGAGATAAAAGGAGGGCTGGGGTATAATCTTACCAAAAATCATAAACCATTTGTGGGACTTGGAAGATATGTCAATTATAAAGACCACAGCTTAAGCAGAGAGGAGTTCAGGGTATGGCTTCAGGATGTTATCGATATTAAGAAAGGTATCGTAAAGTTTGAAAACCGTTTCCGTGCTGAAAAAAGCTGGTTCTATGAGCCCAAAACAGACAAGACATCGCAGAGAATGCGTTACCGTTATCGTCTGAACGTAAGTGTTCCTTTAAACGCTAAAACCATTAAGAAGGGAACTGTTTTTGCTAATGCCTACGACGAAATATTCTTTGTATCTCCGATGAAGCCTACTTTTGCCAGAAACAGGGTGTATGGCGGTTTCGGCTATCAGATCGATGATTATTTCGGAATTGTAAGCGGATATCTTTGGCAGCGTGAATTTGAAGCCAAAGGAAACAAAAATTTGCATTTCGTTTATCTTGCCTTAAATATCAATATTGACGGTACAGATCATCAGGTGAAGACTTACGACTTCCCGGGTGCGGATTAATATTTCTCTATCAGATAACGATAGGCTTTCAGGTATTTATTGAATCTTTTAATATCCTTAGGAGTCAGTTCTCTGTTGACTCTTCTGAGGTCCATATTATCACGAAGGTCATTCAATTTTACAGCAACGGAAAGAAGAGATCTTTCTGTTCTTTTGATGAATTCGTCATAATCTTCTTCGGGATCAAATTTCGTAAGACAGCTGATGGCGAAAATAATATATTCAGGGAACCCTTCAGATCTTAAATAATCCAGGCTGAACTCCTGCGGATGATCTTCTACAACATCGTGTAGTACACCTACAATTTTTTCATCCAGTGTTTTACCATAATTCATTACACGCATTACGTGGGCAATGTATGGAGCATGGTATTTATCAGTCTGTCCTTTATGAGCTTTATCCGCTATTTTGATTGCTTTATTCAGTAATTCTTCTTTTGTCATTTTTTTTAAGAAAATAGACTACAAAAATAAAAAATGCCTTAAAAAAATAAGACATTTTTAGAATATTATTTGAGATGATTTTACATGCTGGTTTCATCTTCTACAGAAGCATGTGGTGCATTATTTTTTACAGATTCTATTCCGTTTTCCATACCATTGTCAGATTCATACATCTGGCTGGTTCCGATGATCTGTCCGTTTCCTGCTTTAAGGTTGAAATAACATCTGCCGTCTTTTGCCGTATTCCTTTCAAATTTGGCATCTTCCTGTGAATTGGCCTTCACTGACCCGATTCCACTTTCGCAGGAAGGCCTGGTACTGTATCCCTGGCTGGTTAGGATGACCTGTCCGTTTCCTGCTTTAAGATTGAACTGAAACTCGCCGTTCGTTCTTTTTGAAATAATAAATTTTCCCATAGTTAATAGTTTTTAGTGTGGTTATTTGTTTATTTGGAAGGCACTGTTGCCTTGTCGGTATTCAATTTTGCTTTTTCAGGAGTAACAGGATTGAGAATTTTAAATTTTGAATAATCTCTTTCCGGTTCTTTTAGAGCTGCATAAAGAGCTGTATCCTTTGGTTTGATAGTTAATGCCTTGTAAATGTCTTTTTGTTTCTTATCAGAATTGAGATCGGAGACCTGAGGAACTTGTTCCTTATTATATTTTTTTATAGTATCTCTTTTTTTGAAAAAGGGTTTTGCATCTTCTTTTTTTTGGGCGGTAAGAGCAACAGAAAGTAAGAGTAGCGGAAATAATAAAATTTTCATGTATTGTAATTTTAGATTAAAGATAAAAAAAATATTGTAATCTTTTGTGATCCGGCGATTCATGATTTATAAAGACAATGCATCGTCATCCTTCATTACAGTTTATTTTCTGATACGTTGAAATATCTTTTTTTCAACATTTTCCACAGTGTTTTTCCTGATATTTCCATTTTCATCCCATTGCACATGCTGTATTCGCACATGTAGTTTATGGTGTATCACTTCCATTTCGAGATAATCGTTACGGTTTTGTTGGGCAGGTATGATCAGCCTATTCCCTTTAAGAGTTGCCGGAAATGTAAGGGGAGGAGCTTTTCCGCTGCCAATATCTGTCATAAATGCACGCCCATGATCAAATTTTATGAGGATTGTATTGGTATAATATTTTTCATAAATGACCCATGTTCCCTCAAAATCAGATTGAATATTTTCAGGAATATCTTCTGTCTGTGCAAAAAGCAATTGTACAGGCAGGAGCATAAAGATTAGAAATAACGGCTTCATATAGCTTTTAATTGATATTCAGTCTTGAAATAGAAATAATCTTTCCGTCGGGGGCTGAGCTGAGTTCAAAATAATAATCTTTTCCCCTTTTTAAATCTTCAAAAAACAAATCCTGTGATTGCAGTTTACCGGTAAAATATTGGAAATTTTCAGATAACTGCATATGGCTGTCAATCGATGAAATACATTGGATATCATACATCGTTTCACAATATTCATTATTGCTGCCCATATCGCTTACCGACGCTGTTCCGGTAAGAACCGATGCACAGTGGAATACCAGTATATTATTTTCCGTTTCTTTTTTTAAACGCACATCAGTGGCAAAGATTGTGGTATCTTTTTTAATGGTTTCCAGGCAGGTGCATGAGGCTTTACGGTCATCATGATGACTATTGTTTTTCTTCGCATCATTCCTGCCGCAGGAGGAAAATATCAAAATTATGAGGATGGGAATGATCGTTTTCATATTGATGGGATTAGTTCTACAAAATAGTGCCAGATGAATATACAGAATATTTGACTTTCCGGCAAAAAATAAGAAAACTGAGGCTTTTGATATAAATGAAACTTTTATTCCATAAAAAAACGCCCCAGGAACGGGACGTTTTGAATCAAATATATGTTATAAAGACTAATAAGCTCCTTTTTCAATATAGTGAGCTGCTACTTTTTCAGTTAATGCCACTACGTTAGGGTGGTTAGTATATTTAGTAAACCTTCTTAATCCGGAAAGCATCATTCTCTGCTCATCTCCTTCAGCGAAAGAAATAATTCCCTCTTTAGCTGCTACGATGATTTTTTCAACCGCTTTATAAAGGTTTAACTGAGCCATAGCCGCTTCTACAGACTCAGGGGAGAAATGTTTCTCAGCTCTTAATACTGCAGATTCTGCCATGTAGATCTGGTTAAGGATTTCAGAAGCGTTCAGTAATAAATGCTGTTGTTTTTCAATATCCATCATATATTTCTGAAGAGCAGCTCCGGAAACCATAAGGAATACTTTCTTAAGATTAGCGATAATCGCTTTCTCTTCACTCATGAATTCTGAATAATCAGGCACTTCAAATGAAGGAATACCCATCAATTCTTTGCTGATTGCCA
Source organism: Chryseobacterium sp. 22458 (assembly GCF_052044975.1). Lineage (NCBI taxonomy): Bacteria > Pseudomonadati > Bacteroidota > Flavobacteriia > Flavobacteriales > Weeksellaceae > Chryseobacterium > Chryseobacterium sp. 22458. The sequence goes on along the minus strand of NZ_JBQEOA010000001.1, from coordinate 1,399,843 downwards.
TTGCAGGAGATAAAAGATCCAATTCACCTTTCATTGCTCTCTTGATCAGCATTCCTACTGCTAATAGTCTGTTGATTTCGTTAGTTCCTTCATAGATTCTTGAAATTCTTGAATCTCTCCATGCTGCTTCCATAGGCGTATCTTCAGAGAATCCCATCCCTCCGTATACCTGGATCCCTTCATCAGCAGTGTGCTGTGCAAGATCAGAAACGAATACTTTAAGGATAGAACATTCTACAGCGAATTCTTCAACACCCTTCAGCTCAGCAGCCTGATGATCCATACCACCTGCTACCAGTTCATCAATTTTATCCTGAACGTTTTTAGCCGCTCTGTAAGAACCTGCTTCACTTACGAAAACTCCGGTTGCCATTTCAGCCAACTTCTTTCTGATCGCTCCGAAAGTAGAGATTGAAACACCAAACTGTTTTCTTTCGTTAGAATACTGAATAGAATGGTTTAAGATTCTTCTCTGAGCATCCAGACAAGCAGCAGCTAATTTAATACGACCAACGTTCAATGCATTCAGAGCGATTTTGAAACCATTGTTTCTTTCTCCTAAAAGGTTCTCTACAGGAACTTTCATATCATTGAAGAAAACCTGACGGGTAGAAGATGCACGGATTCCCAATTTATGTTCTTCTTCACCGAAAGTTAAGCTTTCAGGGTTTTCAAGTTCAGAACGGTTAATCACGAAACCTGTGATATTTTTATCGTCATCAATTTTAGCGAATAAAGTGAATGTATCTGCAAAACCTGCGTTGGAAATCCACATTTTCTGTCCGTTGATGATGTAATGTTTTCCGTCTTCGGAAAGCTTAGCTCTTGTTTTTCCGGAATTTGCATCAGAACCGGCATCAGGCTCAGTTAAACAGTAAGCCCCGAATTTTGTTCCTGTTGCCAAGTCCGGAAGGTATTTTTTCTTCTGCTCTTCGGTTCCGTAAAGAACGATAGGCAAGGTACCGATTCCGGTGTGTGCTCCATAAGCTGTTGCTAATGAACCTGTAGTTCCGGATAGGTAGTCACAAGCTAGCATTGTGGTCACAAAACCCATTCCAAGACCTCCGTACTCTTCAGGAACTGCAATTCCCAGCATACCCATATCTCCAAGTTTACGCATTGTTTCTTCAGTAAATGCATAATCTTTCTTTTCGAAACGCTCTCTTTGAGGCACAACCTCTCTGTCTATAAATTCTTTTGCAGAATCACGAAGCATTTTTTGCTCCTCATTTAATTCTTCAATGCTGAAAATTTCGTTTGCAGGAATTTGTTTGATTAGGAATTCACCTCCTTTTAGTGTAGCCATATTTATTTTTTATTTTTTATTTATAATATTCAGTGTTTGTTGCAAGATCAAGCCAGCCTTGCTGATTTTTTTCGTTTGTTATTTCCAAAAAGTTTTCTTTTCGGATTCCTGTTTTCTTGTATTTTGGTTCTTTGCTGAGTTTATAAACTCCGTATTTTTTGTCTTTGTAAAAAATGATCAGTTCATCTCTGAAAATAATATCATCATATTGCATTGGTAGTAGGGTAATAGCATCAAGCTCATAATTGAAATCATAATACCTGAATTTACGATCATCCTCATCCTCCTTATCATATTTGCTGAAACGTGCCTGCCGGGTGATCTCAGAATATTTTTTTTCAAATTCTTTATCTTTAATTGTTATTCTTGAGTCTCTTACAAAATTTCTTTTTTCCTTATCAAAAGAGAAAAGTCCTTTTTTACCCTGATACTCTGCTGTTATGAAAAAATCTTCAATATCATAATCATCGTATTTAAAATAATGTAGAATATCCTTTCTGCCTGCTTTTATATCATTATAGATATAATTTAGTTTTGCCTTTTGAGGCAGATTTTTTAGAGCATATGATTCTGTTTCAGAAGAATCCCATCTGTTTCTTATTCTTACAATTACATTTCGTTTTGAATTCTTATCATAAGCCGGAGAAAATTTATAATAGGTATTTGGATCCTGGCTGCATGTCATATAAAAATATTTTTTAGGTAAAGTATCTTCCAATGATGAATTGAGACTTCTTACTTTTCCCTCATATAAAACATTAATATAGTCACCTTTCAGATAAATACTTTTTATGTTATTGATATTCAATTTACTAAGAAATGAATCGTAAATGGAATAATCGGAACCTTTTTTAGTTATAATAAAATAATCATTCATTAAAATTTCATCATAACTGTCAGAAATGATCGGATTTCCAAATACTGAATACAATTTCTTTTTGCCATTTTCTTCTATAATGGTATAATGCTTCTGAACATCGAGATAATGTTCAACCTTACTGTCAGATTTATCTGCTGCCTTTATATTGATATTATTTAATAAATATCCATCCTCAAGAGGTATAAAGAAATTTTCTGATGAATCTTTAAAAGATATAATGGGTCTATCGGTTTGAAAATTAAATATGAAAGCCGGGTAGGATTCCGAATAATAGAGTCTCCATTTTTTTTCATGGTCATCCTTACCGGTCTCATGATATCCAAATCCATTGGCCTCATTATCTTCAAACTTATATACTTGTTTGCTCATTATTTCAGGGGTAGGAAAAAAGTATTGATATAATAATTCTTCGTCCTTGTCATAATAGCTGAAGACTTTTTTAGTGATCTCATTTTTAAAATTCTCAATAGTTTGTTTTTTAATTTTACTAACATCTAAAAGAAAACTTTTTTCACCTAAATAGTCCTGTATATCTTTGAGTTTAAAAATTCTATCATCATTTTCCAGTTCCGTATACGCCCTGTTTTTTCGCTGATCATCTGAAATCCAGCTTTTATAGGTATAAAAAGTATATTCATCTTCTTTTTTCTGAAGAATATCTGAATATTTACCATATACTATAAAATGAGCTCCGGGAAAATCAATTACTTGATTTACAGATATTTTATCATTCAATGAAAGCTTTTCAGAAGCAACGGCAAAGCCATTAAGGATGTCATACTTAAAATATTCATGATTAATTACATAGCCATCAATAATATTATCAGCATTTATTTCACTGATCAGGCTTCCATCCTGCTTATAATTTTTTATTTTAACCAACTGCTTTTCAGTATTGTAAAATTTCTCATAGGCGAGGGTATTACTATTGTTCCAATATATCTTTTCAGTTGCGGAAGTTCTTGAATCCGAGTGGTAATCTACTGAATCCTTACTTTTCAGATTTCCATTTTCAAAATAAATTTCTTCCCATGCCTTTCTTCCATCCGGTTTCTGAATTTTCCAGAGTCTTCCGTTTGGATAGTAAAATTTAAGTTCTAAATCTTTGATATTTTTAAAACTACTTTGAGAATATTTTGAACCGTTGTCAAACCCCTTTTTGTCATACCAGTATTCTGAACCAATACTTTTTTTATAATTTTCTTTTTTCAAAGAATATCCCTGATACTGTAGTTTTCCATTGATAAAGTAATCCCGGATAAATTCTATGGAATCATTTAATACAACAGGAGCAGGTCTGTAAAAAGCTGCGTTATCTTTTGTTGTTTCTTTCCATGATTTGTCAAAATATGTCATTTTTTTCTGCTGAGAATTCACCAGAATGACCACAAAAAGAGAAAAAAAAGATACTTTGTTTGTCATAAAAAATTAAAATTTGGGAAGAAAGAAAGTTCAGTCTTCCCAATTTATTTTAAAGAAGTTCAAAAATACTGGCAGCTCCCTGTCCGGTTCCTACACACATAGAAACCATTCCGTATTTGTTGCCACGTCTTCTCATCTCGTCAAGAAGCTGAACGGTTAATTTTGTTCCTGTACATCCAAGTGGGTGGCCAAGAGCGATTGCCCCTCCGTTTACGTTTAGGATATCAGGGTTTAATCCTAATTCTTTCTTGATGGCAACTGATTGAGAAGCAAAAGCTTCATTAAGCTCGATCAAATCAATATCTTTTAATTCTAAACCAGCCTGTTTCAATGCCTTTGGAATAGCATAGATAGGTCCCATTCCCATGATTCTTGGCTCAAGACCTGCAGCAGCATAAGCTACCAATCTTGCTTCCGGTTCAAGACCTAGCTCTTTTACCATTTCCTCACTCATAACCATAACGAAAGCTGCTCCGTCACTCATCTGAGAAGAGTTTCCGGCAGTTACGCTTCCTCCGTTAGCGAATACCGGTCTTAATTTGGCTAACCCTGCCAGTGAAGTATCAGCTCTTGGCCCTTCATCAACAGAGAAATCAAACTTTTTAGTCTGCATTTTCTGGTTTTCATCCAGGAAATTATATTCTACAGGAATAGGAACAATCTGATTGGCAAATTTTCCTTCCTGATTAGCCTTTAAAGCTTTCATATGAGATTCAAAAGCAAACTGATCCTGTTCCTCTCTTGAAATATTGTATTGTTTTGCTACTTCTTCAGCAGTATAACCCATTCCCCAATAATAGTCAGGGTTGGTTTTTGCGATATCCGTTTCAGGAACCGGCTTATAACCACCCATCGGGATGTATGACATAGATTCAGTACCACCGGCAATGATACAATCTGCCATTCCTGCCTGAATTTTTGCAGAAGCAATAGCAATAGCCTCACTTCCTGATGCACAATATCTGTTTACAGTGACTCCCGGAACTTTATCTGTATTTAACCCCATTAAGGAGATCAGACGAGCTACGTTTAATCCTTGCTCCGCCTCAGGCATTGCATTTCCTACAATAAGGTCATCAATTCTGTTTTTATCCAGTTGTGGAAGCTCAGCCATTAATTTTTCAATAACGGTAGCCGCCATTACGTCAGGACGTGTAAAGCGTAGAGAACCTTTTGGTGCTTTTCCTACTGCTGATCTGAATCCTTTTACGATGTATGCTGTTTTCATTTTTTTGTTTAATTAAATTGTTTTAAGAATTTTTTGCCTCGTAGAGGTAAACTGTTCATAGTTTGTATTGCTTTGCAATTGATGGAGCTCCGTAGGAGCGACCTGTTAATCATTAATCCATTCAAATAAATATTTCGGATCATATTCAATCTCAAATTTTGACATAAAATCCAGATATTCTTCTCTAAAACTTTTCTTTTTATGATGTTCTTCCTGATCTAAAATATATTTTACAACAGAATCAACACTGCTTTTAGAATAAGAAAAAGCTCCATACCCTTCCTGCCAATTGAATTTTCCATTGATCCATCCTTTTTCATTGATGAACTTTGAAGAACCCGCTTTAATATCTCTTACTAAATCTGAAACCGAAAGTGCAGGATTAATACTTACAAGGATATGGACATGGTCCGGCATTGCAAAAACTGCGAATAATTTTTGGTTTCTATTGGAAACAATACCTGTAATAAACCGATGTAATTCTTCTCTGTTTTCTTTTGAAATCAGATTTTGTCTTCCTTTTACAGCGAAAACAATTTGAATATAAATCTGAGTGTAGGTATTTGCCATAAATTAACAGGCCGCCTCTACGAGGCTCTCCAACTTTTAAAATTATTCTGCTATTAACAGTTCGCTCCTACGGAGCTCCCCGTTAGTTTCTCAAAGGCTTTCCGTTTTGTAACATATACTGAATTCTCTCCAGAGTTTTTCTTTCACCACAAAGCTGAAGGAATGTTTCTCTTTCAAGGTTCAATAAGTATTGTTCGGTAACTACAGTCGGTTCAGATAAATTACCACCTACCATTACGTTGGCTAGCTTATCTGCAATCTTCTTATCGTGTGCGGAAATGTAGTTTCCTGTTAACATCTGGTCTGTTCCTACATAGAACATTCCTAATGCATCTTTACCAAGAACTTTTACTTTCTGTTCAATAGGTTGGGTATATCCCTGTTCTGCCAATAGTTTGGCTACTTTTTTAGCTTCTGCAATCTGTCTGTTTTTGCTTACGGAAACAATATCTTTTCCTTTTTCAAGAATTCCCATATCATACGCTTCATAGGCTGAAGTGGCTACTTTACCCATAGCGATATTCATGAAGGCATCACGAAGTCTGTTGTTTTTAACATCATCATTGTGGAACTCTCTGGAAGTTCTCAGAGTAAGCTCTTTCGTTCCGCCTCCGCCAGGGATTACCCCAACACCTGTTTCTACAAGACCGATATAAGTTTCTGCTGCTGCAACCACTCTGTCTGCGTGCATGGTCATTTCGCAACCGCCTCCCAAAGTCATTCCGTGAGGAGCAACTACTACAGGAATAGAAGAGTAGCGTACTCTCATCATTGATTTCTGGAAGTAGGCGATAGCCATATTCAGATCATCCCAGTCCTGCTCAATAGCCATCATAAGGATCATGGCAAGGTTGGCTCCTACAGAGAAGTTGGCTCCTTGATTTCCTACTACCAGTCCATCGTATTCTTTTTCAGCAAGATCAATTGCTCTGTTTAATCCGTCAAGAACTTCGCCTCCAAGAGAGTTCATTTTTGAACGGATCTCGAAATTGATGATACCGTCACCCAGATCTTCAATCGCAGCACCTGAATTACTCCAAAGCGTTTTATTTTTTCTGATGTTATCAAGGATAATGAAAGCATCCTGTCCTGGGATTTTGTTATATTCTCCTGAGTTTTTATCAACGTAAATGCTTTGTCCTTCATCATTCACTTTATAGAAAGTTTCTACGTTTTTCACCCAGTCTGAAACTTCATATCCGGCATCTTTAGCCAGTTCAATACCTTTCTGAACACCTACTGCATCCCAGATTTCAAACGGTCCGTTTTCCCATCCGAAACCGGCTCTCATGGCATCGTCAATTTTATAAACTTCGTCAGAGATCTCAGGAACTTTATGCGAAACATAAGCGAATAGTGCCCCTAAAGACTTTCTGTAGAGCTCACCGGCTTTATCTTTCCCATCGATCAGTACTTTAAACCTGTCGATTGGTTTGTCGATTGCTTTTGTTAATTCCAGGGTAGGGAATGAAGATTTTCCCTGAAGTTCGTATTCTAATGTATCAAGATTCAATCCGTGGATTTCAGATTTCCCTTCTGCATTTTTTACTTTTTTATAGAAGCCTTGCTCTGTTTTTGAACCTAACCACTTATTATCCATCATTTTCTGGATATAATCAGGAAGAGCAAATACATCATTAAAATCATTGGCCTCGGCACCGCTCTGGCGAACTCCGTTGGCTACCATTACCAAAGTGTCAAGACCTACAACATCAGCTGTTCTGAACGTAGCAGATTTCGGACGTCCGATGACTGGTCCTGTCAATTTATCAACATCAGAAACAGTTAAGCCTAACTTCTGTACATTGTGTAAAAGGTCCATCATAGAGAATACTCCGATTCTGTTGGCAATAAATGCCGGAGTATCTTTTGCTAAAACGGTTGTTTTACCTAAGAACTTAGCACCATAGTTCATATAGAAATCTATGATCTCAGGATCTGTATCGTTGGTAGGTATAATTTCAAGAAGAGGAAGATATCTTACCGGATTGAAGAAGTGGGTACCGGCAAAATATTTTTTGAAATCTTCGCTTCTCCCTTCTGTCAGTAAATGAATTGGAATTCCGGATGTATTAGAAGAAATTAATGTTCCCGGCTTTCTGAACTGCTCAATCTTTTCGTATACTGATTTTTTAATATCAAGCCTTTCTACAACTACTTCAATAATCCAGTCCGTATTTTTTATTTTCTGTAAATCATCATCAAAATTTCCAACTTTGATTCTGTCTGCAAATTTCGGAGAATAAAGAAGTGCAGGACTTGATTTTTTAAGTTTTTCAAAGTTTTCGGTAGCAATTCTGTTTCTTACTGCCTTATCATCTTTGGTCAAACCTTTTTTCTGTTCAGCCTCAGTCAGTTCAAAAGGAACAATGTCTAAAAGTGACACTTCAACGCCGATATTAGCGAAGTGAGCTGCAATACCGCTGCCCATAATTCCTGAACCAAGAACCGTTACATGTTTGATTCTTCTTTTCATATGTAAATTTTTATTATTTAATGAGATCATATGGAACCTTTACGGTTTCAATATCATTTATTTTCTGTTGTTTAATAATTCGTTGGCGATTTTCATGACCTCTGCCATTACTTCTTTGAATGTTTCCATCTTTTCCGGAGCTATTTTCTCCATAACCTTCTTATTGAAGTTGACCACAACTTCTTTGGACATATTTCTTGAGTTAAGTCCTTTATCTGTAAGCTTAATGATCACCTCTCTTTTATCAGTGGTCGTCTTTTCCTTATAGATATAGCCATTGTCTTCCAGAAGTTTAATGATTCTCGTCAAAGAAGTGGGCTCTATAGCCATTTTGGGACCCAGATTCGTGCTTCGGGTTCCTTCTTTGGGATCAATTTTAAGAAGAGTAAGGGCCTGTACTGCTGTAGAATCATGTTCCTGAGCCAGTTCTGTGTACATTTTCGAAACAGCCAACCAGGTCTGTTTTAAAATTAAGTCTACGTTTTCTATTTTTTCCTTGTTATGATCCATCATTTTTGCGCTAATGGTTTTACCCAAATTTAGTAAATATTATGCATGCATAGTATTTATTAACGTTAAATTTTGTTAATAGGCTGAAAATAAATAGATTAAATTGTATGACTTGCATAATACTATGCATGCATAGTATATGAAATAATCAAAGAAAAGTGCAGATTAATAAATGTTTACAATGAAATTGATGATTTCTTCAAAAGATTCACATTTATGTATTGAAGAATCCTTGGTGATTACCCAAAAATCGTTTTGAAATTCAAAATTAAGGGAAGAAAGATCTTTTGAGAAGTTTTTTTGAAGCAAAGAATACAGCATTTCCTTATGAAACTGCGGGGCAGAGATATGAGGGGGAATAAAGCTTTCATTGATCTGAAACAATGAAGCATTCGTAAGTTCTTCATGCTGAAGCAAAATATCCTCAACAATTCCGGAATACAGCTTTGAATCTTTTACATACCATATTTTATCCGCAAATTCTTTTGCCAAACGCCAGTCATGGGAAGAAAACAGAATCAGTTTTTTTTGTTCTTTGGCAAGTTTTCTAAGGGTTTTAAGAATAATCACCTTGTTTTTTTCATCGAGGTGCGTAGTAGGCTCATCCAGAATAATAATAGGAGAGTTCTGGGTAATTGCCCTTCCGATAAAAGCTTTCTGAAGATTCCCGTCCGAAAGATTTTTCAGCAGCGTATGTCTGTATTGTCCCAGATCCAGTTCATCAATGATATGGTTTACCTCTTCACGGTCTTCTTTTTTAAGCTCAAAATAAAAAGGATAGTAGATGTATTTTCCCAAAGAAATAAGATCTTCAACCGTATAATGCTGCGGTACCAGCGATTTTGAAAAAACAATGGCAATACTTTCCGCAATTTCCTTTACAGAAAGATGCTTTACATTCTTTCCATTGATTAATATTTCGCCTTCCAACAAATGAATCTGATGGAGAATAGATTTGATCAGCGTTGTTTTTCCCACTCCATTATTCCCGATTAATAAACATACATCACCCAATTTAAGATCTGCATGAGCATTGGAAATTAAAATTGAATGGTAACCGATATTGGCTTGTCTGATCTGTAAATGCATGTTGAATGTTGGATAAAATGCAAAAGTGCTAATTGTTTTACAAAAATACTGTTTTACAATACAACGAATTTGATTTTATCAATTTTTTATATTGTTTTTTATAGGTTGTTTACAATTCTTGTCACTCCGTTTTTGAAAACGTCAGATTGAAAATTGAGCAACATGCCTAGTTTACAATTGGCCATTTTTAAATAAGTTAAAAGCTGTGCTTTATGAGTAGAGTTAATATAGTCTACAGCTTTTATTTCTAAGATGACTTTATTTTCAATAATCATATCAAGTCTGAAAGCATTTTCTATTCTTAACTCTTCATAAATAATGGGAAGGAGTTTTTGTCTCTCTATAGAGACTCCTGATTTTGTTAATTCATAAAACATGCATTCTTCATAAACATGTTCAAATAACCCTGCTCCAAGCTTTTTATGGATTTTTAAACCTGTTTCAAAAACAATTTTTGATAATTCATTTTCTGTCATTTGTGTAGTGTTTTATACTTTAAATATAAGAATTGTTGGTCAAACGCTAAGGCGCAAGGATTTATTTTCTATGTATCTATTTTTAAGGCGCAAGAAAATCTAAGATTTTCAGCAAGTGTGTGTAATTTTCCATTCGAATATACAGTCTTCAATTTTATCGTAGATAAAATCTTAGCGCCTTAAAGCATAACTTGGAGAAAAAACTTGCGCCTTAGCGATTAACGAATAAAACAGTTACACCTTATTCTGTTTCAAAAGCATCATCAGAATCACAGGAATTCCAAATACAGAGCTGATCACATTCAAAGGAATCTGTGTTTTTTCTGCAATCACAGAGAAAAACAACATGATCAGCATCCCCAGAAACATATTAAGAATCCATTGCTGCCAAAGTTTAGACGGATTATAGATCATTCTGCAGAAATGTGGAACAACAATTCCGATAAACAGTATAGGGCCTAGAAAAGCAGTAATAGAAGCCGAAAGCAGGGTAGAAGCTATAATGATCAGAAACTTAAGCTGTTTCAGATTGACACCCAGGCTTTGTGCGTAGGAAGTCCCCAAAGAATTTCCAATAAGCGGTTTGATGGTTTTGAAACAAAAGAATAAACCAATCAGGACTAAAGTAAATAATACATAGATCTGGTTTCTGGTTACCATATTATTAGCCCCGAAAGACCATAGAATATAATTTTTAAGGCTTTGATTCTCCGCATAAAATTGAAGCAGTGAAACAATAGCTCCTGCAAAAGCAGTTACTAGAAATCCGAAAATAATAAGATAAGATTTGTCCTGGAATTTATTAGACATAGACAACAGTAAGAGCATCAGAATAAAACTTCCCCCAATAGCTGATAAGCTGAGAAAGCTGTTCTGAAGAAATTCAGGCAGTAAAATATGGTGTGAAAAAAAAATATAAAACGCTACCGATAAACTGGCTACCGAAGTGATGCCGAGGATATCCGGTCCTGCAAGTGGATTCTGGAAGTATTCCTGCATCAGGAAACCTGAAGTGGGAATAGAGATGCCTGCCAGCAACATAACCAGAACACGGTTGACACGTATTTCAGCAATCTGGCTCTGGGAAGAATCCAGGAAAAAGTCCTGTATATTTAAACTGATAAATCCTGTATTTAGATTAATGACTGCTCCCAGAATGATAGCAATAATTAATAATAAACACAGGATTTTAAATCTTGTTGACATGATTCAGAAAGAGTGCAGTCTGCTTTATTTTAAAAACGAATTAATTTTTGAATCCAATACGTCTTCTGTCATCATTCCTAAATATTCATCGGTTTTATCTCCTTTTCTCATCAATGTAAAAGGAATAGACCCGCCGTCCCATTGTTTGAAATTATTAGTGAAAAAATCCTGGTTGAGCTTTTGTCCGTCCAGTAAAATGATATTTCCGCCCAGATTGTTTTCTGTTGCAAAATCTTTAACGGAAGTATTCCATTCTGTTCTCTCATCAAGGTTGACGAAGGTAAATTTCACAGGCTTATCTTTTAACTGCTCCATTTTATCTTTAAAACTCGGAATTTCTCTCATACATGGTCCGCACCAGGTCGCAAAAAAATTTGTTACATACAGTGTATCATTATTTTTAGCAAGATATTTACTCAGGTCTTCGGGAGAAACTTCTACCGGAATACTTGGGCGGCTTGCGGTATTTGTATTGTGCACTGTTGAAAGACTGTCTGCGGCTGTACCTTCAGTTTTTTGTCCGTCTTTTTTACAGCTGTAAAGCGCAGTAATGACTAACGTGGATAAAATTATCTTCTTCATAAATTATTTTTTATCTATTTTTGAATTGAAGTTATGGAACAACAAATCTACAAAGGGAAACTTATACAGTTTCATCGGTTAAAAATAGCGAAAAAGGAAGAGCTGACCAAAAATACTTTTTCTCTGGAGTTTGATATTCCGGAGGATTTAAAAGAAAATTTTAAATTTGAAGCAGGTCAGTTTGTCAGTGTAAAGTTTCAGTCTCATGGTGAAGATGTTATTAATGACTATTCAATGACTTCAGCACCTTACGAGAAAAAAATATCTTTAGGAATAAAAGTAAATGCTCCTGAGGGAGCAACTTCGCAGTTGTTTCAGAACTATCAGGCAGGCGATGAATTGCTGGTAAGTGAGCCTAGCGGGAGATTTACGCTCGTTTCCAAGCCCAGCGAATTCAGAACTATTGTTGCTTTTGCTGCCGGTATCGGAATTACCCCGATTTTAAGCCATTTTAAAAATATCCTTCATAACGAGCACAGAACAAGACTGTTTTTGTTTTTCGGAAATAAAAGTTCGGAAGATCTGATCTATCGTGACCAATTGGACAATCTTGCCAGAACCTGCGGTGACAGACTGCAGATCTTTTATTTTTTCTCACAGGAAAAAACAGCAGATCAGTTTTTCTATGGCAGGCTGGATGAAAAAAAACTCAATCTTATCATCAACCAGATCCTGCATCTTGACGATACAGATGAAGAGTCTACCATCTGGGATGCTGTGGATGAAGTGCTGATCTGTGGAAAAGGCGAAATGATCAGAACCCTTGCTAATGCCTGTTATCACCACGGAATCCCGAAAAAGAATATTCATTTTGAACTTTTTGAAGAGTTTAATGATGATATTTATCCCGTAGAAAAAGAATTTCCCCTTATTGAAAATATAGAAGTGGAATTTACCATGTTGGGGAAAAATTATAGCACCCATCTCCCTGATAATAAAGATAAAATTCTTCAACAGCTTCTGTTACAGAAATTTCCTGTTCCTTATTCCTGCAAATCCGGAATTTGCGGAAGCTGTGAATGTGTTTTGGAAGAAGGAGAAGTGGAACTGCTGGAAAATGAATACCTTACGGAAAAAGAGGAGCAACAGGGGCATATACTTGCCTGCATGTCGATTGTGAAAAGTAAAAAAATAAAGCTTAACTTTGATCTTAGTTGAGAATTATTAGGAACATATTCAATTTAGGTTTTATATCATTAGAGTTGGGAATTCTGATGATATGTTTTTGTAATGTCTGGGTTTTCGGGCTTACAAACGGACGTACCTATACCAAAATATCCAAGATTCCACCAAGAGAAATTGCCTTGGTTCTCGGAACTTCTCCTAAAATGAGATCCGGACTTTCCAATCCTTATTTTACCAAAAGAATGGATGCTGCAGCCCTTCTTTATCATCATGGTAAGATCAAAAAGATCATTGTAAGCGGCGAAAAAAGCAAAGGGTACAACGAACCTGCTGCCATGAAGAATTATCTGGTGTATCAGGAAGGAGTTCCCGAAGATATCATTATAGAAGATCCTAAAGGGTTTAATACCTACAAAAGTATTCTTCGCTGTAAAGATGTTTATAAAAAGAAAAATGTCATTATTGTATCCCAGGGATTCCACAACCTGCGTGCTCTGTTTTTTGCAAGAAATAATGATATGAATGCTCTGGGGTTTGATGCCCAGGACGTAACTAAACCTGAGAGCTTTTACAGAAACCAGACGAGGGAAATCCTCGCCCGGGTGATTGCTGTCGTATATTTTATTTTAGGTATTTCTCCGGATTAGAAAGGATATCCGAACGCTATATTAAGAGTAGGCTTGAACGGCTGGAAGTTTTTAAATCTCCATCGGTCTCCCTGCGGTTTATTAGGATCATAGATTTTATAAGCAAAGTCTAATCTTAGAGTGATATAAGCTACATTCACTCTCAATCCGAATCCACTACCAATACCCATCTGACCAAGGAATTTATTAAATTTAAACTGATCATTATGGGCATCCTCATGATTACGAAGGCTCCAGGTATTACCAATATCAGTAAATAAAGCCCCTTCGTACATATTGTTAAAAGGAATTCTGTACTCTATATTGGTCGTCAGTTTTACGTCATTTGTCATGTACGTACGTACTCTTTCATCTACCTGAGATTCTGCAGGTCCTAATCCACCAAATGCTACCCATGCTCTGATATCATTGGATCCTCCGTTGAAATAAGATTTGATAATCGGCATATCCCTGGAGTTTCCGTAAGGTACACCCACACCGATAAACTGACGGAGAACTAACGTCTGATTTCCATTGAATTTGAAATATTTTCTTGCATCAACATCAAATTTTACAAATTGCGCATAAGGTATACCAAAAATGGTCTTTTGAGGTCCTGAAACAACCCCACCGTCATTACTTTTTTTGTTGAATAAACTTAAAGCATTTCCGGCAAGCTCTACTTTTCCGTTAAAATAAAAGGCGTTGGGATAATCTTTTTTACCGATTTCACTATATACGAAGTTATAAATCATTGAAGAGATCAGAACATCTTCCGTCTGTCTTTCTTTATTGATAAGACTCCCTCTGAATGTAGTTAAAAGGTCAAGGCCCTGTTGGTCAAGACCTGCCTGATAGGCTTTATCATTTAGAATTCTTTCAGAAACCTCATCAATTGTATATTTTCCGGCATAAAAATCCTGTCCGTATGAAGGATATTGATCAAAATAACTGGCAAAAGTAGCATCTTTTACCACTCCGTCATTGACGAAATAATCATAATATGCATTTTTGTTTTTAGTAAGACTGACCTGCGTATTGAATAGTGTCAGCTTATGATAGATCTGATCATTCACATTAAACTGATAATTCAGTCCGGCATTGAAGTTGACCCTTCCCAGACCTATATTAGTCTGTATCGAAGACCCCAGAAGGATAGACGAAGTAGGAGTGTATCTTTTAGGGATAAATTTGTAATAGTTGAAAGGCAATAATAATCTAGGGAAATTAAGTGATGCCTGAGCAGAAATTTCATAAGCCAGAGCCCTTTTACTGATATCTTCAGTACTTCTGATAGAACCGAATGTTCCCGAAAGGCTGGTAGAAAGGTTTTCTGCCCCCCCGAAAACATTTCTGGTGGTAAGGTCTACAGAAGGAGATATCCCCAGATTGAGTATCTGAGAATAATTGACATCGGTTCCTACTTTAAGCTCATATTTCGGAAGCGGCTTCAGTACATACAGAACATCTACAATACTGTCATTGGGAGCTGACATTCCTCCTTGTCTCAGGGAGTCTCTTGCTTTCACAATACTGAAATTGTTCATGGCAAGAATATTCCTTTTCGTTACATCCAGTTTAGACTGGTCGAATACCTTTTTGCTGTCCGGGATAATAGCTCTCCAGATCGATGATAGTTTATATTTGTCATTCATCGTATGGAACCGTATTCTCCTTAAACTGTCTTTTTTCGTATTTTTAGGATAATCACCGGTTTCATCCACAATGGCAACATCTATATTTCCGAATGTTGAGATTTTATACGGAGTATCTAATGAATCTTTGTGGATCTCCAGGGTAAGCGGAATATTTTTTCTGCTTTTCAGAGAATCAGCCACAAAATAAACTTCATCATTAAGGTTGTTAAATTTATAAAAACCAAACTCCCGCATAAGATCAGTAATTCTTGTAACCTCTTTTTCAAGTACGGTCTGATCAAGAACCTGTCCTGAACGCACAAGGCTCCTGTTCAGATTGTAGGTATAATAACCTTTGATCCCCTGATCCGGAATATTGTAATAATAATCTTTAATGCGGGTGGGGTCATTATGCTTAATAAAATAATTGACTGCAGCCTTTTTGGATGCAGAATCCAAATTTTGTTTAAATTTTACATCCGCATCCCAATATCCTCTGTACGTAAGTCTTTTCTTAACAGATTCTGCACTTTTTTCCGTCTTTCCCTGGTCCAGAATTACCGGAGGAGTTCCCCAGCTGTGCAATAAACGGTCGAAAAACAGGGTTTTACCCACACTGCTCTTCATATTATACTTAACGAATAATGAATCCCTTAGTTTCTGATTCCTCATTTCACGGGGATAGGTCATATATTCATTAAGGATCGTATCATATTTCGGATCCGCCATGTTGTAAAGAGCAAGGCTCAGCGGCATAAATAGAAACTGCTTTTTATTGGGTTTTTGCTGTATATAATCTTTCAGCTCCTCATCGAAAAATTCCTTCTTATCTTCGAATTCAAAGGTGTTCTTGGTAAGCAGATATTCGCCGTCAGGAACTTTTTTTGTCGTACTACAAGCATAAAGGAGACCAACAAATGTTGCAAATGATATAATTTTATAATATTTTTGAGGAGAATTCTTATAATGCTTACAGCTCATACAATAAAAGTTTTACAATCTTTAGATAAAAAGAAGTTCAGACAAAAATACAATTTGTTTTTGGTTGAAGGTAATAAAATCATTTGTGAACTTTTCAATTCTAACTTTAAAGTTAAAGAAATATTATCAACCGATCCACAAAAATTGGACCGTACTGATATCCCCGTGACCCATATCTCTGAAAATGAGTTAAAAAAAATCAGTTTTCTTAAAACTCCCAAAGATTCTGTTGCGGTGTGTTATCTGGCAGAAGAAAACAGGATGGCTGATAAAAATATACAGCTTGTTCTGGACGGGATCCAGGATCCTGGAAATCTGGGAACCATTATCCGTCTGGCAGACTGGTTCGGAATAGAACAGATCATTTGCAGTGAAGATACGGTAGATTTTTACAACCCGAAAGTCATTCAGGCCAGTATGGGATCTTTCACCAGAGTGAATATGGTGTACACTGATATTGTGAAATATCTGTCTGAAACGGAAAATATAAATATCGGAACGGATATGGAAGGGGAGAACCTCTATACTTTTGAGAGACCGGAAAAAATCAACCTGATTTTAGGAAATGAAGGGAACGGAATGAGACCTGAGACAGAAAAGCTTCTGCAAAAATGCATCACCATTCCAAGGTTTGGAAAATCCCAGTCTACAGAAAGCCTGAATGTATCAATGGCTGCAGGGATTATTTTAGGACAGTTGTTTTCAAAATAGAAATCAGAAGTTAGATATTAGAGGGTAGAAATTTCAGGAAAATAAAAAATATGATATTTTGACTTCCATCACTAATTTCTAATATCTAACTTCTAACCTCTAAATAAGTTGTTCCATACTGGAAACACTTTTATTTTTCTGATAGACTTCCATCTTTTTTCTGACATATTTCAGCGCAATAGGAGCAAGATAGATCAGGGCGGCACCAATCAGTTTTTTCTTCCAGTTGGAGCTTTTCATATTCTTTTTGGCATAGTTGCCTACAATGGCTGTTACTCCAAGTTTAACAAGACTGTCTGTGATATTGGATCCTTTGAATGCTGAACTGGCAATTCCTACAGCCGTATTTTTACTGATCAGCAGGTCTTTTACTTCTGAAGTAAGCTGCCTGGCAATGACGTCTTTTCTCAGAACTACTTTTTCATCACCGTCTTCATCTACTTTTTCCTGCAGGTACTGATCACTCAGCCCGTTGGTAAAGGCACTTAAACTTTCTTTTGTATTTTTGAAGGTAAGAAGATTTTCAAGATCACTTATTTCACCCTGAAGCAGTTTTTTCTTTCTTCTCAATTCTTCTATGCTTTCGTATTTTCTGCCCATAGTTTAGTGATTTAAAAATTTAATAACCTGATCTGCAACAGTATTCACAATTTTTGTTTTGAAGGCAACAACAAATGCCATTACCAGCGCATAAAATGCAGCAACAATTAAGAATCCATATGAGTAATTATCCAGTGCTTTTCCGATAAGGAAAGCAATTCCAAAGTTGAAAAGGATAATAAAAAAAGCAAAAGCAACAAGCAGTACTACAAAGTAAGTAATGAGCCCGGCAGAAAGTGACGACTTCTCAGTCGCTTCAATTTTCAGAAGATCTATTCTCTTAGAGGCGTATTCTTTAATAGTTTCTATCATTGTTTTTTTTTAAAGTTACAAAAAAAGGAACTTTCGCACAAAAGTTCCTTTCCGTAATTTACTTAAAAAGATAAATTACTTATTATTTTTTAAGATCGTTCAGTTCCGCTTCTACATCCTTTACTACGTCTGCAGTTTTAGAAACGATTTGATCTTTGTATTTGTCATATCCGTCTTTTACAGTATGTGCCACACTGTTTGCCGTTTCTTTGAAAGTAGAAGAAATATTGCTGTACTGGTCTTTTACTTTTTCAGAAACTTCACCGTATTTGTTTTTAGCCTGGTCTTTCAGATCATTGGCCTTTGTTTTGATTTTTTTTCTGGTTTCTTTTCCTTCTTCCGGTGCGTAAAGCATTCCTAAGATTACACCCGCCGCAGCACCTGCAAGAAGTCCTGCCAATATACCTGCTGTATTATTTCCTTTTCTAGACATTTTAAGTTTTTTAATAATTAATAATAGATTAGTTTTTACAGTAATAAAACTTACAATTTGTATACCAAAGGGGGCTATAAGCCTATTAAAAATTGTTAAATCTTTTCGATGTGAGATAAAATAAGCTCAATCGTTTCTTCTTTGGTCAGTTCGGAATTGTCAATAACAATAGCATCGTCAGCCTGCTTCAATGGGGCTATTTCACGCTCACTGTCGATTTTGTCTCTTTCAATAAGGTTCTGTTTTACCTGCTCTTTATCTGCCTCTATACCTAAACCTTTTAATTCCAGAAATCTTCTGTTGGTTCTTTCATCAATACTGGCAGTAAGGAAGAATTTATAGTCAGCATTTGGCAGAACTACTGTCCCTATGTCACGTCCGTCCATGATAACGCCGCCTTTTTCTGCCAAAGAACGTTGTGACTGCAACAGGAAGTCTCTTACTTCTTTTTGTTTGGCTACAAGGCTTACGTTGTCAGAAACGATATTGATACGGATTTCTTTGGAGATATCGGTATCATTAAGGAAAAGGATCAGCGTTCCTTCATTGTTCTTGAACTCAAGATGGATACGGCTGAAAGAAGAGAATAAGGTATTCAGGTCAATCTCGCCGTTTTCATTCAGGCAGTGCTGCAGTGCATACCAGGTAACACCTCTGTAAAGCGCTCCTGTGTCCATATGGATAAGTCCTAGTTTATCAGCAATAATTTTAGAAATAGAACTTTTTCCGGTAGACGAGTATCCATCGATAGCTATTACAGGTTTTTTCATACTGCAAATTTCAAGATTTTTTTTAGAAAATCAAGAAAAGCTAAGAAATTTCTTACTTATTTTAAGATTTTTCAGGCTATGGCTTACTCTCCTCTGTGGCTGGAAAGGTCCATGGAAATTCCTATCTGGTTGACGTTCGAAGAGTTGTGATATCTTACATGAGCATAATCGATACGGAATCTTGATACTTTCACACCAAATCCTGCAGAAAGTCCGGAGAAGTTTCTTTGATCTGCCACGGCAAGCTCATTACCTCTTCTTACGTTATATCCAAGTCTGATGTTGAAGTTTTTTTCCGGGAAAAGTTCAGCTCCTAATGAGAAATGGTCTGCAATTTTTCTTCCTGCATTTACCTTTTGTCCGTCTTTATTATATTCTGAAGAAATATCAAACTTCTGAAGATCGTGTGCCGTAATGGTAACCGCAAGAGGGAAATTCTTGATGGTTTTGGTATATCCAAGGTCAATTCTGAACGGAAGATTTTCTCTTACCCCGTTGAATGATTTCAGCTGGAACCCGAAATTTCTCAGTACAAGGGAAAGTACTTCCTTATTCTTTTTGTTATGATAGGTAACTCCCGCAGTTCCTGAAATAGCGGAAGAAGTATAGTTGTCAATTTTTGAGGTGACGAAATTAAGTCCTCCGCCAATTGTCCAGTCTTCTTCAAACTGATAGGCATAGCCGGCACCAATGGCAACATCCGAAGCCTTGAATTCTCCGTCCTGAAAACCACTCTCGTCTGTTCTCGGAGTGCTTCCGTAGCTCATATACCGGGCATTGATGGTCGCCATATGGCCATTATCAAAATCTTTGGCATAAGCGATGGTTCCGTATTTTGAGTCGGCAAGATAAGCCGTGGCATTTACAGAAAGCTGCTTGTCTGAATCTTTATTTAACAGGGCCGGGTTTGCAATAGCAAAGGAAACATCATAATCTCTTATCGAAATCGCATCTCCACCCAAAGCAGCCTGTCTTGCAGATACAGGTACATTTAAGAAAGGATAAACATTTGTTCCTGTTTGTGCATAAGAAACAATTCCTGATAGAAATAATGAAAAAATGATAATTTTCTTCAACTCAATTTATAATTAATGCAAAAATAATCCTTTTTCGTACTTTTCAAAATATTTCTGACATTATTTCTATTTAAATATTTTTCTTTTATCAATATTTTTAATGATTATATTTGCAAAACCAAATTCTGGGGAAAACAACGCTAATAAAAGTTATTAAAAATAAAAGATGAAATATAAAAGAATCCTTCTGAAACTAAGTGGAGAGGCATTAATGGGGAACAGACAGTACGGTATTGACAACGAAAGACTGCAGGAATATGCTGCTGAGATCAAAAAAGTAGTTGAAAAAGGCTGTGAAGTAGCGATCGTCATCGGAGGAGGAAATATTTTCCGTGGAGTAGCAGGAGCTGCCAAAGGAATGGACAGAGTACAGGGGGACTATATGGGAATGCTTGCAACCGTGATCAACGGTATGGCATTACAGGGAGCGCTGGAAGATGCCGGAATCAAAACAAGACTTCAGTCTGCCATTGAAATGGATAAGGTAGCTGAACCTTTCATCAAAAGAAGAGCAGTAAGACACCTTGAAAAAGGAAGAGTAGTGATCTTCGGGGCAGGAACAGGTAACCCTTATTTTACAACAGATACCGCTGCTACACTGAGAGCCATTGAAATAGGAGCAGATGTGATCTTAAAAGGAACAAGAGTGGATGGAATCTATGACAGTGATCCTGAAAAGAATGCAGATGCTGTAAAATACAATTCATTATCTTTTGATGAAGTATTTGAGAAAAACCTTAAGGTAATGGATATGACTGCATTTACCCTGAGCCACGAAAACAAGCTGCCTATCATTGTATTCGATATGAATAAAGATGGCAATCTGGAAAGAATTGTAGACGGCGAAAATGTAGGAACTTTAGTAGATTTGTAATCCGATTGCAGGTCGCAGATAACAGGAATTAGAAAATAGATTTTAAATATCCGTTATTTTCCTGTAAGATCAGACTTCTATAAAAAAAATTAACCGCCTGTCATAGCTTAATTGCTGTGACAGGCGGTTTTTTATGTATTATATTATACTTTACCTGTCATAATTATATGCTTACTCTTTGTCCGGATTTTCTGCTTTCTCCTTATTTATGATTAAAAAGTATCTGTTATTCATTTACTTCCGTTTTTACCGGTTGTTGGCTTGTTAAATGAATATGAGATTGAATCCATTCCTTGATCTGATTGATGATATTAATGATCATCTCATCTTTGGGTACTTTAACGACTCCCGGAACGAGCTGAACCGGAGGCGGTGGTTCGGGTAATGGAGTGTTAAGAATAAGGCCGGGAAGATCTGGAAGACCGGAGTAGATTTCTACATGTTGCAAACTCAGCTGACTGAAATAATCCGTTAAAGATTGAGGAGGAACGTTGATTGCGCCCAAAGGTCCGGAGTTCTGAAGGGTACCAGGCAGTGACTGATTTCTGATCATGGTATAGGGAGCACTTGAACTTAGGGAATCAATGACAGCAAAGTCCTGTAGTGCTGTCAGGATATCGGCGGTGTATGAATCAGGTGAATGACCATATAAATTGGCAATCTGTTTCAGGCTGGATCCCTGCCACGCATGGGGAACCACATCCAGGGCATTCCAGTGCATGGTGTTCCAGTTCTGATAATCGCTCTGCTGTTGTACCCAACCGGATGGCAAGGAAGGAAAAGCAGCGTCAAATAAGTTGGCGAAATTTACATCTCCCGGAGTAGGTCCGGCGGTAGGGTATACCAGGGTAATATCAAAAGCTTCAAGCTGATTCTGTTCTTTCAGATAAAGGGCAAGGGTAGGAGATAAAGCACCGGCAAGGCTGTGACCACAAAATATAATTGCAGTTTCCTGATCAGGTTTTAAATCTGCCAGAAACTGCTGGAGTGTAGTATTGGGTGAAGCTGCTGTATCCGGGCTTATAAGGCTGAGAAGGATCCCTATACCTGTAGCGGTTCCTTTGGATATGTACGGAAAATTCCTGTTGTAATCTGATGTTGAAAAATCTGAAGGATCATAAGTAGTCCAATTAACAACTTCCGATACGGAAAAATCCTCTGTTTCCCAATCATAAAGCGATGCAGGATTGGTAGCTGCTATTGCTACTACGTAAACAGGCAGTGCAGGTCCTCCGGGAAAGGCCACATTATCACACTGTGCTACATATAATGCATTGTCTGCAACTCCTGTTGGCTGACCGTTTTCATCGGTTTCTTCAATCAGAGCAGGACCCCAGACAAGGTTCCAGTTGCCCAGTTGAGAAGTAACGGAAGAATTGGCAATGGATGGGTTTTGCTGCTGCATTACTGAAACCGGAGGAACATTGTTCAGGTAATAAGACAGGTCATATTGAAGCTGTTCCTGTAATTCACTGCCGGTACCATTGTAATCTCCGGCACGGTTGGCCAGACATGCAAGGCTAAAAACCTGCTGATAGGCGTCTAAAGATGGATTTGTCATGATTTGAGTGTTTTAAATGAGTTGAAAAATGGGTAAGGGTTGTTTATTTTCATGGATTGGAGTCATCTGTTTGATGTATTCCTCTTCCAGAATTGCATACAATATCGTTTCTGTTTGAACTTCCTATATCTGCTTAGAAGTTTGATTAAAAGAATACTGTAAAATAAGTCATAAAATATGGGATATATGCGAGTGGAAACATCCGAAATATGAAGCAAGTATTTGTACGTGGTCTTTGATGAAATAAAATATATGTAGGATAAAGTTGTGACCATAATCAATAAGAATCGATCAATAAAAAACAAAAATACAGAGTACAGATATTTATAAAAAAGAGCTTTAAACCGTTATTTTTATTTTTTTGAAAGAACAACTTCCTCAAAAAAGGTAAATGCTTACTGAAATATCGAAAACAATCATTATTTTTGCACCACTGGATAGTAAAAAGCAGGAGAAAACGCAATTGTTGCAGTGTTGGAAATGTTAATTGCTTGATATTCAGTAGCTAGTTAATATGCAATTTATCAAACTATACTATAATAATGGAAGAATTAGATCTTATATTAGAATCTGTAAAGCAGGACATGGATGCAGCTGTAAAGCATTTGGATCACGCATTTCAAAGAATTAGAGCAGGACGTGCTTCTACAGCGATGGTTCAGGATGTAATGGTAGAATATTATGGAGCGATGACTCCTATCAACCAGGTTGCCAATGTTTCTGTTCCGGATGCAATGACCATCTCTATTCAACCTTGGGACAGAACTGCAATCAACGCTATTGAAAAAGCGATTATCAACTCAAACTTAGGTTTTGCTCCTTCTAATAACGGAGAAAATATTATCCTTAATGTTCCGCCTTTAACCGAGGAAAGAAGAAAAGAGCTTGCAAAGCAGGCTAAAGTTGAAGCTGAACAGACTAAAGTAACGGTAAGAAACGCAAGACAGGACGGTTTGAAAGAACTTAAAAAGCTTGACGGAGTTTCTGAAGATATTGTAAAAGGAGTAGAGGAAGAGATTCAGAACTATACAGATAAATATGTAAAACTTTGCGACGAGCATCTTAAGACTAAAGAAGCTGAAATTATGAAAGTATAATTTTCAGTTTTTGAAAAATACTAAAAAGAGGTTTCCGGTGGGAAGCCTCTTTTTTTATTCTGTCGTTTTTGTTGAGTTATTTTAGATTTTTATCGAAATAGAGGTATAGCATAATAATATATTGATAAGTATTAACGTTAATTGATTATATTTATAATATTATTCCTGTAACCTTATAAAAACAGGAATTTAAAATTTAAAATGATGACTAAGATTATCGGTGTAGGAAACTATATCCCCTCAGAAACAATCACCAATTTATTTTTTGATAAACATATTTTCCTGAATGAAGAAGGTGTATTATTAAAAGAAAATAATGCTTCTATTACGGATAAATTAAAAAAAATAACCGGTATTGAAGAAAGAAGATATGCACACAGTACAGAGGTCACTTCAGACCTTGGGTTCATTGCGGCCCGTTCTGCCATTGAGAATGCAGGAATAGATCCTGAAAGCTTAGACTATATAATATTTGCCCATAACTTTGGAGATGTCCGGTTTGGAACCGTACAGTCTGATATGGTGCCCAGTCTTGCGGCCAGGGTAAAGCATTTGCTGGGAATCAGAAATAACTTTTGTGTTGCCTATGATGTGTTGTTCGGATGCCCGGGTTGGATTGAAGGAGTAATACAGGCTAATGCATTTATTAAATCGGGGATTGCAAAGAGATGCCTGGTCATTGGTGCTGAAACCCTTTCCCGGGTAGTGGATATCCATGACAGGGATAGTATGATCTATGCTGATGGAGCAGGGGCTGCGGTACTGGAAGTGAATAATGAAGATAAAGCAGGTATAAAATCCCATCTTTCTGCTTCTTACACCCTCAATGAAAAAGATTACCTGTATTTCGGAAAATCATACAATAATGAAAGATGCCCTGATACCAGATATATCAAAATGGACGGCAGGAAAATCTATGAGTTTGCTCTGCTGAATGTTCCTGCAGCCATGAAAAAATGTTTTGACAGCAGCGGATATTCCATTGATCAGTTGAATAAGATCATTATTCATCAGGCGAATGAAAAAATGGATGAAGCCATCGTCAACCGTTTTTATCAGTTGTATGGCGTTCCGGTTCCTGAAAATATCATGCCTATGGTGATTCAGAAGCTTGGAAACAGTAGTGTGGCAACCATCCCGTCTTTACTCACAATGATTTTAAAAGGTGAACTGGAACATCATGAGATCAGAAAGAATGATGTAGTTTTATTTGCTTCTGTAGGAGCCGGAATGAATATTAATGCTTTTGTGTATCAGTTCTAAACTTAGGAATATCCAATATCTAAAGCTAAGAGGAAGTCTTAAAAGTGCCATCCTGAATATAACCAGTTCAGGATGCATTGGAGAAATTTAAATATTTGATTTTAGAAACAGCCTTATCTTAGTTTTTACAGGCATTTTATTTCTCCTTTCTGGTCTTTATGCTGAAGCAGTGACCGGAATGTTGTAAGTATTTCTTCTCCATTGCATGAGATTTCTTTATTGGGGATCTTATCAGTTGCATTCTCTGCTTTCTGATCAGATCTTATGTTGTATTTTTTCTCAAGACATTTCACGGGCAGGCCTTGTTGGAGATACATCCGTGTTTCCGTAATATCATCTTTGGTAATGGGTTTTTCCGGAGTACCACCGTCAAAGTTCCAGACTGTTTCTTCCTTGAATATAAAGAAGGGTTTTCCGCCAGAAATAAAGTACCGTTCCACTGCCGAAAAGTGGCTATGTTCAGCGTACATATGTTCTATGACCCTGACCCCGCTTTGATCTGAATAAAACGTAACTTCCCCGGAAGGCTCTTCATAACAGTTGTAGGTAAAACGGGAAGACTGTAGTTTTTTTGCTGTAAGTTGAGCCTGAAGAATGGTATATTCATTTTTGATGGAATCTGTTATATCGGTCGTTGGCAGATCCCTTTTTATAATGGCTGTATCTGTAGAAGCAGATTGGCTCCGAAGAATTTTACTCTTGTCATTTTTACATGATACTATAGAGAACAGTACTGCTGTGAAGAATATTGTTTTCATATTAATTGGGTGTTGGATAACAGATTATTTCTGTAAATATAATCTTATCATTTCAGAAAAAATGATAAAAATTCGAAGATTATTGCAGTTGAAAAGAATATGACAGCCATTTTAATTACAAAAAAACCCGGAAAAAATCCGGGTTTGTATCTCTTTCTGATATCCTTATTGGAACAGTTACTGATATCTTTTATGCTCTTTATCCTTCACAAACAGTTTGGTAACCGGTTTAAAGAATGCTTTGTATTTTTCTGCATCAAATAGCTGCGAATCAGTAAGGGCTTTGTAGGTCATCCATATTCCAAAAGGGAAGAGGATGAAATTAGGAAGCCAGGCAGCCAGATAAGGATTCATTTTTCCGCTCCATGACATATTTTCCACTCCCACATTCATTACATAAAAAATGATGAAAATAACAATAGCGATGATGACAGGGAGTCCCATACCTCCTTTTCTGATAATAGATCCTAAACTGGCCCCGATCAGGAAAAAAATGATGCAGGTTACAGAATAGGAAATAATTCTCTGTTGGTAAATAACAATCTTACTGAAATATTTTACATTGTTGCTGACTTCATTCTTTTTAGACTCCAGAGTTGATTTCAGGTTATCCAGCCTGTTGTAAGAGTAATAGATCATTTCCAGCTTTTTATCTCCTTTTACAGTATCTAATTTGATCTGAGCTTTTGGAGTGACCTTGTGTTTATTACCCTTGTCCATATAGCTGATCACAGAATTGGTCTGATTCAGAACCTCAGAACCTACATTATCAAAAAACTGTTTGTTTTCTTTTTTGCTTCTGGCAATCGTTTCGTTGACCTGATTATAGCTCTGGAAACGGTAGTCATCCGTAATTTGCTCTTTTTCGATGGCCTTATTGATGATCTCACTGATGTCAAAATGAGAAACCAGTGTATCGAATTTAATCGCCTGATCCGGCTGTTTCTGTCTTACATTGTCTCCTTTTCCTGCATAAGTATCCTCAAATACGTATCCGTTGTACAGAACTAGCTTCAGAAAGTTTTTATTGGCTGCGGGAACAAATTTTCCCTTTTCTGCAACAATAGACTGCTGGTTTTCGTATGTGTTTGCTTTTTTGTGGATAAAAACCCCGTCAATATTCTCTCCGTTATCACCATAGATCTTATCAAACTTTACCATATAGCTCGGAATCTGATCAATGAACTGTCCGGGAGTAAAGTTAAGTGCAGGTTTCGTCTGTGCAATATTGAAAAGCATATTCTTGGCCTTCTTCTGAAAATCCGGACTGATATTATTCGAGAAAAAATAGAGGATAATGGCGAGGCCGGTTGCTACTCCCAGCAGGGGAGTCATTACCCTTGTAAGGGAAATTCCTGCTGCTTTCATGGCTGCCAGCTCATATCTTTCACCAAATTCCCCGAAGGACATGATGCTGGCCAGAAGAATGGTAAGCGGCAGTACCATACTGACTACACTTACACCAAGATAGAAAAGAAGTTTAAGGATCTGCCAGTAGCTTAATCCTTTACCCATAAATTGCCCCAGCTGAACCCAGATAATGTTTACAATAAAGATGAAAAACAATACGCTGAATATAAAGAAAAACGGTCCAAAGAAGGTTTTTATGATATATCGGTCTAGTATTTTTAACATGCGTCAAAATTAATCAAAAAGCCACAAAGTTTACTTGTGGCTTTTCATATTTTGTTATTTTTTTTCAATAGTAAAATTACAGACTGCCGGAAGGGCAGAATTGCAGTTTTACTTTTTTATTTTAAAGTTCTGTAACGACGTAGTTTTTAAACTTATTTTTGTCAAAAACAAACATATTAGGATCCAGCTCCTGGTTCTCTTTATATTCTTTAATGGCAATCACCGCTACATCTTTATTGCTTCCATGCTGTTCCAGTTTCACCATTTGCTTCTTTGCAGAATCTATGAAAAGATACACATGCTGTATTCCGTTTGCTTTCACCGGAGTAAGTTTAATGAAATCAGAATTAACCCCGTTTACCATTTTCTTACCGTTATACGTTACATTATAATCGTTTCTGTAAGTGCTAAGGTAGTTGATAGGGGAGAACATACTGCTGCTTCCGTTAGGTTTTGCAACCGTTACTTCCATATCATCAGCATTGATATTGTAGATTTTGTTTCCGTCGAAGATCTGTTCCGTATCCATGATCTTCAGTTTGTATTTTTCTCCGGCAACATAATAAATACCAGGTTCTGTTTTTGTAACCTGCCCGTTAAGGCCGCTTCCAAAAGAAAATTTGAAGTAAGAATTCTTTTTAGACTTGTAGTTGGCTGTAACATCATCCAGAATCTTTTTAGCTTTGGCATCAATCTTCTGAGCATTGGCCATTCCTACCGCACCTACAACAAAACTTCCTAATATAACTTTTGAAATAATATTTCTCATTTTTTTAATTTAATAATCTTTTAGACATTTTTTAGTTTTAAAGGTTAAAATCATCAGATTTCCCTTTAACTACGCAGATCTTCCAAAAACTGTTCCAAAGAATGCAGATCGCTGATCAGAACCTCTCTTGCCTTGGCTCCGTTGAAACCTCCCACAATACCGCTGGCCTCAAGCTGGTCCATAATTCTTCCGGCTCTGTTATATCCGAGTTTCAGCTGTCTCTGAAGCATTGAAGTAGATCCCTGCTGGGTAGAAACAATGATTCTCGCTGCATCTTCAAATAAGGCATCCTTTTCATTAGGGTCAAAAGAACCTGCAGCCGTACTGTTGGCATCTTCAGAAACATATTCAGGAAGAAGGAATGCAGATGAATATCCTTTTTGTTCCCCGATGAATTCTGCAATTCTTTCCACTTCAGGAGTGTCTACGAAAGCACATTGAAGTCTCAAAATTTCATTTCCGTTGAAGTAAAGCATATCTCCCTTACCAATCAGCTGATCAGCTCCCGGTGAATCAAGGATTGTTCTTGAATCTACACTGGAGATTACCCTGAAGGCTGCCCTTGCCGGGAAGTTAGCCTTGATCATCCCTGTAATTACATTTACGGAAGGTCTCTGAGTGGCTACAATAAGGTGAATTCCTACGGCTCTTGCCAGCTGTGCCAGTCTTGCGATCGGTAATTCCACCTCTTTTCCTGCAGTCATGATCAGATCCGCAAATTCGTCCACTACCAATACAATATACGGCAGATACCTGTGTCCGTTCTCCGGGTTCAGCTTTCTTTCCGTGAATTTTTTGTTGTATTCCTTTAAGTTTTTACAGAAAGCGTTTTTAAGAAGATCATATCGGGTATCCATCTCAATACACAATGAATTCAGGGTATTGATGACTTTGTTTGTATCCGTAATGATGGCTTCCTCTGCATCCGGTAGCTTAGCCAGATAGTGTCTTTCAATTTTTGAATACAATGAAAGTTCCACTTTCTTAGGGTCTACCATGACGAACTTCAGCTCACTCGGGTGCTTTTTATAAAGAAGAGAAGTCAGGATAGCATTAATACCTACAGATTTACCCTGTCCTGTAGCTCCTGCCATCAGTAAGTGAGGCATCTTGGAAAGGTCGGCCATGAAAATTTCGTTGGAAATCGTTTTTCCGAAAACTACCGGAAGATCCATGTCAGTATTCTGGAATTTCTGAGAAGCAATTACCGAACGCATAGAAACCATAGTAGGATTTTTTCTCGGCACTTCAATTCCGATTGTTCCTTTTCCTGGCATTGGGGCAATGATTCTGATCCCCAAAGCAGAAAGATTGAGTGCGATATCGTCTTGCAGCTTTTTAATTGCCGCCACTCTGATTCCTGCTTCCGGTACAATTTCATATAAAGTAACGGTAGGTCCGATTGTCGCTTTGATCTCTGCGATGCCTACGTTGAAATTTTTCAGAAGTCCAACGATCTTGTTTTTATTTTCTTCTAATTCTTCTTTGTTGATAGAAATTTCTTCACTGCCATAATCTTTCAGGAGATCAACAGGAGGCATCTGAAAATTGGCAAGATCCAGCTTGTGATCATAAAGGCCGTGCTTTTCTACAAGTTCCTGGGATTTTTTATCAGAATCATCCAGAATATCGATCACCGGAGCAACTTCCACGTTAAATTTAATATTTTCCTGAGCCGGGGCAGAAGTCACTGCAGATACCGGAGTAGAAGGTCTGATATCAAATGCTTCTTCAGGACTTGATACCGGAACGGATGGTTTGGCAGAAAGATTTAAGCTTACAGGTTGTGCCACCTCTTTAGGTTCTGTTTCAAAAGAAGTATGATTAGGCGTTGTAATCGTTTCTATATCGGCTGCTACCGGAACCTCAGGGAATCCTTTCGGGACACTTACCGGTTCCTGTTCCTTTATTACAGAGACAGGATTGGAAGGGATAGGGCTTGCAATATCACTTACGGTAACATTAGGAGCTGTATTTTTTTCTTCCTCCGTTTCTTCAGTCTCTTCTTTCAGTTCTTCATCTGCTTCGAAATCTTCATTAGAATCCGGCATCATGGATCTTACCTTTCCTATGGTATTTTCATTGATGGTGTTAAGCTTTGCTTTAATAGAACTTGGACGAAGGTTGAATTCAAGAATAAAATAAAGAAGGATACTTGCAGCCAAAACAGTCCATAGACCTACAGTACCGATAATGGAATTCAGATAATCCATGATCTGATATCCGTATACACCACCCAAAACGCCTTGTCCTTTTGTAAGCGCTCCCATAAAGATCGGAAGCCAGCAGATGAAAAACAGAGAGTGACCAATGGTCTTCCATGGTTTGAAGATTTTCTTTTTAAGAATAAGGGTTCCTACCACCATAAAAAGAAAGGCAATAATGAATGAGGCAATACCGATACTTTCAAAGATGAAAATATTTCCTAGCCAGTCGCCCACCTTACCAAAAATATTTGAAGATTTGATACTCTTGTCAAGCATGGTACCTGCCTGGCTTTGGTCTGCTTTCCAGTTCATTAAATAAGAAATGAAGGAGAATGCAAGGACGGCAGAGAAAAGTATAAAACTAAGTCCGAAAAAAATGCGCGGCTTAGATAAAATTCTGCCTTTATCAGGCGATTCAGTCGTTTTTTTTTGTGTCTTTTTGTCCATAATATCAATGTCGCAAATTTAATGTTTTTTCAATACTAAAAGAATCTTTTTTATTCAAAAAACATTTTGCTATTCCCTGTTTTTACTGTGATTATTTAAAATTGGTGAGAAGAACTTTTCCGTTATTGTATGTAATAAAATAAGGCATTTTTTTTTGTTTTTCCAAATCCGGATTTGTTAAATTATATTAATTGATAGGTAATCATTATTCTATTGCTTTAATAAGCATTGTAAATCTTCTTAAAAATATTCTAAAACAACAAGATCTGGCATACACTTTTTAAGAACGTTTTATTATTGTTTTTTGAACTAGTTCAAAGGCCAGGAGTGGCAGCCGATGTAGTTTTGTACCATAAAATTTCATCAATGAAAAATACACTCAGATCTATCCTGGCCCTGTGCCTGATTTTAACTTCACTAATAACAATAAACGCACAACAAAAAAGAAAAATGGAAAACACAGCATTATTAATTATTGACGTACAGAATGATTATTTCCCGGGAGGAAAAATGACGCTGGAAAAAGCTGAGGAAGCGGGGCAAAACACCAAAAAAGTTTTGGAATATTTCAGACAGAAACAACTTCCGGTGGTGCATATCCTACATATTTCAACCAATGAAGGCGCTACTTTTTTCCTCCCCGGAACTTCCGGAGCAGAGATCAGTCCATTGGTTTCTCCGCAGGCGGGTGAGAAGGTTATTACCAAACATTTCCCGAACAGTTTCAGAGAAACGGATCTTCTGGAGTATCTGAAATCGGAAAAGATAGAAAACCTTATCATTACAGGAATGATGACCGATGTATGTGTGGAATCTACTACCAGGGCAGCTTTTGATTTCGGGTTTAATACTACCATTATCGGGGATGCTACCGCAACAAAAGACCGGGAACTGAATGGTGAAACGGTAAAAGCTTCAGAAGTTCAAAAGTCTTTTCTTGCGGGAATATCAGCATTGGGAGATCTCTATGCCCGTATTGTGAATACCGCAGATTTTATAAAAAGAAAATAACTTAACATAACTTATATTTTGGTAATGAAGATGGAAGCAGGAGGCTGGAAGTTGTTGGTTGCCGACCTTAATACTCTCTCTATTCTGGCTTCCGTCTTTACAATTATATTTTTCTAAAGGTGTCAATAATTTTGGTACCTTTATTCTGTTTATCAAAAAGGATGTCCGGTTTACTTTACAACAATATCAGCAGATACATCAGTCTTTCAGAAGAAGAGTTCATTCGGTTTGCAGAACCTTTTGAGTATAAAAAATTCAATAAAAAGGATCAGGTGCTCCGGGAAGGCGATTATTGTCTGTTTGAAGGATTTGTTCTGAACGGATGTTTTAAAATATACTACCTGAACGAAAACGGTTCTGAGCAGACGTTGTATTTTGCAGTAGCAGGTTGGTGGATTACAGATATAGACAGCCTCATCAATCATGTTCCCAGCATCCTGAATATTGAAGCGCTTGAAGACAGCGAAGTGCTGATGATTTCCAAAAAAGAGAAGGAACGTCTGTATGAAACCATGCCGCAGATAGAAAAGCTTTTCAGGATCATGAATCAGCAGTCGTCCGTAGCCTTACAAAGAAGAATTTTATCATTGACAGGTAAAACAGCTGATAAACGTTACCTTGAGTTTCTTGAAAAATATCCGGGACTGGAGCAGAGACTGACCCAGCAGCAGGTTGCTTCTTATCTTGGGATTACCCACGAGTTTTTAAGCAAAATCAGAAAAAAGATTTCTTTGGAAAAGTAATTTCTCACACTAAGTTTTATGTATAAATTCTATTTTTTATTAATGGATTAAATATCAATGGTTTATGTTTTGGAGTAAATGACCAAATAGAAGATTTCAATCGGTAGGATAGGTATTATGAATCTGTATTTTTTCGCTTTTAAAAATTGAATTTTTCCTAATAACTCTAATCTTATTAAGAACGATTCAAAATAACTGAAACAGGCTTCAAAATGATAAAAAACAGCTTTTTTTCAGCGCTTTGTAGTTTATCATCCTTATTTTTGCATGTCAAGTACATATAAATCATGAAGAAGCTCCAAGATATTCTTATCTCAACCAGGACAATGGCTGTATTGTTGCTGGTGTACGCATTCGCAATGGCCTATGCAACGTTCTTAGAAAACGACTACGGAACTCCTACAGCAAAAGCATTAATTTATGAGGCAAAATGGTTTGAACTGATCATGGTTCTGCTTATTCTCAACTTCATAGGAAATATCGGAAGATACAGACTGTGGAAAAAGGATAAGTGGCCGGTTTTGGTTTTTCACCTTGCCTTTGTTTTCATTTTCGTGGGTGGTGCCATTACCCGATACATCAGTTTCGAGGGAACCATGCACATCAGGGAAGGAGAGACCTCCAATGAGATCATAACAGATAAAAACTTCCTTAAAATCCAGATCGAAGAAAAAGGAGATGTCCTTAATTATCAGGATATCCCTTATTTAATGTCTCCACTTCATAAAGACCTTACTGCAACTTACGATTTCCACGGAAAGGAAGTAAAGGTGATCGCAAAGGAGTATATCCAGAGAAAGAAAGACAGTCTGGTAGCTGAACCGAACGGAAAAGAATACCTTCATCTGGTTTCTACAGGAAATACCGGAAGACAGAATATATACATCAAACCGGGAGAGACCAAATCAATCAACGGAACTTTGGTAACATTCAACAGAGCTATTGATGGTGCGGTTGAATTCAGAAATGACGGAGGTAAACTCTATATCAAAACTCCTGTAGATGCCAGCTATATGACGATGGCAACACAGGCAACGGGAACTACAAAGAAAGATGAATTCCAGCCGTTGGCATTGAGAAGTTTATATACGATCAACGAGTTGAAGCTTGTAGTGCCTGAAGGTCTTAAAAAAGGAAGACTTATCGCTTTTGAAGGAGACAGAAA
This sequence comes from Chryseobacterium sp. 22458, assembly GCF_052044975.1. NCBI lineage: Bacteria > Pseudomonadati > Bacteroidota > Flavobacteriia > Flavobacteriales > Weeksellaceae > Chryseobacterium > Chryseobacterium sp. 22458. Next base: position 1,366,297 of record NZ_JBQEOA010000001.1, on the reverse strand, counting down.
GAAAGATCTGAATGTTCCGGATATGCTTCAGATTGAGCTGCAGGGTCCAAAAACAAAGCAACTGGTAGATCTTTCTGTGGAAAAAGGAAACCCGAATGCTTACAAGCAGATCACAATGGATGGTCTGAACATCATGGTAGGTTTCGGACCTAAAGTATACAATACACCTTTTGCATTGAAGCTGGAGGACTTCGTTATGGAAACGTATCCCGGAAGTTCATCACCAAGTGCTTATGAAAGCCATGTGAAAATCATTGATGAAGGAAAAGAAACACCATATAAAATCTATATGAACCACGTTCTGAATCATAAAGGATACCGTTTCTTCCAGGCAAGTTTTGATCCGGACAGGATGGGAACCGTATTATCCGTAAACCATGATTATTGGGGAACATTGATTTCTTATATCGGGTATGGATTGCTTTTCTTAGGAATGTTTGTCATTTTCTTCTGGAAAGGAACACATTTCTGGAAATTAAGCAAAATGTTGACAGATGTAAACAAAAAGAAAGCAGCGGCAGTTCTTTTAATATTCCTCAGCTTAGGATTGAATGCCCAGAAAATTGAAACTCACGGTACAACTGACGGAAGCAGAGACCACGTTCATGTACCGGGAGATGACCATTCTCATGCCCCGGCTCAGAATGTTCAGCCGCTTGACGGTGCTGCTCCAAAGCAGAATTCACTGGCCACTCCAATGGGGAAAATGAGAACAATTACTCCTGATGAGATCATTGCAAGAAATAAAATCAGCAAAGAACACGCAGATAAATTCGGATATCTTTTGGTGCAGAGTTTTGAAGGAAGAATTGTTCCGATCAATACTCAGGCTTTAGATGTTTTAAGAAAACTTTACAAGCATGACCGTTTCAAAGGAACAGACGGGAAATACCTGACTGCTAACCAATGGTTCCTTTCTATCAATACAGATACGCCAAGCTGGACCATGGTTCCTATAATCAAAGTAGGACCTAAAGGTGGGGATGAGTTAAAGAATAAAACAAAAGCTGATGATGATGGATATACTTCTTTAATGAATCTTTTCCCTGCAGATGCAAATGGTAACTTAACATATATTCTTGAGCATGATTATAACACGGCTTTCCGTAAAAAACCGGCAGATCAGACGAATTATGATAAAGAGGTAATTGCCGTAAACGAAAGAGTTCAGATTTTCAACGAATTCTTCAGCGGGCAGTTTATGAGAATCGTTCCTGTGAAAAACGATGCCAACCACACATGGCATTCATGGCTGGATCTGAAATTCGAACCGGATATGGAGTCTCAGCAGGTAATGGGACCTTATTTTGCAGAAGCACTTAATGCTCAGAAAACAAACGACTGGGGCAAGGCAGATAAAGAATTAGCCAAGCTTTCAGACTATCAGCAGAAATGGGGGAAAGCAGTGGTTCCGGCAAAATCGAAAGTTGATCTTGAGGTTTTCATGAATAAAGCCGATATCAATTTTAAATTATTGATCTTCTATACCATCATTGGCGGACTTCTTCTGATTTTAGGTTTTGTTGAATTGTTCAAACCTAACAGAGTATTAAAAAAGGTTATCAAAGCCACTATTTACATTGGATTGATAGGATATATCTGTCATTTCTTAGGTCTTGTGGCAAGATGGTATATCTCGGGGCACGCTCCTTGGAGTAACGGATATGAAGCGATCATCTTCATTTCATGGGTAGGTATTACTGCCGGATTGTTGTTCTATTTCGGATTTACAAAACCTAACCTGGGGCAAAGAGCAGCTTTGGCTGGTGGAAACTTAGTGAATCCTAAAGGCACAGCTGGAGTTAATGCTCTGATTCCTGCAGCTGGATTTATGGTAGCAGTTATCATGATGGGATTTGCGCATGGAGGTTCAGCACTTGATCCGCAGATCACACCGCTTGTTCCGGTATTGAAATCATACTGGCTGATTGTTCACGTAGCAATTATTACCTCAAGTTATGGTTTCTTCGCCCTTTCGATGATCATCGCTGTAATCTCTCTGGTATTTTATATTATTTCCAATAAAGATACGTATAAGATTCACCACGATACAACATTGAAGGAGTTGGTTATTGTTTCTGAAATGTCATTAACGATCGGCCTTTTTGCGCTTACGGTAGGAAACTTCTTAGGAGGAATCTGGGCAAATGAATCATGGGGAAGATACTGGAGCTGGGACCCTAAGGAAACCTGGGCTTTCATCTCTATCATGGTATATGCATTTGTATTGCACATGAGATTAGTCCCTGGATTGAGAAGCAGATGGGCATTCCACGTGGCAACGATGTTTGCATTCTGTTCAATGGTAATGACTTATTTCGGGGTAAATTACTACCTGAGTGGTCTTCACTCTTATGCAGCAGGAGATCCTGTGCCGGTACCGGCTTGGGTGTACATCGGAATTGCTACGATGATTACTTTATCAGCTGTTTCTTATTTTAAGTTTAAAACACTTACAAAGAAATAGGCTTTGAATTGACTAGTACTAAATAATCATTAGATTAATAAGATCAAAATACTAATATTTATGATATAGTTGTAGGCTAACCCTACAACTATATTTGTTTTTATAGGTTTTTATTTTTACCCTATTCTGTTTGTTCATTTGTTCAGATATTTCATAACCGGCTCTCCCGGACTTCTTTGTCTCCTTTTGTCATTTGGGAAATTGTCAGATGTTAATTTATCTTTTGAGACAGGTCGTATAAATAGTGGGTAATTAGTTTCTTATATTGACTGGTTCCATAATAAGTATAATGATTGGTGTCATAAATATATGGATAACCTTTATCAACTTGTTTTATAGGATGATTAAGTAAATCAATATATCTGTCTCCTAATCTGTTCTTAAGTATATCATTGGTATTGAAAGCTTTATCAGAACTTTTATTTTCCCTTTGAATATAATAGGAAGTAGGGAAATCAATATCATAACTCATGGTTTGTCCTATAAAGATGATCTTTGTCTTATATTGGGAAAAATATTGTATTACAGCATCCATCCTTTTGTCCAATTGGTAATAATCTTGGTAATTCACAGAAATAATGACCAAATCAATATTTTCATTGTTTCTTGGGAAATAATGAGAGAAAAAGTAATTCATTAAATCTTGTGGTCCGGCATAAGAGGATTTTGTGTTGGGTTCTGGAAATGTTGCATCTGCTGTAATTTGGATAAAATTTCCATTATGTTTGTTAACTATTTCTCTTACCGTTTCAGAAAACATTCCAGCGTGACTATCACCTAAAAGTATAATGTTATTTTTAGTTTTAGAAGGCTCTAACTCGTTTTTCTTATACAAATAAAATGGTTGATTATGTAGAAGGTGTTTGGTTCCTAACAAATATTGGTTTTTGGCTTCCTTGCTATATTTATAGTTAGCTGCTACATCAACCAGTTGGGCTAGTTCCTTAGAAAAGTATAATTCAGGATTGATTTTGGAAAGCGTGAATGATCCTAAGAAAATCAATATAGAATAGGCTAAAACATAGCCGATTTTCTTACTGTAGCTTTTCTTTTCTATTAAATAGTACGATATGGTGGCAAAAATTATGGATAGAGAAATAAATACAATCTTGTATCTTAATCTTTCATGCAGGCCATAATATAAACTCAACACATAAATTGGCCAGTGCCATAAATATAATGAATAAGATATATTACCTAAAAAGGTGATTATTTTGTTTTTAAAAAACTTAAAATCTGTATTTAAAAGAAGGATTATGCTGGTAGAAGTGACTGGGATTATGGTGAGAAAAGAAGGCCAGCTTGTTGTATGACTTTCTGTGGTATAAATGCAGACTGATAAAATTAAAATACAGATGATTACTATGAAATTTTTATACTTTGGATTAAGCTTCTGAGTATCCTTCTCATAAAGAAAAGCTAATCCCCCAAACATCATTTCCCACGCTCTGGTATAGAAAATGAAAAATGAAAAAACATTATCACTGGTATTATGAACTATCATCATAGTGAAAGACATAATAATTAATAAAAAAAATATAGTTTTGAAAAGTTTAAAATTTACAGAATATGTTCTCCTGAATATAAGAAGCAGTAAGGGATAAAACATATAAAACTGCCATTCTACCGATAAAGACCATGTATGTAATAGAAAATTGAATTGCGAAGAAGCATCAAAGTATCCATTATTTAGATAATAAAAAATATTGGAAAAAAATAGAGAACTGGAAAAACTTGATTCTAAATAGGGAATAAACTGTGTAGGTACGAGAATATAAATCACTACCATAAAAAAGGAAATCATCAGCAGTAATGCTGGAAATATTCTGGATATACGTTTGCCATAAAAATTCAGCAGTTTAAAATTGTCTTTTGTGAAGGAGGTTAAAATGATTCTTGTCATCAGGTATCCTGAAATAACAAAAAAAATATCGACTCCAATAAATCCCCCTTTAAATGATGTGAACTTAAAATGGTACAGTATTACCGCAATGACAGAGAATGCACGCAGAAAAGAAATGTCATTTTTGAATTTCATATTTGGTTTTTTGTATATAATTATTTAGATAGAATAAGCTAATCCTGTTACAAGTATTTTATCTCCTAAATTACAATATTTAAGGTCGGATCCAAATAAAAAATAAAGTCTAAGGCTAAATAAACTCTAAAAGAATGTGTTGTTTTGAATAGGGTTTAATTGATAGGAAACTGTTAATCAAAAATCACTTTTTGGTGTAAAAATCAAATTTATATTTCAAAATTCAAAATTTACCACTATCTTTATGATATCAAAATAATATCAAATTAAAATAAGATCATGGAAAAAACATTAAAACCTATGTCAGGTTATCTTACCTTAGTCATTTGTCTGGCTTTGTTTGTAGCAGCAGTATACTTCTTTATCAGCGGGGTGGATCAGAGCATCACCTTTGTGGTGATTGCCATGCTTTGCTTTCTGTTGTCTTGCTTTTTCTTAAAAGGGCTGATGATCATTCAGCCAAACCATTCAAGGGTATTGAACTTCTTCGGAAAGTATGTGGGGACTGTAAAAGAGAACGGATTATTCTTTATCAATCCCCTGTATTCATCACAGAGAATCAGCCTTCGTTCGGAAAACCTTCAGGGACAGACATTGAAAGTGAATGATAAGATGGGGAATCCTATTGAAATTGCAGCAGTAATCGTCTGGAAAGTAGGAGATACCTACAAAGCAGCTTATGAAGTGGAAAGATACACAGATTATGTGAGAATGCAGAGTGAGGCTGCTGTAAGGCACCTTGCCGTAAGCTTTCCGTATGATAATCTTGAAGATGAACATGCTGATATTACGCTAAGAGATGGTGGCGACCAGGTGAACAAAATTCTTGAACAGGAATTATTGGAAAGATTGGCTCCCGCAGGAATCATCATCCAGGAAGCGAGAATTACCCATTTGGCCTATGCTTCTGAAATCGCCGGAGCAATGCTTCAGAGACAGCAGGCAACTGCTATTGTAGCTGCCAGAACAAAGATTGTAGAGGGGGCTGTAGGAATGGTTGATCTTGCCCTGAAAAAATTGTCTGAAGATAATATCGTTGAGCTTGATGATGAAAGAAAGGCTGCAATGGTAAGCAATCTGATGGTTGTTCTTTGTGGTGAAAAAGCAGCCACACCCATCCTGAATGCCGGAACACTTTATAATTAAGAATGGAACATCAGTAATTGGAATTGTAAGGTGGGGAGAATCTGCACTGAAATAATTAAAATAATCATCTTAGAGAAATTGAGAAAATGAAAGCAGGAAAAACTCAGAACCCTTCAGAAGCTAAAGGCAAAAAATCCTTTGTCATAAGAATAGATGAATCAACGTATAAACTTCTTGAAAAATGGGCCGGCGATGAGTTCAGAAGTGTGAATGGACAGATTGAATACCTATTGCATCAGAGCCTGGTCAATGCTGGAAGAAAGAAGAATGACTGACTTTTAAAAATCATTTTTTTGAGATTTAAAAGGCTTTTTCGGAAGATGAATAAATAAAAAATGTTCTTTTGTTATCAGTTTTAGATTATGAAATACACAAAAAAGAGACTTTTTTTGAACTTTTCAATGAAAAAATAACAATTGGATGTCTTTACGGTAAAAAAGAAAGCAGAGAAATTTTTCTCTGCTTTTTTATTTCATGCAACTCTGAAGAGTGTCTGCTCCAAAGTAGAATATTACGAGCCAAACCAAGCCTTTAATGGTAAAGAAAGCCAATCCTGCCCATCCCACACGCTTGAACCATTTTTTAAACTTTGAGTTATTTTCTTGTGAATTTTCCATTGGTGAATATCAAAAAGATTACCCTGCAAAGATAAGCATGTTTATAATTAGTCCAAATAAAAAGCGTATTAAAAATTAAAGTTTTGAGGTTCACATAATATTTTTATCTTTAGAGAGAACGAAAAGTAAGATTTTATGTCAAAAAAAGTAAAGGATTTCGGAATCGAAAAAACATTAAAAAACTTAGGTATTAAAGAAGAAAACAAAGGTACCTCAGTAGGCGGAAAATATTTCGCTTCAGGAAAGGTGATCGAAAGTATCTCTCCTGTAGACGGAAAGCTGATCGCTAAAGTAAAGACTTCCGGAGAAAGTGATTATGACAAAGTAATTGAAACCGCTCAAAAAGCATTTCAGGAATTCAGGCTGATCCCGGCTCCCAAAAGAGGAGAGATCGTAAGGCAGCTTGGTTTAAAATTAAGAGAATATAAAGAAGATCTTGGTAGACTTGTTTCTTACGAAATGGGTAAGTCACTTCAGGAAGGACTTGGAGAAGTTCAGGAAATGATTGATATCTGTGATTTCGCAGTAGGACTTTCAAGACAGCTTCAGGGATATACGATGCACTCTGAAAGACCTGGTCACAGAATGTACGAACAATACCATCCGCTTGGAGTGGTGGGAATCATCACAGCTTTCAACTTCCCGGTAGCCGTTTGGTCATGGAATACAGCTTTAGCATGGATCTGTGGTAACGTTACCATCTGGAAACCATCAGAAAAAACACCGCTTTGCGCTGTGGCATGTCAGAATATCATGGCTGAAGTTTTAAAGGAAAATAATCTTCCGGAAGGAATTTCCAGCGTATTAATCGCTGACCATGAAATCGGACAGAAGCTGGTAGATGATAAGAGAGTTGCTTTGGTTTCTTTCACAGGATCAACCAGAGTAGGAAGAATGGTTTCTTCCAAAGTAGCGGAAAGATTCGGAAAATCTATCCTTGAACTGGGCGGGAACAACGCTATCATCATTACAAAAGAAGCAGACCTTGATATGTCTATTATCGGGGCTGTTTTCGGGGCGGTAGGAACGGCTGGACAGAGATGTACTTCAACAAGAAGACTGATCATCCATGAAAGCGTTTACAATGAGGTAAAAACAAGATTGACAAAAGCTTACGGACAGTTGAAAATAGGTAACCCGCTGGATGAAAACAACCACGTAGGGCCACTTATTGATACTGATGCTGTGAATCAATATGAAGAAGCTATCAAAAAATGTAAAAAAGAAGGTGGAAAATTCGTGGTCGAAGGCGGTGTTTTATCCGGCAAAGATTATGAATCCGGATGCTATGTGAAACCTTGCGTTGCGGAAGTGAAAAACTCTTACGAGATCGTTCAGCATGAAACATTTGCTCCTATCTTATACCTTATCAAATATAAAACGTTAGAGGAAGCGATTGCGATCCAGAATGATGTTCCTCAGGGATTATCTTCTGCCATCATGACGCAGAATCTCAGAGAAGCAGAACTGTTCCTTTCCCATGCAGGTTCAGACTGTGGTATTGCCAACGTAAACATCGGTACTTCAGGTGCTGAAATCGGAGGTGCTTTCGGTGGAGAAAAAGAAACCGGAGGAGGAAGAGAATCAGGATCTGATGCCTGGAAGTATTATATGAGAAGGCAAACCAATACTATAAATTATACCGCACAACTTCCTTTAGCACAAGGAATTAAATTCGATTTATAAAAGCTTTACTTAAAGCGTACAAAAAAACTATAAAACTTAATAACCTGAATGATCAGATGTTTCATTCTTTGGATCATCTGATCGTTCACTTATTAAATCACACAACAAATTTATTATGGAACAAACATTGGATATAAAAGCAAACAAAGTAAAAGAAACAGTAGGAAAACACGTTTTGGCAGACGGCTTCGATTTTGTGATGGATATTGAAAAATCTCACGGATCATGGTTGTATGACAAACTTACAGACAGAGAATATCTGGATATGTTCTCTATGTTTGCATCAGCATCTGTAGGGTACAATCATCCTTATCTTGTGGAAAGATCAGAATGGCTGGGAAGAATGGCGGTGAACAAACCAACATTGGCAGACGTTTATTCAGAAGAATATGCTCAGTTTCTTGAAGTATTCGAAAGAGTAGTGATCCCTGAAGAATTACAGTATGCTTTCTTTATCGAAGGTGGAACTTTAGGCGTTGAAAATGCAATGAAGGCATGCTTCGACTGGAAGACCCGCAAGAATTTTGCAAAAGGACTTGAAACTGAAGCAGGAATCTGTATTCACTTCAAACAGGCTTTCCATGGAAGAAGCGGTTATACTTTAAGCTTAACGAATACTTCTGATCCAAGAAAATACCAATATTTTCCAATGTTCAACTGGCCGAGAATCTTAAATCCGAAATTAAAGTTCCCAATCACAGAAGAGAACCTGGAAGAAACAATCAAAAATGAAAATCTTGCTTTACTTCAGATCGAAGAGGCTATTCTGATGAACCCTGATAAAGTGGCCTGCATCATTATTGAGCCTATTCAGGCAGAAGGTGGCGACAACCATTTCAGAGACGAATTCCTTTTGGGATTAAGAAGAATCTGCGATGACAACGAAATCTTACTTATTTTTGATGAAGTTCAGACAGGAATCGCTATTACAGGAAAAATGTGGGCATTCCAGCACTTTACAGCAAAACCGGATATTATTTCTTTCGGTAAAAAAGCTCAGGTATGCGGTGTGCTTGCCAATAAGGAAAAGTTTGATGAAGTTCCGAACAACGTTTTCAGAGAAAGCTCAAGAATCAACTCTACATTCGGAGGAAACTTTATCGATATGCTTCGTTTCCAGCTGGTAATGGAAGTCATCGAAAAAGAAAACCTTGTGGAGAATGCAAGAGTAGTGGGAGACTTCTTACTGGAAAGTCTTAAAGCAATGGCAGAAAAATATCCTGAGAAAATTTCAAATGCAAGAGGAAGAGGATTGATGTGTGCCATCGATCTTCCAACGGCTGCACAGAGAAACCAGTTGATGAATGAGCTTTTCAAAGACGGATTGATTATTCTTCCTTGCGGAGATCAGTCTTTACGTTTCAGACCACATCTGAATGTAACCAAGGAAGAAATTCAGCTGGCCTTAGATAAAATTGAAAACAATATTAATAAGATTTAAAACTAAAAGATTTGTAATTTTCAAAAAAACATTGTATATTTAGATATTCAAACATTTAGAGTATGGAAAGAAGCACGAGAGTATCGGTTTATGAAAGTGACAAACCTTCAGAAATTCAGTTGGTTAAGTCTAAATTGGATGATGCGCAAATTACAAATACAGTTGAAAACAACTATCTTACATTTACTACAACACCCACAGCAACCTCGCTGAAAGTAATGGTAGATCTGGAAGATGAGAAGAAAGCCTTTGAAATTATTGATGCTTATCTTCAACAAAGTGAAAATCAATAAACAATTTCATAATTTTAAATTTTACTACTTCGAACCGAAAATTAATTTTTATTAGTTTTCGGTTTTTTAATTAATCATATAATCATTAAAAGATTGAAAAATTGAATGATTAAAAGATTACTGAAAAGAACCCGCAATTTAATTAAATAGGATTGTTCTGATTTTTAATCCTTTAATCTTTAAATTTTTAAATCAAAATCTACAACATGAATTCAGAAATCAAACTAAGAAAAGCGGAAATTGAAGACAGAGACATTATTTGGGGAATCATCCAGCAGTCTATTGAAAGAAGAAAACAGGACGGAAGTACACAGTGGCAGAATGGCTATCCTAATCTGGGTACGGTAGAAAGCGATATTGCAAAAGGTTTCGGATATGTTCTTACGGTAGATGGCGATATTGCAGTATACGGTGCCCTGATTCTGAATGATGAGCCGGCGTACAGCAAAATTGAAGGAGCATGGCTGAGTGACGGAGAATTCGTGGTGGTTCACAGAGTAGCTATTGATGAAAAATTTGCTGGCCAGGGAATGACGAAAAAACTGTTTGATCATATTGAAGATTTTGCCAGATCGCATGATATTCAGAGTATTAAGGTAGATACCAACTATGATAATATTGCCATGCTGAAAATCCTTGAAAGCAAAGGATATTCTTATTGCGGAGAAGTTGTTCTGGCAGACGGTCTAAGGAAAGCTTTTGAGAAGATTGTTATTTAAGCAAAAAGTTAAATCAACTTTCATTGAATTTTTAAAAGAGTCTTTATTTATAAACTCTATCATCTTTGTTCGTTTGGTTCTGAACTAATTTTTACTTTTGTTCAAATTTTTATATTATGCACCAAAGTATAGAAATTGATGAAAAAATATTTCAGGATGCCGTAAAATTTTATGGCACCGTGTTCAGCTTACCTCCTTTAGCTTCAAAAATATATTCCTACCTTCTTTTTGACTATGAGAAAGTAGGAATTACTTTTGATGAGTTTGTGGAAGTGCTTTCTGCGAGCAAAAGTTCTGTTTCCACAAGTATTTCACTCTTGCTTAATGCTCAGCTAATTGTTGATCATAACAAGATGGATGAGCGGAAACGGTATTTTTTTATCAATGACGAATACAAAAAAATTCGGTTCGAGAAAATTGTCCAGAAAATGCAGGACGAATTAAAACTACTAGATGATTTAAACAATTTTAAAAAAAGTAAAGACGATGGATACAACGAAAGAATAGAAGTTTACAAAGCACTCTTAAATAAAAACATAGAAAATATTCAGGAATCTCTTAATAAACTATAAAATGAATAATAAGCTAGTTATACTTTCCATTGCAGCGCTTTCACTTACGGCCTGCAAAAAAGAAGCTCCGAAACAGGATGGTGCCAAGCCGTACCCTGTTGTTTCTGTGGAGTCGAAAAATATAGTGGGTTACCAGACGTTTCCGGCTACTATCCAGGGTAGGGTAAACAATGATGTACGTGCCAAAATACAGGGATATATTACCCAGGTATTGGTGGATGAAGGACAATATGTGACCAAAGGGCAGCCTTTGTTCCGTCTGGAAACCAATATTCTGAGTGAGAATGCAGCTGCTTCCAAAGCCGGAATTGCAGCATCAGAATCCAGTATTGCAGCAGCTCAGGCTTCTGTAAATGCGGCTCAGGTTGAAGTAAACAAACTGAAACCTCTGGTACAGAAAAACATTATCAGTAACGTACAATTGCAAACTGCCCAGGCAAATCTTGCCCAGGCCCAGGCTCAGTTGCAGCAGGCAACAGCAGCCAAAAAACAGGCTGTTGCCAATTATAAAGGTGTAGAGGCCAATATTGAGTATTCTATCATCCGTGCCCCTATTTCAGGAGTAATCGGAAGACTTCCTTTGAAAGTTGGAAGTTTGGTAGGACCGTCTGATCAGACTCCTCTTACAACAATTTCTGATACTTCTGAGATCTTTGCCTATTTCGCAATGAATGAGAAAGAGTATTTTAATTTCCTTGAAAAGGTGCCGGGGGCATCAATGCCTGAAAAAATCAAAAACCTGCCGATGGTTGAGCTTCAGTTGGCAAACGGAAGCCTTTATCCTGAAAAAGGAAGAATTGAAGCCATTACAGGGCAGATTGACCCTACAACGGGAACCATTCAGTTCAGAGTGGCATTCTCCAATGCTCAGAAATTATTAAGCAACGGAAATAGCGGAACCATCAGATTCCCTCAGAATTATGATAATGTTCTTGTAGTTCCTGAAAGTGCCACTTACGAACAACAGGGGATTGTTTACGTATACAAAGTAGACAAAGGAGATACTGCAAGAAATGTTGTGGTGAATGTTATCGACAGGATAGACAATATGGCTCTTATCAAATCTGGGGTGAATAAAGGTGAAACTGTGATTGCAGCAGGTATCGGAGGTCTGAAACCGGGAACAGCTGTAAAGCCGAAACCTATCAAAATGGATAGTCTTGTTCAATCAATAAAACCGAAATTCTAATGATAAAAAACTTTATTAACAGACCGGTTTTATCTACCGTAATCTCAATCCTGATTGTGATTCTCGGTGTGCTGGGGCTGATCTCGTTACCGGTTACACAGTATCCGGATATTGCACCACCCACAGTAAGTGTTTCTGCAAACTATACGGGAGCCAATGCTGAAACGGTGATGAAAAGTGTTGTAGTACCTTTGGAAGAGCAGATCAACGGGGTGGAAGGAATGGATTATATCACTTCCAGTGCCGGGAATGACGGTTCTGCTCAGATCCAGGTTTTCTTCAAGCAAGGAATAGATCCGGATATTGCAGCGGTAAACGTACAGAACCGTGTAGCCAGAGCAACACCGCTTCTGCCTTCCGAAGTAACAAGATCTGGGGTTGTTACTCAGAAACAGCAGACCAGTGCCCTGATGTATATGTCTTTCTATTCTGAAAATAAAGACCTTGATGATGTATACCTTCAGAACTTTTTGAATATCAATATTATTCCAAACCTTAAAAGGGTAAATGGTGTAGGGGATGCCAACGTTTTCGGAGGTAAAAACTACTCAATGAGAATCTGGCTGGACCCTGCAAAAATGGCTGCCTACAGTGTAACTCCTACGGATGTTACCAATGCGATCAACGAGCAGAGTAGAGAAGCAGCAGCAGGTTCTATCGGACAAAACAGCGGAAGTTCTTTTGAATATATCATCAAATATGTAGGTAAATTCAACGATAAAGAACAGTACGATAATATTATCATCAAATCTCTTGCAAACGGACAAAACCTGATGCTGAAAGACGTTGCCAAAGTAGAATTGGCAGGTCAGTCTTATACAGGAATCGGGGAGAACGGAAACAATCCTTCCATCAGTATGGGGATTTTCCAGACTCCGGGATCCAATGCCCAGGAGATTATTAAAAATATCAAAGCGTATCTGAAATCAGCAGAAGGAACTTTTCCGCAGGGAATCAAATATACTTTCAACTTTGATACCAATGAATTCCTTGAAGCTTCTATCGAAAAGGTAGTACATACACTGATTGAAGCCTTCATTCTGGTATTTATTGTAGTATATATTTTCCTTCAGGACTTCAGATCTACCCTGATTCCGGCCATTGCGGTTCCGGTATCTATTGTAGGAGCGTTCTTCTTCCTGAATCTCTTCGGATATTCGTTAAACCTCTTAACCCTGTTTGCATTGGTACTTGCGATCGGTATTGTGGTGGATGACGCCATTGTCGTCGTCGAGGCCGTTCACGCAAAGATGGAACATGGGATTTCTGATGCTAAGAAAGCAACCGTAGAAGCGATGGATGAAATTACAGGGGCTATTATTTCTATTACTTTGGTAATGGCTGCCGTATTTATTCCGGTGACGTTCATTACGGGACCTACAGGGGTATTTTACCAGCAGTTTGGGATTACGCTGATCATAGCCATCATCATTTCTGCGATTAACGCATTAACTTTGAGTCCGGTTTTATGTTCATTATTCCTGAAACCTCATGCAGAGCATCATAAAGAGTATCAAAACCTGAACCTGCTACAGAAGTTCTTCTATAAGTTTAATATTGCTTTTAAAACAACTACTGAGCGTTACGGAAGAGGATTTGTATTCTTGTTAAGACATAAATGGGTAACCCTTGTTATTTTTGCTGTTACCGGAGTGATCTTATTCTGGGCAAGCAGCAGTATGAAGAAAGGGTTTGTACCTACAGAAGACAGAGGAATTATCTTTACGGATGTTCAGCTTCCTCCGGGAGCTTCTATGGAAAGAACCTATAACGCATTGAAAACTCTTCAGGCTAAAGCATTGAAAGTTCCGGGTGTACAGAATGTAACGATTTCTACCGGGAGAGGATTCTTATCAGGCAACGGAAGTAACAACGGTCTGGCCTTTGTTAAGCTGAAACCTTTTGAAGAAAGAAAAAAAGATGGTCAGACTTCTGAAGAGATCACTAAAAGATTATTTGGAATTGTAGGTGCCGTTCCTGATGCCAAAGTAGTATTCTTCCAACCTCCAAGTGTACCGGGATTTGGTAGTAGTGCCGGTTTTGAAATGGTATTGCTTGATAAATCAGGCGGAGATTATGCTGATCTTGATAATAAAACCAATGAATTCATCGGTAAGCTGATGCAGAGGCCGGAAATTCAGTTTGCACAGACTTCATTCAACACAAAATACCCTCAGTATCAGATGGAGATCAATGTTCCTTTGAGCAAACAGCTTGGGGTTTCTGTAAATGAAATTCTGGCTACCATGCAGGGTTATATTGGAGGTATTTATACTGCGGATTTTACCAAGTACGGTAAACAGTTCAGAGTGATGGTTCAGGCACTTCCTGAAAACAGAAAGAATATTGAAAATCTGAACGAGCTTTATATCAGAACAGGATCAGGTATTATGTCTCCGATTTCACAGTTTGTAACATTGAAAAAAGCATACGGACCACAATCTGTAAGCCGTTATAACCTGTTTACTTCAGTAAAGGTGACAGGAGCGAACTCTGATGGGTACAGTTCCGGAGATGCTATTACTGCTGTACAGCAGGTGGCTAGTGAAACCCTGAATCAAAACTATGCAGTAGAATTTACCGGGTTGACAAGAGAAGAATTGAATTCAGGATCTCAAACCCTTCTGATTTTCGGATTGAGTCTGATCTTTGTTTACTTTATCCTTTCTGCACAGTATGAAAGTTACATCCTTCCGCTGATCGTTGTGATCTCTCTTCCTCTTGGGGTAATGGGAGCTTATTTCGGACAGAAGATTATGGGCTTGGAAAACAATATTTATTTCCAGATTGCATTGATCATGCTTGTAGGACTACTGGCGAAAAATGCGATCCTTATTGTGGAATTTGCCGTTCAGAGAAGACATCACGGTGAAACCATTGTCATGTCAGCTATCAATGCGGCTAAAGCCAGGGTAAGACCAATTCTGATGACATCATTTGCCTTTATATTCGGTTTATTACCATTGGTTCTGGCAAGCGGAATCGGGGCGGTAGGTAACAGATCCATTGCAACCGGTGCGGCTATCGGATTATTGATAGGTACTGTTTTAGGACTTTTCGTGATTCCTGTCCTGTATGTGATCTTTGAAACGATACAGGAGAAGATCAAACCTATTAAAAAAGAAGATATCAATTTAGCCGAATAAAATTAAGATTTAAGAAATTAGAAGTTAGAAATTAGAGATGAGTCTAAAAACTAACTTCTAACTTCTAAACTCTAACTTCTAATTAAAAACAATGAAGAGTTTATTAAATATCATAAAAGGAATCACTTTTTCAGCAGTTATACTTGGAGCTATCACTTCCTGTATGGCCAGGAAAGAGTATGAAAGGCCTAAAAACGTTGTAGACGAGAAGCTTTTCCGTACAGATATGCTTCCTTCAGACAGTGCCAGCATCGCCAATATTTCATGGAAAGAGATATTTACCGATCCTATACTGCAGGGGCATATTTCTAAGGCACTTGATAATAATCTGGATATCAGAATTGCTTTGGAAAGTATTAATTCTGCGGAAGCATACCTTAAACAAAGCAAGGCAGCTTATCAGCCGACACTTTCTATCGGGCCCAACTATACGTTCCAGACTCAGTCTATCAACACTCAGTTCGGACAGATCATCGGGGAAAGACGTTATGTCAACCAATTTGACATTACGGCAAGTATCGGATGGGAAGCAGATATCTGGGGAAAACTGAGAGCACAGGAAAAAGCACAGCTGGCCACGTATCTGGGAACCGTTGCTGCCCACAAAGCAGTAAAAAGCAGTCTGGTTGCTTCTATTGCTTCAGCTTATTATCAGCTGTTGACTTTTGATGCTCAGAAAAAAATCATTACAGAGACCATTGCAGTACGTGAAAAGAACCTTGAGACTACAAGAGCACTGAAAGCTTCCGGAACGCTTACTGAAGTAGCCGTACAGCAGAGTGAAGCCCTTGTTTTCAACGCAAAATCTTTACTGATAGATATTGATACCCAGATCCAGTTGCTTGAAAATACCATGAGCCTTTTGATGGGCGAGTCTTCTCACACCATTGAAAGATCTACTTTGCAGGGACAAAAACTTCCAATAGATCTGAGACTAGGGTATCCTGCCCAATTATTGGCTAACCGTCCGGATGTTATGAGAGCAGAATACAACTTAATGAATGCATTTGAGCTGACCAATGCTGCCAAAGCCCAGTTTTATCCTACACTGAAACTTACGGGAACAGGTGGGGTACAGTCTGTGGACATTGACCACCTTTTCAGTGTAAATTCATTATTTGCCAATATTGTAGGAGGACTGGCACAGCCTATTCTGAACAGAAGAACGATTAAGACGAATTACGATGTAAGTCTTGCCAATAAGGAAACGGCTTACCTGAACTTCAGAAAAACAGTTCTTACAGCCGGGAAAGAAGTTTCCGATGCGATCAGGGTTTTTTCCGTTCAGGATTCTTTCATAGAATTGAAACAAAAAGAGCTGGATGCCTACAAAAAATCAGTTGACTATTCCCAGGAACTGGTCAACTACGGTATGGCCAACTACCTTGAGGTATTGAACGCCAGTGTGAACTCATTGAATGCGGAACTTAATATTTCCAATGCACAATACAATAAAATGAAGGCGGCCGTTGAGCTTTATCAGGCTTTAGGCGGGGGCTGGAAATAGAAATATTTTGCAGTAGATCATAAGAACGTGTGTCAGTAATGGCACACGTTTTTTTATAGGTGAAAATTGCTGCGAGCCGGTTATAAGGTTGCCAGCAGTTCCATGGTATGCTTCTCTTTTTCTGATATGGTTTTTAAGAGATCTGAAGCCTGCCGGATGTATCTTAATTCTTTTGTTTCGCTTACTTTTTCAAACAGCTTTGCTACAGATGTCCAGAGCTCTGCAATTTCTGTAAATGCTTCATAGCCGGTTTTTAACAGGTCAAGTTGAAGCAGCTCATTACTTTCCTTTAGAAAATCACGGTACAGATTTCTGAAAAGTGCTCCTCCTGTCCCAGCTTTTTCCATCATCATGGCCGTTAGTTTAAATTCCCCTTCAATATCTTTGCTTGCATGAAACCATTTTACAATTTCATTACTGGTTTTTAAAATTCCTTTATAAGAGATATTGGTGATAGGAGGATTCAGGTATTCAGTAGCATTATTTCTGATAGCTTTAGGGAGTATCTTCCTAAGGTCGGTTTCTTTACCTGTTTTCTTTAGGGTATAGTATAGATTTTTAGAAGCCATTGGGCCTTTTTCCGCTCTTGCCAATGCCAGGCTTTCTAAGGATGTTTGCACCAATCCGCCCTGTTGCATGGTATCTACCAGGAAAGCATTCTGATGATCATAGCCGTAAATGGCAGCATAATGACCTGCAAAATGAAAGGGATTTGAAAAATATTCCAGATGATAACAATCCAGTTTCAATCCTACAGTCTGCCCGTTGTCAAGAAGCTCTTTTACATCATTCCAGGCTTTTTGTGAGGACGAAGTCTCCTTAACCTTTAATTCAAGATTTAAATTTCTGGCAATATTCCGGGTCAGCAGATCAGTTTTTATGCGGCCGCCAATAAAAGGAGAAGCCATTGTTTTCATATTCCAATAGATAAAACCGAGGCCTTCCCCCAGACCGAAAAGCATGGGTTCGGAAAGCTCAATTCCGATTTGCTGCAGTAAAGTTCCAGTGGCTGTAGTTTCACAATGCTGGCCTTTAAAAGGCTTCAGGTTTTCTATTTTCATTATGTAAGGGCTTGAGCTTAATTATTATGATGCAGAAAATTAATTAATTATGCCCATATATGGAAATTCCTTTTATGCTTATTTAAGCGGTGTTAAAATCTTTTAAAGATTACAATTTATTTGTATATATGTATTTAACTACGTAGTTTTATACTTTAATATTTACGCTATGAAATTACAGATTCAACCTTTAGACAATTCATATTCAGAACAGGCTGTAGATCTGATTCTGACGATTCAGCAGAAGGAATTTAATATTCCTATTACGGTAGAAGACCAGCCGGACCTGATGCAGATTGAAAGCTTTTATCAGGAAAAAGGGGGAAACTTCTGGGGCGCTTTTATTGATGGAGAGCTTGTGGGATCTATTGCTCTGGTGAAATTTGACGAAAGGGCAGGAGCGATCAGAAAAATGTTTGTGAAAAAAGATTTCAGGGGAAAAGAGCTGAACATGGCGCAGATATTACTTCAGATTTTAATCTCATTCTGTCATGAAAATGGAATTGATGATCTGTACTTAGGAACCATTACTGTACTGAAGGCAGCTCAGCGTTTCTACGAAAGAAATCATTTTACGAAGATTGAAAAAGAAAAGCTTCCGGCGCTATTCCCGTTAATGAGTGCTGATGATATTTTTTATCATTTAAATTTAAAAAATGACTCCATATGAATGTGATCAACGAAGCAGGTATTCTTGCCATATCCACAAGACTACACCGCCTCAGTGAACAGCTGAGAAAAGATGGAGCGATGATCTACAAAGCTTTCGGAATCGACTTTGAGCTGAAGTGGTTTCCCGTCATTTTTACCATTTATCAGAAAGAACTGGCCAGTGTTGTCGAAATTGCCAATGAAATAGGGTATACCCATCCATCTACCATAACCCTGCTGAAGGAACTGGAAAAACTGGAACTGATACAGTGGCAAAAAGATAAACAGGATGAACGTAAAAGATTATTCAGTTTAACTGCCAAAGGTAAAGATCTGATTGAAAAAATGAAGCCGGTATGGGAACTCATGGCAACGGTTTTAGGAGATATTGCAGATAATAGAAATAACCTGCTGACAGCTATTGATGAAGCTGAAGAAAAACTTGCCAGCCAGTCTTTTTATCAGCGGGCGCTGCAGATTAAGAATTCGAAGTAATTGTATTGGGATATCATTTTATCTTTAAACTAAATACCGTTGATGCTGCTAAGACTGAAATGATCTGAGACGTTAATACACAGGAAATACAGTAACTACGCATTAGGTGAGATAGTCTGCTACTTGGACTTTTCGTGATGTCAAGTTTTTTTTAGTTTCTGATTTTGTAATTCCATTTCTAAGTTTTGGTATCGGATTTTATAATGTGGTAAATCGTTCATGTATTTTTCTGGTATTGTCTAATTTATTATTTACATCTTGCCTCTTGCTTTTCTAAATTCAATCTTTTTCCTTTAGTCTTTTCCACGACAAGGTTAAAAATTTCATATAATACGAAATTTATGTTGTTATTTCATTAAAAAGTCACTGTATTTATTAATAAAATAATCAAATAATTTATTTGTTGATAATATTACAATATCAAAGTGTTTTTTTATTGTTTTTTTGTGATTTTTTTTAAAAATAATTTTATATTTGCCAACAAGGAGAAGTCAAACATTTGAATTTATAACTCTCGTGGTGCCAAAATAGGGGCTTGTAATCCTCTCTTCTCCTTTTAAAAAAACTATAATTGATGAACAGAAAAAAATTCTTACACCTAAGTTCTTTAGGAGTTTTCTCATTATTTATTCCAAAATTCATATTTTCAAAAGAAAATCACGAACATCTTCCAGTAGATGTCAATGCATTGCTGAAAGCAGCATCTAATCTAAGAAAACAAAAAAAGTATAATCAGGCAAAACAGATTTACGAACAGATTATTAGCCGGTTTCCAAATGAAATAAGGGCTTATGATGGGATGAGAAAAACTTTATTGTCTCAAAAAAATAAAGAATGGGAAGTTATCCTTATGTTTAGAGCGGCCGTAGCCTTAAAACCTGAGAATATAGATCTTAAAAAAAGACTTTACAAAGAATATATGAATGCTTCTTTAGGCAATAGGAAAATAAAAAACTTAATTGCCTTTAATGGAAATCTGCTCGCTGAGGTGAAAGAAAAATATGAAGGATTTAGTAATATAAATGCAAGAGGCAAAAAAAATGATAAGCAATATTCAAAAATCTGTAAAATGGTTGAATGCAGCGCAGATTCTCAAAATCCTCATAAAAATAAAGCTTTAAAACTCTATAAAAAAGAAAATTGTAAAAAATTTAAAAATAGGTTTTCCCTTCTTACAGCTAATGAAATAGACACGAAGCTTAGTATATTATTGGCAAAACCTTTATCCAAAGATCGGGATCAACATATCCGGGAGCTTTACGCACATTCCTGCAAGAAGCACAGAAAAGAAAAAAACAATGCAGAAGCCTTGAATAAGGCTATTTCATATTATGATACAGTAGATAAAAGCGATCCCCTATTCTTAAAGTATATTCGGGATTTATCAAAACTTCAACATAAATATGATATCTTAATTTCTATAGAAACACAAAACCATACGCTGAAAAAAAGTTTTTGGTCTGCCTTAGCTTTACTTGATGCTCACATTAAAAAAGCTTATCATCAGCATATATCCCTTTCTCCTACAACAACAATTTCTTTGCTCTCATTTTTAGAGACTGAAACAGATACTCCTGAGAAGAAATTTGAATTGATTACTCGAAAAATTAAACTAGATATTTTGAGCAATCAGCTCAATAGTGCAAAAGATAAAATACTGAAGCAATGTAAGAATATGTATGGAATCTCCAATACACATACCATAGATCGTATGAATATGCTGATTGCACACTATTATGTGAAAAATGGAGATAATGAGGGAAAAAACAGGATATTGAGTATTGTTATTAATCCTCAATCATTTATTGAATCTTCTGACAACCTTATACAATCATTAGCATTAATTAATCAGAATAGAAACTTTGCTAAAATCGTTCACACTCAAAATCTTCAAAGACTGATTAATAACCTTTAAGGAGTATTAATCAGGGGCAATAATCACATCAAAATACTAAACATACATGAGAATGAAATCTATTATTTCTGTTCTTTTATTTATATCTGGTGGAAGTTTATTTTATTCTCAGCTTCTTATTACTGAGGTTTATTATAATACTCCCTTTAATGAGATGCTTCGTTACGAAAAAGAAATCAACGGAGTAATTACAGAGGTGAACTCTAAAAGACATCACAGGGGAGAATTTGTTGAAATTTACAACTACAGTGATAAGGATATTAATCTTAAAAACTGGTACTTAAAAGATCTGCAGGGAATATTTTGGTTTCCTGAAACAACCATTAAGAGTGGAGAGTTTATGATCGTTGCTTACAGTCCTTCTACCTACAATACTACTGTATTCCCGGAACTGTTTGCTACCACAGTGGGTAAAGAAAAGCAGATTATATATCAGGATCAAATCCTTTTAAGAAATAAAAAAGATCGTATTGCATTAGGATACTCCCTTAATGGATATATACTTTTTGAAAAAAGTTTCATGAAGTGGGAGTTCAGGGATGAACCCAAAACCAATCTTGTACCAAGGATATGGAATACACCCTCAGCATACTATACTATAAAATCGATACAACACCATCCTAATCCACAATCTACAATAGACCCCAATAATCAACCCAATAGTTATGATATCTATAATTACACTGCCACACCTAATCCTTTAGAAGCAACATTTGTTCCGGATATGATAAGTTATGATGAAGTTGTAAAAGATGAGCACCAAAATTACTATTATTTCCTGGACTGGTCCAATAATGTAAATATCCTTGTTAATAAAATATGTTCAATTAATATTGAAAAAATTTCTGAGAGTCCTTCCGGCTCTTATAGTGGGAATGGAAGCAGTTGTTTCTCCTATGACAGTGCAGGAAATATGATTTTGGGTACTAATTGCAGTGGTAGCGCTACTTCGCCTGTGGGATCGTCTGGATTTTCAGCTGACGAACTGGAAGAAATAAAAAGTAATATCACTATCTATCCTAATCCTGTTACCTCAACCAGTGGTTACAATGTGGCCATTTCTTGGTCTGGAGCTGCTTTGGGCAAAATTCAAAATCTTCAGATTTTTACTTCTACAGGAGTTCAATTATACAATTACATTCCCGGATCCAATACTACTTCATTCAATATGCAGAATCAGCTTCCAGGAACATTTGTAGCCAATTTCACTTTAACTTCCGGGCAGGTAGTATCTAAAAATATTTTAAAATGGTAATTTCACAAATGAGATCAAAAATATATTCCTTATTTTCCCTATTTATCCTCTTATCCTTATTTCCTTCTCAGCAGACAAAGGAGATTCCAATACAATACAGCACATCAGGTTATGCGGAAAGCAATCTTTCTAGCCGCAAAACAATCCATTCTAATATTTTGGATCCTTCTGTGAAAGCAGAAATGAATGTAAATGAGTCAGGAGCTCTCACTTATACACTTCCAATAGAAGTTGTAAAGGGAATGAATAGTTTTCAACCTAATATATCACTTACATATAATAGTTTGGCAGGAAACGGACCGGCCGGATGGGGATGGAACATAGTAGGACTTTCTATGATATCACGTGGTGGCAAGAGTAAGGAAATAGATGGTATTACGATAGGAAGTCAGTTTGATAATACAGATCCTTATTATTTAGATGGTCAAAGATTAATTAAAATTAATGAGACCACTTTTGTTACAGAAAAATTTTCTAAAGTTAAAATAAGCAGGCCTTCATCAGGTGAGTACCAATTTATCATCCAATATCCTGATGGAAAAGTTGCCAAATATAAAGAACTGATAAACGGACAGTTTTATATTTCATCTTTCGCAGATTCATTTAATAATGAAATTCATTATTCTTACCTGCTTGAAAATAACGTTCCAATTATTACAAAAATTTCGTACGGAGGAACAAGTTCTGCCAATGATAAGTTTTATATCAACTTCACATATAAGGTGAGACAAAAAAATATTAAGGCCTTTAGAAAAGGAATAGCTTATATCACATCAAAAGTCTTATCAGAAGTAGCTACAGGATCTACATATACGCCTCTATACAGAAAATATATACTTACTCATGACTTTATTGAAGATAACACTGTAGAACGTTTAAGAACAGTTATTGTCACAAATGAAAACGGAGAAACCCTAAAACCGCTTAATTTTAATTATAATACATCTTTCCAGGGAACAGTAAAAATGACCAGTGGAAGTCCACAATCTACATTAGGGAGCAATACTACAGGACTGGGAAGTGTAACAGTGGGAAATTTTCTATCCAGTGATAATAACAAAATGCAGCCTATTTTCCAGGAAAGGATTACTAGTGGATATAATATAAAAGTAGGTGCAGGAGAAACCTCTACTCATGTTTCGGGTATTTCTATTAATAATTCAGGAACTTTGTTGTTTTCTGGCAAAGTACTGGATTTGAATAATAAAATAACGGAAAAAGATCAGCTCATAGTTGTAAATGAAATACCTGTAGGAACTGCTGACGAAATTAATCCTAACAACCCTTCAAATCAACAGCTGAAAGATGAAGTTACTTTTGAAGTCAAAAATCTGATTACTGGCGAACAGAGAAAAGTAATTGTTCCAGTAAAAGGAGGAATGGTAGAAGTTCAGACCTATATCCCACCAGACCCATATGATAATTACCGTGATGGAACCTACGAAACATCCTATACCCGTGATGAAACCAGAAGGGAATATGTACAAGGAGATTTTAATAATGACGGTCTGGTAGATTTCTTAATTATAGAACCTAAAAATTTGACCAGAGGAAACCGTCTTTACTGGGTAGAGATTGGAAAGCAAAACTCTGGAATGTCCGTTCAGGCACCCCCTGTTATTCTTAATGAAACTTTATTTTTTCATGGTAAAGACATTTATCCTATAGAATTTGACGGAGATGGTATTTCCGAATTACTCGTCGTAGATAAGTATAATGCAAAGTATTCGGTTTATAAAATAAACTTCAGCAACAATACTCTGAGTACTTTGGTATCAGATGTTGTTCTTTCCAATTTTGGAAGTAAGACGCCTCTTTTTCTAGGAGATTTTAATGGGGATGGCTTAACTGATTTTATAACTCCACAAACTGTGTACGAAATCCCTGAGGATGATAACTCCGGACTGAAGCTTGCAGATACTTACTATAGAATGGAGACTGAGACACTTCTTTGGTGGAAATACACAGGAAACGGGGTTTCATTTGAAAAAAACCAGGAAGATTATACTCAACAAAAAATAGCTTACCTAAAGCCTTCTCAAAACAATTATATTAAGAGGACCACTTTCTGGCAAAAATTCTGGAATGGGAAGCCCGATGAATATGCATATACGAGATATTCTACGCATAATATTGTTATTACTGATTTTAACAATGACGGACGATCCGATATTATCACCTTTAATAAACTTGGAAAGGTAAAATATAATGCCAATGGTTCTCTGGCTGGCGTTTCTATCGATAATCTTGGTAGTAATTTAACCAGAATGACTGCTCCTCTTGTGTATGAATCATTTAATTCCGTAATTGCTAACCGGATTAATTTTTATGAAAATAAAAATCTGAATGGTGGCACATTTCAACAGTTATCTACTCTTTCTTTAGAGAACAATAAAATATCTCCGCTTTCTCTTATTCTTTCTACTAAAAATTTTGATTACCTCAACACATCCCAATCAGGAGTGTATATTTATGATCCTTTATTAGGCTTTTCAAGTGATATTGTTATTGATAACAGTAATTTCCTTGAAAAACAAATTCAGGAGGTTAATAATGGTACGGATGTTTTACAAAGGGTGGAATACAGAAACATGATTCCTAAGGATAAGTACTTCTCACAAGATCATAGTGAGGTGACTTACCTTTATAGACCACAGGGTGATCTTAGATACCCTTATTATGTTCACAAAACGAATCCTGCACTTTATCTGGTAGCGAAGATTCATACGCTCTTCGATAACAAAATCCTAACGAAGGAATACCGATATGAAAATGGTATACAACACCTGGAGGGGAAAGGTTTTATGGGATTTCAAAAGACTTATTCAAGTGATGCATATGAATCTGAGATAAAAAATGGAAAATATATAAATAAAAACCCTGTAAATGCTGTTTTCTGGAATATCACAACCAGATATCCTGAAATGGATAATATGGTAATGAATACCACTTATGGAGGTATTAATAAATTCTTTACGGAAAATCTGACCGTTAATAAAAAATTTGATCAAGGCAACCATCAATATATGATCCTTGCCACAGATGAAATTTCAATAGATTATCTGAAAAAAGTTACCATTAGAAAAAAATATGTTTATGATGAAGCAGATGATCTTAAGCTTAAAACTGTCTATACGGATTTCAGCGGAGCAGGCTCTTCCATATCTAATTACAGCTATAAGCCGGAGTTTTCAAATGGAGAACATTATTTCTACGGGAAAATAGCATCTGTCGAAAATATAGTTTCTAAAAACGGGCTTTCCTTTACCACCAGGGACGAGTCTGATTATTTTCCTGATGGAAGTGTTTCCCAGGCAAGAAAATATGGAAACCAATCTGGGGTAGCACCTGTTATTACTTCATATACTTATGATAATATTGGGAACCTGAAAACCCAAACCTTATCTACAACCGGGGTAACATCACAAACTACTACATATGAATATGAAAGCACGGGCAGATATGTAAATAAAACTATTACACCTGATGGACTGTCTTCCACAGCTGTTATTGATGCACTGGGACGTACATCATCTGAAGTGTCTCCTTTAGGGCTTACCACGGCTTATGCCTATGATTCCTGGGGAAATATCAAAGAAATCACTGATTTTCTTGGAAAGAAAACAACCATATCCAAATCTGAAGCAGATGCTTCTACAGGTGGGTTATATAACCTTCATAAGAAAAGAGAAGGGGGAACAGAGACTATTGTAACTTTTGATAAGTTTGACAGAGAAATTCAGTCTAAAACACAGGCTATTAATGGAAAATGGATTGCTGCAAAGACCCAATATGATATTTTAGGCAGAAAAGTAAAATTTTCAGAACCTTTATATGAAGGGGAGCCCATAAGATGGAACTCCATAGAATATGATGAACTTAACCGCCCGGTAAAAAATATCGATTACAAAGGATATGAAATTATAACCTGCTATGAAGGGTTGAAAGTAACTGTAGATGACGGTGTAAGTAAGAAGACTTCCAAAACGCTTGATGCAATGGGACATACCATAAGACAGCAAGATCATGGTGGTGTTATCAACTATTATTATTATCCTAACGGAGCCATTAAAGAAACAAACTATGAAGGAATAAAAACAACCTTTGAAATTGATGGTTGGGGTAATAAAACAAAAATGGTAGATCCTTCAGCCGGCGTTTTCACCTATGAATATGACGTTCTAAGCAGAATTACCAAAGAAACCAACCCAAAAGGATATACCCTTTATACCTATGATGATCTGGGAAGGCCTCTTACGGAAAAGACCTATGGGAATACTGCAGCAGAAAATACAGCTATAGAGAAGACCTACACCTACAATGGTCAGACCAAACTTCCTGAAACCATTACAGGAATAAGCAACGGAAAAACATTTACCTACACTACTTATTATGACCAATATTTCAGGATAAAGGGTAAGAAAGAGCAGACTCCCGATTTTACTTATACATCATCCACTACCTTCGATGCATTGGGAAGAGCCGATATTGTAAGTATGTCTACCACCCTTGTAAATCCTAACTATACTTCAAGCTCTACTGTTAAAAATGTATATGATACCAATGGAATTCTGATCCAGCAGAATGACAATGCCACAGGAGCTATGATATGGCATCTGTCTGATGTGAATGCGAGAGGGCAGGTAAAGCAGACCGAATATGGAAATGGATATACCTTGGTGAACCAGTACTATGATCTCGATTATTCTTTATTTAACACCAAACATCAGAATGTCAACAATGGAAATGTGGCGCTGGATATGGATTACAATCAGAATTCATCCCGTGGGATTCTGAATTTCAGGAGAAACAATATTTTTGGAAAAAAGGAAGATTTTACTTATGATCTCCTCAACAGATTACTGACAGAAGCTGTAAATGGTGTTATAACCAACCAGTACACTTATGATAAGAGAGGAAGAATAACCTCCAATACAGAACTTGGTAAATACAATTATAATGAAGCAGATTACAAACTTCAGGGCATAGACTTCAATACTAACGGACAGAATGTAAATGCACAAAGGGGTTTTGCGGCCATAAAATATAATGCCTTTAAAAGCCCGCTTCAAATTACGCTGGCAGGCAAGGAAGACTTGAGTTTTGAGTACAATATTCTCAAAACAAGGTATTCGATGAAATCTTCTGTTACAGGACAGCAGAAGTTCTATTCATCAGATTTTGCGGTAGAAATTACCAAAGAAGCGAATGGCAAAACACAGCTAATCTCCTACGTTACCGGAGATCCTTACACCGCCAACTACATCAAAAAGGAAGTGTTGAATGGAGGAAGCCTTGCAGAGAATGCTAACTATTACCTGCATCGTGATAATACAGGAAGTATTCTGGCTATTTCTAAAACAGATGGTTCTGTTGTAGAAAAACGTTTCTTTGATGCATGGGGTAATCTAAAAGGCATTGTGAATGTTGCAGGGCAGATGATTACAGATCTTACAGCCATCAGCAATTATACATTATTTCTGGACAGAGGATACACAGGGCACGAACATCTTTGGAAAGTGGGGCTTATCAATATGAATGCCCGACTCTATGATCCTGTTCTAAGGAGATTCTTAAGTCCGGATAATCTGGTAAAGGACCCTTTCAATACCCAGAGTTATAACAGGTTTGGATATGTATATAATAATCCTTTGCTGTATGTAGATATCGATGGAAATGAAGCAATAACATTAGGGACTGCCATTATTATTGGAATTGCGGTAGCAATCACTACCAAAGCCATCATGAATATGATAAGCGGCATCCCGGTATGGTACGGTATGGGAAAAGCGGCGGTAATGGGAGCCGTTTCCGGAGCTATAAGTTTTGGGATTGGAGCCGCAGCGACCTCACTGTTTGGACAGGTTCTTACCGTAGGAAAAGCTATCTTTGAAGCAGGGGCACATGCCCTTACAAGTGGAGCTATGTCTGCTATTGATGGTGGAAAATTTGAAGCAGGAGCATTGAGCGGGGCAATTTCTTCCTTCATGGCCAGTGGAATACAAAGTTTAGGTATAAATTTTGGTGCAAGTACAGAAACCAGAACAGTTTACAATACTTTTGGCAGAGATTATATGAAGGCAACAATGCTTGTAATGGGAGGCTTGTCTGGGGGTATTTCCTCTACCATTGCCGGAGGAAACTTCTGGGATGGTTTCAGACAAGGAATTATTACTAGTGGATTGAATCATTTGGGACATATAGTAACAGAAGGCTTGGATAGATCAAATTTTGAAAAATTAATTAAGCAAGTAGAAAAAATTGTGGGTAAAGACAATGCATATACTAAATTTTCTGGAAGAAAAGAAGATCTAATAAGGTTAGTAAAAGAAGTTCCTATTTTAAATGAATTATTTATGAAAAATAAGCAAGGAACTGTTGTATGGTTTAAAATTAAAAATATAGGAAGAGACGCAAATAATCCTACTCAAGCTGTTACAACACCAAATGGTAATGGGGGAAGCACTGTTGAGTTATGGTGGGATACAGCCGATACATGGATTGGAGTTGCTCGAACTATAGGCCATGAATTAGTACATGTTATGAATGAGTCTCTAGGAATGCATTCTATGTGGAAGAGTTTTGTTTCTTCTCATTCAAGAGAATATGCCCAAGCTAATTCTGAAGCAGCTGCATACATGTGGGAGGCTGCATATTCTGGTTCAGGCAGTGATTACAATTATAGTATACAAACATCTAAAAATTGGCAATTAGAAGCTACTAGGTTGTACAATCAATATGGTCAATAAATATATTTTATAATGAAATATCTATTCGTTTTTATTTTAATATTATTTTGCTCATGTAGCTCAAAGGTTGATTACAATTTCTTTGAAAATAAATTCATGGCTAACAATATTCATCATAAGTTTATTTTAAAGAATCCAACAAAATATGACTATGTATTTTATTCTTTTGGTTCTACAGGAATTGATGGAGTTTCTATAATAAATGATAATAAGATAATTATTGAAGACGAAAAAAATAATAGTATAAATGAAAAAGATATTTTTATTAATAGCAGAAACTATTTTAGAAGCTACAAATCAGACTCTATAAGCATGAATTATTTTAGCTCTAAGGGGTTTCATAGAGATCTATATTGGTTTGCTAGTAATAGAGAAATGAAGAAAAATAGTATTTTCCTAAATTCAAAGAAAAAAAAGATTTTTAATAGAGATATAGCTTTATTAGTTGATCAGGTTAAGTCCACTGGATCATACTTTTCGTTGAAGAAAAATAAAAAATATTTCATTCAGATAGAAATTGATTTTGATAGTGTTAAAATAAAAGAGTACTTAACTCCCATAGATTTAGACTCATTAAAAAGAAATAATATCAAAATATTTCATGGTAAATTAAAGACAGAAAAAATACTATTAGAATTTGATTAAAGAGAGTTCAAGAATATTCTATAAACGAACAAAAATATAAAATCTGAGCATAGATTTAATTAGAAATCAGAACTGTTTATAATGCCTTTGGTAGATATTATATGAAGGGAACAATGCTTATTATGGGGAGCTTATCCTTCGGAATCTCTTACCATTGCCGGAGGAAACTTCTGGGATGGTTTCAGACAGGGCATTATTACCAGTGGGTTGAATTATTTGGGGCATATGGTTACGGAAGAAATAAGTCAAGGAATAACAAGACAACAAGCGTTAGCATCAATACAAGAGAAATATCCACGCTTTTTTAAAGTTCTTTCAAAATTGAAAGACTACTTAACTGCAAATCCCCAAATATTAAATCAACTTTCGGTAGATTCAGGTATTGAAAAAGCTAAAATATTAGAATATATGGATATTAAAAGTACTGAAGGGCAAGTCATATTATTGAAGAATTTTTCTAAATCTGGAAAATATGGTGAGTCTGGATATAGTAGTCCATATGGAAAAGCAAGCTTTATATCTGCAATTTTCGTCAGAGGTTTAGAATCTGCATCTTTATCTACAACAATCCAGGCAACATCTTTTCTTCTTGCAGAAACAGTACTTCATGAATTTGTACATTGGGGAAGAGCAAGCCTTATTTTGCCCAGTGATGCTCCAAAATCTAGTAGATATTCAGATTATGGTGATTATTGGGAAAATAAAAACATTTGGTACTACAATAAATAAAAACAATGCTTATGAAATGTCTATTAAATTTAACTGGAAATTTTAAAGTTGTATTTTGCATTTTACCTTTTACCTTTACTATTTTTTTCTTGTCATAAAAGTCAATCAACAGAAGAAATCGGACAAGAAATAATTATTGAAAATATTAATTATTTTATTTCAAATTTATATGGATTACCAAAAAACGAGAAGGAATTTTCTAGTATTACTGTACAAAAAAAAATAGGTGCAAAGAACTTTATTAATGATCATTGTGAGAGTATAGTAGAAATTGAAGGTTTTAATATAGTAGAGAATTGCAAGAATGATTATTTTGAATTAATAAATAAACAAGGATTTAATATTAATAAACAATCAAAATATCTTTCATTTAATATAGAAAGTATTACAAATAATTTGCAAAATGAAAATTTGGAATTAATAAATTCAGATGATAAAATAAAATATAGCTCATATATCGAAGTAAGTTTTTCAAATTTTTATATTGATGAGAAGAAAGGAAAAGCATTTATTATAGTACAAGAATCTGAGTCAGTGGATTAAGTTTGAGAAAAGCCCTCTTTGAAGCAGCAGAATTGAGCGGGGCAAATTCTTCCTTCATGGCCAGTGGAATACAAAGTTTAGGTATAAATTTTGGTGCAAGTACCGATACCAGAACTGTTTATAATACCTTTGGAAGAGATTATATGAAGGCAACAATGCTTACCATGGGAGGCTTATCCGGCGGAATCTCCTCTACCATTGCAGGAGGAAACTTCTGGGATGGTTTCAGGCAAGGAATTATTACTAGTGGATTGAATCATTTAGGGCACTTGGGAGGTAATAAAATTGTTAAAAAAGTTTTACAGAATAGATTGGACAAAAATTAGGAGATAGCGGAATTAATAATGACTGTACAACAAAACAAGCTTTGGAAATTCTACAAATAGTTTTTAAAGATATGTGGAACTTAGGCTCTGGTTGGGCAAAATTTGCTGATGAAGCAGGAGCTATTGCAGAATGGAAGAGTAATGATAGCCAAAAAATTTCAATAAATAAAAATGGAAACCTAGTTGCTGGTGGCGGAAAACCAGCTTGGGGCATTACTAATGGTAAAGGACAAATGATATATGCAATATCTTTACATACTGGACCTATTAGTAGATTTGCGGAAGTATTTTTGCATGAATTAGTTCATTCAATTGACTATGTTAGCGGTTTTTATAAAGTTTTTTGGAGATTACCAAATATTAACGCTTTAATGGAATATAGAGCATATAAATATGTTTATGATTGGACAGGTGTAAAGGATCCAAACCAAGATAATTTTAAGGTTGAAATGGGATATACCCTAAATTTTTATTAAACTATACATTTTAATAATATGAAGTTTCTAATTTTATTACTATTCAGTATTATTCACCTTAATGCACAGATAAAACTAAATACTAAACAAGAAGTTGATATTTTGTTTGAAGGCAAACAAATTTCGCTAAATAGAATTTTTGATGGTAAAGATCCATATATGTTTAAAGTTATAAATAATACAAATAATACTTACATTATCGATCCATATGGTTTTAGAAATGATAAATTCGTAATGACATGTGATGAAAATATTGTTATCCCAGATAAAACAATTTTAAAAGGATTTTATAAGAGATTTGATGATGAAGATTGTTTCATTGATTTAATAATTTTAAAACCAAGGGAAGAAAAATATGTTATACTAAGTATTTTTAGTCTTACGGGATGGTATGATCTCGATAATCAAAAAAAGTACATATTAAGACTAAACTCTACACATAATAATTATTCAGTGGTTCTTTTAGGTTGTCAAAATTATATAAGATCATTAGTAGAAAAAAAAGGATATAAGGTGTTGGAAGATAATATTGTTGCTAGGATTCCAATAATTCCGTGAAGATCGTGTTTTATTGTTTCATTTTTACCCTCATGAGTTGGTGCGAGCGTCTCGCTCGTATCTGTATGAAATAACAACACTTTACTATTTTGTAGAGTGTTGTTTACTGTAAGAGCTGCAAGTATGATTTTTTGAAGCATGGAAAATAAGTGTAATTTTTTAGAAATTATGTTTGGTACGAGCAAGATGCTCGGTTGGGGGGTACTCACTGTATAACTATGCTTACAATAATCCTGTGACGTTTACAGATCCGGATGGGAGGAAGCCTATGGCTCCGGACCAGGAACAGGCCAATGGATGTTTCCAATGTCTCTTTGGTCTTTTTATGCCAACGGCGGGGGTAATGGTGCGGAACTTCAGGAATTTATAGCCCAGAATAATGGAATGGGGGCGTTTCAGGATCTGTTGACAGGGACTATGGGGAAAAAAGGAGGCGGAGGAGGAAGCAATAATGGCCCTAAGCTGTTGCGAGCGTCTCGCTCGTATCTGTATGAAATAACAACACTTTACTATTTTGTAAAGTGTTGTTTACTCTAAGAGCTGCCAGTATGATTTTTTGAAGTATAGAAATAAATCTAATTTTAGAAATTATTTTTGGTACGGGCAAGATGCTCGCATCAGCTTGGGGAAATATTTCATTAAGCATTTGTAATTCTATTTCTATAACATGAAAAATAAATGTAGATTTATGATTGACAAACGTAAGACGCTTGTAAAATATTCATTTTTGAAAAGTATGTATAATCATTATTGCGTAATTTATAAAGCTTAGACATGAGTTATAATATTCAATAACTTCAGTTATTGTCAGGAGTCCAATGACAGCCTCAATATCTGTATTGTCTTGCATAAGGAGTATGGGCCGGTTTTTCATATTTCAGACAGTTATTGAAGAATATTTCTTACGGAGACTCAATCATTTTTCTTTGAACAATATTAGCCTGAAATTCTTTATACCGCTTTTAAGATGGTCGGTTATTTCAGGATCAGAATCCATCATCAATAAAAACAGTTGTAATTCAGGTAATTACAACTGTTCTTTTTATCATTTCAATGATTTTGTTTTAGAATCTCAAGGTCGCTGCTACAGACCACGTTCTTCCGAATCCTAAGAATCCTGTATTGCCATCAGCTATACCTTGATAAACCCTGCCGGCTTCCTGGTACGTTTTTCCTGCGTCAGGGCCATTGGCAATTTTATCACCTGCGAAAATGTTGGAACTTAATTCAGAAATATAATAGGTATTGAATAAGTTGTATACATTCGCTCTTAACGTTAAAGACTTTTTAGCATCAATTGTGAACTTATAAGAAGCCCCTACATCAAAAAGATGGTAGCTTGGTAATTTTACAATTCCTCTTTCTCTATCTGCTTCAGTAAGGAAGTTGATAGGGTTGAACTGTGCATATAATTTGTCATAATATTCCCAGTTGGCATCAATGCTGAATGCTTTGGTAATATTATAGTCAATACCAAGACTTGCTGTTGTTTGTGCTGCATCTCCTACCTTAAGGTCTTTGATGTTGATCATCCCTGTTGCTCCGGAAACTTCCTGATTGCTTTGAACATCCAGAATGTTGAAATTTGCATTTCCTTTATATTTCCAGCTACCCAGTGATACCATTCCTCTTAATCTAAGGTTAGAGAACGGTCTTGCTTTAGCTTCCAATTCAACTCCCTGGTGAAGTTGTCCCACATTCAGGGCATTGTAGAAATAAGCATTTCCAAGTTTTAATTGAGAGAACCTGGCAACATCTGCAGCCCCGGCATTGAATGTTCTTGAAATAAATCTGTCATCCCATTGCGTTCTGTAGGCATTGATATTAACATCTACATAACGGGATTTGAAGCCATATCCCAATTCTATAGAGAAAATTCTCTCATTCTTTGCGTCATTATAGATATTCTGGTTTGAAGGGAACAATGCATTAAATAAAGGCTGTCTCGAGATAACTCCGGTATTGAAAAATACATTATGATGCTGATCAATATTATAGTTGGCACCTCCTTTTACAATATAACCCGTCTTGTGATACCATTTGGTTTCCTGATTTCCGGGAGTATACAGCATATAATCCCTTCGCTTATAATATTGTTCGGAAACCGATCCCTGAACTGATGCACTTAGTTTTTCAGAACTGTATTCCACCATTCCGTATACACCGGCCCATTTTACCAGACCTTCGTTGTAGATAGATACCTTCTGAGCATTATTAACCTTTGTAAGAGGTTCAGGCTTTACTGTACGGTCAATATAATACCCTTTGGGAGCATTTGCTGTACCGGGAACAAATAGAGCATCCGAGCCTAACATATCCGTAACGATGTCATACAGTGCTCCTTTGTATGTTTTAAGATCAATCCCTCCGTTGAAGGTCCAGTTGTTTTTCTTATAATTAAGGTCTGCGATCGCTCCGTACCAGTCATGAGCATTGATACTTTGCTTTCTTACGATACCATTGGTTCCGTTTAAAGTCGCTACATATTGTCCGTTATAATCAGACGGGGAACCTGCAGGTGCCGTAAATGTTGATTTCTGGAAGGTGTTTCCGTTATAATCGGTTACCATGCCACCTCTGTTGTAACGGTAAATCATATCCCAATTGATAGTACCGTCTCCGCCCGGACCATAATTCATGAAGTTCATCGTTTGTCCGCTGGCATTTTTAATGGAACCGTTAAGTCCTGTACCACCGCCGCCACGTCCCCATGATCCGTAAACCACAGTAGAAAGTTTCAGGGCATCATTAATATTCCAGTCCCAGTTAAGAGAGGCAATAGGCTTATGGTAAAAATTTGGTGCTAAATTGAATTGAGATCCGTTCAGCATTCCGGTTTGAGGATTATATCTTCTTCCGTAGGTATCAAACTGTCTCAGGGTAGCCACATTCGCTCCGGTTGCTGAAGATCTTCTCGTATCGTGTACCTGTGGGGCTCCGGTTGCAATAAAGTTGAACGCATGTTTTTCATTGGGCTTAAATCCTGTAGAGAAAAACCATGAGTAACCTTCTCCTTTTGTTCCGTTGATATAACCGTCACCTTGCCAGCGGGAAAGCAATACCGTTGTTCCCCACTTGTTTTTTAATCCTGAAGAATACATCGCAGATATTCTGGAGTAGTTATCATTACCCACTTCTCCTTTGATCATTGCTTTTTGTTCAGAATCGGTAGCTTTAGTCACAATATTGATCGTTCCTCCTACAGACGGAACTACAAATTTGGAAGCACCAAGCCCCCTCTGAATCTGGATAGAGCTCGCAATATCAGCCAGCCCGGTCCAGTTTGACCAGTAAACCGTACCTCCCTGCATATCATTAACAGGCTGACCATTGATGATTACCGCAATATTGGCTCCATCGAATCCTCTCATGTTAATTCTGCTGTCCCCAAATCCGCCACCTACTTTGGTAACGTACACGGATGGAGTAGACTTCATAATTTCCGGAAATTCTCTGTTTCCCAATTTCTCCTGAATTTCTGCAGATTTGATCGTTGAAACTGCAACAGGTGTCTTTCTCTCTTTGGCGGTCTGGGAAAGATTTCTTCCCACTAACATCACCTCATCAATTGATTTGGATTTTTCTAAAGAATCCTTCGTGCTCTGCCCGTAATATAAGGCCGCCGTTGGTAATACAAGCGCTATAAATAGTCGCTTTTTAAAAATAATGCTCATGAAATAAACTAGCGTGTTTGATTTTTAAGGCTGCAAAGATGAATATTTATTTTTGAATTGAGTATTAAATCTTCATCATGTGATTTGAGAATGAATAGAATAAAGCGGTTTACAGCTTGTTTTTCATGTCTGTTAATTTTACATAATATTTTAATTAATAATTAGTTGTCTGTAATAATTAGGATAAAATAAATGTATTTAAAGAATATTGATGATTTTTTACATGTTTTTAAATTTTGATAAGTATGTTATCTTATTATTATAGGTATCATTATATTTGTTTACAAAAACAATACTATGAGTTTAAATTTACTTGAGAAAGCAATCGCTATTGCTGTAAAAGCCCACACAGGACAGACGGATAAATCCGGGAAACCTTATATTCTGCATGTTTTACGGGTGATGATGAAAGGAAAAAGCGAGGATGAAATGATAGGAGGGATATTGCACGATCTGGTGGAAGATACTGACTGGACTTTTGAGCAGCTAACAGAAGAAGGGTTTCCACAACATATCATCGCCGCATTGGAACTTGTGACAAGAAAAGACAAAGAAAAATATTCAGATTTTATCCAAAGAATTTCCGGAAACCCTCTGGCCGTCGCAATAAAGCTGAATGACCTTGAAGATAATATGAACGTAAACAGACTTAATGAAGTGACTATGAAAGATGCTGAAAGACTTTCAAAGTATATCAATGCACGTAAATATTTGGAAACAAATGGATAACCAATCTTTACAGTTTTTACCTTCTTCTTATTTTCATAATATTTAATAAAATTTCACTAAAAACATTTGCATATATCATTAAAATACTTACTTTTGTACCGCTTCAAAAATGGGGGATTGGCGCAGTTGGCTAGCGCGTTTGACTGGCAGTCAAAAGGTCACGGGTTCGAATCCCGTATTCTCCACTGATGTAAATGAAAAAATTTCAAAATACACTGAAACTTTAAAACCTGCAAAATAATTTTGCAGGTTTTTTTATTATAAAACTGAAGTAAATCTGGTAACTTTTCTTTAAGTCCATGATAAAGAAGCTGTAAGATATTTCTCTAAGATCTCTCAATAAATAATTTTTTTCCAGAAATAAGCTGTAACTTAGTTAAGTAAGTTCTTAATCTAAAACCTGTGTTATTAATTCATAGCTAAAGTTTCAGAACTTCATCATAACCATAAAACTATTTAACATGAAACCTCCAAAAATTCTTTGTATCCATGGCATCGGAGGAAAAGATGCTACCATTGACAAATGGTCTCATGATTGGCGAAAGGCTTTAAAAAAACATCTTAATATTACTGAAGATAACTATGTGGAATTTATGAAATTTGATGGTTTTTTCAGTGGTTACAATGCCAATCCGGCAGATTATGGAAAATTTATAGCCAGGGCATTTTTAGATTTTTTAGGATTGAATAAAAGCGAAAAAATGCTTGGGCGGAATTGGCTTGATGATTACCCGGACATGGTTGTTGAGTTCATGCAGGAACCTCAGCTGCGATACGACTTGCGGAAAGAATTAAAAAAACATCTGATAGAATTTAAGCCTGATATCATCTATGCACACAGCCTGGGTTCGTTGATGTGCTATGATTTCTTTTTACAGGATGAAAATAAAGCAGGATATCATGAAACGACACTCGTAACTGCCGGATCACAGTTAGGAAATAAGCTGATCCAATCCAGTTTTCCCATTGTGGATCTCCCTGTAAGGAACTGGTATAACCTGAACAACGAAAATGATATCGTTTTTGCATGCAGGGATATCCTTTCTACCTACCCGAACTTTAAACAGATTGAAACTTCTTTTAAAGAAGGATTCATAAACCACGACGGATTCCGGTATCTGGACCATCCAAAAACTGTTTCAGAGGTTTGGAGCCTGTTTAAATAGTACATTACAGTATATTCATCGTGAAAAGTATTATATATTGCCCCCTGATTCTTTATTTAGAAAAGTAGCCGTTGGCGACAGTTCTGCTATTCCGACCTTGAATAACCCAATAACCATTATAAACTCATTAAAATTAAATTATGGATCCCATTGAAAAAGAAATTACCCAATTGTGGTGGAATATATACGGTAGCTGCTTTACCGGAACTTCCCTGAATAAAAAGAATGCCCTGTTTATGTCTACAGGTAACAGAATACCTTCCGGATCTGTATTCACTCTCAAAAAGAATATCTTTTCAAAAATTACAGACAAAAGTTTAATTTTTAGTTATCCTACACTCCGGAAAATAAAAGGCTTCCCGGAATTGAAAAATGCTGACCTCAGCGCTACACCATCCTGTGTTTCTAAGCTCCAATATTCCAATAATACTGCAATTGATATCTATGGAAAACTATTGGACGGAACAGGGATAGGGAAGATCAATGCCGAATTGCAGGTTTTACTGAAGAAAGCTAAAGCCCTTGATATACATATTTCCCAGTGGGGGCAGGATCTGATTGAAGAAGGCCTTCTTGAAATTTTTCTTCAGGATGAATTTTCACGGCAAAACCCTGTTATAGCAAAGATTATGGATGGAGAACACTATATTGCCACTGACGGCATATGGGTGAAAGGAATGTCATTTGCCTATCAGCTGGATAAAGACT
This sequence comes from Chryseobacterium sp. 22458, assembly GCF_052044975.1. Lineage (NCBI taxonomy): Bacteria > Pseudomonadati > Bacteroidota > Flavobacteriia > Flavobacteriales > Weeksellaceae > Chryseobacterium > Chryseobacterium sp. 22458. The sequence continues at coordinate 1,327,796 of NZ_JBQEOA010000001.1, read as the reverse complement.
CAGTAACCAGGATTGCAGCGATTTATGAACAACACAAGCAGGAATTCATGCAGTTTGGAGTAACCATTGATATTGCTTCTTCAACCAATTTGAGCACAAGCTTTAAGTATGCAGAAAATTTTTATCCTTTTTTGAAATTCAGGAAAATAGAGAAAAACGGGAACATTAAGATTTTGGGTAAAAACCAGGGGAATAAAGCTGTCATCTTATCGGAGGCGGACTTTTCAGATTGAAATGTAAAAGGATTTTTATCAAAAATTTTTTTAGCGGAATCAAAACACATTTTTAACCATGGAAAGAAAAGAATTTATTAAGACAGCTTCTTTGGCTGTGTTGGGCTTATCCTGTTTTCCGATGAACAATATATTCAGCAGCTTGCCTAAGATCACTTCAACAGGTGATGCGCTCGGTTATCTGGCCAGACCTTCTGCTGATTTAGCTCAAAGAATGGGCAAACTCTTGCAGTGGATGAAAGAAAATGGATGGATTTCATATCTGGAATCTGTGCTTGGGATGAAGCTTCCAGAGAAACGGGAAGAATGGCTAAAACCTTTGAACAGCACAGTCCTAAGCAGATTACAGCAGAAAAGTGAATATAAAGACTTTGGTGGCGACAGTCTTCTGAATCCGGGATTTCCGCAATTCAGCCTGATCTATCATCTGTTGGCGAGCCCAAGAGTTCGCCCGGCAACTGTTACTGCTTATCCGGGGATTGAAGATCTGGATCTGCTTGAAGACTATATCTTTAGCATGACAGAGTTTCCTGCAGATTTAGCAGATTCAAAAAAATATGCGTTGGCAGTTCTGGCTTATGAGTATCGGCCTGCTTATAAAATACCCGTTCCTTTGGATATGCCGGAAGAACACAAAATTCATGCTGATTTCGTATTTTCACGGGCGGGCATTGGCCGTATAGGAGACCAACCTTATCATTATGACCCAGTTATGCGGTCATATACCAATCGGCCTGCCGGCGATCTGCATCAAAAGAATATTGCTGTTACCCCAGCCCGGTATGCTCTGTTTTTGGTTGAGATCATATCCCTTGGAGACCTTCATAATCCTGCTATTTCACTGCTCAGCTATGAGAAAAAAGATCATAATAGAGAGTTTTTGCGCCCAATCCGTAAGATCATTAAAAATGAAGACCTGAATTTTATATATGGCGAGTATCATCGTAATGAAAAATTACAGAGGCTGGCCACCTTTAAGATAGAAGCAAAAAAAGGAGAGGATCAGGTTATCGTTTCGCCTGGGGATAAATTAGACAAAGCACCATTTTTGCGGATCAGTGCACAGAAAGAAACGGGAGAGAAGCTTATTTCTGATTCCAGTGATATGGTATCATTAGAATTAAAAGGCTCATCAATATTGCTGTCTTCAATACCGGCACCTTTTGTACGGCCTGCATTTCAGGAGAGTAAAAGAGTTACGGTAAAGGTTCCCCGTGTTTGGAAATCAGTTCTTTATTCTAACCGTCGGTATGCAAGTTTCAAACTGATACCACCGGACAGTAAAGATGGCACAGATCTTATCATAACAGATGGTATTTTTCGTAAGACAAGAAAAACTGCAAAATTTGGTACAGCCCGGAATGCACCGCTGTTTGCCAATATAAAATTTATGCAGAAAGAAGGAAAGGAAATTCATCTTGATGGGGATTATAAAGAATTTCAGGATACAATTGATAACGGCAGATATGAAGCCGGTCTTTTTGAAGACAGTATATGTGACGGCTGTATTCAGGCAAAGCTTAGTGATGATGCACCTCTTTCATTCAGGAAATTGACTATAATGCCTGCTTTTTCTGTGGTAACGGCCCCGGATTTTTTTCCGCTGGTAGATAGTGATGATATCTACGAATATTACAGAGAAATGGATTATGCGATGGATGAACATTTTCTGGAAGGAGGAACCTCAAATTTAAGCTGGCTTCGTTTGCGGGCCAATAAAGGAATAAAAGATCCTTTTAAAATGGATGAGGCTGCTTTTCCGGTAGATCAGAGAACCGGTGATAGCATTTTTGCTGTTGCGTGCCTTAATGCCAATCGTAAATACGGTACCAATGAATATCATATTAATTTTAAAAGAGATTATAAAGCGACTACCTTTTTACCGGATTCGGCTTCCGGTATTTTCTATCCGGGCTGGGATGCCACTTTTAGCAGTGATGAAAAGGATAAAGATCGTTTTTTTGCAACATTTGGTCTTGGATCGCCCTTTCCTGAAGATATGAAACTCTGTGCTGCCGCTAATGGAATGTGGCCTGTAGCTTCGCCGGATGCAGGACGTACATTTCAGGGAGGGCTGGAGCCCATCACAGGAATAGGAAGAAAACCATCAACTTCAATTCCTTTAATGGACGAAGAAATCGGATATCATAAATATTCTCCCTATGTGCAGGATTTTTCACATGATCCATCTTTTGGATGGGATGGGGAACAGGGCCCTTATATACAAAGAATAGCTACGGAAGGAGGAAAACGATTTGTTAATTTTACAGATATTGCACGGGCTGATTACGTTGAAAACTGTCTGAACCCCAAAATAGGCTTTGATATGTCCAGATTACGGGAGCTTGACAGCAAAGAAGTTATAAGCAGAATGGATGCTTTACGGCATTGTGTAAGAAGGATTGACCGTAAAATAATCTTTAAACATGTGCAGTATACCAAATACTGGCTTGTAGCTGCGATGCCGGTTTCTGACTGGAAAACAGGTTTTAAAGCAGATTGCATCCCGAAATCATTCATCGGAAAAGACAATAATTGGATAAAAGGAGGTCGTTGTTTAGAAAAAGAAGGGTATCTTTTCATCTTTGCATTGATCAATAATGCTGAAAAATCAATAGACTGTTTCGATGAAAATGACAGCAAAAGAAGGATTCAGGAAATCAAAGAGCTGTGTGTCTGCAAGATTGAGAAAAAGAATCTCTGTGATCCGGAAATAGACAACGCAGATCAGCCTTATAATTTGACCTGGTGCAGTCTGAAGGGAGATTTTGACCGGATTGCAGGCGAAAATATAAAATGGTACAATGGCTAGCAATGATTATGATGTGATTATTTTAGGGGCCGGGCCTGCAGGACTTTCAGCAGCGGTCACATTACAGACTTCCGGTTTGCGTACAGTCGTTATTGACCGTATATCAAAAGCAACACAGAAAACCTTTACTGTTGAAAGCATTCATCCAGGTGTTATCCGGCAATTGGAATATATGGATCTGGCAGAGGGAATCGGCTGCAGTTTCAAAGGCAGATATAATCGGATAAGTAATGGTGACCACTGGAAGAGCCTTAATCCGTATTCCGATGAAATATGGTACGGATATCATATCTGTAAAGAAAATTTTATTCAGAGCATCTGTCACCAGGCAGAGCAGAAAGGGGTATACATCAAAAAGACAGAACATTTTCCGAAGCCGGAATGGAATGAATCATTGGGAAACATGATCACACTGGGACCTGAACGGATTAAGGGAACATTTCTTATTGATGCTACCGGACGCAAACGTGCAGGCCAAAGAGATCTGAAAAATAAAGTGATACAATATTCTCCCGAATATCTCGTAATGGCAGGGGTACAAAATTCTGCATCTGAGGAATTTACGGAAGATGAAACTGCTTATTTTCTTCCTGGCGAAAATTATTGGATATGGATAGGGCAGTTGGATGATCAAAGACAATGCTGGACCGCCGTCTTCAGGAAAAACGACTGGAAATCTTTTCGTAAAGAAAAACTGGCAGTTGATCTTGAAACAGCAGACCGCTGGGCTTCCATTCCATGGGAATTTGCCATGCAGCCTGAGATGCCCGGTGTATTTGCCTGTGGTGATGCTGTAGGACTGCTTGATCCTGCTTCCGGAAAAGGAATCTTTAATGCAATCGAATCAGGAGTTATGGCTGCAAAAGCTGTACGCAGTGTTTTAGATTTCCCTGGAGAAGAACAGCTGATAAAATATACCTTCCAGCAATGGTCGGAAGACCGTTTTCTTGCAATGGCCAATCAATTAAAAGCATCCTATGATCAATTGGGAATCAGAATCTGATCCATCAAAATTTATTGAAGATGTTTCGGCATCTTTTGTTGTGCTGCCTGTTCTGCGATTTCATCAATACGCTTCTTTCTGGTTTCCGGCCGTTTTGCCAAAACAATCCATTGCAGAAGTATTTTTTTTCCTGATTTGCTAAGGCTTAAAAAATATTCTTTTGCTCCCTGATGCTGCTTAAATGCTTCTTCCAGATCATCTGGAATGTGTAATTCTTCAACACTGTCTAAGATTGTCCATGAACCGTTTTGTTTGGCGATTTTAATGGTTTCATGTCCGGCAGAAGTCATCAGGTTACTTTCTATAAGCCTTTTAACTTTTTCTTTGTTAATTTTTGACCAGGTACTGTTAGGCTTCCGTTTACTGAATAACTGTTTAAAAGAAAATTCATCCACTGTTTTTCTGGTACTGTCAATCCATCCGAAGCAAAGAGCTTCATCCACCAATTCACTCCACTGAACTGTAGGCAGGTCAGATTTCTTTGTATTGCAGACGAGCCACACAGACTGTTCCTTCTGGTGATTTTCTTCCAGCCATTGTCTCCATTCCGATTTTGTATTGATGTATATGCTTTGTCTTTCCATAGAATGATTTTAAAGTATAAATTTAAAAAACAGTAATGACAATAGTCTGTCAGTATACATAAATGTTTTTTTAACTAATGCATTATCAATAAACTGTCTGATTATGATTCCACTCATATAGAATCGGATGGATATTATCTACTTTTACTCAAGTTTTTCATTCATTCCCCATAATTATGAGCCTCCAGACCGGAGGCTTTCTCTGTGGATGAGAAAATGAACTCCCGCCGGATATTGTGCAAAATAAAACAGCCACATTATTCATTTGCGGCTGTTTTATAGAAATCAGATTTGTATTATAAACTTCTTGAGCGTGCTATATTGATAAGATATACAAGATGTGCATACATATTTCGTTTCACAGACTCTACTTTTATATTTCCGGTAGCCTGATTGATGGTTGTAACAAGATCGGTATTGCACTGCCCTCCGAAATTACCACTTCCCAGATAGTTTACTGTATTATCAACTGGATAAGTAATTCTTGGATAGTCTGGTGCAGTCTGATTGGCAATTGCTGTCACTGTATTATACCCTTTGTTGTCCACATAACGGGCCGTCCATGTTCCTAAGAACTGACCATTAGAGGTATTGATACCCTGTCCCACAATTATTTGCGTGTCTACAGGATTGGTAAACCCGGCACAGGAAGTATAGTGATTGATAGAAACTGTACAGGATGAAGCATTGTCACCTGGCTGAAAGCATTTTCCTTCGTAGATTGTGGACCTTTGTTCAGCCGAAGACGTTGAAGTGTTCAATACAGCTTTGGGAGCAAAAATTTCTTCAGGAGAAATAAGGGTTAAAACTCCCTGCGCATCGGCTGCAACAATTTTTCTTTCAGCATTTGCAAGTCCTCTTACTCTTACCAGACCATTTACATCTAAAGTGTGGGTTGGAGTAGTGGTATTGATCCCAACCTGTGCTGTCAGGCCGCCATACATCGCAATTGCTGTCAAAAAGAAAGTTTTTGTTTTCATATTAAAATTTGAATAGGTTTATTTTTTCACTAAGTTAGGAAATATATTGTAAATTGAAATAAAAAAATATTTTAAATGCGATATAAAATGAATTTAAAAATTATGATATGATAATTGTGATAGTTTTTGCATTATTTATATTTTATGCGTAAGGATAGCTCAAAATAGTTATATCATCTGTTTGTTTGAAAAATATTTGTATTTTAGCCGAAATTTATTGTTTTTTAATAAACATATTGGAGCCTGATTAAAATTCAGATAATTTGATTAAAAAATTAGTAGATTTGCACGGAACAAAAAACAATACAATATTAGGTACTATTCTCTACAGCATTCACCAATGAATAGTGAAGAGAAAACCAGAAATTTTAGGATATAAACTACTGAAACTATGAAGAAACTTTTTTTACTTTTATTAACGGCGTTTTTATTTATTGGCTGCAGTTCTAATGATGATACCATTTATGATTATGTGGGAACATGGTCTGGTAGCTATGACGGGAGCGATAAAGGCGTATGGAACTTCGTGGTAGATACCAATGGTAAGGTGGTAGGAACCATGCATTCTGATGTTAATAATGAAAACTATAGTATTTCCGGAAATTTAAGTGAGACAGGAGATCTTAATGCAAAAGTAGGTTTTCCGTCATCAGGAGGTGATTTCAGAGGCACACTGAGCACGGATAAAAAAGGAAACGGAAGCTGGGCCAATTCACTTCCCACCCCTGCAAAATCAGGATCCTGGAAAGGAGAGAAAAAATAAATAAAAAGTCTGCATTACACAATGCAGACTTTTTATTTATAAGAATCCCATATGGGTTATTTCCTGATCTTCATTCTCAAGAATTACTACATAAAGCAGAAAATCCTTTTCCAGGAAATGTTTTTTAAAAACCGGTTCCCGATGATCGAGAGAAACTGTTTCTTCTTTATATTCCGTACTGTAGTTTTCAGAATCCAGCTTAATCGTTAAAATAACGGCTTTATCTGCATTGTAGTTTCCATTCACATATAAAGTTTGTTCCCGGATGGTGATACCGTCGTTTATATTTTTCGTATTCCCAAAACAGAATGTCTTCAGGAGCTTCTTTCCTTCTTCAGTTTTTAACCCGTTTTCAACCGTTCGCTGACCTCTTCCGGATATCACATCCAAATCTTTAATCTCAGTCATCAGCTTTGCAAACTTCTGATAGAGTAGGGGATCGCCTGCTTTTTTAATATAACTGTCAAGACTTTTCCTTATAGCTTTGCCTATTTTGGAGCAATGCCCGAATTCCGTACTGTTTTGCCTTACCTTCTCATAAGACGGATTCTTTTTATAGGCCGCTTTATTGAACCCGCTTTTCTTCCGAACTACATTTTTCCCGTTCAGATTATAGAATACGAGGTCGCCTACAGCCCCTGTGATCTTGATCAGACTTTCATAAGTTGCCATATCATCAAACTTAGCCTCAAATATACCAATAATTATATGAAAACAAAATTTTAACATATATTTATAATATAGTTGTAGTATAGTTATAGTATAATTAAAATATAAAATGTATATTTGTCATGAATTGCCTAATCAAGTATAAATCAGATGAATATGGGAACGGGATTATTTCAGAAAAAAATAAGAATAAAGCAGCTGTCTGTTTTACTGATTGTCTCTGCTTTGGCGGTTTCCTGCGGTTCTTCCAAAAATGCTTCTGCCGGTAAGAAATCCGGGACTAAGACAGTAGCCAAATCTGAAAACCTCAGAAAACTGGATTCGAAATTTGATGGTAAAGTGCCAAGATCTGTCAATGATATATTGAAAGATGCTGAAAAATATATTGGAACTCCCTATAAATTCGGAGGAAACACATCATCAGGATTTGATTGCTCAGGATTTACCGTAAAAGTTTTTGAAGAAAATGCCTTTACCCTTCCCAGAAGATCTTCTGATCAGGCAGAAACAGGAAAAAATATAGACATCAGGGAGGTGAAGCCGGGAGATTTACTCTTTTTTGCTACGGCAGGAGGAAGCCGGGTATCCCATGTAGGAATTGTTCATGATATCGGGCCTGACGGAGAAGTGAAATTCATTCATGCCTCAACTTCCAAAGGCGTTATTATCTCGTCACTGAATGAAAAATACTGGAATAAAGCCTATCTTCATGCTCAACGGGTTCTGTAATAGTGAAAGAAACAGAAATTAGGTAAAAAGAATTATCAAAGAAAAGCATATTGAAAAGACAATGGAATTTATTATTTGTGATGAAATGTAAAAGATAGTTATCACATATCATGATTTGTATAAAATCTATTGGCTTTAGCTGAAATCTAATAATAAGCAATTTCATTTTTCATGGAATTGCTTATTATTATATAATGGAAGGTTTACATATGTTTACAAACAGATACGGCAAGCTCTTTTTCGTCTTCATTTTCTTCGTCAGCAGTAATTTTTTCAGGAAAAGAAAAGAAACTCAGAAAAAATGTAGCACCCAGCAGAAGAACACTCACGGAAAGAACATGCTGAACACCATAATAAGAGCTGACGATGCCTCCAAGAAATGCACCTAATGAAATTCCGATATTAAAGGATGAGGTAAGTAAACTGTTCACAAACTCCAATGCATGGTGGGGAATAGTTTGGGTAGTCCGGATATTGCAGACCAGAAAACCACCGGTATGAATCATGCCCCAAAGAGACACAATAATAATCATCGGAATAAAAACTCCACCCAGAAAATAGGCAAGGACCTGTACTGTAATGAGCAGGAGTAAGAATACTCTTGTCGTGATCTTTACATTCCGGTTTAAAGCCAGTCCCATAAGCCAGTTCCCAAGTGTTCCCATCCCTCCGAAAAGCAGCAGCATCATGCTGATCTGTGCACCATTCATCTTAGTGATTTCCTCAAGATATGCCGTAAGATAGGTATAGCTGGAAAACATGGCAGCCAGTGTACCAATAGTTGAAACCAGATTGATCCACAAAAAAGGATTTTTTAATACAGTAAATTGATTCTGTTCATGTTTTTCCTTTTCTGCAGGCATGGAAGGAATGAAGAACAATAATCCCATAAATGCAATTAAGCTGATGGCACTGCTTAGAAAGAAGGAAGCCTTCCAGTTATGAAAGAGATCAGCCGCATAGGTCGTCATCGGAATACCAAGAACGGTAGCAAGGCTTAGCCCAAGCATTACGGTAGATACCCCTTTTGCACCCCTTTCCTTAAAGGCTATGGCAATGGAAATATTCCAGAACAGCGGATGCAGTATGGCTGGTAATACACGGGCAATCATAAGCATCGTAAAGTTTGTGGAAAAAGCAGATATAAGATTAGAAAGTACAAATATGCTCATCACAAGGCATAAAAGGAACTTACGGTTTATTTTACTCGTAAACGAAGTGATAAAAGGAGAAGAAACGGCAACGGTAATGGCAAAAGCGCTCAATAACCATCCTGCAGCATCAATTGATACACCGAATTGTCTGCTGATGGTAGGAAGAATACCCACAACTCCAAATTCAGTAGTAATAATGCCGAAAGCACCCAGTGCCAGTACATAGATTGATCTTTTCATTGATTGTAATAATTTTGACGTAGCAAATTTGAACAGAAAAATTGTAAAAAATCAGTATATTTTAATGATAAATAAGTACTTTTACCACATGAAAAGAGAGAATATAGACCAGCTCGTAAAAGTAGAGTATCATGTCACTGAAAATTGTCCTTTAAAAGGCAGTCAATACTCCTTTTTTCAGATCATCTACGTAATTTCCGGACAAGGTTCTTTTACCATCAATAACAATATGGCGTCATATGGTAAAGGCAGCCTGATATTACTGACTCCTGATGATAAACATCATCTGGATATTGAGCAAAAGACCGAGCTTTTACTCGTAAAGTTCAGTGAACGCTATGTAAAGGATTATAAATGGAATAACATTAATTCAATAGGATGCTTGCTGTATGGTGCATCTTATCTTTCCGGCTGTATTTTACAGAATAAACCCGATATTGTTTTGGTAGACTCTATTGTCACTTCACTGCTCCATGGTCTGAACCATCCGGATCTTTATCAGGAAGAATTAACACTGCATTATGTGAATGCATTGATTGTGATCGCCGCAAGGAATATATCAAAGATGCGGGCTGAGTATACAGCATCCAATACCGACAAAAGAATTGTGGATATTATTAATTATATCCAGGGAAACATCCATGATCCGGCACTTTTAAAAGTATCTGTGATCGCTGGGGAATTCGGGCTTTCTGAGACCTACCTCGGCAGCTATTTTAAAAACCAGTGTGGAGAAACCATCACCCATTATATCCTGAATTATAAATTGAGATTAATCGAACACAGGCTGCTTTTCAGTGATATGAGAATTAATGAAATCGTCACCGAGTTTGGATTTTCAGATGAAAGCCATCTGAATAAATTCTTTAAAAAACAACATAATATGAGCCTGACTGAGTTTAAAAAAACAAAAGGAAAGGTTAAATCTATGCTTTAGATTTTTATTTAAATATTGTTGTATTTAAATGATTTGTAGTTATTCATATTCAATAGAAACGGGCTTTAGCCCGTTTAATAAAAAAATTAAATCATCAATTGGCTTTAGCCAAAACTTATAGAGGAGAGAGGAAGCCCACCTCGTCAAAAATTGCAATAGTATTGCACTTCATAACCACTGAACTTTGCCATAAATAAATTAACAATGGCAGATTTTATCAGATTCTTTATCCCTATCTACTTTATTTTGTTCTTTGCAGTCTCATTTTTGGGAATCAGTATAGTGGTTGCCCAAAAAATCGGGAAAAATCCAAATGTCTTACCAAAAGATGACTCGGCTTATGCCTTGATCGGGTGGTATTTCAAACTTATTCTGGCCGCCCTTTTTATATATACCATGCTACTTGTATGGTTTCCGGCACCCACAGAAAAGGCTTTTAAGATAACGGTCCTGGAAACTGAATTCATACAGTATGCAGGCGTAATCCTGATGATTTTTGCATTGATTTGGGTCGTAATGGCCCAGTTTCAGATGAAAGATTCATGGAGGATTGGTATTGATGATCAGATAAATACAAAGCTCATTACGACCGGATTGTTCCGCTTTTCAAGAAATCCTGTTTTTCTGGGAATGACCGTAAGTCTGGTAGGTTTTTTCTTGACTTTTCCTACGGTCATCGCTTTCTTTTTTTCTGTCATTGGATGTATTTTGATGCAGATTCAGATACGGCTTGAAGAAGAGCATCTGCTGAAACAGCACGGGCAGATTTATCTGGAGTATAAAATGAAGGTGAGCCGCATGCTGGGCCTTTATTAAAAGGATAACGTTAAAAATCGTTTTGCTGAACTTTTTTGTATCTTTGGCCAGTATAATTTTTCAAACTAATTTAAATAAGAAACATGTCGTTACAACAAACTATTGAAAATATCTGGGACAACAGAGATTTATTGCAGAATGAAGACAGCCAGAAGGCCATTAGAGAAGTTATTTCTTTGGTTGATAAAGGGGAACTTCGTACAGCAGAGCCTACTGAAAACGGATGGCAGGTAAATGAATGGGTGAAAAAAGCCGTGGTAATGTATTTCCCGATCCAGAAAATGGAAACTATTGAAGTAGGTCCGTTTGAATTTCATGACAAGATGCCTTTAAAGAGAAATTATGCTGAAAAAGGAGTGAGAGTTGTACCACATGCAGTGGCCAGAGAAGGGGCTTATATTGCTCCCGGAGTAATTATGATGCCTTCTTATGTAAATATCGGTGCGTATGTAGATTCAGGAACAATGGTAGATACATGGGCTACAGTAGGAAGTTGTGCACAGATCGGTAAAAATGTTCACCTGAGTGGCGGTGTAGGTATCGGTGGAGTATTGGAGCCGTTACAGGCAGCTCCGGTTATCATTGAAGATGACTGTTTCATCGGTTCCAGATGTATCGTGGTAGAAGGAGTTCATGTAGAAAAAGAAGCCGTATTGGGTGCAAACGTAGTATTGACAGCTTCTACAAAAATTATCGATGTTACAGGAGATACGCCTGTTGAAATCAAAGGAAGAGTTCCTGCACGCTCTGTAGTAATTCCTGGAAGCTATACAAAACAGTATCCTGCTGGCGAATATCAGGTTCCATGTGCATTGATCATCGGTCAGAGAAAAGAGTCTACAGACAAGAAAACATCCCTGAATGATGCATTGAGAGATAATAATGTAGCTGTTTAAGATTAATATTGTAAGCTAATACCACCAATCTTGAAAGAAAAATTTCTTAAAATATTGCTAAACCCTAAATATATATTTGGGGTTTATCTTATTATATCGGTTGTTACAGCAATTTCCAAATATCTGAGAGGAGATTATGCAATCAATAATTATCTGATTTTTAAAAACGTATTCTTTAATACCCTTCATCAGAAAAACTTATTCATCCATTATCCCGATCTTTATTTTGACTTAAATCATTACGGCGTATTTTTCAGTGCACTGATTGCTCCGTTTGCCATGATGCCGGACTGGCTGGGAATTTCACTCTGGAATATTGCTAATACTTTTATCTTCATCTACGGAGTCTATAAACTGCCGTTTTCAGATGCCAAAAAAGCGATCTTCGGGCTGCTTTGCCTACAGGAATACATTACGGCAGCGTTAAGCTTACAGTTTAATGTGGCATTAACAGGCCTTTTGCTGTTATCTGCAGTATACATTTATGAAAGAAAAGAAGTAAAATCGGTAACGGCAATTTTAATAGGAATATTCGTGAAAATCTACGGAATTGTAGGGCTTACCCAATTTTTCTTTATTAAAAACAAGACTAAGTTTATTCTTTCAGGAATTGGAATCGCCATTTTGTTTTTTGTACTTCCGATGGCCTATTCAAGTCCGCAGTTTGTCATTCAGTGCTATTCGGATTGGTTTCAGTCTATCGTAGAAAAGAATAACGAAAATCAGGTATTAGGAAATATGCAGGATATCTCATTAATGGGCTTTGTAAGAAGAGTTTTAGGAGATGCATCTATTTCTAACCTTGTGTTTTTAGCAGGTGGATTGCCCCTTTTTGCTTTACCTTACATCAGAATTAAGCAGTATAAACATTATGCCTTCCAACTGATGATTCTGGCTTCAACATTGCTGTTTCTGGTACTGTTCAGTTCCAGTTCAGAATCCCCAACTTATATTATTGCAGTGGTAGGTGTGTTGATCTGGTTTTTCCTTCAGAAAGAAAGAACTCCGCTGATCATCGGATTGTTGGTTTTCGTAATCATTTTTACATGCTTTTCAACGTCAGATTTATTTCCAAAATTTGTAAAAGAAAATTATATTATTAAATATTCATTAAAAGCAGTACCTTGTATTGTGATCTGGTTGAGAGTGACTTATGAGCTTTTAACAAAAGACTTTGAGAAAAATTACAGCCTGAATTAGTACATATGAAGAAAATTTCAATTGTAATTCCCGCCTATAACGAAGAAGGAAATGTTGCCATGATCCATCAGAAGATCAAAGAGGTTTTTGAGGGTCTGAACAGCTATGACTTTGAAATCATATTTGTAAATGACGGCAGCAGAGACAATACGCAACAAAAACTTGAAGAACTTTCCAACCGGTATGAAGAAGTGAAATTCATTGAATTTTCCCGGAATTTCGGACATCAGCCAGCTGTAAAGGCCGGAATGGACAATGCTCAGGGAAATGCAGTGATCTCTATGGATGGTGATCTCCAGCATCCACCGGAAATTATCCCCGAAATGATCAGAAAATGGGAAGAGGGATATGATGTGGTTTTTACCTTCAGAACCTATCCCAAAGAGATTTCCTTTTTTAAAAGAAAAACATCTGACCTGTTTTATAAACTTTTATCGAGCTTATCGGATGTTAATTTAACGAAAGGAGGAGGTTCGGATTTCAGATTGCTGGATGCAAAAGCAGTTGAAGTCATGAGAAACTTTAATGAAGACGATTTATTCCTCAGAGGATTAACAAGCTGGATGGGTTTCAAGCAGATTGGAATAGATTTTACCGCTGCAGAAAGACTTTCAGGAAAAAGCAGCTACAACCTTAAAAAGATGTTTACTTTCGCTTTTACAGGAATTACGGCTTTCAGTGTAAAACCACTTTATCTGGCAGCTTATCTGGGCTTTTTATTCTCCGCTCTTTCTGTAATCGGGTACGGAGTATATGTCATCCATTCATTTATTGCAAAAACCGAGATCTCAGGCTGGGCATCACTGATCATGACCATTGTTTTCTTTGGCGGTCTGCAACTGATCATTATGGGAATCATGGGAATTTATTTAGGTAAAATATTTAAACAGGTGAAAGACAGACCTAATTATATTATTAAAAACAAAAATTTTTAAAATGGTATTATTGAGTTTTGACATTGAAGAATTTGATATGCCGTTAGAATATAAGGGTGAAATTCCCTTTGAAAAACAAATTTCAATTTCACAGACAGGATTGGAAAGAATCTTAGACATCCTGAAAAAACATAACGCCAAAGCTACCTTTTTTTCTACAGTAGTCTTTGCAGAAAACAGTAAGCATCTTATTGCAAGATTACTGGAGGAAGGCCATGAGCTGGCTTCCCACACATGGTTTCATTCAGAGTTTGAAGACAGGCATCTGAAGGAGTCAAGAGAAAAACTGGAAGAATTATTTTCTACAAAAGTTACCGGATTGAGAATGCCAAGAATGATGCCTGTAGATGAAAAAGAGGTTGAAAAGGCTGGATATTCTTACAATTCTTCCATCAATCCCACATTTTTACCGGGAAGATATAATAATTTGAAAGTATCCAGGACCTATTTCAAGGAAGGAAATGTAACACAGGTACCGGCATCGGTATCACCTAATTTCAGAATTCCTTTGTTTTGGTTAAGCTTTCACAATTTTCCTTTATTTTTCTACAAAAAACTAGCTTCGGACTGTTTGAAAAAAGATCAGTATCTGAACATTTATTTTCATCCTTGGGAATTTGCGGAGATCAAAGACGAAGCTTTTAAACTTCCTGGCTTTACAGTAAAGAATTCAGGAAAAGACATGGTAGAAAGATTCGACTCGTTTGTAGGCTGGCTGAAAGAGAAAGGTCATTCATTCGGAACATTTCAGGAATTTCAAAAACAGATACAACGATGAAGATTGCTTTTGATGCCAAACGTTTTTTCCATAATACGTCCGGTCTGGGAAACTATTCAAGAGACCTTGTCAGAATACTTTCCCGCTACTTTCCGGAGAATGAATATCTGCTGCTCAATAAAAACAGATCTGAACGGGGGAAAGATATTCTGGAACAGCCTGATGTGAAATTTATCCAGACTTCAAAAGGAAACCTTTCCCGGCAGTTTAAAATGGGGAAGGATGCCCAGAAGCAGGGTGCCGATATCTTTCACGGTTTATCCGGCGAACTCCCTTTGAAATGGGACAAAAAGCCAATAAAAAAAATCGTTACCATTCACGATCTGATCTTTGTACGCTATCCAAAATATTATTCTTTTTTTGACCGGAAAATCCATTTCTGGAAATTTAAAAAGGCAGCAGATACAGCAGACAAGATCATCGCCATTTCAGAGCAGACAAAAAGGGATATCATTGAATTTTTAAAAGTCCCTGAAAGTAAAATTGAAGTTATTTATCAGGGCTGTCATAAAGCTTTTAAAGAGCAGCAGTCTCCGGAAATGATTCAAGAAACCATGGAGAAATTCAAGTTTCCCGAAAGATTTATCCTGAACGTTGGAACCATCGAAGAACGCAAAAACCTTTTGAATGTTGTAAAAGCCATCAACGGGACCGGAATTCCATTGGTAGTTGTGGGAAGAAAGACAAAATACTATCAGAAAATAGAAAACTTCCTGAAGAAAAACAAAATGCAGCAGCAGGTGCTTTTCCTGGAAGGTGTTTCTATGGATGAGCTGGCTGCCATCTATAAACTGGCTGATATATTTGTGTATCCCAGCTTCTTTGAAGGCTTCGGGATTCCTGTTATTGAAGCCCTTTTTTCCAATACAGTTGTCGTAACGAGCAATACAAGCTGCCTGCCCGAAGCGGGAGGAAAAGATTCAGTGTATATCAATCCTGATAATGAACTTGACATCAGGGCTAAGATTAAATTTTTATGGGAAAATGAATCCGAAAGAAAACGCCGTGCTGAAAAGGGTTTCGGGTTTGTTCAGAAGTTTAATGATGAGCCTATAGCCAGAGAGCTGATGAATTTTTATCAAAAAATTATCTGAAAAAACTTTGCATTTTAAAAATAAACCCTACATTTGCATCATAATTCAATACAATGAAGTCAATATTTTTAGCATTACATCATTATCATCATCATATCTGTTAGACGGAATTGATTGATATAGGATTGTGCTAAAATCAAAAATAATTAAAAACCGTCTGAGTAAATAGACGGTTTTTTTGTTCCTGAATTCTCCTCAGAAATTTCATCAGATCAGTTTTATTTACTCGGACTCATAAAAGACGAAATGAGTAAATTAAAAATTGCAATTCAGAAAAGCGGCCGACTTTACGAAGAATCTTTACAGCTTCTCAAAGATTGTGGAATCTTTGTCAACAACGGGAAAGACCAGCTCAAAGTTTCAGTAGATAATTTCCCAATGGAAATCATGTACCTCAGGAATTCCGATATTCCGCAATACCTTGAAGACGGGGTAGTGGATATTGCCATCGTGGGCGAAAACCTTCTGATCGAAAAAAAGAAAGACATCAGAATTGTAGAGAAACTTGGTTTTTCAAAATGCCGTGTTTCCATCGCTGTTCCCAAAGAAATTGAAACCGATGATCTCACTTACTTCCAAGGTAAAAAAATAGCCACTTCTTACCCGAATACCTTAAAAAACTTCTTGGAAGAAAAGGGGATTACATCAGATATTCACGTCATTTCCGGATCTGTGGAAATTGCCCCCAATATCGGGCTTGCAGATGGGATCTGTGATATTGTAAGCTCCGGAAGTACTTTATTCAAAAACGGATTGAGAGAAACCGTTACTTTATTAAAATCGGAAGCTGTTTTAGCTCAAACTCCACAACTATCTCCTGAAAAAGAAGCTGTTCTTCAGAAATTCCTGTTCAGAATTCAGGCTGTGTTAAAAGCAAAAAATTCAAAATATATTCTGATGAATGTTCCCAATGAAAAAATTCAGAAAATATCAGAGGTTCTTCCTGTATTAAAAAGCCCTACAGTTATTCCGTTGGCTGAAGAAGGCTGGAGCAGTATTCATTCTGTCATTGATGAAGAACGTTTCTGGGAAGTCATTGACGAACTGAAAGAGAATGGAGCCCAGGATATTCTAATCATCCCAATTGATAAAATGGTTATATAAAGAATCTAACTAATCATTAAGGTGATAATGTGAGTTGAAGAATGATAATATGGGTTAACGCAAAGGCGTAATGAAAATGAAATCAATACTGTTTTAAAGCGCAAAGATTTTATCTGCGACAAAATTGAATGCTGCTTTAAGTCACAAGCACTTGCTGAAAATCTTAGATTTTCTTGCGCCTTAAAAAAGTAAAGATTTAAAAAACTTGCGCCTTTGCGTTCATAAAAAAAATTGAGTTAAGGTATCAGGCAGTTGAAATAGAATAACTTCAGCTATGATCTTAATAAAACCTAACAACTTAAAAGAATCTTAATGGTTCAAAAAAAATTAAAAAAGTACAATGAAAATATACAGATATCCTACAAAAGAAACCTGGAAAGACCTGGTAAAACGTCCTGTTCTGGAGCAGGAAGAAGTTTCAGGGCTTATAACAGAAATTTTTACTGAAGTTGAAAAAAACGGAGATAAAGCTTTAATAGAGTTTAATAAAAAATTTGATAAAGCAGACACTCAAAGCATTGCAGTGACCAAAGAGGAAATTGAAAATGCTGAAAATCTGATCAGTGATGAGCTAAAAGAAGCTATTCAGCAGGCCAAAGAAAATATTTCAAAATTTCACGCATCACAAAAGCAGGAGATCCGGAAAATTGAAACCACAAAAGGAGTGATTTGCTGGAGAGAAAACCGGGCTGTAGAAAAAGTAGGGATGTATATTCCGGGAGGTACAGCACCTTTATTCTCAACAGTTCTGATGCTGGCCGTTCCTGCCAATCTTGCCGGCTGTAAAGAAATTGTTCTCTGCACGCCACCGGATAAAAACGGAAACATCAATCCTGCTATTCTCTATGCAGCAAAGCTTTGCGGGGTTTCCGGTATCTTTAAAACCGGCGGAGCACAGGCTATCGCAGCGATGACCCTGGGAACAGAAAGTATTCCGGGAGTGTCCAAAATCTTTGGCCCGGGTAACCAGTTTGTAGTAGCCGCTAAAGAATATGCCCAGCGTTACGGAGTTGCCATCGATATGCCGGCAGGCCCAAGCGAGGTCCTTGTGATTGCAGATGAGCAGGCTGTACCTGAATTCTGTGCCGCAGACCTTCTTTCACAGGCAGAACACGGAAGTGACAGTCAGGTGGTTTTTATTACGACAGACCTTAAAGTTTTTGATGAAACAATAAGTGCTATTGAATTTCAAATAAAAGACTTACCCCGGAATGAATTTGCAGGAAAAGCTTTAGAAAACAGTTCTTTTATTATCCTGAATTCCATTGAAGAAGCGGTTGAGTTCAGCAATCTTTATGCCCCCGAACACCTTATCCTGGCCCTCAGTGATTTTGAAAAATATATTCCAGAAGTCCGGAATGCAGGGTCGGTTTTTCTTGGGAACTACTCCTGTGAAAGCGCTGGAGATTACGCCAGCGGAACCAATCATACCCTTCCCACCAATGCCTATGCAAGGAATTACAGCGGAGTATCTCTGGATAGTTTTGTAAAGAAAATTACATTCCAGCATCTTTCAAAAGAAGGGCTTCAGAATCTGGGAAAAACAATAGAGATCATGGCAGAGGCGGAAGGATTGCTTGCCCACAAAAATGCAGTATCAATAAGATTACAATCTTTATAGTTGGTAAGCAGAAAGACATAAAAATTAATGAAAAAATCTGTTTTTAAAATAAGCAATAATTGTATAAGAGAAAAAATGGGATGTCGCTTATTTTTTTAATTGCTCGTAGATTTAGCAGATGACGCAGATTTATTTCAGCGTAAAAATCTGCGAAATCTGTGTGATCTGCGAGAGCTTTATTTTCTTAATCTTTTTGTCTTGCGGTTATAAAAAGAATAAACTAACATCTTAAAGAATTCATACCATTAATAAATGAAAAACAATAAAATGAACAACACAACCATCAATATCAAAAGTTTAGTAAGAGAAAATATTTTAAAATTACAACCTTATATCAGTTTTAGGGATCATAACGAATTCAGTGCGCCTGTATTCCTGGATGCCAACGAAAGCCCTTTCGGAGAATGCAACCGTTACCCGGATTCTACCCAGAAAAAGCTTAAAAATCGCCTGGCAGCACTTAAAAACCTTTCACCGTTGCAGATTGCCATCGGGAACGGAAGTGATGAGCTTATTGATCTGATTATTAAAATTTTTTGTGAGCCTAAAAAAGATTCGGTTTTAATGATGAATCCTTCCTTTGCCATGTACGGTTTCTATGCTGCAATCAATGAAAACAGGGTTTTACAGCTTCAACTAAATGAAAATTTTGAGATCGTGAAAGATGACTTTTTAAATATAGTGAAAGAAGAATCTATAAAGGTTTTCTTTTTATGTTCACCCAATAATCCTACAGGAAACAGCATCGATGATATTGAATTTTATCTTCAGAACTTTAACGGTATTGTGGTGGTAGATGAAGCTTATATTGAGTTTTCCGGTAAAAAGTCAAGTCTGGAACTGCTGGATCAATATCCTAATCTGATTGTCCTTCAGACATTTTCAAAGGCATGGGGCACCGCAGGGGCAAGAGTAGGAATGGCTTATGCATCCGAAGAGATTATAAGGCTGATCAATACCGTAAAAGCACCTTATAATGTTAATGTATTGAGCCAGGAACTGATCCTGAAAACATTGGATGATGACCGGCTTAATGAAAATGTAAATAATATCCTGGCAGAAAGGGCTTGGCTGCAGCAAGAGCTTGAAGCTATTGAATGCATTGCAAGAATATTTCCTACAGATGCCAACTTCTTTTTAATTAAAATGAAAGAGGTAGAAAAAGTGTACGGAAAAATGCTGGAAAAAGAAATTCTGACAAGCAGGAGAGATCCTGCGATTCCGGGGTGTATCAGGATTAATGTAGGAAGCCGTCAGGATAATGAAAAATTAGTCAATCTGTTGAAAAATATATGATTATGAAAAAAGTACTCTTTATAGACCGGGACGGAACCCTCATCATAGAACCGCCTACGGATTTTCAGGTAGATTCACTGGAAAAACTGGAGTTTTATCCGGGAGTGTTTCAGAACCTCTCCAAAATAGCCAACGAGCTTGATTATGAACTGGTGATGGTAACCAATCAGGATGGTTTGGGAACCGAAAGCTTTCCGTTTGATGATTTTATTAAGCCTCATGAAAAGATGTTGGAAGCCTTCAGAAATGAAGGAATTATCTTCAATGATATTCTGATTGATAAAAGCTTTGAACACGAAAACCTTCCAACCAGGAAACCGGGAACAGGAATGCTAGGAAAATATATTTATGGAGATTATGATCTGGAAAATTCCTATGTAATTGGTGATAGAAGTAGCGATATTCAACTAGCTAAAAACATGGGGACTAAATCTGTTTTTCTAAATAAAAGCTTTAATACAGATGCGAGCCTGGTCACTACTTCATGGGCAGAGATTTATCAGTTTTTAAAATCGGGAATGCGGACTGCCAGACTAAGCAGAAAGACCAATGAAACGGATATCGAAATTGAAGTGAATCTTGATGGTAAAGGGAAATCTGAAATCTCAACAGGTCTTCACTTTTTTGATCACATGCTGGACCAGATCGCAAGGCATGGAAATATGGATCTTACCATAAAAGTAATTGGAGATCTTGCGGTAGACGAACACCATACCATAGAAGATACGGGAATCGTTTTGGGCGAAGCTATTGTAAAAGCATTAGGAAAGAAAAAAGGAATTGAAAGATATGGATTTCTCCTTCCCATGGATGATTGCCTTTCTCAGGTAGCAATTGATTTCGGTGGCAGGCCGTGGCTGGTTTGGGATGCAGCGTTCAAAAGAGAAAAAATAGGGGATATGCCTACCGAAATGTTCTTTCACTTTTTCAAGTCCTTTACTGATTCTTCAAAATCAAACCTGAATATCAAAGCGGAGGGGGACAATGAGCACCACAAAATAGAATCCATTTTCAAAGCTTTTGCCAAGGCGGTTAAAATGGCGGTGAACCAGTCAGATGCTAATTACAGTTTACCCTCTACAAAAGGAAGCTTATAAAGAGATTAAAATCAAGATACGATGATTGCAATAATAAAATATAACGGGGGAAATGTAAATTCCGTTCAGAATGCGCTTAACAGACTGAATACAGAGTCCATCATTACAGATGATCCGGAGTTGATCCTGAAGGCTGATAAAGTAATCTTCCCGGGCGTAGGAGAAGCCTCATCCACGATGAAGCTATTGAAAGAAAAAAAACTTGATTTGCTGATTCCGG
This sequence comes from Chryseobacterium sp. 22458, assembly GCF_052044975.1. Taxonomy (NCBI): domain Bacteria; kingdom Pseudomonadati; phylum Bacteroidota; class Flavobacteriia; order Flavobacteriales; family Weeksellaceae; genus Chryseobacterium; species Chryseobacterium sp. 22458. The sequence goes on along the minus strand of NZ_JBQEOA010000001.1, from coordinate 1,306,635 downwards.
CTTTGAAACAGCCTGTCTTGGGAATATGCCTTGGCATGCAGCTGATGTGTAAAGGAAATGAAGAAGGAAACACCGAAGGAATGGGGATCTTTGATATCAATGTCAGAAAGTTTCCGGCCAGGGATATTGTTCCACATATGGGTTGGAACAGTGTTTCCGGGCAGGGTTCTCCGTTATTTTCAGGGGTAGAACAGGAGAATGATCTCTATTTTGTTCACAGTTATTATTGTGAGCTTTCAGACTTTACCACTTCGGTTTGTGATTATATTCTCCCGTTCAGTGCTTCATTACAGAAAGACAATTTCTATGCAGTACAGTTTCACCCTGAAAAATCTGGGAATGTGGGGAACCGGATCTTAAGGAATTTTATCCGATTATAATGGAATGTCTCTATGAGAGAAGGTATACAAATGATGATTTACAAAATTTTACTCGGGAAATAAATAGCTGTAACCCGCAGCCAACTAAAAAATAAACAAATGAAAATTATTCCGGCAATTGATATTATCGACGGCAAATGTGTCCGCCTATCAAAAGGAGATTACAATACAAAGAAAATATACAATGAAGATCCTGTAGAAGTAGCAAAGGAATTTGAAAGCTTCGGAATCCGGTTTCTTCATGTGGTTGACCTGGATGGGGCAAAATCAAAGCATATTGTCAATCAGAAGGTTCTGGAAAATATCGCTTCATCCACTGCTTTGCATATTGATTTCGGAGGTGGATTAAAAAGTGCTGAAGATATAGAAACCGCCTTTAGTTCTGGAGCACAGCAGATCACATTGGGTAGTATAGCTGTTCAAAATCCCGAATTTTGTGTTGAAATGATTCAGAAATACGGTCCGGACAAGATCATTCTGGGGGCGGACTTTGAAAACAGAAAGATCAGAACCTCAGGCTGGCTGGAAGGAAGTGATGAAGATGTGGTGGATTTCATTCTTCAGTACCAGAAAAAAGGAATTCAATCGGCAATATGTACCGATATTTCAAAGGATGGAATGCTGGAAGGTCCCTCCACAGGTCTTTATATTGAAATTTTATATAAAACGGCAGTACAGCTTACGGCAAGTGGCGGCATCTCGGGCATCAAAGACGTCTATAAAATGAAAGATATCGGATGTGCCGGTACCATTATAGGAAAAGCAATTTATGAAGGCAAAATAAGCCTGCAACAACTTCAGAATTTCATTGAAAATGCTTAAAAAAAGAATTATTCCGTGTCTGGATATAAAAGACGGATGTACGGTAAAAGGAATCAACTTTGAAGGTCTTAAAAATGCAGGAGATCCTGTAGAGCTGGCCAAAAAATATGAACTGGAAGGGGCAGATGAACTGGTCTTTCTCGATATTACAGCAACTCTTGAAAACAGAAAAACATTTGTAGAACTGGTACAGGATATTGCAAAAGAACTGAGCATTCCGTTCACGGTAGGAGGTGGTATTTCTTCAGTTGAAGATGTAAGAAGGCTTCTGGAGGCCGGTGCCGACAAGATCAGTATCAATTCTTCTGCGGTAAAGAATCCGCAGCTGATTTCCGCATTGGCAAAAGAATTCGGAAGCCAGTGTATTGTAGTTGCTATTGACACCAAACGGATTGAACAGACAGATCTGGTACACATCAAAGGAGGAAGACAGGCAACAGCTCTGAATACGGTAGAGTGGGCAAAAGAAGCTGCGGCTTTGGGTGCGGGCGAAATCCTGCTCACTTCTATGGATGGTGACGGAACCAAAAACGGATTTGATCTCAGAATTACAAAGCTGGTTTCTGAAGCCGTCAATATCCCTGTGATTGCTTCAGGAGGTGCCGGAGCAGTAGGTGATTTTATTAAAGTGTTTGATGAAACGAAGGCTACAGGAGCATTAGCAGCCAGTGTGTTCCATTTTAACGAAATAGGGATTCTGGATTTAAAACAACAGCTAAAAACGCAAAAAATTGAAGTACGATGAATATAGATTTTAAAAAAGATAACGGTCTTGTACCTGTGATTATTCAGGATGAAAGAACCTTGCAGGTCCTGATGCTGGGCTACATGAATGAGGAAGCCTTTGAAAAAACAAAGCAGGAAGGGATTGTCACTTTTTTCAGCCGTTCCAAAAACAGATTATGGACAAAAGGAGAGGAGTCCGGTAATTTTCTGACAGTTAAAAGCATCGCTGTCGATTGTGATCAGGACACAATCCTGATTAAAGCCGTTCCGAAGAATGTTGTCTGCCACACGGGAAGTTTCAGCTGCTTTGGTGAGAAAGATTCCAAAGGCTTTTTATATGAGCTTGAAGAGAAGATCATCCAGAGAATAGACACTAAGGCAGAAGATTCTTATACGTATTCACTCTACCAGAGAGGAATCAATAAAGTTGCCCAAAAAGTAGGGGAAGAAGCTGTAGAATTGGTGATTGAAGCTAAGGATGATAATGAAGCGCTCTTTAAAAATGAAGCTGCCGACCTGCTGTATCACTTTTTGATCTTACTGAAAGCAAAAGGATTTTCACTGGAAGAAATAGAAGAAATCCTTCAAGACAGAAACCGATAACCTTTGAGATAAAGCTTTTATAAAAATAAAACCTGAAGATCAGGACTTTATTGCAATGGCAAAAAATGTAATTCCTTTGCTGATTGATGAAATTGTAAAATTAAAATCTGAAGAATAAATTCGTTATGAGCCTCAGGTCGTTATCTTATCATCTAAACTCAAATGTCTATATTTGCCGGAAATTATAACCATTATAAAACCAATGAATATGAATGAATTTTCAGGATATGAAAAGATGCCTGATTCCCTGAAGAAGACAGGTCTTAATGAGAGGGACATGTTGAAAATGGAGAAATTAAAGTGGGTGGTTACTGAGAAGATCCACGGTGCCAACTTTAGTTTTTCTTATGAAGATAATCAACTGAAATATGCCAAAAGGAGAGAGTATCTTAACTGGGCAGATGATTTCTTTGGTTTCCAGATCGTTGTTGGCAGATTGGAGAGTAAAATGATCCGCTTATTTGAAGAGTTGAGACTTATGAATCCTGGTTCCGGATATATCATTTATGGAGAATTATTTGGAGGGAAATACCCTCATCCAGATGTGGAAGCTATAGAGAATTTGCAGGCTATACAAACGGGTGTTTACTATACTCCGGATATTCATTTTTATGCATTTGACATTGCCATAGTAAATGAGCACGGGATAAAAAACTATTTAGATTATGAATCTGCGGTATCTTATTTCGTCCGGTTTGGAATTCCTCATGCACAACCCTTGCTGATAGGTAGATTTAATGAAGCTTTGAATTTTAATACCCGCATCAATTCACCTGTTCCCATGCAAATGGGGCTTCCGGAACTGGAGCAGAACCTTATTGAAGGAGTGGTCATAAAGCCATATGACCTGAAAGACATATCATTATTATCCAGCCGGCCGATTATCAAGCTGAAGAATCCGGAGTTTGATGAAGAAGATAAATTTCACAAAGCTGAAAAATGGTCATTTATCCCAGATATTTCTTCTAAAACCGAAAATTTATCTTTCATAACAGATGAATTAAGAACATATGTGACAAAAAATCGGCTGGAAAGTGTACTTTCTAAGGTTGGAGCCCTTGACTTGAATAATTCGGCCCGTCTCTCTGAGATAAAAGAAGAGTTTTTACAGGATGTTTTTACTGATTTTAATGAAAATAACGGAAGTTTTCTCAATGAGCTCTCTAATGAAGATAGAGAATGGATCAGCGAAAGAATAATATCTGAGATTCAAAAAGTTATTGTAAATGAATAAAATAACGTTAAAAAACCGGAATTTCCCGGCTCTGTTTTTACTTTGTAACAAAATAAACCAGACCGTTACTAATCACCTCAAAGACTAACTTCTAATGAAACTAAAGCTAGCATTATTACTGGCATTATCTGCCAGCTCAATCTTTGCTCAGAAAATATGTAATGAATTGTATGATCAGAAATTTACAAAACAGCAGTTGGAGCAGGATGTGGATTTTATAAGAGAAAAAATTGTTAATGTCCACATCAATCCGTTCACTGAAATTTCAAAATCAGAGTTCGAAGAAAAATATTCAGAGATCCAGAAGTCATTAAAAGACGGAATGACCCAAAAGGATTTCTACTATCTCGCCAAGCCTTTAATTGTGACTTTGAATGATGAGCACAGCGGAATGTCCGATTATTGTGTGACTGACAGTATCAGAAACAATATGAAAGTTTTGCCTTTAAAATTCAGATATGAAGAGGGCAAAATGCTACTGACCGAAAATTTTTCTGATGCAAGTCTCAACATCGGTGATGAATTAATTTCACTAAACGGAATGCCTGTCAATGAAGTATTGGAAACCTGTGCCAGGGTGATTCCCGGGGCCAGGGAAGAACGTATTCCGATGGCGGTTGATAAGTTTTGGATCATGATCAATAAATACTGCTATTTTATTACAGACAATTATAAGCTGAAGTTTAAAGGAAGACCGGAAACCATTGTAAAAAGTATTTCTTTGGAACAGCTGAAAGCTAATGCTTCAAAGGTGCAGCCCCGGAAAAAAGAAGAATTTAAACCTATTGATTATAAAAAAATTAAAAATGTTGCTTATTTGACGGTGAATACCTTCGATGATAAACGTACTTTTTCTGTGGAGGAATGGAAACTGAAGTTCGACAGTATTTTTACCCGCATCAAAAAAGATCAGGTACAAACTCTTGTAATTGATGTTCACAACAATTCCGGGGGAAATTCAGCAATAGGAAACCTTCTGATCAGCTATTTTTCTGATAAAAACTATAACAGCTATCAGGGAAAATGGAAAAAAAGTAAAGAATACTCTGATTTTTTAAAGTCGAATAATAAAACCGTGCCTGAGTATGAAAGTATAAAAGACGGAGATTTTTATCCGATCAGATCAAGAGTGGTCAAAGCAGCAGAAAATCCGTTAAGATTCAACGGAAAGACTTATGTGGTTATTGGTAAAAACACATTCTCAAGTGCGATGATGTTTGGAGCCATGGTTTTGGATAATAAACTGGCAGAAGTGGTGGGTGAAATACCGGAAAAAGGACATCCGAACCATTTTGGTGAGCTCATAAGTTTCCAGACTCCCAATACAAAACTAGATTTTATTTTTGGAGTAAAAGAATGGATAAGGCCTGCAGGAAATATTGTACCCAATAAACTTATTCCTGTCAAAAAAATTGATCTGAAAAATAAATCAGAAGAGCAGATCATAGAACAGCTTTAAAAACTTATATGAATAAAGAAGAACAGAGCAAAAATTTCAATTTTTGCTCTGTTTTATTTAAATTATCTTTCGATCATTATATTCTTAACAAGGGTTTGATCACCTGCTTTTAAAGTCCCGATATACACTCCGTTTTGAAGACCGGAAACATCAACCTTTCTTTCATTATTCACTTTCAGCAGTGTTCTTCCTATGGAATTGCTGATTTCAAAACTGAAGTGGGTTTCTTTAGAATCCGGCAGTTCAATATTCAGAATTGTATTGGCGGGGTTAGGGTAGAACTTTGTGCCTTCCAGTATATTATTTGAAGCCGTTTTATTGGTTCCTGTAACTGTAGATGCTGTTGCGAAATGCTGCAGAGCGCCCACCGTTGCTTTTCCGATATTATAGACATATACAGGATCTACATTGGCAAAAGTATCTTTGGAAGAGTGAGGATAGGTGCTTCTTATTCTTTCAAAAAAACCGGTAATCACTTCACCTTTTTGCTCAAAAGGAATGTAATCCGTATCAGCAGCAGGATCTACGGCAGTCTGAAGAGGAGAGTAGAGTGCTGTACAATTTCTGAGTTGCTGGGTAACAGCGGCAGAGGCTGAATTGTTGGAAGAAAGACCACCCTGGTCTTCATCACAATATACCGTATTGTTGTTATTTCCTTTTACACCGCCTACCTGATCAAGGTTAAAGACCAGTTTAATATCCAGTTTACGGACACCTCCCTGGTACACAACATTATTCACATAATGGCTGCTTCCTCTCAGCCCCTGTTCTTCTCCGGAAAAGTGAATAAATTTAATTGAATATTCGGTAGGAACATTTTTTAATATTCTTGCGGCTTCCAGGATAATAGAAGTTCCGCTGCCGTTGTCATTCACTCCCGGCCCATAGATGGTGTCAAAATGCCCGCAGATAATCACATATTTATTGGGATATAGTGTTCCGGTTTTGGTGATGATCAGGTTTTTAGAACTTGTTGATCCGAAGGTGAAGGGGCTTTCCTCAATCTGGCTGGCTGTATAACCGTAAGAAATATATTTGTTTTTGATCCAGTTTAAAGTATTGGTGTTAGCCTGGGAGCCTGTAGTTTTCACACCCAGATTGGCAAACTCCTGAAGATTAGCAGTAATATTGGTTTGAGTCACCATATCAGCCCTGTTCTTATAAGCCTGAATAAAAGTTTGAGCGCCAATTCCCTGTACAATCAGAGAGGTGCACAATAATGTGGTAAGTTTTTTCATATTATTTATTTTAGTTTGGTGACACGAATGTAGTGAATAAATCACAATAAAGTGTTTAATGATTTGAAAATATTTTAAAAATTAAAACAATTTAGTGTCAGTTTGGTATCCTTTCTGAGTTTTGTCCTTAAACATAAAAAAACCTTTGAAAATCCAAAGGTTGTATAATTGCTGTAAAGCAGATTTTTTTTGTGAGCCTGTCTAAATTTTAGCAGTAATGATAATTTCTAATCACAAGTGGGCTAAAGTATTTAAGATAAGCCTTAGTGACTTTTGTGGTGAAACTGATCCATTCATAAATCAATCTTTATTTTTCAATCAGTATTTTCCTTACCACGGTTTTATCACCCGCTTTTAGTATCCCGAGATAAGCACCGTTTTCTAACCCAGAGACGTTGATTTTGGTTTCATTATTCGTTTTCAGGATAGATCGGCCCGGGAAGTCCGTAATTTCAAAACTGAAATTTCTTATAGCCGGATCCGGAAGCTCAATACTGATGATGTTTTTTACCGGATTGGGATAGATTTTCACATCTTCCAGAGAGTTTTTTACAACGGCTTCCCGGGTTCCCAATGTTCCGGTGGCAACAGCAAAGTGCTGTATTGCTCCTACCGTTGCTTTTCCGATATTATAAATATACACAGGATCTGTATTGGCAAACGTGTCTTCTATAGAATGTGGATAGGAGCTTCTTATTTTCTCAAAAAAACCGGTAATCGTATATCCTTTAGCTTCAAAAGGGATATAATCGGAATTCTCAGCAGGATCAACATCGGTCAAAAGAGGAGAATAGAGCGTTGTGCAGTTTCTGAGTTCCTGAGTAGCTGTTGCAGAAGCTGCATTGTTTGAGGAAAGACCTCCCATATCCTGATCACAAAAAACCGTATTGTTGTTGTTTCCCATAACACCTCCTACCTGATCAAGATTAATGACCAGTTTGATGTCCAGCAGGCGGTTTGTACCCTGATAGGCCACCGAGTTTGCATAATGCTTGCTTCCGATAAGCCCCTGTTCTTCCCCTGAGAAATGAATAAATTTTACGGAATATTCGGTAGGAACATCTTTCAGGATCCTTGCTGCTTCAAGGATAACAGAAGTTCCGCTTCCATTATCATTTACGCCCTGGCCGTAGATGCTGTCAAAATGCCCGCAAACAATCACAAAAGTATTAGGGTATAATGTGCCGGTTTTGGTAACGACCAGATTTTTTGATGTTCCGTTTCCATAGGGAAAAGAATCTTCGGCCATCTGGCTGGCTGAATATCCATAAGAAGTATACTGATCCTTAAGCCACGTCAGTGCATTCGCATTAGCCTGTGAGCCTGTGGTTTTTACACCTAAATTGGCAAATGCCTGAAGATTAGCCGTAATATTGGTCTGGGTCACCATATTCGCCCTGTCCTGGTAAGCCTGAATAAAACTTTGAGCTTCTATACTTTGTAAAGCTAATGAAGCCACCAATAAAGTGATAAATTTTTTCATTCGTATATTAGTAGATTGGTATATAGATATTTACGGAATAATGATATTGTTTATTTTTCAATGATAAGCTTTCTGGAAGTGTTTCCCTGCTCAGTCTTTACCGTAACCATATAAACTCCGTTTTTAAGTCCGGAGGTATTTATTCTTTTCTGGTTTTCAACATTCATTACAATGTTACCGGCCATATCACTGATTTCGGCTTTGAAAAATGGCTTCATATTTTGCGGAAATTCAATATTGACAACATCTTTAGCCGGATTAGGATAAATCCTGATAGCGTCCGGTGAATTTTTTACAGAATTTTCATGAGTACTTAAGAAATCGTTGGCTGTACTGGCTACGGCAAAATGCTGCAATGCACCTACAGCTGCTTTTCCTACATTAAAGACATACACCGGATCAATATTGGCAAAGGTGTCATTGGAGGTATGTTCATTATTGCTCCTGATATGCTCATAAAACCCGGTAATGGTATATCCTTTCGCTTCAAAAGGCATATAGTCAGACCCATAGGTGTTGGAAATGACAGTTTGCAGAGGAGAGTAGAGGCTGGTACAGGTAGCCAGCTCTTGAGTCACAACGCCGGATGCTGCATTATTGGAAGAAGTAGCTCCGCCGATATCTTTTTCGCATTTGATGGTATTGTTAGTGTTTCCGATAAGCCCGCCCACCTGATCAATATTGAAAACAAGCTTTATATCTAGCTGACGGACTCCTCCTACATAAGCCACATTGTTTACATAATGGCTGCTGCCTAAAAGGTTTTGCTCTTCACCGGAAAAATGAATGAATTTTATTGAATATTCTGTCGGCACATCTTTTAATATCCTTGCCGCTTCCAGAATAATGGATGTGCCACTTCCGTTGTCGCTTACTCCAGGTCCTGTAATCGTATCGTAATGTCCGCAAATAATGACATATTGATTAGGATATAACGTTCCTGTTTTGGTAATAATTAAGTTTTTTGAAGTTGCGCTTCCATAGGAAAATGAATCTTCTGTCATTTCATTGGCCGTATACCCGTAAGCGAGATATTTGTCCTTAAGCCAGGTCAGCGTATTGTTATTGGCCAGCGATCCGGTAGTTTTTACTCCCAGTCCGGCAAAACCCTGAAGATTGGCTGTAATATTTGTTTGGGTAACCATATTGGCCCTGTCCTGATAAGCCTGAATAAAACTTTGAGCACCAATGCTTTGTGCAACAACAGAGGTCAGCAAAAAAGCTGCAATTCTTTTCATTTTTCTTGTTCTCTTTATAGATTGCTAATATAATAATAAATAAAGACTTTTTTCTGATAATTATATATTGCTTATTGTGTTTTAATTGTTTTTTCAATAATAATATATCTTTTTATGCAATTTATTATTATAATAGTCTGAAAGTCATTTAATCTGGATTTTTATTTAATTTTTTTCTCTTTTTATTTTATTTGTAGGATGATTTTTACCAAAATTGATGAATATAAGGAATATTCAAAATGTATTTTCTTAAAAAGCAGGACTGTAATTGAACAGAGATTTCCTAAACCTTATAAGCTGATCTTTCAATCTTCTGATGAAATGGTAAAGATTACTAAAAGCTGGCCGTCCAGTGAGAATTTGTGTTTGATCAGTTGGTTTCTGTCTTTAAACAAAAAATCCCGGGAAATCCCGGGACTTATATTGATAACAAAAATAGTTTCTACATTATTTTACTTGATCTACAACAGCTTTGAAAGCTTCAGGGTGATTCATTGCTAAATCTGCTAAAACTTTTCTGTTAAGCTCAATGTTGTTCTTTTTAAGAGCTCCCATAAACTGAGAGTAAGACATTCCGTGCTCTCTGGTTCCTGCGTTGATACGAGTGATCCAAAGTGCTCTGAAGTTTCTTTTCTTCTCTTTTCTACCACGGTAAGCATATTGCATTGCTTTTTCTACCGCGTTTTTAGCTACAGTCCAAACGTTCTTTCTTCTACCGAAAAAACCTTTAGCTTGCTTAAAAATTTTCTTTCTGCGAGCTCTTGAAGCTACGGCATTTACTGATCTTGGCATAATTTAAATTGTTTTTTTGAAATGTGCGACAAACTGTTTCATTGTGCTTGGCTGCCCCATTTCAGGGTTAAAATGTTGAATTTGTTTGAATTCTTATAAACCGAATATAGATTTATAAAAACTACTTAATTGCTAATTGACGTTGAACGCTTTTCTCATCCACTTTAGCTACGTAAGAAGTAGTAGTAAGATTTCTCTTCTGCTTAGTTTCTTTCTTAGTTAAGATGTGGCTTTTGTAAGCGTTTTTTCTTTTGATCTTACCTGTTCCGGTAAGAGCAAAACGTTTCTTAGCACCTGATTTCGTTTTTAATTTTGGCATTGTTTTGCTTTTTTATTGTTTTTGTTATCAATATCTGTTTTGGCTACCCCTAAGGATATTAGGAATAATAGTTTGCAAAATTACAAAAAAAAACTGATACCTGAAAGTAATTTTTAAGCTTTAAAATAAGTGTCATATCAGTGCAACAGCTGTACAATAATTTATACAGAATAAAAATCTCTGTCTCTATATTGTTAAAAAAGAAACAACATAGAGACAGAGATTACATTCGAGAATTTATGTCTATATAAATCTTCCTGCTTGAATTAGGATTTAATAAACTCTAAAAGATCCCTGTTGATGGTCTCTGCTTCTGTGGTCGGCATCCCATGCGGGAAACCCGGATAGGAGATAAGCTTGCCATTTTTAACCAGAGTAGCAGCCACTTTACCTGTGGTCTCAAACGGTACGATCTGATCATCTTCACCATGCATTACCAGTACAGGAATATCTACACTTTTAAGGTCTTCGGTAAAATCTGTTTCCGAAAATGCCTTTACACAGTCATAATGAGCTTTGATGGAACCACTCATTCCCTGTCGCCACCAGTTTCTCTGGATTCCTTCAGAAACCTTGGCACCTTCTCTGTTGTAGCCGTAGAAAGGGAAGGTAATATCAATAAAGAACTGCTGTCTGTGGTTAGCCGTATTATTTCTGATATCATCAAAAACAGACATAGGAACTCCGTCCGGATTATTCTCATTCTGAACCATAATTGGAGTTACAGCACTGATCAGAACTGCTTTTGAAACTCTTCCGTTGCCATGTTTTGCAACATACCGGATAACTTCACCACCACCTGTAGAATGCCCCACGTGGATCACATCTTTCAGATCCAGAGCCTCAACAATTTCCGCCACATCTGAAGCGTAAGTGTCCATATCATGTCCATAAGGAGTCTGCTCTGATCTTCCGTGTCCTCTTCTGTCATGTGCAATCACCCTGTAGCCTTGTTCCAGGAAGAAAAACATTTGTGCATCCCAGTCATCACTGGATAATGGCCACCCGTGATGAAAGAAGATGGGCTGGCCTTTCCCCCAGTCTTTATAATAAATTTCGGTTCCGTCTTTTAAGGTAAGTGTGTTCATTGTTTTTATTTTAATGTTGTTATATGAATAGTTGATTAAATTCTTATATCCGCAAATCTAGATAGAAAATTTTCACCATTTATTGATCTAAGATAGTAATTGACCGAAATATACTGCACAAGGCAACGGATGATTAACGTTAATTTAACAGCAAACAGAGACAAAAATCAATTTTAAAATCAATATCAAAGGTAATCACAAAAATATAGCTGATAATCGGGATTGCCGTATTCTTCACTTCTCTTTAATATTGATGAACAGGATGAATAAATTTCTAAAGTATGAAAACGATAGTATTGAGTGGATTTTTTATGTTGAATTCGATAATAGCCTGCACACAGGAAAAAAAAGACAAGCCTTCAGCAATGAAAGTCATACATACTGTCCCGTTTTTAACCAGGCAGAATGATTTTGTCTATGTAGACACAGCAAGTCTTAAGCCCGTTATCAATCAAAAATTCAAAAGTGCATCGGTTTTTACACCTACAGGTTATGCCGTTGTTGAGAATGAAAAAGGTGAATATGCTGCCATAGACGAAACCGGAAAGGTGGTATTGGATTTTTCACCAAGCCAGATTGGTTTAAATGTGGTCAATGGGCTTACATTCTATAAAAAGAATATTGAATATGATAAGAAAATGCCCGTCTGGAAATGGGAATGGAATATTATGGGAAGTGGCATCAGGAAAGAACAGACCTACCATAAAACAGAGATCGGAATTATAGAAAGCCGGCAGATTTTACTCAGTGAAGATATTCCGTATCTGGAGGATAATTACGGTCTGAATTTTATTTCCGTAGATGAAAATCACATTTTTTGGAATGGAGCGCTTTACCGGATCAAAAAAAATAACCTAAGTAAAATCGAAAATAATATTGCTGAGCTGTTAGAGAATAAACGCTTTATCAAAGCATCCAATACAAGTTTTTCAGTATATGAACTGAATCAGAAGAAACCAATTCATAGCGGGCTCAACGGTTCCGAAACACTTTCAATGCAATACGGAAACGAAATCATAACGCTGAATGAAGTGAATAAAGAACGTTATGAACCGGATGTTCCTAAACTTCTGGTGGATAATAAAACCCAGGACGTTTACCTTTTTCCGCAATATGAAAAGGTATTTCCGAAGAAAATTACAAAAGCAACCACTTCACAGATTGACTTCATTAAAAAAACATCTTTAGTATATTCTATCACCAATTCCCCTTATTTTTTGCTGGGTGTTTTCAATTACGATCATGAAGTATGGGCGTATGACTGGCTTTATATCGACACCGAAGGGAAGATTACAGACTCCATTGGTACTTATAACTTTAAAGTTTTGGATCAGGTCGGGAATCTGGTCTGGCCCGACAGGAAAATGATTTTACCTGATCAATATACTGGCAAAAAATGGAAATTCGGGAAAATAAACGCTTATGAAGGAATGAAAGATAATTACCTTATCAGGATTGAAGATGAAAAACAGCTCAGAACCATGGGATTGTGGAACAGCCGTGAGAAGATATGGGAAATAAAGCCTGATTATCATCATATATCAGTGTTGGATGCTGAAAAACAGATCTATGCGCTTCAGAAAGAGCAGGACGGATCCTATATACTTTTCGATAATAAAACCAAAAAAAATATCGGATCAAAAACTTATCAGTCCATTAATTCAGATGGATTGGTAAACGCCAAACTTAATTCAGACCGGAATATTTATTATTATATTGATATGTATTCGGGAAAAGAATATAAAGAATAATGACGAGCTGAAAGGAGAAAGAAATCATGAGTCATAAAAAGAATTGGTCATCTCATTAAATGACGAGTAATTATGATCACTGCAAGTAACTTCCAACCTCCATTCTTCCAGCTTCCAAACTTTAAATTATTATATCAACTCTCACCCTCAATTAATTTTAATAATATGCTTTCATCTGCAGACCTAAATTTAGAAAGAGCCCTCTTTATTGCTGTTCTGACTCTGTTTTTCGGAGCAGGATTTTTATCTACGCTCCTGATCTTTATAATGAATGCTGTAAGAAAGAAAAATAAAAGCACACTTTATTACTTTCTATGGTTTCTGATTTCCGGAATAACCGCAGTTATTTTAGCGGGAGCTTATTTTTATATGCTGTTCATTAAAGAAGGATAGCTCTGAAGAAACCAGTCGGTCAGAATCAAAAAACCACCGGTATCAGGGATACTTTTGTTTAAAACCTTTTATTATCTTTCGTTCAGGTATTTTTAACATTTAAAAGGTGAAGCATTTCATTATTTTAACGTCATTTCTGGCATTGTTGAGTTGCAGAAACAATGCACAGAAGTTACAGGTTTCTACCATTTATACAGAACCCCAAAGGATAACCAAAGAAGTGGAAGAAACGGGTACTACGCACACCTATTCAACCCGTAAGGAAGTAACAGGGCGCCTTGAGCCTGGAATTGTTATGATTTCTAAAACTAAAGAAATACTAACGTTTCGTATACAGGGTAATATCAGTTCCGGCGGACTGACTATAAATAAGGTGAAAAACCTCCGTTTTGAAAAAGGTGAACAAAATGGCAATACTCTCACACTGAGATATTATGTGGAGATCAAAAAGTATCCCGGTAAAGAAAGTGCCGGTGTACATGGGTATAATTATATGAAAAATGAAACCTACAGGCTTCCGGATGATGTTAAAATATTAAAAATCGAACTGTATGAAGACCGGATCAATGATACATCAAATATAAAACAAAAGCGTATTGCCCAGCAAATATTTAATCTCTTTGCCAAAATCTAAATGTTGAAAACTAACTATGAATGTACTAAGCACATCTCCGGATTTCTTCATAAAAGATGATGTAAATGAATCTTTAAATAAAGAATTTCATTTGCGTTATCCACATGTTCCGGATGATTATCTTACTTTTTTAAACACATTTTCCCTGCTTACCAATCTCTCAGATACTACGTGGTTCAACAGTATTTCTGATTTTAACGGGACGAATGATGAGAGTGCCTTTAGCTGGAATGAATTTGAAATTCAGTCATTGGAAGCTTTTGACGGAGATGCTGAAAGCCAGAAAAAGATACAAACATTTTGGGATCAGCACCTGCCTATTATTTTATCTGTTAAAAACGGATATGCTTATTTTGCGATCAATGTTTCAGAAGAAAATTTTGGAAAAATCTATTATGGGGAGGAGCCTGAATTTGAAGAGGCGGAATGGGTGTTCCGGGATTTTACATCTTTCATTGAAGCTATAAAAGATCAATCCTTAAAGAAAGAATATCTGGAGGTCTTCTCAATCTGAAAAGCGTAGAATAAAAACAAAAAATTAATAATATATCTCCCTAAACTGATCAATACTGATCTGAATCCTTTTAAGGGAGTGGATTACGGAACATACACTTCATCTGATATAAATAATAGGAAAATAACCTATTGATGTAAAACAAAATGAGTAGTTTATAAATATGGAATTAATTGAATGTTCCAGCCATGGTGAACAGCCATTTGGCGTAGTTTGTACCCATCTTCTAACGAATGAAAAGAAGTCAGGTTTCCATGAGCAGGAAGATGAAGGTCATGGAAAACCCGATGCATGGTGCAGTGAATGCCATGAGCGATGGCAGTTGATGAACCGGTCTGAAGCAGAAAGAGAACGGTGGGAAGAAATATGCGATTTTAAAATGATATGCGGAGTCTGCTATGATAAAATTAAAGAAGAGCATCAGACAGACTATCCTATTGATTTAGAAATTGAACCCATTGAACAACTGAAAGATCAGCTTATCAGACAGCAATGCGATGTCATTTCAACGGGATCATTGCCATCATGGCTGCCAGATCTTTATGTACAGATGATTTCAGGTATTGCAACACAGGTTATTTCTGTAGAAGCAAAGCTGCTAACCATAGAAGAAGCAATAAATGTAAATCTGAATCAAAAAACAACAAATGAATGGGTTTTTGCATCAAGCACAGCTGAGGATTACTGGACATTTGACCATCAGCAAAACATCATTTATTACGAACGTAAAGGAGAAGACTTTGTTCCTAAAAAAATGGACATCCATTTTGATCAATGGCTTCAGCTTTGTTTTCTGCTGCAGAAATTAGATCGTATTCAGGAAAAATATCTGATTACCATTGCCCTTCAAAAAGCAATGCAGCAAAGTTTATACACCATAAGCTCCGTATTGGCAGATCACTTTAAAAATATTATTTAATGATTGGAACAACATTGAGTTACCACCCTCAAATTGATGAAAAAGTTGATTAAAAAATGCTTATGAATACTTTACAAGACTTAGAAAAAGAATTTAATTTTACCTATCCGGCACTTTACAGACAACTATATGATGATAAAATGCTTGATTGGGGGGCGGATGGTGACGGATGGTATAAAAATATTTTCCCCACTTTAAAGGAAAATCCTCCTTTGCTTTTGTTCGGAAATGATATTGAAATCTGGGATCCTATCGTTTACCGTGATGGAATCAGGGAAATTATCAACCATGAAATCTACGACATCAGCCCGAAATACCGGATGGTTCCTTTTGCAAAAAACGGCGCCGGGGATCTGTATGTTTTTCAATTGGATATGGACGTAAATGGTGACGTACCCGTTACTTTTTTTCCTCATGACGAAACAGAAGCGGAGGTTTTAGCCAAAAATCTTCAGGATTTTATCTTCAGGCAGCTCCTGGAATCTCTGACGGAAATTGATGAATATTCTATGTTTGACGGAGACTCTGAAGACGACATCAAAAAAAATTTGCACAATCAGCTGAATACCCATCGTAAATATTTAACATCTTCACAAATTGAAATTTTAGAAGATATCTACCAACGTGATATTTTTGAATATTCCTATAAAACACCTGGTGGCAGGGAGTTTGAAGCAGAGGGGTTACTTACTTTTGATGAGCTTGAAACACTGATTAATCAGGAGCTTGGGTTTGAAAAATTAAACACAAAGTTTGATTATACAGAATAGAATCAGTACCCTTAAAATAAAAATGCAAAGAAAAAAACTGTGCTTTCTTATTTTGCAGTGCAATGTTTACCCTTTAACACGGGTTAATTTTATAATGCTTCTTTCAGCCTGAACTTTTGGTTGAATAACATGGTGTTAAAATCGATGAGCAGGTATTTTTTACTTATATTTACGTTCTATAATGTAATACAGCTTAATAAAGAGAAGGGTTTGAGGTACAGGTTATTATTTATATTTACGTTACTTATTTGTCCGTTTTTTGCCCAGGCACAAGATGTTGTAAGCAGATTAGAGAAGGAATATAACAATGCTTCAGGCAAGACAACAGAACAGCTGAATCTGGCACCCAAATATGCCACTGCTTTATTTTTCCGTGATTTTAAATCCAGATCCTATCAGATTTTAGAAAACAGTATTCCTGTCGCTGCCAAACAGCCCGATGGGAAGTATGCCGCCGTTTTATATGCGGTTCAGGCTATGAATTACCGTCTGGATCATAAAGAGTCTGAATCTTTAAAAAGTCTGGAAAAGGCAAGAACCTACAGCTTAAAAACGTATAGCACTGAAGCTAAAGGCTATTATGAATATGCGAGAGGTTGGGTTGCTGCACGTAATAATAAAATAACTGATGCCGTTTCCGCTTATCTGAAGGCTATTCATTATTATGAAAATTCACCAACCACTTCTACACTTTACGGAAGATTTGCCTCTGTAGTTAAAGAACTGTCTGCAATTTATTCTAACCTCAATGAATACCAGCTGGAGGAAAAATATAGCAAGCAGTTTATGTTATTGGCATCCAAACAAAATGATCCTAATCTGATCTTCGATGCGTATATGAGAATGGGGTATATGTATGAGCAAAAATATGCACAAAATCCTTCAAATACAGATTTAAGAAGTAAAACAGAACAGTATTACCTGTTGGCTATTGCAACTTTCAACAAAAGTAAAGAAGCTATGCTCAACAAGACAAATCTTTCGTATGCAGCCATTAATTTAGCCAATTTATATATTGATTTTAATCCGGATAAGGCGATGCAATACGCTCAGTTAGCCAACAGGGCGAGTCTGGAAACCGGTAATGCCATTCATATTGCTTCTTCATTCGGGATTCTGGCAGAATTGGCGTTGCAGCGTAAAGATTATGATGTAGCCAAATCTTACTTTCTGAAAGCCTCTATGGAAATCGGGAAAAGTCCGGTGAGAGATCATAATATAGAATTATCTATTCTCGAATCTCTGTCCCGGATCAGCGAAGAGCAGGGCAATTACAAAGAAGCACTGACTTATTATAAAAGTTATGTAGATCAATACAAGAGCGTTTACGATCAGGAAAAACTGGATATTACCAAAAGGCTGGAATCCCAGTTTGAAAAAGAAAGACAGGAGCAGAAGTACATAAAACTACAGCTGGAAAGTGATAAGAAAGCACAGCAGATTAAGCTGATCAACATCCTTAGAGCACAGCGTGAACAGGTATACAATAACTTAAAACTGGTAGAAGAAAATCAAAGGGAACGGTTGAAATTTTCAGAGCTTGAGTCCGAAAAAAAAGAACAGCAGCTTCGTCTGGCAAAGTTAGAGACAGAACAGAAGAACAATGATATCATCAGCTATAAAAAACTGCTGGCGTTCAAGGAAAAAATCAATACCTATTATATTATTTTTATTATCATTTTCATTGTTTTGATCTTCTTATTGCTGTATGCCTATAAACAGCGTGTAAAATCTATTAAACAAAGAGACGAGCTGCATGCCCTGGCTATGGAAAAGGAGAAACAAAACTCTAAAATATCTACGCTTACCGCATTGCTGGAAGGGCAGGAGCAGGAACGTGGCCGCCTGGCCCGGGATCTTCATGATGGATTGGGAGGATTGCTTTCTGGAACTAAACTTCAGTTGTCTACTTTAAACCCTCAGCAATCTGACAATATAGAGGAGGGAATTTCAAAATCAATCAGCCAGATCGATGGTGCTGTAGAAGAATTGAGACGGGTAGCCCATAACCTGATGCCTGATTTATTAGTAAAATACGGATTGAAAGTAGCTATCCAGGAATTTGCCTCCCGCATGTCCAATCCCGCATTGGATATCCATACAGAATTTATCAGTTATACGGATTCGCTGCCGGAGGAAAAGCAGCTGATCATTTACAGGATCATTCAGGAACTGGTAAACAATGCCATAAAACATGCTGATACTTCGGAAATCATTATTCAGATCAGTGAAGAAGACCATGTATTGCATCTCACGGTAGAAGATAATGGTAAAGGTTTTGACTCTACCCATTTAGATGTGCGGAAAACAGCAGGTTTTCATAATATAGAATCAAGAGTACAATTTTTAAAAGGAACGATGAATATTACCTCCGAATTGAATATCGGTACCAGTATAGAACTTCAAATTCCCATTCATTAAATGATAAAAGTAGCCATAACAGACGATCATCCACTTCTGCTGGAAGGATTAAAGAATATTTTAGGAAACAGCAATACGATAGACGTCGTAGACTGCTTCAAAAACGTTTCAGAAATGAATATAGGTCTGAAGAAACAGGCGGTCGATATTTTGTTGCTGGACATTAATTTAGCAGATGTCAACAGTATTGAGCTGATAAAGCCTTTAAAGAAAAAATACAGCAGTCTTCAGGTGATCATGCTGAGTGTTCACAATGAACTGCCTGTCATTAACAGTACTTTGGCCGAAGGTGCTTTGGGATACATTCAAAAAAATGCCTCCGTTTCCGAAATTGTGGAAGGCATCCATACTGTATACGACGGTAAGCAATTTTTATGCTCACAAACCAGGGCTGTATTGGAAAAAAAATCCCCGGATGGACTGAATCAGGTTCCCAAGCTGACCCGGCGGGAAAAAGAAATTCTGGCAGAAGCAGCAAAAGGACTGACGACCAATCAAATGGCAGAAAAGCTGTTCATCAGCCCTCACACTGTAGAAAGTCACCGGAAAAATCTGATTGAAAAATTTCAGACCTCTAATCTGAGTTCAGCCATTAAACTGGCCATAGAATACGGTTTAATTATAGAATAAAATTGAGATACCAAAACTGTAGAATAAGCTTGGATGTATGTACGCTTAAAAAAGAATCAATTCATTGATTCAACCCTTTGCACCCTTGAAATATTATAGGAAGAAACTGAAATCTTTGTGTTAAAAACCCGCTACAGAACAAATCCTCTTAAAAATCTTAATGGCTTAAAACATTTTCAAGGTTTCAGCATCAGATTAAGTTATCAAAACAAACAAAAAGGCCTGCTTACATCGTAAAAGCAGACCTTTTCTCTATATAAATTAAAAATTAGGTGTTTCAATAATTAATCTTTGAACCTCAATGTACCCTGGAACAGGTTTTTCTTTCCTGTTAAATCATAATCGCCGTTATATTCAGGCTGATACATTAATAGATAAACCCTCCCGTTAAAATCTTTTAAACTGACAGGTTGGTCTACCATGATATCATAAAACCTTGTAATAGTACGGGTAGCTGTCCATTGTTTCAGGTTTCCTTTAGGGTTTTTATCGAACCTGTGATCTTTCACATCTGTGTAGTACCAGTACGATGGCGCTGAATCCATCAGGAACATTTCTTTATCCTTATTATACATTTCCTCTGCCATCCCTGTACTCTGGAACCATGGAACTTCGGCATCAAAAACGCCTAAAGCTCCTGCATAAATATCCTTATTTGTTGTTGCTCCGACTAAAAATCCCTCAAGATTGGCAGCGGTAAATTCAAATTGAAAAGGTGCTTTTTTCAGATCGTAAACATCATTCACAGGTTCAATTACTTTTCCGTCCTGTTTAATAATAACTTTCAGCGATTGTGCAAAAGTCATCAAACTCAGTAAACAGAAAAGGATTGTTAAGCTTATTTTTTTCATTGTATCTCTTTAAATAACTGCTGCAAAGATATTAGACATTATCTGCTTAAACACTGGCTGGTTTCAGGGGTTTTTTATCTTATTCCAGTTTTAGCTTTTATAGCAAACCGGGTTTAAGCTGGATTTTTATATAAGCCGTTTTCTGTTTTTTACCATTGCCGGAAGCTGAATTAAGAGGATAGACTTCTGCATAAAAAGTATCGTTATCGGTCCAGAATGCCTTTTTATCATCTGCTATTTTGAAGTTGGTGAAATTCACATACAAAAGATTATCCTGTTTCTTTGTTTGCGGAAAATATTTGGAAATAACAAAATTACTCCCTACATCATTGTTGGATGAGACAAAGGTAACCCAGCCTTTAGTTGGAATGATTTGCGGATACCCTTCTGTGCCCAGTTCAAACATAACTGCATTTTTTATACTGTAAAAAGAATAGTAGGAGTCTGCAACTTCATCAGAATTCTCTTTGAATACTTCCAGGTTTAAATAAGGTGACCGTCCAACATATTCATTGGCAAGCGGTCCGGTTTCAGCAGAGATGTTTTCATGCTGTGTAATCACTTCTTCTCTGCCATTTTCTTCATATACCCAGTTATCTTCCTGTAGTCGTATATTGGGGTTTCTTACAAGGTTTTCACCGATTTGTCTTTTTGAACTCGCGTTAAATTCCTGTTCTGATACCTCAGTAATACTCCCGAATTTTTTAAAAGATTTATTTTTAAAATCACTTGATTCCTTGAATGTACTGCTTCTGATTTCATAAAGATCCACACCATTTAAAGTAAGATCAAAAGCTGCCGTGAATTCTGATTTCAAAACAAAAGCTTCGATGGTGTTTGAAATATTGTTATTAATGCTGTAATGAATAGAGTAGAAGTCAGCAAACTCTTCGAATCCGTAATAGTTATCAAGTTTACTGTAAGCTATTTTCAGGTGGGCAGCATCTTTATCCGGAGACACGAAAAACTGTACAGAATCCAGCTTGGCAGTTAGCTCAAAAGGTACATCCTGTACATTATCTACTCCTTTTATCTTTTTAAAATCAGCAAATGTTATGGCTTTTTGCCTGGTTTCTGTGCCTGCCTTATTGGTTCCTGCCGTTTTATTTTTAGGATTACAGGCCATCAAAGCAATAGCAGAGGACAGTAAGAAAGGGTGTAAGCGTTTCATTTTAATTTTTTTCAGCAAAGGTATCAGTATTCATGGCAGAGACCAACAAAACCATTTGAAATAGGGAATAAATGGCTGAAAGCAGGGATATATGGAGTCATATATTTTAGAGAATTTTACAAACAATAAATTTAAGTATTACAAATTCTTTTTTATTAGATGAAAAACATAATAACCGGCTTTACTGTTGCAATAGTTTTGTTAGCTTCCTGTTCACCATCCACGGAAAAAAAAGTGGATAAAGCAGACTCTACAGCTGCAAAAACAGATACAGTTTCTCAAATTACCTCCCAAAAAACGATCATTCCAAAAACAGATGTGCCGTCTGATTTTTCAGCATTGGTTCCTATTGATGTATTGAATACAAAAAGCACCAATGTATTTGAGAAATATGGAATAGAATTCTCCGGCAACTGCTATTCCTGCGACCTGGCAAGCTTATCTGTAACAAACAATAAAATGGTATGGGCCAATGTTTGTGATGAGAAAGATACTTTTGAAATCGGTGATTTCTCTGTTTCTGCCGAAGGAAACAAAACGATTCTGAAAACATCAGACAGAATTTATATTATCACTCAGATCGATCCAGCACCTGTTTATGAATTGATGATAGAAGGTAAAAAACTGGAACTGAATAATAAGAGACTCGCTAAGTACTTCACAACCAAAAAGGCTTTACCCCTTTTCAAAGAGCATGATTGCGGGGATTTTGAAGGGTAGCTTGTAGAAGGTTGGAGGCCTTAAAAAAAACAAATGATTATCTTATCTCTCGCAGATTACGCAGATGTCAACACTGAATAAAATCTGCTATATCTGCGGGAGATTTTAATTTTGCACACTCTGCTGAACACCTTACATTCAAAAATTAAAATAAAAAAAACCTCAAAGTAATTTGAGGTTTTAATATGTAAAATAATGATTGAATTATTTTGCCGGTTTTTTAGGACTCATCATCATAATCATTCTCTTTCCTTCAAGCTTAGGAAGCTGATCTACTTTACCAACGTGCTCCAGTTCCTGAGCCAGTTTTAAAAGCAAGATTTCTCCCTGATCTTTAAAGATAATCGAACGTCCTTTAAAAAATACGTAGGTCTTTAATTTAGAACCTTCTTCAAGGAATTTTTCAGCGTGCTTCTTCTTGAATTCATAATCGTGATCATCAGTCTGAGGTCCGAAACGGATCTCTTTTACCACCACTTTTACTTGCTTAGCTTTCAGTTCCTTCTGTTTTTTCTTTTGCTCATATAAGAATTTTTTATATTCTAATATTCTTGCAATAAAAGGTTCAGCCTTATCGGAAATTACTACTAAATCCAATTCCTGTTCTGCAGCAATCTGTCTTGCTTTGTCAATTGGATAAATTCCTGGCTCTACGTTATCGCCCACCAAACGAAGCTCTCTCACACGAATTTTATCGTTGATCAAGTGTAAGTCCTCCTGTACAGGACGTCTTTGTGGGCCCCTGTTGTTAAATCTTTGTGCTATTGTATTATAATTTTATTGGTTAATTACTATTTAATTGATTTAATATTTAAAAATTGAAAGATTCCGTTAAATTTTTTAATCTTTGAATCCTTCAATCTTTTAATTTTAAATTTATATGGCCGCTTCTTTTTTGAAGTAAGCTACAAAATCCTCCAGTTTCATTACTCCAAGGTCTCCTTCACCACGTCTTCTTACAGAAATCGTGCCTTCTTTTTCTTCATTTTCTCCTACGACAAGCATGAAAGGAATCTTCTTCAATTCAGCATCACGGATCTTCTTACCGGTCTTCTCGTTTCTGTCATCAATCTGACCGCTAATATCGTGATTTTCCAAAAATTGTGAAACTTTTTTTGAATAATCTACATATTTTTCACTGATCGGTAGAATAATAAACTGATCAGGGCTTAGCCATAGTGGAAAATCTCCTGCAGTATTTTCTAATAAGATTGCAATGAAACGCTCCATAGACCCGAAAGGTGCTCTGTGAATCATTACCGGTCTGTGTTTTTCATTGTCACTTCCGATATAATGAAGGTCAAATCTTTCCGGTAAGTTGTAATCTACCTGAATGGTTCCAAGCTGCCATTTTCTTCCCAGCGCATCTTTCACCATGAAGTCAAGCTTAGGACCGTAGAATGCTGCTTCTCCGTATTCAATAACTGTTTTTAAACCTTTCTTTTCTGCTGCATTGATGATCGCACTTTCTGCTTTCTCCCAGTTCTCATCAGAACCGATATATTTTTGTTTGTTTTCCGGATCTCTTAATGAAACCTGGGTTACAAAGTCCTCAAAACCTAAAGATTTGAATACATAAAGCGTAAGGTCAATTACTTTTTCAAATTCTTCAGAAAGCTGATCCGGAGTACAGAAAAGGTGAGCATCATCCTGGGTAAACCCACGAACTCTTGTCAATCCATGAAGCTCTCCACTTTGCTCATATCTGTATACGGTACCGAATTCTGCATATCTTTTTGGCAAATCCCTGTAGCTCCATTGTGAAGTTTTATAAATTTCACAGTGGTGAGGACAGTTCATTGGCTTCAATAAGAATTCTTCTCCTTCATTCGGTGTTTTGATCGGCTGAAAGCTGTCTTCCCCGTATTTGTCCCAGTGTCCTGAAGTTACATACAATTCTTTTGCTCCAATATGTGGAGACATTACAAATTCGTAACCGCCTTTTTTCTGAGCATCAGAAAGGAAATTCTCTAATTTTCTTCTTAAAGCCGTACCTTTTGGTAACCATAGCGGAAGACCGGCACCTACTTTTTCAGAGAATGAAAAAATTCCAAGTTCTTTACCTAGTTTTCTGTGGTCTCTTCTTTTAGCTTCTTCCAATCTTTCAAGATATTCCGTAAGATCTTTCTGCTTAGGGAAAGAAATACCATATACTCTTGTCAGCTGAGGATTTTTTTCGTTTCCTCTCCAGTAAGCTCCTGCTGCATTTAAAATTTTCACAGCTTTCACTATTCCTGTATTCGGAATGTGTCCTCCACGACATAAGTCGGTAAAATTATCATGGGTTACAAAAGTGATTTCCCCGTCATTAAGATTAGAGATCAGTTCCACTTTGTAAGGATTGTCTGCATACGTTTTTAAAGCATCTTCTTTAGAAACCGGATATAAAGAGAATGTTGATCCTTTCTTTGCATTTTCAAGAATCTTTTTTTCGATCTTCTCAAAATCTTTTTCAGATAAGCTTTCATCCCCGAAATCTACATCATAGTAGAATCCGCTTTCAATGGCAGGACCAATGGTCAACTTAGCATCAGGATAAAACTCAAGGATAGCCTGCGCCAGAAGGTGGGCAGAAGAGTGCCAGAAAGCCTTCTTTCCAAGATCGTCATTCCAGGTCAAAAGCTGTACCGTAGAATCCGTGGTTATAGGTGTGGTCGTTTCTACTTGTTTGTCATTAACAATTGCGGAAATGGTGTTTCTAGCCAATCCCTCGCTTATAGATTTTGCCACATCTAGGGGAGTAACTGCTCCCTCGAATTCTTTGACACTATTGTCTGGAAGTGTAATTTTTATCATTGTTTACTAAGAAATTTTTAAGATGCAAAAATACGCATTTTTTAGATAAAATACTATATTAGCATATATTTAGAATGAGAATTAATATTAAAAATGAAAAAGCTCCTTGTCGTTTTTGTTTCACTGAGTTCCACACTTGGTTTTTCACAGAAAAATACGTCTAAATTTTCGGTAGGTTACAATAAAAATATTGAAACCTACTTCCTTGCAGAGATTCTTTCCGCAGAGCATAGAAGAAATAACAAGGATTTTGAACTTTACAAAATAAAAGAGTGTTCTGTTTATCAGCCTGTTGTGAAAAATGCCTTACAAAAATATGACCGTCTGAAAAATTCATCTATTGCCGTTTCAACAGCAAAGCTCAATGATATTCTGATGGAAAAATACGGTTCGGGAAATGATATTCTGATGAAACCACTGATGTATCACAAAGAATTTCCGTCCGTTGAATGGATCAGTGAGTATCAGTTTGAAAACAATAATCTCACCAAAGAACAAAACAGGGAAGCGACTGATCTGATTAAAAATTATCTTGTGGAGCTGTCAAAATTTTATACCCGGGAGAATATTGAACAGTTTTTTAAAGACAATAAAGACTTTTATAGTGGCGGGATTGAGGAGTATAACAAACAGATTCCGGCTGGTTTTACCAATGCAATGGAGCAATTTTACGGAGAAGGATTTCATGCCTATACCGTTTTGATTTCTCCCATGATGATGTGGCCTATAGAAGATAATGAAGGGCGGGGAATTGCTGCGGAGGTCATTTTAAAATCAGGTAAAAAAGACATTTACGAAATTGCAAGCCCGTTTGTGAGAGTAGAGAAGCCGGGACAGTTCGGATATGAAAATCAGTTTCAGGCAAGGTTTTTAAGCGTTCATGAATTTGGGCATTCATTTGTGAATAAAGAAGTTTATAAGCGGAAAGATCAGCTCGTAAAATTTAAAGACCTGTTTGAAAAATCAAAATTAAAAGAAACCATGATCAAAACCGGTGGTTATGGGGACTACCAGACCTGTGTGGCAGAGCATCTGGTAAGACTGGGAGAAATTCAGACGGCAAAAATTCAGAAAGATGCTGAAAGAGCAGAAAAACTGAAAGCATATCATCTGAAAAACAATTTTATTTTCCTTCCTCAATTAGAAGAAAAGCTTGTAGAATATAATTCCAACCGAAAAAAATATAAGACGTTCGGGGATTTTGTTCCTCAATTGCTGGAAGTGTTTGAGAGCAGTTCCGTTGAGTTCATAGACAATAAGCTTAATACAATCAAAAAATAACATCATACCAATTATAAATCATTATGAATACGATAAATGTTGATCTTCACTGTGATCTGTTATGTTACCTGCTGAGATCAGATGCTTCCATAGATGACAGGGAAATGGGGGCCTCGGTACCTTATTTAAAAGAAGGGAATGTGAAACTTCAGATCATGGCCATGTATGCCGGAACAGGTGCAGGAAGTACTGCCAATGGTCTTGAACAAAGTGAGATATTTTCAGATCTGATCAAAAATGAAAACTTTTTCTTATTTGACGGGGATAACTATAAAAACAAAGAAAATGAAAACCGGGTAGGGGTGATAGCTGCCATTGAAAACGGATCTGCTTTTTGTGATGAAACCCAAAGTCTGGATTCCGGGTTTAAAAACCTTGAAAAGATCATTGAAAATACCGGAAAGATCTTTTATATCGGGATTACACACCACCTCGAAAACCGTTTCGGAGGCGGAAATAATGCTACAGCAGGTCTGAAAGAAGATGGAAAAGTACTGATCGATTATATTGCTGACAGAAAAATTGCCATAGATCTGGCACATACAAGCGATCAGCTGGCTTATGATATATTCAACTATACAGCTCAGAGAAACTATTCAATTCCTATTCTTGCCAGCCATTCAAATTACAGAAAGGTTTATAAAAACAACAGAAATCTTCCGGATGAACTGGCCAAGGAACTGATCAAAAGAAAAGGACTCATCGGGCTCAATTTTATCAAAGATTATGTTGATCTCGAAAATCCGGAGAGGCTGTACGAACACATACAGTATGGGTTGGATCTTGGGGCAGAAGACTGCATGGCTTACGGTGCAGATTATTTCTATTGGAAGGATCATCCGGACAAATCCCGCCATCCGTTTTTCTTCCCTGAGCATTCCAATGCTTCAGTTTACCCGGCTCTCAACAAAGAAATTGAAGGCAGGTTTTCATCTGAACTGGCAGAGAAGATCAGCCATCAAAATGCTTTGAAATTTATAGAACGTATGTATAAGTAATATCAAAAGATCTGCGAAATCTGTTTGATCAGCGAGAGGTAAAAAAATAAAAAAGCTGGTCGGAAATTCAATCTCCGGCTAGCTTTTTCTTTTATATTTCACCTTTTGTTTGATGATCTCAATCACATCCACATGCTGAACCTTAGATTTTATCCACCCATGAATATCAATATAAAATAAGGATCTTCTGTAATACTCATTTTTAGAAAACTCCTCAAGCTTCTTATCAAAACTTTCAAATGCTTTCTGCCTCTGGTCTGGTACCTGATTATTCAGGGTTTTAAAGAACTGAATGCTTTCAAAGTGAAATTCTTCCGGTTTCTTCATCTTTTTGGCAAATTTTAAAGTAGACGCAATAAATTCGTCATAATCTTCGTCATTTCCGGATTCATATTTAGCCATCAGGATCAGAATTCTTGTGTGAAACAACAGATCCTCCTGTACGTTTCCTTTTGACTCAATTACCCGCATCGAGTATTCTATAGATTTTTCAAACATTTTGCTGCCAAAGAACATGGCCGCCATTTTCAGATAAAGAATCATGAAGTGGTGCTCATCAATGCGTTCCCGAAGCTTTTCCATCTTGAGTTCAATTTCAGGAATAAGCTTCGTTCCTGTAAAAAACTCACCTTTCACAAAATGGATATTCATTAATGTATTATAGTGGGTAAGAAAGATCAAGGACTGAAGGTTTTCATTCTGGGCAAAATTCTCTGCATGAACCATTGTGTTGAAATTTTCAAAATGCTCCTCCAGAATATCAATATTTCCGTATAGAAAAAGAATTTTAAGCAGGTAAGTATTCCCTTTGATATACCATACCGGATGGCTGTAGATCATTTCAGGCTTTTTATGGAAAAGATCTACCCACTGATAGGCATATTTCAGGGTGTATTTATAATCCTGCAGAAGCTGGTTTTTCCATACATGAGCTTTGAAATACCATAGTTTTTCAGTGAAATTCAGTTTTTCAAGCTTTATATTTTTGATTTCTTCGTTAAAGAGATCCATAACCTCTTCACGGTCAGCATCATTTTTTACATAGCCATGGGTAAGCATTTCGCTGTAGAGTTTCAACGATAGATTGGAGAGTTTTGTGGTGTAGCGGTTCTGCCTGCTTATTTCCCTGGATTCCCGGATCAGCTCATCTGCACGGCCTACGATACTGCGGGTAATAAATTGGGATTCAATGACTTTTTCAAGGTCTATAACTTCGGAAGCAATGCTTTTTTCATCCAGTTCCAAAGCCGTTTGTTTGGTTTTATCTAAAATCTTTAAGGCCTGTTTATAAAGTCCTTTCTGGTATAAAATATTCGCAAAATCCAACTGTTCACGAAGCTGGATTCTATAGTTCTGATGACTCGGGTTCATACGGAGGCTTACCAGGATCTGCTTGTAAAGATGGGCCTTAAGATTGGATAGCTGCTGTTTTGTTGAGATCTTCTTCTCTATGATGATACTTTCATCATATTCCTTCATTTTATCAATCTCGGAAAACAGCAGAAGAAATTTGGCATCTACGTTTATTCCGAGACGGTTTACATACAGCTTAAACTGTCGTTTTTCTGAAGTAGTCAATGACTTTACCAGTACAAACAAAAAATCTTTCTGCAATTCTGCCATTGTAAATTTTTAAATATTAAAATATTGATTAATAAATAGATATGAGTATTTCTTCAACGATTGAATATTGTAATTTTCAGGAAAACTGAAAATGAAAAAATATTGCAAGCTGTAGTTTTGAGCCAAAATTAAGTAAAAAACTTCATTTATGAATTCCGAAAAAATTGAAATTTTTGATACCACACTAAGGGATGGGGAACAGGTTCCGGGATGTAAACTGAACACGGGGCAAAAACTGATTATTGCCGAAAAGCTGGATGAACTGGGGGTTGATATCATTGAAGCAGGATTTCCGATTTCCAGTCCGGGAGATTTTGAATCTGTTTCTGAAATTTCAAAACTGGTAAGAAATGCGACGGTTTGCGGCCTGACAAGAGCCAACAAAAAAGATATTGACACTGCCGCTGAAGCACTGAAATATGCCAAAAGACCAAGAATACATACCGGGATAGGGACTTCAGATTCTCATATCAGATATAAATTCAATTCCAACAGAGAAGATATCATAGAAAGAGCAGCAGAAGCGGTGAGATATGCAAAAAGCTATGTGGAAGATGTGGAATTTTATGCAGAAGACGCCGGAAGAACAGACAATGAATATCTGGCACAGGTATGTGAAGCCGTGATCAAAGCAGGAGCCACGGTGTTGAATATTCCTGATACAACAGGATATTGCCTGCCGGAAGAATACGGTCAGAAAATAAAATACCTGAAAGAAAACGTAAAAGGAATTGAAAAAGCAGTTTTATCCTGCCATTGTCACAACGATCTTGGGTTGGCAACAGCCAATTCCATAGCGGGAGCCATCAACGGCGCACGCCAGATTGAATGTACCATCAACGGATTGGGAGAAAGAGCCGGAAATACAGCATTGGAAGAAGTTGTGATGATCCTGAAGCAACATAAAAATTTAAACCTTCATACAGATGTCAACTCAAAAATGCTGAATGAAATGAGCACAATGGTCTCTGATCTGATGGGAATGTCTGTACAGCCCAACAAAGCGATAGTAGGAGCCAATGCTTTTGCACACAGCTCAGGAATCCACCAGGACGGTGTCATCAAAAACAGGGAAACTTATGAGATCATTGATCCGGCAGAAGTAGGAGTGAATGCTTCTTCCATAGTTCTTACGGCAAGAAGCGGACGTTCGGCACTGGCA
Organism: Chryseobacterium sp. 22458; assembly: GCF_052044975.1. Taxonomy (NCBI): domain Bacteria; kingdom Pseudomonadati; phylum Bacteroidota; class Flavobacteriia; order Flavobacteriales; family Weeksellaceae; genus Chryseobacterium; species Chryseobacterium sp. 22458. The sequence goes on along the minus strand of NZ_JBQEOA010000001.1, from coordinate 1,276,619 downwards.
TACAGATTTAAGCATATTGGTCATGATGTTACGAAGAATGAACTGGATTATCTGTATCAGGAATTCTTAAAAATTGCCGATCTTAAAAAGGAAATAGGAAATGACGATCTGAACCTTATCATGGAAGCTTTCAGCAGAAAAATAGGATAGGTTTGATTTAAATCAGGAAAAAGTAAAAAATGAACAACAATAAAAAGACTCTTTTTGATAAGGTTTGGGACGCTCATGTCGTAGAAACGGTACCTGACGGGCCACAGATTATTTATATTGACAAACATCTGATCCATGAAGTTACAAGTCCGCAGGCTTTCGCAGAGCTGGAATCCCGGAACCTGGAAATCTTCAGACCGGAACAGATTGTGGCAACAGCCGATCATAACGTTCCCACATTGAACCAGGAGCAACCGATCCGTGATGAATTATCAAGAAATCAGGTTCAGCAGCTTACAGAAAACTGCACAAAAAATAATATTGAACTCTTCGGGCTGGGACACCAGTATCAGGGGATCGTTCACATCATTGCTCCGGAACTGGGAATTACCCAGCCGGGAATGAGCATCGTATGCGGAGACAGCCATACATCAACTCATGGAGCTTTTGGATCTATTGCTTTCGGGATTGGAACAAGCCAGGTTGCTCAGGTATTTGCAAGCCAGTGTCTTCTGCTCAATAAGCCAAAATCAATGAGGATTACCGTGAATGGTAAGCTGAATGAAAATGTACAGCCTAAAGATGTGATTTTATATATCATTTCCAAGATCGGAACAGATGGCGGAACCGGTTATTTCTGTGAATATGCAGGAAATGTTTTCGAAGAAATGTCGATGGAAGGAAGAATGACCGTTTGCAATATGAGCATTGAAATGGGGGCCAGAGGAGGAATGATTGCTCCTGATGAAATTACTTTCAGCTATGTAAAAGGAAGGAAATTTGCTCCCGAAGGTGAAGAGTGGGAAGAAAAAGTAGCCTATTGGAGTACTTTAAAAACAGATGAAGGTGCCGCTTTCGATCAGGAACTCAGCTTTGATGCCTCCGATATTTATCCTATGATTACTTACGGAACCAATCCGGGAATGGGAATTTCTTTGTATGAAACGATTCCTGTACCTCAGAATGAATCAGAAGAAAAAGCACTGAAGTATATGGGACTGGAAGCCGGGCAGGCACTTTCGAGCATTAAAGTTAATTATGTTTTCATAGGAAGCTGTACCAATGCAAGAATAGAAGACTTCCGTTCGGCAGCCCAGTATATTAAAGGTAAAAGTAAATCTGAAGCGGTGAAGGCACTGATTGTTCCAGGTTCACAGCAGGTTGTAAAACAGATTTATGAAGAAGGGCTTGATAAAATATTCAGTGATGCAGGATTCCAGATCCGTCAACCCGGCTGTTCGGCATGTCTTGCCATGAATGATGATAAAATCCCGGAAGGAGAGTACTGTGTTTCCACTTCCAACAGGAATTTTGAAGGCAGACAGGGGCAGGGAGCAAGAACGATCCTGGCAAGTCCGTTAACGGCTGCCAAAGCTGCTATAGAAGGTAGAATCTCAGCTTTTGAAAGCTTAAATTAAACAGATTAAAAGAGCAAATGCAAAAATTAGTTGTCATAAAATCTACTGCGGTTCCATTACCGGCAGAAAATATAGATACGGATCAGATTATTCCGGCAAGATTTTTAAAAAGTATAGACAGAAAGGGTTTTGGAGAAAATCTTTTCAGAGACTGGAGATTCAATATTCATACCGGAGAACCGAATCCGGACTTTGTCCTGAATAATCCGAAATTTAAAGGTGAAATTTTAGTGGCAGGAAACAACTTCGGATGTGGAAGCAGTCGTGAGCACGCCGCCTGGTCTTTAACAGATTATGGTTTTAAGGTAATTGTTTCAAGCTATTTTGCCGATATTTTCAAAGGCAATGCACTGAATAACGGACTTCTTCCCGTAAAAGTTTCTGAAGAATTTTTAAAAGAAATCTTAGAAGGCATTCATGAAAACCCGGATAATGAAATTGCTATTGATGTTGAATTACAGTCCATCAGCTTTAAAGATACCACCGAAACCTTCGAGATTGATTCCTATAAGAAAATATGCCTTTTAAACGGCTATGATGATATTGATTTTTTAATCAGCAGAAAACAGGCGATCATAGAATTTGAACTAAAAACACAAAAAACCAATGAGCAACAATTATTTTAAAATCGCAGTCCTTCCCGGAGACGGAATCGGGCCGGAGATCATCAGTGAAAGCATCAAAATACTGGATGTAATTGCTGAGGCTTTTCAATACAAATTCCATTTTGAATATGGTCTGATTGGCGCTGAAGCTATTTTTCAGACAGGAAATCCACTTCCTGAAGAAACACTGAAGATCTGCAAAGAATCAGATGCTGTCCTTTTCGGAGCTATTGGTGATCCTGCTTTTGATAATAACCCTGAGGCCAAAGTGAGACCGGAGCAGGGACTTTTAAAGCTTCGTAAAGAATTAGGATTATTTGCCAATATCCGTCCTTTAAAGACTTATGCATCCCTGATCGAAAAGAGCCCGCTCAAAAGAGAAATCATTGAAGGGGCTGATATCCAGATTTTCAGAGAACTGGTAAGCGGGATCTATTTTGGCGAAAAATTTACAGACCCGGAAGGTGAATACGCTTACGACATATGTAAATACAGCAGAGAAGACATTATTCCGATCGCTCACATGGCATTTCAGGAAGCACAGAAAAGAAATAAAAAACTGACCCTGATTGATAAAGCCAATGTATTGGATACTTCGAGATTGTGGCGAAAAATCTGTCAGGAAATTGCCCCGGAATATCCTGAAGTACAATTGGATTATATGTTTGTAGATAATGCAGCGATGCAACTGATCCTGAATCCGAAGCAGTTTGATGTGATCCTGACAGAAAATATGTTTGGCGATATCATTTCTGATGAAGCAAGTGTTATCGGTGGGTCAATAGGATTGCTTCCTTCGGCATCTGTTGGGGAGAAAAACTCACTGTTTGAACCTATCCATGGATCTTATCCGCAGGCAAAAGGAAAGGGAATCGCCAATCCTATAGCGTCCATTTTAAGTGTGGCAATGATGCTGGATCATCTTGGGCTACAGCCGGCTGCCAGCAAGCTGAGACAGTCTGTAGAACATGCTATTGAAAATAAATATGTTACCATTGATCTGAATACCAAGCAATATTATTCTACCAGTGAGGTCGGAAGCTTTATTGCAGATTATATCAGATATTCAGAGAAGTCTTATTATAATTTTGAAAATGTAAAGATCGGAAAATCAACGATTGTATAAATAGAAAACAAAGTTCACTTAGATAGATAGTTAGAAGAAAGGTTCCGCCTCGTATGAGACGGAACCTTTTGCTTTGTGTGATGGGTATTTTTTGTTTCTCGCAGATGGCATAGATTTTTAAAATTATTTTAAAACATTAAGAATGATGAAGCTATTTAAGGAAAGTTAAGATCAATCATAATACTTATAAATAAGGTATAAGTTAAATGCAAGAGTTCGCTTATGGATTTTTCATGCTGTATATTTTTTCGGTCGCAAAGGCGTTTCACTCAGCAAAGGGGGGAGTTTAATCTTTTTGTTAAATCCTATTTGTATTAATTACAAAGGATAAATAAAGAAAATCGGAGATTTTCAGGAACTTCTGTGTACTTCTTATACGCATAGCTTGTAGCTTAAAACTAAAGTGTTTAAGAGCTTTTGTGTCTTTTGTGGTTGAAAAATATTTTAAGTTACAATTAGTAAGGCTAGATTCTTTGCGGAATGACAAAGTATGTATTGAGTTACAAAGATCGTACAAAATAAAGAAAATCAGAGATTTTCAATAACTTCTGTGTACTTCTTATACGCATAGCTTGTAGCTAAAAAAACTAAAGTGTTTAAGAGCTTTTGTATCTTTTGTGGTTTAAAAAAGTCTAAGTTACAGCTTGTAAGGCTGGATTTCTAGCAGAATGACAAGGTGTATGTAAAAAGAAAAGCCTTATCTTGATCCGTTAAAATAAAAAATCCTGCCTCGTTATGAGACAGAATTTTTGTTTTAAAGAATATTACAAACCTTAGCGGTCAACTTTTGTTTTTTGTATTATCCGTTTTTCCTGATTTGTTTTTTGAAGCTTTTTGAATGTCTTCCTTATCAATTTCAGGTGGATTGGTCTTTTTCGATGAAGCAGGAATATCCTGGAAATCCTGATTCTGCTTTTTCGTTTCTGCAGTATTAGCAGATTCTTTCTTTGGGCTGTTTCCTTTTGAATCCATAACTTTAAATTTTTATATATCATTCAAAGTATTTGCCAAACGGAATGTGTATATGCTAAAGTCCTAAAATACCAATCTTTCCGGTCTTATCTTCTATTGTATAATTCAGAGCTTTTGCCAATACAAAAATATTATCCAGATTTTCCATCAGCTGCTTACGTCCTTCGCTTCTCAACTGATTCTGGTCAATTGATTTAAGGGCTGTTTCTTTAGCTTTTTCCGTTACATTTTTGATGTCTTTCTCTGAAATCCTGTTGACAAAGGAATCATCCAGAGACTGGATCTCAACGCTTGGGGTAATTCTTATGTCTGCATCAGGTAGTTCTGTGATCACCAGTTTTTTGTTGATGGAATCTACTTCGATCTTCATTTTATTAAGATCATAAGAAACCTGGGCATTGGTTTTTGTATAGGTAATAATACTGTTACTTGAAATTTCTTTCCCGAAAACTTCATAGCCCATTTTGGTTTTCTGCATACTGGAAGTATTCTGCTCCATCACCACCATCTTATTCATCTTTGAAATCTGGTTGGTCAGAATATAATAATCAGACTTTTCCGTTTTATTGCCAAGATTCAGACAAGACTTAAGGCCGAAGAATAGAAGTACCATTACTCCTGCACCTGCTACAAACGATAAAATTGTTTTATAATTTCTCAAAATCTATTTAAAAATTTCTTTGATGACAGAAGAATCATTTTTTTTCAAAATCTGAACCAGATCTCTTTCAATATATCCTGTGGTAGGCATTTCTACAATTCTGCCCACCTCTTTGCCATACCTTTTTACAATAATGGTAGGTACTTTCTGTACATTGTAAAGACCTTCGTCTCCGGAAGGAGATTCTTTTTTGCGGTTCACGGCAATAATGGTGAGTTTGCTGTCCGGGTAATTGGCTTCTTCCAGAATCTTCATCAGTCTCGGAATATCTCTGTGGCTGTCTTCACACCATGTTCCCATGAAAACAATCAGGTCGTAAGAACCCAGTTTTCCTTTTTTAAGTTCGCTTACAGCTTTCTGATCAATGCTATACTCGTCATGTTCCTTTACATACCAGTCTGAATAAGGTGCTTTTAGAAACTGATCTTTCAGCTGATGGCCCAAAAGCATTTTGCCATCCTTCTCGGTAGTAACCTCACGGTTGACTACCACTTTCTGGGCACTGAATTGCTGGGCAGCTAGAAATAAGCTTGAAAGGGCAACAAGATTTGTAATAAATTTCTTCATATTTTATTTCTCAATAATTGATTTTAAATCAGCAGGAGAGTAGTATTTATTCTTTAATACTTTATGATCTGCCTGTCTGTATACATTGAATTTTTCTCCAGACTTCTCATAAAAAGACTCTACCTCTTTTTCTTTATAGAATTCAACTGTTTCCTTTGCCTGCTCTTCATTGTCACATGCCTTCGACATATTGGAACGCTGAACCTCGTTGAATAACTCTACAAATTTATTGCCAAGTCCGAATTCAAGTACGGCACCACTCAAAACGTACTGTAAATCACACAATGCATCAGCAATTTCTACGATATTATTGTCTGCAATGGCTTGTTTCAGCTCGTTCAGCTCTTCCTGTAGAAGCTCTACTCTAAGATTGCATCTTTCAGGAGAAGGAATTTGTGGGGTATCTAAAATAGGGGCTTTGAAAGTAGTATGGAATTCTGCTACTTGGTTCAGACTATCAATTTTATCCATGAATTTTTTTATTTCCCACAAAGATAGAAAAGGATTTGTAAAATGGGAAATATACAGCAGGAAAAAATGCATTGATGAAAGGGGATAACATAAGTCCTGAAATACAATGATTAGGCAAATCCAGATGAGATAAAACCTGCATTATCTGATCAATCTGTAAGCATTTAAAAAAAGAACAGATGATTGGGTTTTAGTTACTTTAATTATTGCCGTGAAGAAAAATCTTTTTAAAGAATGAATTAAAAAACTGAATCAATTTTCTATCTTTAGAGAAGTGAAATAAAGCATTTGTAGAACAGATATAAAGAGAACAATGCCAATAAACCAATTACCTCCGGACGGAGGTATGTTATATAAAGAAACAGATATGGCCCAGTTTTTTCCTGAGCCCTTAAACGCAGTAACTGCCGTGTTTTTTTTAGTCTTAGCCATTTTCTGGACCATAAAAATAAAAGGTAATTTTAAGCAATATCCTTTTTTAGCCTACTGTCTGGTTTTATTATATATTGGTGCTATAGGAGGAACTGTTTATCATTCTTTCAGACAATGGCCGGTATTTATTATGATGGATTGGCTGCCCATTATGTTATTATGTCTGTCTGCCGGATTTTATTTTGTAGCGCAGAGCACCAGATGGTATTATGCTGTTGTAACGGTTCTCGGATATCTGGTACTCATGTTTGGTTTGAGAAACTGGATTTTGGCAGATAATATGTCTCTTTTTATCAACGTAAATTATGCAGTGATGGCCTCATTTGTCCTTTTCTCGGTATTGAAGTATTTGATTTATACCGAATGGAAAGCTGGTAAATGGGTAGGTTTTGCTCTATTGTCGTTTGTTTTAGCATTGACCTTCCGTATCGCTGATAAATGGGAATGGTTCAGTTTCGGAACCCACTTTTTATGGCATACGTTTGGGGCGATAGCAACATTTTGTATGTTTAATTATATCAGTCTTACACAGAATATAATCAGAAGAACATAAATTTTTAGGTCTTTCATAGCTCATACCTGGAATTAATTTTAACGCAAATGAAGAATTCCGTCGTATTTTAGATGGGCAAAAGTGATGCGACTTCGTCACTGATGAAGCGCTTCGACAAATCAACAGAGTTGATTCTATGCTTTGCTTCCTTAAAGATCAGCAATTCTAAAAATAAAAACTTTGTGTTAAAAAATTATATCATCAGTATATTATCTTTTTAATCATTAAAATCCTTAAAACTAAGGAATTTACATTCGCATTTTATTTGTAAGTTAGAGCCGCAAAATAGTGCAGTATAAAATTATACAGAACAATTCTGATGAAGAAGGATTCTTGCTGTATCATCATTCACTATTTTTAAAAATTATACACCCAAAAACTAAATTTATTAAAATGAAGAAGACACTGATTATTCTATCAATGGGCGCCTTGCTTGCTGCCTGTAACAAAAAGACTGAACAGAAAACAGAAGCAAAGGATACTGTCGCAGTAGATAATACCACAGCTGTAGAAAAATCTCCGGGAGGAACTGCTCAATTTGATATCAACTCCATACCGGTTTCCAACGCTGAAGTGGGTGAACTGCCTTTTTTCAGCTTTCCCAAAGGACTGGAATCTCAAAACAAACCGGTACAAAGAAGTTATGACATGCTGTTTTTTCCACTTAACGGCATAATGACGCCAATAGAAGGAAAAGTTTGGAAAACGTACATAATCAACGAAAAAAGCAATACAGAAGACTGGTCGTTACCCTATTTTCTGAAAAGCTATGATGATGCGATTACAAAAGTAGGTGGTGTAAAAATATTTGATGGTAAAGTTGCTCAGCAAGAGCTTGACAGAATAAAAGAAGAAGCCAAATACTTTGGCGAAGAAGGATCTATAGATTATTGGAATGAACCCGTAAAAGTGTATGTCATAAGAAGACCAAATGGCGATGATATTTATATTCAGCTTTACGGAAATACGGCGACCGGAGCCATACAAATTCTACAGAAAGCACCGGCTGAGCAAGGCGCAAAACCGTAGAGCAGAGCCGGTAAATAAAATCATTGCTTTGAAAGTACTCTAAACATAAAGAGATGAATCAGTTTGATTCATCTCTTTTTTATATTGCTTTTTATTAAGCTTCAATAAATTCTAAAAGATCTTTATTAATTGTTTTGTGTTCCGTAGTGGGCATTCCGTGAGGAAAACCGGGATACGTAATCAATTTTCCGTTTTTCAATAGTTTGGCAGATTTTATAGCAGAATTTTCGATCGGTACAATCTGATCATCTTCACCATGAAGCACCAAAACCGGAATATCTACCGCTTTCAGATCTTCAGTGAAATCAGTTTCAGAAAATGCTTTGATTCCCTCATAATGAGCTACAATACCACCCATCATTCCTTGTCTCCACCAGTTTCTTTGTACACCGTCTTTTACATTGGCTCCTTCTCTGTTGTATCCGTAGAAAGGGAAAGTCAGATCAAAATAAAACTGGTTTCTGTTATTCAAAGTCTGCTCTCTGATCCCATCAAAAACTTCCATTGGAACCCCGTCAGGATTGTTTTCACTTTTTACCATTACTGGTGGAACAGCACTGATTAAAACTGCTTTTTTTGCTCTGCCGTTGGCATATTTATGTACATATCGGATGACTTCACCACCTCCTGTAGAGTGTCCTATGTGTACCACATCTTTCAAATCAAGGAATTCTACAAGTTCTGCAGCGTCAGAAGCATATTGCTCTATGGTGTGATTGTAGATGTTCTGGCTTGAACGGCCGTGGCCTCTTCTGTCATGGGAAATTACCCGGTAACCTCTCTGTAAGAAAAAGATAACCTGTGCATCCCAATCGTCTGATGATAGCGGCCATCCGTGGTGAAACATCAATACAGGTCCTGCTCCCTGGTCTTTATAAAAAATCTCTGTTCCGTCTTTTAATGTAAATGTGCTCATAGTTTTAAATTTTTAATGTTAATGAATATTTTATTTTATAATTTTTTGTTGTCTTAATTCTTTAGCAAATGTAGGATAGTTCGCTTTCACTGAAATTAATCTAGTTTAATTTCGTACCTGTTGACAACATTTTTTTTGTTTTGGCTGCTTAATTTGCTTTCGGATCTCAATCTTTTCTTCAGATCATCATTAAATCTTAACATTTTTGGATCATGAAATAGCTTCTGAACTATGAATTTTACAGGCTTTTTTCTAATTTGCGGCTGTAAAATAAATGTATGTTTCAAAATATTATCAAAAACATCTCACGGTTTGTGATCCTGACCCCGGAAGAAGAAAATATATATGAAGGTTTGCTGACGCTTCAGAAGTTCCCGAAGAAAACACATCTTCTACGTGCAGGAGAGGTTTGTCAATTTGAAGGGTTTATAAAAGAAGGCTGTGTACGAACGTATTATCTGGATGAAAACGGTTTTGAAGTAACCCTTCTGTTTGCGGTTGAAGATTGGTGGATTACCGATATTGACTCTTTTAATAATAGAACGCCCTCGAAGATTTTTATAGAAGCCCTGGAAGACACCGAAATTTACATGTTGAATCCGGAAACTAAAGAGGAACTGATGCAGAAGGTTCCGAAGTTTGAAAGAGCATTCCGGCTGATGATGCAGCGGTATGTGGTGACGCTTCAAAACCGACTGGTTAACACCATTTCTCAACCTGCTACAGACCGTTATCTGGAATTTATCAGGGTGTATCCTACCATTCCGCAGCGTGTGGCGCAATATTATATTGCATCGTACCTTGGCGTTTCAAAGGAGTTTGTAAGCACCATCAGGAAACGATTAGCGAATAAAGAGAAACAAAAATAATAAGCAGGAAATTTTCCTTTCTTGAAATGATAGCGAAAATTCGAAGAATTATTAGGGTGGTTATGCAGAATAGGTAAACCACCTTTTTTATTTAGAATAAAAGAAAAGATTATTTATTAAACCAGTTAAATTTCTAAGATTTTTATCCGTTCTACATTTGCCTTATTAATTTAAACAATAAAAAAATGGTACAGGAAAACAAAAAAGCAGAAGGTTTTGGAATGCCTTGGGAAGATATTTATGGATATGCCCAGGCGGTAAAAAAAGGAAACACCGTTTGGATTTCCGGTCAGTTGGGTCACAACGAAAAAGGCAAATTGGCAGAAGGAATGGAAGCACAAATGAAACAAACTTATGCAAATATTAAAGAATTATTGTCAAGGTATGATATGAAGATGGAAAATGTGGTGGAAGAAGTTATCTATGCAATGGATATGACGACGGCATTTGAGGCAAGAAAAAATTTCAAAACAGAATTTTACGATAATCCTGAAGCTGTAGCCAGTACAATGGTTGGAGTAAGCGGGCTTGCATTGCCCGGACAGCTTGTCGAAATTAAAATTGTGGCAACTGTATGAGTTTCCAGTTTTGAATTTTTGGTCTTTTCTTTTTAAGACTAAAGAGCTTATTTGGCGTTTCAAAGGAGTTTGTGAGCAGCATCAGGAAACGATTAGCGAATAAGGTAAAAATAGATCAATAGTTTAATATTATAAAATGCCGGATACGAAAATATCCGGCATTTTTTCGTGGGAAATTCCTGTAATAATAGAGGCTGTAGATTCTTTTGCTTGAAAATCCCAATGAAGGTTGGGATTTTTTTGTTTTTTGATCTCTGCTGAAGAAGTTTGTGAGAATTTAAGCTGGTAAATAAGATTTCCTTTAAACCTGCAGCAAAACCAATAGATTTCGGAGAGCGGGATAACTTATAAATGTTTTTAGAATTAAGCTATCAGACTAAGTTGTGGATATCACAAATTATCTGAAGTTTTTCGATTTTGCATTTTTTAAATCTGTTATTATTGTTGCGTATACTTCATTTATTAATTTTTCTGATGTAAAGTTCTCGGATTTCGATTTCCATATAACATTTTCAGATTTGTCTATATCGAATTTATATTCAATACTTGAAATCTGTTTAGGTTCTTCACCAGGAAAATACATAGGAGAGTTGCTGAAACTTATATAGCCCCTAAAATACCTGACTAACAATATTGCATATTTAGCTGTATTAGTTGCGATTCCATTAAAGTTAATAATTGCTGAATATCCCATACAGTTAATTTTAATAGATTCCCGATTATCATAATGAGTTTTAATTTCTAACTGTGTATTTTCTGTATAAAATTCTCCTTTTTGTTGAACTACACTTATAATAAGATCTTTTTCTTTTGCTAATATATTGGCACCTTGATAACTATCGACAATTCTATCTAATTTATTATTTAAACTGGATTCTGATGTAAATTCATTTATAATATCTAGTAAAGGATCAATTATTTTAATATCATCAAAATTAGGAATTGCGCCTAAATCAGGTTTTTCAATGAGGTTTTTATCATAAATCAATTTTGCTAACTCTAATAGCTTACTATAATATTTTGTATCATCAACCATATTATGATATAATTTTGATACCAAATGCGAAGGAGCCGAAGTCACTTGAGTACCTATTCTTAATATGGGAATAAATTTAATTTTAGAAAGTGATGATGATAATATATCTTGTGAAATAATTGAAGTTTCATATCCAACACCTTTTTCTCTTTTTTCCGCTCTTTGTTTGTAGTTTGGAGTCAGGATAACAAGAACTTTGTCTGCTTCTGAAATAGCATTTTCCATAAAGTATGTTAACTCTTTTCCTGCATTTAAATCAAATTGGTCTAAAATAACATCAACTCCGTATTTCGAAATTAAATCATTTGCTAATTTCAATACCCAATTTTGATGTTCTTCGTTATCCCAAGAATATGAGATAAAAACTTTCTTTCTATTACTCATTTAGTTTTTAACTTTTTAAATTCTTAATTTTTACTAAACCTATTAATAATGTTATTTATTTCTCCTCTTCCTCTCCTTCTTTTTTTTATACATTATAACTGTCCAATATTGTCCAATTTCAGTGTAGTATTTCTGAGCTATTATATATGTCCCTTTTGTTAAATTATGATTTTTAAAATCTTTTATTGCTTTTTCAGTTAATTGAAAATAGTAATGGTCATCATATTCAAACTCTTGTCCTATTTCTTCAGTAATAAGATTAGTGATTGGGTGCATAAAACGAGGTTCTTCATTTCTGTCATTTGATAAGTGTAAGTATGTACTCATAGTTATATTTTTTATTCATTTGAATATACTAATAATAAATCTATAGATTAAAAAATCCCAACTTTCGTCAGGATTTTCTCTTATTTTGATTTTTAAATTCTTTTTGTAGTTGATCTATTTCACTTTCAATCTTCTTTAACTCTTTTTCATTGAGTTTTGTAAATAAATGTAGTAGATCAATTTCAAGAAAATTACAGAAGGTAACAAGACTTTCAATGGTGGGATTAGTTTCTGCCCTTTCAATTCTACCCACATGGTTACTTGAGATATTAAGCTCAGTTCCAAGCTGAAACTGTGAAAGCCCTCTTTTTAACCTATATAATTGAATAAGCTTTCCAATTTGAAATTTTAATTCCTCTATTTCCCATTTATACATTTAGTAAATTTTGGACTTTCTAAAATTTTTCATCAACACATATATGTGTTTCAATTGTTTTTTTCTTACATTTATAAAAAAATACAAACAATGAAAAAGATAAAAACACATTTCAATCCCCGGTTTCGGGCAGAAAAGAAGAACTCCGGGTTACAGCTGATGGAAACATTCTTTCAGTTCAATGAGCTGGATGTTTCCAAAAAAAGGCTCAGCAACATTATGAACTATGCAGTAAAGAGAAATAGCTGGATCAATGAAGATCCGGCGGAGATCTTTGAGTTTTGCCAGTCGATGAGGTTGCTGATCCGGGCAGGTTATCTCATCATGCTGAAGGAAAGAAAATGGACAGTTGATGCCAAGACTGAAAAGATTTCCCCGTGGGTTCTTGGTCTGCTTTCGGAGAAGGAATACCGGAATCCGTTGCTGGTTTTCAAAAAAGCATTCAGGGAATATACCCTCAAAGAATTTGATTATTTTATGTCCGGAATCGTCTATTTCTCAATGGGTGTCTATGAAAATCTACCGGAAAGGAATATCGTGATGCCTTACATCCATACTGTTAAAATGCTGGATGCTGCACATATTATTCTTCAAAGAAGGAGAGAAAAGAAAAATGGCTGATACCCATTCAGAATAAGAAGCTTGGGTATAAATAAAAAGTTGGGAGCTGATACAGATGATTAATATATTGATGAGTGTTTTTTGACGCAAAGATTTTATTTGCGATGTTGCTGATTTTTAAGGGAGCAAAGGATAGTATCAACTTCGTTGATTCGTCGAAGCATACGCTTATCCCTACGCTTCATCAGCGACAAAGTTGCATGCCTTTGCCCACCTAAAATAAAACGGAATTATCAATGAAATTTGCGTTAATCTTTCTATTTTTCAACACTTAGTACACTTTAGAAAAATAAGGAAATATCACTGAATGAAATACTCTTAAGATGAAAATCTTTGATCTTCAAAAAAACTTTTGTGATTTTGTGGTCAGTTTTAAGCAGCTTTTTTGTGAAATTCACAGTCTGATTCTTTTATGTTTGAAAGAAAGATGATTTACTTATATTTGTCACAAAGCAAATTTAAATGTTCAAAAAAGTAAGCACTGTATTTATTCTTGGCTTTAATACGGTTTTTTGTTTGGCCCAGCAGGTCCGGCCCTCCAAATCATCTGACATTTACCGTGAACTCAAAACCCTTAAACATCTTCCTAAAGTTTTATACCTTGCGGCTCATCCCGATGATGAAAATACAGGATTACTTTCCTGGCTGATCAACGATCAAAATGTAGAAACAGGCTATCTGTCTTTAACCAGAGGTGACGGAGGCCAGAATTTATTAGGTACAGAGCAAGGTGCTGCGTTGGGCCTGATCAGAACGCATGAGCTTTTAGAGGCAAGAAAGTTAGACGGCGCCCAACAGTTTTTTACCCGGGCGATTGATTTCGGGTTCTCTAAAAATACGACCGATACCTTTAAACAATGGGATGAAAACAGCATTATAGCTGATGTAGTATGGGTAATCCGCAAATTCCGCCCTGATGTTATCATTTGTCGTTTTCCTCCTACTGCTGCGGCTGGCCACGGGCAGCATGCGGCTTCGGCTGTGGTGGCAGAAAGAGCTTTTAAGTTGGCAGGTGATAAAACCGCTTTCCCGGATCAGCTGAAATATGTGAATGCATGGCAGCCAAAACGTGTATTATGGAATACTTTCCGGTTTGGCGGGGTCAATACGACTGCTGAAAATCAACTCAAGGTCACGGTTGGCCAATATGACGCACAACTGGGAATGGGATATGGTGAACTGGCAGGATTAAGCAGAAGTTTACATAAAAGCCAGGGGGCAGGAACACAGTCTGTAGCCGGCATCAGAACAGAATACTTTGCCCACGTTATCGGCGAACCTGCAAAAGCAACACTTTTTGACGGAGTTGTCAGAACCTGGACTTCAGAAGGAAATGCAGATATTGACCAGACATTAGATAAAATTATTTCAACTTTCAATTTCAATAATCCTGACCAGAGTTTACCTGCTTTGCTTGCTTTGCGAAAAAAAGTGATGGCCCTGAAAGATATTGAAGTAAAAAAGGATAAAATCAAATCTCTCGACCATATCATTTTAAGCTGTGCCGGATTTATGGGTGAGGTAGTCACCAATAAGTCTGAAGCAGTTGCCGGAGACGATTACAGTTTCAGGTTAAATCTCATCTCAAGAGCTGTGAATCCTGTGATTTTAGAAAATGTACAATGGCTGAACCAACCGGAAAGCGTTAACCGGGAACTCTCAAAAGATTCTTTAATTACCATAGAGCATAAAATTCAGATTCCTGCCGATGCAGCACTCACAGAACCTTACTGGCTGGCAAAACCTCCTACGAATTCAGGAGTTTTCTCTGTGCCAAATGATACTTTAATCGGTTTACCCGAAGCGGAATCACCACTGAATGTTTTGCTTGGTTTAAAAATCGGTTCAGAAAAGTTTCAGGTTAAACTTCCTTTATCTTTCAAAAAATTAGACCCGGTGCGTGGTGATGTGGTAGAAGCCTTGCGCATTGTTCCTGCATTGGAACTGAAATTTACACAACCTCTTTATGTGGTCAAAGAAAATGAAGATTTACATTTGAGTTTAAATGTTAAGGTTAATTCAAGCAAACAGTTCAGTAAAGGCATTCTGAACCTGATGTACAACGGTGAGAGAATAGGAAGCACCGATGTAAACTCACTCAATGGAAAAGATAGCACCATAGATTACGTGATTCCAAAAACTAAGCTTGCTGCAATACATTCATCTCGTTTACAAATGGATGCCAATTTTGTTGCAGATGGAGGCACTTATAATAAAAAACAGGTATTAATTCAGTACCCGCATTTACCCTCCTTGCAATATTTTACGCCTGCAACGGTAACCGTAATGAAAGGTGATATTCAGACGAAGGTTAAAAAAGTGGGTTATATAGAAGGTGCAGGTGATTTTATTCCTGATTTTCTGCGTATTGCAGGGATCCAGGTAGATGTTCTGAAAGATGAAGATTTTTATGGCAATACAAGTGAATCCGGAGGAAACGGCAGTCCAAGCAAGCTGTCACAATATGATGCTATCGTATTGGGTGTTCGTGCCAATAACACGGAGAAAAAGCTGGGGCGATGGATGCCTTTTCTATGGTCTTATGCAAAAGCCGGAGGTAATCTGGTGATGCAGTACAACACCAACCAGGATACAACCGTTGACAAATTAGGGATGTATAATTTCAGCATTGCCAATAAGCGGGTAACAGAAGAAAATGCAGAAGTGAGGTTTTTAAATCCCAATCATAAACTACTCAACTTTCCGAACAAAATTACTACGGATGATTTTAAAGGCTGGGTACAGGAGCGTGGCGCCTATTTCCCTGCGCAATGGGATGCAGCCTATGAACCGCTTTTTGAAATGCACGATACAGATGAAGAACCTCTTCAGGGATCAACTTTATATGCCAAATACGGAAAAGGGAATTTTATTTATACTCCTTTAGCGTTTTTCAGGCAACTGCCTGCCGGAAATGTGGGGGCGGCACGTTTATTTTTAAACTTTTTATCAGCACAGAAAAACTAATGAACAAAAAACTTAAAAATTGGAATACCTGGTATCTGTTATTAGCTGCTGCATTAGTATTGCAGATCGTATTATATTATTGGTTTACTAAATTCTGGGCATGAGTAATTTAGATTGGACAGTTTTAATTTTTACCCTGGTGGTAGTGGTTGTGTACGGTGTATTTATTGGTCGTGGCCAAAAGAGCAATGCATCCTACCTGAAAGCAGATAATAAAATGCCTTGGTACATTGTACTTTTAGGTATTATGGCGACTCAGGCAAGTGCCATTACATTTCTTTCAGCACCGGGTCAGGCATATACAGACGGGATGCGTTTCGTGCAGTATTATTTTGGGCTACCTTTGGCGATGATTGTGATCTGTATTACTTTCATTCCGATTTTTCAGCGCTTAAATGTTTACACCGCCTATGAATATTTAGAAAACCGTTTTGATAAAAAAACAAGGGTACTCACTTCACTGCTTTTTCTTTTTTCCAGAGGTTTATCAACGGGGATCAGCATTTATGCCCCGAGTATCATTCTGTCAAGCGTTCTGAACTGGAATATTTATTTAACCAATGTTTTAACAGGTGGGATTCTGTTGATTTATACCTATGTTGGCGGAGCTAAAGCAATCGCACACACCCAAAAGCTGCAGTTTCTCATTATTCTGGGTACAATGGCCTTTGCCGGGTATCTGCTTATTCAGAATATGCCGGATGGCATTGGTTTTAACGATGCACTTTATCTGGCTGGGAAATCCGGAAAGCTCAATGTCATCACTACAGAATTCGACTGGAAGGATAAATACAATATCTGGAGCGGTTTAATTGGCGGTTTTTTTCTGGCCTTGTCTTACTTTGGTACAGATCAGAGTCAGGTTGGGAGGTATATTACGGCAAAAGACAATACCAATGCAAAAATGGGTCTGCTGTTGAACGGATTGGTTAAAATTCCGATGCAGTTTGCTATTCTCATGATTGGTGCTTTACTTTTCGCTTTCTTTTCTCTGAAACCGGCCCCGATTTATTTTAACGAGCGCTCTTACCAGCATTTAAAGGAAACAAAACCTGAACAGGCTGCGGTTTTTGAAAAAGAGCATCAGGAATTGCAAATACAATTTAATGCAGAATCGAAAGAAATTTTAAAGCTGAAAGAAAATAATTCTCCGCAACTTATAAAAGCAATTCAGGATTTTAAAAAGACACAAACAGAGGTGAAAGCACTTCATGGAAGGGTAGAGGAAGCAATCAATAATTCAAGCTATAATGCGGAAAAAACGGATACAAATTATATTTTCCTGTATTTCGTAAAAAATACCTTGCCTGCAGGGATGATAGGTTTACTGTTTGCCGTTATTTTTCTGGCTAGCTGGGGCTCAATTTCGGCAGCGCTGAATTCCCTTGCTGCCTGTTCATTGAAAGATGTTCATTTAATATTCAGCAAAGAAATTCCTGATGATGCCACCGAATTGAAGTATAGCCGTCTGCATACTTTAGCATGGGGTATTTTCTCAATCGGTGTAGCGATGTTTGCTACTCAGATGGGTTCCCTTATTGAAGCTGTAAATGTATTGGGCTCTCTTTTTTATGGCCCGATATTGGGGATTTTTCTTGTTGCCTTTTACTATAAAAAAATTACCGGTTCCAATGTATTTATTGCTGCCATTTTATCAGAAATTGCGGTGATTGCCGTGTATCAGTTCGATATTGTTTCTTTCCTTTGGCTTAATGTCATTGGTGCGGCAGCAGTGATTATATTTTCTGCAATCGGTTTGTTGTTTTATAAACAGAAAGAAGTAAATTCGTAAGCAAATAATAATAAAAACAAACAAATAAAAATAATATGAAAACAATCATTAAATCTGCCGCCGTACTTGTTGCGACAATGACAATCTCCTTGAACGCCTTTGCACAGGAAACTAAAAAACCTGCCAGCCCTCCGGCTACTGCTACTGGAAAAATTAAAGATGCAAATATTACCATTGCCTATAGCAGCCCTTCTGTTAAAGGACGTACAATCTGGGGGGGGTTGGAAGCATATAATAAAGTTTGGCGTGCGGGAGCCAATGAAGCAACTACTTTTGAAACGGATAAAGATATTACCGTTCAGGGTAAAAAACTGGCTGCAGGTAAATACAGCTTTTTCTTAATTCCTAAAGAAAGCGGAACCTGGACTGCAATTTTTAATAAAGAACCCAAACAATGGGGCGCTTATAAATACGAAGAATCAAAAGATGCCTTACGTGTTGACGTAAAAACAAAGGCTTTACCTGCAACACAGGAAAGTTTGGTTTATAAAATAAACAGCAATGGATTTACAATGGATTGGGATAAAATCTCAGTTCCTGTAGAAATCAAATAAATTGAAATGTAAAAAATAAAAAATCCCGGTTCAACGGGATTTTTTTGTTTAGATAGAGTTATTATATCACTTCTTCATACTTCCATACGCCTGAGATATTCAGAACGGTTAATCCCGGTTGTTTTTCTCCATAGCTGAATATGCAGATGTACTTTGTATGACACGATATACAATCGGTTCCAAAATATAAGGTTGGCAGATTATGCACTGTCAGTTCTCCAAAATGCGACATCATCTGAGGGGTTTCGGAAACCATTCCGTTTGATAACAAATCGGTTTTGGAAAGAACCTTATTGCCCTGATAGATCTGTAAAACAGGGAAACCGGAGTGATAGGGAATTATTACAAGATTATTTTCCTGGCCACAATCACAACACGTGAATGTAGTTGCAGCAGACGGTAATGCTTCATCGTTGATGAATGTACTTTTAGCGGCAGTAGCTTTTTGGAGTATGTTGATTCTTTTTGATATTGCGTACATCTGAATTTATTTAGGGCTGAATAACCGTTCCTGCTAAGTTAGGATATTTTCCGCTCGGACTCTTTTTAATGGTAACTTTTATATACCCTTCTTCTGCTAACTTGTTCCATGTTTTCTGATAACCGGTATTGATGTCGATAGGAATTTTCCACATGGTCTGTTTTCCTTTTCCTGTCTGGCTAAACCAGGGAATGATATCGGCCGTTTGCGTTTTAAACTGCATGGCATTATTCAAGACATCGATTTCGTAATAAAAATCATACTTATCTTCGGGTTGATTTAACGCTCTTTGGGTAAAAGTATACACATACCCATTGATGATAGGGCTGGTAAAACTTCCTCCTAAAGTAGGAACCCCGGTTCCGTTATAGCTTCCAACCGCTCCGCTGTATCTGTCGAATTTCTGACCGGCCTGAAGAGGAACTTCATCAACGATATTATAACCGCCATTGGCAGGAGGCCATCCGCCATTCAGATTATTGGCTTTGAAAAGAGTTTCCAGTTCGCTCCATTTACCTTGTTTGTACAGTTCAAATATCTGGCTTCTTACACTTGCGTTTACATTGCCGTTCGGATCATAGGTTACAGCAAGTTCGTCAGCAGATTTATAGAATACGATTGTAACATCACTTGGAGACTGAATTTCCTCTTCCCTGTCTGAGCTGCAAGCCATTGAGGTGAAAACAACAGTGAAAAAAAAGAGATACTTAAATACATGTTTCATATAAAAAAAATTAAATTATTTAAAAAATTAAATAGGGTATTACGGGGAATAGCAATGATACTCTTGAAACAGGCTCTCTTTTATAATGATTTTTCAGGATTATTCTCTTCGGAAAAATAGTTGTACCCGGAAATGTTCAACAGCAGATCTGAATAAATACTTTTTAATAATATTTAAAAACGGAATCAGAAGGGGGATAACAGTATTTTTAATCAAAAAATGATAGCTGTGCCCTCTGCAATACCAACTGGATCAACGGTACAATAAAAGAATATTGTCAGGTGATAAAATTAAACTAAAAAACTTTAATATGTGTAGTTTTATTTAAAATAATATTATTTATGAAAATTAATTTCGTAAAATGTTTTAATTGCTTTTATTTTTTACATGATGATATTCTGTGACTTTATTCTTGAATTGAAAGAAATTCACAGATGAAAAATAAAAAAACTGCCCTGTGGGGGCAGTTTAAACATCGTTAAAATTTTAAAGGATATTAATCTTTAATGAATCTCTTGGCGGTTTCCCCAATCTGTATCATATAAGCACCTTTGATCAGGCTGCCTACATTGACAGAGCCTCTTTGAAGCTTCCCTGAGTCAACCAGTTTTCCACCCATATCAAAGATTTTGTATTCCTCAGAAGTAGTATTTGAGATATGCAGTACATCTTTTGCCGGGTTAGGGAACAGTTTAATATCAGTAATCAGGTCTTTGGTATCTGCTGTAATACCTCTTCCTGAAGAAGCGATATTAAGGGTATAATCTTCCACCTGTCCGTAAGTATAGGCTTCACAGGATGAGGTCGGAATAGAGCTGTATTTCATCATCACTCTCATTCTTGTAGATCCTGCTGTAGCTGTTGTCGGAATGGTAATAGATCCTGTTACCGGAGTTGTTGTAGATCCTGCTTTTGTCCAGGCAAGTTCTCCGCTGTCTGTGAAGTCTCCGTCACCGTTATAATCAATGTATACAGCATAAGCTTCGCTGTATTTTGTAGAAGTCCAAACCGGAGTTATAGAAATCGTATAAGAACTTCCTGCAGTCACATTGGTAGAAACTGAAGTGAAGTTTTCATAACCCGCAGTTCCTGTAGAAGTATTGTTGATGGTTCCGAATTTTACGTTTCCGATTCTTTCATCAGCTGTATTGGATGCTGAAGCAGAGCAATAAGTTACCGTTCCGCCTCCTGAAAGAGTGGTAACATTTACTGTATTACTTGAAACGGATGTATTTCCCGCTGCGTCTTTTGCCTTCACAGAGAAAGAGTAATTTGTAGAAGGAGTTAATCCGGTTACGGTATACGTTGTAGTAGCTGTAGATCCGATCAATGAAGCATTCATGTATACATCATATCCTGTAACCCCTACATTATCCGTAGCACCAGACCATGAAAGATTTGTGCTGGTAGAAGTTGTTCCTGAAGCAGCAAGGGTAGGAGCTGTAGGAGCAACGGTATCAGGCGTTCCGGAACCTGCGTTTACTGAAATATTGGCATTATTCACATCAAAGAAGATATGATTGGATCCTTTTACCATGATTCTACCTGTTGTAGTGGTAACGTTAGGAATCGTCACAGCCTGTGTGCCGTCATTTGGAGTTCCTGCCAATAGAGTAGTCCATGTATTTCCGTTGTCTGTAGACCAAAGAATATCTACATTGGCAGCATTTACACCGTTTGCTGTAGTTCCTGCTACATTCCATGTAATGGTTTGAGAACTTCCGCCTGCGTACGTTGTTGCCGAGTTTTGTGATGTTACGGAGAATGGTCCTGCAGTTCCGTTCACAGTGATTACCGCATCGTCAGAATTGTTTCCTGAACCCCCGGCTCTGTTATCACGGGCAGTGAACCTGAAATTGAGTGTTCTGGCTACTGAAGAAAGTGCTTCAACAGTGATTTCAGCTCCTGCTGTAGTGGTAGCTCCTGTTAATATGGAAGCCATTCTCGGGAAATATCTCACAGGAGAAGTTGTAGGTGTCCATGATCTGAAGTTAGGTCCTGAAGTTTTCGTAGCGCTGGCTGCAGAGCTGGCTCCTGTCTGGGAAGAAGAAGCGTTATCCATTTGTTCCCAGATATAAGTCAGAGAATCTCCGTCAGCATCCGTTGATGTACCTGTCAGCATAAACGGAGTTCCTTTTGGGATGGTATAATCTGCGCCTGCATTCGCTGTTGGAATTGAGTTTCCTGTATTCGTATTTACAGAGCAGGTTTTCGCTTTAATATTGTTGGTGATCTGCTGAATGCTTATGGCATGGAAAAATGCATCAGAGTGTGGCTGAATATCCTGGCTGGTAATTCCGGCATATCCCATGATGGTTGACCCTGAACCAGGCTCCATATTCGCTCCTGTTCCTTCGTTATTCATTGAGAAAGTGTGATTTCCTCCGAACTGATGCCCCATTTCGTGAGCTACATAATCGATATCAAAATTATCCCCTGAAGGAATGGCATCTGCCGGTGAAGTATATCCGCTTCCTTTTGATCCGTTGGTACAGATACAGCCGATACAGCCTGCATTTCCTCCACCTCCTGAAGCCCCGAATAAGTGTCCGATATCATAATTGGCTTCACCGATTACAGAGGTTAGGGTGCTTTGAAGCTGAGAATTCCAGCTGCTCATTCCTGAAGCGGCAGAATAAGGGTCTGTAGAAGCGTTGGTATAAATTACGGCATCGTTATTGGCGATCAGAACCATTCTGGCAGCAAAATCTTTTTCAAAAACACCATTTACACGGGTCATTGTAGTATTCATTGCAGCAAGTGCCAGCGCTTTGGTTCCCCCGAAATACGCAGTATATTCTCCTGTACAGGATAAAGCCAGTCTGAAGGTTCTTAGTTTGGCATCATCTGCGTTAGGTCTTGCAGCAAGCCCGGAATTCGCCACACCTTTTTGTGCCGCATCCACTACGGTACATTCAAATTTGTTAAGATCATCCTTCTTATCAGATTTTCTGTATACAACATAAGTGGAAAGGTCTTTGGAATAAGGTTCGATAAATACAGCTGATTTGTCTCCATAGATTTCCATTGAAGATAAACCAAGTGGGGAAACACTGAAATAAACTGTAGAATTCGGGTCGTCAAGACCCTGGCCTACGTAAGATTTAATGTCCGGATATTTTGCGGCAAGTTCCGGGGTGAAGTTGGAATTCTCTCTTACTTTGAAATTTTCCATTCTGCCTTCAGAATTTGGAAAAGAAACGATGATTTCAGACTTTTCGCCGGCTGCCAGCCTTTTAGGAGCTCTTGCCAGAACACTTTTCAATCCGTCTATATTAAGGCTGTACACCTTCGGATTTTCAATGCCTGCTTTGTTTTCAAAGATCTCTGAAGAAGCTTTTCTGGAGCTTTCAGACCAAAGGCGGTCAGTTTGTGCGAAAGAAACACCGCTAATAAGGAGCATTCCAATCAGGGTTAATTGTTTTTTCATATTAAATATAAGTTTTGATTGTGGAATATCAAAGCTAATAAAAAATATGTTACGAAAAATAAAATTATTTAAGAATATTTCTGATTCTTTGTTTAAAATATTATGCAATACATTAAATAATATTGAATAAGCCGATTAATACAAGAAAAGTGAAATGTTAAAATTGAATTTTTTATAGTGAAAAAATCAAACTAAAGTGACTTTTTTAATTAATTTATAAAAAAGAGACAATAATATTGACCGAAAATTCATTATTAATTCACAAAATTAACAGGTTATTTTTAATGCTAAAATGTATGTTTTTTGCAGAAATTTATACATCTTGTTGGCTGGCAATAAAAAAGCTGTTTCAAAAAGTGAAACAGCCATATTTTTACTATGAATAATAATTATTCAGTTACATTTTGTCATCAGCTGTAGGCCCGTAAAGACCAGGAACTGTATTTCCGGTTGATCTTAAATAAACAACCAGCTCACCTCTGTGATGATACAAATGATTATACAGAAAACCTCTTACTACCTGTACTCTTGGGGAAGGAGGGAAAAGAACATTACCATTCATTTCCATTTTCCATTCATTGAAATACGTGGATTCGTCAGAGTCTTCCAGCACTTTCTGTGCTTTGGCAACATTTTCTTCAAATTTGGCAAGAATATTTTCAGCCTTGGAAATATCTCCTTTATTATACTTGTATTTTCCCATATCAAAAGTGTCCTGTTTGAAGGTGGGTTCATACCAGTTGTATACTTCTGCAATATGAGAAGCCAGCTGGGCGGTCGTCCAGTTTTTTTCAGACGGTTTCCATTCAAGAGCGCTGTCAGGGATTGCTTTTAAAATTTTTCTGGTGTTTTCTGCTTCATACAGAAATTCACCTAAAAGTGCCTGTTTAATCATTGATATTCAATTTTGGGTTATTTAGTAATATCTCTTCCGATCACCAGTCTCTGGATCTCAGAAGTTCCCTCACCAATCGTACAAAGCTTGGAATCTCTGTAGAATTTCTCAGCAGGGAAGTCTTTTGTATATCCGTAACCTCCGAAGATCTGTACTGCATTGTTGGAAATTCTCACGCAAGCTTCAGAAGCATATAGTTTTGCCATTGCCCCTTCTTTGGTCATTTTCTGCTTAGCATTTTTCAGTGTAGAAGCTCTTTGGATCAAAAGTTCTGCAGCATCAATTTCCGTTGCCATATCAGCAAGCATGAAGTTGATCGCCTGGAATTCAGAGATTGATTTTCCGAACTGGTGTCTTTCTTTAGCATATTTTAAAGCAGCTTTATAGGCTCCTCTTGCTGTTCCTAAACTTAAAGCAGCAATAGAAATTCTTCCGCCATCCAAAATTTTCATAGCCTGCTTGAAACCTTCACCTACTTCTCCCAAACGGTGAGAATCCGGTACACGTACGTTGTCAAAGATAAGTTCTGCTGTTTCGGAAGCACGCATTCCCAGTTTGTTTTCTTTTTTTCCGGAAGTGAAACCAGGCATCCCTTTTTCTAAAACGAAAGCTGTAGAATTGTTTTTGGCTCCTTTTTCACCGGTTCTGGTCATCACTACGGCGATGTCTCCAGAAATAGCGTGTGTAATAAAGTTCTTAGCTCCGTTGATGATCCATTCATCCCCGTCTTTTACGGCAGTTGTAGACATCCCTCCTGAATCCGAACCCGTATTGTGTTCTGTCAATCCCCAGGCTCCGATCACTTTTCCGGTGGCCAGCTGAGGAAGCCATTTGTTTCTTTGTTCTTCGTTTCCAAATTCATAGATATGGTTGGTGCAAAGTGAATTGTGAGCCGCTACAGAAAGACCGATTGATGGATCCACCTGAGAAATTTCGTCAAGAATAGCAACATACTCATGATATCCCAAACCGGAGCCACCGTATTGTTCAGGAACTACAATCCCCATAAATCCCATTTCTCCCAGCTGGTGAAAAAGATCTTTTGGAAATGTCTGGCTTTCATCCCACTCCATAATATTCGGTCGGATATTCTTTTCTGCAAATTCTTTAGCTGTCTCCGCTATCATTTTGATGTTGTCAATAGTCTCTGTATTCATATTAGATAATAGTTAGTTCCCAAAGATAACCAAATTGACGGAATGCTAAAAAAATTATTTTGTTCATGCTATTATAGCCTCAATATTTTAATTCCCAGTTTTTTATATTTTGAGAATTAATATTTCCTTAATAAAATTTTCAGTCTTTTACATGTTTTATTTCACTAATTTAGTCGCCCAATTTTAAGGCATGAAAAAAATTCTACTTCCTATTATTTTAATTTCCTCTTATATTGCTGCGCAGGCACCTGCCGGATATTATGACGGAACAGCTGGATTGACAGGCTATGCCCTGAAAACGAAACTTCACGATATTATTTCTGAAAAAATGATCAACTGGCATTATGACGATCTTAAAAATTTATATACCCAGACTGATCTTGATAAATATTATGATCACGATGCATCCAATACGCAATATTTACTCGATATTTATTCGGAAATTCCTTCAGGACCTGATGTTTATGAATATACAACAGATCAGCTTATAGCAAGTGCCGGTGCTGAAGGCCTGGGGTACAACAGAGAGCATATGATGCCGCAAAGTACGTTCAGTACAAGTTCTACCATCAGTGATTATCCAATGTATTCGGATATTAATTTTATTATTCCCGTTGATGCATATATCAACCAACGGAGGAATAACTACCCTTACGGAATAGGAGGAAATACGGTCTACTATAACTTTACTAATGGTTCAAAAATGGCCAATGCTGCTATTCCCAATTATCCATATACAGGAAGGGTGTATGAGCCCAATAATGAATTTAAAGGAGATATTGCAAGGACTTTGCTTTATTTTGCCGTGAGGTATGAAGGGAAGCTGGGATCATTTAATACCGCTTATACTACTTCTGCTAATATTACACCGGCGACAGATCAGTGCCCGCTGGATGGAACCGAAGAAAGAGCTATTGATCTTCCCTATGTGGCTATGCTGAAGCAGTGGAGTGCCGCAGATCCGGTTTCACAAAGAGAAATTGACAGGAATAATGCGATATATGCTATTCAGAAAAACAGAAATCCATTTATTGATCATCCCGAATGGATCGATATGATCTGGTCTGAAAATCCTGATAGTATTGCCCCTGCCGCTCCGGGATCACTGACTTCAACACAGCAGAATGCATATTTTGTTAACCTGAACTGGACTGCTTCTCCTGATACTGATGTTCTGGGATACAGAATATATATGAATGGTTCAACTACACCTGTGGCTGTTACAAAGGAAACTTCTATAAGCATAGATCATCTGAGCCCGTCAACAACTTATACTTTTACGGTAAAAGCTTTTGATAAAGGATATCTGGAATCTCCATTCAGCAATACGGTTACAGCCACAACAATTGCTTCGGACTCGTATGCTCCGGATCTTATCATTACAAAGTATATTTCAGGAACCAACAATATTGCCAATACCATTAAGAATAATGCCTTGGAAATCGTTAATAAAACAGGACATGAAGTTAATTTAAATAATTACAGGATTAATATTCAGTTTAAGAATAATAGCACAGGGACTATCTATAACGGAGATACCTATGAACTGGAAGGTAAAGTAGCAAACAATGAAACTTTTGTTATCCTGAATCCGAAATCTACTTTATCATGTTACACCCCTGCTCAGGCAAAGTTTGTCACCGCATCTGATCCTCTTACGTTTAAAGGAGAGAATTATGTGGAACTGGCATATAATAAAACAGTTACTGTAGATGCGATTGGAGTAAAGTATACTACCAATAACAACGGAAATGTATCTTTATATAGAAAAAGTGCAATCAATAGCCCGACCAGTACCTTTAATATTAGTGAATGGGATTCTTATCCGTCTGATTACTGTCAGAATCTGGGAACATTATCTACTTCAGAGCTGATTGCATCTGCTGACAAAGAATTTAAAATTTACCCGAATCCTGTTTACGAAAATATTTACGTAAGCGGTAATGTTGAAAAGGTGAAGGCGGCCCAGATCCTGGATTTTTCAGGAAAAGTGATCTACACAGAGAAAGACCCGTTCAGAAACAAAAAGAATATTTCCGTACAGGGAATTCCTGCGGGAGTTTATATGCTGAGACTGGATGATAGAGTAGAACAGTTTATTAAAAAATAAGATAACATTATTTCTCTGACTTATTGGGTAAACCTAACAGGTTTTTAAAACCTGTTAGGTTTATTAATGTACAACATAAATAAAGTACAGCAGCTTCTCAGGAATTACATCGCAGATAGTAGAAAGCAATAAAAAAGTTGAGTTAATATTAAGTCGTTGTAAAAAAATCCAGTTATTCTGCATTTTACAATTTTTACAATTTAGTCTAAGGCCTTAAAAACCTTTTAATTACGATATAATCGATATAAGCAGATTCACTAATAATCAATATCTATAAGTGTTTCTGCTTATATTTTTTATTTATAAGTAATTATGCTTATATTTGCAGTATGATAGCGGTCATTACCGGTGATATTATAAATTCACAGCATGCAGACACTGAAGTTTGGATTACCAGACTTAAAAATCTTCTCGAAACCTGGGGAAGCGCTCCTTACACATGGGAGATCTACCGGGGAGATGAGTTTCAGTTCAAATGCAGTATTGACTCTGTTTTTTGGCATTTTCTCGCCATAAAATCTCTCATTAAAAGTCAGGAAAACCTGGATGTAAGAATGGCCATAGGTATAGGGGAAGAAAGTTTTTCTTCTGAAAAGATTACCGAATCCAATGGTACAGCCTATGTTAACTCCGGAAGATTACTGAATGATTTGAAGAGTGACGGCCACACTGTTGCTATCAAAACCTCCAGCGATTCTGTAGACAGGGATCTTAACATCCTGTTGAAATGGTCTTCCAAAGATTTTGACAACTGGACGATGGCTACGGCAGAAATTATTCATGAGATGATCATGAATCAGGATATCACCCAGGAAGATCTTGCCAAAAGATTTGCTATTTCACAGTCTTCTGTAAGCCAGAGGCTGAAACGAGCCAACTATGAGCTTATCGTGGAAACCAATCAGTATTTCAAAAAGAAAATCTCAGAACTATAGGCATGATCTTCATCAAACTCATATTGGCACATCTACTCGGAGATTTTATACTTCAGCCAAATTCATGGGTTGCTGATAAGGAGAACTATAAACTGAAAAGTAAGTTTTTGTACTTTCATGTTCTGATTCATACCATATTAAGCTTCATTTTCCTTTGGGATTTGCAGCTTTGGTGGGTTGCTGTGTTAGTAGGTATTACTCATTTCATTATTGATGCCGCTAAACTTAGTTTCCAGACTATTAAAACAAAGAAGAGATGGTTTTTCATCGATCAGCTTTTGCATGTTTTGGTGATTGCAGGAGCATCTTTTTATTTTGGAAAATTTAATTTCAGCTTTTTACAGGATCAGGAATTTTTAAAGATACTGATGGCAGCTTTGTTTCTCACAACACCGGCTTCTGTTTTTATCAAAATCCTTTTGTCATCGTGGACACCTGCTCCGGATGGTCCCAATACTATTCAAACCGAATCTTTAACGAGTGCCGGAAAATATATCGGAATTTTAGAACGTCTTCTGGTTTTCACTTTTATTATGGTGAATCACTGGGAAGGCGTAGGTTTCATGGTCGCCGCCAAATCTGTTTTCAGATTCAGCGACCTTGCACAGGCAAAACAGAGGAAACTTACAGAATATGTATTAATTGGTACACTGCTGAGTTTCGGACTGGCTGTCTTAACAGGTATAATAATAAAATAAATCAATAAATCTAACTACAATTTAGAAAGTAAAATTATGAGTCAAAAGAAAGAAATGTTGTACGAGGGGAAAGCAAAACAGGTATTTGCTACCGATAATCCTGATGAAGTAGTAGTACGTTTCAAAGACGATGCTACAGCATTTAACGCTCAAAAGAAAGGTCAGGTAGACCTGAAGGGAGAGATGAACAACGCCATCACCACTCTTATTTTTGAATACTTGAATGAAAAAGGAATCAAAACTCATTTCATTAAACAATTAGACGAAAGAGAGCAGCTGGTGAGAAAAGTATCGATCATTCCTCTTGAAATGGTGGTAAGAAACTACTCTGCAGGAAGTATGGCACAAAGATTAGGAGTGGAAGAAGGAATCAAATCTCCGGTAACCATCTTCGATATCTGCTATAAGAAAGACGAGTTGGGAGATCCGCTTATTAACGACCACCATGCTGTTTTCTTAGGTGCTGCTACCTATGAAGAGCTTGACGAAATGTATGAGCTTACTTCGGATATCAATGAAATCCTTATCGACCTTTTTGATAAAATCAACATCATCCTTGTAGATTTCAAAATCGAATTAGGAAAAACTTCAGACGGTGAGATCATTCTTGCTGATGAGATTTCTCCGGATACTTGTAGACTTTGGGATAAAGATACCATGAAGAAGCTTGACAAAGACAGATTCAGAAGAGACTTAGGAGAAGTTACTGAGGCTTATGTAGAAATCTACAACCGATTGAAGAACTTACTTGCAAAATAGTTTCAGAAATTAGAAGTTAGATATTAGAAATTAGGATGAAATCACACCGAATAGAAGATTTGAAGGTTTGGACAAAATCTATGGTTTTGGTTAAAGAGGTCTATTTGATTTCTGCAGAATTACCAATAGAAGAAAGGTTCGGACTACAATCTCAAATCAGAAGATGTGCAGTTTCGATACCATCTAATATTGCTGAGGGAGCCGGAAGAAATAATAAAAATGAATTTTATCAGTTCCTTGGGATTGCGTTTGGTTCTACTTATGAGCTACAAACCCAGCTCCAATTATTGATTGATTTGAATTTCATTTCTGACTTGAAAATAACTCCTTTGAAAGAACTTTTAGCTGAAATTCAGAAAATGATTTATTCATTAAAAACAAGTTTAAAATTATAATTGAAGTTAACTTAGACTAATTTCTAACATCTAATATCTAACTTCTAATCATTAGAAAAAATAGAAATGAAAAGTTTAGACATTCATAAAAGTGAATATTTAAAACAGTTTGAAAACCAGATTTACGGAAGGAATCTTTTCAGAACTCAGGAAGAGGAAAGATTAGATGCACCTAACGAAGAATGTGGAATTTTCGGATTGTATTCGGATAATGATCTGGATACATTTTCTCTTTCACAATTCGGGCTTTTTGCATTACAGCACAGAGGTCAGGAAGCTTGTGGTATTTCCGTTTTAAAAGATGGAAAAATTACCAATATGAAAGATGAAGGACTGGTTTTAGACGTTTATAAAGACATTCAGGAACCTGAAACTTTTATGGGAAATTCTGCGATCGGACATACCCGTTATACCACTGCAGGAGATAAAAAGAAATATAATTTCCAGCCATTTTTCGCCAAAAACGAATATGACCAGATTATACTTTCTATAGCACACAACGGTAACCTTACCAATGCAAAAGAACTGAAAGCGGAATTAGAAGCTGAAGGCGTGGTTTTCAGAGCAACTTCCGATTCTGAAGTGATTTTGAGACTCATCCAGAAGAACCTTGATTTAGGTCTTCGTGGTGCCATCAGAGCTACCATGGAAAAAATTGAAGGGGCTTATTCGGTTGTGGGAATGACAAGAAACAAATTCTTTGCTTTCAGGGATTTCAACGGAATCCGTCCATTGGTTTTAGGAGCAATCAATGAGAACTCTTATGTTGTAGCTTCAGAATCTGTTGCATTAGACGCTGTAGGAGCTCAGTATGTACGTGATATCCTTCCGGGTGAGATCATCTATACCAATGAAAATGAACCTGGGAAACTTCATTCTTATATGATGGATGAAGCCAAAGGGAAACAAAGAATCTGTTCTTTTGAATACATTTACTTTGCAAGACCTGACTCTACTTTAGAAAATATCAATGTGTATGAGATCAGAGAAAAATCCGGGGAGAAGATCTGGGAACAGGCTCCTGTAGAGGCTGATCTGGTAATAGGAGTTCCGGATTCCGGAGTTCCGGCTGCTATTGGTTTCTCCAAGGCTTCAGGAATACCTTTCCGTCCTGTTCTGATCAAAAACAGATATATCGGAAGAAGCTTCATCGTTCCTACCCAGGAAATGAGAGAAAGGGTTGTAAACCTTAAACTGAACCCGATTATTTCAGAAATGAAAGATAAAAGGGTAGTGATCATTGATGATTCAATCGTTCGTGGAACAACTTCTAAAAGACTTGTTAAGATCTTAAAAGATGCAGGGGTAAAAGAGATTCACTTCAGAAGTGTTTCTCCACCAATCATTGCTCCATGTTATCTGGGGATTGATACACCGTCAAAAGATGACCTGATCTCTGCAAATATGTCTACAGAAGAGCTTAAAAATTATCTGGGAGTAGATTCTCTAGAGTTTTTAAGCATAGACAACCTGAAATCAATTTTAGGTTCTTCCAATCACTGCTTCGGATGCTTCACAGAAGAATATCCTGTAGGAAAAGGAGAGGAGGTAGAATTATTCAATTAATACTTCTTACATAAAAATAGAGAGCCGGATATTAAGTATCCGGCTCTTTATTTTTTACACAATGCCGCTTTCTTGAATTGTCTTTACAAACTTTCATTCAACCTATATTTCCATATCCCAAGCACTATAAAATGTTGCAAAAGCTTAATATTCCTGTAGTATTCAATATATATGCAACTTTTAATTTTATGGAATTAAATCTGAAGAATGAAAAATGTACTTTTTGCCGGATTATTTCTTGCGTTTGCCCAATTTCACAACGCCCAGTCTTTCGATAAGCAGGCGCACCGTGGAGGGAAATCCCTGTATCCTGAAAATACCATCCCGGCGATGAAGAATGCTTTAAAAATGAATATTACCACTCTGGAAATGGACCTTGCCATTACAAAAGACCAAAAGGTAATCCTCTCTCATGATGCCTTTCTGTCTCCTGAGCTGGTAACGAAGCCTGATGGGACTTATATTCCGAAAGACTCCGGGTTTTATTATAAAATTTATGAAATGCCCTATGCCAGGATCCAAACCTTTGATGTAGGCTTAAAGAAACTTGACAATTATCCTGATCAGAAGAAGATGAAAGCTCAGAAACCTCTTTTCTCAGAGGTAATAGAGGCTTGCGAAACCTATGCCCGTGAGCTGAAAAGACCATTGCCCTTTTATAATATAGAAACCAAAACCCGACCTTTCTCCGATAATATCTTCCATCCGGGACCCAAAGAATTTGTAGATCTGATGATGAAGATTATTGTTGAGAAAAAGATCCAGGACAGAGTAATTATCCAGTCCTTTGATCCGAGAACACTGGAAATCATCCATAGAGAATATCCTGAAATAATGACCGCCTTACTCGTAGAAAAAGTAGATGATAAAAAACTGGCACAACAGCGGACCCATTTCAATAATATCCCTGTTGAAAAATTCAGGCTTTATCCTGATCATATGAATGGTGTAGCAGGAGATATGAAATTTCTAAGCTTCACACCTACAATTTACAGTCCGGAACATCGTCTCGTAACACCTCAGTTGGTGAAGGAATGCCATGCGTTAGGAATGAAGGTCATTCCATGGACCGTCAATACCAAAGAAAGATTACAGGAGCTAAAAGATATGGGAATAGACGGTGTAATCAGTGATGATCCGAGAATTTTTGAATAAATGCCCGGCAGAATGCCATTAAAAAGTAACATATAAATAGCCGGAAGAATTTCTCCCGGCTATTTTATACGATACAAAAATCTGTATCTGAGTTAAAAAATTGGTTTCTTTTAATTAGAACTTATAGTTCAGGCCTAATTGGAAAACTCTGTTGTTGTTTTCAGCAGCAGGTCTGCTCTTGTCGATCTTTGTCAAGCTGTTCGTATATCTTGCACTGATTCCGATATTGTTGGTAATATCATATCCTAAACCTAAACCAAGACCAAAGTTGAATTTGTTGATATTATCTTTCTCTAAATCATTAGTGTTAGATTGTGCTGTAGTGGTAGTAACACCTCCTGTAGTGGTAGATACAGTAGCTTCACTTTTTGTTTTTCCGTTGATGAAGTAACTGAATTCCGGACCTGCTTCAATATAGAAATTATCTACAGGTCTCATCTGAAGCATTAAAGGAACGGAAATATAGTTCATTGTTACTTTACTTTCTCCTTTAGTTTTTACAGTAGTTGCCCCTGTAGTTACTTCAGTAGAGTATGCTACATCTTTTGCTCCCATTTGGTTGTATAATACTTCCGGCTGAAGGCTGAACTGCTTAGAAATCGGAATGTTTACAAATGCACCCGCATGGAAACCAAGCTTCTGGGTATTCATACCAAACTTCTGCTCGCTGAAATAGGCAGAGTTTCCACCTGCTTTGATACCGAATCTAACCGGTTTTACATCGTTTTTAAGAGGTGATGCATTTACTGTTTTTGTTTCTGTCGTTTCCTGTGCGAAAGCTAAAGTACCAGCAGTTAATGCTAATCCTAAAAATAACTTCTTCATAATTTTATTTTTTAATTTTACTATTTGCTTTTTTTGTATGAATGATTTCTCAATCAGACTTGAATTATTTTGCAAATTGCTTGCCAAAGTTGAAAAAGTCTTATTTAAAGGGCTTTTACGGTGGTTTTTGCTATAGGTTTCTTTTATGATTTTAACTGTTTTTTATATAAAAACATATCATTAAGATCATTTTTTTGAAAACATTTTAAAACTAAAAAACTTTCCTGTTTATAAATTAAATAATCATTTTTTGAAAAAAAGGTGAAATATTTTAAGTGGTAAATCTATATATTAGAGTGTATTTCAATGAAACTACAAATGTGGTTATCTTATAATTGAAAACACCGAATGATTTATCTGTAATTTAAGGTAAAATAAGACTATCTGAAATTTTAACCATTAAGAAGAGGTAAGGATGTAAGGTAAGTTAAATCGAAGATTTTAAGAAATCCCTTAAGTGAAGATTCGCTTAATATTCTTATCATCTTAAATCATTCTTAATGGTTCAAAAATAATCTTCTAAATTCAATTATAATAAAGAGCATAGAAAGATAGACTAACGGATCAAGACTTCTAAGTTATATATAAGCGAAAAAGTCAGGCCTAAATGAATAAACCTGACTTTTTCTATTGAAATCAAAATGTATTAAATACTACAGGAGAAATTCTCCAAATTGCATCTATTCTTTCCGTACAGTTCTTAATGTGTTTGAACGATATAATGACTTTAACAGATCAGAATATCTTCCATAAAACCGGAACTGTGAATTGGAATCATTTTGGAATAGGTACAATCTCTATAATGTACGCAAATTTCTTGCCAAAAATAAATTTAATGGTGAAAATTTACCATGATAGCTCCAATTGAACTGTATTTATCTGTTATACTGAAAAATAGAAAGTTTGAGATTATAAAATACAAAACCCGGATTATATCAATCCGGGTTGTATACATGTAAAAATTTATTAACAGTAAATAAACCTTAGTTTAGAATTTGTATGCTAAACCAATCTGGAATACTCCGTTTTTAGATTTATCTTCAGAAAGATCAGGTCTGTTCTTGATAACATCCGTTAAACCAGCAACATATCTGGCGCTTACACCGATGTTTTGAGTGAAGTAATATCCAGCACCAATACCAAGACCGAAATCAAATCCTTTGAATACATCTTTACCGTCTGTAGAATTTGACTTATACTTTAATTTTGAGTTGATCAAAAAGCTGAACTGAGGTCCTGCTTCAAGGTATAAGTTAGGTAAAGCATTATACTGAAGCATTAACGGTATAGAAATATAATCAAGGTTTACTTTTAAATCATTGTCTGCTTTAGCCTTAGCACCCATTCCGCTGTATAAAACCTCCGGCTGGAAAGAGAAGTCCTGAGCTACAGGAATATTGGCAAATGCACCTCCGTAGAATCCTGCTTTAGAACTGGAATCACCACCGGAAACAGTTGAAATATTAAGCCCTGCTTTCAATCCAAATCTAACTGGAGAAGAAGCTGCAGTTTTCTGAGCGAAAGTGAAAGTACCTGCTACTAGAGCTAAGCCAAAAAGAATTTTTTTCATAGATATTTAATTTAATAGTTTTTAAGTTTTATTTAACACTTTTTTTTATTATCAAATGCCGTGCCATAAAAAATAAAATTCAATTGTAAAATTCAAAAATATCTTTATTACAATATATTATAGCCTTTTTTTGATAATGAAATATCATTCGATTTAAAATTATTTATAAAAATAACATTGATGTTTATTAACATATTTTATAATTTAAAAATAAAAAAACAGACCGGATCTATTCCGGTCTGTCTGTTGTAAGATTTAAAGGTATTTCTTATTTAGAATTTATAAGATGCACCAATCTGGAACACTCCGTTTTTCACGGCATTCGTGTTGTCATAGCCATAATAGTACCTTGTTTTTACAATATCAGATAGTCCTGCCACATATCTTGCATTAACTCCGATATTTTTGGTAATGTTATAGCCTGCTCCCAATCCGATTCCAAAATCAAAAGACTTGGTTCCGTTTTTATACGCTCCGGTTGATTCACTCTTTTTCAATCTTGCATCAATTAAGAAGTTGAACTGTGGTCCGGCTTCTACATATAGATTAGGAATGACGTTGTATTGGAACATAACAGGAACAGACAGGTATTCCAGGTTTAACTTGGTATTACTGTCGGTTTTTGATTTTGCACCCGTTGCACTGTACAATACTTCCGGCTGGATGGAGAAATCCTTAGCAACAGGAATGTTTGCAAATACCCCTCCATAAAATCCTGCTTTTGCATTCATATCCATATTGGAAAGCGTGGAAACGTTAAGTCCGGCTTTTAATCCAAACTTTACAGGAGATTTTGATTGAGCATTTGTAGAAGTTGTAGAAGTGCTTTGTGCGAAAGCAAATGTACCTGCAATAAGTGCCAGGCCAAAAAGAATCTTTTTCATAGATTAGTTTTATTTTAAATTGTTTAATCTCCCGGTATGCAACAAAGCATATGCCATGAAACCCTTTGATAGAGGGCGGTTAACGGTTTTTAACAAGAATTGTTCAAATCTTAGTAATGTTTAACAATTGGCATAAAAAAAGATCAGACTAAAAAAATTAGCCTGACCTCTTATTGAATATAAAAATTTGTTAAAGAATGTGGGTGCTTATTTAAATTTATAAGCTAATCCTACCTGGAATACGTTGTTTCTGATAGCATCAGATCCGTTAGGTCTGTCTTTTGCGATATCTGTTAAACCAGCAACATATCTTGCCGTAAGTCCTAAGTTAGGTGTAAAATAATATCCTGCACCAATACCGATACCAAAGTTGAATGTGCTTAAATTATCTTTGTAGTTATCAGTAGTAGAAGACTGTCCTGTAGATTCGTTTTTGAATTTGTTTTTAGCACTTACCATGAAACCGAATTCCGGTCCTGCTTCTAAATAAAGATTAGGAAGTGCATTATACTGGAACATTACCGGTACAGTAATATAATCTAACTTCGTAGAAGCTGAATATTTTGTTCCTGCTAAAGTATAGTCTGATTTGTTACCATACTGAGAGTATAATACCTCCGGCTGGATGCTGAATGAAGTTGCCACCGGAATGTTGGCAAATACCCCTGCATTGAATCCTATTTTAGATTTTTGGTCATCAAGACCATTGTCTTTTGAAAGTGAAGATACGTTCATTCCTCCTTTTACACCAAATGTTACCGGATTAGAAGAAGGCGTCTGTTGTGCGAACGCTAATGTTCCTGCAGTTACTGCTAATCCTAAAATTAACTTTTTCATAACTTTAAATTTTTAATTTTTTACTCTTTCTTAATTTTAAATTTTACTACCTGTTCACTTTTTCAGTTGAACGCAGAGTATCTTTCAAATTGCTTGCCAAAAATATTCTTTATGATTAAAATCAATAAAAAAACCGCTTGTTATTCAAACGGTTTCTTGTTTATTATACTGATTTTTAGCTGATTATAACTTTAATTAAACATTTGTTTAGAAATAATCTAAATTGACAATTTTGTCAAAAAAGGGATTTTGTACAAAAATTGTTGACTACAAAAATCCTATGCATCATTCAGTTTTCTGTAAAAACGAATCGCCTCAAGGATATTTTTCTGGCTGCACTGATGATCGTAATTGCATGATCCAACTTCAGTAAGAAGAGAAAAATTGATCTTGCTGTCGGCATTCTTTTTATCATTCAATAATAAGGCAGTAATATCTTCATCTTTGAAATCACTGATATCTAAATAAGGATAGTATCTCTGAATATTTTCAATGATCATTTTTGCATCTTCCTCAGAAATAAGATTCTCAAGATAAGCAAGGTGAGCCTCTGCAATCATTCCCATCGCAACGGCCTCTCCATGCAGGATCGGGTTTTCCTGCTGCAGGCATAAGCTTTCCACCGCATGGCCTATAGTATGACCAAAGTTCAGCGTTTTCCTGATATTACTTTCATGGAAATCTTTCTCCACCACATCCTGTTTGATGTTCATTGAAGTCTGGATATGAGGAACTACCGTTTCCACTTCAAGCTTATGGATCTGAATCAACTGATCCCAATGTGTTTTATCAGCAATTAACCCGTGTTTCAGCATTTCAGCAAAACCGCTTCTTAATTCTTTAAAAGGTAAGGTCTCTAAAAATTTAGGATAGATAAAGATCTGTTCCGGGAATGCAAAAGTTCCTACCATATTTTTGTAATGCATCAGGTCAATTCCTGTTTTGCCTCCTATGGAAGCATCACACATCGATAAAAGGGTAGTAGGAATATTGATAAACTTTATTCCTCTTTTATAGGTAGACGCTACAAAACCTCCCATATCCGTAATCACGCCGCCGCCAAGATTGATGACCAATGCTTTTCTGTCTGCCTGCATTTCCGTAAGAATTTCCCAAAGCTGATTGGCTGTCTGAATATTTTTCATTTCTTCGCCGGCTTCAATTTCCAGAATTTCGAATCCAAGGTCTGTCTCCATATTCCCTAAAAGAACAGGAAGGCAGTATTCATGAGTATTTTCATCCACCAAAATAAAAATTTTGCTGAACTTTTTATCGTGCAGAAACTCGTTGAGCTGTGAGAAATTATCGTTTAATACTGTTATCATCTTCAATAATATGTCGTGTTAAAAAAGTAAACTATACTGCAAAGTTATGATTCTTAATTTTTAACTCGTAACTAAATTACTATCTTTGCAGAAATTTTTAGAATGAGCAGAGATAATAATAATTCAGACAGACCAAAGAGACCAAGAATTTCAACCAAGAAAAGTTCTGATGATTCTCGTGCTTCCAGATCTGGAAATTCTTCAGGATCAAAACCTTTTAAGAAACCTTTCTCTAAAGACGGTGGAAGAAAAGGACCCGAACATACGGGATCCAACTCCAAATTTGAAAAGAAACCTTTCAAAAGAAATACAGACAGCTTCGACAGCTCCAATGAAGATTTTGGTTCAAGATCTGAGAAAAAACCATACATCACGAATAAAAGTGAGAGCTATGAGAAAAAATCTTTCGGAAAACCTAAAAGAGGCGGAAGGAGCTTCGATACAAGAGATAAGTATGAAAGAGGCAGCCTGAAATATGGAAGAAGGCCTTCTAATGGTGAGGAAAGAGACGACAGGGCAAAATCTTTTGTACAGAAGAGAAGACTGAGCAAAATTGAAAAAGACGTTCATAAAGACAGCATCCGTCTAAATAAGTATATTGCCAATTCCGGTATCTGCAGCAGAAGAGAAGCTGATGAGCTGATCACTCAGGGACTTGTAGAAGTAAACGGAAAGGTAGTAACAGAGATGGGATATCAGGTACAGAAAACAGATAGAGTAGTGTTTGACGGACAAAGCATTACTCCTGAAAAACCTGTTTACGTACTTCTGAATAAGCCAAAAGGTTATATTTCTACAACAAAAGACGATAAAGCCAGAAAAACGGTAATGGATCTTGTAGCGAATGCTTCTCCTTACAGACTTTTCCCGGTAGGAAGATTAGACCGCTCTACTACAGGTGTGATCTTATTAACCAATGACGGACACATGACAAAAAAACTGACGCATCCTTCTTTTGATGCTAAAAAGATTTATCATGTAACATTGGATAAAAAGCTTACCGGTGAAGATTTACGTCTTATTGCGGAAGGAATCAGACTTGATGAAGGGGTAGCAGTTGTTGATCAGATTTCTTATATCGAAGGAAAACCAAAGAATGAGATCGGTATTGAAATCCATATCGGATGGAACCGTGTGATCAGAAGAATATTCCAAAGATTAGGTTATGAAGTGGAGTCTTTAGACAGGGTAATGTTTGCCGGATTAACGAAG
Source organism: Chryseobacterium sp. 22458 (assembly GCF_052044975.1). Taxonomy (NCBI): domain Bacteria; kingdom Pseudomonadati; phylum Bacteroidota; class Flavobacteriia; order Flavobacteriales; family Weeksellaceae; genus Chryseobacterium; species Chryseobacterium sp. 22458. Next base: position 1,237,257 of record NZ_JBQEOA010000001.1, on the reverse strand, counting down.
AAGAACATCAAGAGGGGACATTGGAGAATCCTTACGGAACTGGAAGTGAATAACCTTAAAATGCTTTAAAATAAAATGAGTGATGAATATTAAATTCAGATCTCTTTGACAATATTTTAAGTTTAAAAACATAAAGCGCAGGATCATTTTCTGCGCTTTTATTTTTGATGTATTTTATTTATCCTAAACTACTTTATCCAAGTACGGTTACCCCTTTTTCAATCATCTCATAGATGGCATCCCGGCCATTATCCGGTTTCACATTTACCGCACGGGTTCCGTTGAAATGCAGGCAGGTGACATATCCGTTGGCAACAGCATCCAGAGCCGTAAATTTCACACAATAATCCATTGCCAGTCCTACGATCTCAACCAATTGAATATCGTGATACTTCAGGAAATCATCCAGACCTGTCTTCATAAAATGATTATTATCCTGGAAACCACTGTAGCTGTCGATTTCAATATTTTTTCCTTTTTGTATAATGTGGGTTACTTTATCCTGATTCAGATCCTTGTGGAATTCTGCCCCAAAAGTACCCTGAATACAGTGATCCGGCCACATAAATTGGGGAACACCGTTAAGAATAATACTTTCTCCAACGTTTCTCCCGTTGTTGCTTGCGAAACTTTTGTGTCCGGCAGGATGCCAGTCTTGGGTAAGAACTACCTGATCATAGGCATTTTCTTCCATCAGTACATTGATGTATGGAATAATTTCATTCGCTCCCGGTACTGCAAGGGCTCCGCCTTCACAAAAATCATTCTGTACATCGACTACTATTAACGCTTTTTTCATATTTTGATTCTCGAATTTTTGATCAATTTACGAAACTAAACCGCAAAAATTTGTCCAAACCAAAATTATCGGACAAAACGGCAAGAAAAAGTTAACAGACAGTTAGTCGTTGAATCACTAAAAGTAACTTCCTGCTTCTTTCTTCCGTCTTCAAGCCTTTTACACCAAATCTCAATAGCGTATCTTTGCCGTAAATAAATATTTTTATGTCATTTGAGTCTTTAGGATTATCACCCAATATTATTCGTTCTGTTAAAAAGTTGGGATATTTAAAGCCATTTCCTATTCAGGAGCAGGCGGTCCCGGTTATTTTGCAGGGAAAGGATCTGATGGGAATAGCAAAGACGGGTTCCGGAAAAACAGCCTGTTTTGTGATGCCGATTTTAGAAAAACTTCAAAATACTGAAGTTAAAAAAGGCAGAAATGTTCAGGTACTGATATTGGTTCCTACCCGTGAACTGGCCATTCAGATCGATGAAGTTTTCAGGGCTTTTACAGAAAACCTGAAGAGGGAAGTCCGTACTATGGCTGTTTATGGCGGGGTTTCTATCAATCCGCAAATGAAAGGGATGTTTGGTGTAGAGGTGCTTATAGCCACTCCCGGCCGTTTATTGGATCTGATTGATCATAATGCATTGAGTATTTCAGGCATTCAGCATCTGGTTATTGATGAGGCGGATAAAATGTTTCAGTTAGGTTTCGGGGAAGAAATGAATAAACTTTTTGCCATGATGCCTGTGGTGAAACAGACTACATTATTTTCAGCGACTTTAAATGATAAGGTTTCCGAAATGAAAGAACGCCTGTCTATTGATCCTGTCATTGTTGAGATCAAAAAAGAAGAAGTTGAAATTGACAATATCGAGCAGTTGGCCTACCATGTTTCTCCTGAGAAAAAAGGTCCTTTTTTACGGTATCTGATTAAAGAACAGAATATTGAAAAAGCCCTGATTTTTGTTTCATCCACAAGATCTGCAGATAATCTGGTTGAGAAGCTTAAGAAAAACAAAATCAAAGCAGTGGCGATTCACAGTCAGAAGTCACAGGGAGCCCGAAGAAATAATTTAGAGGAATTTAAAGGAAAAGGAGCCCAGATACTGGTTGCCACAGATTTGATCGGGCGTGGGATTCATATTGAGTCTTTGCCTTGTGTCATCAATTATGAATTACCACGTTCACCACTTGATTATATTCACAGAATCGGAAGAACGGGCCGTGCTAATGAAAAAGGTACTGCCATTACCATTCTTACAGATGATGAATTGCAGCATTTCAGAGTGATTCAGAAGAAAATGGGCAGAAAAGTGACTTTACAGAGAACAGAAGACATTGATCTGCATGGTTATTAATGTATAAATAATATAGGTAAAGGTTTCATTTCCATAGAATTGAAGCCTTTATTGTTTTGTAAATGTATTCTTAAAAGTACAATTAATACTTTCTTCATTTTAAATTCTTGAAATTTTGATAAATTTACATCAACTGTATTTTTAATGTATGTCCGGGAAAAGTTAAAGATCGGACAAATCGGCAATAATAAAAAAAAATAAAAATCTGAACGATGAGTGATTTAGAGAAAAAGAAGTTTCCAATAGGGCCCTTTGAAGCCCCGGAAAATATTTGTGATACTACATTAGATGCTTATATCAAAGTGATCAAAGATTTTCCCGGAAGACTAAAAAATCTCATTGAACATTTTACAGATGATCAACTGGATACTCCTTACAGAGAGGGAGGATGGACGGTAAGACAGCTTGTCAATCATCTTTCGGACAGCCATATCAACAGTTTTATCCGTTTTAAGCTTGCTCTTACGGAGGATAATCCTACCATTAAGCCCTATGATGAAGCCCAATGGGCAGAACTCCAGGACAGCTTTCATATGCCTGTAAAACCGGCCATGAGAATGCTGAAAGGTACTCACCAAAGATGGGTTACTCTTCTTAAAAGCCTTACAAACAAACAATTTGAAAGGACATTTCACCATCCTGAGCACAACAGGAACTATAACCTTAGAGAAAGTCTTGCTTTATATGCCTGGCATTGTGATCACCATTTCGCACATATTGAAAATCTGAAGAAAGAAAAAGGTTGGTAAAGAAAAGCCTTAATAATCCTATATATTACAGGGAAATCACAGACAGAATTTCCAGACTCACAGAAAATTCTCCCGCAAAATGGGGGAAAATGAATGTGTGTCAAATGTTTAAGCATTGTGATCTGGTGCTGCAGGTTGCCCTACAAAAAATTGAACTTCCTAAGATTAATTTCTTTTTGGAAACCATAGGAATCGTTACAAAAATGGAAATGTATGTTTTCAATAACGGAATTCCGAGAAATATGCCTACTTTTCAAAAACTAATCGTTAATTTTGAGTGTGATTTTGATGTATCAAAAACCAATCTGCTGAATACGCTGGAGGAGTTCAGAGCTGCCTGTAATAATGGCTGCCTGCCAAACCGCCACAGATTATTCGGAAATATGACTGAAAAAGACTGGGAATTTTTAGAATATAAACATCTTGATCATCATTTAAAACAGTTTAGTGTATGAGTTTTTTTGATAAAATATTCGGTGGAAAAAGTGAATCCCCTGATCAGAAATCGTTCTGGAAAAAAATAGAATCTGAAGAAGATTTAGCCAAAGCTATTGAAGATTCGCACCATCATAAAATAGCCGTATTTAAACATTCTACAAGTTGCTTTATCAGCAGAACGGTATTGAAAAATTTTGAAAAGGAAGTGGAACATTCGGAACAGCCTGTAGCATTGTACTATCTGGACCTTTTGGCCCACAGACCTATTTCCAATAAAATTGCTGAAGATTTCGGGATCAGACATGAAAGCCCGCAATTGATCGTTATAGAAAACGGAAAGCCTGTCAACAGCGCTTCGCATCAGGACATTTCTTTAAGCCAGATCGTATCATGAAGAATATCAATAATTATTTAGCCAAAGTTTTAAACGTTCCGCTTCAGAATGTCAATACATGCAGCCTGCACTATGAAGTAAAAAAGATTCCTAAAAACCAGTTTCTTTTACAGTATGGCGAGATCTGCAGGCATATATTCTTTGTAGAAAAGGGGCTTTTAAAAATGTATTCCATAGATAAGAACGGAAAAGAGCATATCATACAGTTTGCCCCTGAGAGCTGGCTGATCTCTGACCGAAGCAGTCTTTATTTCAATGAGAAATCAATTTACTATATAGAAGCCGTTGAGGATTCAGAAGTTCTGTTTCTGCATCCTGATTTTTTCAACAAGCTGGTAGAACAGTTTCCGAACAGTATAGAAAGAAGTGATTTCCTGCTTCAGAAACATATCAGAAGTCTTCAGAACAGGATCAATTCCTTATTGGGAGAAACCGCAGAGGAACGGTATATGAAATTCATTAAGATGTACCCTGATCTGCTGTTAAGAGTTCCGCAATGGATGATTGCTTCTTATCTGGGAATTACTCCCGAGAGTTTAAGCCGCGTAAGAAAAGAGCTGGCAAGGAAAAATTTTGTTCCGGATAATAAGTAGATTAATCCTGAATTTATAATAAAAGGCCGGAAGATGGAAGAGGGAAGTTGCTATTTTACAAAATGGTAATTTTCGGACTTTCATAATTTTCCATCTTCAGGTCTTTTTATTTTTTTTATGTTGAGATTTGAAAGTTGTATTCACAAACCGAGAGTTCTCTTCTGTCTATAATAACTTCCATCTTCAAGCTCCCATCTTTCATTTCCTAAGACACTCACGATGTCTGATAAATCTTTCTGGCAAGCTGTCCTACCTGTTTCAGCTTTGCCTGTGTTTCTTCTGACCATGGCAGCCCAATACACAATCGCATACAGTTTTCAAACTGCTTCTGGAAGGTAAACATTCTTCCGGGAGCTATACTTATATTCTGTTTAATGGCCAGGTCATAAAGTTCGGTGGTCTTGATTTTTTTATCGAATTCCACCCAAAGTGAAAGTCCACCCTGCGGGCGGCTGGTTTTGGTGCCAGGGGGAAAAGATTCCGCAATGGTTTGTACATAGTTCTGATAATTGCTCTGAAGCGTTTTCCGAAGTTGCTGAAGGTGTTTTTCATATTTCCCGGATTTCAGAAAATTGGCCACAGCTTCATTTACAATAGAAATAGAGGAGGTAGAATGAAGAAGCTTAAGTTTCATAATCTTATCTTTGTATTTTCCCGGAGCAATCCAGCCCACACGGTATCCGGGAGCCAGTGTTTTGGATATAGAGCTACAGTACAGTACATTTCCGTCTTTGTCAAAAGATTTGCAGCATTTTGGCCGGGATGATCCGAAATAAAGATCGCCATATACATCATCTTCAATCAACGGAATATTGTTTTCTGATAATATGGTAACGATTTCCTTTTTATTGGCATCAGGCATACAGCTTCCAAGAGGAGAATTGAAATTGGGGATTAAAAGGCACAGGTCTATTTTAGGAATCAGTTTCTTCAAAGCATCAATTTCTATTCCTGTGGTAGGGTGAGTGGGAAGCTCCAGTACTTTTAATCCTAATCCGTTTGCCAGCTGCAGAATTCCGGGGTAGCACGGGCTTTCTATAGCAATGGTATCACCTGGCTTTCCCAGTGCCATAAGGCAGAAAGAAAGGGCATTCATTCCTCCATTGGTCGTAACCAGATCCTGCTCTTTAAGATTGCCTCCCCATTGAAGAGAACGTACGGCGATCATTCTTCTGAGCTTAAGATTTCCCTGGAGCTCTTCGTACTCAGTTCCGCCTTCTTTCAGTTCCCGGATGGCATTCACAATTTCTTTTTTAAGTTTAGCCTGAGGCAGCAGATCTCCCGAGGGAATCCCGATTGAAAAAAAAGTAAGGTCTTTCTTTCCCATATTTTCATATACTTTACTGATCAGCTCATCCGGTTCGTCATTATTGGCAATGAGAGATGGACGGCTTACTTCCGGCAAAGGCAGCTTTACAGACATTAGCTGGCTCACAAAATATCCTGACTGAGGCTTTGATTCTACCAAAGACAGAGATTCCAGTTCGAGGAAGACCCGTTTGGCGGTATTCATACTTACCTGATGTTCCTGGCATAGCATTCTTACAGAGGGAAGTTTGTCACCGGCCTTCAAAACGCCGTTTCTGATCTGATCTGCAATTCCGTCCGCAATTTCGGTATATAAAAATTCTTTACTCATAAAATTAAACTGTGCTCATGCAAATATACAAAACTGATACTGTGTTTATTTATTTTTCCTCTCTAATTTTGAACCATACAATTAAAGTTAAAAAAATGATAACAGATACAATTTCAAAAGACCAGGCTGTCAATGGCTGGATCAACGGATTCATAGGAGTTCTGCTTTTTAGCGGTTCGATGCCGGCTACCAAGCTGGCAGTGATGGAAATGGATCCTATATTTGTAACGATTGCCCGTGCTGTGATTGCCGGTTTGCTCGCATTATCCGTTTTGCTGATTTACAAAGAGAAACGTCCGGCTAAAAGCCAGCTGTTTTCATTGGCATTGGTGTCGATAGGCTGCATCATAGGATTTCCCTTGTTGTCTTCTCTCGCTTTGCAGTACCTTACTTCGGCTCATTCTATAGTATTTCTTGGAATGCTTCCTTTAGCTACTGCCATTTTCGGAGTCTTCAGAGGAGGAGAGAGGCCTCATCCTATATTTTGGTTCTTTTCGGTGATCGGCAGCCTTCTGGTGATCGGTTATGCATTCTCACAGGGAATTTCTGCATCTCCGGTAGGGGATCTTCTCATGCTTCTGGCGGTTATATTATGTGGAATGGGCTATGCAGAAGGGGCTAAGCTGTCGAAAACATTGGGCGGATGGCAGGTGATTTCATGGGCACTGGTGATCTCTTTACCCGTAATGCTACCGTTATTACTGATCTATTTTCCTGAAAACCTGGAAACCGTAAGTTTTAAAGGATGGTTCGGGTTAGGATATATTTCTCTATTCAGTATGTTTATTGGGTTTATATTCTGGTATAAAGGATTGGCTCAGGGCGGCATTACTTCCGTTGGACAGTTACAGCTGCTGCAGCCGTTCTTTGGATTGGCATTGGCTGCCTATCTTCTGAACGAGCAGGTAAGCATAGGAATGCTGGGTGTGACGGTTGGAGTTATATTGTGTGTGGCAGGCACCAGAAAATTTGCGAAATAATTAAAAATAAAACATTATGATTCAAGTCATAAGCAAATAGGTTGATATCAACTACTTTTGATGAATCACACCACAAAATATACGATTATGAAATTCGTCATCTCAGCTGCAATTATAGGACTCGTAGTCCTGAGTTGTAAAAAAGAAACAACAGAAAAGACCGTCACTACAGACAGTATCATCACAGATACTATGAGGACAGACACAGCTACCGCCATTACCCCGGCACCGGCTCCTCTTCCGTCCGATACCATGCGTACAGATAGTACTTCTTCAAAAAAAAGCCAGGATACCGCTAATACTATGAAGAAGAAACGATCCTAAATAAACAAATCCCAGCCATAGATATAAAAAAACCGTTCTTATCAATAGAACGGTTTTTTATCTGCATATACTTTGTAGATATTAAAAGAAAAATGTGGTATCAATAATGTAAAAATTAAAATATTTTAATGTAAAATATTAATATATAAAGTGAAAAAGGTTAAAATTAAATAATGTTTTTAACTTTATTTAACAATTAAAATAATCATTAAGGTTCGATTTTTGCATGCATTCTATATCAGTTCCCAATGATATTTTTACTAAGAAGAAAAGAAGAAGAAAACAACACCAAAAAACAGCTATTATGGTTATTGACGAAAACATTTTACATTCAGCGGGAGCGGAAGTAAGAGACTATAAGCCTGCAGAAAATATTTTCTGCGAAGGAGATACCCCGAATTATTATTATCAGATTATAAAAGGAGAAGTGAAACTCAATAATTATAATGAGGAGGGTAAAGAATTTATTCAAAACATACTTACAGAAGGACAAAGTTGTGGGGAAGCTATACTTTTTATAGATAAACCTTACCCCATGAATGCAGAAGCGCTTACTGAATGCAGTGTTCTGCGCCTTCATAAATCCATTTTTTTTAATTTACTCAGCCATTCTCCTAAAATGTGTATGGAAATCAGCAGCTTTCTTTCTCAACGCCTTTATTACAAATTCATTATGATGCTGAATATTTCTTCACAGAACCCTACGATCCGGCTGAAAGGGCTGATGGATTATCTTAAAAGCTTTCAGGATGATGTAAGGCCATACTCTTTCATGGTTCCTTTGACGAGGCAGCAGATGGCAAGCCTTACAGGTCTGTGTGTGGAAACGGCCATAAGGACGATCAAGCATATGGAGAAAGATAAAATCCTTAAAATTGAAAATCGTAAAATTCTGTATTAAAGAGTATCACATGGTTAAATTCAAGTTTCTTTATTAAATACAAAATAAAATTATGAAAATGATAAGCTGCATGAATATTGATGAAAATCTTCTGTACAATGAGTACAGAAGATAAGTTTTATCAACCCAAAGAAATTATCTTTTAAAGAAGAGCGTCATTCATTGCCGTATTTTTCAGATCAGCAAAGAAAAAATATTTATAATATTCCGACCTTTCAAAATTCTATTCAGCGGTTGAAAGGCATAGCTGCAAAAAATGGAAAATAAGATCAATTTAGCATTAAAAAAGAGAAAAATTTTATATTAATATTGACTAACATGACTCAGGTCATAAAAAAGTGAGTTATTCAAACGTATCTTTGAGATATAAATTACAGTACACTTCTTATTCTTAGTAGAGGAACATAAAAAGCATTTTGCTTTTATTATTTCAATTTAAAATTACCGACACCTAACCATTGCCGTCTAATACTAGTCACGGACAGTAATGATCATTTAAATATTAATATAAAAAATTCAGTTATGAACACTAGAAATTCAAGAAATCGTAGCTCAAGAGGACATTCTCCTGAAAACCTTGAAGAAGTTTATCAATTAGGTTATGACCATGGTTATAACGATGCATCGCAAGATGAAGATTACGACGATGATTTTTCAGAATATGAAGATTACTTCGATGAATATGACGACGAAGATGATTATGATGAAGATTACGACGACGACGATTATGATGACGATGATTACGATGATGATTATGACGACGAAGATGACGATGACGAAGATGATCAAAGAGGCCGTAGCGGCGGAAGAGGATCCAGAGGAGGAAACGGAAACCAGCAAAGAGACAGCCAGGGAAGATTTACTTCCGGAAGAGGTGGTTCCAGAGGAAATTCCGGTGGCTCCCGTGGGCGTTCGAGTTCTGGTTCTGGTTCCAGATCCGGCGGCAGAGGCAGGTCATCATCAGGAGATGGTACCTCAAGGAGAGGTTTTGCTTCTATGAGTAAAGCTGAGCGTACAAGAATAGCCAGAATGGGAGGACAGGCTTCTCATGGTGGCGGACGATCTTCAGGCTCAGGTTCCGGCTCAAGGTCAGGTTCAAACTCGGGAAGAGGAGGCTCCAGATCAGGAAATAATAATAGTTCAGGACGTAGTTCAAATTCAAACTCAAATTCCGGCTCTTCAAGAAGAGGTTTTGCTGCGATGAGCAAAGCAGACCGTACAAGAATAGCCAGAATGGGAGGACAGGCATCTCACGGAGGCGGACGATCTTCCGGTAGATCCGGATTCGGAGGCAGACGTAATTCATAATTCTTTTTCCAGATTGCCTCTTTATCAACCATAAAGAGGTAATCTTTTCAATTTAAAACACCTTTCACACCATGCCAAATAAAATTCTAGAAACAAATACCGCAGTTTCTGCTAAAAAAGGAACCGCAGACAAGAAAACCGTCAACGAGGATGAAATGAAAAATTCTCCGCTTCATAAATTTTTTGTAAGCGCCCTTAAAGACATTTACTATGCTGAAAACGCCATCCTTGAAGCATTGGTGAAAATGCAGGATGCAGCTACTTCAGAAGATCTTAAAGACGCTTTTGAGGACCATCACCTTCAGACCCAAAAGCATGTAAAACGTCTTGAAAAAGTTTTCAAACTGATTGATGAGGAACCTGAAAAAAAAGAATGCAAAGCCATCAAAGGAATTATCGAAGAAGGAGAAGAAGTCATCAAATCTACTGAAGATGGTTCATCAACAAGGGATGTCGCATTAATTATTGCCGCACAGAAAGTGGAGCATTATGAAATCGCTACTTATGGAGGACTTGCCCAGCTGGCCATTACCATGGGACACGATAAAGCCGCAGACCTTCTTGAAAGAACCCTTCAGGAAGAAGAAGATACTGATGCAGAACTTACGGAGATTGCAGAAACATCCATCAATTTTGATGCGGAACAGGAAGACTAAAGCAACATGATAAGCCATGTAGCTTATGCTATGTGGCTTATTTTAACTATGAAATCAAAATATATGGACTGTCAGAAGATTATAAAAACACTGAAACATAAAGACTTCATCAAAATTTCCAATAACGGGAAATGGTTTGAAGACGGAGCGGCAATCTATGCCAAGGAAATAAAAGATAATGTTTTTCTGTTATTCGTTATTTTAAAAAATATAGATATTGAAAATATTCAGGCACTGATTGCACATTTTGACTGTTTCAACAGTATCGGATTAAAAGAACCGGAACAGATCATGTTCTATCTCTCCATTAAGGATAAAGAAGACCTCCATTATTTTGAACAATATTTAAAAGCATCCAACAATTAATAACCATTTGAAATATGATTTTTGAAAACGACACTTTCCTGCATTCCGGACTGAATGATAGAAATAATGCTATAGAGAATGAATCTTTATTTCCGCATATCATCAATTCCTATGGAGTTACTGCTTTTCTGATCAAATCCTTGGAAAAGATAAAAAACAATGCGAAATGTGAGATCCTTAAAAAAGTAATAGACAATTATATAGAAGAATACCTTCTGCACATCCGTGAGTATCATACAAAGAATACAGCGGATATTGCCGATACGGATGCTGAAATAAGAATAGAATCACCTTCTTTTACTTTATATGCCAAGACTGCCTACTATAAAGTATTGAAGGAAGAAGAATATATCAACAGGCTTCTCGATATCCTTGAGAAAAGGACTGATTAAGGCTTGTACCCCCTTATTTAACTGTTTTTAAAATACACCAACCTAAAAGATTATGAATATGAAAACCAACGAACCCAACAATCCAAAAGCAGAACAGTTAAGTTTACACAGCACGTCTAATGAAAATGAAAAACTGACGACCAACCAGGGACTGAAGATCAATAATAATCAGGACTCTCTGAAAGCTGGTGAAAGAGGCCCTTCATTATTGGAAGACTTCATTCTGAGAGAAAAAATCACCCATTTTGATCATGAACGAATCCCTGAAAGAGTAGTACATGCCCGTGGTTCAGGAGCACACGGCGTTTTTAAGCTTACCAAAAGTCTCGCAACATACACCAAAGCTAAATTTTTAACAGAATTGGGAAAAGAAACCCCAGTTTTTGTGAGATTTTCAACCGTTGCAGGAAGCAAGGGAAGTACTGACCTGGCAAGAGATGTACGGGGATTTGCTATTAAATTCTACACTGAAGAAGGCAATTATGACCTTGTAGCCAATAATATGCCTGTATTTTTTATCCAGGATGCTATTAAATTTCCTGATCTGATTCACGCCGTAAAACCGGAACCGGATAACGAAATCCCACAGGCAGCTTCCGCCCATGATACCTTCTGGGATTTTATTTCTTTAATGCCTGAAAGCATGCACATGATCATGTGGCTTATGAGTGACAGGGCGATCCCGAGAAGCCTCAGAATGATGGAAGGCTTTGGAGTACATTCTTTCAAGTTTATCAATGAAGAAGGAAAGGTACATTTTGTGAAATTTCACTTTAAACCCAGACTTGGCGTACATTCTGTAGCGTGGAATGAAGCTCAGACAATCTCAGGAGTTGATCCGGACTTTCATAAAAGAGACTTGTGGGAAGCCATTGAAAACGGAGACTATCCTGAATGGGACTTCGGAGTACAGCTGATTCCTGAAGAAGATGAACACCGGTTTGATTTTGACCTTCTGGATCCTACCAAATTAGTTCCGGAAGAAGAAGTTCCCGTAGAAATCTTCGGAACATTAACCCTGAACAAAAATCCTGATAATTTCTTTGCAGAAACCGAGCAGGTTGCTTTTCACCCCGGTCATATTATTCCTGGGATCGATTTTACCAACGATCCGCTGCTGCAGGGAAGATTATTTTCATATACAGACACTCAGCTGTCACGGCTGGGATCTCCTAATTTTCATGAAATTCCGATCAACAGATCAATCAATACTGTCCATAACAATCAAAGAGACGGGCACATGAGACAGCAGATCGTGAAAGGAAAAAGCAGCTATGATCCCAATTCTACCGGTGGTGGTTGTCCTTTTCAGGCCATGATGTCTGAAGGAGGCTTTACTTCCCAGGAGGAAAGAGTTTCAGGAGCTAAAGTAAGAGAAAGAAGCAAAAGCTTTGTAGATCATTATTCACAAGCGAAACTATTTTACAACAGCCAGTCGACACCAGAGAAAATGCACCTGCAGAAGGCACTGATCTTTGAACTGTCAAAAGTAACACTTCCTGAAGTAAGAGAAAGACTGGTAGGGCAGCTTGCTTATATTGATATGACGCTGGCCTGGAGAGTCGCCGAAAAGCTGGGAGTAGAAGTAAAAAAACTGGAATGGCCCAATCAGAGTCTGCCTGCTGACAGCAATATTGTAGAGCTTCAGAGTGAAGAAAAAGAGCCTCATACAAAGGTCTCCGAAGCATTAAGCATGGCCAATACAGTAAAAGATACCATTAAAAGCAGGAAAATAGGATTTATTCTTGCCAATGGTGCTGATAGCAGAGCCATTAATGACCTTAAAACCCAACTGGAAAAAGAAGGAGCGAAAATAGAACTGATTACACCAAGTCTTGCCAACATCAGGACTAATGACGGATCTGAACTTACCCCTAAACATTCTTTGACAAGTACTGCCAGTGTATGTTTTGACGCCCTCTTTATCTGTTCTGGAGAAGATTCGGTAAAAGAACTCCTGATTCCTGAAAATAAACATCTTGTGTTACACTTTATCAATGAAGCTTATAAGCATTGCAAGGCCATTTATTTCGGAAATGATACAGAAGCCCTTTATCATAACAGTAACGTTGCCCTGAAAAAGCATGAAGACCCGGGGATTATTACCTGGGAAGACGAAACTCCAATGGATAAATTCATTAATGCCATTGCCCAACACAGAGTCTGGGATCTTGAAATGGAAAGAAACGCCTGATCATAAAATAAAAACATCCTTCACACCACACCAATCACCTTAAATATTTAGATTATGAAAGCTGCCGTTTTTCATTCACCGGGAAAAATTACCTGTGATACCGTTGAAGATCCCAAAATTCTGGATGATCATGATATTATCCTCAAAGTAACGTCTACTGCCATATGTGGCAGCGATCTGCATATGTACTCCGGAGGAATCCCCCAGACCCGTCCTATGGTAATGGGACATGAGTTTATGGGGATTGTTGAGGAAACAGGAAAGAATATCACCGGATTAAAACCTGGTGACAGGGTCGTCGTACCATTTCCTATAGCCTGTGGAAACTGCTTCTTTTGCCAGCATGATCTGCCTACAGCCTGTGAGCACAGCAATCCCGACCATTATGGGCCGGAAGGAGGCATTTTTACCGAAAAAGGCGGTGCCTTGTTTGGCTATACAGACCTTTACGGAGGATATAACGGGGGACAGGCTCAATATGTAAGAGTTCCCTATGCTCATTTTGGTCCAAGAAAGGTCCCTGAAAACCTTACCGATGAACAGGTGTTATTCCTTACCGATATTTTCCCGACCGGATATACCGGAGTTATGTGGGCCGGATTAAAAGGAGGAGAGACGGTTGCCGTATTTGGAGCAGGACCTGTAGGAACAATGGCGGTCAAAAGTGCCGTACTTCACAACGCAAAAAAAGTTATAGTTGTTGATACCCTTCAGTATAGGCTCGACCGGATTAAAAAACTTACAGGATGTGAAACTATTCTGTGGGAAGATGCAGAAAGTACTGTGGCACAGATCCGGGATATGACAGATGGCCGGGGAACAGACGTATGCATTGAAGCTGTAGGATTTGAACCTGAAAGAAACTTTATCGATCGGGCTAAAGCAGTTTTAAATTTTGAAAAAGGTTCCATTAAGGTCCTTGAAGCCTGTATGAGTGCCGTACGGCGGGGAGGTACAGTTTCTGTGCTGGGAGTTTATCCTGTGAATTATGACAACTTCAGACTCGGGCAGATTTTTGATAAAGGAATCACCATTAAAGCCGGACAATGCAACGTACATCCTATCATAGACCGCCTTATGGGATATGTGGAAAGCGGGCAGGTGACACTTGATGACGTTATTACCCATCGTCTGTCCCTTGATGCCGTGGATAAAGGATATGAAATTTTTGATAAAAAAGAAGACGGATGTGTAAAAGTTGTTCTCGATCCCTGGAAATAATCCGTTTTTAACAAAATAATACAAAACAATCCCTCAAAATATAATACAATGGAATTTCAAAAGAATCTACTCGAATATATAAGCCAGTCTCTGATGACCACAGATGAAACCATTTCAATGGCAGAAAGCGTTACTTCAGGATGTTTACAGCTGGCTTTCTCACAGATGCCAAACGCTTCTATGTTTTACAAAGGCGGGCTTACGTGCTATACTTTACCTGAAAAAGTAAGAATCCTGAAAGTCAACAGGCAGGAAGCTGAAGAATGCGACTGTGTTTCAGAAAATATAGCAGAAACAATGGCTTTGAACGTGGCCAAACTTTATGAGTCCGATTGGTCTATTGCCACAACAGGTTACTGCACACCGATCCGGAATTCCGGTTATAAAATATTTGCGTATTTCTCATTCTCTTATAAAGGTGAAATTATCCTGACCAAAAAACTGGAACTGCACCCCAAAACCCAAGCCCTGAATGCCCAGCTATATTATACGGAATTCATTTTGGGGTGTTTTAAAAGTGAACTGAACAGGCTTTTAATCTTAAAATAAAAAACCATGGAACGCAAAAATCAATATGCCCTGATCACAGGGGCTACCAGCGGAATAGGCTATGAACTCGCCAGGCAGTTTGCCAAAAACGGCTATGACCTTGTTATTGTTGCCAGAGATCATGAGGAGTTGACTAGAAAAGCAGAAGAATTCAAAGCGTACGGAGTGAATGTGATCAGCATTTCAAAAAACCTGTTTCTGCAGGAAGAAGTCTATTCCCTTTATTCTGAACTGAAAATGAATGGAATAAGCCCTGAGATATTGGTGAATGATGCCGGGCAGGGCGTCTTTGGAAAGTTCCAGGAAACGGATATCCACAGAGAGGTAGATATAGTACAGTTAAATATCATTGCAGTTATCATACTGACCAAGCTGTTTTTAAAGGACCGATTACCTAAGGGATCCGGTAAAATTTTAAATCTGGCTTCCGTAGCCAGTAAAGTTCCGGGTCCCTGGCATTCGGTATATCATGGTACCAAAGCATTTGTATTGTCATGGTCCGAAGCCATCAGGGAAGAATTAAAAGATTCAGGGATTACAGTAACGGCTCTTTTGCCGGGACCTACAGATACCGACTTCTTCAATAAGGCAGATATGAACCGTAGCAAGATCCTGCAAGACAGAGATACCCTGGCTTCTCCGGAAGAAGTGGCTATTGATGGTTATAATGCACTGATGAACGATGATGATAAAATAGTATCAGGTTTAAAAAACAAGCTTTCCGTAGCAATGGCCAACCTGTCAAGTGATAGTATGGCAGCCCACCGGATGGCTGAGATGCAGAAACCGATCGCAGAAGAATAAAAACATTGAAATATGGGAAAATTAGACGATAAATCTGTTCTCATCACAGGTGCTGACAGTGGAATAGGCAAAGCCGTAGCCCTTCTTTTTGCTTTAGAAGGAGCCGATATTGCTATTATTTATCATTCAAGTGATCAGGATGCTGAAAAAACAAAAACAGAGATAGAAAACCTTGGAAGAAAATGTATTATTCTTCAGGGGGATATTGATGATTATGAATTCTGTGAAACAGCTACCCAAAAAACCATTTCAGCCTTTGGAAAAATTGATATCCTGATCAACAATGCCGGCGTACAGTTTCCGGCAGAAAGTATTGAAGACCTTGAAGAAAAGAATATCAGGAAAACCTTTGACTCCAATATTGTGGGAATGATCCTCCTTACCAAAGTGGTTTTCCCATATCTGAAAGAGGGCGGCAGTGTGATCAATACCACTTCTGTCTCTGCCTATCAGGGTCATCCGGAGCTTCTGGATTATTCTGCAACGAAAGGAGCTATTGTTTCTTTCACCAGATCTCTTGCTCTACAGGCCAAACCCAAAGGAATTCGGATCAATGCGGTAGCTCCCGGACCTGTAGCAACACCTCTTACGGAAGAAACCTTTGATGAAGAAAAGGAAAATCCCAATAAACCTCCCTTGGAGAGAAATGCCACGCCTGAAGAAGTAGCCTTCAGTTTCCTTTTTCTGGCCAGTACAGATGCTTCCCAGATTACAGGACAGGTACTTCATCCTAATGGCGGACTGATTGTTAACGGATAAATTATTAACCTACTAAAAAAATATAATATGAAAGCGACAGCACTTATTTTAGGAGTTCTCAGCGTCTTTGCTTTTTCGTCATGCAGATGTAATCTTGATGAAGATGAATCAAAAAAAAGAGACCAGAAGAGCAATACAGCCAATGCAGGTAAAACAGGCCTGCCTGAAAGCGATACGCTGAATATCAGATAAGTTTAACCTCAAAATATACTGATAATGTACAGAGATGGTGCAAGAAAAAGTATATGGCAGGATGAAATCAGGAAATTTTCTACAGAAAATGATCTCAGTCAGGTATTTGATGTTGCCATAATAGGAGGTGGAATTACCGGTGTTTCCACCGCATTGAAACTACAGGAATCCGGAAAAAGCTGCATCATTCTAGAGGCAGCCAATATCGGATTTGGAACAACCGGTGGCACGACAGCCCATTTGAACGATTTCTTTGATACTACTTTTACCCAGGCCATTCAGGATTTTGGATTAGATCATGCAAAGCTGTATGCAGGGGCCGGTAAGGAAGCTATTGAAATGATTGAGAATAATATTCAGCAGTATGAAATAAACTGTGATTTTACGAGAAAGTCGGCTTACCTTTTCGCTCTGGATGAAAAACAGGAAGAGCAATTGAAAAATATTGTGGAAGGCGCAGCCAAAGTAGGTCACGAAATGACATACGTTAATGAAATTCCTTTTCCGATACCTTTCAGGGAAGCCGTTCTCATTCCTGAACAAGGTCATTTTCACCCTATAAAATATATCAAAGCACTTTGTGAAGCTTTCATACGGCTCGGGGGCTTTATTCAGGAAGGTTGCTTATGTGAAGGGCATGATGAACAGGAAGATTTTCTTGTATTAAAAACATCAAAAGAAGAAATAAAGGCTCAGAACGTTGTGTATGCAACTCATATTCCGCCCGGAGTGAATCTGCTTCATTTTACCAATGCGCCTTACCGCAGCTATGCGATGGCTTTTACCCTTAAAGATGATCAATATCCATGGGAATTGGGCTATGATCTTTGTGAGCCTTATCATTATTACCGGATCCAGGAATATGAAGGTGAAAACCTGCTGATTGCAGGAGGAGAGGATCATAAAACAGGCCATGCCGATGATACCGGAGAATGTTTTTCCAGACTGGAGAATTATGTCCGGGAATATTTCAATGTTGAAACGGTTTATTACAGTTGGTCCAGCCAATATTATGAACCTGTTGACGGTCTGCCCTATATCGGAAAGCTGCCGGGAAGTAAAAACCGAATTTTTGTAGCTACGGGTTTCAGAGGAAACGGAATGATATTCGGGACTCTTTCTTCACAAATCCTGCATGATATGATTGTGTCAGGAAAAAGCAAGTATGAAGAACTGTTCAATCCTTTAAGAATAAAACCCATTGCAGGATTTTCCGATTTTGTAAAAGAAAATTCAACCGTTGCACTGGATTTTATAAAAGATAAAATTTTTGCAGATAAGATTGATTCTTTCTCAGAAATTAAGGCAGGAGAAGCCAAAGTCATCCGTTATGAATCTGAATCTTATGCCCTTTACAAAGAATCTGACGGGACTTTACACCTGTTGAAAAGTACCTGTCCTCATGCCGGCTGTGAAGTTCACTGGAACAGCGCAGAACTGAGCTGGGACTGCCCGTGCCACGGCTCCAGGTTCAATGTCAATGGAAGAGTTCTTACCGGGCCAACCACCAAAGGATTACAAAAAGTCTTTCCTTATCAGAAAAAGTAAAAACGTTAAAGTTAAAAATTCACTTAGAGATATGTCCAGTTCAAGTTTCTTTTACCGGAATAGTTTAAGTCTGGTACTGATCACCCTTATGATATTTTCTCTTGCAGGCCAGTTTTTTACAGGGTGGGCAACAGAAAATAAAGAACTGCTTGAAAACGGTCAGCCTGCTTTAAAAATGAATGAATACATCCATAGCGGGCATTTTATACAGGCGACTTTCGAAAACTGGGAAAGTGAGTTTCTCCAGATGATGCTTTATGTTCTCTTAACCATATCATTAAGGCAGAAAGGTTCCAGTGAATCAAAGTCTATGGAGGGAAAAGAAGAGGTGGACAGAGAACCTGTTGTACATCCCAACGCTCCGTGGCCTGTAAAAAAAGGAGGAATATGGCTGAAGATTTATAAGCATTCCTTATCGCTGGCATTTGCCATTCTGTTCCTTGGCAGCTTTATTTTACATTTTTACGGAAGTTTAAAAGATTTCAATGCTGATCAGATCATGAAAAAAGAACTGCCGGTAACCGCCTTACAATATATTTCCGAATCAAGATTCTGGTTTGAATCCTTTCAGAACTGGCAGAGTGAATTTTTAGCAGTCGCTTCCCTTGTCATTTTATCTATTTGGCTCCGTGAAAAAGGATCTCCTGAATCAAAACCCGTAGATATGCCTCATGATGAGACCCCCTGAGACATGCGCAGATGCATGAATAAAGAAGTTCGTGCATCTATAGTAATTAAATTCTCTCACGGATCAATAAGCTCTATTTTCAGTAAATATCTGTGTAATCTGCAAAATCAGCGAGCGGCAAAATATAAAGTATAGAATATTCGGAAAGACTTTTTTACCACCAATCGATGAGTGCTTTTTATTCGTAAAATCGTGGAAATTATAATTTTCCCGCAAATCGAGTCTTCAAACCTATTTAACCATCAATATTAAAGAGATTCTGACAATTTTGTTATCACTTCAGAAATAATGGGAATACTATGTTGAAGCTGTTCTTCAGAAAGTGCTCCATAACTTAGCCTGAAACCATTAATATGACCCCGGCTATACTGTTTCGGGTGAATGATTTTAATATTTTTCTCCAACAATATTGCAGTTACCATATCCCAATCCATGGTCTTCTTTGGTACGATCCAGAATGCAAGTCCACCTTCCGGTAAAGTAAAGTCTGCAATATTGCTCATATGGTTTTTTAAAAGAGAAAACACAAAATCCCTTTTGTTCTTATAATGCACGGTTGCTTTTTTAATGTGCTTTTTAACGGCACCTTCCCTGATCAGCTGAAGTACGGCTTGCTCCATAATCACATCTCCATGTACATCAATAATCTTTCGCAGGCTTCCGATTTTTTCCAGTAAATCCTGGTTTTTGGTTGCTAGATAGCCTATTCTTAAAGCAGGGGCTACAACTTTGCTCAAAGTTCCTATATAAACATAATTTTTAAGTTCAGGGAAGCTTGACAAAGGAAGAATAGGGCGGTATCCGAAATGAAATTCATTATCATAATCATCTTCAATGATGGTAATATGATGACGGTTTGACAGCTCTATCAATTTTAATCTCCGGGCGAGACTTAAGGTAACAGTAGTAGGATATTGTCTGTGAGGGGTAATGTATATTGCTTTTATACTTTTATATTCTGTCAGAAGCTTTTCTACAGACTGAATGCTGATTCCTTCCTCATCAACGTCTACCGGCAGCAGCTGTGCTCCGGCATATTCAAAAGCCTGCCATGCGGGCTGGTATCCCGGATTTTCTACAATAATGTGATCTCCTGGAGTAAGTAAAGTCTGTGCCGTAAGAAACATGCCCATCTGGCTACCTCTGGTAATCGAAAGTTCATTTTCATGAATCTGCATTCCCCGTTGATGATTCAGCATCTGGGAAATCATTTTCCGGAACTCTGTTTCACCATGTTCGTTGCCATAGCCCATCATCTGCCATTTTGCTTTTATGCTGAAAATCTGCCGGTATGCTCTGGCCAGTTCTGTGACCGGAGCTATTTTACTGTCAGGATGACCGTCATCAAAATTGATCATTATACCATTGGAGCTAACCGACGGATCCGGAATATTCTTTATTCTTTCCGTTCTTTTTTCATGCAGCGAAGGGAGCTGATCAGAGACAAAAATACCTTTCCTTTCTTTTGAAATGACCCATTCTTCATTCATCAGAACCTGATAAGCTTCTACAACGGTATTTCTGTTGATTTTTAATGTGGCTGCCAGATTCCGGCTCCCGGGAAGAGCATCTCCGGCTTTCAGTCTGCCTGAACGTATATCAGCAATCAGCGTATCTGCAATCTGCAAATAAACGGCTTTATCAAGATTTTTATCAATCTCGAATTCTAATTTCCAAGGTCGTAACATCTGGACTATCTATTTATATAAAAACTGAATCATTTGAATAGTCCAAATATAAAATAATTTTGTCATGCAATAAAGCACAGAACACATTAATTTTTAAAATCATGGACAAGAAACAATTCAGTTCAAAAGACTTTCACGAAACATTTGCAAGACCAAAGTATGTAAAGCCAAGCCATTTAATTCATAAAAACGTTGAAAATGCAGGCGAGCACAACCAGTTTTCAACAGAGAGAAAACATCCTGTATTCTTTGTTGATCTTCCCAGTAAGAACGTAAGCATGACCATTGGCGGATTATTACCGGGCCAGCAGACCAACAGACACCGTCATACCTATGAAACCGTACTGTTTGTGATTGAAGGTAAAGGCTGGACCGAAGTGGAAGATGAAAAAGTACACTGGGAAGCCGGAGACGCCGTTTATATTCCCTCATGGGCATGGCATAAGCATCAGAATTTAAGTGATACGGAGCCAGCCAAATATATTGCCTGTGAAAATGCTCCTCAACTGCAGAATTTAGGAGTGGCATTAAGAGAAGAAGAAGGCAGAGATCTTTAACATTGTAAAATTTTAAACAAAACAAACATGAAAAATGTTCCGTTTAAAGGGGTTATTGCTTATCCCATCACTCCTTTTGATGAAAATGAAAAAATAGACATTCCTCTCTTCAAACACCTTGTAGAAAGGCTTATTACCTCCGGAAATCACGGAATAGCACCATTAGGAAGTACCGGGGTAATGCCTTATCTGTCTGATGATGAAAAAGAAGCGGTTACGGAAGCTACCATACAACAGGTAAAAGGCAGGGTTCCAACATTAGTAGGAGTTTCAAACCTTACTACAGAAAAAACAATACACCATGCCTGGTTTGCAGAAAAAGCAGGAGCAGATGCTGTAATGATCATTCCTATGAGCTATTGGAAGCTTACCGATGATGAGATTGTTGCTCATTATGATGCTGTAGCCTCTAAAATCTCTATTCCGATCATGGCTTACAATAATCCTGCAACCAGCGGGGTAGATATGTCTCCGGCACTCTTAAAAAGGTTATTGGAAATTCCTAATGTAACAATGATCAAGGAAAGCTCCGGGGATATCCAGAGAATGCATTATCTAAGGAGAGAACTGGGTGAGGAAGTAGCCTTTTTCAATGGCTCAAATCCTTTGGCATTAGGCGCTTTCTGTGCAGGAGCCAGAGGATGGTGCACTGCTGCCCCGAACCTTATTCCTGAACTTAATATTGGACTGTACAATGCCATTGAGGAAGGTGATCTTGAAAAGGCAAAATCTCTTTTTTATCAACAGTTTGATCTTCTGAAGTTCATTGTTAATAAAGGGCTTCCGAGAGCAGTCAAGGCCGGGCTTAATATTCTGGGAGAGGAAGGCGGAAATTTAAGAAGTCCTTTAAAACCTCTTCACGAAAAAGAAGTCGAAGAATTAAAAATTATCATTAACAAACTTACCTATTAATCTATGAAAAAGTCAATCTTTTATCATGCAGGCTGTCCTGTATGCATCAGTGCAGAGCACGATATCATCAGTCTTGTAGGAACTGAAAATGTAGAAATTGTTCATTTGGGAAATGACAGAAGCAAAATTGAAGAGGCGGAACTGGCGGGAGTAAAATCTGTACCTGCTTTGATTACGCCCAATGGCAATGTACTTCATATTAATTTCGGAGCATCTATGGAAGATGTGAAAAAATAATGGTATGATTAGTTTTGCGAAGGCGGCTCAGGAAATTGGGTCGTCTTTGTTTTTAGGTTAAAAAGTGGTTTTTAATGCACAAAGATATTTATCTCTCGCAGATCTTGCAGATAGCGCAGATGTTTGTGAAGGAATTTTTATAATCGCTTAAATTGCTGCTAATTTCTCAGTTTTAGTATTCCTAATTCTACAGTTGCAAATTAAAAAATCTGCGTAATCTGCTCAATCAGCGAGCAAATATAATTGCCACCGATTCACGAAATAAAAAAATCGGGCATCAGTTGCAAATAAAATATCAGAATCTGTTTAGGTTAAAAATGATTTTTAATGTATAAAGGTTTTTATCTCTCGCAGATCTTGCAGAAAGCGCAGATGTTTATGAAGGAATTTTTATAATTGCTTAAATTGCTGCTAATTTCTCAGTTTTAGTATTCCTAATTCTACAGTTGCAAATTAAAAAATCTGCGTAATCTGCTCAATCAGCGAGCAAATATAATTGCCACCGATTCACGAAATAAAAAAATCGGGCATCAGTTGCAAATAAAATATCAGAATCTGTTTAGGTTAAAAATGATTTTTAATGTATAAAGGTTTTTATCTCTCGCAGATCTTGCAGAAAGCGCAGATGTTTATGAAGGAATTTTTATAATTGCTTAAATTGCTGCTAATTTCTCAGTTTTAGTATTCTTAATTCTACAGTTGCAAATTAAAAAATCTGCGTAATCTGCTCAATCAGCGAGAAAATATAATTGCCACTGATTCATGAAATAAAAAATGTGCATCAGTAGCAAATAAAAATATAAGAATCTGTTTAGGTTAAAAAGTGATTTTTAATGTATAAAGGTTTTTATCTCTCGCAGATTTAGCAGATAGCGCAGATGTTTGTGAAGGAATTTTTATAATCGCTTAAATTTCTGCTAATTTCTCAGTTTTAATATTCTTAATTCTACAGTTAGAAATTAAAAAATTTGCGTAATCTGCTCAATCAGCGAGAAAATATAATTGCCACTGATTCACGAAATAAAAAATGTGAATCAGTGGCAAATAAAATATCAGAATCTGTCTGAAAATTATACTGTAGCATTTCCTTCTACACCATCAGAGTTATCTGTTTTATTTCCTGTAATGGCAGCCGTAACAAATTTGAAAAGACTCACCAGTTTTCCGGCTTTGGTGTCCCAATAATAAGTTTCTTTTGGTTCAACACGGATAATGGTTACGTTGGGATCATCTTTCCCATCGAACCAGGCATTGGCCAGAGGAGACCATTTTTCTTCTATTGTAGCTTTATCTTTATAAACAGAAGCTTCTCCATACACAGAAAGGTATTGCGTATCACTGTTGTTCATAAAAAACAGCTGTACCCTCCGGTCTTCTTTTATTTCAAAATTCTTGTTGCTGGTTCCGCTGCTGATAAACCATAGATTTCCGCTGTCATCGGTTTCCTGCAGGGTCATCGGCCGGGAATTGACCGGAACAGTGTTCAGTTCCGTACAGAACATACATATTCTTGCGCTTTCCGATAGTTCCTTGATCTTTTTGATCGCTTCAAGATGGGTAAGATTTTGTGTTGACATATTATTATATTTTAGTGATTGGTAATTGAATATAAGATCAGTTTCATCAGTGTTATCCTTTATAAAGCTAATGAATTCTTATTAAGACATTCAAATACCTGACCAAAAGGGAACGAAATGTGGTACCTCCGATTGATTTTTCTCTATTTCATTCTATAACGTAAACTCCAAAAACCTAACAGGTTTCTAAAACCTGTTAGGTTTAGCTTATCATCACCTGTCGGCGCTTTAAATTTCATAAATCTCCGAATCTGTAAAAACAAAAAACTTACTTTTCCCCGGAAGATTTTTGGTATCCAATCCCGTAAACTCACTGAAAGCAGGAAGAAGTAACTGATTATCACTTACCGCAAAACACGGAAGTCTGATCCTTTTTACAGCAGAATGCAGAACAATTCCCGGATGAATATGGCCTGTGATCTGAAACCCCTGCAAGGTTTTGTCAAACTCATGGATAAAAGTAAATCCGCTTAATTCCAGAGTGAAGGCTTTAAAGTTCAGACAAAGTTTTTTTTCTAAAGATTCTGAAATACGGTCATGGTTACCTTCAATCAGATAAAACTGTATTTCAGGATATAGGTTTCTCCATATACAAAACTCATCCACATCGGAATTGTCACCTGCATGAAGCAGATCTCCTACCACAATAAACTTTTCTGGCTTGAAATATTCAATCAGGGCCGACAGTCTTTGCAGATCACTTTTCATAATATGGTTGGCCAGTGCAATCCCGTTTTTGCGGAAATGAGCGGTCTTTCCGATATGAAGGTCAGAGAGAATCAGTGCTTTCTGTTTTTCCCAAAACAGGGCCCGCTGATTGGTAAGAATGAACGTTTCGTTTTGAACGGAGATGTTTTTTGTTGCTATAAACACTTGGGTTAATGGAAATTATTATTTTGAAAGATCAATAAAGTTCAAAGTTAGATTTTTTATAAATATTTTTACGGATCAGTTGTTTTCTATTCTGCTTACATGAAAATTTTCATCGAAAAAATACGTAAGAGGAACTCCGGTTGCTATTTCTCTTTCTAAAATTTCTTCGGGAGACAGGTGTTCCAGATACATGATCAGTGCACGGAGGCTATTTCCGTGGGCAACAACCAATACATTTTTACCTTGTCTGAGCGGAGGTACGATCTGGGCTTCAAAATAGGGAATAACCCGGTTATAGGTATCTTTAAGGCTTTCCCCTCCCGGCGGAACTACATCATATGACCTGCGCCAGGTGTGAACCTGTTCATCTCCATATTTCAGTGCCGTTTCCGCTTTATTGAGTCCTTCGAGGTTACCGTAGGATCTTTCATTCAATGCTTTATCTGTTACAACAGGAATATGGGTATTGCCGGTTTCTTCAAGGATAAGATTGAGGGTATGCTGTGCCCGGATCAGTACGGAAGTAAAAGCAATGTCTATTCTTTCTTTTTTTAAAGCGATCCCTGCCTTTCTGGCTTCTTCAATTCCAACTTCTGTAATATCGATATCCTGCCATCCTGTAAACCGGTTTTCCAGATTCCAGAGTGACTGTCCGTGACGGACCAAGAATAATTTTGCCATCGTGTGAATATTATTTACTCTTCAGAGAAGATACTCTAAGGTACGGCGATTATTAAACTTTTCAAAGGAATTTAACAGTAAAAAACAGATTTTAGCAAAGATTTAAAAGATATATGAACCAGTCACTACCTTCATTACTGTTACATATTGTCACTATCTATGCCGGATAATTTAAGCATTCTTCTGATTCTCGCATCAAGACCTTCGCTGGAAAGGGTTTGCCGGAGACTGTCTACTTTTATAGGAAAACTTAAAGGGGTAAAGGAGCGTGAATGTTTCAGGATAATATCAGATTTTTCAATTCTTTTAAAAGCTTCTACAAGCCGCTGTTCCTGCAGCTGCATATTAAAAACCTCGGTATAAGCCTGTCTGATCAAGAAGTGATTGGGATCATAATCTTCCAATACTTTGAAAATAAGCCCGGCTGAGCTTTGTAAGGATTTGTTGGATCTTTGTTTACCTGCATAATTCTGAATCACCATTCCCGAAATCACTGCAATATCACGGAACTTTCTTCTTGCCATTTCTGCAGAATTGATACTGGCGATGACATCATTCATAAGGTTGTCACGGCTTAAAATCTGCTGTAGATTCTCCTCATTAAGCGGAATTTCTCTATCACTGAAAAGTTCAAATCCGTAATCATTCATTGCCATTGAAAAAGAAATAGGAGCCAGCTTTGAAATACGGTAAGCCATTAAAGCAGCCATTACTTCGTGTACCAGTCTGCCTTCAAAAGGGTACATGAACAAATGATAGCCTTCACGGTTTCTGATCATTTCTACCAGAAATTCATTCTCTTGCGGTATATGGGAGTTTGTCTTCTGATTGATCAGCAGAGGGTGCAGGAACTTCAGCTCTTTTTCAGAAGCCTTCGGATTCAGGGCATGGGAGAGTTTTTCTCTTAAATAATGGCCAAGATCTGAGCTTAAAGGCAGTCTTCCTCCCAGATAGCTTGGTACAAGGGCTTTACCTTTTGCTGCTCTTACATAAACTGTCATATCTTTGATCATCGCCACTTCAAGGGTACGTCCGGCGAGAATAAATTTTTCTTCTTTTTTCAGTTTTGAAATAAAATATTCTTCAATCATACCTACATAGCCTCCGGAAATAAATTTTACCTTCAGCATAGCATCACTTACAATGACTCCCATATTCATCCGGTGAAGCATGGCAATTTTTCTGGAAGTAACCTTGTACAGACCGTCTTCCATAACCACAATTTTATGGAATTCTTCATAGTTTTTTAAAACGCTGCCACCAATGGTCAGAAATTCAAGAATACTTTTCCATTCTTCATCCGTCATTTCCTGAAAAGCATATACCTTTTTTATTCTTTCATACGTTTCATCAGGATAAAAACCATCTCCAACGGCGAGGGTCATCAGAAACTGCACCAATACATCGAAACATAAAACCTGTGCTTCCCTGGGCTCTACCACTTTCTGCCTTACAGCTTCCTTTAAAGCTGAAACCTCTATCAGCTCTAAGGAATGGGTAGGTACACAGTAAATCCTGGACGTCTCAAAAGGGGAGTGCCCACTGCGTCCCGCCCTTTGCAGAAATCGGGCAACACCTTTTGCCGAGCCAATCTGAATGACTGTATCAACAGGTTTAAAATCAATTCCCAGATCTAAAGATGAGGTAGAAACCACAGCTTTTAACTTCCCGGAACTTAAGTTTTCTTCAATCCAGATACGCAAATGTGCATCAATAGAACTGTGGTGAATAGCGATCTGTCCTGCAAAATCAGGATGGGCATCCAATAGAAGCTGATACCACATTTCACTCTGGCTTCTGGTATTGGTAAAAACAATGGTAGATTTTGACTCAAGAATAATCGGAACGACTTTATCTGCCAGCTTATGTCCCAAATGTCCCGCCCAGGGAAGGATTTCAATTTCATTGGGGAAGACCGGGATAATCTCTATTTTCTTATGTTCTTTGGCTGCAATTTTTGTTTTTTTAATATCATACGGAATAAGTACCTCCATGGCTTCATCCAGATTTCCGATGGTGGCTGTGATGCCCCATATTTTCAGTTTGGGAACATATTTTCTGAGCTGCGAAATTCCTAACTCTACCATAACACCACGTTTGGATCCGAGCAACTCATGCCATTCATCAACCACAACGCATTTCATGTCCCGGAAAAAGCTTTCATGATTTTTCTGTGCGAGAAGCAGATGTACACTTTCAGGAGTTACCACCAAAATATCAGGCATTTTTTTCACCTGCTGCTGTCTTACTTTAGGATCTGTATCACCGTTTCTTACGCCGACAGCCCAGTCAAGCCCGATCTCATCAATCGCTTCCTGCATAGCCTTCGCAATGTCTTTGGACAAAGACCTGAGAGGAGTGATCCAGAGCATTTTTAATCCTTTTTTATACTGTTCGGGATGATTGAGAAAATCAGAAACCAATGCCAGAAATACAGAAAATGTTTTCCCGAAACCTGTAGGAGCTACAACCATTCCGCTGTATCCGCTTCCGAATTTCTTCCATGTATCGGTCTGAAATTTAAAAGGGGATATACCTTTATCTGTCATCCATTGCTGAATGATTTTAAATCCGTTGGTATGTTCGAAAGCTGCCAATTTTATTTTGATTTAGTTTTAACGTAAAAGGCGTTAAGAGTCTATATTTCTTTTTATATTTTTCGTTTGCAACGGCCCTTCACTCAGCAAAGTTAATATTTACTATAGCTAAATGGAATGCCTTTACTGAGAAAAAAATTAGTGATACATTAAAATCTACTGTATCAATTTTTTTATTTCTTCCAGATGATCAATTTCATCTACGGTTTTGTCTTTCCGCCATCTTACAATTCTCGGAAAGCGTAATGCTACACCGCTTTTATGACGGTTACTGAAGCCTATTCCTTCAAAAGCAATCTCAAAGACGAGTTCTGCTTTTACCGTTCGTACAGGTCCGAATTTTTCAATAGCATTTTTGTTCACAAACCGGCTCACTTCCATGATTTCTTTATCCGTTAGCCCCGAATAGGCTTTTGCAATCGTTACCAGTGTATTTCCGTTTTTTACGGCAAAAGTATAGTCTGTATAATAGGCACTCCTTCTGCCGCTTCCTTTCTGGGCATAGATGAGAACCGCATCAATGGTAAACGGATTGATTTTCCATTTCCACCAGTCACCTTTTTTACGGCCGGCATGATAGGGTGAATTCTTCTGCTTCAGCATCAGCCCTTCACTGTTGACAGATCTTGAATTTTCCCTGGCAAGCTTCAGCTCATCCCATTGTTTAAAATCTATACTTCCGGAAAGCTTGATATTCTCGGGAGATTCATTTAATAATAATTCTTCCAGCATTGCTCTTCTTCCCGAAACCGGCTTGTCTCTAAGGTCATTATTTTCAAGTTCAAGAAGGTCATAAGCAAATACCTTTATCGGAATTTCAGCAAGCATTTTCTTGGTTAAAGTCTTTCTGTTTAATCTTTTCTGCAATTCATTGAAATTTAAAACTTTGCCCTCTTTTACTGCAAGTATTTCTCCATCAATCACAAAATTACCTTTCATAGATTTTACAGTTTCCGATATCTCCGGAAATTGCTCTGTAACGAGTTCTTCTCCTCTTGACCATATGAAAACTTCATCATTTCTCCTGATGATCTGCCCCCGTATTCCATCCCATTTATATTCTGCCAGCCATTCATCCGGTTTCCCAAGTTCTTCAGGCTCTTTTTCCAAAGGATAGGCCAGGCAGAAAGGGTAGGGTTTTGAGTTGTCCGGATTGATATTTTCTGCTGAGATCAATTCTGTAAATGAGACTTCACCAGGCTGCCATTTTCCCATCAGGCTGTGCATCAAAGTACTGGATTCCTGCTCTGAAAATCTCGTCAACGCATTGATAAGGGTTTTACCGGAAACACCGATCCGGAAACTTCCGCCAATTAATTTATTGAAAATCAAACGTTCGGTATAATCCAGGCCATTCCATGAATTCAGTACAAAAGCCTTTTTTTCAACTTCTGTTTTATCTTTTAAACCAACAATATCATTCATCCATTGTGATAACGTGCGGTCAATTTTCTGTTGTGGGGGCGGAAGTATCAGGGACAGTGTTTCACCAAGATCGCCCACGGAAGAATAGCTTTCCTGAAACAGCCATAACGGAAGGCCCGTAATTTCCAGAGCCCACTCTTTCATATAGTTGGTGTTGACGTTTCTTTTGGGTCTTTTTCCTGTAAATAAGGCAATAAACCATACTTTGTCATCATCAGGAGCCCGCTCGAGATAGTCGATGATCGCATCAATTTTGGCATTGGTTTTATTGGTGGTTTCCAGGGCATTGATAAGGTCTGCGAAATGTCTCATAATTCCTGGTTTTCGGTGGTTTCTTTTTCCTGTTCCTCTTCGTCCTCTCCAAACAATGTTTCTACAACATCTGCCCGGATTCCTGTCTCATTCAGGTATTTTGAAAATACTTCTGTCTGCCCATGGGTAACATGTACGATTTCGGCTTCTGTAGCTTTTACAGTCTGCAGCAGTCCTTTCCAGTCGGCATGATCGCTCATGGCAAACCCGGCATCTGCACTCCGCCATCTTCTGGCCCCGCGTACCTGCATCCAGCCAGAGCATATTGCCGTTGCCGGATCAGGAATCTTTTTTATAATATTGCTGTCCAGTAAAACAGGAGGAACAATCACGATCTGATGTTCCATTTCTTTCGGGCGTTCCCTGAAATCTGCAATTGTATATTCAGGAAGATCAATTCCCACAGCTTCAAAAGCTTCATTCAGCTTTCCTATTGAGTAATGTACATATATTTTGCCCAATCCTTCCATTGCTTTCATAATCCGCTGTGCTTTGCCTAAAGAGTAGCCGATAAATACGGATGTTTTGCTGTTTTCCTGATTCTTCAGTACCCAGTTCTGAAGCTTTTTATTCAAATCATCAATTTCCAGCCAGTTATAAATGGGTAATCCAAAGGTACTTTCCGTCACAAATTCATTACATTTTACAAGCTCGAAAGGAGTACTTAGCCCATCATCCTGAATTTTGTAATCTCCGGAAATGACGCTTACATATCCTTTATATTCCAGTCTTATCTGGGCAGAACCAATAATGTGTCCTGCCGGATGAAAGGAAAGCTGTACCCCGTTGATATTGATTTTTTCACCATACTCTACGCTCTGGCATTCGATATCGATGCCAATTCTCTGGTACAGAATAGGTTTTGTAAAATGATGACAAAGGTATTTCTTCATGCCCCATCGGGCGTGATCGGCATGGCCATGGGTAATAACAGCCTTATCAACAGGCCTCCAGGGATCAATATAAAATTTCCCCTGAGGACAATAAATTCCTTTTTTTGTAAATGTGATCAGTTTCAATTGATGTGATTGGTTTTACGGAATAAGCTTCAAAAACTTAACCAATTTACGATAAAGGAATGATTTTATTTCTATAATCCTCGGGTAATCTTTTATAATGTGGTATTATTTGTTTTTATTTGATTCAACAAATTGTACAGTTTTTTGTATTCACTTGGTTCTTTATCAGGTTTTGGCTAAAGCCGTTGAAATTATTGTTTTTGATTAAACGGGCTAAAGCCCGTTCCTATTGACACTGATATTTATATAAAAAAACGGGCTTTCTGACAATATATATTTGGACTGCACACCAATACCCATAAGTTCTGAATCTTTGAAATTTGTATCATCATTTAAAAGAAAATACAATGAGTAAAACAATTCTAATTACAGGTGCAGCAAGCGGATTCGGAAAAATTGCTGCTTTTGATCTTGCCGGAAAAGGACATAAGGTGATCGCCACTACACAGGTGTATCCTCAGATGAGTGATTTAATACGTGAATCTCAGGAACTGGGTGTGGAGCTTACGGTTGATAAGCTGGATGTGACCAATCCGGCAGACATTGCCTATATTTTAAAGAAGTACGATATTGATATTCTGATCAGCAACGCAGGAATCATGGAGGGAGGACCTATTGCTGAGCAGCCTGTTGATATCATCCGTTCCATGTTTGAAGTGAATGTATTTGGCGCACTGGAACTGGCCCAGGGGTTTATCAGAAAATTTATTGAAAAGAAAAGCGGAAAAATCGTTTTCACCTCATCTATGGGCGGTTTGTGGACCGTACCTTATGTTGCGGCTTACTGTGCTTCCAAGCATGCTTTAGAATCTATTGCTGAAGGTCTGAAAACTGAACTTGCTCCATTTAATATCAAAATTGCAACATGTAATCCGGGAGTATTTGGAACAGGTTTTAATGACAGGGGAGTGGATTCTATTTTCCGTTGGTATAATCCTGAAGTGAATTTCACGCCTGAGTCTGCTTTTGACAGGGCAGCGGAATCTCTTGCCCATCAGCTGGATCCGCAATCTATGGCAGAAGTGATCGTAAATGTAGCACTGGATGATAACAGTAACTTCAGAAATGTTCACCCTAAAGAAACGGAAGACTTCGTAAAGCAGCTGCAAAATGAAGCATGGACAACAAAAAGTTAACCGGATGGAAATGAATTATAAATTGGCAGAAAAAGCATTACAGGCCGCCAAAGAAAAGGCATTGTCTCTGAAGATTCCTGTAAGTATTGCTGTTGTAGATATGGGAGGGCATCTGCAGGCTTTTGCACGGCTGGACAGTGTTTATGGAGTGATCGATTTTGCTATCAAGAAAGCAAAAACGGCAGCCATGTTTGGAGTGAGCAGTGATATTATGGGTAATATTATTTCAGGAGCCGGAGTCCATGGATATGGAATGCAGAACTCTAATGACGGGCTTTTAACCATTGCGGGTGGAGTTGTGATTAAGGATACGGAGGGAAGAGTCATTGGAGCTATTGGTTCATCCGGAGGAACGCCTGAACAGGATAAAGAAATTGCTGAAGCCGGGGCTGCTGTTATAGCTTAAATTTCAGATATTTGCACTATGGAAAATACTTCTGAAATCATCTTCGACCAATTGGTTTATTCGTGTGCCTTTGAATCTTACAGAGGGCATGAGGAATTTATTCCGGATCATTTTCTGGGGTTTCAGCTGTCGGGAGAAACCCATGCTTTTCATGAACAGGGTAAAACAATCATCAGGGAGAATACGGTGGTTCTGGTGAAGAAAAATCAATTGATCAGAACAGTAAAACATCCTTCGGTAAATGAAAGGTATCAGTTTATTTCGATCACTCTTGATGATGAAACACTCAGACAGTACGCCGCTGAAAACAGGGTGAAAATAAACGCAACTTTCCCGGGAAACCAACGGTTGTTTTTTGAACCGGATGATTTTTTCAGAACATATTTTGCCTCATTAATGCCTTATATCAATAAGACAGAAATTGTCCCACCAAGACTGGCTGCCTTAAAAGTAAAGGAGGCAATAGAGCTGCTTTTATTGAGTAATCCGGACCTTAAAAATCTGATTTTTGATTTTTCTGAACCTCATAAAATTGATATTGAAGAATTTATGAATAAAAATTTTATGTTCAATGTTCCTGTGAATGCTTTTGCCCAACTTACAGGCCGAAGCCTTTCAGGTTTCAAAAGGGATTTTCAAAAGGTTTTCCATATGAGTCCCAGACAATGGCTGAAAGAAAGACGGTTAAAAGAAGCGCATTATTTAATTAAAAATCAAGATAAAAAACCTTCGGATATTTACCTTGACCTGGGCTTTGAGAATCTGTCCCACTTTTATTCTTCTTTCAAAAAGAAATTTGGGGTGACAACTACCGAAGTTTAATCGAAAAGAAAAAAACACAATGATAAAAAGGTTGGAAAATGTAAAGATCAATCAAGTCTGTACGTTTTCCAGCCTTTTTATTTTTCAAAATCGTAGAGATTGATTCCTGTTTCTTCATTTTTCAGCTTTACAACTCTGGTGTTGAGCGGATAAAAAATAAATTCTGCGGCTCCCTGAATCTTCGCTTCCAGGAGATGACCTGCCAAAGCGGTATAATCTTGTTTTCCTAATGTAATATGCAGATGAAGGGTAAGCTTTTCTTCAATTTCAGAGACATTACCGGAAATATTGGTTACTTCCATCTGTTCTTTGAAGGTTCTATCAACATAATTTTTTGTTGCAGGATTAAAAAAACGAAGTGTAGCCTCGCTTACAGCTCCTATTTCCGTCACTTCTCCGGCCCTGATATTCTGATTCTTACAAAGTCTGTTAAGGTTTTAACAATATTTGCGTGATTGTCAAGACTTACAATATAAACATTATCAACCTTTCTCGCTGACCATTGGTTTCCTTTACTATTTTGACCTTCCATAATAACCGTTTTGAATAATTTTTTATTTGTTTTTAAAATGTAAAGCCCGCAATACTTAGGCTCTGATCTGTGAAAAGAAAATTTTTCAAAAATATAACTTGTCATCATTTTCAATACAATAATTGTGCTTTATCAACAAAACATAATCTGCAAACCTTGAAATTTCAATTGTAAAAGCCTTAAAACTGATAAAAAATGCTGAAATTTGCAGCAAATAAAAAATCAATGAAGATCGTAGACCTTGAGCAATGGAACAGAAGGGAGCATTTTGAATTTTTCTCTCGTATGGCAAGCCCTTATTTTGGCTTTACAACGGAAGTAGACTGTACCAAAGCGTATGAAACTGCTAAAGAAAAAGGACATTCTTTCTTTGCCTATTATTATCATAAGTCTATGGTTGCCGTCAATACGGTTGATGAGCTAAAACTCAGAATTGTAGACGGGCAGGTTGTTCAGTTTGATACCGTACATGCAGGAAGCACCATTGGAAGACCGGATGGGACTTTCGGTTTCTCTTTTACTCATTTTTCAGAAGATTTTAAAGCATTCAATGTGGAACTTCAGAAAGAAATAAAAGGCGTGCATGAATCTTCAGGGCTCAGACTTAGCAATGAGAGATTAGGAAAAGATCATGTAAGGCATACTACCATTCCATGGAATTCTTTCAGCGCAATTGTACATCCCACAGATTTTAATACAACGGAATCAGTCCCAAAAATTGCTTTTGGGAGATTCAGTATCCGTGACGGCAAAAAGTTTCTTCCTGTTTCTATTGAAGCTCATCATGGCCTGGCAGACGGAATTCACATTGCGAAATATCTAGAGGAGTTTCAGAGGCAGCTGTATCTGTAGAGTATAATTAAGGATTTAAACCCTGTTTTCTAAGGCTTTTAATAATAAATTTTCCTCTTCTCAATCTTCACGATTTTCTCTTTCTCCATCTGTTTGATAGTGCGGATCACGGTTTCTACACAGAGGCCTGTAAGAGAAGCAAGCTGCTGGCGGGTAAGTGGGATCTGGAAAGAGTAGGGAGCCTTGTCTTCATGGTAACTTTTCAGATAATCCATCAGCAGTTTCAGCTTTGAAACGGGATTTTGAAAGGAAAGGTTATAAAACATGATATATTTATAATACATCCTTTCTGCAAGACATTGGTAAATATTCAGTGAGATTTCCGGATTATCTCTGATCAGATCCAAAAAGTTCTGCTTCGGCATTCTGAAGATAACGGAATCTTCCATTGCCATCGCATTCATGGGATAAGGCCGGTCTACGAAAAGGAGAGATTCGCCGAAGCTATGCCCGTCTGAGAATATATTCTGAATAAACTCTTTCCCGTCCTCAGTGTAATTATTGAGCTTTATTTTTCCGGTTTTAATCTGATAATAATATAACGGAAATTCTTCTTCACGAAAAATGATATCTCCTGCTTTATAATTTTTCGTCTCCGCTCCAAATGAAATTAATAAATGTTCAATGATCATAATTGTGATTTATTATAGTAAATTTTCAAAAAATCTCTTTAAACACGAATTTTTTCAATAGTTGAATAATTATAATTAAGATCTATAAAGTAACAAAAAAAATATCTTTTGTCATCGATATGTGGTACCATTTACATACCCTATTTTTAAAATATAATCATATCACCAAATCCCGAAGTATTGATTAAGATCATAAAAACTAATCATGGGAAGCCCTTACATTTACCTTCCGTTTAAAAACAGAGATAAACATTTGAAAAGTGGTTGATAAAAGCGGTTATCATATTTTGCTGAAAAACATAACGTGGTACCTATGTGGTATACAGTTTTCATAAAATTTTAATCATTTTTTCTTTCTTTGCTCTGTGTAAAAACGTAACAATATTCACGTATGAATATTTTAACATAATCATTCAATAAATACAAGGTATATAGTGTGTATTGTTGATAAATATTGAAAAATAATAATATAATTTTGAATACATAGGAATTATTCATTATCTGTTAAAATATCAAAACGGTTTGATATGAGAAAAAGAATTTGTACTGATGCACAAAGACGTCGCATCTGAAATGAGTAGATGAGAAAGTATTATGAAAAATAAAAAAACTGAACCCAACTTAGAGGATTTGAATCAGAAGATTCTTGTACAAGACGAAATCATAGCACTTGCCAAAGCAAATTCTCCTCGTTTGCTGAATAAATTCAGATTGGTGCATCCTGATTTTTTCGACAAGTTATCTGCTATACAGCCTGGTCTTAAAAATTCTGAACTGATCTTTTGCATTTACCTTAAGCTCAATATGACCACTAAGGAAATAGCAACCTGTATCTTTGTCACGCCAAAAGCGATACAAAACCG
The DNA here is from genome assembly GCF_052044975.1 of Chryseobacterium sp. 22458. Classification (NCBI taxonomy): domain Bacteria; kingdom Pseudomonadati; phylum Bacteroidota; class Flavobacteriia; order Flavobacteriales; family Weeksellaceae; genus Chryseobacterium; species Chryseobacterium sp. 22458. The sequence goes on along the minus strand of NZ_JBQEOA010000001.1, from coordinate 1,201,293 downwards.
GAAAAACCGAATCAGAAAAAAGCTTAATATCCCCTCTGAATTTGATATCTATAAATGGTTTAATGAAATTTAAACCATTTTTTCTTAGATTTTAAAATTCAAGTACCGCTCTATCCAGATCATGATAAAGGAGAATTTTCCAATGGTTTTCCTTTGCCTCTTTCTCCCACTGAAGCCTTAGTTCCATAGCTTTTCTGCCATCATAATCACTTTTATAAGCTAAATGGTATTTCAGATATGAAGCCTGCGGAAGATCATCTGCCCCATAGAAAACGGTTTCCTCATTTTCCTTAATCCAGAAAACCTGCATGAAAGGAGTATGGCCACCAACCACTTCATATGAAATTTCACTGGTGATCTCACCTTTGTCATCATTCATCCAGATGATATCAGGCAGTTGAATCAGCTTTTCCAGAATATCAAAATCAAAAGAAGGATTACCTCTGTTTTCCATGGCAAAATCAAGCTCACGTTTTTGAATATAGATTTCAGCATTTGGGAATACTGCTTCAAAACCATTATCAGTAAGGACTACTGCACCTTCTATATGATCTTTGTGAAGGTGGGATAAGAGCAGTTTAGTAATCTGCCCGGGATGAATAGTATGTTCATCAAGCAATGTTAAAACCACAGGAATTCCGGCGTCATTTTTCCATCCGATACCTGCATCCAGAAGGATATAATCGTTTTCCGTAATGATGAGAAACGGCTGTACAGACATTTTAATACCCTGAACCGTATCAGAATTTTCTGCTGTTAAAAGAGTGAAATCTTTGGTTTTACTGGCCGAGAAATTGCCTTCTTTGAGTGGAATGATTTTCATAGAGCAAATTTCTTCATTATTTTCAAAAATTCAAAAGGTTTTCATCAATCTGAACCATCAACAAAAACAATCTTACCGATAAATTTTACCAGTTGCTCAGTCCGTTTTCCAAAGCTTTTCTGTAGTGATGATCATCAAAAGAATAAAGATCCGGAGCTTTATGCGCTCCACCACGCCTTTGCTCTTCCAGTTTTTTTAAGATCCCCAGGTTTTTGATTTTCCTGTAAAAGTTACCACGGTTAAGGGGCTTACCCAATATGGCTTCATAAAGCTTCTGTAACTCTGGAAGGGTAAATTTCTCAGGGAGCAGATTGTATCCTATAGGCTTATGGGAAATCTTTTCTCTTAAAGTCAGTAATGCTTTTTCTATAATCTCCCGATGATCCATAGCGAGGTTGATCTCAGGTAGCTGTTTCAGGTATATCCATTCACAGGTTTCACTTATTTCGTCAGCAACGGGCCTAAGCTGTGATGAATTGTACAGGGCATAGTAGCCTACAGAAATAAACCTTTGTTTCTGAAAAAGACTGTCATCGAAATCTTCGAAATAAAATTCACTTCTGTTTTTCTTCCCAAAGACGCCAAATTCTTCCAGAAAAATATCGGTGACTCCTGTTCTGGACTCAAGGATCCGGAGTACAGCATCATCCAAATCTTCTTCTTTTTTTACATACCCTCCGGGAAGCATCCATTGTTTTCTGTAATTCATCCTGGCCAGCAAAACTTTAAGTTCATTCTGATCAAAGCCGAAAATAACAGGATCTGCTGAAATGTGAGGAAGATAAATTTCTTTTGCTTCCACAGACCTTCTGAGAATCTGTTGTTTAGAATCTTTTTCATTCATAATAATAAGTGTGTATCACAAATGTAAAGAAAACTGATCAAAACTTTAAGGAATACTTCATTAAAGGCATTTTTGAGAAAATTATTTATAAAAACAATGTGTTTGATTGATAATTTAACTTAAGTAAACATGAAATTTCAGCTTTATTCTTTGGGTTTCCGGGTAATTTGTTGTATTAAAATAACTACCTTTGAACTCTTAAAAAGCAGCCTGTTTCTGATCGGCATTATAGATTAAAGATATCGTTTGATCATCTGAAATAGCTTTTTATTCATAAATTTATTTGTAGCATGCAGGAGACTTCTTCCAACAGTATTTCCCGGACAGTGATATGGCTGATGGCCATTATTTCCGGATTAGTGGTAGCCAACAATTATTATAACCAGCCTTTACTGGCTCTTATATCTGAAGAGCTTCAGGTTTCTGAAAGTGCAGCCAGCAGAATTTCTGTACTTACTCAGATTGGTTATGCCCTGGGATTATTACTCATTGTACCGCTTGGTGACAAGTTTTTCCGGAAAAAATTAATCCTGATTGATCTTTTTCTCGTTTTCGGGTCTTTGCTTTGGATGACTTTTGCTACAGAACTATGGATGCTGTATGCAGCCAGTCTGCTGATTGGTGCCACATCTGTCATTCCGCAGCTGTTCGTTCCCATTGCCGCAGAGCTTTCTTCAGATAAAGAAAAATCAGCCAATATCGGGCTTGTAATGTCCGGTCTGCTATTGGGAATTTTGCTTTCCCGTTTTATAGGGGGAATAGTAGGAGAAGTCTGGGGATGGAGAGCTATGTTTGGCATTGCAGCCGGATTAATGATTCTGGTATGGCTGGCAGTTTATAAAATGCTCCCTGAATTGCACCCCAACTTTAAAGGTACTTACAAAGAACTTATGCGTTCTGTAGCTCATCTTGCAAGAACACAGCCTATACTTCAGCTGGCTTCATTCCGTGGGGCAATGGCCTTCGGATCAATGTGTGCATTGTTTACCACTTTAGTTTTCCATATGGAAAAACCGCCTTTCAATGCCGGATCTTCAGTAGTAGGCAGTTTCGGGCTGGCAGGAGCTGTAGGTGCTTTGGCTGCGGCAAAAGTTGGAAAACTCCAGAAGTATATGGATATTAACAGAATCATTTTGTATTCTTTGCTTATCGTCATAGGCAGCTGGGGATTCACTTATTTTGCAGGTGAAACCTATTGGGGACTGATTGTAGGAGTTATTCTCGTGGACCTGGGAGTACAGTCCAGTCACATTATGAATCAGACCAATTATTTCCTGATTAAATCAAATGCGGTTAACCGGCTGAATACGGTGTATATGGTTTCCTATTTTATCGGCGGATCCCTGGGAACATGGCTGGCTTCTATTGCCTGGCAGCAAGCACAGTGGGGTGGCGTATGTTTTGTAGGGACTTTATTTGGTGTTCTGGCATTGATTGCCCATATCCTTTTTTGCAGAAAAGTTAATCTATCTTAAAGCTTCAATATAGCAGTAATCTGTTTTTGACCTTAGACTGAAAATTCAAAACATTATTTTTACTTTCCAACCATTGCTTTTAGTTCTGGTCAGGCTTCCTACGTTTCTGTATTTTTCATATTTCATAAAAAAATTACCCTATTTACGGGTACAAATCATTAGTTTTTTTGATCCATTATTCAATAGATTAAAAAAGTTGTAAATTGAGAGAAAAAGCTGAAAGGCAATTGTCGTTTTATGTTTTTAACAAATTGTAAACATGTAGATTATATCCGTTTTTAAATCTACAATCGTAGAATTACTACAAAAATTAAAAATTCAATATAAATATTTTGTCGGTACAATTGTTCTCTATAAATTTGATACATCACAATCACTAACCAATAAGTATTAATATTTAAAATTTACGAATTATGAAAACAAATCCGAAAGCAACATAAACAGAACTTCTCTGAGGAATACAATCTTCCGACAGGCGTAAATCATGATCAAAATCTGCTGTAAACCGATACATTTAAATAATAAATGATCGTGAAAACTTCCTTTTAAAGAGATTTAACCTCACTGTTCATCCTTTTTCAATAAAAAACATACCAGAACGGAGAAAATGTATATATCCTGTTCTGTTTATGTATTTAGAGAGGAACAAATACTCTGTACTTTACTTGTTTTAATTGTCTTTATATCCATTCAAGCAATTGCAGCAAAGGGAATTTTCATTTCACAGGAAATGCAAATTTTAACCGGAATCTATTATAAGATTAAAAAAGTCAATTCATAAGTACTAAAAGAAAGGTTATGTTTAAGGATAATAAACCTGCAAAACCGCAAGCTCCCAAGATTCCGGATACAGAGAATCTTAAGGACACCGGTGTTTCAAAAACAATCAATAAAGCCGATCAGAAAATTAATCAGGCTAAGAGCTATGCAGAAACGGCTCAGAACTCTTCAATGATGTTCATGAACCAAAGCATGCAGCGAAATACCCCGATGACGACGGATGGTAAGCTATGGTCTAATCAGCCAACTTCAAAAATTCATAATGCTTCCTCCATTCCTACCAGTCAGATTCTGGGGATCAACAGAGTTGTAAAACTCGAAATAGTAGTAGAAGGAAAACTCATCCCGCATTTTAAACATTTCAGTCTTACCCAGAGTACCCTAAAACATCATAGTTTTAGCCTTATACTGGCTTATGATACATTGGGAAATGCAGAAAATCATAATCTTGAAGAAGCGCAAAACTTTTTGGGAAAAAGGATTACGGTAGTTTTTAAATATAAAGATGTAGAAGACAGTCCTGAAAGAAATTTTGTAGGGGTAATTACAGAAGTAGGATTCAGCCAGGAGAAAGGCAGCCTTGGAAATATTGTGCTTACCGGCTACAGTCCTACCGTTCTTTTGGATGCAGCCCCTCATATTCAAAGTTTTGGGGGAGGGCAGGAAATAAGCCTGAACAGTATTGTTGATCAGGTCATCAGGGAAGGTTTAGGCGGAAATAAATTTGATTTTAGGGTAGATGCTCAGCATGGAAATGTTTCTTACAGTTCGCAATATGAAGAAACCCATTACAATTATCTTGCAAGAATAGCAGAAGCTTACGGAGAACAGTTTTATTATGATGGTGAGATTCTGCATTTCGGAAAGTTGCCTCCACAGGAGAAACCTGTTCAGCTCGTTTATGGCAGCAGTGTACAGGATATCAGGATCAATATGAAGGCCCAGCATGTAAATCCTACTTTTTATGGCTATAACAGCAGTAAGAATGAAAAACTGACTACAGGAGATTCCAAAATAAATCATCAGTCGGATATTGCAAAAAGGGCTTATGAAATTTCCCAGAAAACTTTTAAAACCCCTTCTTTAAGAGTGGCTCCCATTAAAGCATCCAGCTTTATGGATATTGATGCCTCACAGAAAGGTACGGCCGGAAGTAAGGCCGTGAATGTATTCATCACTTCAGGCAATACCTCCATTCCTTTTTTATATCCCGGTTGCATTGCAGATCTTGAGATGCGGAAATCTGAAACCAACCAGACCTCATATTTTACGAAACTTATGATCACAGTGGTGAGCCATGAAGTAGATGCCCGAGGATATTACACCGGAAACTTTGAAGCTATTGCAGCCGATACAGGATTTATTCCCCGCCCGGAATTTGAAACTCCAAAAGCAGAGCCTCAGTTTGGCAAAGTAATTTCGAACACCGATCCGTTGAACCAGGGAAGAGTACAGGTACAGTTTGACTGGCAAAACGGGCAAAGCACTACAGAATTTATCAGAGTAATGTCTCCTGATGCAGGAAGCAGTGATAAAGTAAGTAAAAACCGTGGTTTTATGTCTGTGCCGGAAGTCGGGGACCAGGTTGTTGTCAATTTCGTTCATCAGCATCCGGACCGTCCTTTTGTAATGGGAGGATTGTTCCATGGCAATATCGGAGCCGGCGGAGGAGCCGGAAACAACATCATGAGTTTCAGCGGAAGAAGCGGGGCCGAACTGAAATATGACAACGGTGCAGGATCTATGAATCTTCAGGATCAGGGAGGAGCTAATATGCATTTTGACGGAGCAGGCAATGCAGCTACCAACGCAGCTGTTTCCAAAACGATTAATGTAGGAAAAGGAAGTGAAAGTCTGCTGAAAATGGACAATGCAGGAAATATATCTTTAACGTGCAATACCAATATTACGCTTACAACCGGTAAAAGTTCGCTGACAATGAAATCAGACGGAACGATCCTTATCAATGGAAAAGTGATCGGTTTGGATGGTTCTGACGGAGTAGGTGTAAAAGGAGGACAAGCGATAGAGATCAATTCTCCTAAAAACCACATTGGAGGTGAAACCAAACTTGACGGCGGTGATGTATTCGTAAATTAAGGGCTATGGGAGTTGAAATTATTAATGAAAAAGATTTTTGGATATGCTCTGAAGGAGCAATGCCGACTCCTTTTCAAGGCACCAGAAAAAGTAACAAAACGAGTGATGGTAAAGTATACATCACCGTAGAAGATACCAGTACCGTCAGCTGGATTGATTTCGGCTGTAAAAAATATATGCTCTTACTGGCCATCGTTGCTGCACTGGCAGTTGTTGTAGCGGTAGCGGTAGGGGTGCTCACAGTAGCAACAGGCGGTATGGGACTTGTACTCCTGGGAGCTGTGGCCGGGCTTGTAGGAGGCGTCATCGGAGCTGTCGTAGGCGGATTGTTATGCGGGCATAAAATGGGACCTGCAAGAAAATGGATGGGAAATAAATCCGATTTTATTTCTACAGGAACAAAAACCATTACAGGTGCCCATCAGATGGAATGCAAGGCAGGAGGACTCATCCAGTTTGCTCCTAACATTAAAAGCTGGCTGGACGCTTTTGGCTTTGCTGCCGTCAGCTACAGTGCCAAGCTCACAGAATGTTTCCTGACCGGAGCACTTATCGGAACAGGCGGACAATTGATCGGAGTAGGATCCATAACAGGTTCTGCGACAGCTACCACCAGTACTCTCGCTGGAAGACTGGGACTTGGAAGAGGTCTTTCTGTTTTAGGCAGGGTAACTTCTTCCGGAGGTACATTGGGGACAGGACTCAATTTTTCCCGAGCAGCGATGGCACTGGCAAGGCCTACAGGAATGAGTATTTTACGTAATTTAGGAGCATCCATTGGAATAGGAGGCGGAAGCATAGGTGCTGTTCTACTCGGCGGAAGGGTAACTCATGGAGGGGAAGCAGCCTGGCGTGACTATGCATTAGGTCAGGAAGATCCCACAGCATTAGCCAACAGCGCTGCAAAAGGAGCATTACCGGAATACGAGTTCGGAAACCGTATTGCAGAACAGGGAATAAGCGGACTCCGTTTTTCAGATGCTATGTTTCTGTTTTATGGACTGAATTTTAAAGCTCTTCCCAAAGGTATGGCCATGAGCCCAAGCGGAAAACCTTATTATACCAGGAACAATCCATGGGGAATAAAACCCGGAACTCCGGTCCCTAATGAAGCTAATCCGTTCTTTAAACCTCCTTCCGGCAGGGCTTACGATGATGGACGACCAAGTTTCAGAAATGAAGCAAGACTCAATGAGCAGATTTATAATAACGCAAAAGGGCCGAATGGAAAAGTGTATGACCCTGTTCCGAATGGTAAAGAAATAGTCTGGCGACCAGGTGAACCATTAAGAGGAAACTGGTACAAAGGCCATAAACCCGGATATGAATACAGGCATCTTGTGAGAGCATTAAGAGAAGGAAGAATTACGGAACAGGAGTTCCTTGATTATTATAATGATCCACAATATTACAGACCGGAAACACCTGAGACCAGCAGTTCCCATTCCCATGAATCTGATGTTTCGCTATATCCTTTTGACCAATAAAAATTTTATAAAATATGAATATTCATCAAGCAGCCATAAAAGAAAACTCAGCGGAATTAAAAAAAATATTGGAAGAACATCCAGAAAGCGTCAACGAACCGGAAAAAGGAATGTTGCATACTGCACTAATGTTTGCCGTTAAGATGGAGCGTATAGAATCTGTACAGCTTCTGTTGGATCACGGCGCAGATCCTAATCTGCAAAACGTTGAAGGCAGAACAGCTTTACATCTGCTTCCCGAGCATCAGCCCATTGCATGGACCAGTGTCAGCAATAAAATAAAGATAGCAGAATTACTGCTTGAGAATGGAGCAGATCTCACCATTACAGATCGTTTCGGAGGACAGCCGTTATGGTATGCTGTTTTTTATGTTAAAACTCCGGAAGATCTCAACCTGGTCAAGATCTATCTGAAATATGGCGCAGATCCTGACTACAAAAACAACGGACAAAGTTCTTTAGATTTTGCCAAACAAATAGATTACCAACCTTTAATAGAAACGCTGGAAACCTAATAACCTGATTTATATTTTAAAATAAATGATTAAACAAAATATGGAGCTAAGAAAAATATTACACAGTGAATCAAAAAGTCATAATGAACCTCCTCTTACTTATGATGAAGCTGTAGAATTATTCAATAAACTGGACTGGACTGATGAAAACACTTTTTACAATCAGGACTTTGGGGATTCTTATTTGCAGCTAAAAGCGATGAGAAATGACGAAGTTTTTGACAATAAAGACATCAAAGTAGAAATACTGGTTGATGAAAATATTATCAAATTTGCCGTCACTAAAGTAAACAGACAGGAAGCGCTGGATCTGATAAAATATTATTTTGAGCACAGTGAAATTGGGGATATCACATCCTATACTACAGAATTTATTTAAGATCATAAACCTATGCTGCACCATAAAATCATCATTAGTCAACCATTCAATGAGCAATATGAGCTGGTGATCGAAACGAATTCCAAACTGATTGACAATCATATGACCTCAAGAACGATCATGAGGTATGATTTTACCGTCATCAGATGTAATGAGAACGAAATAGAGTGCCGTCTCATCTTACTGGATCTTTTTCTGGATCAGTCTAATAATGATCTGGTAAAAGAAATAGCACAGGTTACGGCTGCCTTCAACAGAATGTTTAATGAGCTTCATCTGAAATTATCGCAGAAAGGAGAAATCCTGCAGGTTCTGAATATGGATCTTGTACTATCAAAATGGCAACAGACAAAAACAGAAATGACAGCAGCACTTTCCAATAATGATGAACTGAGAAAACTGATTGCCGTCAATGACTCACTGTTTACCAACAAAGAAAAACTGGCACAGACTATCCAGAACAGCGAATTTCTGCATATGTACTTCGGGCAGGTATTCAATATTGAACTGCCTAAAACCAAAAGGTTAACAGGCGCCAACATCCTGAATACCGCCAATCTGGAATGGGATATGAACATCAGTGAACAAAACGGGAATAATCCAAATGACATTCATATTCTTGTCAATACTTATCCGGTACGCCCACTTTCTGAAGGGTATCTGAATGCTGCTTACGGCCAGTTCAAAGACAGAATAGACCTGGATCTGCTCAATTTTACAATGTTTCAGAAAGAAGAACGGTATATCGACAGAAATACAGGAAAACTGAAACAATCCATAGTGGAAAAAGTAGAGGAAATAGGTCATGAACAGGTCTATCAAAAGTTTTCCTATCAAATGATCAGCGATACTGAAAAGAAAATACAGCAGAAGACACCTGTGATTTCCTGAGATAAAGTCTACCCCCAAATATACACGCAATGAAACCAATAATTTCTAAAGATCATACAGAGGAAATCCGGGAAAAAAGATGGAGCAGGTCTTTCCGGATCGGAAATAAGGAGTTTCTTTTGGGGGCATTAAAAGAAGGAGCTGTTTTTTTTGAATATAAAACTGTAAAAGGAGAAAAAATTTATATCAAAAGACATCTTATCCGAAGACTGTTCATTGATAACAGATTAAGGCTTGTGCATCAGTCACAGCATAAAATTCTTAAAAAGCTATAAACAAAGGCTATTTAATACTTATTTTCCGTAAATTCAGGCCCAGACAGTCTGAATCTGCGGAAAAATTTTGTATACAATAGTCAACATCTGAAAGAAAGAAGAAACAGGAAATGGTCAGACAGAATTAAACTGTAATAAATTTTGTTACATTAATGAAATGTAGTAAATTTGCAGTAACAATTTGATTTAAAATAAATACAATGAAAATAGAAATCTGGTCGGATGTAATGTGTCCGTTTTGTTATATAGGAAAGAATAATTTTGAAAAGGCTTTAGAAAAACTGCCGTTTAAAGATGATGTGGAAGTAGAGTGGAAGAGCTTTCAGCTTGACCCTACATTAGACGCTGAAAAAACTCAAAACACCATTCAGTATTTCAAAGAAAAGAAAGGAGTTCCTGAATCTCAGGCAACACAAATGCTCAGTCAGGTTACCCAGATGGGGAAAGGAGCCGGAATTGATTTTAATTTTGAAAAAGCATTAATCACCAATACCTTTAGTGCTCACAAACTGCTTCATTTAGCCAAAAAACACAATAAATCCAATGAAATGGAAGAAGCTTTATTCATCGCTCATTTTATTGACGGTAAGAATGTGGCTGACCCTGAGGTTTTGGTTTCCCTAGCTGAAAATTTAGGAATTGACAAAGAAGAAGCAAGAGAGGCTGTGACTTCAGACCAATTGGATTATGAAGTAAACCAGGATATTCTGGAAGCTAGAAATAATGGAGTTTCCGGGGTTCCGTTCTTTGTTCTTAATGGTAAATATGCAGTTTCGGGGGCACAACCCGTAGAAGTATTTGAAAATGCTCTTCAGCAGACCTATAAAGAAACTGTGAGTCCTTTTAAAGATCTCTCCGGAAGCAATGGGGCTTCCTGTGATGCGGATGGATGCAGTATCTGATAAAATTTTAACCCCAAAACATATGCTTGTTTTGGGGTTTTTAGTATAATATGTTCTATTTTTGATTGTATTTAGAAACACAAGAATATTTACATTTAAAATAGAACCATATAAAATGGCCGCAACGATTCTGAAAACCGTTTCAATTCTTGCTTATTTATTCATAATTTTAATGGGAACCATGACTGCTATTCCATTGGTTATCTGGTTGCTGTTCACTGCTTTTGATTTTGGGAATTTAGATCAGATTTTTGCTGTTTTGGGAATATTCGGAATTCTTCTGAATCTGGTAAAATGGAAAAATAATGTTCCACCGGCAATTTTAAGTTTTCTTATGATGCTTTCCCCTGTGATAAGCAGAATAATACAGGTCCCCTTTGAACAGTTTAATTACTTATTATTTCAGATTCCTCTGGCAATATTCATCATTGGTTATCCTGTGTCTATCATTCTTACTGCGAAAAGACAGAAGGAGAAGACAGCATAATATTTGTTCAAACACAGAAAAACTGCCGTATCTTTGTCATTCAGTATAACACCTGAAAAAATCTACTATATCAATGATAAAAATTAATAATGAACTTCAGTATCCGGTGGCAGACACTCTTTTTGTTTTTGCATTGGATTCTGAAGCAGGAAAGGAATTTGACGGAAAAAATAAATTAATTACAGGCATCGGAAAAGTGAATGCAGCGATTGAGCTTACGAAAGAAATTCATACCAGAAAGCCTAAGCTGATCGTTAATTTAGGTTCGGCCGGAAGCAAAGGTTTTCATAAAGGAGAAGTCGTATGCTGCACAAAATTTATTCAGAGGGATATGGATGTAAGAGGGCTTGGATTTAAACTCTATGAAACACCACTATCCGGAGTTCCTCCTGTTTTGGAATATGGCCTTAAAATGGATGCCTTGAAAGAAGGGATCTGTGGAAGCGGTGACAGCTTTGAAATGAACCACTCAGAAACAGATTATAATATCGTGGATATGGAAGCGTATCCTCTTGCATTGATCGCCCAGCAGGAAAACATTCCGTTTTTATGTTTAAAATATATTTCTGACGATGCAGGAAGTGAAGCAGCAGATGACTGGAGTGTGCAGGTACACCTGGCGGCGGAAGCATTTAAAAAAATCCTTTTTTCATAAAATTCGAAAGTAGAATGGCATCAATTATCATCAATAAAGCAGTATCGGAAGATCTGGAAATCATACAGAATCTGGGAATACAGACCTTTTCAGAAACATTTTCAGCAGACAATTCTGAAGAAGCAATGAAGAAGTATCTTGAGGAAAGTTTTAATACTGAAAAAATAAAATCAGAACTCAATAATCCGGATTCGCAGTTTTATATTGCTTGGGAAGAAGATGAACCTGTAGGCTATCTGAAAGTAAATTCCGGAAAAGCTCAGACTGAATTGCAGGATGAAAAAAGTCTTGAAATCGAAAGAATTTATGTGAAGAAAAGCCATCACGGTAAAAAAGTAGGACAACTTCTTTATGACCAGGCCGTAGAAACGGCAGGAAACCTTAATAAATCTTATCTATGGCTGGGTGTTTGGGAAGAAAACCTGAGAGCATTACACTTTTATAAAAAAAACGGGTTTGTGGAGTTTGATAAGCATATTTTCAGGCTTGGAGAAGAAGAGCAAACGGATCTGATGATGAAGAAAATACTGGATTGAAAATAAAAATTTCTAAATACTGGAATAGCTTTTTTAAAATATCTGTGGTTATGTCAGTCACTGATGAAGTAATGATTTATTGTGCATCAGTGGCAATAAATGGTCTCGCAGATTACGCAGATTTTCTTTAATTTCATAATTATACGTTCTTTTGGAACTAATGAATACTTCAGAATTTTTACAACAAATCAGTCAGTATCATCCGCTATCAGATGAAACAATCAATGCCTTATTAGAAATCTGTACGGAAGAAGTATACCTTAAGAATGATCATCTTCTGGAAGCCGGAAATATGGCAAGGTATTATTATTTCATAAAATCAGGACTGGTAGGGTATTATACTATAGATGAGGGAGGAGATTCCATTTATAAAATTTTCTTTGAAGAAAACAGTTTTGTGGCTTCTACAGCGGCCATTATTAAAAATGAACCGAGCAAATTCAGTATTATTGCACTTGAAGACTGTGCAGTGATTCAATATCCGGTAAAAGCCTACCGGGAACTGCTTGAAACACATCATGATCTTGCACTTTTTCATATTCATTACCTGGAAAAGAACTGGGTGGTAAAAAAAGAACCGTTAGAAGTTTCTCTGAAATATGAAACAGCAAAGCAACGTTATTTATTCCTTCTTGAAAACCGGTCTCTATACAACCGGCTGAAACAAAATCAGATCGCTTCTTATCTTGGCATCACCCCTACGCAATTGAGCAGGATCAGAAAGGAACTTAGTTAAATTTACCATAGATATAAAGAAAAATAAATGAACAAGCTTCAACATATGTTGAGGCTTTTATTTTTTTTCTGCCACATCTTTGTTCTATTATAAGATCATTAACAGGAACGAGGTTTGGTTTTAAAATAAAACATCATACATTTATAAAGGTGTTTTGATAGAATGCCATCATTCGTTAAACATTATTACAACATGAAAAAGTTAATCAACATTGTCATTGTCCTGACTGTCTGTACCCAGCTTTCAGCGCAAAAAATCATTCATCAGGAAATCTTCAGTCCCAGAATGAACAAAAAGATCAAAACAATCATTATTACCCCGGATATTCAGCCGCAAACCACTTATCCATCTGTATATATTCTTCATGGTTTCAGCGGCAATCCGGACAGGACAATTAAACAGGATATTCCTGATCTGGTGCAGAAAGCCCAGGAATATAAGACAATATATGTTTTGCCGGATGGTAACTACAGTTCGTGGTATGTAGATAGTCCTATTGTTAAAGATTCACAGTATCAGACTTTTATAGGAAAGGAACTCGTAGAATTTATTGATAAGAATTATCCGGTGAAGGCTGAAAAAAAATTCAGGGGAATTCTAGGCTGGAGTATGGGAGGTTATGGAGCTACTAACATCGGAGTTATATACAATAAAACCTTCGGCATTGTAGGAAGCTCATGCGGTGCTCTGGATTTCAATTCTTTCGGACAGGGCTATGCCAAATATATGGTAGATAAGGTATTGGGACCTTTATTATCCATGAATCCGGTCTTCCTTACCGATTCTAAGATTAAGCTCATGGCAGAAGCAGGCCAGCATTATATCTTCGATTGCGGTACGGAGGATGTTCAGATGATCGGAATGAACAGGAATTTTCACAAAAAACTTACAGAATCAAAGATCCAGCATCTTTACATAGAATCTTTGGGAATTCACGATGATAAATACTGGAGCAGGTCACTCTCCGAACAATTAACCTTATTTGATAAATATTTCAGATAAATAGAAACTGCTTTATATAAATGATATATAATGCAGTTTTTCAAATGTTTACAATGTATATCGGAATTAAACTTTCATCATTTTATCATTCTTTTTGCCAATGGAGTGTAACATTTTTCAATTCCTTGTATTTTAAAGGTATATGGATTTCGAAAACTTATATCAGCTTTATTCACCCAAGATATTCAGACTCTGTCATGGATATTTCAATGATGCTGATAAGGCTAAAGATATTACACAGGAAACATTCATCACGGTATTTGAAAACCTGGGCACCCTGAAAAATAACACTAATATTCCGGGATGGATTTTCAGGATCGCTACCAATAAATGCCTTCGCCAGATTGAAAATGAAAAACGCCGTCCTGCAGTAAAAGATTATAATTTCACAAAGATAGAAGCATCAGAAACCATTCATGAAGATGAAAAACTGATCCACCTGAGGGCCTGCATCAATGAACTTTCTGAAATTGACAGGCTGATCATAGGATTATTTCTGGAAGATATTTCTCAGGAGAAAATAGGAGAGATCATAGGAATAAGCTACTCAAATGTAAGGGTTAAAATCTACAGGATCAAAGAAATTCTATCAAAAAAAATGAAAGCATATGAAAGATAATTTTGATGATATTAAAGATTTATGGCTTTCAGGAGATCATCAGGCTCCCGATATTGAAGCTGTAAAAAAAGAGGTTTTACTGCTAAGAAAACAGAAGAAAGATCAGATAATACGTTGGTATCTATGGGTGGGTGCATTTTCATTTTTCATCATTTCCTATGTGATCTATACAGATGATCTGAACAGTATTTATAAAAGTGTATCAGAATTTATTCTGCTTTTTACCGGCTGTTTTCTGCTCTATTATTCATGGAAATCCATACGGTATCACCAGAAAGAATATCTGCTTAACGGTCATGAATTTCTCAATAATATCAGGGATGAACGGATAAAGGATGAAAATAAAAGAATTATTGTGTCATGCCTCAGCAGCACATGGGTTACAATTGCCATTTTTCTTTACTTTTTTGAGACCTTATTAACTTCTGAAAAATGGCTTTTGATCACTTTCATATTACTGATAATCTTCAACATGGCCATCTGGCTGATCATTCATCCGTTCTATAAAAAAAAGAATGTGAAAAACTCAACGGTATTCATCAATACCATTGAAAGACTTCTTAAGGAGATACAATAAAATCCAGGCAGCTGGAAAATATTTCAAGTAGTTTTCAGGCTTTACTTTTCTTACTTCAATAACCTAAAACAATATACTATGATCTTAAAATGTATACTGCTGTTTTTTACAGCATGCTGTTCTTATGCCCTGTCCGGACAGACTAAAACTCTGCAGCATAATGATGTCAAGAGAAAATATATTATTTATACTCCAAAAGGATATGAAACAGCAACCGGAAAGAAATATCCTGTGGTTTTCAACTTCCACGGTGGCGGAATGACCCCGGCTGAACATATGCTGTATACCCAAATGAACAAAACAGCGGACCAACACGGCTTTATTGCAGTATATCCCAAAGGAATCAAAGAAGACTGGAATGTCGGCTTCGGAATGTCTTATAAAAAAGGAACAGATGATATCGGATTTATAGAAGCACTACTGAATCAGATCGAGAAAGACTATGCTGTTAATTCTCAAAAGGTGTATGCTGCCGGATTATCCAGAGGCGGTTTTTTCTGTCACCGGATTGCGGCTGAACTTCCCCACAGGTTTTCAGCAATTGCCACGGCAGGAGCTACAGTTCCGGATTCTGTAGCTTATTATCATCAAAACAGAAAAGAAATAGGAGTTCTGATGGTACATGGAAAATCTGATGCTATTGTAAGCTATGACGGAAAAGACTATGGATACTTGTCTGCCCGGCGCTCTTATCAATTCTGGCAGCCGACCAATGTAAAAAAAGAAAAAGAAATTACCAGGGTTATTAATAAAAATAAAAATGATCAGACTTCTGCGGAGATCAGAGAAATAAAAGCAGGAAACAAATACATCACGCTGATTTCTATAGAAAATGGAGGACATACCTGGCCGGGATCCGATGATTTTAATATCGGACTTCCTATTGGTCTCACCTCAAAGGAAATTGACTTTAATGAATATATGTGGAATTTTTTTAACAGGCAGAAGTAGGTATTTTCACTATCTTAAAATAAAAACAGCTTGATATAAACTTTATATCAAGCTGTTTAATAAAAAATTAAATCTAACAAGTTCTCACTTCATTCACCTTCATCTTATAGTTTTTAAGTAAGAATAATGTCACAATTCCTACAACAAGTTCTATCAGTGCACTTCCCCAATAAATGCTTTTGATTCCAAAATAATGCGGTAGAATCAGCATCAGCGGAATGTACAGAATAACCTGACGAAGGAAAACCAGGAAGCTGGCTTTCTTGCTCTGATTTACTGCCGGATAATAGGAAAGTGCCAATACCGTAACCGGAAGCAATGGCAATACGGAAAAGAACAGCCTGAAATCAATAATCTGATGATGTTCTGCAGAATACCCTGGAAGCATCAAACCGATCAACCGCTCCGGAAAAATCAATGCCACAAGAAAAAATGGCGAAAGTATACCGACACCGGCGAAAATATACGTTCTCAGAAATTTATCGGCCCTGTTAAACTGCCCTGCGCCAAAATTGATCCCCACCACAGGCTGTAACCCCCGCATCAACCCGAATAATGGAGTGAGCAGAAACAGGAAAAACCTGTTCAGAACCGTAAAAAAAGAAATGTCTTTTTCCGTTCCGTATGCTGCAATCGCATTGAATATGATAATACTCTGAATGACTCCCATCACAGAAAGGATCATTTCAGGAAGCCCCAGTTTTAAGATTCTTTTTCCAATAGCTGCATCATAGGAAAAAGACTTCCAGCGGGTTGAAAACGAGCTTTTTCCCTGAGCATAATAATAAAACCCCAGCAATGAATAGATCAGCATTCCGCAATTGGTGGCCCATGCCGCACCGGAAACACCCCATCCGAATACAGAAATGAAAACGGGTTTCAGGATAATATCAATAATAAGTCCTGCCGTGATCATTACAGCAGCGGTTTTCATCTTTCCTTCTGCTCTCACCAGCATATTCAAAGCCAGACCGTAGATCCAGAAAATCGTTCCGATGAGTGTTACCCGGAAGTATTCCACTGCAATGGTCTGAAGGTCTCCTTTTGCCCCCATCATAGCCATTAATTCATGGGCAAATATGTAAGCCGGAATAGTACACAGCAATGAAAAGAAGATACAAAGAACATTGAAACTCCCAAATAACCTGTACAGCTTATCCTGATTATTTTCCCCGATCCATATGCTTACAGCAGCTCCGGCACCGGTTCCGGCAAGTCTTCCGAATCCCAGAACAATCTGCGACAGGGGATAGGCCATCCCAACAGCTGCCAAAGCCTGCGTATTGATAAGGTAGCCCACAAAAATAGCATCCAGAAAATTGTTGATTCCATACAGGACAATAGCCGCAACGGCAGGCCATGAAGTTTCCCACATGACCTTTTTTGTATCACCTTCTAGGATGAATGTTTTGCGGTCCATGTTTTTTGGGTATTAAACTCCTGAAAAGCAATTCTTTTTTCTACCTTATACACCTCTCTTCCTGCAACAGCATTGATGATCAGTGCATTTCTGTAAGCTCCCATTCCCAGGTCCGGTGTCACAAAACCATGCGTATGAAGCTCTGCATTCTGTACAAAAATGTTTTCAGCCTCGTCGATGGTGTAATAACGGCTTACCTCGAACAATCCACCCTCAGTTCGCTGGATCAGGTTTTCAATGCCCTTCAGGAACTTAGGCTCTTTATATTTGTAACCTGTAGCCAGAATGATATAATCTGAAATATGGGTGAAAGTTGCATGATCCTGCACATGGGTAAAATTGAGTGCATATGAATTCCCTTCGGGTGCAATACCATCCAACTGGCAGCTTGGTTTTAAAGCAACGTTTAAAGGGGTATTACCAACGCTCATTCCGTATAGGGTATCAAAAATATCATTGATCAGCTCAAAATTGATTCCTTTATAAAGTGGTGGCTGCTTAGCCAGGACAGATTTCCGTTGTGAAGACGGCATATTGTAAAAATGATCCACATATTCCGGAGAAGTCAGCTCAAGCGTTAGTTTGGAATATTCCATAGGAAAAAAACGGTCCGGCCTTGTAAACCAGCTCATGAAAATACCATCTTCAGTTTCCGGAAGAAGATCCTGAAATATTTCCGCCGCACTCTGCCCGGAGCCTATGATTGAAACAGAATCCGCACTCAGAATATCTTCCTTATGATTCAGGTACTCAGAAGTATGGATAACATTCGGGAAGTTCTTACCTTCCATAAAAGCAGGAAGATTGGGTTGGGTACCTGTTCCTAATACAATCTTTTTGGCGGTATATTTCATTACATCATTATTTTTAAGATCCAGAACATCGATGATGAATAACTGTTCTGTTTCGTTAAAATGAATATTCTCCACTTTTTTCCCGAACAGACAGCTCTGAAGCTGATCAGCCGCCCACTGGCAGTACAGGTTGTATTCTTTTCTTAAAATAAAAAAATCTTCTCTGATGTAAAATTTATACAGACGGTCAGTCTCCTTTAAAAAATTGAGAAAACTGTATTTACTTTTCGGATCGGCCATGGTGACGAGGTCTGCCATAAAAGGAACCTGTAATGTAGCATTATCCAGCATCAGTCCCGGATGCCAGTCAAAACCTTCAGCCTGATCAAGAAAGAGTGCTGAAATACTTTCTACTGGCTCAAGAAGTGCTGCTAAGCCCAGATTAAAAGGACCAATCCCGATCCCTATAATATCATATATTTTATTATTTTCCAATGTATTTTGTTTTTATAAGTTAATATTAAAAAAGGCTTCAGCTTATTTCAGCTGAACGGAGCCGAAGCCTTGTATATTTATTCTCGCAGATTTTAAAATTACTTTTACGTGAAATCTGTATAATATGCGAGATAGAAGCTCATAATGAAGCTATTACTCATTAAGCATTATTTGTTTCCAGTCTGCTTTCAGGACACTTTTCCCAGTAATTTTCACGGGTACAGAAAGTAAGATATGCTGTTTTATGAGGCATGGTAATCACTCCTTCTCTTGTATATCCCAATCTGGTAATCAGCCTGTCTGTAGGAACGGCCTCTACAGAAGCTTCTCCAATACATTTACCAACTTCCGGAAGTGAAAAAATATAATCTAAAGCAACCTGAAAGGACTCAAAAGAGTACTTTTTATCTTTACGGGTTTCAGCAACAAAGAAGTGTGTTCCGTAATCTGAAGGAAGTGAATCATAATAAGCACCCACAATATCTCTCATCGGCCAGTAAGGTTCAAAACTGAACTGAGGAACTCCATTTATCTCTCCGATAAAACTATGCTGTTCGTCACTGGGAAGAATTGTTCTGAACCAAAGTTCAAGATCCCTTTTTGGGCCATCCATTTTCCAGTACGGCTTGGCATGCTCCATGTTGAACCACTCATGAACCATTTCAAAATCACGGTCTATATCAAAAGGTCTGATGCTGATGGTGATATTTTCATCCTCAAAATGACGGGAATATACTGTTTCAATGGTAGTTGGTTTGATCAGCTGCTGGCTGTAGAAATATTTATTAAGAGGATTCGGTGTATCCAGAAAAACAGCAGGATATTCAAGTGATTCATCTGCTTCGTTGATGTTCTGCAGGCTCGTGATCAGGTTTCCTTTTGTATACCAGTTTCTTTTATTCGTAATATAGCTTACCAGGCCGGTTTCATCTTCATTTTCAAGTTCTTTAAATGCTTTATATACAAGATCGATCAGTTTCTTTTCATCTGCTAATCTGTTGCAACCCAAAGCATTTACAACCCCAAGGATATTGTTGGTAACCAGATAATAGGTATATTTCGGGGCTAATGATTCTTCATCAATAATCGACTGACTTTCATCTGCAATACCGGGAAGAGCAGCAGAAACCATATCTTTTCTTCCTTCTCTGAAGAAAAATCCCTGATTATCTCTGAAATAAATCTTTGCCGGGAAGCCGTTTTTATCCAGTTCTATCATTACATTCTGCTGATGAAATTCACAAGCCAGCCCGTATGTATTCAGAATTCTGACAATAGGTCTCACACAAAGATGAAGGTATTGCTTGAACCATTCTACAGCAATCTTCTCTACAGATTGTCCAAGCTTTTCAGCTGTAGTGGTAATAATATTCTGAAGTCTTGAAGGCTTTCCAAGAATACCGTCCTGGCATAGTGCAGCCAAAAGCGTTACATTTTTATTCTTCTGTTCTCCCTGGAATGGGTTTCTTCTGATGCTGATATTAAACCCGTTAATGACTTTTCCATTGAAAGTAACCGCCATAAAGGCAGGATCTACCATAAAATCTATTTCCGGGAAATCTTTCTGGAGATTTTTTCCCCAATCTGTTTTCAGAAGCATGCTGATGTCATAGCCACGGTGAAGCTCCGGATACAGGTTAATTCTTTCGGAGTTGGTGATTTTTACATGAAGGGAAAACTTAAACATCCATTTATTGTCTTCATTGTAGACCGTTCTTACTGACGAAGTAGGAGTGAAGTAATCTCCATAATGTCCCAGAGCGAAAAGAATTCCCTGCTCTTCCATGATCTGTACGTTTTCCTGTCCCATAAGATAATCTGCTTCCCATGGATGCATTGGTAAAATATGGTATTCCGGATGCTGATCCCAGAGCTTTTTATGTTCCGGATTAAGGGTTGGGTAGATCTTTTCAGCCAATTCTTTGCTCACAAGTTCTCCATCTGCATTTTTTTCAATCATATTTTCCGGATTGACAAGGAAATAGAACAGCTGGAATCTTCCCGAAGTTTCCGGAGAATATTTCAACAGATCCTCACCAACGAACCCCTGTTTCGATTTTGGAACCGGGTGAAGGATATGGCCTAAGATCAGAGACTGTTCTGCCTCAATAAAAGACATTTCCAGATCATTGATCGTTTTTTTAGTGTGCAGGGAATGATACAGATATTCTGTCAGGTTATCAATACTGTTATTTAATCTTTCTAAAACATTCGCAGCATCAATTCCCGGATGAATTTCTTTTGCATATTCTGCGGTAAGGGTCATAAATCCGTAAACATCCAGTTCAGAAACTTCATCAGTCTTCAGAGTTCTCATCAGAACAGGAAAATCAAAAAGATGTCTTCCGCTTTCTGAAAAGTAAACAACAGGAATATACACATCGCATCCTATTGAAGAAAAATCGATGCGGATATGAAGATTCGTAGGGGTTTCCTTCAGGTAAACAGCAATGCCTTCGTCATATTTTGGAATACCAAGGTACCGGCTCCAGTTGGTAAATTCTTTCAGGTAGCAGTTGATAAGCGATGTATAGTTTATCTTTTCTGCATATTCAGAGATATTAGTTGACTTCAATGTATTCATTTCCGTATTTTTTAATAATTTTAAGTACTGATTTAATGTCTTCAATTGTGGTAAGAGGATTTAAAATGGTAAACTTCAGATAGAACTGTCCGTTTACTTTGGTTCCCGCCGTAAGGGCATTCCCTTGTCTATAGAGTTGTGATTTGATGTAAGTATTGATCCTGTTCAGGTCAAATGTTTTAAAAGGATCTGCCGTATAACGGAAGACCAGTGCTGAAATATCCGAAGTGTTCAATAATTCAAAATGAGAATCATTTTCCAGGATATCAACGGCTTCACGGGCAGTCATGATAATTCTGTCGATATAATTTCCCAGTCCCTTTTTACCAATGATTCTAAGCGTAAACCAAAGCTTTAGGGCATCAAAACGTCTGGTAGTCTGTATCGATTTATTCACCTGGTTCGGGATCTCATCTTCATCATGATCTTTGGGATTCAGGTAATCCGCATAGTGGGTGATCAGTCTGAAATAGTTTTTATCCTTTACCAGAAATCCGCTGCTGCTTACCGGCTGAAAGAATGCTTTATGATAATCTACCGTTACGGAATCTGCCTCTTCAATTCCATTGAGTAAATGGCGGTATCTTTCTGTTAAAAGCAAAGCACAGCCATATGCTGCATCTACATGGAACCAAAGACCGTATTTTTTTGCTATTCCTGAAATATTGATCAGCGGGTCAACATTTCCGAAATCTGTTGTTCCTGCGGTAGCAACCACTGCAATAGGAATATTTCCGTTTTCAATTTCTTTTCTTATTGCATCTTCCAGCAGCACACTGTTCATACGGAAAGACCTGTCTGTCTTGATCTTAATGACTGCCTGCTCACCAAGTCCCAGCATGGAAGCACTCTTCTGAATGCTGAAGTGAGCCGCTTCGGAAACAAAAATCCTGAAACGGTGTGCTTCTTTGGGAAGTCCGTCTTTTTTAATGTTGTGATGTAAATATTTAACGGAAAAATGATCTCTTGCCAGAAGCATTCCCATAAGGTTGCTCTGGGAGCCTCCGCTGGTAAAGATCCCGTCTGAGGATGTATCAAATCCGATTTCATTGCAGGTCCATTCGATCAGTTTCTGCTCCATCAAAGTTCCTCCTGCACTCTGATCCCAGGTATCCAGAGAAGAATTGATAGCACTGATCATTGCTTCCGCAGCCACTGCAGGTATAACGACCGGACAATTGAGATGGGCTACATATTTAGGATGATGAAAAGCAACGGCATGCTGTGTATACAGCTCATTTACCTCGTCAAAAAGCTCTTCATAGCTTATAGGAGGTGAATTGAGATCGATATATTCAAACTGTTTTCTCAGCTCTTTGGGAGAAACCCCGCTGAAAGGCTGATGAGTGTCTTCTAAAAATGCAATGACACTCTGCTGCGTTCTGTGCATGGCATTCTGGTATTCGTGAATATTGATATCACAGAATAAATTTTCCAGATTGGGGAAAAGAGTCTCCTTTTCCGCTGCGGTATGCCCGGTAATAACTGTGTTCATAAATATGGTGTGTTTGTGCTCTTTTTACCCTTTGATCGTAAATTAGAGTTGAAAATTAACGATGCATTTTAAATCCATCCTGCAGGAATTTAAAATATTTAAACTTGTTAAATCTTTTAAATTTTTTCCGGCTTTCATGGTTTAAAATGCATCTGTATTGGATTGTTGGAATTTAATAGTTAATCGTGTAGCCTACAGAAAATGTTGTTCCCCGGCCCTGATAAGCAAATGCTTTTTGAGGTGCTCCATAGAATAATACGGAACGCTGCCCCCAAATCGTAGTATATTGCCTATTAAAAATATTCTGAACCCCGAAATTAATGGTTCCTCTGTTCAGTTTTACATCTCCCATAAAATTGAACAGGGTATAACCTGTGATTTTCATATCTGCGAGATCAGTATAATTCATAGAGTTCTGCATCTGCAGTCTCAGTGAAAATCTTTTGGCATTCCATCCTGTGAAAACCATAAACTTAGACGGGTTTGTGGTATAGACAGATTGGTTTTGCCAGCCCTTATCTTTGGTTTCGGTTTCAGATTGCATCAGGAGTACATTTCCCCCCAGTTCAAGGCCTTGTGCGAAACGATATCCCAAAGCTCCTTCAAAACCATAATTCCTGAGTTTTTGGTCAAGTAAAGAAATCGTGAAAGCGGCATTGTCAATTTTCAGGGTTTTGCTGGATAATGCATAGAAAATTGATCCCTGTGCATATAATCCTGCTTCCGAACCTCTGTTGTGCCTGAATCCTAATTCAATCTGATCGGTTTTAATTCCGCTTAAAGGCTGTTCTGAAATATTCATGCTATTCTGAAGATTCCAGCGGTTGTTGCTCAGCTGATATTTTCCGAAACCATAGGATTTGGCAGCGTCAGGAACGGCAAACCCCTGTGAAAAGCTGAACCAGGTCTGCCATGCGGGTGTAAATTTGTATAATATGCTTGCATTAAGTAGTGTAACGTCGTAATTATTTTTACCTCCTTTCACAACATCTGCAGAGTTACCATAGCCGAAATGCATATACACCTGCTCTTTAAAACCTACAAAATCATCCAGTTTTACATTGATGAACTGTTGTCTCACTCCTCCGGAAAGGGTAAGTTTCTTTGTAATATTCCAGTCTGCCTGAATAAAACCTGCCAGTGTAAAGATCTTGGTGTCCGGGTATCTTCCTACAAAAGCATCTGCCTTATTGATCAATCCTCCCGATTCACTGCTTATTTTAGGGTTAAAAATAGCCTGGTCTCCTTTAAAATTTTCAAAATCAAGGTCTGTACCGTAAGTAAAACTGAAAGCATTCCAGTTTTTGGAAAGAACAGCTTTTGCTCCATATACATCTGTATTTCCTCTGGCTGAAGAAAGAAATACGGGAAGAGTAACACCTGCCGGAGGTTTAGGTACTTCTGCGAAAGAAGCCCCAAAATCTGCCTCTTCACGTCTTCCATAAGCCTGAACAAGTAAATTGTGACCTCCTAAAATATTACGGAGACTGTATTGAATATTAGCCATAAAACGTTCTGTACGGGGAACCACATCAGAATCTGCACCTCCAAGTACATTGATCAGGTCAGGATTTTTTGTGGTAAATCCTGTAAACCCGGGACCGAAAGAAAGCCATTTTTTGTTTCTGACCTTAGAATTGTAGTACTGAAGATCTACATTCAGATCCTGATCAGGACTCAGTTTGAAGCTTATTCCACCCAGAAGATCTATTGATCTGTTGTATTGAAAATCTGCCTGTTTTACATCAGTAATAATCTGATCTCCATTGGCATCAAAAGCTCCTTCATTTTGAGTAAAGGCAGCCCCCAATCTGAATTTTACTTTATCATTCCCACCTTCAACAGACTGTGCGATCCTTTTATCAAGATCATCCTTATGAAAGCCTGTTTTTAATCCTACAGAGGTTTCAAAAGCAAGTTTATTTGAAGTGGGTCTTTTAGTGATAATATTGATAATTCCCCCTGTAGAATCTCCACCATAGATGGCAGAAGCACCGGACAAAACTTCAATTCTTTCGATATTAAAAGGATCAATGGCATCAAATTGCCTGCTGGCTGCTCTGGTACTGTTCAGGGAAACTCCGTTGAGCATTACCAGGACATTTCTTCCCCTCATATTCTGGGCATAATTGGTTCGCCCCTGGTTTCCGAAATCAAACCCGGGAATCATATTTCCCAATACCTCTTTCAATCCGGCACCGCCTTTTATTTGAGTCTGGAGTTCTTTTTCCCCAATGATCCAGACTGTTCCCGGAATATCGCTGATTTGCTTCGGGGAACGTGAAGACACCAGTACAATTTCGTTGATATCTTTTGTTGTAGTAATACTATCCTGCCTGCTCTGAGCAGAAGTATGTGCAGTAAAGGCAGTCAGTAGGATGACTGAAAGTACATATTGTCGTTTCATTTATTTAGAACAATTAAAAATAATGGGATAAATATAGAATATAATTGTCCAAAAATTAACAATGATATTTATCACATATTTCAAATCAATGTGAGTACAGTAAGAATAATTCTACAATCAGATACTTCCTTTTATATAAAATTCTGCACTATAGCTTATTTTTTATCAGTCCCAAAATGAGACAAAAAACAATGAAAAGAGAAATAAAAATCTTTAGAATTAACGAAAATGTAATATATAAAATCGAAGAAAATTTGAAAATAGCTTTAAAATTGAGGGTGAAAAAATCCCCAAAATCGTAAGTCAGCTGATCATTTTTGCATTTTTTGAAAAAACTTCAACACTTTTTTTCATTTCATCAGCATTCAAATCGCCAAATCCTAATCTCATGGCAGTAAGGTTTTTATTCTGATACAGAAGCGTCTTGGGGATAAAGAGATTATCCCGGGCACAATTACGGCTCAGCTTCATCAGATTGAGCGGAACTTTCCATTCTAACCAGATTGCCAGACCACCTGAAGGTTTCTGAAAGGTAATAAGATCATCCAGATTGTCCTGAAGCAACGTACAGAGATTATCCCGCCTCTCCTGATAGACCTTTAGAGATTTTTTCAGATAACGGTTGATTTCTCCTTCCGCAATCATTTCCCCCAGGGCTCTTTCCATCAGAATATCACCTTGTCTGTCGATGATCCCAAGGTATTTTCTCATTTCAGACATGAGGTTTTCCGGAGCTACAATAAATCCGGTTCTGAATCCCGGTGCCAATGACTTACCAAAAGAGCCGATATAGATCACCATACCATTCGTATCTGCGCTGGCCAAAGGAAGAATAGGGCTTTTATCATAATGGAATTCATAATCGTAGTCATCCTCAAGAATCACAAAACCATATTCCTGGGCGAGTTCCAGAAGCTCAAACCTTCTCTGGGCACTTAAAGCAACCGTGGTAGGATAGTGGTGATGCGGGGTAAGATAAAGCATTCTGATCTTCTGCTTTTTGCAGGCCTCCCGCACACTTTCTACAATAATCCCGTCTTCGTCTATAGGAATGGAAACCATCTGAACTCCGGTTTTCATAAAGATCATATTGACAGAAAAATAGCTTAAAGCACCTACCAGTACTACATCTCCGGCGGAAAGAAGAATCTCGGAAACAATATAGATACTCATTTCCGTACTTCGGGTGATCAGCAGATTATTTTTAGAAATAGGAAGCCCACGGGACAGGTTCAGATACCGTGATAAATGCTCCTTAAAGAATTCACTGCCGTCATGATTATAATGCCCGGATATTTTCTGATTAGACTTCCGTTTAAGAATAGAGCTGTAAAATCTCGAATGCTGTCCGATCTGTGTAAGCCTGATATCAGGAACACCATCATTAAAAACATAATCACAATCGGAATGTTCAAACGGATTATCCAGTATATTGGATGTTTTAAAAGAAAATCCGGTGGTTTTAGGATAATTCTGAAGGCTTTTTTGCTCAAAATCATTCATTTTTACGGGTTTTTCCTGTTCTTTACCAATAATGAAAGTTCCTCTGTTCGGAAGAGATTCTGTCCAGCCCTGTGCAGATAATTCATCATACACAGCCACAGCAGTATTTCTGTGGATGTCCAGCATTTCACTGAAAGTCCTTGTTCCCGGCAGTTTGGTTCCAAATGGCAGAAATCCTCTTTGAATGGTATTGATCAGCTGATTGGCGATCTGTAAATAGATCGGAGTTTCTGATTTTCTGTCAATTTTTATAAAACTTTCATAAGGAATTCTAACCGGACTATCCATAATATCAAAACTGGCACCATTGAACCATCCGGCAATATACTACTTTTGACATCAAAATAAAAATCTATGGAGTTTCATCATCTGTTAAATAAAATTGTACAGGAAGAAAATACTCATGCCAAATGGCTGAATACGCTTTCTTTTATGGAAAATGCCGGGGCAAGAAAAATATCAAAATGTGAACATCCTGTTCTGGTTACTCAGATTCAACTGAAACATGCTGCAGAAGAGCATCGCCATGCTTATTATCTGAAAAAACAAATCGGGAAAATAAATCCGGAGCTTTGCAAAACCTATGAAAACGAAGAGCTTCTTGCAGCAACGGCAACCCGACAGTATCTTCATTCCCTTGATATCAAAGCCTGCCGTTATCTTCAGAAAGTATTTAAACTTAATAAAGAAGACCTAAAATACGCAGCCTATCTTTTTGTAACCTATGCTATTGAAGTCCGTGCAGATGAATTGTATCCCGTATATCAGGATATTCTGACCAAAGAATCTTCAAAGATTATGGTAAAATCTATCATTCTTGAAGAAGAAGGCCATCTGGAAGAAATGATCAATCAGCTTAACGATTTTTCTGCTGAATGGAAAAGCCATGCAGACCACATTCTTACCATTGAAAAAGAATTGCACGAAAAATGGATTGGTGCTATTGCCGAAGAAGTAGCACAATTGAATTATGCATAACGGCACCTTATATTGTCAACAATCTCTCGATAAAAGAAAAAAGGAAGGAAGATTACGGCGCTTACAACCCAAATCTGAAGGAATTGACTTTTATTCTAATGATTATCTGGGGCTGGCCCGAAATGTAGAGTTTCAACAGATATTGTTGAAAAATGTCAATGACCAACCTGAACTTCTTTCGGGAAGCACTGGCTCAAGACTCATCAGTGGAAACAGTTCATTAGTTTTGAAGACAGAAGAATTTGTTGCTGAAAAACACCAGTTTCCGGCAGCATTGCTTTTCCCGTCAGGTTACAATGCCAATCTTGCGTTGTTTTCAGCGATCCCCAACCGGCATGATACAATTATTGTAGATGAACAGATTCACCGTTCCGTACATGATGCCTGCAGAATGTCAAATGCAAAAAAGCTGAAGTTCAGACATAATGATTTGCAAGATCTTGAAAAAGTGCTGCAAAGACAAAACGGCCCCTGTTATATTGCTATAGAAAGCCTTTACTCAATGGAAGGGGATTTTGCACCTATTTTGGAAATTGCTGAACTTGCCAGTCAGTATGGAGCAGATCTCATAGTAGATGAAGCCCATTCTTTTGGCATTTTAGGGTATGGGATGATTGAAAAGTATCAATTACAGGATAAGGTTTTTGCGGCAGTGGTAACTTATGGAAAAGCTTTAGGCACGCACGGAGCTGCCATACTCTGCAATGAATCGGTAAAAGAATATCTGGTCAATTTTGCTTCACCATTTATTTATACTACTTCCGCACAGGATTTCCAATGGATGAGTATAAAAACAGGATATGAATTTCTGGAAACCCATCAGGATCTGAATATAAGACTTCAGGAAAATATAAGAATTTTCAGAAATCAGGGATTATGTTCGCCTTCGGTTGATGGTAGCCCTGTTCAGGCCATAATAATTCCGGATAACCTGAAGCTGAAAACACTGCAGAATACTTTAACCGATGAAGGATTTTTAACCTACGCTGTATACAGTCCGACCGTAAAACAAGGTAGTGAGAGGCTAAGGATATGTCTTCACAGTTTCAACACGGAAGAGGAAATTTTGAAACTGACAGGAATTATTAAAGAATTTATTTAAAGTAAAGAACACGTAAACAAATTTGATTCTAAAATCACCCCGAATCTCAAAAAACATGAAATTATTTATAACAGGAATAGGTACCGAAGTTGGAAAGACTGTATGCTCTGCTGTTCTGGTTCAATATTTTAAAGCAGAATACTGGAAGCCTGTACAATCCGGAGACCTGCATTATACGGACAGTCATAAAATTGAAGCCTGGACTGATCAAACAGTCTGCTATCCGGAAACCTACAGACTGCAATTAGCCGCTTCTCCTCATCAGTCTGCCCGGGAAGAAAACCTCCATATCGATCTTGATCGTTTTCAACTACCGGAAACAGATCAGCCTTTGATTGTAGAAGGAGCAGGCGGGTTGATGGTTCCTCTTTCTGACAACAGATTTATTATCGATCTGATAGAAGTATTGAATCTTCCGGCGGCACTTGTGATCAGGAATTATCTGGGATGCATCAATCACAGCCTGTTGTCAATCATGGCATTGAAACAGAGAAATATAAAACTCGGCTATTTAATTCTCAATGGAGAATTTCCCGAAGATACGGAAAGGGTCATCTGCAGCTTCGTTGAAGAAGGAACAGAAATAATCAGAATTCCTGAGATAGGAACTCCTGACAGAGAACATATAAGAGCTGCCGCAAAGCAGCTGACAATAACAAAATTATGATAATGGATAAGAAAACAACAATCAGAAACAACTGGACCAAAGAAGAAATTGAGGAAATCTATCATTTGCCGCTGATGGAACTCATCTATAAAGCCGCCACCGTACACAGAGAATGGCATGACCCTTCAGAAGTACAGATCTCCACATTATTATCGATCAAAACAGGAGGCTGCCCGGAAGACTGCTCCTATTGCGGACAGGCTGCCCGCTACCATACCAACATCAAAGTACAGGCTTTATTACCTACTGAAACAGTGATTGCCCATGCCCAGAAAGCAAAAGATTCCGGATCATCGAGGTTCTGTATGGCTGCAGCATGGCGTGAAGTACGTAATAACCGTGATTTTGACAGAGTAATTGATATGGTAAAAGGAGTGAATGAGCTGGGGCTGGAAGTATGCTGTACTTTAGGAATGCTTACGGAAGAACAGGCTATCAGACTTCAGGAAGCCGGATTGTATGCCTATAACCACAATCTGGATACTTCTGAACAGTATTATGAAGAAATTATTTCCACAAGAACCTTTGATAACAGGATCAATACAATTAATAATGTACGGAAAGCAGGGATCACAGTATGCTCCGGAGGAATCATAGGCCTGGGAGAAACCCACAGAGACAGGATTTCAATGCTGCTGACTCTGGCTACAATGCCTAAACATCCGGAATCTGTTCCTATTAATGCTTTGGCAAGGGTAGAAGGAACTCCGTTAGCAGAAAATGAAAAAGTAAATACCTGGGAAATGGTAAGGATGATCGCTACGGCAAGAATCATAATGCCGTCTTCAATGGTAAGACTTAGTGCCGGACGTATAGAAATGGATGAAACGGAACAGGCATGGTGCTTTATGGCGGGTGCCAATTCTATTTTTACCGGAGAAAGAGAAACCTTACTGGTTACCCCGAATCCGGGAGTATCTGAAGATATGCAGATGCTGCAGACCCTTGGCTTAAAACCGATGATGAAAAAAGAAACATGCTGTTAGAGCTATAAAAAATATAGATTAAAGATTATGGGGAGTTGGATCATCAGTATATTAATATGCATCATAATGTTGCTTTCTGAGTTTTTGAATCATTTATTCTTAACGTTATAGCTCATAGAAAATATTGATTAAATGTAAAAATATTCGTTCGCAAAGGCATTCTATTCAGCAAGGCATAATGCTTTTTATTGCTGAGTGAAACGCCCTTGCGAACTTAAGACAACAGCACACAAAGTAAAACTTAGCGATCATTGCATTATTTAAAAACTCATCACTCATTACCCTATTTTACATCAATATATGAATACAATAATAAACAAAATCAGCCTGCAGAAAAGAGACAAAGCCGTCAACTGGCATCCTTATACTCAAATGAAGACGGCCAATAATACCCTTCCCATTGTAAAAGGAAAAGGAATTTATCTCTACGATGAAGAAGGGAAAAAATATATGGATGTAGTTTCTTCATGGTGGGTTACACTTCATGGGCACGCTCATCCTTATATTACACAGCGTGTTTTTGAGCAGTTGAATACATTGGAACAGGTTATTTTTGCAGGTTTCACTCATGAACCCGCCGTAGAGCTTTCTGAAAGACTTTTAAAACTATTGCCGTCTGATCAGGAAAAAGTATTCTATTCTGACAATGGTTCTACGGCAGTGGAAGTAGCATTGAAAATGTGCATTCAGTATGCTCATAACCAGGGAAAAAAGAAAACCAAGATTCTCGCTTTTAAAAATGCCTATCACGGAGATACTTTCGGAGCAATGTCTGTAAGCGGGAAAAGCTATTGGACCCAGCCTTTTGAAAGCATGCTGTTTGAAGTGGTTTTCATTGATACTCCCAATCCGGAAAATCTGAAACAATTACAGGCTCAGATTACAGAACTGGCTGATGAAGTGGCATGTTTTATCTATGAGCCTTTAGTTCAGGGAGCGGCAGGAATGCTGATGTATAAGGCAGAAGATCTTAACAGCCTGATGAAAATATGTAAAGAACAGGGAGTCCTTATGATCCAGGATGAAGTTTTTACAGGGTTTGGGAGAACAGGAAAGCTTTTTGCAGCAAATCACCTTACTGAACAGCCGGATATTATGTGCTTTTCAAAAGGACTGACAGGAGGGACCATGCCCATGGGAATTACTACATGCAACAGCCGTATTTACGATGCATTTCTGTCTGATGACCATCATAAAACCTTATTTCACGGACATTCTTTTACGGCGAATCCATTAGCCTGTGCTGCTGCTTTGGCCAGTATGGAAATATTACTACAAAAAGACACTCAAATGAATATCAACCGTATCACTCAACAGCATTCAGTGTTTGTAAAAGCACTTTCCACACATTCTCAGGTAGAAAATGCCCGTCATATCGGAACTATTCTGGCTTTTGATTTTAAAACAGGTCAGCGAACCTCTTATTTTAATGAAATAGGAAAAAAACTCTACAATGAATTTTTACAGAGGGGAATTATCATGCGTCCCCTTGGAAATGTTCTGTACCTGGTGCCTCCTTATTGTATTTCGGCTGAAGAACTTGATTTTGTGTATCAGAATATTATGGAAGTCCTGGAACAGTTTAAATAAACTGATCCTCTTCAGATAATAATTATTTTTAATTTTTTTAATGTACCTTATAGGTTTCCGGAACCTGTAAGGTTTTCTTGTGTAATGATGGTGGATGTATTTTTACAGCTCCAGTTCGGCTTTCTTCAGAATAGGAATCAATTCCTTTAATTTATCTTTATTGAACTTCAATACATTCTTATTCAGATCATAAGAGGGAATTTTGATATAATTCCATGAAGAAACTTTTTCCAGGATAATTGCTTCCGAATTCAATATTGCTCATGATCATAAATCAGTATTGAATTGCCTGATCTGCGTTTTCATTTTTAAATAGTTTTTATCCCGGTTCATTTCCCCATGAGTGAAGTTCAGAAAGAATAGGCCCCAGTTTTTGTCCTTTTTCCGTTAGCTTATAATATACTTCCGGAGGAAAATTATAAACTTCAATCCGTTCAATAATAAGATCATCTTCCAGCTGTTTCAGCTGCTCTGCCAGTACTTTCTTAGAAACACGCGGCATACTCCGCCAAAGCTCTACAAAACGTACCTTTTCCACTTCAAAAAGGTTATGAAGGATCAAAGGTTTCCATTTACCAGAAAGGATATTCAGGCTTCGTCTTAATCCGCAGTTCTTAAATTCTTCAAAATTCATCAGTCAAATGAATATTTATGGTTAACATTTTGGTAACCTTCGATTGTTTTACTTTTACCAGATAATATCTTTGTTCAACAAAAATACTCAAAAATGAAATTACAATTATGGCGTAATGCCACATTGGTGCTGAATATTGATGAACTTTCCATCCTTGTGGATCCAATGCTTGGAGAAAAAGGGTCTATGGGAAAAATGCCTATGACAGAAAGTGAATTACTGAACCCCCTTGTAGATCTACCTTTCAGCAGGGAAGAATTGCATAAAAAATTAAAAGGGATTGATGCTGTTGCTGTAACCCACCTTCATCCTGACCATTGGGATGCTGCTGCTGTCGAACTTTTAGACAAGAATATTCCAATCATCTGCTCCGATGTTATTTCAGATCACATGGCAGGACAGGGATTTACAAATATAGTGATCGTAAATGATCGGCTGCAATGGAACAACATTGAAATATCAACTACCAATGGCCGCCACGGAACCGGAGAAATCGGAGAGAAAATGGGAATCGTCAATGGATTCGTTTTTAAAAAAGAAAATAAATCCGTTTATATTGCAGGAGACACTATCTGGTATGATGAAATTGCCTTTGAAATAGATAAACATCAGCCACAGCACATCATTGTAGCCGGAGGTGCTGCTACTTTTGATGTTGGAGATCCTATTATTATGACAAGTAATGACATTATAAAAGTCTGTAAATATGCTCCGGGATCTGCTGTTTGGGTAACCCATCTGGAAGCGGTAAGCCACTGCAGAGAAGACCGGAAGTATACCAGAAAAAAGATCAGTGAAAATGGACTTGAGAACAGATGCTTCATCCTGGAAGACGGAGAAGAAGTGGAACTTCATTTGTAATCTCTGAATACAGAAAACCATTCGAAAAGAATAAATACAGATCCAAAACAGAAAAGGATAGAATTTTCTTCTATCCTTTTCATGTGCAGAATGGCGGCTAATCTTCTACATACTTATTTCTCGCAGCCTTCATTCCGAAAAAGAACATCAGTACTACTGCAGCACTCAGAAAATAGAATGAGCTGTTCCAGGACACATCCCAGTCATGCAACTTCCCAAACAGCGGCGGACCGAATGCTGCAATCAGATACCCTACAGACTGAGCCATTCCGGAGATTTTTACCGCATTGATACTACTCTTGGTTCGGGCAGAAAAGAACAGAATAGACAAACTGAAAGACAACCCGTTAGAAATACCTATAATCACTGCATTCACATAGATCCACTCAGACTTCAGAAATACAAACATCATCGTGCTTCCAAACATTAAAGCGCAGATAAAAATAATCATAATGCGCTGATCTTTCATTTTACTGGCGATAATCGGGCAGCAAAACGTAATAGGGATCATCGTAATCTGGATCACAAAAAGTACCCATCCCGAACTTTCCCCCTGCATATGATAATCAGCAAGAAATGAAGGTAGCCAGGCCACCATACAGTAATAAAATAAAGACTGCAGACCCATAAAAGCACTGATATTCCAGGCCTGTGAGGACTTGAACATATTAAAATCCGAAGTACTCAATGCCGTTTTAGGCTGTTCAGGATTCTTTTTATTGAATATAAGTTCGAGGATCAAAACCAGTAATCCTAAAGCTGCAATTACCAGCCAGATTCCCAGAGAACCACGCCATCCGAATCCTGTCCATTCACCAATTTTCACACTGAATCCGGAAGCCAGCGCTGCAGTAAGGTTCATCGATACAGCAAAAATACCGGTCATCAGGCCTATTTGTTGGGGGAAATTATTTTTAACATATCCCGGAGTCACCACATTGCCGATGCATATACCCAATCCAATAAACAGTGAACCAAGGAATAATAGCCAAAGTGATCCTGTAATACGAAGGAATAATCCGAAACTTAAAATAATAACGGAATACATCAGAAGCTTACTGATCCCCAACGTATTTGAAAATCTGCTTACCAGAACAGAACAGGCTGCAAACATAAAAAGGGGAATAGACGTAAGCAGGCTGACCTGAAAATTATCCAGTTTCAAAGCATCCCTCACATCTCCCAGCACCGGAGATACGGCAACAATAGGGGAGCGAAGATTACTGGAGATCAGAATAACTACCAGAACATTAATGATCAGCAAAGCATACGAAGCATTTCTTTTTATTTCATTCTTCATCATAATAAAATCTTTTGTGCAAAATTAGCATAGTAATTTTGTTTAATTTTGCCAAAGTTTTAACATAAAACGACATGAACACCAACAACAGTATTGAAGTAGATGAATTGAACAAGCCTTATTTTGTATGGTTTGAAGAAAACTGGATGCATGATGACGTACTCCATAAGCATCAAAAAGGACAATTGGTATATGTGGAAAGCGGGTTCCAGTATATTACCATTGAAGAAAGGATCTATCTTCTGCCACAGAACCATGCCGTCTGGATACCACCTGGCGCTGTTCATAAGACCAATTCACATTCCGAAAAGATCAAACTGATGATTATGTTTGCCGACATGGCTGGAAAAGGTTCTTTTTATCAGGAGGTGAATGTTTTTTCTGTACCTCCTGTGCTGAAAGAAATGATCAGATATGCTGAAAAGTGGTCAAAGCTTCTTCCCGAAAACCATGATGAAATGATATTTCTACAAGCTCTTTTTAATGAGCTTCCCCGTTTTGTGGAACATTCTCTGAGACTTCATATCTGCCTTCCAAAAGACAAGCGCTTAACAGGTGTTATTGAGTATCTTCATCACCATTATCACGAAGATATTACAATAGAAGAACTGAGTGATATAGCTTTATTATCTTTACGTTCATTGGAACGGATCTTCAAGAAAGAAACAGGACTTACTTTAATTAAATATCAGCAAATGCTCCGTATAATTAAAAGTCTGGAATTGCTGAGTTCGGGAAATTTTACCATTTCAGAAACTGCATATGAAGTAGGGTATAAGAGTGTACAGGCCTATACCCGGAGTTTTCAGTCGGTGATGCAGTTCAGACCTAGTGATTTTATAAAAAATATCCAGCAATAATAAAATATAAAGCAGACGAAAATAAACACCTAAAAGTGATTTAATAAAAGAGTGAAAGCTTTTAACCTTCTTAATAAAAGATGTTTTACTTGTGTTTTAATATCAATAATTCACATTTTGTAAATTTCGAAATAAATTGTAAATATTCGATTATATCATCAATAAAAACAAAAAAGGTCCCCAAGAATGGAGACCTTAAAAAAACACAAATGATGAAAAAAAATTATTTCGATTCACAAATATAAGTAAAATTTATATTATGTAATGCATTATATCGGTATTTTTTTTAAATATTATTTATTTTAAGTAAAAATAATTATCATTTAAATCCTTTGTATTTTATTCAATATTCCGGAATTCAGCCTTAGACTTATATAGAACCCAATTTTACCGGATTTTGTCATTCAGAAAAAATCTTTTTAAAAAAATTATTCCGTAAAGAAAATTTTCATTTTTAGAAAAAATATTTCAACCTTAATGGATTTAGTATCCAAAAGCATGGTCTTTTTTAGTCTCATCAGAGTAAAAAATAATGGGGTGTGATCTGACTCCGGATTTGCCCTTGTGATTATACTCATAAAAAAAGAGCCGGAATTTCCATTTATTTGTTTTTAAAATTCATCGCATGAAGCCAAAGTCAATAAAAGGAGTGCCTCAGCAAAGAGCCGGCGGTTTTCATGATACTGAAAGTTATAAACAATTTGATGAGGCACATCTTCCGTTAAAATTTGAGATCCTGAAGAAAAGATTCTGCCTTATCAACCGATGGAAATCCTATTGTGGAGAAGCTTTTGCTGCATTTAAGCTCTATGACTCCAACGGTTCTCCGGTAGAACGTGAACCGCAGAAAGGTGATTTTGTACGGATCAATATTCCCGGACCGGGAGAAACAGAAGCTAAAGGATACGACTGGGTGGAGATTACAGATATCTGCTTTTATCAGGATGCCTATTCTGAAAGTGTTACCATGACCTGCAGACCTTCTCAGGATCCCAAGCATGGAAAAAAGGGACATATTGCACATTTTTACAGTTCCCGGGCCACATCCACTTTTATGATTTCAAGGAATACGACTCATTTAAAAGCTGCTGTATATGGGCGAAACGAAACTCCTAATTTTAATGCCAACTGGTTTGATGTTATCAGAAATATTATGGTGGCAGCAGGAGGAATTATGGGAATTGCCAAAATTCAATGGAAGCAGCTTACCGATGGATTTCTGGATTTTGATTAATACACAAGGAGGTGAGAAATAAAATTATAAGGCTGGAAGAGGGAAGTTACTAATGCATGTAATTAATGATTTCATATTCAATAAAATAAAACTATGTTTGTTTTTAGGACTTTAAATTTCTCCATTCTTCCGGCCCTATAAAATCTTCTTTCCTTTTTGATCTAAGTCAAAGTTCTGCACGAAGTGACTTTTTATTTTCGCAGCTTTAAATAAAGCTATGGTAGAACTTGAAAAAATCATCTGGATATCCATTATTCTGATCATCATCATCTCTGTAAAAGATAAAATAAAACTGGCGCTTCCTCTCTTGCTTGTAATTGCAGGCCTTATTCTGAGCCTCACGCAACTGGTGCCATCTATTGACATGAGCCCTGAAATGATCTTTTATGTGGTACTTCCTCCCATATTATTTGATGCAGCCTGGAATACTTC
Source organism: Chryseobacterium sp. 22458 (assembly GCF_052044975.1). NCBI lineage: Bacteria > Pseudomonadati > Bacteroidota > Flavobacteriia > Flavobacteriales > Weeksellaceae > Chryseobacterium > Chryseobacterium sp. 22458. Next base: position 1,163,917 of record NZ_JBQEOA010000001.1, on the reverse strand, counting down.
CATTCCGGATTTCAAAAAGGAGATCCGTACAATTTCAGTTCTGGCCATAGGATTGGTTTTTCTCACCACAACAATTGTTGCCTGTATTGTACATGCCATTATTCCAGGATTCAGCTGGCCTGTTTCATTTGTTATGGGAGCTGTTATTGCTCCTCCTGACGCTGTAGCAGCAACAAGCATTACAAAGACACTTCCGCTGCCCCGGAAGTTGACAACTATTCTGGAAGGGGAGAGTCTGCTGAACGATGCTTCCGCTCTTATTGCTTATAAATGTGCTGTTGTAGCCATTACCAGCGGAGTATTTTCATTTTGGGAAGCAGGATTTCAATTTATCAGCAGCAGTCTTGGCGGAATTATCATTGGCCTTGTCATGGGTTTTGTATTTTTAAAACTGCACAGATACTTCAACGGTAACAGCAGTACTGAGACTTTTGCCGTTATTCTGCTTCCTTTTGCTGCCTACAGTCTGGCAGAGCATCTTGATTGTTCCGGAGTACTGGCAGTCGTTATTCTGGGTATGTTTCTTTCATGGAATTCTATTTCATTATTCAGAAGTGAGAGCAGAATGCAGATGAGCCATTTCTGGGACGTAGCTGTTTTTGTTCTTAATGGTCTGGTATTTCTTATTCTTGGAATGCAGTTGCCCGGCATTATTTCAAACATCCCGGAAACCGATTTACCTGTGCTTATTTTCTATGGACTTTTGTTATTTATTGTTCTGGTAGCTATACGACTGGCTGTTCTTTTTTTATTTCCTCTGTTTTCCAATAAAACAACCGAAAAAAAGGAACCATTTCTGACCCCGTCAAAAAAAGAATATATCATTCTGTCATGGTCCGGAATGCGGGGGGTGGTTTCACTGGCTGCCGCACTTGCTTTACCGCTCCGGGATGATCTGGGGATGGTTATAGCTCAGAGAGACACCGTTTTATTCATATCATTTGTCGTAATTATTTTCACTTTACTCATCCAGGGTTTAACACTGCCGAGGCTTATCAGCATGATAAAACCTTCAGTATCAGACAAGGAAGAAGAAAAAGAACTGAACTTTCTTCTTTTAAAAAAATCTTTGTCTTTCCTGAATGATTATCAAACGGATAATGAAACAGACGAAAATGCACTGAAAATGATGATCAAAAAACTTGAAAAAGAAGAAGTACAGTTAAAAAACAATAATATCAATACCCATTTCTCACATCATACCGCATGGAAAAAGGCTTATTTTGAGCTGGAACTGGAGCTTGCAGCCTGCCAACGGGAAAATCTTATAGAATCTTATCACCACGGCATATTTTCACTTGAAACCATCCGGAAAAAAGAAACAGAGCTGGATTTCTGGATGACAACTATCCAGCATGAAATAGCATCTTCCGGCTCTTATTCTGAATAATCATATTCCTTTTTTGATCTAAGTCAAAGTTTGGCATTGTCCATACAAAGACATTTGCATCCGAATAGTATTTAAAACAAAATTTATGAATCTAACATTAGAAAAAGGGCAGACCCTTGATTTTTATAAGGCAACTACTCCTATTATCATTTCAGTGTTTGGGGTATATCTTACCATAGGAATTGCGTTGGGAGTATTGCCGGAATTTGTTCAGAAGCATTTAGGATTTGGCAGTCTTACCGTAGGTCTTGTCATTGGGCTTCAATCTCTGTCAACCCTTATGACCAGAGCCTATTCCGGAAGGATAACAGACACCAGGGGAGCCAGGAAGAGTAAGATGGCCGGGGTTGTATTAGCTGTTATTGCAGGAGTTGCTTATGTTTTGGCCGTATTATTTCAGGCAGATCATTTCTGCGCACTTGCTTTTTTACTGCTGGCAAGGATCATTCATGGGATTGGCGAAAGTTTTCTTGTTACAGGAGCACTTACCTGGGGAATTGGTCTCGCAGGGCCTTCGAAATCAGGTAAAGTAATGACCTGGAACGGAATTGCTATGTATGCGGGAATTGCTGTCGGAGCACCGCTGAGTATCTGGCTGAGTAAAGAATATGGGGTACTCCCGGCATTTGTCTTTATTATATTACTTCCTCTGGTTAGCTGGCTTTCTACGGCAAAGCTACCATCAATTCCGGTAGATAAAGACCATATCAGGACTCCTTTTTATAAAGTGATCGGCGCTATTTCGGGACAGGGGCTCAGTCTTGCATTCTCTTCTATGGCATTCGGATGTATTGCTTCTTTTATTGCTCTGTTTTTTACAGAAAAAAACTGGGGAGATGCTTCATCCGCATTTATGGTTTTCGGGATTTGTTATGTGGTAACCCGGGTTCTGTTTGCTTCTTTTCCTGATCGGTACGGAGGTTTTAAAATTGCCTTTATCTCTCTGATCATCGAAGCAGCTGGGCAGATCCTGATCTGGACCTCAGTTTCTGAAATGGCAGCTATTATCGGGTGCGGACTGACTGGAATTGGATTTTCACTGGTTTTCCCGGCCTTAGGGGTCCTGGCCATACAAAAAGTGAAACCGCAGATGAGAGGAACTGCTTTGGGTGCCTATGTAGCCTTTGTAGATCTTTCATTAGGCCTTGCCGGTCCTGTAGCGGGGCTTATCGCCGGATGGCTTGATTATCAGTCGGTATATCTGTTTGGTGGGATCAGCTGTGCACTTTCTCTTCTTATCTTACTGTTTAATAAAAAATAAAATACATTGTATGACAACTCAGAAAATACGTTCTGTTTTCAGAATGAAAGACAAAAAATTTCTTACGCCTCATCTTATCCGTACGGTATTTGAGATTGACGATCATCAGGCTGAGCTATTAGCTTATGTACGATCCGGTTCCAATAATAAAATATTTATTCCTCACAGTGCTGAAGAACATGATGTATCGGTAAGAACTTACACAAACCGGAAGATCGATCTGGAATCCAGGGAATTAACGGTGGATTTCGTATCTCATGGAGATAATGGTCCTGCTTCTGCATGGGCATTACAGGCTGTTCCCGGAGATACACTGGAAATAGGAATGAAGCAGAGTACAAGGCCTCTGGTGCCGGAAGCCGACTTCTATCTTCTCGTAGGAGATGCTACAGCACTACCGGTAATATGTGCCATTGCAGAGCAGCTGCCATCGTATGTAACAGCAAAAATAATACTGGAAGTGCATGGAAAAGAAGATGAACTTATTGTATGTTCCGCTGCTGATATTTCTGTAGAATGGCTTCATAATCCCCAGCCCGAAAAAGGGAGCCACCTGGCAGAACAGGCCCGGAAAACAGAATTTCCTCAGGGAATACTGAAGGAATATGTATACATTGCTGCCGAATATACTACGGTACATGAGCTTCGTCACTACTTCAGAACAACTCTGCAATGGGATCCGCATGGGCTCTATGCGTGTTCGTACTGGAGAGCAGGCCAGTCGGAAGATGAACATTCTGAAAAAGGGTAATCCATAGAAAAATAAGGGCAGATAACAGCATTTATCGCTACATTTGCCAACGACTGATCTTATACCCAATGGAAGAATTACTGATTTCATATATTAAAAGTAAAATATCGGTAACAGAGGAAGAAACGGAAACCATTCTCTCTTATTTCAAACCGATCAAACTCAAGAAAAACGAGCTGCTTCTCACCAATGGACAATCCAGCCAGAGAACCTTTTTTGTAACGTCAGGATGTCTCCGTATATTCTTCATCAATGAAGAAGGGCAGGATTCCACCAGATATTTTGCTTTTGAAAATCAGTTTGCCACGGCACTTGTAAGCTTTATTACTTCTGAACCGTCTGAAGAATTTATCCAGGCAGTTGAGGATTCGGAAGTGTATTATATCACCCACAAGAACTTTTATCATCTTCTGGATATTATCCCGCAATGGGAAAAGTTTTACAGGATTTATCTTGAGATCGCCTATGTCACCAACACCAAAAGACTTATGTCTTTTCTGGTTCAGGACGCTCTGGAAAAATACCGCCAGCTGTTGGATGAAAATCCTATCATCGTGCGCAGGCTTTCCAACAAGATGGTAGCCTCATATCTCAATATCTCACAGGAAACGCTGAGCAGGCTGAAATCTAAGCTCTGAATTCAGCTCGGTTTAAGAGCCTGTGATTTTCAAATGTGTAATTATTTTTTTGACAATGAACAGTCTCCCAACGCCGGTTCTGAATATTTCCACAGGAATTATTCTGCTGAAAAACAAAATAGCAGCCCACACTTATCACATTAAGATTCAGAGTCAGGATTTTTCACAGATTCAATCTGTAATGGGATCAGCTATAGATATTTATCAGTCTAACCCACATTATGATCTTCATCCGGTAGTTCAGCAATATGTTTTCTGGGATTATGAGCCTATTCATCATATTGCAGATATTGCCATTACTGCATGTTCTGATGATGATGAGAAAAAATGGATAGAAAGCCTTCAGGAAAGAGATACACTCTTTTTCAGACTGCTTTCCGGATCATGGATACCGGACCAGGCAACTGATCATTATTTTCTGATCAGTGATGTAAAAGCATTATCCCAACTCTACGAAATCAACAGGTCATTGCCCGTAAGCAAAACGGTAACAGCTGTTGCTTATTCAGAACAGGAAGATTATTTTTTCCCGGACCTTGATCACAGCTTCCCAGTACAAACCTTCGTTATCCAGCCGATAGATCCGATAAAAATTATGGAATGGATCCTGAGATTTTACCGTAAAAATATTCAGAATGCAGTAATATATGTATTGGGAGATTCTCCGGCAGTTTCTTTCATCTATCAAGATTTAAAAGATCAGCCTCTTTTGGGAATCCGTGCTATCTATTTAAATCCTTTTTAAACTGCATAAATTCTTAAAAAATTAATACAGGCAGGCTTTTCAGAAAAAATTTAAGCCTTATATTTGCAGGACAATGTTAAAATGGTTTTCTATATTATGCTCGATGATGTATGTACTGGCTACCACCAATGCGGGGGAAGTTCTTAAGGTACCTATGTTTGTAGAACATTATATGGAATATCATGGAAGCCTGTCAGAATTTGTTATGGAACACTATGACAACCATAAAAAAGATGCAGACTGGGATCTTGATCAGAAACTACCTTTTATTAATCCGCCTATTGTACTCACGGTACATGCCCAGCTTCCGGAACTTGGTTTTGAAATAAAAAAACCTAAGGAAATTACTATTCCTCAAAAAAACAGTATCTATCAGGAAAAAGATTTCTCCAACCTTTATCTTTCCAGTATATTCCAGCCTCCACGGCAGTCTTAGCTGATATAACAATTAAAATCAATGCTTTACAGTCTATGCAAAGCAATCCATTTATTACGTATCAATTAACCCGTCGTGCCATATTATTTCACCACAAAAACAATCAGGATCTTATTTTAAAAAGGTTTAAGAACCATAATTATCTCTGATCTTTTTGACTTTTTTTGTGGCCAGATTCAACTTTAGCCAGTTATATAAGCATTCCGGGTTAGCAATTAATCATTTTTCATGTTAAATAAAATTATTGAGTTTTCTGTAAAGAATAAACTCATCATAGCCTTGTTTACCATAGGTCTCGTACTTTTTGGGATTTATGAAACCACCAAACTTCCCATTGATGCACAGCCTGATATCACCAATAATCAGGTTCAGATCATCACCACTGCACCGTCTTATGGAGCTGCAGACATAGAACGTCTTGTTACCTTTCCTATTGAACAGGCCACCAGTAATATCAGCGGAATTACTGAGCTCCGCAGTCTTTCACGTTTCGGGCTTTCTCTGGTGACCGTAGTTTTTGATGATGAAACGGATGTGTACTGGGCCCGTCAGCAGGTACAGGAACGCTTACAGCTGGTGCAGGATAATATTCCTGACGGAATTGGAAAGCCGGAGCTTGGACCTATTTCCACAGGTTTGGGAGAGATTTTCCAATATGTGGTAAGGGCCAAAAAAGGGTACGAAAATGTATATGATGAAACTGAGCTCAGAACCATTCAGGATTGGGTGGTAAGACGCCAGCTGCTGGGTACCAAAGGAGTTGCAGACGTCAGCAGTTTCGGAGGAAAACTGAAGCAATATGAAATAGCCATCAACCCGAATAAACTTCAGGCATACAACATCAATATCAACGATGTTTTTGCTGCTCTGGAAAAAAATAATCAGAATACAGGAGGAGCTTATATCGAGAAAAAAGAAACGGTTCTTTTCATCAGAAGTGAAGGACTTCTTGGAAGTACAGAAGATATCGGCAGCATTCAGGTTGCAGAAACCGGAGAAGGAATTCCTGTTCATATTAAAGATGTAGCATCTGTAAAAATAGGTTTTGCTACAAGATACGGTGCAATGACCTATAATGATACCGGAGAGGTTTCAGGAGCCATTGTACTCATGTTGAAAGGAGAAAATGCCAATAAAGTAATTGCCAATATCAAACAAAGGCTTGAAAAAATCCAGGAATCTTTACCGGAAGGCGTAGTCATTGAGCCTTTCCTTGACCGTGCTAAAATGGTGAACAATACCATCAGTACGGTAAAAACCAACCTTATGGAAGGTGCTTTGATCGTCGTATTTATTCTAGTATTGTTCCTGGGCAATTTCAGGGCAGGTTTACTGGTTGCTTCAGTGATTCCCCTTGCGATGCTTTTTGCGATCATCATGATGAATATCTTTGGTGTGGGAGGAAACCTGATGAGTCTCGGAGCGCTGGACTTCGGTCTTATTGTAGACGGGGCCGTTATTATTGTAGAAGCCGTACTGCATCAGCTGGCCCATAAAAAGCATTTCGGAAAAGACAATATGCTCAGCAAAAAGGAAATGGATGAACAGGTGTCAGGCTCAGCGACTAAAATGGTCAACAGTGCTGTATTCGGGCAGATTATTATCCTGATAGTGTACCTTCCGATCTTTACCCTTCAGGGAATTGAAGGTAAAATGTTTAAACCTATGGCCCAAACGGTAGCATTCGCTCTTATTGGCGCTTTCATTCTTTCTCTTACTTATATTCCGATGATGAGTTCTCTGGTTTTGAGCAGAAAGAAAAAGGAAAAAGATAATATTTCAGACAGGGTAATGACCAAAGTAGAAGCGGGCCATCAGAAACTCCTGATAAAAGCTCTTAAATACAAGAAAACCATTATACTTACCGTTCTGATTCTTTTTGCAGGCGCTGTATTCACATTATCTAAAATGGGAGGGGAGTTTATTCCGTCTCTGGAAGAAGGTGATTTTGCTGTAGAAATGAGAATTCTTCAGGGAAGTAATATCAATGAAACAAAAAAAGTGACCACCCAGGCCTCCGGAATTCTTTTAAAACAATTTCCTGAGATACAGAAGATCGTTGTTAAAATAGGAAGTGCTGAAATTCCTACAGAGCCTATGCCTATGGACGCCGGAGATATGATCATTGTTTTAAAACCTAAGAAAGAATGGACATCTGCAAGCTCATTCCCGGAGCTTTCTGAAAAGATGAGTAAAGCCTTAAGCGTTATCCCAGGTCTTACTACCAGTTTCCAGTTTCCCGTACAGATGCGTTTCAACGAATTAATGACCGGAGCAAGACAGGATGTAGTTTGTAAAATTTATGGAGAAAACCTGGATAGTCTCACTGTATATGCCAAAAAACTGGGAAGTATTATCAATACTGTAAAAGGGGCTCAGGATCTTTATATAGAGCCTGTAGTAGGGGCTCCGCAGGTGGTCATTGATTACAACCGTCCGGAACTGTCACGCTATAATATTTCCGTGGCAGAGATCAACAGGGTGATCAATATGGCTTTTGCAGGACAGACAGCAGGCGCTTTATATGAAGGAGAGAAAAAATTTGATATCGTTGTCCGTATGGATAATGAGCATAAAAAGGATATTACAAGTATTCAGAATCTTCTGGTACCTACCGCTTCAGGAGAACAGGTTCCGTTATCTCAGCTGGCCACGGTGGAACTTAAGGAAAGCCCTAATCAGATCCAGAGAGAAGATACCAAAAGAAGAATTATTGTTGGGTTCAATGCAAAAGGAAGAGATGTACAGACCATTGTAGAAGAGCTTCAGCAGAAAGCCGGTAAAAATCTTAAATTTTCTCCGGGATATACCATTTCTTACGGCGGTACATTTGAGAATTTAAATGAAGCTAAAGCCAGACTCGGCGTTGCTGTTCCTATTTCCCTGGTGATGATCTTCCTGTTGCTGTTCTTTGCTTTCGGTTCTGTAAAGCATAGTTTGCTGATCTATACGGCCATTCCTTTATCTGCTATTGGCGGGATATATTTTCTTGCGCTGAGGGGGATGCCTTTCAGTATCAGTGCAGGAGTAGGATTTATTGCCTTATTTGGGGTAGCTGTACTTAACGGAATTGTTTTGATATCGGAATTTAACCGTTTGAAAAATAACGGAGTAAGCAATACCAGCAGAATTGTACTCATGGGAACCAGAATCAGGCTTCGTCCGGTGCTGATGACTGCTTTTGTAGCATCTTTAGGGTTTTTACCTATGGCTTTAAGCAACGGCGCCGGAGCAGAAGTACAGAGACCTCTGGCAACTGTTGTTATCGGTGGTCTGATGCTGGCCACTCTTCTTACCTTATTTGTACTTCCTATTCTCTATGTCTTATTTGAACATATTAATAAAGATAAAATGAAATTTTCTAAAACAACCAACTATAAAAAACTATCTGTTCTCTTGATCCTGCTTTCTTTCGGAAACATTCATGCCCAGGAAAACATTACCTATGAGCAGGCTCTGGAAAAAGCTTTTCAGCAGAACGGAACCCTTAAAAGTTCAAAATTAATTTCTGAATATCAGGATAAATTAAAAGCCAGTTATCTGGATATTCCCCAATTGGAAGTTACAGGTGGATTTGGACAGATTCAGGGAGAAGAAACGGATAATTCTTTCGGGATTTCCCAAAGGTTCAGCTTTCCCACAGTATATTCCAAAAGAAAACAGATGCTGGATGCAGAATGGGCGGCAAGTGTGATCAGTCAAAATCTTACCAAAACACAGCTTACTAAAGAAGTTACAGAGGTTTTCTACAGAATTTTAGTACTGCAGGAAAAGAAAAAAGTACTGGAATATATCAGCAGGCTGTATAACAATTTTGCCGAAAAAGCATCTTTAAAATTAAAAAAAGGAGAAGCCAATATCCTTGAGGAATCAACTGCTGAGATTCAGAAGGAACAGGTACAAGTGCAGCTGAATTCCCTTGAAAATGATCTGCATATTTCAAAGCTTCAGCTTCAGCTATTACTCCAATCCGAGCAGTCTTATCAGCCGGTCGCTGACAAGCCGGTGATGAATGTAGGACTTCAGATTTCAGAAGATAAGGTGAAACAACATCCTGAGCTTCAGTATCTGCAGCAACAGATCAAAATAAGTGAGGCAGAAGTACAGCTTGAAAAAAGCAAATTGCTGCCTGAACTTCTGATAGGGTATACCAATCAGAGTATGAAGAATATCAATAATAACCGCTTCAATTCGGTTCAGTTAGGTGTTGGTATTCCATTGTTTACAAAAGGACAGAGAGCTTTAGCTAAGGCCGCTCAGACGAAAATCGCAATCACTGAAAACCAGTATCAGCGTAAGGAAATTGAACTTAAAAACAGATTGGGACAGCAGATCAGCAATTATATGAATTTGCAAAGGATCATTGAAAACTATGAACAGAAACAGCTTCCCAAATCTGAAACGATCTTACAAACCGCACAAAAGCAAATGGAAGTAGGTGAAATTGATTATCTGAACTGGGTGATACTCGTTAATCAGGCCGTGAAAACAAAAGCAGATTACATCGATCAGCTGGAAAAGCTTAACCAGACCGCAGCGGAACTTAATTTCTTAATTTCAAAATAACAGCGTAATGCATTTCAAAAAAATATCCATACTCAGTCTTGTTTCAGTACTTGTTCTTTCTTCATGCTCAGGAAAAAAAGAAGAAGAGAAAACAGTGTATGAAAATACAAAATTCAGCAAAAGCACTGAAAATACCGTTCATCTTACAGAAAAACAGATACAGTCTGTAGGAATAACCACAACTTCCATTCAAAACAGAAATATGGAAAAACTGGTAAGGCTGAACGGGAAAGCGGTAATAGCACCGTCTCATATCAGTTCGGTTTCAAGCATCATGGGTGGTCATATCAAGGCAATCAATATAATCAATGGCAGCCGTTTCAGTAAAGGGCAGGTACTGGCAGTGGTGGAAGACCCTCAGTTCATACAGCTTCAGCAGGACTATCTGGTGACGAAAGCACAGCTTGAGGCAGCACGGTTGAACTTTAACCGTCAGAAAGATCTCAATACCAGCAAAGCCAGCAGCGACAAAACCATGCAGGCGGCTCAGGCAGATTATGCCACATTAAATGCTACCTTAAAAGGACTTGAAGAGAAACTCCGCATTATCGGAATCAATGCCAAAGGCCTTACCACCGGAAATATCCGCAGCAGGATCAATATTTATGCTCCGTTCAGTGGTTTTGTAAGTAAAATTCTGGTTAATAACGGTCAATACATCAACCCTGCAGATACTTTATTTGAGCTGATCAATCCGGCCGGATTACTGCTGGAACTTAAAGTCTTTGAAAATGATGTAAATGATATAAAAACAGGGCAGGAAATCCTTGTGTACAACAATCAGAATCCTGATGTGAAATCCAGTGCCAGCATTGTAAGTGTTTCTCCAAGTATTGAAACCGGAGGTGCTGCAACCGCTGTAGCCAGACTGTCTTCGGTGAATACTGCTTTTGTAAAAGGAATGTACATCAATGCAGAAGTCAATATCAGCAGCCGTTATACCCAGGGGCTACCCAACGAAGCCGTGGTTGCTTTTGAAAACAAAAATTATGTGTTTGAAGACCTGGGAAAATCCAATTATAAAATGATTCCTGTGGTTACAGGAATTGCGGATGATCAGTTTACAGAAATTATAAAAGCAGATTATTTAAAAGATAAAAAGATAGTACAGAAAGGAGCTTACAGTCTTCTGATGATGCTGAAAAACAAGGCAGAATAATTATTCAGTACAATTAAAATAAGGGAATTCAGCAACAGAATTCCCTTATGAAAATAATAAATTTGTATGAAAAAATTTCTTTTAAAACAAGCTTCTCTTATGCTTTAAATGTTGAAAAATGAAATGATTTATGATTCTTAAAATTACTGTTAATACATCCTATACAGCAATACCGGAATGGCAGGAAATTTTTACACCTGTTTTCAGGTAGTTTCCAGAAATACAGATCATGAAATAACATCCTTAATTCAATTCCAGCCTGAAGCCTGAAATAATAATCTGTGTATCATGATTTAAAAAAAGAACCGAGCCTGCTATCATCAGTTTTTTATAATAATTGGCCGGAAATTCTCAAAAAACTGACATTTGACATATTTCTCAATATTAGAGTTACTATTTACTGCATAATTAATTTTAAAATGATATTTTTAGCATGAATAGTTTGAAAGGATTTTTAGTTGCCTTATGAAAAGATTTTTTTTTGAAAATATGACAACAAAACCTTTGCACAATTTCCATATTCCTGTAATGGGACTGGCTTATACAATAGACAGCCCGATCCGTGTTGCACAGTATGGAATATCTTCTGTGATCTCTATTATTGACGATGAGATCCTGGAAAAAATGAAAAACTTTTACAATAAAAAGTTTAATCTGGACTATCTGGGAATCTCAACCAAAACAGAAGATTACAGAGCCAAAAGAATCACCGCCTATCTGGATATGGTGGATGATATCGTGAACGAAAAATTTGAATCGTTCAAACAGGAAATCAGCAGAAATACAGAGTCTTTAAAAGATTTTATAGCCATGCTTCCGAACACTTCGGATCTGAAAAACAGCCTTCAGAACCTTATCAGCCAGAAAGACAACTGGAGCTCCGGTATCAAAAACTTTATTGAAGCCAATCTGAAGCCGGGAAGTATTGATGTCAATATCATGACAAAAGTGGATAAGGACAATTACAGCAATAACGAACAGCTTCCTGTGATGTATAATGATGCCCATGCCTCATTGCGTGGATTTGCAAAAAGTAAATTGTCTTCATCAATGGTCCTTTCTGCCGGAATGAACCCCCGTCTGTACAGCTATATGGAAGAATTTGATGATTTTTTTCCGGACGAAAACGGAATGATCAAAAAGAAGATCATCCTTAAAGTAAGTGATTTTCGTTCTGCCATGATTCAGGGAAATTTTCTGGCCAAAAAAGGATTGTGGGTTTCAGAATACAGAATAGAATCCGGTCTGAACTGCGGAGGCCATGCATTTGCTACGGAAGGAATGCTCCTTGGTCCGATCATGGAAGAATTCAAACAAAAGAAAAATGAGCTGATACAATCTGCCCACACCCTCATGATATCAGCTCTGGAAAAGAAAGGAAAACCTGTTGTAACTGAACCTCTGGAGATGAAAATAACCGTTCAGGGCGGGGTAGGTACTTCAGAAGAACATGATTTTCTGCTTCAGCATTATGATGTGGACAGTGTAGGATGGGGATCACCGTTTTTACTGGTTCCCGAGGCCACTTCTGTAGATACCGAAACCAGAAAGCTTCTTTTACAGTCGAAAGAGCAGGATTTTTATTTAAGTAATATTTCTCCACTGGGCGTTCCTTTCAATACTGTACGGGGAACTTCCAACGAAATTTTGAAACAGCAAAAAGAAGCCAAAGGAAAATACGGAAGTTCATGTCCGAAAAAACTCCTGGCACTGAGCAAAGAATATTCTCCGGAAGGCACCTGCACTGCATCTAGGAAATATCAGGACATCAAGCTGAAAGAACTTGAAATTTCCAGGGAAACTTTAACAGAAGAAAATTATTACAGAAAAAAATCTGAAATTACAGATAAGGCCTGTCTGTGTGTAGGACTTGTGAATGCTGCGTATATGGAGCAGAATCTTGAGATAAAAGGTGAAAAACAGGGTGTTGTGATATGTCCCGGACCTAATATTGCTTTTTTTGATAAAGAAGTTTCACTCTCCAGCATGGTGCAGCATATCTATGGTAATGCCAATGTACTTTCAGATAACCGGAGACCGAACATGTTTATCAACGAGCTGAAAATGTATGTAGATTATCTGAGAAAGGAAATTACAGATTCAGTACAGATTACCCATTCCCAAACTAAAAAATGGAATGTATTCAAAAAAAATGTACTTGAAGGAATAGCCTATTATCAGGATCTTTTCAAAGGTTCTTCATTCTTCAGAAGCCATTCGCAGGTGATCAGCCTGCAACTGCAGAACTATAAACTGGAGCTTTCGGCCATTGAGATTCCACAGGTTGAAAAGTGAAAGTATTTTTAATTGTATAGATGAAAAAGCAGCCTTTATCGAGGGCTGTTTTTTTGTATAATTGATAAGTAAAACAGCTTATTTTGTAACGGAAGAATGCTTTCTTATTCGTGAATTAGTGACAATTATAATGGTCCCATAAATAAACAGATGATTCAGTTTTCCATAAACATCTGCGATATCTGTAAAATCAGCGTGAGACTGTATTATACTTTTAAGAAAATAAATCAGCCGATATTCAAAATAATTGAGGAATTATGGGCTTTTCCATTTATAATAACTATGATTCGAATGGCTTTTTTAAATGCTTTTAAGGCATAATATTTCCTACCTTAGAGGATAGTTAGTAAAATTATTTTTATGGAAAAAAGAGAGATCAAAAACACAGATCTTGCCGTAGCTCCTGTCAATTTTGGAGGCAATGTATTTGGCTGGACACTGGATGAGCAACAGTCTTTTGATATACTTGACCGGTTTACAGAAGCCGGATTCAATTTTGTAGACACTGCAGATACCTATTCATGGTGGGTAAACGGTAAAGGCGGACAATCTGAGGAAATTATCGGAAAATGGATGAAAAGCCGTGCCAACCGTAATGATATCGTACTCGCAACCAAAGTAGGTTCGGAAACAAAAGAACATGGCTTTGATATCAGTAAGAAACATATCTTACAGTCTGTTGATGAATCGCTGCAAAGACTTCAGACCGATCATATTGATATTTATTATACGCATTTTGACGATCATACCACTCCGGTAGAAGAAACACTTTCTGCATACGATGAGATCATCAAAGCAGGCAAAGTACGTTATATTGCGGCATCCAACCTATCTCCCGAACGTTTGAAAGCCTAATTTGAGGCATCAGAAAAGTACAATCTTCCTAAATATGTAGCATTACAGCCACATTACAATCTAATGGAAAGAGAAGGCTTTGAAAAGAATTACGCTCCTCTGGCAGAAAAGTTTAATCTGAGTGTATTCCCATACTGGTCTCTGGCTGCAGGATTTCTGACAGGTAAATACCGTAATGAAGCCGATCTTACAAAAAGCGCAAGAGGAGAAGGCGTAAGAAAATACCTGAATCCTAAAGGCCTTGAAGTCTTAAAAGCTTTGGATCAGGTGGGAGAGAAGCATAATATCCCTCAAAGCACTGTTGCTTTAGCATGGTTGTTAGCAAACCCGTTGATCACAGCACCTATCGTAAGTGCAACCAGTGCATCACAGCTTGAAACATTATTTAATGCTCCAAAACTTGTATTGGATCAGGAAGATATTGATCTGCTGAATAAAGCAAGTAACTGATTTTAAGACTTCATTAAAGATTAAATTTAAATCCGTTCAGCGAAATGTTGAACGGATTTAAATTATTTCAGGTAATAGTATGATTTGTAAATGGTTGCCATTCAATAGAGACGGGCTTTAGCCCGTTTAATAAAAACAATAATTCCACCGGCTTTAGCCAAAACCTGAAGAAAAGTAAACGGAATTGATATTCTTATCAAATCCTCTCGTTATCTATCATTTCTATTTTGTAATTCCCACTGTCTTTGTCATTCCGGAAGGAATCCGGTCTTCATGGTTCAGAATTAGCAGTCCTAATCAGAATATTCTTTCAATAACTGTCTGTAGCTCATTAGAATAGAAGATTTTGAAATAAACCCTATAAAATCATTGGCTTCACTCACTACCGGGAGATTCCATACACCGGTATCATCAAAAGTCTGAAGGATTTCCAGAGGTTTATCTTCACGATGGAGAATCGCAGGAGGAGCTTTCATCACCTGGATCACCGTCTGCAAAGAATCACCTTCTTTGTTGAAAAGGTAAGGCCTGATATCATCCAGAGTAAGAATTCCTTTCAGTTTTCTGTGATCATCCACTACGGCAAAAATATTTTTATTTCCGTTTTTCACAAGCTCGAAAAGTTCTGTAATAGAAGCATTCTCATTGATGGTTTGTGAATATTGATCAATAAAATCTTCTGTTCTCAGTGCAAAAAGAAGGTTTTTATCATGCTTATTCGTAAAGATTTTACCTTCGTCTGCCAGCGATTTCAGCTCAGGAGAAATAGGAGAGAACCATTTGGCAATAAGATAGGACATCACAGAAACAATCATAAGCGGGATAAACAGATCATATCCAAAACTGGATTCTGCAATCAGGAATATTGCAGTAAGCGGAGCATACAGCACGCCACTCATTGCCCCTGCCATCCCCACAAGGACAAGATTGGTAACAGGTACATCTGTGAAACCTATATGCTGGCAAACCAGGGCAAATAAATAGCCCAGTGTTCCTCCTGCAAAGAGTGAAGGGGCAAAATTCCCTCCGTTTCCGCCACTGAATATGGTAAAAGAGGTTGCAAATGCTTTCAGAAGCAATACCAGCACGAGAAATACAATAATCGTCCAGTCACCGATTTCAAAATACCTGAAGAAACTGTTTTCAATGATCGAATAAGTATTGCCGTTGGTAAAAGCCTTTACAGTTTCATATCCTTCTCCGAATAAAGGAGGAAAAAGAACACAAAGCAGCGACAGTACAGCACCTCCGAACATTGCTTTACGCATCTTTGAAAGCTGAAGCCCCTTGATGAAATGCTCTACTTTCTGGGAAATGATCACAAAATAACGGGCATACAGTCCGGTGACCAAACCCAGGATAAGATAATAGGGTACATTTTTATAATTGAAAGGCTCTCTGGTATAAAACCTGAAAAGCACGTCTTCCTGAAGTAAAATCCGGGATAAAAGACTTCCGCAGACTGCCGCCACAACCAATGGAATAAAATCTGTAAAGACAACCCCGGTGAGCAGGATCTCAAATGCAAACATAATTCCTGCAATAGGTGCATTGAACGCTGAAGCAATACCCGCAGTGGCCCCCGCTGCCAACAACAGGGTGCGCTCTTTATAACTGAGCCTGTAGGTCTGGGCATAATTCGATCCGATGGCCGCTCCGGTAACGGCTATAGGACTTTCTAGCCCGGCAGAGCCTCCCAAGCCCACGGTAATCGCACTCTGAATGACCTGTGAATACATTTTAACAGAAGCTACAATGCTGGAATTCTGTGCAATTTCATACAAAATGGCCCCTATTCCTTTTCTGTCCTGACCTTTAAAAAGAGTCAGAACGATCATTGTCGTCAGTACAATTCCCAAAAAAGGAAATACGATATAAAATAAGATCTGGTATTCAAAATGAACTTTATTGGTAATAAAATAATGGATGTTGTGTACCAGTGTTTTCAGAATGACTCCGGCAAGCCCCGCTGTACAGCCTACCAGAATTCCGGAAAGCACGAGAAACTGATTCCTGCTCAGCCTGTTGTTCAGCCAATGCAGAATAAGTTCATAGCTGCGTGCTTTTTCTAATCCGTATTTCTGGAAATCTCTTTTAAATTTAAGGAAACTTAGGTACTTTTTTTTGTTGTGAATTTTCACCGGAGAAACATTTTAAACTGTTATCAATTTGATACAGCACTGTAAATTTATGAAATATCTTACAAAAACCCGACAAATGCTCTTTTTAAATCTATAATTAGACGGATGATGATCTCACTCAATTTTTTTATTCTTCCGTGAAAATAACATTCCTGCAGCAATGGCTCCCACAATTCCTGCCCCCGCCATAATGAGTGTATTGGAAGGGATCGAAAACAAGGTCTTTCCATCAATTCCTGTATTTCCTCTGGAAGGTGCCAGAATATTTCCTGCCGTATCTTCATCTTTACGGGCTTTCTTCATGATCAGCCGCATACCTGCAGAAGAAACGTAGCGGATCATACCTGGAAACATTTCATACAAATTTTTAAAAACCACAGCAGACCAGTCGGGATACGAAGCTTCTGTCGGGTTTTTAGCTGTCTTTACAATCGAAGCTGCCAGCTCACGGGGATCAAATGCCGGTGGAGGAGTACTCAGTTTTATGCCTAAATAGTTGGCAGCATGTTCTATCCCGGAAGATTTCTGGAATCCTGGATAGAGCGCACAGATATGAATATCAGGAAAATCCGAAACCTCTCCCTGCAGCGTTTCCACCATTCCGCGGATACCGTATTTTGAAGCCGTATAAGCTGTTCCGTAAGGGGCAGGCATCCAACCGCCAATAGAAATATTATTAAGCAAGACCCCTCTTTTCTGCCGTTTAAAAACAGGAAGTACTGCATGTGCTGCATGCATATATCCTAAAAGATTGGTTTTAATGATCTGGTCTGTAATTTCGGTGGGGATTTCTTCAAATTTTCCAAAAGCCAATACTCCGGCATTATTGACCCAATAATCAATCTTTCCGCTAAACTCAAGAGCCTCTGCTACAAGTCTTGAAACGTCTTCTGCAACAGACATATCCGTAGGAACAGCAATAACGGAAACTCCGGATTTTCTGCACAGTTCTGCTGTTTCCTTCAGAGCTTCTTCATTACGTGCAGCCAGAACAAGGTCTGCTCCCTGCTCTGCAAAAGCTTCTGCCGTAGCCTTACCAACTCCGCTGGAAGCTCCGGTGATGACTACTGTTTCTCCGAAAAAGGGAGGTTTTCTTTGATTTTTCATAATATTATCGATTTGAGAGTGATTGAGATACTATTTTAATGTTATCCGTTCCCTGTATTCCTTTTTGGCATAAGAATAAGCCTGATCGAAGGATTATTGGTAATAAACAACCGGAACCAGTCCAGTGCCAGCTGAATTTTACTTCTGAATCCCACCAGGGGAATAATATGGATAAAAAGCCAGGTAAGCCATGCGATGAATCCTTTAAAGGAAGTCTTCGGAAGATCCACCACGGCATTGTACTTTGAAATAATTGCCATACTTCCCTTATCATTGTACCGGAATGGTTCCAGTACCTTACCATCTTCTATCCGTTTAAAATTGGCCGCAAGATTCTTTCCCTGCTGAATGGCTACCTGAGCCAGCTGAGGGTGCCCGTTCGGATATTTTTCTTCAGAAAGCATCAGACAAATATCTCCCATTGCATAAATATTTGCAGTCTCTTCAACTTTATTATATCCATCTACGAGTAGCCGTCTTCCTTTTCCTATGCTGTTTTCCGGTAATCCTTTTATCTCTCTTCCCGTTACTCCGGAAGTCCAGATCAGGGTTTCCGTATCGATCGTTTTTCCATCGCTTAATATCACCTTGCAGTTGATATAGTCTTTTACAGAAACATTCAGAAGGATTTTGACTCCTAATTCTTTCAGTTTATCATAAGCGGTTTGCTGAGCCAGCTTACTCATCGGAGAAAGAAGGGAGGGCAATGCATCAATCAGATAAATGCTTGAGAGATTTAACTTTATTTCCGGATACTCTTTTTTGGCAATATATTTTCCCATTTCAGCCAGCATCCCTGCCAGTTCCACTCCTGTAGGGCCACCACCGGCAATGACGATATTCTGTAGTTTTTCAGCTTCGTTGATGTTCTTATTTCGTGCAGCTTCTTCAAGTGTCAGTAATACATGATTTCTAAGGTATAATGCTTCTTCAATATTTTTCATGGGAAGGGCATGTTTCTGTACATTTTCCATTCCAAAAAAATTAGACTCCGTTCCTAACGCAAGAACGAGGTAATCATAGCTGAGATTACCGGTATCTGTTTCAATGGTTTTGTTTTCTGGGTGCACCCGGATCAGGCTTCCCATATGAAATTTCACATTTTTATTTTCTGAAAACAGCTTCCGGAAAGGGTAGCTGATATTGGATGCCTCTATAAAGGAAGTAGCGACCTGATAAATCAATGGTGGAAAAAAATGATAATTATTTTTATCTACCAGAGTAATTTTGAACCTGTTGTCGTTTTTGAGGGATTTGATAAGATTGATGCCTGCAAATCCTCCTCCTACGATCAGAATATGCTTTTTCATATTAAGTGGATATTGAAATGGTGTATTCAATTTCATTCAATAACAGGACCAAAGGAGTTGTAAAACAAATATTTAACATTAAATAAACATTTTCAAAATCCTTCTGCCAATTCATTTTTCTCAATGTTTTAAATCACATAACAGAAATATCTTTTTAAATTTTTATCCGGGTCTGCATGATGTTTGCTGCCTGTTTATTAATCCAACACTTAAATATTTTAATATGAAAACCGAAATTTTAACAGATCTCCATCAATTGGGAATTGGTGGGGTGGCCATAGGAACAGCTTTTGAAAATATAACAGACGAACAGTCCTCTGAAATTCTACAGACCGCATGGGATACCGGGGTCAGGTACTATGATACTTCGCCATGGTACGGTCTTACAAAGAGTGAAAGAAGATTCGGAAACTTCCTGAAGGAGAAAGACAGAAGCCAGTTCATTTTTTCAACCAAAACAGGCAGACTGTTTCATGAAGTCTCTGCGTCTGAAGTTCCGCCCACCATGTGGAAAAATCCCTTACATTTTGATTTCCGGCATGATTATACGGCTGATGCTGTTAAAAGATCTATTGATGACAGTCTGGAAAGAACGGGGCTTGAATATATTGATATTGTATACATTCACGATCTGTCTGAAGATCAGGTAGGAGACCGTTATCCGTATTTTCTTGAGCAGGCCAGGAAAGGGGCTTTTAAAATACTTTCCGAACTGCGTGACCAGGGAATCATCAAAGCATGGGGAATGGGCGTCAATAAGATAGAACCTATTTTAGACTGTATTGAATCCGCAGATCCTGATATCTGTCTTTCTGCTATCCAATATTCTATTCTGGAACATGAAGATGCTGTGGACCGCCTTCTCCCCGCAGTTAAAAAAGCCGGGGTAAAACTGGTTTCAGGAGCAGGGTATAATTCCGGATATATTGCAGGAAGAGAACGTTATAATTATAAAGAGATCATCCCGAAAGGAATGCATGAAAAAAGAGCCAGAATGACCGCTATTGCAGAGGAATACAATATCAGTCTGATTGATGCTGCACTCCATTTTGTTCTTGCTTCCGATGAATTTGTTTCCATTATTCCAGGAGCCAGCCGGCCGGAACAGGTGAAAGATAATGCAGAAGCATTACAGACTAAAATTCCTTACGATTTCTGGCAGGAACTGAAAACAGAAGGTCTTATTTATGAAAAGGCACAGATTCCAACAGAATAAAATATAAAATAATTTGAATATTCTATTTTTAAGAGAGTAAAGCAGAAATGAGTTAGCATTATTAACTCAGCTTTGCTATCTTAAATGAAAAGCACAGAAACAGAAATTTCAGCTTTTAAAATTTAAATCAGATTTTATCAGACCACCTTTGCTTTACGGATAACTTTGGCCAGTAATCCCGGAAAAAATCTTTTCAGGTAAACGCCTAATACTTCTTTACCACCTATTGCTTTTTGCTTTTTCTGTTTTTCAATGGCATGGAGCATTTTTCCTGCAAAAACATCCACGGGCATTCCATGTTGTGTGGCATTATCCATTGTTCCCTGTTGTGATCCGTCTCCGGTGACGGCGTGTATAGAAATATTGGTTTGTATAAATCCGGGACAAATGATGGTAATCTGAATATTATGATCATACAGCTCTGCCCGTAAAGCATCGAAAAAACCATGTAAAGCATGTTTTGCAGCAGCATATCCGCTTCTCATAGGAGCCCCGAATATTCCCATCAGGCTGGAAACAACAGCAATCTGTCCGCTGCCATTTTTAATCATATAGGGAAGAACAGCTTTGGTAAGGGCTACGGTTCCTATATAATCAACTTCTATTAAATGTTTATCCACTTCTATATCTGTTTCTATCGCTAATGAACGTTGGGATAACCCTGCATTGTTTATAAGAAGATCAATCTTACCAAATTCTTCTACTGCTTTTGCAGCTATATCCTGCATATTTTTATAATCGGCAAGATCCAGAGGAAGTACAGCAAACCTGTTACCGGGAAGTCCTGCTTTTTGTGCTACAGCAAAGAGCTGTTCTTCTTTCCTTGATGAAAGAATGATTTTTGCCGTGGACTTTGATGCCAGCTCTTTTACCAGAGCCTCACCAATGCCTGAAGAAGCTCCTGTAATCCAAATGACTTTATCATTAAAATAATGACTCATATGCGTTTATTTATTATTAAGCTTATTTCAATTTCGCAATATATTGTCCGGCTTTCATTCCTGAAAAGATACATCCGCCCAGGAAAGTTCCTTCCAGTGCCCGGTAGCCATGCATGCCTCCGCCTCCAAAGCCCGCCGCTTCTCCGACAGCATATAGCCCTTCAATAATACTGTCATCAGCCCTCAGAACTTGTCCGTTAAGATTGGTTTTAATGCCGCCCAATGTTTTACGGGTCAGAATATTAAGACGTACCGCAATCAAGGGCCCGTTTTCCGGAGCGAGAATTTTATGGGGAGCAGCAACACGGCCAAGTTTATCTCCCAGATAACTGCGGGTACTCCGGATATAGTTCACCTGGGTATCCTTAGAAAATTTGTTGTCTAATTCCCGGTCTCTGGCTTCAATCTGTGCTTTTATTTTTTCATAATTTAAAAGATGATCACCTGACAGTTGGTTCATCCTGGTTACCAGATCTTCCAGATTGTCTGATACAATGAAGTCTTTTCCATGCTCTTTGAACGCTTCTACCGGTCCCGGTGCTTTTTTGCCAAAGATCCTTTTAAGGAAGAGAGAATAGTCTTTATTGGTAATATCAGGATTCTGTTCTGAGCCTGAAAGCGCAAATTCTTTTTTGATAATTTTCTGGGTAAGGATAAACCAGGAATAAGAGTAGCCTGTTTCCTGTATATATTTTAAAGTTCCCAGTGTATCAAATCCAGGCAGAAATGGAGCAGGAAGCCTTTTTCCTTTTGCATCAAACCATAGGGAAGATGGCCCGGGCAAGATACGGATTCCGTGGTTGGGCCAGATCGGACTCCAGTTTTGCAGTCCTTCCGTATAATGCCACATTCTGTCACGGTTAATAATATCTGCACCGGCATTTTCTGCAATACCAATCATTTTTCCATCCACATATGCAGGCACTCCGCACACCATGTTGTCAGGAGCTTTTCCAAGTCTTTCAGGCCAGTTTTTGCGTACCAGTTCATGATTGGCACCGATGCCCCCGGAAGCAATAATAATATTTTCAGCAGTATATTCAAATGATGAAATTACATTTCTGTTGGTTTCAGCACCTCTTTCTTTGTTATCATTTTCAAGGATATCTCCCTTTAATCCTCTGACCTTTCCATTCTCTACCATCAGATCAGTGACCCTATGCCTGAATTTCATCTGTAAAAGGCCTTTTTCTTTAGCCTGATACGCTTTTTCCACAAAGGGTTTTACAACACCGGTTCCGGTACCCCAGCTGACATGAAAACGGGGAACTGAGTTTCCATGGCCCGTTGCAGATCCGTCACCACGCTCTGCCCAACCGACCATAAACATCAGCTTGATCCCAAGCCTGGAAATATAACTGTATTTTTCACCGGCAGCAAACTTCAGATAGGCTTCTGCCCATTGGCGGGGCCAGTAATCTTCCTTACGATCAAAGCCGGCAGTTCCTTTCCAATCCTGAAGAGCCAGCTCATAAGAGTCTTTAATGCCCATTCTCTGTTGTTGTGGGGAATTGATCAGAAAAAGCCCTCCGAATGACCAGAAAGCCTGTCCTCCGATATTTTCTTCTGTTTCCTGATCCAATAGAAGTACCTTTTTGCCGGCATTGGTAATTTCCATAGCGGCAGTAAGCCCTGCAAGTCCGGTTCCTATAATGATAGCATCTGGCTGGAATTTTTCTTCCATTTTTATGAGATGTTTTTGTTGAATAATACTTTATCTAAATGTATAAAATATTTGTACATCAATAAGGTAAGGAAGTTTAAAAAAATAAAAGTTCTGATCAGAAAACAGCCTCTGCAAAACTTTTATCCTATAAAATCAAATTCTGCCTGAGCTCCCAAATCTTTCAGCTGATCATAATCTTTTTGGAGCCATTTGTAATAACCTTTCCTAAAGAGAATTCTGCTATTCTTACTCAGCTCAAGAGCTTCAGCCCCTGAAAGATGATGCTCCTTTTTAAGCAAAGCAATAATTTTCATTTTATTGGGACCGATATCTGTGATGTATAAGTTGGCTTCTCTCCAGTCTGATAATTCATTTATCTTTTCTTCAATAGTTTCTTCTGACATTTCTTCCTGATTTTCGATCGCTTCATAAACTTCTTTCCAGAAAGGATTTTCAGAATCTTTATGATGTTCGAAATAGTCTGTTAATGCCTTTTTATCAAATCTCACAGAGTGCATATGATCTATTATTTCCTGAAAGTCTTCTAAACAGTCGGTAATTTTCAAAGGCTCCCAATATCCCTGTCCGTGATAGGCAAAATATACAGGAAACCCGACAGCATCTTCATTTAAATCAATAAAAAAAGGATCGGCAAAATAATTCGTGGCCAGTACGATCCAATCAGGTTTGAAATCGCCTGAACCGTCTCCTGTAAGGACTTTATTTTCAACCGAATTGTAATGATAACCATCCTGAAAATAGTAGATATGTTCTGCCACAGCATAATTTTCAGGCAGTGAAAGACCTTCTGTCGTTACAGCTTTTTCAAGAAATTTTAAAATATCAGGATAGGAGGAGATTTTCTGAAACAAAGTTTCATTGTCTATGGCTTTTTTCTTAATTTCTTCGGCAGACAAAGTGATCTGTGCCTGATCAAAAGGAAATCTGCGCTGCATCCAATGCAACAGATCCCGGTCCAGAACCTTCAGTAATTCTTTCTGTAAAACCCCATATGAACTCAGATAAACTTTGGGATCATTTTCTTTTTTTGATATTACGGCAACCTGCCCGCCGGAATCATCAGCTACGGGAATATAACCGGGAAGAAATTCTTCAAACTGATACGTATCATACCTTTCCTGAACCTCTGCCCGGTTCCGGAATACACGCACCACATCAGCAACAATCTCATTATCAGATTTTCTGTTAAAAACTTTTATAAATTCCAGCCAATGATTTGGAAAATTGATTTCCATAAAAATGAAATAAGGTTAAATAATTGAGGAAAAGACCATCAACAAGCCGATTCTTATCTACGAAAATACAAAAAGTGAATTTATTTTTTAAAAAAACAAGGCCTTATTCTGGGGTGTGAACCAGGCACATTTAATATAATTTCTTATCATCAGTTACAGAAAGCTCAACAAAACATTTTTATCTTTGTGAAAAATAGAAGTATGAAGTATTTGCTTATTATTGCGTGTTTTGTCTGCTCTGTATTCAGTCAGGCACAGCAAAAAACAGATCCATGGAAAGACAGCCAGCTGATGGATCCCGCATTGCTGGCCTCCAGAATTGAGAAAAAGAAAACTCAAGATCTGGTCATTATTTCGGTAGGGCCCGAAGCTATTATCAAAGGTTCTGTAGACATCGGACCTACCCGTGAGCCTGAAAATCTGGAAAAGCTAAGGAGTTACCTGAAAGATATTCCTAAAGACAGAGAAGTGGTTATCTACTGCGGATGCTGTCCTTTCGTAAAATGCCCTAATATCCGTCCGGCCTTTAATTTACTGATGGAAATGGGCTTTAAGAATGCGAAACTTCTGAACCTCCCAAAAAATATCAAAACAGACTGGTTAGATAAAGATTATCCTACAAATGATTAATATGAAGATCCGCACTATAGTATTATTTCTGATGATGGTATCAGGTTTCGTTTCTGCCCAGAAAGTGATAGAGATAGGGAAGAAGGCTCCCGAGATCATTATGGCTAAAGCAGACGGAAGCTCATTTGCTCTTTCCACACTGAAAGGAAAGATGGTATTAATTGATTTCTGGGCTACATGGTGCGCTCCGTGCGTTGAAGAGCAGCCTGAGCTGAAAAACCTGTATGAAACATATGCTGAACAGGTAAAAAACAACAGGTTTGAAATCCTTGGGGTTTCTTTAGATAAGAATAAAGAAAGTTGGGAGAAAGCCATTGAGCGTTTTAAAATCAACTGGATCCAGATCAGTGATCTGAAATTCTGGAAAAGCTCGGTAGCAAAAACTTATGAAGTGGATGAACTTCCTTTTAATGTCATTATAGACGGACAGGGAACAATTTTAGCCAAAAACCTTCATGGTAAAGAGCTCGAAGAATTTTTAAAGAAAAATCTGAACTAAAAAAAGTTATTGAATAATACAAAGAGTGGTATGATGGCATACCACTCTTTTTTTCAATTGTGATTTGTGTATTTAGAACCACCTTTATTAAGTCATTATTTTGAATAAAAAGGATATTCAGAGGGAAATCATATCACTTCTTATTTATAATTCCTGATAGTTTTTAAACCGGTATAAAAATAATAATTATATTTAAAATATCACTATATGTTGAAATAAAATATAAAAATTAATATTACTACAATATATTCTTAACATTCAGACTTTATTCAACATTTATATACACTTAAAAGTCATTAATATACAGAAAAATTCAGCGGACCATTCTTCTCTATAATTTTGGTCTATGAAAAAGAACTTCTTCCTCCGTTTTGCGCTGTCAGTCATATTGCTGATGCATAGTGTGATCTCCATTTTCAGTGGTGATGTCAACAATTTCGGACTTCATTATCTGGATACCATAGGTTTCAGTCCTATAGGTCTTTATTTGGCATGGGCAGTTAAACTGACTCATCTTATTTCGGCCCCGGCTCTGTGGTTTGACCGGTTTATTAAGCCTGTTGCGGTCTGTAATATCCTGATATTTGCTTTCGGAATTTATTATGTTCATTGGGAGAATGGCTGGTTTGTGGTAGGTGGGGGTACGAATGGTGTTGAATTCAATTTTCTGCTGATCTTCTGTTTTATGAATCTTGTGTTCCCGGAAATCCGTTTGAAAATCTTTCAAAGTTAAATTATAATGTGTGGGTTATTTTAAACCACAAAGTCACAAAAGTTTTTGAACACTTAAGTATTTTTAAGTTATAAGTAAACTGTTGATAAGTGCACTGAAGTTTTATGAAAATCTATGATTTTCTTATGGTTGAACCATTAAGGAGGAATTAAGGAGATAAGAATATTAAGAAGGAGCTTCGCTTTAAGTAACTGCTTAAACAAGTCTTTGATTTTTTCCTTAAATCTTCTTAAAACCTTCATTATTCTTAATGGTTTAAAAAATATTGTTTAAACACAAAGTCACAAAAGTTTTTTGAACACTTAAGTATTTTTAAGTGATAAACAAACCGTTAATAAGTGCACTGAAGTTTTATGAAAATCTATGATTTTCTTATGGTTAAACCATTAAGGAGGAATTAAGGAGATAAGAATATTAAGAAGGAGCTTCGCTTTAAGTAACTGCTTAAAAAAGTCTTTGATTTTTTCCTTAAATCTTCTTAAAACCTTCATTATTCTTAATGGTTTAAAAAATTATGGTTTACCGTAAAAGTTAAAGATTAATATAGCATTGGTAGAATGCCTGACACAAAACACGTAGTTTATAGACTCGTGATTGATTTTTGTAGCCTTTATATTTTTATATTTGGCTGAGCGATATTACTTTGTATTTTTAATGATTATAAGCTTGAAATCTAACAGAACATCTAAGCTACAGGTTCATTTGCTTTTCTGGATATTGTATTATCTGCTGGAAGCTTATCTCGATTTTTACTGGTCCCGATATCAGTTTCCGGATTTCAAATGGCAAATACGGCTTCAGAACACCCTGATTCTGGAGCTTGGCTATTTTCTGATCAAAATGCCGCTTGCCTATTCTTTATTGCATGTGTATGAGAAAGTCCATACCCGGAATTTCTTCAAATATCTTCTCTATGCTCTGATTGTGGTAATTGCCGTGCTGGGTCACCGTCTTTTTACCCATTATATTATTTACCCCTATATTTATGAAGCTACAGAGACTCTGGATGGTAAGCATCCTTCGGGATTTATCAATGGCTTTGTGGCATTCAACTCTTTTATGGATCTTATTTTTATGGTAGGGCTTGTCTTTGGCGTAGAGATTACCAGACAGAAAAATCTTTTGAAAGACCAGATATCCCAGCTGAAATCTGAAAAACTGGATCAGGAACTGACAATGCTGAAAGCGCAGATCAATCCGCACTTTCTTTTCAATACCCTGAATAATATTTATGGTATGGCCTTAAAAAAAGCAGATGAAACTCCCGATGTTATCCTCCAGCTTTCAAAAATAATGCGGTATAATATCTACGAAGCGGCAGAAAAAAGAATTTCTATAGAAAAAGATATTGAAAATATTAAAGATTTTATACAGATCCAGAAGATCAGGCACCATCATCTTACGGTAGACCTTACAATACATCTGGATAATCCTTCACAGGAAATTTCACCTCTTATACTGATACAGTTTGTAGAAAATGCTTTTAAACATGGGGTTTCTGAGAGTCTGGGAGAAACATATATTAATATTGATATTCAGCTTAGAAACGGTATTCTTACCTATTTCATTGAAAATTCAAAAGAGGAAAAGCCTAATGAACATTCCACCAAAATAGGACTGAAAAATATCCGCAGGCAGCTTGAGCTTCTTTATCCTAAACATCTCCTTTCTGTTGAAGATAAGAGCGATCGTTATATTGTAAAACTAATCATAGGTTTCCATGGGACAATCAGCCACTAAAAAATACAACTGTCTTATTGTAGAAGACGAACCCATTGCCGCAGAAATTCTGGAAAATTTCATATCCAGAGATCCGGAACTGAATCTGGTAGGAAAATGTGCAGATGCAGTATATGCCAGCAGCCTCTTGAATAGACATCAGGTAGATCTGATGTTTCTGGATCTTCATCTTCCGGTTGTAAAAGGTTTTGATTTTTTAAGAAAGTTAAAGAATCCGCCGTTCGTTATTGTAACCACGGCCTATCATCAGTATGCTGTAGAGGGATATGAGCTGGATATTGCAGATTATCTGATGAAACCTATCCCTTATGACCGGTTTACCACTGCAATTGGAAAATTCAAACACTTAATGGATGCAGAAGATGCATTGCTTGAAGTAGCTGACCGGGAATATATCTTCATCAACAGCGGAAAAAAACAGATCAAAATTATTCTCCAGGATATTTTCTATATTGAAAGTTTAAGGGAGTACATTAATATTCATACGAAAACAGAAACCCTTACGTTTAAAATGCCCATCAGCAAAATAGAAGAAAATTTAAATCCGAAGCTGTTTGCCCGTATTCATAAATCTTATATTATTTCTCTGTCAAAAATTGAGATGAAATCTGCAAGCCTCATTCAAATCAATGGAAAAAAACTTCCGATCGGGAGAACTTATAAACCTTCTTTGGAACTTTAAATAAATTTTGTAAATAATTATTGTACAATACATTAAATACAATCATCAAAACCTGTAGGTAAAGGGTGTGTATATTTTACCACCCCGTCAAATCTTCGATTTTCCATCCCTCCGGCGGAGGTGAATTTTGCTGCCTCGGATGCAATATTGCGATAATAAAAAGAGCAATTTCTCATTTGAATAAGATAGGTATGTTCTATCGTTGATTGTTAACGCATTGCTCATCACTGATTGCTTATTACTCATATTTTAGTAGACGTTATTCCGCCGTTGATATATGCCTTTCATGATAATCTTCACCAATTATTGAATTTTGATCATATAACAAGAAAAAATCAATAATTATGAAATATCAGTTAAAGCTTTTAAGTGCGGGAGTCGCTTTTTTTATAGGAAGCGAAACCTATTTCAGCCAGGCAAAGCAGGATACCCTTAAAACACAGAATATAGAAGGGATCGTGGTTACCGCACTCGGAATTAAAAGAGAGAAAAGATCATTGGGCTATTCAACACAGGAAGTCAAAGGTGAGGACATCAACCGGACTCCTACAACTAATTTCCTGAATAACCTTTCCGGAAAAGTGGCAGGACTTGAGATCAGACAATCTACTAATTTCGGAGGTTCCGTAGATGCTGTTTCCAGAGGGTACAAATCTATTCTGGGGGATAATCAGGCACTTTTTATAGTAGACGGTGTTCCCATTATCAACCGGAATATCAATACTACAAGCCAACTGAACGGATTTTCAGGTTATGATTACGGAAGCCCTGTCTCCGATATCAACCCGAATGATATTGAAACGGTGAATGTACTGAAGGGTGCTGCCGCAACAGCTTTATACGGTTCAAGAGCTCAAAACGGAGCCATTATCATCACAACCAAAAAGGGCAAGAAAAATACCCAGGGAATCGGGCTGGAATATAGCGGAAGTATTTCGGTTTCCACCATTGACCGCTCTACATTTCCTGAATATCAGACCCAATACGGACAAGGATATGCCGGAAACCTGTTTCAGGAATACAATAATGCTCCTTTTGTTCATACGTTTCAGGATGCTTCCTATGGAGCTCCTTATGATCCCAATCTCATGGTCTGCCAGTATGATGCATTCATCCCGGACTCTCAAAATTTCGGAAAAAAGACGCCTTGGGTAATGGCGAAAAACGGTCCGATCACTTTTTTTGAAAAAGCCTTTAACCGTACGAATAATATTGCATTAAATGGCGGAAATGACCGTACAAACTTCAGATTAAGCTATTCCAACACGTATGCAACGGATATCATGCCCAATTCTTCTCTGAGCAAAAATAACTTCGGGGGTAATGCTTCTTATAAAATTACAGATAATCTTACAGCTACTATTTTTGCCAATTATATTGTACAGAGCACCAAAGGAAGAAATACTACAGGATATGGAGATAACATTATGGGAAACTTCCGCCAATGGTGGGCAACCAATGTAGACCTTCAGTATCAGAAATACCTGTATGATACCTTCAGTAAAAATTATACCTGGAATATCAAATCTCCGGTCAACCTTTCTCCCGCCTATTGGGATAACCCTTATTTTACACGTTATCAGAATTACCAGAATGATAAAAGGGAGCGTTTTGCAGGTAATTTCAGCCTCAGCTATGATCTTTCAAAGAAAATTAATATTCTGGGAAGGGTAGGTATTGACGGCTATAGCATGATCCTGGAAGAAAGAAGGGCTGTGGGGTCAGTTCCTGCTTTTTTCAGTTCCAATATCATAGAACAGCCTTCAGGGTATGCCGTGACTAATCTTCGCTTTACGGAAACCAATTATGACCTGATTGCCACCTATAAAGATAATATTACTGATGATCTCAGTATTCAGGCATTGGCAGGGGCTAATATCAATGCACAGTCAAGTTATTCCAATGCACAGACTACAACAGGAGGGCTTTATATTCCAGGGCTTTACACCATATCCAACTCTGTAGCAAGTCCGGCAAGACCTATTATTACGGATACTTCAAAGTACATTTACGGGGTCTTTATTCAGGCTTCTTTAGGCTATCAGAATACCTATTATCTGGAAGGAACTTTCAGAAGAGATCAATCCACAGCATTACCAAAAGCAAATAATGCCTATTATTATCCTTCTGTTTCTGCGAGTGTCGTATTTTCCAATTTGCTGAAGCAGCAATGGCTGAGCTTTGGGAAATTACGGGCAGCTTATGCGGAAGTAGGCTCAGATACGGCAGCAGACCAGCTGAGAAACAGATTTATTGTACAGACTTCCTTCGGAAACAATCCTGTTTATTCCTATAATACCACTTTGAGAAATGCCGATCTTCTTCCCCAAAAACTGAAAAATTTTGAGCTAGGAACCAATATGCAGTTTTTTAAAAACAGAGTCGGGATCGATCTTTCCTGGTTCAGAAATATCGCATTTGACCAGATACTTCCTCTGCCGGTTTCCCTGTCAACAGGTTCCGGGGCCAAAATTCAGAATACAGGAGAGCTTACCACTAAAGGTATCGAATTATCACTGAATCTGACCCCGTTGAAATTCAAAGATTTCAGCTGGGATCTGCTTCTCAACTGGTCTAATCCTAAAACCAGAGTAACTGCTTTACGGGAAGGAATTGAAAACATCACCATCGGTGCATTACAGGGCGGAATCAGCATCAATGCCTCACTCAACGAAGATTATGGAAGCATCTGGGGATCAGATTATGTTTATGATCCTAATGGAAACAAGATCGTGGGCAGAAACGGTGCATATCTACATACGGATGATTCCAATCATAACTTCGGAAGTTTTCAGCCGGATTTTATTGCCGGACTGAACAATTCTTTTACCTATAAAAACTTCAATCTAAGCTTCCAGATCGACTGGAAAAAAGGTGGAAAAATATTTTCCCTGGACCAATACTATGGTAGTGGTACCGGTCTTTATCCTGAAACGGTAGGATTGAATGACCTCGGAAACCCTGTCAGGAATACGCTGGCTAATGGCGGAGGTGTAATTTTACCGGGAGTGATGCAGGATCCCAATAATCCAGGACATTATATTCCCAACACGATTCGTCTGGACCGTTCCATATCCAGTCAGTATTTGGGTACAGATCCTCCGACAGCTGCATTTATCTACGATGCAAGCTTTATAAAGCTCCGTCAGGTCTCCGTTTCTTATACTTTCAACAAAAATTTCTTAAAAAACTCAGGAATTCAGGGGCTTACCGTAGGGTTTACAGGAAGTAACCTATGGATCATCCATAAAAATCTTCCTTATTCTGATCCTGAGGCGGGAATTTCTTCGGGAAGCATCCAGGGATATCAGTCTGGTGTAATGCCTTCCACAAGGAATTTTGCATTCAATCTGAAAGTTAATTTTTAAAAACTATTACAATGAAAAATACATTTATATTAGGCTCTTTCTTAACGATATTAATGGCAGGATGTACAACAGACGACGTCAATACGGATCCGCATGTTGCTTATTCTATGAGTCCGGAACCCCTGATCACCTATGCAGAAAAAGAGCTGAGTGATTATATGACCACTCCCAGTGTGAACGAAAACAATTTTCGCCTTATCATGCAGTACTGGCAGGAAACCACCTATGTAAACGAAAGTAATTATAATTTTACGGAAAGAAACGTGTCCAATACTGTATGGGCTGATAATTATGTAAATGTCCTTAATAATCTTAATAAAGCCAAGGAACTGATAGAACAGTACCAGCCTGTTCCTTCAGAATTGGGGGCATGGCCTGCTAAGAAAAAAAATCAGCTTGCCATCATAGATATCCTTTCAGTATATACTTTTCAGACGCTGGTAGATACATTTGGTGATATTCCTTACAGCCAGGCTCTCAACCAGGAACAGTTTCCGCTGCCTGTGTACGATGATGATACCAAGATCTATGAACACCTCATCAGCCGTCTGAAAACGGATATTAATAATCTGGAGGAAGGAAAAGGAGCCTTTGGGGCCGGGGATATTATCTATGGAGGTGATGTCGTAAAATGGAAGAAATTCGGAAACTCGCTTCTCCTGAAGCTGGGAATTGCAGTTTCTGATGTTAATCCTACACTGGCACAATCTACAATTAATGCAGCCATTACCGGTGGAATAATCACTGATGAGTCTCAGAACGGAGTTTTCAGGTATCTTCCTGAAATATTCAATCTGAGTCCGATATTTGAAAACCTGGTGGTTACAGGACGTGATGACTTTTTCGGAGGTAAACCTTTTGTGGATTTTCTTAATAACACCACAGATCCCAGGGTGGCAAAATATTTTCAGGATGTAAACGGGGAGTATATCGGACAGGTCATTGGGACGGGCGGAAGTTTTTTAGATTTTTCTGCAGCAGGGGTTTTTGCTTATACCCCAACCACTCCCGGCAATCTTATCACGCATACTGAAGTGGCTTTTTATCTGGCTGAAGCTGCTGCCAGGTTTGGAATTGGCGGAAATCCTGAAACCTTATATCAGAATGCGGTTCAGGCTTCCTTCAGAGAATGGGGACTTACAGCTCAGGAAGCCCAGGATTATCTTACCATGAACCCCTATAATGCTGCCAACTGGAAGAAATCGATCGGGGAGCAGGCCTGGGTTGCCATGTATAACCATCCTGTCGTTTCCTGGAACTTTTACCGCAGGTTAGATTATCCGGCGTTACAGGCGCCTCCTACAGCCATTGCCAATGCTGACGGAAAGGTCCCTGTGAGACTTCAATATCCAACCTTAGAGGCAACAACCAACGGGAGCAATTATGCCAAAGCATCCACAGCGATTGGAGGTGACAGGCTGACTACCAGAGTTTTCTGGGACATCCACTAAATATTTTTTTTATTTTTTCATATCAATAATTTTGTACGACTTTTATTGTGTAACTGCTTCTGTTAAAAGAAGCAGTTTTTATTATAATCATCCATTGGTATCATTATTTCAAAAGTCAATTCAAAAAATCCTTACCAATCAATTCATAGATCACAGATCTTCATTGATAGATATTTTTTCCTGATCTCTACCTATTTCTTCAAATTTGAAATATAAATCATCAACAGCTGAATCATGAAAGGAAACAGAATTTTGAAAAAAGCAGCGATATTCTTTTTATTATGGATGACAGGGAATACGGCTTTTAGCTGTAAGGACAACAAAACCGGAGATTCATCTCCATCTGTAAGCTATAAAGACCAGAAAGAATCAGGGACACCAGAACATATTGTTGAAACCAAAGCAGAACTGGTGGGCAATTATTAAAAACTAAAGTAATAATTAGAAATATAAATGTGGTTGGTTGAATATTCTCGCATTGAATATGATCTGGCTTAATGAGTATCTGCTCTTAAGCCATTTTTGTTTTTATTTCAGAAAGCATTGTTCAGGCTTTATTAGGTTTACTCACATATTTATTACCCTTCACAAAGAAACGCCAGGGCAGGAGAGCGTCTTCTTGTGCATAAGAAACCCCTATACGGGGACCTGCTATAATTTCATCAGGATCATACCGAATTCCGTGATCTTCTATCCAGATTTCATTTCCTGTCAGATCTTTTTTATTAAAGTTTCTATCGATTCCCAAAGCTTTTGCCGCGGAACCCGGACCTGAAGAAATAGCAGCTCTGGAAGCCGGCATACTGCGTCTGAACTCCATTGTTTCTTTACCAATCAATGGTTCTACAGCTCTGATCAGTACCGCATGAGGCTCATCTTCCACTGAAGTTACCACATTAAAGAGATGATGAATTCCATAGCATAAATACACATAAGATACCCCGCCATGACTGTATAATGTTTCCGTACGGTCTGTCCGTCTGCCTCCATACGCATGCGAAGCCTTATCCTTTACTCCAAAATAAGCTTCTGTTTCTACAATAATCCCGGCAGTAACGGCACCATTAATTTCTGTAAAAAGGACTTTTCCCAAAAGGTCCTGAGCCAGAAAAAGAACATCCTGATCAGCATAATAGGAGAGCGGCAGTTTCAAAATGAATCGTTTTAACAGTTATTCAATCAAAATTAATGATATTTTATTTAAAATAAAGGGAGAACAAAGGGAATGAGCACAAAAGATACCACAAAAAGCACGTTTTCAACTATAAGTGATGTATTTGGCATATCCATTGTTATTTTTATGACAACATCATTCACACCACTATAAAAATATAGGTTTTGACACTTTTTATTCCCTGGAGCAATCCGGGGAGTTTTTTTATTAATATCAGATGTATTTTAATTCAACAATTTCGAAGATCCAATAAAAAAGCCTCACATTACTGCGAGACTTTGGTTCTTTATTTTATCTTCCTCCCGGAGGACAGTGTTCTTTTAAGTATTTTGTAAACAGGGTAGCCAGATGCAGTGATGTTCCTTCTCCTTCACTAATAGAATGCGTCCGGTTAGGGTATGACATCAGCTGGAACTGTTTGTTGTACTTTACCAGCTCATTAATGTATACTTCCGTATTCTGATAATGTACATTATCGTCTCCCGTACCATGCACCAGCAGCAGGTTTCCTTTCAGGTTTTTAGCATAGGCAAGAGGAGAGCCGTTGACAAAATCTTCCCTGTTTTCCTGTGGAAGTCCCATATACCTTTCCTGATAGATATTGTCATAGAACAGTTGATTGGCCACGGGAGCAATCGCAATCCCGGTCTGGTAAATATCAGGGTATTGTCCTAAAAGATTAAGGGTGGAAGAACCTCCGCCGCTCCATCCCCATACAGCAACTCTGGATGTATCTGCATACGGCCATTTTGCAAATAAAGCTTTCGCTCCCATTGCCTGATCCCGAATATTAAGCTGTCCTATTTTACGATAGACCGATTTTCTCCATTCACGTCCTTTGGGAGCAGGAGTTCCCCGGTTTTCCAGAGAAACATAAAGATATCCGTCTTCAGCCATATCACCTGTATATAAATAATTCCAGCCTGTGTAGAAACTATCGGTCACGGTTTGTGATCCCGGTTCGCCATATACAGTGAAGACAACAGGATACTTTTTACCGGGATCAAAATTTTTAGGTTTTACCACCCATCCGTCTAATGTGACCCCATCCTGCGTTGTGATCTGGAAAAACTCTGCTTTAGGTTTTGCAGGATCAGCTTTGACCGTTCTTTTTGCTGCAACCAGTTCTTTATGATCAGGAAGTGATACAATGGCTCCTGCTGAGAGTGAATGTACACTGCTGTTATTAAACACTGCAATTTTGCCATTGGGTGATATTGTATACTGATTAGAGCCTGAATATGCTTGAGGCGTTAATCTCTGCGCTTTTCCTCCTTTCATACTTACTTTATATAAATATTTCTGAGCGGCATTATCAGGCGAAGCTAAAAAGTAAATCTGTTTGTTCGGAATATCAAAAAATTCAGGTTTTATAACATCAAAAGCGTCTTTGGTGATCAATGTTTCCTTTCCATTCATATCTATTTTATAAATATGTCTCCATCCGTCTTTCTCAGAAAGCCATAAGAATTCTTTTCCATTGTCAATCCAATCCCAGCCACTCGGATCATTGCTGTTCCATCGGGATTTGATGTCAATCCATGCAGCATCTGTTTCCGTATGGATGGTTTTACTCTTCCCGGAAGCAGCATCAGCAATGATAATTTTACTTTGATTCTGTTTTCTGTTCAGCTGCTGCAAAATAACGGATTGAGAATCCAGCACCCATTCCATTCTGGGAATATAATTTTGTACTTCATCACCTGCAATATCTGCTTTCTTTGAAGACTTAGCCGCCAGATCGTAAAACCAGATGCTGCATCCCGACGGATTTTCGCCTACTTTCGGATATTCTACAGGAACGGTAAATGAATACAGGCTATCCGTATTATTAATCATCAGAAAATTCTTTGTACTGCGGGCATCCAGCTTCCAGTAGGCAATTTTGCTTCCATCGGGAGACCATCTGAAACCATCCTGAGTACCAAATTCTTCTTCATAAGCCCAGTCAAAAGTACCATTGATCATTCTGTCTGTTCCATCAGAGGTAACCGGGGTAACCTGATTGTTGGCAAGATCTTCAATATAGATATTATGCTTCGATACGTAAGCCACTTTTTTGCTGTCCGGAGAAAACTTCGTAAACATTAGTGAAGCAGCAGGTAAACTTTTTCCAAGCTGGGAGAGTTTTTTTGTGTTTTTGTCAAAAATCCAGTAGTCCCCACGGGTGTTGTCACGCCATACTTTTTGAGTATTGGTAAAGAGCAGTAAGCTTTTCCCATCAGGAGCTATCTGAAAGCTTTGTACCTTTAACGGATTAGTGCTACCGGCAGGAATCAGTTCATTGGTGCTTAAAAAAGTCTGGTTTTTCCCGGGGTTCAATACATCAACAATCTCAATACCATTTTTGGTGAATGAGTAATAAGCATTGCCATCGGAAGTCCATTGTATCTTTTGTGCTGCCAATGGAGACAGGCACAGAAAATATAATGCAATGGCTGTTAGTTTTTTTATGTTCTTCATATATACTATTTGAATTAAGCCAGATGTTCAGCTCTGTAATTTTCAATTTCTTTAACGGTCTTGATCAGTCCGTTCCCGAGAAGCCTGTAGCTATCATCAGTAATAAGGAAATCATCTTCTACACGGATTCCTCCGAAATTTCGGTATTCATTTACTTTATCATAATTAATAAAGTCTGCGTTTTTATTTTCCGACTGCCAGATGTCAATCAGTTCCGGAATTATGTAAATACCTGGTTCAACGGTTACTACAAATCCGGATTCAAGGGCTTTTCCTAAACGTAAAGATTTCAGTCCGAATGTTTTCGTGTCTTTAGGTTCTTCCTCCGTGTAACCGATATACTGCTCGCCGAGATCTTCCATATCATGTACATCAAGTCCCATCATATGCCCGAGCCCACACTGAAAGAATAGGGTATGAGCATGATTCTTAACCGCATCTTCAGGATTTCCTTTCATCAATCCGAGATCAATAAGCCCTTCTACCAGATGCTGTGATGCTTTCAGGTGAATATCTTTGAATCGTATTCCCGGCTTCAAAAGGTTTTGCGCCTGATTAAAAGCATTTAAAACTACTTCATACATGTCCTTTTGCTTCGTTGTAAAAGTCTTGCTTACAGGGAACGTCCTCGTAAGATCGCCTGCATATCCCATAGCAGTTTCCGCACCGGAATCATTCAGGAAAAGATCGCCTTCTTTCATGGTATTGAGACGATAATGATTATGCAGAATTCCTCCGTTGATCGTCACAATCGGAGGATAAGACATCTGGCATTCTTTGTTGGCCGCAAGATATTGGATCGCATTCGCAATTTCATATTCTTTCATTCCTGGTTTTGCGGTACGCATTGCTAATAAATGCATTTCATTGGACACATTCACTGCCTGTTCAATCTGTACAATTTCCTGAGCTTCTTTGATGGAACGCTGTTTTACAACAGCTTTAATCATTTCTACAGAAGGTTGCAGTTCTGTAATTTTAATCCCAAGAAGGTCTCCCAGTACAATTTTATTGGAAGACTGATAGGGAGGAAGATAATGTACTTTTCTTCCTGAAGCCTTTGCTTTTACAATATATTGAGAAAGCTCTTCATAAGGTAAAGTTTCCTGTACTCCGGATTTCAGACTTTTCTCTTTCAAGGTTTCCTGTCTACCCATCCATACAATATCATCGATACTTAGTTCATCTCCGAAAACAATGGTCTTATTTTCATCAATATCAATAATCGCTGCAATGCGGGGTTCCTGAATTCCGAAATAGTATAAATAGGTACTGTCCTGACGGAAATAATAAGGATTGTGTTCAAAGTTCACAGGATTCTCTATATTTCCAAGAAATAATAAGATTCCGTTAGACACATTTCTTTGTAATACTGACCTTCTGTCTTGATAAGTTTGTGCTGAAAACATATATTATGAATACTTTTTATTTTAAAAGTTTAAAGTTACGATTTTGTACTATTTATAGCTATTTATTCATTAAAATTAAGAATATGTAAAATTTGTATTTTAATATGATATTCAATGTTCATATTTTGCTTAACTTCAGCAATATTTTAACCTTGGTAATCTAATAACCCGGTAAAGCATTCATATTATGATGAAGAGTCTCCAGTTTTCTGTCCCTGCTGATACCAATAAAAGCATCCGCATTCAGGAAGATATAATGCCTAATTTCTATCCTTATTTTCACCGTCATACAGAAACACAGATCATGTGGATTCTTAAAGGGCACGGAACACTGGCCATAGAACAGAATCTCTTTACTTTTGAGGCTGGTGATATTTTCTATCTCGGAGCCAATCAATCCCATGTTTTCAGGGGTAATTTTGAGAAAAACGAAAAGCAGAAGGTTCATGCCATCTCTATTTTCTTTGATCCTCACAAAAAGATTGCTGCATTTTTCGATTTACCTGAATTTGAGGAACTTAAAAATTTCATCGGTCATTCGGAAGTAGGTTTCCAGGTAGCAGCCAAGCTTAAAAAAAGTATAGCAGAAGATATTGCTGCGCTGCAAAAAACAAAAGGAGTAGATCAGATTATCGATTTTATCAGGATTTTAAATCATCTTATGCAAAACAGACATCTTCATATTCCATTATCTTCAGAAAAGAAGCTTCCGGATCATATTTCTGATACGGACCAAAGAATTATAGATGCCCAGAATTTTATTAAGAAAAATTTTGCCCAACATAAACTTACCCTTGACCTTATTGCCAAAGAAGCCTGCATGACACCTCAGGCTTTTTGCCGGTCTTTTAAAAAACGTACCCGCATTACTTATATTGAATACCTCAATGAACTTCGTGTACAACGGGCCTGCAGACTATTAACTGCCAGTAATATGTACAGTATTTCATCTGTTGCTTTTAACAGCGGTTTCAATAGCCTTACCAATTTTAACCGGGTCTTCAAATCCATTATGAAATATTCACCTAAGGAATATCTGAAGCATTATAAAGAGGCTACCATAGAGCAATAAAAAAACAACATGTTAAAATACGGTTAGAACCTATTAAAATATTAACATTTACCGTTTTGAAATTCTGCTAGTTTTGAATAAATATTATTTGATATGAGTACAAAACTAAACTGGGAAGGTATTTTTCCTGCTGTATTAACGCCTTTTACAAAAGAGGGTGAGATAGACTTTGAAATGTTTGCTGTCAATACAGAAGCCCAGATTAAAGCAGGAGTTCATGGAATTATCCTTGCAGGAACATTAGGAGAAGCCAGTGCTTTGGAAACAGAAGAAAAATTTGAACTGCTGAAATATGCAAAAAAGATAACACAAGGTAGAATTCCTGTTATTCTTAATCTTTCTGAAAACACCACCAGAAATGCAGTGAACTTCGCCAAGAAAGCAAAAGAATTTGGGGCAGACGGCCTGATGCTTCTTCCTCCTATGCGTTACAAAGCCGATAACCATGAGGTTGTTGAATATTTTAAAGCCGTGGCTTCCGCTACCGATCTTCCTATCCTTATTTATAACAATCCTGTAGATTATGGAATATATGTTTCCCTTGAAATGTTTGAGGAGCTTATTGAATATCCAACGATTCAGGCTGTAAAAGAATCAACAAGAGACCTGGCGAACGTAACCAGAATGATCAACCGTTTCGGAAAAAGGATCAAAATTCTTGGTGGGGTAGATACGATTTGTCTGGAAACCCTGATGCTTGGAGCAGACGGTCTTGTGGCAGGTCTTGTAGATGCATTTCCTAATGAAACCATGGCGATGTACAACCATGTGAAAGCCAATGAATATGATAAAGCAGTAGCAATTTACAGATGGTTTATGCCATTGCTGGAGCTGGATATTCACCCTAAGCTTATCCAATATATTAAACTCGCCGCAACAGCAGAAGGGATAAGCAATCCGTATGTCAGAGCTCCACGTCTTGAACTTCATGGAAAGGAAGCTGAAAAAATTCAAAAAATCATTGAAGAAGGCAGAGCTAATCGTCCGGCACTATTAATTCCAGAAATACAGCTATGATGGAAGAAACATCAACACAAAATATTGATCAAAGAATCCAGAAGGCTACTGACGCCTTTCAGTTTCTTAAAAGCACGACCGTCACTGAACGGGCAGAATTTATGAATGCTATCGCTGATCAGATTGAATCTTTGGGAGAAGAACTTTTAGCTGTTACTCATGCCGAAACTTCATTGCCTTTAGCCAGACTAATTGGTGAAAAAGCCAGAACTGTAGGACAATGGAGAAGCTATGCTAAAGCTGTTGCTTCCGGGACATATACAGAAGCCCGAATTGATCTTGCCCAGCCTGAAAAACAAAAAGGAGATCTCAGAAAATACAATGTAGGCATCGGACCTGTAGTGATTTTCGGAGCCAGTAATTTTCCTTTTGCATTTTCTACTGCGGGAGGAGATACTGCCAGTGCCATCGGGGCAGGCTGCCCTGTCATTATAAAAGCACATCCGGCACATCCTAAGACTTCACAAATGATGGCGGATGCTATCACCGCAGTTGTGAATGCATTTGGATGGCCTGAAGGGATCTTTAGCCATATTACCGGAACATCCTATGAGATCGGAACTTATCTGACCCAGCATCCTGATATCCGGGCTGTAGCATTTACCGGTTCTTTCCAGGGCGGAAAAGCTTTGTTTGATATAGCAAACCGTCGTGAAAACCCTATTCCTGTATTTGCGGAAATGGGAAGCATTAATCCTGTATTTGCTTTTCAAAACCTCCTTGAAACCAAGGCAGAAATATTAGCCAAAGAATATAGTACTTCTTTAACGTTAGGAGCAGGACAATTCTGTACCAATCCGGGAGTGTTTATTGCTTTGAAAGGAAAACCTCTTGACCGTTTTATCAAGGCATTAAAAGAGGAAATTCAAAACATGGCTCCTGCTAAAATGCTTCACAAAGGGATATTTGAAAGTTTTGAAAAAAACAGAAATAGGGCAACACAACAGACAGATGTTGAAATAATTGCTTCATCAGAAGCAGATAATAATCAGGGAAGTGCTTCAGTGATAAAGACAAATGCCGAAA
Source organism: Chryseobacterium sp. 22458 (assembly GCF_052044975.1). Taxonomy (NCBI): domain Bacteria; kingdom Pseudomonadati; phylum Bacteroidota; class Flavobacteriia; order Flavobacteriales; family Weeksellaceae; genus Chryseobacterium; species Chryseobacterium sp. 22458. Next base: position 1,122,470 of record NZ_JBQEOA010000001.1, on the reverse strand, counting down.
CCTTCCTCAATAATCCTGTATTGAGTGAAGAAGTCTTTGGCCCGTTTGGTATTGTTGTAGCGTGTGAAACAGACGAAGAGATAACGAAGATCACCCAGCAGTTAAAAGGGCAGCTAACCATCACCATTGCCGCTACCCATGAAGAGGTAAGGGATAATACGATGCTGATCAATCTTCTGAGAGATAAATGCGGAAGATTATTATTCAACGGAATGCCTACAGGAGTTGAAGTTGTGTATGCTATGCAGCATGGAGGGCCGTTTCCTTCCACTACAGACTCCCGTTTTACTTCTGTGGGACCGGATGCTGTTAAACGCTTTGTCCGTCCTATTTCTTTTCAGAATTGGCCGGATGAATTTTTACCGGAAGAGCTAAAGAATGACAACCCATTACAAATCAGCAGAATAGTAGATGGAGCAGTCAATTCAGGATCATTAAAATTACAGACAATATGAACAGAACATTTTTTTGTATAGATTCTCACACCTGTGGATGTCCTGTACGCCTTGTTGCAGGAGGAGCACCCATTTTAAAAGGAAATTCCATGATGGAACGCCGTCTTCATTTCATGAAAGAATACGACTGGATAAGAAAGGGATTAATGTTTGAGCCCCGTGGTCATGATATGATGAGCGGAAGTATTCTGTATCCTCCTGCTGATGAAAATAATGATATCGGAGTTTTATATATAGAAACCAGCGGATGTCTTCCTATGTGCGGACACGGAACAATCGGAACCGTTACCATTGCCATTGAAGAAGGCCTTGTTGTTCCTAAAATTCCCGGGAAATTACGACTTGAAACTCCTGCAGGTCTTATTCTCATTGATTACGTACAGGAAGGAAAAAAAGTAAAATCAGTAAAACTCACCAACATAAAGTCTTTTCTGTATGCAGAAAACCTGGAAGTTGAATGTCCGGATCTTGGATTAATAAGGGCTGACGTAGCTTATGGCGGAAACTTTTATGCCATTATCGATCCTCAGGAAAATTTCAGAGATATTTCTGATTTTACGGCCAGCCAGCTCATCCATTATGGAAAGATTATCCGAAAATTACTCAATGAAAAATATGAATTCTTCCATCCTGAAATTGAACATATTAGCGGATTAAGTCATATTCAATGGACAGGCAATCCTACAGATCCTAAAGCCAGTGGAAGAAATGCAGTGTTAGTAGGAGAAAATGCTCTGGATCGTTCTCCATGCGGCACAGGAACTTCTGCAAGAATGGCTCAATGGTATGCTAAGGGAAAACTGAAGAAAGGAGAAGAATTCATTCATGAAAGCTATATCGGTTCCCAGTTTATCGGCAGAATTGAAGAGACCGCTACTTTAGATGGAAGGCCCGCAATTATTCCGTCAGTAGAAGGCTGGGCAAGAATTACCGGGTACAATCAGATTATTATTGATGATGAAGATCCTTACTGGCAGGGTTTTCAGGTAATGTAAACAAGCGTATGGCACAGAATAAAGGAAAAGCACTGATCATCGGTGCAGGAATAGCAGGATTAAGCTCAGCGTATTATCTTTTACAGAAAGGCTGGCAGGTGGAAATTCTGGAACAGAATGATCTTACCAACAATTGTTCTTATGGAAATGCAGGAATGATTGTACCCAGCCATTTTACCCCATTGGCAGCACCGGGCGTAGTTGCTCAGGGAATCCGTTGGATGTTCGACAGTAAAAGTCCGTTTTATGTAAAACCTTCACTCAATTCCAGGCTGGTATCCTGGGGATTGAAGTTTTTGAAACATTCCAACCAGAAACATGTTGATCATTCTGCTGCTGCCATCCGGGATCTTAATCTTGCTAGCAGCAAATTGTATAATGAAATTGCCAAAAAAGATGAATTTGATTTTGAGCTCAATCAAAATGGCATCCTAATGCTCTATAAAACAGAGAAAGTAGCAGAAGAGGAAACCGAACTGGCTTACAAAGCCATCAATATGGGATTACCTGTTGATATTCTCGATCGATCAGAAATTCAGGAACTGGAACCCAATGCCCGGCTGGACGTAATGGGTGGAGTGAATTATAAATGCGATGGTCATATGAATCCCATGAAACTGATGAAACAAATGATCTCTTATCTTAAAAATAATGGTGTCATTTTTCATACTCATCATCAGGTAACAGGCTTTAAAACTTTTGGAAATACTATTAAAACAGTTATTGCCAATGGTAAAGAATTTACGGCAGACCAATATATCATGACGGGAGGCTCATTCTTGCCGGAACTTGCTCAAAAAGCAGGGATTAAAATTCAATTAATGCCCGGGAAAGGATATTCATTCATGCACCAACCGGAAAATCCTCTCAATACATTAGAACATGCCGCCTTATTGCTTGAGGCTAGAGTAGCAGTAACTCCTATGAACGGGCAGATCCGTTTTGGCGGAACGATGGAGCTGGCCTCCCATAAGGATAAAATTAATATGAAAAGGGTGGAAGGAATCGTTCAGTCCATTCCTAAATATTTACCCGATTTTCAGGTTGAAACACCCAAAGAATCTGAAATTTGGTTTGGATACAGACCCTGCGCTCCGGACGGTCTTCCGTATTTAGGCAGGTCTTCCCAATTAAAGAATCTCATTATTGCTGGTGGCGGCGGAATGATGGGATTAAGTCTCGGCCCTGTTTTCGGGAAAACGGTCTCCGAAATTGCCAATGACCAAAAGCCAACGGTTGAGATCAAGATATTCAACCCTGAAAGATTTAGTTAAAAAACACCACACACCACATAAAGTTAAGCACAAAACAATTTGATTATTCAAATAATTTATTAACAACCAAATCCAAAAATTTATGAAAAAATTTAAATTACTAGCACTTGTTTCCCTATTTCCAATAATAGGTTTTGCACAAGAAAAAAGACCTCATGAGTGTAAAGCTGATGAAATGATGAAAAAACATTTTGAGCGGCATCCTGAATCTAAGGCTGAATATGAAAATTTTGAGAAATATACTCAAGATTTCATAAAAAAAATGGGTTCAGACAAAAGATCATTGAGTAACAGTATCAAAAACCCAACCTACATCATCCCTGTGGTTTTCCATGTATACGGAGAATCTCAAAGTGATGTAAAAGTAAATTACCAAAAAGTAGTTGACTTACTGGAACAAATCAACTTAAATTTCAATGGAATTAACACTGATTCAAATACTGTAGATCCTGACTTCCAATCCATTAGAAGTTCATTAAGCATTGAATTCCGTTTAGCTAAAATTGACCCCACCGGAAAAGCAACCAGCGGAGTGGTATTTCATCCTTTCAAAGGTGGATATGGCAATGGTGGCGGGTATGATGCACAAATTGGTGCAGATGCCTGGGATAATACAAAGTATATGAATGTGTATATCCAAAATGATCTTTATGCTGATAAAGACCTATATAACTCAGGAGTTGCCTGGTATCCGGATTCATACATGACTTCAGTAAATACAGCCAGAGTTGTTTATAATGGACGTTATATATTCAATGCTGCAGGAACAGTAGCTTCAAATGAGTTTTCTGATACATTCACTCACGAATTTGGGCACTGGCTCAATCTTCAACACACGTTCAATGTTCTTTGTTCAACCGGAAATCCTGGTAATGATGGTGATGGAGTTGCAGACACCCCTGTAGAAAATAATTCTTCCGGATTAGGATGTACAGCTGGCAACAATTGTCTTGGACAGAAAGTAAACGTTGAAAACTATATGGGATACAACGGATCTGCCGGTTGTTATAAAATGTTTACCATTGGGCAGGTCAACAGAATGATAGCCGCATTGAATCATCCTTCAAGAACAAATTTATGGCAGCCTGCCAATTTAGCAGCAACCGGAGTTGCCAATACTCCGCCCAGGTTAACACTTAGCAACAGTACATTTACAGAAAACTTAAACAATAATGGAGCAGTGTCATTAGATGGAACAGTAGCCTCTGCTCCTACATCAACAATTACATTAAATTCAGCAACATTTGCTGTACCAAATGGAACAACTCTTGTTTCGGGAACCCATTTCACATCTTCATTACCAGCAGGACTAGCTGCAAGTATAGTAGTTACAAGCCCTACTACTGCTACACTTACCATAAATGGCGCGGCAACCAGTCATCCAAAAAGTCAGGTCCTGAATTCATCAATTACGTTCCTGAATCCAGCTATAACAGGTGGAGCAGCTTCATTAGGATCAACAACAGCTTTAGCATTAACTTTCTCTTATAAAGATCCTTATAAAATAGTGACCGGAACTCCATTAGAAAGCTATGCCAATCCAACAGCAACAACAGTAACAACCAACTCCGGAGCAACTTGGAAATATTTTATCATTAACCCGGAACTTAGTGATGATGCAGGATATGGCGCCTGGTATTATGCTGCCAATCAGTTAAAATTGGAAACTTATTGGAAAGGATTAGTTTGCGAAACAGGAACCAGAAATATCAGTTTAATTCCAGCCTGTACTACCATCACTAATGCAAATAATATAGGGTATCCACTTGGTACTCCCGGACAACTGGATGTGTATACTCCTACCTATACTACCTGGTCCGGAAAAACAGCTTATGTTGGTTTTAGAAATCAATTCGATGGCTACAGCATTAACGGTTATTTCAAACTGAGTGTGGGGGCAAATGGTTCAAATTATTCTGTAACTGAGTTTGCATACAACACACAACCATTTGGCAGCATCACAACGCCTTGTAATATACTGTCCAATAAAGATATTCCGACAACAGGCCCGGAAACTTCTGTTTATCCTAATCCGGCTTCTGATGTTTTGAATATTAAAACAAAAGGAGAAATTAAATCAGTTACTGTTTATGATTTGTCCGGAAGAAAGATTAATGCTCCGGTTACTGGCCATAAAGTTGATCTTAAAAACTGCCAGAACGGAACTTATTTAATTGATATTGAAACTTCTTTAGGGAAATCCTCTCAGAAATTCATTAAAAAATAGGATCAAACAGTATATCGCTAGAAATTTGTCAAACATCCATATTTTACCTGTATTTTTGATATGGTACAGGATTAAGATGAGCTCAATGAGCTCATCTTCTTTTTTCAGCAATGATCGGTTTATTTTAAGCCCATTTTTTATATTAAATGGGTATTAAGTCATAATTTCAGATTTATTTACCTAATTTTATTCATGTATTAAACATTTACATTCTATTCATTCCTATGAAATATAAAAATGACACGATCATTATCCGTGAATTTACGCCCGAAGAGTTTCCTTTGTTCTCCAATCTTTTTGACAATGAAAACGTTACTCGCTATCTGCCTTACAAAACTCATGAGGAGTATAAAGAAATGTTTGATAAAGCATTGGCAGACTACAAAGAAGGACCATTCAGTAGATGGGGGATATTCAACATCCAAACTGATGATTTTGTGGGAATGTGCCTTGCCAGAGTATTTTTGGACAATCCGGAACAGATAGAAATAGGGTATACCTTAGACGAAAATTATTGGGGAAAAGGACTTGGTACAGAAGTCTGTAAAGCACTTATTGACTATTGTTCCTCACTTAATCATAAGAAAAATATCGTGGCAGTAACCGATCTGGATAATATTGGGTCTCAAAAAGTACTTTTAAAAAGCGGTTTCAGTAGAGTTGAAAATCTTGAGCGAGAAGACAGAGAACTGGCTTATTTTATATTACAGAAGGAGTAAACTTGTGTCTCAAATTACAAACGAAGGTCTTGCAATTCCCCTCCTGTAGAGGGGTGGCGAAAATTCAAAGAATTTTTGACGGGGTGGTTCACAGCATCCACATCAAAAACTTCTTCATCACAAAACATTTCATTTATCAGATAATTTATCATAACTTGCAGGAATTATGATGTCGAAACGTTGCAAATATGCGCTTAAAGCAATGGTCAGATTAGCAAGGAATTATAACCAGGGCTTTCTGCCAACTTCCGTTATTGCACAGGACGAAAACATTCCCAAGAAATTTCTGGAACAGATTCTTCTAGAGCTTAAAAGAGCCAAACTTGTCAACAGCAAACAGGGTAAAGTAGGAGGGTATTATCTTTTAAAATCACCCGATGAGGTGTCATTAGCAGATATTTACCGTATTTTTGATGGGCCTATTGCCCTTACCCCATGTGTGTCTTTAAATTTCTATGAAGCCTGTGACGACTGTGTAGATGAAGCAGTCTGTTATCTGAGAAAAGAACTGATGATTGTTCGTGAAAAGACCAGAAAAAGCATGATGGAAGCCACTCTTACTAAATTTATTACAAAGAAATAAAAAAAATTTTATTTAAATTCTACTATTTTGATAGGAGTTATAGAATTTTGTATATATTTGCAAGACTTAAATCTCAATTCAAAATGAATAACAGTCTGGAAAATGAATTCGAAAAACTTGTGAAAGAGGCTGATGAAGCTTCTTTTCAAACCAATGCACTGCAAATACTGACTGAAAGATTCCCTGGTAAAGTGATCTTTTCAACCAGTTTCAGTTACGAAGATCAGGTCATCACTCATCTGATTAAAGATTTAAATATTGAAATATTCACCCTGGATACGGGAAGACTTTTCGAGCAGACCTACGAAACCTGGACTTCAACAAAGGCTTTCTTTAAAAAGAATATCAAAGCCTATTATCCGGATATGGAAGAGCTCAGAGAATTTGTTACAGAAAATGGTCCGGATTCATTCTATCAATCTGTAGAAAAAAGGAAAGCATGCTGTACCATCCGAAAGGTTCATCCTTTAAGAAAAGCACTGGAAGGCTATGAAGTCTGGATCACAGGTCTGAGATCTGAACACTCTGCCAACAGACAGAATATGCCTCAATTAGAATGGGATCCGGATAATAAGATCATCAAATTTCATCCCATCCTTCACTGGACGACGGAACAGGTGACAGCGTATGTTAAAGATCATCATTTACCTTACAATCACCTTCATAAAAAAGGATTTGTAAGCATAGGATGTGAGCCCTGTACCAGAGCGATCAAAGAAGGAGAAGATTTCAGAGCAGGCCGTTGGTGGTGGGAAGATGCCAACAAAAAAGAATGCGGTCTGCATATTCATCAATAAAAAAAGAAAAAAATGTCAATATATCAGTTAAATTATTTAGATCAGTTAGAAGCCGAATCTATTTATATATTAAGAGAAGTAGCAGGTCAGTTTGAACGTCCGGCCTTATTATTCAGTGGAGGAAAAGACAGTATTGTACTCGCTCACCTAGCAAGAAAAGCATTTCTTCATGGGAAAATCCCTTTTACATTTGTACATGTAGATACCGGACACAATTTCCCTGAGGTATTGGAATTCCGTGATCAGCTGGTAGATCAGCTGAATGTGAATCTCGTAGCAAGAAAAGTTGAGGATACCATAAAAAGTAAAAAGTTAACCGAATCTAAAGGAAAATTCCCAAGCAGAAACTGGCTTCAGACCTACACTTTATTAGACACCATAGAAGAATTTGAATTTGATGCCTGCATCGGAGGAGCCAGAAGAGACGAGGAGAAAGCCCGTGCAAAGGAAAGAATATTCTCTGTACGTGACGAATTCGGACAATGGGATCCTAAACTTCAGCGTCCAGAACTTTGGAACATTTTCAACGGAAAAATCCATAAAGGAGAAAATGTAAGGATATTCCCGATCAGCAACTGGACAGAGCTTGATATCTGGAATTATATCCGCAAAGAAAAAATTGCATTGCCATCCATTTATTTCTCGCATGAAAGGGAGGTGGTAGACCTTAACGGACAATGGCTGGCGAATTCACCTTATGTGCTTTTAGAACCGGGAGATATTATTGCCACCAAAAAAATACGCTACAGAACGGTAGGAGACATGACCTGTACCGCAGCCGTAGAATCCAGCGCAGCTACAATAGATGCCGTAATCGAAGAAATTGTTGCCACCAGAATTTCCGAAAGAGGAGAAACCCGTATCGATGACAGGGTAACGGAAGCGGCCATGGAAGACAGGAAAAAAGGAGGCTATTTTTAGATAAGCAATCAGCATTGAGTAATAAGTAATCGGATACACCGTATTTACTACTTAAACATCAAAATATTACTCATTGCCCATTACTCATTATTTATAACAAAAATCGGATGGATATATTAAGATTTATAACAGCAGGAAGTGTAGATGACGGTAAAAGTACCCTTATCGGAAGACTGCTTTACGATAGCAAAAGTATTTTACAGGACCAGTTGGAAGTCCTTGAAAAACATTCTAAAAATAAAAATGAAGACGGAGTAGACCTTGCCCTTTTAACGGATGGTCTGCGTGCAGAAAGAGAGCAGGGAATCACCATTGATGTTGCCTACCGCTATTTTTCAACCGCAAAAAGAAAATTTATCATTGCTGATGCTCCGGGCCATGTACAATATACCCGGAATATGATTACCGGAGCATCCAATTCCGAACTGATGGTCATTCTTGTCGATGCAAGAAAAGGAGTGATTGAGCAGACCAGGAGACATTCTATCATCGCTTCATTATTAAAACTAAAAAAAGTAGCCGTAGCCATCAACAAAATGGATATGGTAGATTATTCGGAGGAAGTCTTTGAAACCATAAAGTCTGACTATGCCAAAATAGCAGAAAATCTTGGACTGAATGACGTAAGCTATTTCCCAATCTCAGCACTGAAAGGAGATAATATCGTCACCACATCATCCAGAACAGAATGGTATCAGGGAAAATCACTTCTGGAATATCTTGAGGAGGTAACTTTACACGAAGAAAAAAATAATGGAAGCCGTTTTCAGGTGCAGTATGTCATTCGCCCTCAGACAGAAGATCTGCATGATTACAGAGGGTATGCAGGGCAGATTCTGAGCGGTACATTCAAAAAAGGAGATGAGATTCAGATTCTTCCGGCAGGTTTAACCAGTGAGATCTCTAAAATTGAAATCCATGGCGTAGAAAAAGAAGAAGCGTTCGAAGGTCAGCCGGCTGTTATTCATATCACACACGATCTGGATATCAGCAGAGGAGATCTCTTTGCAACCGGAGAAGAGCTTCCGGCCGTAGAAAAAGATCTGGAAGTTCTTCTGTGCTGGCTTGATCAGAAACCGCTTCAGCCCGGCAATAAATACCTGCTGCAGCAAAACAGCAGACTGGTAAAAGCCATTGTGAAAGAGGTAGACTATAAGATCAATGTCAATACGCTTAACCGTGAACCTATAGAAAGTGAAATCAAACTGAATGAAATTGTAAAAGTTACGCTGCGAACGGCACAACCTTTGGTCTATGACAGTTTTATCAATAATAAAACAACAGGGTCTGCAATTTTGGTAGATGAAACTTCTAATTCAACTGTTGCAGCCTGTATAATTCAATAGAAAAAATGGCAATTTCCGATAATTTAATTGAAAAAATTCATCAAAGCAAAAGTAACAATACCCACGGATTCTTTGATAAAGTGAAGACTAAGAAATGGGTAAAAGACCTCTATGAAGTTCTTTTTCTTCCACAGAATGACAATACGGAAGATCACCTGAAGAAAAGTTTTGAAACCCTGCAGGAAACATTTTCCACCCTTATTGATGCTGTAGCAGAAACCCAGGAAGATACTGAAGAACAGGTGAACCGGTTTTTCAAAGCCTTACCCGTTCTCTATGATCAATTGGTGCTGGATGCAAAATCAATCCTGGAATTTGATCCGGCTGCAGAATCTCTGGAAGAAGTATATCTTGCCTATCCCGGGTTTTTTGCCACGTATGTATACCGTATTTCGCATCAGCTTTGGGAGCAGAAGGTAAGAATACTGCCCCGTGTCATTTCAGAATATGCTCACAGTAAAACGGGAATTGATATTCATCCGGGAGCCACCATTGGAAAATCTTTTTTCATTGATCATGGAACAGGAATTGTGATCGGAGAAACAACCATTATCGGAAACAATGTCAAAATCTATCAGGGAGTAACCCTCGGAGCTTTAAATGTTTCCAAAGAAAAGGCCAACCAGAAAAGACATCCTAATATTGAAGATGATGTGATTATCTATTCGGGAGCAACTATTTTAGGAGGAAATACAACAATAGGCAAAGAAAGTGTCATAGGAGGAAATGTATGGATCACTCAGGATGTTCCGGCCAATTCTCTGGTTTACCATAAAAGTGAAATAAAAATAAAAGATAACAGCTCCCTGCCGGAATCTTTAACCTTCGTTATTTAAAATAGTAAAAAAATAAAAATTATATTGATATGAAATTTCAGAATGCATTAGAAACAATCGGAAATACTCCCATTGTAAAGATCAATACATTGTTCAGTTCAGATCATGAAGTCTGGATCAAGCTTGAAAAAAACAATCCCGGCGGAAGCATTAAAGACAGAATTGCACTGGCAATGATTGAGGATGCAGAAGCAAAAGGACTTTTAAATAAAGACAGTACCATCATAGAGCCTACCAGCGGAAATACAGGAATAGGACTGGCATTGGTTGCTGCAGTAAAAGGATACAAGCTTATTCTGGTAATGCCGGAAAGCATGAGTATTGAACGTAGGAAGATCATGGAAGCTTACGGAGCTGAATTTGTTCTTACTCCAAGAGAAAAAGGAATGAAAGGAGCTATTGAAAAGGCCAGTGAATTAGCTGAAGAAACACCCAATTCGTGGATTCCGAGACAGTTTGACAACCCTGCCAATGTACAAGTACATGTAGAAACCACTGCTCAGGAAATTTTAAATGATTTCCCGGACGGACTGGATTACATCATCACAGGAGTAGGAACCGGAGGCCATATCACAGGAATTGCAAAAACGGTAAAAGAAAAATATCCCAACGTAAAAGTATTTGCCGTAGAACCGGAGCTATCTCCCGTACTAAGCGGAGGAAGCCCTGCACCGCACCCGTTACAGGGATTGGGAGCCGGATTTGTTCCTTCTATACTGGACATCACCCTTTTAGACGGAGTTGTCACAGTAGGAAAGGACGAAGCCTATCAATATGCCATCGATGCTGCAAAAAAAGAAGGCCTTTTTGTAGGAGTTTCTACAGGAGCAGCTTTGGCAGCCATTGCAAAACATTTACCTGAAATACCATCTAACGCTAAAATCCTTACCATCAATTATGATACCGGAGAAAGGTATCTTTCTGTAGAAGGACTCTTCTAAATCCTTAACTAACAAAGACTTCAATGAAAACAAATATAAAATCACCAAAGGTTTACCTTATCGGTGCAGGGCCCGGCAACCCTGAACTGATTACCGTAAAAGCAGTAAAAGCCATCTCTCAAGCAGATGTCATCTTATGTGACCGCCTTGTAAGTCCTGAGATTCTGGAAACTTACGCCAATGACAATACAGAAGTGATCTACGTAGGCAAAGAATGCAGCAAAAATGCATCTACTCCCCAATCTCATATCAATACCTTAATGGTGGAGTATGCCCGTCAGAATAAAACCATTGTAAGGCTCAAAGGAGGTGATGTTTCCATATTCTCCAATATTCTGGATGAACTGCAGGCTTTAAAGCATAATCATATTCCTTATGAGATCATTCCGGGAATTACAGCAGCTTTAGGAGCAGCAGCTTTTGCAGGGATGCCTTTAACAGCAAGAGGATATTCAACTTCTGTACGGTTTCTCACCTATTATAAGTCAGAAATCCTTGATGAAAATTACTGGAAAGAACTTGCTGTAACCGGTGATACCCTTGTTTTCTATATGTCGAAAGGAAATCTTACGGCTCTTGTAGAGAAGTTCAATGAACTTGGAGTCTCTGCCGACAAAAAAATAGCAGTGATCGAACAGGCTACAACTCCTTATCAGAAAGTGTATACCTCTTCTTTTGATGATTTTAATAGCCGTTTTGGCAACAAAAACTTCGCCTCACCATCATTGGTCGTGATTGGCAGGGTGGTCAATTTGCATGAAGAGTTTTCATGGCTGGAAAATGCTGAGCAGGAAGGTCTTTATTTTAAATCGGTAGAAAACGGAAGTCTCATCCCAACCACTCAAAATTTCTTTGAATATGCTGTCTGAAACTAAATTAAATGTATTAAAACAAATATCCGGTGATCTTTCCCGTGATGAAGCGATATGGGCGAGCGGATATTTAGCAGGTATTGCCGGAGGAACATTATCAACGGCGACACTTCCGCCTCAGCAACAGGATATTCCTGTACAGAATGCCGTGAAAAAAATAACCCTGGCATACGGCACGGAAACCGGGAACAGTAAAAAACTTGCTACAGCCCTTGCAGGTATCGTGAAGAAAAAAGGACTGCAGGTAAAACTGGCTGATCTTTCCCAATACAAACCCAAAGATTTGGCGAAAGAAGAGTTCTTTTTTGTAGTCATCAGCACTCAGGGAGAAGGTGAGCCGCCAGCTTTAGCCAAAAAGTTCTACGATTATATTTATGAAAATGAAATTAATCTCAGCGGATTAAAATATGGAGTACTGGCTTTGGGAGACAGCAGTTATCCTCTGTTCTGCCAAACTGGAGAAGATGTAGATTCACGCTTTGAAATATTGGGAGCCCAGCGTATCATTCCATTAAAGAAATGTGATATTGATTACGAGCAGGAAGCTTCTCATTGGATAGAACATGTATTCGAAACGGTTAATAAAAATGCTGCTCAGAGTACAAAAAATGTTTCAGCTCAAAAGGTTTCTACCGGAAGAAAAAAAATTCAGGGAAAAGTTTCGGCGATCATCAACCTGAATGATATTACTTCTGAAAAAGAAACCTACCATATAGAAATTGAAACGGAAGATAGCATTGTCTATCAACCTGGTGCGGCTTTAGGTATCATCCCGTTCAATTCAAAAACTGTAGTGGATGAAATTATTACATTGACAGGTATTGATCCGAAGAAACACATTGAAACGGCAAAAATTACGGGCAGCGTAGAAGATCTTTTATACAAACATCTTAACATCAGCTATCTGCTAAAGTCCGTAGTGGCACAATATGCCAGAATAACAGGACATTCCATACCGGAAGTTCGTTTAAGTCTGCTTGATCTTCTGAGAATTTATCCGGTTAAAAATGCTGAAGAATTTGAAGAAGTCCTTCAGATTCTGACAGGTCAGGCTCCCCGGCTGTATTCCATATCTTCTTCTCCGGAAGCTCATGGAGATACAGAAATTCATATCACAGTAGCTAAGTCGGAGTTCTTTATTGATCATCAGAAGCATAACGGATTGTGCAGTGGCCTTCTTAGTGAATTCAAAGAAGGAGAAGAGATAGAGTTCTACATTCAGGAAGCAGCACATTTTAAATTGCCGGAACCCGATAAAGATATTATTATGATCGGGCCCGGAACAGGGATCGCTCCTTTCAGATCATTCCTCTGGGAACGTGATGCCATAGGAGCAGAAGGCAGAAACTGGCTCTTCTTCGGAGACCGGAATTTTGTCTCAGATTTCCTTTATCAGGCGGAACTTCAGGATTTTCTTAAAACCGGCAGTCTGGCGCATCTGGACCTTGCTTTTTCCAGGGATACGGCAGAAAAAATATATGTTCAGCACAGACTGGAGCAAAAAGCTCAGGAAATTTTCCACTGGCTTGAAGGAGGAGCAACTCTATATGTATGCGGAACTAAAGAGCCCATGAGCCGGGATGTGGAAAAAACACTCCTGGATATTATTCAGAAGGAAGGAAAACGCAGTAAAGAAGAAGCCGTTCATTATCTGGAAGACCTGGAACTCAGTGGCAGATATGCGAAAGATGTGTATTAAACAATATCAGATTTGTAAAAATTAAAAAAGAAAAAAATTTATGAGCAATAAAGATAGCCTTTCCCCGGTAGAAAGGATTAAAACCAGTAGTAACGGGCTCAGAGGATCTTTAAAAGAGAGCCTTACTGATAATTTTACCGGAGCCATAAGGGAAGATGATCAGACTCTGATTAAATTTCATGGAATGTACCAACAGGACGACAGAGACCGAAGGGAAGAGCGTGTCTCTAAAAAACTGGAATGGCTGTATTCTTATATGATCAGACTGAGGCTTCCCGGTGGCTTTTTAACTCCGGAACAATGGGTAGGATTGAATGAAACCGCTGAAGATTATTCTATGGGAACCATAAAGATTACCACCAGACAGACGATTCAGCTGCATGGAATCTTAAAATCTCATTTAAAACCCACCATTCAGAGTTTCAATCTTCAGCATCTTGATTCCATTGCGGCTTGTGGGGATGTCAACAGAAATGTGACCTGTACCGCCAATCCTTCCGAATCGCCATTACATCAGCAGGCATATGAGCTGGCAGGCAAGATAAGTGAAATGTGTCTTCCAAAAACCCAGTCTTATTATGATATCTGGATAGATGATGAAAAAATTGTTGACAGAAAGGCTGAAGAAGATCCTTTATATCAGGACAGATACCTTCCGAGAAAACTGAAAATAGGAATCGCAATTCCTCCCAATAATGATGTAGATGTCTTCATCAATGATATCGCTTTGATCGCCATTATTGAAAACAATCAGATCGTCGGTTACAATATTGCAGCAGGAGGAGGATTAGGGGCCACTCACGGTAATGAAGCCACTTACGCACGTCTTGCATCCATTCTTGGGTTTGTAGATACCGAAGAAAAAGTATTGAAGGCGGTCTATGAGATCATTACGGTTCAAAGAGATTTCGGAAACAGAAGTGACCGAAAATTATCAAGATTAAAATACACGATTGATAAACTTGGTATCGATCAGTACAGAGCCGAAGTGGAAAAAAGAACCGGGTTCAGCTTTGAGCCGGCCAGAGAGTTTAAATTTGAACAAAGAAAAGACCGTTACGGGTGGATCAGGAATCATGAAGGGAAATGGTTTTATACCCTGTTCGTAGAGCACGGAAGAGTTCTTAATACTCAGGAATATCCATTGAAAGCCGGATTACTCAAGATTGCCCAGACTGGTAAAGCCAATTTTCGTTTTACCTGTAATCAGAACCTTATTCTGGCTGATATTGATGAAAAAGATAAACCTGAAATTGAACATATTTTAAAAGAATACGGAATTTCGGATTATACCAATACAGCAAGTGCTTTGCGTAAAAACTCTGTAGCCTGTGT
The DNA here is from genome assembly GCF_052044975.1 of Chryseobacterium sp. 22458. Lineage (NCBI taxonomy): Bacteria > Pseudomonadati > Bacteroidota > Flavobacteriia > Flavobacteriales > Weeksellaceae > Chryseobacterium > Chryseobacterium sp. 22458. The sequence goes on along the minus strand of NZ_JBQEOA010000001.1, from coordinate 1,107,470 downwards.
GGCTTTAAATACGTGTTCACTGGCCCTGGCTGAAGCACAGCGCTATCTGCCTTCACTGGTTACCAGAATAGAGCCTATCCTTGAAAAATACGGACTTATACAGGAAGATATTACCATCCGTATGACCGGCTGCCCTAATGGCTGCGGAAGATCTCCTAATGCTGAAATCGGGTTTGTGGGAACTGCCTATGGGAAATACAACCTGCACATCGGTGGCGACAGATTAGGGATGCGTCTTAATACAAAATATAAAGAAAATCTTGGCGAAGAAGAGATTCTTGCCACTCTGGATGAGCTTTTCGGGATTTATGTACAAAAAAGACTGACAGAGGAAACTTTTGGTGATTTTTCATACCGTTACTTACATACCTTAAATTAATTATATGGCTAATTTTCATTATGATCTGAAAAAAAACAAAAAAACTCAACCCCTTCTTTTAGGCAAACGAATGTGCATGTGTTGTTAATTCTCAGATAACAATACATACAAAGCTGTTTGAAATTTTTGACCCATTATGGAAGTTGAGTAAACTGTCATTGCAAACCGAAAGTGAAGCAATCTCAGCTATTCTATTAACGGCTTAAACCACCCCGTCAAAAATTCTTTGAATTTTCGCCACCCCTCCATAGGAGGGGAATTTTAAGCCTCTCAACTGTAATACTAAACAATATTGAAAACTTTCATTATAGAAGTTCAGACAGCTTCATTCTCAACCTTAAAATGAAGATAAATGAAAAACAAAAAACAGGGGAAACTTTTACCAAAAACAGGCATTATCGCCTTTACTTTTCTATTTTTTAACCTGGCAGAAGCCCAGCAGCAGCTTATAGAATTAAGCGGAATCATCAAAAACACAGGAACCCGGAAAGGTCTGGATTCTGTAAAAGTACAGATCGAAAATACGGAAGATACCTCATTCACAGACCCGCTTGGAAATTTTAAAATAAGAACAAGGGTAACCATTCCGTTCCGGCTTGTTATCAATAAAGACGGGTATACTCCACAAACCGTTGAAGTTCTTTCTCCTTCCAGTAAAATAACCGTTGGGCTGAATCCTCAGAATACTATTATTGATGCAGTGGTCATTTCAGCATCCAGAACTCCTGAAAAAATATTAAGATCTCCTATAGCCATTGAAAAGATTGATATCAGAACGATCAGGGAAAGCCCGGCCGCTTCCTTTTATGAAACTCTGGAAAATGTAAAAGGATTACAGCTGCTCACTTCCAGCCTTACTTTAAAGATTCCGAATTCCAGGGGATTCAATTCGCCTAATAATTTCAGGTTTATGCAGCTGGTAGATGGGGTAGATGTACAGTCTGCAACGCTGGGAGTTCCATTAGGAAATGCCATAGGACCTACAGAGCTCGATATTCAGTCTATGGAAGTCACTCCGGGTGCCGCTTCTGCCCTCTATGGAATGAATGCCATCAACGGCCTGGCAAGTCTTCAGACCAAAGATCCGTTTACTTCTCAGGGATTAAGTGTTTATTTCCGGGGAGGAGTCAATCATGTGGATAATATCAACCATAAAATAAGTTCATTGGGAGAAAGTGCCCTCAGGTTTGCCAAGGTTATTCATAAAAACTGGGCTGTAAAGATCAATGCATCTTACTTCAGCGGGACAGACTGGCTTTCCAATAATCTTACCGACCAGAATCCCAATTCACTCGTTACCGCCAATCCGAATTTTTCATTACAGAACAATCCGGCCGAGGATCTATGGAATAAATACGGTGATGAAAGGAACAACAGGGTTGCTGTAAAAGTAGACTATAACGGGAAACCCACCACGTTTAATGTTTCCAGGACCGGTTATCTGGAAAAAGATCTTGTAAGCCCGGAAGTTAAAAATATTAAGTTTGATGCGGGATTATACTATCGTTTCGGAGATCAGTGGAAAGCCTCCTACGTTTACCGTTACGGATTATTGGACGGAACATTTCAGAGAGGGAATAAAATTCGTTTACAAAACGCTACGGTGCAAAACCATAAGGTAGAGCTTACAGGAAAGGAACTTACTTTCAGGGCATATGTTTCTATTGAAAACACCGGAGATTCCTACAACTTGAAACCATTGGCAGATAATCTGGATCTGACGAATCTATCAAATGCCAACTGGAGAAATATATTTCAGGCCACATTACAGAACAATATCAATGCAGGAGTAAATCTTAATGATGCTTTTATTATTGCCCGCCGGGAAGCCGATAAAAATAGGGTAGTACCCGGAACAGCTGCCTTTGAGCAACTCAAAAATACCATTATCGGAATCAATAACTGGGATTCTGCCAATGCAGGAATTGCAGGGGCTCCGGCAACAGGAGGAGCTAAGCTTGAACAGAAATCACGTTTTTACCAGACTGAATTAACGTATGACTTCAGCAGATTTGTAAAAATATTCAATCTCCTTGCCGGAATCGATTACCGTTTGTACAGCATTACCCCTGACGGTAATAATTTTGTTGATTTTAACAGACCTGTCAATGAAAGAAATATTCCTTTACCCAACGGTACATTTGGCAAAGATGTGATTTACCAGAAATATGGAGCTTTTGCCCAGATTACAAAGCTTTTCTTTGATGATAAATTAAAGTTAAACGCTGCTTTGCGTATCGACAGAAATCCGGAGTTTGAAGCCAAGCTGAATCCGAGGATAAGCATTGTATATTCTCCTGTAAATCAACATAATTTCAGAGCCTCTTTTCAAAACGGGTACCGTTTTCCTTCATTATTTGAAGCCCTTTCATTCGTGAATAACGGAAATGTAAGAAGAGTAGGCGGACTTTCAAAAGTGAACGACGGACTAGGATATCTGGAAAATTCATATACCTTAGCATCCATCGACAGGTTTACCGCCGCCGTGAATGCTGATATGGACGGAGGAAAAAGCCAGAGCCAGGCAGCCCAGGATAATAAACAGCTTTTAGCCGTTGCCAGTCTTCAGAAACTACAGCCGGAAAAGATCAATTCATTTGAAATAGGGTATAAATCAGTTTTCTTTAATAATAAACTGGTACTGGACTGGGATTTCTACTACAATATCTATGAAGGTTTCCTCGGACAGGTAGAAGTTGCTGTACCGAAAAACAGCCAGGTAGGAAGTAATACAGCCATTCTCGCTATGCTTGACAGAAGTAAGCAGGACCGCTACAGAGTATATACCAACAGTAACAGCACCTACAAAAGCTATGGAACTTCATTGGGTGTACGGTATAATGTGACAGGAAACTATAATATCAATACCAATGTTTCTTATAATGATCTTGCTTCCAGCAATACTTCAGATCTGTTCATTACCGCATTCAATACTCCAAAATGGATGGTGAATGTGAGTGTAGGAAACAGGGAAATCTTCAAAAATATAGGATTCACATTAGTGGCAAGATGGCAGAGTGGTTTTATGTGGGAAAGCCCTTTAGCTTCGGGAGCAATTCCAGCTTATTATACTATTGATGCACAGGCTACCTGGAAGCTTCCGGAGATTCATGCCAATATAAAGGTGGGGGCAACCAATCTTCTCAACAGACGTTACTTCCAGTATGCAGCAGGGCCTGAAATCGGAGGTTTATATTATCTCGCTTTTACGTATGACTTAAAATTATGACCAGGATGAGTAATTCATTATACCCCGTATTTTTAAAACTGGAAACTCTTTCTCTGCTTATCATCGGAGGGGGCAAAGTGGCACTCGAAAAATTAGAATCCGTACTTGGCAATTCTCCGGAAACCTCTATAAAACTGGTCGCCAGAGAGATTATTCCAGAAATAAGGGAGCTTCAAAATCAATTTCCGGATATCAAACTCTATGAAAGAGCTTATCATGATCATGATTTTAACGATATCGACCTGGCTATTATAGCCGTTAATGATATTGAATTGGCAACAGAGATCCGGACAAAAGCACAGCAGAGGAATGTACTGGTAAATATTGCAGATAAACCTGATTTATGTGATTTTTATTTAGGATCTGTTGTAAAAAAAGGAAGCCTTAAAATTGCTATCTCTACCAACGGAAAATCTCCTACCATTGCCAAACGGTTAAGAGAGACATTCACAGAAGCCATCCCGGACGAAATGGATCTTGTTCTGGACAATATGCAGAACATCCGCCAACAGCTGAAAGGAGATTTCGATTATAAGGTCAGAGAACTGAATAAAATCACCACACAATACCTGTCTGACGGAACGCCTTCTCCAAAACCGGATCTGGAGATCGAAAAGCTGATCAATATTACTAAAACAGCCCAGAGAAGAGCCAATATTTACCTGGCAATCATAGGATTGATGATTTTCTTCGGAATATTCGGGCTTGTAGTGTACCAGTTCAATCTTTCCGGTGACATTCAGCAGTTTCTCAGTAAAGACGGTCATATTTTTTACTGGATGCTGTTTGCCGGTTTTATGGCAGAAATTGTAGCCGGATCAATGGGAATGGGCTATGGCGTTATCTGTACAACCATCCTGCTCTTGCTGAATGTACCGCCTCCGGTTGTGAGTGCAAGCATTCATTCCGCAGAATCTTTCACCACTGCAGCCGGAGGATTCAGTCATTATAAACTGGGAAATGTTAATAAGAAAATGGTTTGGGTTTTGTTTCCGCTCGCTATCGTTGGTTCTATTATCGGAGCCTTAACTTTATCACATTACGGAGAACATTATGCCCATATTGTAAAACCTGTTATTGCATGTTATACGCTATATCTTGGACTCAATATCCTTAAAAATGCATTCAAAGACAAAAAAAGGAATGCTGTAAAAAGCAAGCGCAGGACCAACCTGAGAGTATTGGGATTCATCGGAGGCTTCATAGATTCCTTTGCAGGCGGTGGCTGGGGGCCATTGGTAACGGGAACACTGATCAAAGAGGGAAGGATTCCCCGGTATGTGGTAGGCAGCTCAACAGTGGCTAAGTTTTTACTGACTGTCACCAGTGCCGTCACCTTTATCTTCACCATCGGAATCCACCATTGGAATATTGTATTAGGTCTTCTGCTGGGAGGTGTTTTTACAGCGCCGTTTTCTGCGATGCTTACCTCAAAACTTCCCACCAGAAAGATGTTTGTGGTAGTTGGAATAGTGGTGATCCTGATGAGTATGGTTACTATTGTCAAATCGCTGTTTTTATAAATGGTTTAACCACAAAAATCACAAAAGTTTTTTGAACACTTAAGTTATTTAAAGTGAAAAGCTTTGCGCACAGAAGTCCCACGTAAGTTTGAAATCTCTGTTTTTTTTTATTGTATATTACTTCTGTTGTACTTTTATCATTCAGTTAGGAATCTAAATTCGGCTATAAAAATATAGTTTAACCACAAAGTCACAAAAGTTTTTGAACACTTAAGTATTTTAAGTGACATGCAGACCGTTGATAAGCGCACAGAAGTTTCATGAAAATCTTTGATTTTCATCTTAAGTGTACTGAAATTATGCAGGATCATTTTTAAACTTCTTAAGTGAACTAAAGTGTTTTAAAAAATCACAAAAATCCTGAACAATTAAGTTATTTGAAGTGACAAGCTTTGCGTATAGAAAGTACACTTAAGGTTTGAAAATCTCTGATTTTCTTCTTTTAAACCATTAAGAAGTGGTTAAGAAGATAAGAATATTAAGACAGAATTTCGCTTTAAGAATTACAACTTAAAAAATCTTTGATTTTCATCTTAACTTACCTTAATACCTTAACTCTTCTTAATGGTTTAAAAATATAGTTAACTGCATTTGAAAATCTTGATTTTACCTTCAATTTCTTAATGGAAAAAATGTCTAACTTTAATCCTATGAAAACAAGTGCCGGTATTTTACTGTTTAAGAAAGAAAAAAATGATTTTTATTATTTTCTGGTACATCCCGGCGGACCATTCTGGAAAAATAAAGATGAAGGAGCATGGTCTATTCCGAAAGGAGAAATACTTCCCCATGAGGATCCCTTAGAGCGTGCCCTCACCGAATTTCAGGAAGAAACCGGAACAGCCTTAACGGAAGGGATATTTACCGAATTGCAGCCTGTCAAACAGAAAGGAGGAAAAACAGTTTATGCATGGGCTCGGGAAGGAGATCTTGAAACTTCCGGTCTTTACAGCAATACTTTTTCTATGGAATGGCCTCCTAAATCCGGGAAAATGATTGACGTTCCGGAAGTAGATCAATGGGAATGGTTTATCTCCGCAGAAGCCAGAAAAAAGATCAACGCTGCACAGCTTGCCCTGATCATGGAACTGGAAGAACGATTGAATAAATGAGGTTGTTATTTTAATTAATTCCTCATATTTAGCGTATAAATACTGAATCAGATGCCATGAAAAGTGCTTACTTTTAATCCGTAACACTTAAAACCAGAACCATGAAAAAATTAAACAGAAAATCTTTGAAAAACATTACTGGAGAACTCGGGATAGAATTGAACCTTCCTCTTCCTGTAGGAGTCTGCCTGGGGAACCTTATTTCTTTATGCCCTCCGCATTCACATTGTAGAGCAGATGAAAGATGTTATCCGGATGTTGCGGGGCCTTGTATCAATGGGCTGTGTCCTGCAGGTTATTCCTGCCGTAACGGAGAATGTGTCAGATAAAATTATTGAATTTAAAATGCCTTTATCAGTATTTGATAAAGGCATTTTTATTTTGTATTATTTACGGTCAATTTATAATTTCACTTTGATACCGATCACTTGTAAGGCATTTGATGTCAGGTAAATATCATCAAAAACAGTAAGCGATTCCACATCGTCAAACCCAGCCGGCAACAGGTCGGTTTTATTGAAGGACAATTCTATGGAAGGATCATACGAAGCCACAATCCTAACCTTTGAATAGCCATTGTAATCTACTTTAAAGCCTTCAAACATACAATGCTGTTCAGCTTTCTGATATTCTGCATATTCTTCAAAACCGGCTGTAGTAGTACTTTTTCCGTCATTATGTTCAAGCGATTTCCATGAAATGTAATTCTTAGGCTCTTTCAATACGTTTCCGTTTTCATCTACAGGAACAAACATCCCCAGATGAAGGGATTGTTTCAGAAAATTCGCATAGTTCTTCATCAAACTTAATATCTGAAGATCGGCATATCCTTCGTTCGAATAATATTCAATAACGAAAGTAGTCATCGGTATCAGCTTGTGTGAAGCATCAGTCGGCATAATTGGTCTTTGTCTTTTTTTGGGCGAAAATAATATTTTTATTTGCTTTACCCAACGGAATAGCATGATTTGGATGGAATTTATACAGATTCTGAATAACAATAACTCCGGAATATCTGTTATTTTCCTGCAGTTTTGAAGGGCAGTAATGTAATTTTAAATCATACCGATCTTATTTTTTATTACATTTAGAAAATACAATTTCAAATCACATAGCATGACAAATTCTGAAGACTTTTTATCTGTTTTGGAGTCTGATACTGAAGTGTTTGGTACCGAAATAGCAGAGCAGGTAGCCGATAAGCTGGAAAAAGGTTTCTTTCTGGGATACCGCCATCGTGATTATTGCGGTATGGCCATGAGCTACAGCACAGAACAGCATTTCCTTTATGGCGAATTATATGACGGAATAGAGTTTTCGTTTCCTCAGGTATTTAAAAGCAGAAATTCATTTGTAAAATGGCTTTCTTCACAGTCCACGGCATCTCTGGCCCGGCTGGATGCTGATGAATTTTATCAGGGGAATCAGATCATTACGAGAAAACGCCTTTTGGAATTTATCAATGAACGATCACCGGTTTAACGAGAATAGATCTGAATATTCTTCCAATTATTAAATTATTATCATGAAAAAGCTCAATATTCGTTTTGTTAAAAACATTGAAAGAAAGTTTAGGTTTCCCGTATCTTTTAAGCCTATGAATAGCTCTTTTATCTGTTTATTGATGGTTTTTATTTCCTGTAAACCTGATCCTGCCGCTGTAACCAAAACTTCCCAAAAGTCTGCAAAAACTACAGATTCTCTTTGCTGGAAAGATTTCCGATATGGTGAACTTCCTCCCGTAGGAGCTTATGATGCTATTGACAGCCTGGTCAAAAAATGGGGTTTATGCTATGAACGCATTGAAGCCGGATGTGAAATTACAGACAGCATGAAAAACCTGAAGAAGCAGTATCAGGCTTCAAATGAGCTGTATTTTGAAAGCCTTGAAAAGAAACTGGGAAAGAACTGGAAACAGGATTTTGATAAAGAACTTCATACATTAGACAGCATCAACTGGATCAGGATTAAACGGGAAATGGATTCTCTGAACCGGAACCAGACCCACTAAATTTTATTTGCGGTTTGTTTATATGATAAAGAAGCGGTGCCTGAAGCATTTAATTTAAAAACATTATCTTTACGTACACCAAAAAATTATTAATATGTCATTCATTACACCAGAAGGAGCCAGGAAGGCTCAGTTAGATTCATCAGAAAGGAAACCTGTGGCCAATGCGCTGCTTGCAGGATCAGAAAACATTTCAAAATACAACAGCGGAGTATGTCATGATGTAGTAGCCTATGCACTTTATATGTATGGTGCAAAAATAAGTCCTTCAGAGCTTGCCGTGTCTGTAGGACAGGGATGGCTAAACAAGTTTAATTATTTCGGAGGCGATAAATGGGACGGATATTCCATTATCCCAAAAGGAAAAGCTATCGGCTTCTACAGACTTGTTGATAAAACATTCTTCCATTCAGCCATTACTACAGGGCATATGAATGATATCCGTTCTGTAAACGGATTCTCTCTGGGATCTGCATGGTCTGTGCCTGTGGATATGAAATGGGTTTTAGGAAAGAAAAATGAAGATGGAACCTTCAACTATGACGGAACCAAAATAGAAGTCTATATCTCGCCTTTATAGCAGATATAAAAAAATAAAACCTCCTTAGATTTGTAAGGAGGTTTTTTTATTGTCAAAAGGCATATTGTCTCATCATGCTGATATTATATTCTCTTAGCAGCCATATTCTACATAAACTATTGCCTGATCTTTAAGGCTAAAACTTATTCCTATATCACTCAGGAAATAATCTGAAAAAGTAATGTCAGTTACAATGGTTTCATCATTCTCAATATAAATAGATACATCCATTATGTCCAATCCGTCAAACCATCGTTTTCCAACGTTCTCCATTTTATTATCAAAATCGGACCTGTTATAAAAATCAATCAGGTCATTCTCTATTTTCCCTAACCATTCTATCTGGGATATAAGTTTGTATACCCAATCTGATTCAATAGATTTTTGTAATGTATTACTTACGAAAATAGCAAGATTATGGTCATTATTTTCAAGATTCTTATTGGCTACAACAATGTACTTTACTGTGTCTGATATTGTAATTTTAAAATAATCGTCCTCACCTTGCCCGGGAATTAGAATATCATCCCAATATAACTGGGTCGCAGGTTTAACAAGTTTTGCCTCCCGTAAATCCTTATAAAGTTTTACATTGTATATATTCTTCTCAAGATCTGAAAGCAATTTTTCTAATTGGGCAGCTTCATTCTTGTTGGCCGGTATCTCTCCTGATTTTATCACTTCAATAGCAGCAGACCGGTTTCCTACAAGGGTATAAAGCTGTGCAAGGATATAATCTTCTTCAAAATTCCTGTTTTGTTTTTGTAAAAGATAAATCAGATCGTAAAGTTGCTCTACAGATTGTTCAGAAGCATTTGATTTTTTAAATTCAGCTTTAGCAGTATTGAAAATCTGAGTTATATTTTCCATTTTAAATGTTTAATAGTGATAAAATGCAAGAATAAAGTAATAAGTAGCTTTGAACCCATTATAATTATCGAAATACACTTGTTGGTTGGCCAAAGTCTAAGCATTACTGCATTTCGGGCAGATACCACTGATGATAAAATTATATTCCTCAGCAATAAAGTGTTCCGGTAGGCTAATTTCCGGGATTGCATTTTCAATACATGTTACTGAATGACATTTTTTGCAATTGAAATGAACATGGTTATGAAAATGTTCTTCATGGGTACATTTTCCGCTGCATTTTGCAAAGTTCACCACACCGTCTACGTTGACTATTTTATGAATAGCTCCTTCATTTTCAAGCCTTTCCAGTACACGGTAAATAGTCACTCTATTGCAAAGTTCTCCAAGCTTCTTCTGAATATCAGAGTGGGTAAGTGCTACGTCTGAGTCATTGATCAGGTTTAAAATTTCCGTTTTTGCATGCGTATTTCTGACTTGTTTCATATTTTAATGCAACAAAGTTGCGTTATTTAGTTTTTTATATTTACTTTTGCAACAAAGTTACAATAAGAAAATTAAATCCCTGCGTTTATGAAATCAAAAATTCTTGATGCTGTAGGAATCTCCGCTGCTGTTTTATGCCTGATTCATTGCATTGTATTTCCATTATTGCTTATTATTCCTCTTGGAATATCACACAACCCCTATATTGACCTGGCTTTTCTGATCATTGGAGCCATTGTTGTTATCAATGTCACTAAAAAAACAAAAAACCGGAAACTGAAGCTGTTATTTTGGCTGTCTATTACCCTGATATTCATTTCTGTGATGACAGATCTGATCTTTGATTTCCATCTTCCCCTGATCTATGCTGGAGCTGCAGGACTCATTACAGGACATATCATCAATTTTAAAAATCATCAACATTAAATCTATGACTCAAAAACTGCCTGTAACGGTACTCAGTGGCTTTCTGGGAGCCGGAAAAACCACTCTGCTGAACCATATCCTTCACAATAAACAAGGCTTGAAAGTAGCCGTCATAGTGAATGATATGAGCGAAATCAATATTGATGCACGTCTGATAGAAAACCAGAATACACTTTCAAGAACGGAAGAAAAACTGGTAGAAATGAGTAATGGCTGCATCTGCTGTACCCTTAGGGAAGACCTCATGACAGAAGTGGAACGCCTAGCGCTTGAAAACCGTTTTGACTATCTGCTGATCGAAAGTACCGGGATCAGCGAACCTGTTCCTGTAGCCCAAACCTTCACCTACATTGATGAGGAAAGCGGAATTGATCTTTCCCGTTTCAGCTATATAGATACCATGGTAACGGTGGTGGACTGTTTTAATTTTATGAAAGATTTTGGTTCGAATGAGTTGCTTGCAGACCGCCACCTTACTGATATGGAAGGAGATTACCGAACCATTGTTAACCTTCTGACTGACCAGATTGAGTTTGCCAATGTTATCGTTCTCAATAAGACAGATCTGATTGATGCTGAAACACTGGGTTTTCTAAAAGCTGCTGTCAAAAAACTGAATCCTGATGCCATCATTCTTCAGTCAGAGTTTGGAAAGGTTGATCTGCAAAAGATTTTAAATACAAAACTTTTCGATTTTGATAAAGCCCAGACTTCTGCCGGCTGGCAAAAGGAGCTTCAGGCCGGTCATCATACTCCTGAAACAGAAGAATATGGAATCAGCTCACTGGTGTTCAGAGAGCAGAGGCCTTTTCATCCTATGAGGCTATGGAATTTCCTTAATCATCAGTATCCTGAGGGAATTATCAGAGCGAAAGGTTTATTCTGGCTGGCTTCAAGACCGGATGATGCCCTGAATTTTTCTCAGGCCGGGGGATCTTTCCGTTTGGAAAAAGCAGGAGTCTGGTGGTGCAGTATGCCAATGAGCCATAGGATGCATTATGCTTCATTTGCAGAAAACCAGGAATTCATAGAGAACATATGGGATAAAAATTGGGGAGATAGAGTCAATGAGCTTGTCTTTATCGGACAAAATCTTGATAAGGATCAGATGCTAGCCGATCTCCAGGATTGTCTTATCAATGAGCGGGAAAAAGAACTGTTTGATAAAAAACAAAGTTTTGAAGATCCTTTTCCCAAAAATATTTAAAATGAGCTTTTTATTTATGTGAAAGACATATAATGATGAAAGCTATCCATAGATAATTACACACATTTTTTTCATACACATATTTTACATTTTTAACAGGTTTGAGACAAGGCGGATATTTTTTCCGTCTTGTTTTTTTCTGAAAGCTTACAGTGTATTGCTTTTCAACGCCTGAAAGACATATTCTTTATAATTGGTTCCAATCGGAAGTTCCTGTTTTCCGATTTCTATATCATTAACTGTAAATGCGGTTATTTTTCTTTGATTAATAATAAAAGATCTGTGAATACGTAAAAAACGATAAGGTTTCAGCTCCTGTTCCATATCACTGATCTTGTATTTGGTGACTATTTTTTGATGGGTACAGTGAATGGTTATATAGTCTTTAAAACTTTCCACATATAAAATATCTTCAATATAGAGTTTATGGAATTTTCCACCGGATCTGATATAAATATACTGTTCGTCAACAGATGCTGCCGGTTGTAAGGGCTGTACCTGAACGGTTCTCAAATAACGGTCTATAGCTTTGAAAAAACGGTCAAAAGTAATAGGTTTCAAAAGATAATCCACAATATCCAGATCATATCCTTCTAAGGCATATTCACGGTAAGCTGTGGTAATCACTACCGCCGGAGGATTTTTGAGTGTTTTTAAAAAATCAATCCCGGAGATTTTGGGCATTTTAATATCCAGGAAAACAAGGTCTATGGTTTCCGTTCTCAATACTTCCAGTGCTTTGATGGCATTGTTGCAGGTAGCGGTTACTTCAAACATATCCAGTTTTTCCAGGTGACCTTTCAACAGCTGGATAGCCAAAGGTTCATCATCCACTAAAAGACATCTTATTTTCATCATCTAAGCTTTATTAATTCTAAGGTCCGTTATTGACAGTAAAGTTACAAAAGTACTTTCATGAATAAAGGTTTTAAATTCATGGTTCCCAGGATAAACAAGTTCCAGCTGTTTATATATATTATCCAGGCCGATTTTATCATTTGAATCATCATGCTCTTTAGCGGTAAATGTATTGGACACCCTGAAATGAAAATTTCCTTTATTCAGCAGAAGCTTGATATCAATAACCGGATTTCCGATATCTTCACCGGCGCCATGTTTAAAAGCATTTTCTACAATAGACAGCAGAATGAGAGGCACAATATCCAGATCTTCATCAATATGATGCTTAAAATTGATCATCAGACGTTCATCATATCTTAATTTTTCAAGCTCAATATAGTTTTCCAGCAGTTTGATTTCTGTGGAAACCGGAACAAAACTGCCGTTGCAACGATATAATACATGGTCTAAAATTTCTGACAACCCGGCGATCGAAGGTGATGTTACAGGAGAGTTGGCCAATGACAATGCATAAATATTATTCAGGGTATTGAATAAAAAATGAGGATTGAGCTGGGCCTTCAGAGCAGTAAGCTCTGCTTTGGTCTTTTCTTTCTCCAGCCACAATGTCCGCTGCTTTACGATGTACTGATCTTTCACCAGTTTAATGAATCCAAAAATCCAGGCCAGCGAAAAGTTCTGAAGGAAATAGATAACTACCAGCTTTCTGATGTCTGTAAGGATTTCCACTACAGATTCCTGCTCAAATGGTGGTTTTCTTATAAGCGGCTCCATGACGTGCACTACCATAATCCTTGAAAAAGCGCTGATTGCATAACTCCCGATTATAAACCACAGCATGACAACAATATAATGATCACCCTTCAGCAACTTTGGAATAATGATATACGCCACAAAATAGGAAGCCATCATATAGAAAGACAGATAAAATGTATTCTCAATGAGCATATCCCGAAGGCTGGTTCCTTCCTGATACTGAGGAACAATAAACACCACCAGCCAAAACAGGAGATGGCTGGAAACACGGTAAACCGTACTGTAACGTATTGCTTTTTCTAAAATCGACATTTCGCATCAAATATACCATTTCATTGAAATAATAATCACAGGTAAAGATGAATACTCTGAATATAAATACCAATACATCAAAACTGAAGACGAAACAGGTTTACATCGTTACAGAAACCATCAGCATGCCAATGAAAGCTATCCGGCATCACAAATAATTTTGAAAACAATAATACTACATCTTCGCAGCATGAAATTCTTAAAATAATGAAAGCTAAAAAGATTACAATAATGATTATCCTGATGTTTTGTATCCTGCAAAATACAGTAACCGCTCAGGTCATTAAAACAGTCATAATTAAAGGCAGGGTACTGAACCGGCAAACTCATTTACCGTTGGAAAATGCTTTAATAAGCCTGTCTTCAGTTCAGAATCCTGACAAGAAGCAAAGCAGTAAGACCAATAAAAGTGGAGCGTTTGAAATGCAGACGGAAGCAGGTGAGTGGAATATCTCCATAGATTTCAGTACTTTCAAACCTGTTACATTGAACAACCAATCAGTAACGAAAGATCTTGATCTTGGAGATCTCTTTTTAAATGAAAATTATCAGCTCCTAGAAACAGTAACGGTTTCCGGAGAAAAATCCGGTCTCTCCCTGAATCTCGATAAAAAGGTATTCTATACAGGAAAAGATCTTCTGGCTAAAGGTGGAAGTGCCAATGACGTCTTAAACAATGTTCCGTCAGTAAACGTAGATGTGAATGGAGCTGTGAGCCTGAGAGGAAATTCAGGAGTAAGGATACTGATCGATGGTAAACCTTCTGTAATCTCCCTGAATAACGGCCTGGAACAAATCCCGGCCAGCCAGATAGAAAAAATAGAAGTAATCACCAATCCTTCCGCAAAATATGAAGCTCAGGGCAATGCAGGAATCATCAATATCATATTAAAGAAGAATACTTTATCAGGCTTAAACAGCTCTATACAGGCCGGAGTAGGAGATCCCGCCAACTATAACGGAAATATAAATTTCAGCTATAAAAAAGAAAAATTCAATCTGTTCGGTAATATAGGAACCCGCTTCAGAAATCTTCACATTAAAGAAGACAGAAATCAGACCACTCTGAAGAATGGTGTGAAAAATCTGCTCCTCCAGAACAATGTGACCAACAGGCGTGACCAGGCTTATAATTTCTATGTAGGCGGGGATTATTACATCAATGATAAAAATACACTGACCGGAAGTTTCTACCACAGCACCCTGATCATCAACAATCACATTGATTATCAATACAATTACTTTAACCAGTTGAATGTGCAGGACAGCCTGATCCATCGTTATGAGCATTACAGGGAACCCAAAAAGTACAACCAGCTGGAACTGAATTATGTGAAAAACTTTGAGCAAAAAGGAAAAACCTGGACCACAAGCCTACGCTATGATTTCTGGAATGATGATGAAAACCAAAACATTAATCAGTACAGATTATTGCCTTCCCAGGTGTCAGCACCTAAACTGGTTACCCGAAATATAGAAAGCAGCAATGATATTTTCGTTCAGAGTGATTATGTATATGAAAAAAATAACAGTAAACTTGAAGCAGGAATAAGAGGAGATTTCCGGGCCATAAAAAGTGATTATCAGACTGTATCAGACGATATTTTATTACAGCAGTATAATAATAAATTAAATTACAACGAAAATTTAGTAGGAGCTTATATGCAATGGGGGAATAAAATTAATAAATGGAGCTATTTATTAGGATTACGTTCAGAATTTTCCATCATCAGAATTTCTGACCGGGCCGGTATTTTCACCAATAATAAACAGTACATAGATTTTTTTCCTACTGCTCATTTAGGATATGCATTAAAGGAAAATACGATTTTACAGCTCAGCTACAGCCGGAGAATAGACAGGCCCGGGTTCTGGCAGCTTAACCCTTTCGGAGGACTTTCAGACCTGCGCAACCTTACCATTGGAAATCCGGATCTTAATCCCACTTATACCCATTCATTAGAATTTTCAGTGCTCAGTAAAATCAATAAATTTACGATTACTCCTTCTGTTTATTACAAAAACACCGCCAATTACTTCCAGTATGTCCTGCAGCAGACGGAAGACGGAAATTTTCTGCGCACACCGGTCAATCTGGATCATGAAGAAAGATACGGGCTGGAAGTATCCTCTACATACAAACCATTCGGTTGGTGGAATCTGGCACTGAATTTCAATTATTACGGCTTCAGACAGCAAGGAAAGTTTGAAGGGAAGGAATATGGATCGAAGGACGAAATGTGGACAGCACAGCTCAATTCAAGGATGAAACTACCCAAAAATCTTGCTATAGAGTCTGTATTTACTTACAGAAGCAGCTTTCAGGATATACAGTCTGTAAATAAACCGGTATATAAATTGAATGTAGCCGTGAGCAAAGATCTGTTTAAAGAGAAAATGACTCTTAGTATTGCCTTTAACAATATATTTAATTCTCTGATTGAAAGACAGGAACTTAATACACCTGATTATCAGCTGCAGTCCACAGCATATGGAGTAGGGAGAATCATCAACCTGACTGCCAGCTATCGTTTCAATAGAAAAAAGGGAGATAAGGATCGTTTACCGGAAGAAAATTAAAGTATTATAAGAAACGGATCATCAACTTATTCTACAAGGACATTGTTATTTTCCGTATCTGATTTACCTGAAACCTGCAAGGCGGAATGATAGTGTCTGCCTTGCTTTTTTTGATTTATAGAAGATTTTAAATTTCTCCCATTACAAACATATTTTCCATAGTAGGAGTTTTACTTCCGCCTTCTTTTTCGAGTGTGATGGCAAAAGCCTGCGCTTTCGAAATATTAGCCAGAGCAATTCTGCTGTCTTTATCTTCAGTGTACATTCCTGCGCTTACAGGCTGGCCGTCTTCAATAGCCCAGAGCTGATACTGCATTCCTTCAGGAGCTTTAGGAAGTTTTTCCGCATTCAGATATACTTCTTTTGTTTTTTTGTTCCAGAAAACCATGGCTTTGGCTTCTGTATGTTTTTCTACACCCTTTAGTATCACCATCTGCATATCAGGATTGGAAAACATATTAATTTTCCGGTTCATTTTTTCCATAGCCTGATCCTGTTGTTTTTTATCAGCTGCCATTAAAGCTATTTCTTTTTGATTGTCAGATTGGGTATTCATCCAGTATACGTTTCCGGCAACACTTACAAGAAACAGTACAGATGCAGCTATTGCATACGTTTTCCAGGATGTGTTTTTCTGTATTTTCTCCTGTTGTATATTTTCCTTATGTTGTTTTGGTTCAGGAATATCTGCTGAAAGAGCAGGAGGAACTTCTTCAACAACCTGCTCCTGCTGAATTCTGTTCCAGATTTTAGATTTCAAATCCCTCGGAGGAGTTACAGCCTGTGCTGTTGCGAGGTCTTCCAAAGTTTTCTGTGTCTCCTCAAAAGCTGCTTTTACCTCAGCATTATTTTTCATCACACACTCCAAAATCCCTGCCTCTTCAGGAGAAGCATGGCCAAGAATATAAGATTCTATAATTCCGGATGATATGTATTCTTTAGTGTTCAATTTATTGATAGTCTTTTAGCAAATCTTTTAATTTCATCAGTGCATTCCGCATTTTCGTTTTTACCGTTCCCAGCGGTATTTTCAGTTTTTCGGATATTTCATTCTGGGTATATCCCTGATAATAAGCAAGATTCAGAAGCTCCTGTTTATCTTCTTCCAGACTTTCAAGCACATTATCAAATCCAATATAATCGGATGTATTATTGACCGTTGAAAGTTCTGCAGTATTATATACGAAATCCGGTAGTGATTGGTTTTTAAGCTCATTCTGAAAACTTTTGGATTTTAAATAATCAATTGCCGTATTTCTTGCAATATTGATCATCCATGTGTAAAACCTTCCTTTGGAAGCGTCATACTGATGAATAGAGTTCCATATTTTAACAAAAACATCCTGAATAACTTCCTCAGTATATTCTTTAGACTGAACGATCCGGAGAATGATCCCGTACAACGCACCGGAATAGTGGTCATACAGATAATGAAAACCAGTTTCGTTTTTTTCTTTTAGCAAAACGATAAGTTCGTCTTCCGAATAGGTTGTTTTAATAGCTTTTATTTTTCAGGTCAAATGTAATAAAATAAATCATATACCCATCAAAATCCGAAATATCTTTTATTTCGTATATGTTTTCCTGAAAATTACTGAAAAATATTCAATATGAAAATTAGATTTCAGGAGTTAAATTTTATTTTTCAATAAAAATAATACACTACAAATCAGATAGTTATAATTTATTTTGTTTTTTTTCAATCTAAAATAAAACCAGCCTCGTAAATGATTTTAAAAACACATTCAATATAATTAACTAAAAATCAACGCAATGAACACACATTCAAGAATCACAGTTTTAGCAATGATAGTTTTATCATTTGCTTTCAGCGGGAAGGTAACTGCACAAACGATGAAAGAAAAGACAGTAATGGTAGGAGGAGCTCCAATGTATCCATCCAAAAATATTATTGAAAACGCCATAAATTCTAAAGACCACAAAACACTTGTAGCAGCGGTAAAGGCTGCAGGTCTGGTAGAAACATTACAGGGAGCGGGTCCTTTTACTGTATTGGCACCTACAGACGCTGCTTTTGCAAAACTTCCAAAAGGAACAGTTGAAAACCTGGTAAAGCCTGAAAATAAGGCAATACTCACTAGCATATTAACGTACCATGTACTTCCCGGAAGATACAGTGCTAAAGAAATCTGGGCTGCTGTAAAAGCTGGAAACGGAAAAAGCATGATGAAAACAGTACAGGGCGAAGAACTTATTTTCTGGACTAAAGGAAAAGACCTCTACATAAAAGATGCTAAGGGAAACAGTGCCAAAGTAACTATTGCAGACGTAAACCAGTCTAATGGAGTGATCCATGTCATCGATACGGTTTTAATGCCTTAATAATTGATCAGGATAAACAGTATACTGAAATATGCTTTTTATCTTATTTCCTATTAATCCGAACACTAAAAAAAATAATCATATGAAAAGAACAGTTCAGGTATCTAATGCGGGAGCAAACCTTGATACCAGCAGAAGAAATTTTCTAAAATTAAGCGGAGTAGGGCTAGCCATCGCAGGCCTTACCATAATAGGCTGTGATGACAACGATGACTTTCAGATGATGGAAGAATCAAAATATGATCTTGGAACAGGAGATGTGGGTATTTTAAATTATGCCTATGCACTGGAGCAACTGGAAGCAGACTTTTACACGAAAGTAGTTAATAACTTCTATACAGGAATTTCCAGCATTGAAAAAGAAGTTTTTACAGACCTTTATCATCATGAAGTAATACACAGGGATTTCTTTAAAGTAGCCATCAGCGGTGCTACAGACCATGTCCTTCCCAAGCTGGAATTTCAGTACCCGAATGTGAATTTTAATGACCGGAATTCAGTACTGGCTACTGCAAAAGCATTAGAAGATACAGGAGTGGCAGCTTATAACGGCGCCGGAAAATATATTTCCAATCCAACTTATCTGGTTATTGCCGGTAAAATAGTTTCGGTTGAAGCCAGACATGCTTCTGCAATCAGGAATCTGATCAATCCCGGATCTGCAGATTTTTCAGGAGATGATGTAATAGATGCTAACGGGCTTGACCTTGCAAAAGAACCGAAAGATATTGTAATGGCTGCCGGAGCATTCATTAAAACACCTTTTACCTGGAAAGAAAGAGGTATCATCTAATCATTCACCCTTAAAACTCATATTATGAATATTCTTCGATTACTGGATAAGCTTTCCCATGATAAATTTTTCACAACGGAGGCATCAAGACTTGAAACTCTTACGAATATCTCATTATTCGGAAAAAAAGCAGCAGTAGCAGCAGTACCACTTGGATTAGGAACATTGATGGCAACTCCAGCCAAAGCAGAAACCACGATAACAGCAACCACAGGTGCTGCCTTAAAAAGTACACTTACAGATGCTTTACAGCTGGCACTGGTTCTGGAATATCTGGAAAATGAATATTATGCTATAGGATTATCCACACCAGGACTTATTCCCAATGGTGACAGAACGGTCTTCATGCAGATCTCCAAACATGAATCAGCCCATGTCAGCTTTCTGAAAAGTACACTGACTTCTTTAGGAACCACTCCGGGAAGTAAGCCTACTTTCGACTTTACCGCCAATGGTAGTTTTACTCCTTTTACAGATTATAATCAGTTTCTCACTCTTGCGCAGGCTTTTGAAGACACCGGGGTACGGGCTTATAAAGGGCAGGCAGGAAATGTAATGTCGAATAAAGTCGTACTTCAGGCAGCCCTTCAGATTCATTCTGTTGAAGCCAGACATGCTTCACAGGTAAGAAGAATGAGAGCCAATAAAGGATGGATTGAACTAGCTAACGGGGGAAATATGCCGTCAGCAACCAATCCTGTGTATGCCGGAGAAGACAATGTGAACCAGGCAGGGTATAATACAGGAACTTTATTTGGAACAGCAGCAGGTTCTGCAGCTTATGATGAAATTTTAACAGGAAGTGATGCACAGGCTATTGCTTCCCTTTTCATAGTTTAGTTGTGATATGGATGATGGTGAAGTGGTGAGTCCATTTCCGGATTTGCCGGAAATGGACTTTTTTCAAAATAATCTTCAGGCATTAAAAAAACACACAATCCGACATTCATCAGTCATATGGAATAATTATTGCCGGAATCCACATACCAGGACCAATTTATTTACCATGAAAATAGCCACTTACAACGTTAATGGAATCAACGGCCGGCTTCCGGTTTTACTGCAATGGCTCAAAGAAGCAGCTCCGGATATCGTCTGTCTTCAGGAACTGAAAGCTCCACAGGAACGTTTTCCTTTAAAAGAAATCAATGCTGCCGGTTATCAGGCCATCTGGAATGGACAGAAAAGCTGGAACGGGGTAGCCATTCTCTCAAAAAATCTGGAAATTACGGAAGTACAACGGTCACTTCCAGGTGATTCTGAAGACCTTCAGAGCCGGTATATAGAAGCAATTATCGATCAAATGGTGATCTGCTGTCTGTACCTTCCCAACGGCAATCCTTATCCGGGACCAAAATTTGATTATAAACTCTCATGGATCAAACGATTTAAAAGACGGACCAATCAGTTGATCAGCATGGAGCTTCCGGCTATTCTGATCGGTGATTTTAATATCATTCCGGAACCGAAGGATGTCTACAAACCTGAACGCTGGGAGAATGACGCACTGTACAGAAAAGAAGTAAGGAAAGCCTTTAGAGAATTGCAGAAAAAAGGCTGGCTGGATTCTATCCGGGCCCTTTATCCTGAGGAACAGATCTATACATTCTGGGATTACTTATATAAAGCTTATGACCGCAATGCAGGAATGAGGCTTGATCATATTTTATTGAGTCCTTATCTCAGCCCACGATTAGAATCAGGTGGAGTAGATGTGCATGTACGGGGATGGGAAAAAAGCAGCGATCATGCTCCCGTATGGATTGAATTAAAAAAATAAAGGACTGATATATTTTACCAGCCCTTATAATAAATTATAGATACAAATAACTAAGCTTTCTTTCTGCGGCCTGAAACCTTGCGGTCCAGATCCTTGATGTCCTGTCTCAATTCACGGAACATTTCTTTAAAATTATAGCTTTCATAATCTCCCGGTTCAAAATCTTCCGGGAAAATTCCAGAAGCATACTGCCAGATTTCCACCACTTCTTCGAAAGGGATGTCATAAGGCTCATAGAAGGAATTGTCTGCACTTACACAGATTGCATTCTCTTTTTGTTCTTTGAAACGTTTATAGGTAATCCCATCATTTAAAGTAACGAATACATAGGTTTTACCGGGTTTCAGTTCACTGATTCCCTCTACATATTTTCCTACAATATAAGAACCGTTTCTGAACGGCGGCATAGAATCTCCATCTGCCGGGAAAGCTCTGTATTTCCCATTGGTAAGGAAAGGAAGAGCAATTCTTTGAAGCCCTTCAATATATTCTACATCACTATAGCCTTCCAGATATCCCATAGATGCTTTCTGGGGAATAATTTCTATGGTATCATTCCCATGATTGTCTACAGCAACCGGAAGGACGATCCTGTTATCCGGAAGCTTCAGCATCTCATCCATCGGGTATTTCTCAATATCTACCGACAGCAGAAGGTCAATACTTACATGGAAATATTTGGAGATCCTGATCAGCAGCTCAATGGGTGGCTCAGAGATCCCGTTCTCATATTTAGAATACCGTACCCGGGAAATTGTAAGTTCATCAGCTACGTTTTGTTGGGAGAGTTTTCTCCTTGCTCTTAAGAAGCGTATATTATTTGAAAAAATTGACATTGATAAAAGTATGTCAGCAAAAATACAAAATTTGATTTTCGTGATCAATGATCAGAGCAGGTTTTACCTTAATAAATGGATAAATTGATCCGATATTTTTAAATTTTCAGAATTTAACCCATTTTCCGGTGTAAATTTTTGTGGCGCTGAAGCCTTTTTATAGCCTTTATGATTATTTTTTGAAGGCATTGAAGATTAATCATATAAAAACAATATTTGATGTAAAATATTAACTCCAATTTTGACAAATTGAGTTATATTTTTTAACATTTAGAAAATCAAACAGATATACACAATAATGATATTTTCATAAAAACACCTTTATATTAATGAAATATTAAATTATAAAAATATTTGATTATTTTATTCGAAATAATATGTAGTTATTATAATTATTCATATATTCGTGATGTAATAATCATATAAAATTATAGTTATGAAAAACTTAAAAAAATTAGACAGAAACGAGCTAAAAACTATTTCAGGTGAAGGACTTCTTGATCCAATCGGAGGATTGATCGGAGGACTAGGTGGAGTAGTTGGCGGTGTATTAGGTGGTGTAGGAACAATCGTTGGCGGTGTTGTTAACGGTGTAGGTTCTACAGTAGGTGGAGTAGTTGGCGGTGTAGGTACCGTTGTAGGAAACGCTCTTTGCCAGACACAGTGTGTAATCAACGGTGTGATCCACATCAGATTACTAGAGTGTGGTACTACTTGCTAGTCGGCAGTCCCATTAAAAGTTAAAAAAGTATACCGCTCTTTTCAGAGCGGTTTTTTTGTGGAATGATAATTAATTTCATTTCCTATCAAAAATGCCGGAGTGAAAATTCCGGCATTTATTATTTATCTTTAATTGTAAGGCTATAGTCTGAATACTGTAACAGTATACGCTTTGCCAATATTTCCATTATTGGTAATCCTATAAGTATCAGCTGCAGTCTTTACCAGAGTGTAGTCAAACTGGGTAGCATTTCCTCCATCTGCACAACCAGTAACGTTGGGAAACTTAACACCCCAGCTTACCGATGCACCTGCACCTCCTGAAGAACTGGTAACGATTCCTACTTTATCTCTTGCTACCGAACTTTGGTATCCCAATGACATATCAGAGTAAATATAGGTGGAAATCATTGTTCTTCCACATGAATTACCTGCTCTGATAATCAGCATTCCGGACGGAATATTAATATTAGAAGGTATTGTCACGGTAGCGCTGCCCCCGGCAGGTATACCTACACTGGTTACAGTGTAACTGTATTTAGCAGAAACAACATCTCCGGTGATTTCATCTCTTACAAGGATATTATGATCTGCAGGCACCTGGTGCAGTAAATTCTGAATGCTCAGTGGCTGGTTGTTGGCTTCTATATCCAGTTTTCTCTGGGGATTGGTTTTCCCCACTCCCACATTTCCAGCCGATGATGCTACAAAGTCATTGAGCTGCTGTGCCGCTGAAGGATTGCCTGAGGCAGGATTATCTTTCCCGGCATCTACATGAAATACTCCCTGTACACTCGTTGTATTAATCCCCAACTGGGCATAACCGGCAGTAAAGAGAAATCCGTAAAGTATTATAAATAATTTCTTCATAATTTAATTTTTTAACCGATCATTATAGCAATGATCCTTTAAACATCAGGAGATTACAGACGGAAAATAGTTAATGAATAAGTTCGTTCTACATTCCCGTTATTCACAATCAGATAGCTGCTTGCCGTAGGTTTGGATACTGTATAATCAAACTGAGTACTATTGCCTGTACCACAGGTAGCCATGCCTGCAAACTTAACTGACCACACTCCGGAACCGCCACCACCACCGGGGATAGGTGCAATAGAGGAGGAGCCTACAACACTTCCTGCAATAGCTGTAGCATATCCCAAAGAAATGTCTGAATAAATAAAATTCGTAATCATATTCACTCCACAGGTGTTATTGGACTTGATTACCAGCATTCCATTAGGAATAGTTGCACTGGAAGGAATGGTAACAGTGCCGTTGGTTCCGGCAGGTATTGTAATACTTGTTGTATAGACATATCTCGCTGCCACCACATCACCATTCACGTTATTAATGGTCAGAAAGTCCTGGTCATTAGAAATTTGCTCCGGAAGGTTAGTAATTCTTAAACTCGCATTATTGGCGTTAATGTCTAGTTTCTTTTGAGGAGTTATAGTACCGATCCCAACATTTCCAGCTGAAGTGACAACAAAATCATTCAGCTGCTGCGCTGCCGTAGGGGCACCCGTTGCAGCATTATCTTTAGCCCCGTCTACATGAAGTATAGTCTGGGGATTAGTGGTGTTAATGCCAACCTGAGCAAAACTCAGAGCAGAGATTAATAGACCAAAAGCCGAAATTCTTTTTTTCATAATTTTTTATTTAAGGAGATTTTAATTTGTGTTTAGATAGAATCTGTGTTTGAGGCAGGTTACAGATGATTTATTCTGTTGCCATTATTCAAGTATGTAAGGGATTCTTAGTGCTTTACGGGACAGATTTGCCCAGATGTATCCCAGTCCTGGGACAGAAATAATATTTTTCCATTGTGTAATTTTAATGCAAATCTATTGATTTATTAAAATTTAACCAAATAATTGTCGATCAAATTATAAAATATTATACAAATAGAAAATATGTCATATTGATTTTAATTTATAAAGCTTATTAATTCTATAATCCTAAGTAATAATGATATATGAGTATAATCATGATCGTATTGAGAAACTGATGTACAATATCATCAAATTAAAATCTAGTTCATAACAGATTTAACCTGAAGGAGAAAGAAATTTATTTCTGAAAATCGGAAATATAGAATAATCATTAAAACAGGATTGACTGCTAACTTTACAGTAGGATGTAGTTTTAAAATGTTCTTGATCAGAAACAGAAAGTAAGAAACATATTCAATTTAACATAATATAAATTATAGGAAAAATAATAATCAATTATGGAGTATACCTAATCGCTCAGAATCCGTTATTTACCATATTTTCCTTCCAGATATGTTTTAACGACTTCCTGGAATTCTTCTTTGGTCATAAACCGATCTAAAAATTTCTCCAGGCTTCCTTCGTTTTCAATCTCCTGAAAATACACTTCATGGTCTGTACTATAAACAGTCGGATTAGACGGATCAGGATCTGACAGGCATATAAAAAAATGATCCGGATAGCCATAGAAATAAAATAAACATATAAATTCCATCTCAGTGCCTTCCACAACTTCACGGATTTCATGTTCTTCTACAAGCCCGTCAAGCTCTTCATAATCGTCTGTATTTTCTTTAAATGGCGTGAAAATCCAATTCCTGAAAAAATATTGCCCGTACGGCAACTCATGATCAGAAAAATAATGCTCCAGCAGATTCTCATAAAACTTGCCGGAATCTTTCTCATATACATCTTTATGTGACTCATAAAATGCATCAATCCCGTATACATCCCAATCTTTATCATAAAGATGATGATCAAACCTGATGCTCTGCCAGTTTTCTGCAAAGCTTTTATCATTACTTACGGCATCTGTATTTCCTCCTAAAATATTGATTCTCTTTATAATCTGCTCATTCATTCTTACTTTTTTAATATCCTTTTAGTGAATTATTTCCCATTCCACAGCTGATCTGTAATTTCTTCCCGGCTGAATTCAAAATAGTTTCCGTTTTTATCTTTATGGCTCTGAAACAACTTAATATCATATGCTAATCCATTCATTTTCAGGAATTTTGGATAAAAATCACTTCCAAAACATATATAATTGTAAAACAGCGATTTAAATGCTCCATTCTCAGCATCCAAAATTTCAAAAGTCTTTAAACGTCTCACAATTTCAGCCACTTCATCTTTTGTAAGATTGTTTACGATTTCCGGTTCAGGCAGACTAATGCTAAATGCAAGGTTTTCTGCTCCGTCACCTTCCCACCATTCCCAAAGGTTAAACTGAGATATATCTTTCCCGGTTATGCTATGAAGCCTGTCTTCCAGCTTTTTATATTCAACAGAATCCTCATCACCATGCTCATCGCACCACTCTGTATAGTCTAAAATAAGCTTTAATACTTCCGGATACCGCTTTTCTGCTGTTTCAAAATCGGGTTCTATTTCATCTCTTAATTTCATTATGAATTCAGTCTCAATATATTATGTTAAATCATTTGACAAATATCTCAGGTACTTTTCCCATTTATTTCTTTCTGTCCATTAAAAATACAAAATCTTGTCACATGGCAATGTTTATCCTTCTAAAAGGAATTAATTTTACTTTAACCAAAAAATAGAATTATATGAAACCCAAAATGATCTGGGCCAATCTGGCAGTTACCAACCTGGAACGCACCCAAAAGTTTTATGAAGCCATAGGATGTATTCCCAACAATCCTCACACTTCTAGCGAGTTAGTAAGTTTTTTCTTCGGAGATAATAATTTTGTGATCCATTTCTTTCTGAAAAATATCCTTGAAAAAAATGTGAAAAATGTGGCCTTCGGAGATTCTCAAACGTCGAATGAAATCATATTTACCCTTTCTGCAGAAAACAATGATCAGGTAGATCAATGGGCTGCAGAAATTAAAAATGCCGGAGGAACACTAGTTTCAGAACCTGAAAGTTTTGGCAACAATTATTATGGTTTTGTCTTTGCCGACCCGGATGGACATAAATTTAATGTCTTTAAGATGTAAAAATCCTGAAATTTGATTAAAGTGCATTTTTGCCCATAAATCCACGTTAATTTCAAACAGATAGTATAGGTTGAGGATGGGAAAATACGGCTTTTTTGGGCTTTTATCAATTTTTTGAACTCTAAAGTCTTTTTTTGATTTTTTTATAAGATTTTTAAATGGAAACATTAGATTTTTGAACCATTAAGAAGAAATTAAGTTGTTAAGTTTATTAAGGGAAATATCTAAGATATTCTTAAGGGTAATGCTTCATTCAAATTGATTTGAACCTTAACTGAATTTAAAATCTTTGAATAAAAAAGCAAAAATACTTTGCTTATCATAAAGAGTTTCGGGGGGAGGGTGGCCCCGCGACGAAAAAAAAACAACAC